>CAVQVQ010000005.1:0-120000 GCA_963717235.1 uncultured Solirubrobacterales bacterium | reverse complement strand
TCGCCTCTTCCGTACTCTAGATCAACAGTATCCACCGGCTTTCAAAGGTTGAGCCTTTGACTTTCACAGCAGACTAATTGATCCACCTACGCGCTCTTTACGCCCAATGATTCCGGACAACGCTCGCTCCCTACGTATTACCGCGGCTGCTGGCACGTAGTTAGCCGGAGCTTCTTCTGAAGGTACCGTCAATTCAGTCGGCTATTCACCGCTGAACCTTCGTCCCAACTGAAAGAGGTTTACAACCCTAAGGCCGTCTTCCCTCACGCGGTGTTGCTGCGTCACGCTTTCGCGCATTGCGCAAGATTCCCCACTGCTGCCTCCCGTAGGAGTCTGGGCCGTGTCTCAGTCCCAGTGTGGCTGATCGTCCTCTCAGACCAGCTACCCATCGTTGCCTTGGTAGGCCTTGACCCCACCAACAAGCTAATGGGCCGCGGGCCCCTCCCAATGCGGAAGCCGAAGCTACCTTTAGTACACAGGCTTAAGCCTGTGGACCACATCCGGTATTAGCCCGAGTTTCCTCGGGTTGTCCCGGTCATTGGGGCAGATTACCCACGTGTTACTCACCCGTTCGCGGCTTTGCCCCAGGCCGAAGCCTGGTTCGTCGCACCACTTGCATGTGTTAAGCACACCGCCAGCGTTCGTCCTGAGCCAGGATCAAACTCTCCGTAAAAATGTTGCGAGGTATCAATGCCGGCCCCGAAGGACCGACTCCCGATTCCGAAGAACCGGGGGCCTCTAACTTCTTAACGTAGAGCGTGTCATATCGAAAATGCCACCAAGTACACAAATATGGTGACGGACATGACGGGATAAAACAATGTCCGGCCGCGCTGGCGCGCCGGACAGATAAATCGGGCTCGAACATTTCCCCCGGACGGTCAGACCTTCCGGAGTTAATGCACGCTGCTCAGTTTTCAAAGACCGCCTGCGCTCGGCCGGCGGGTTTCGCCGCACGAGGCACCTGAGTCGGAAAAAGCCCCCGACTCAGCGGACGAAGGAGTATACATGCCTGAGGCGATTGTGTCGAGTGACCCGGATTGTCGCTTCAGGACTGGGTTTCGAAGCGCTTGAAACGACGCTTTCCGAGCTGGATCACGGTGCCGTCCAGCTCCGTGGGCTCATAGTCGAGCGGTTCGGCCGGCAGCACCTCCCCGTCGCGACGCACGCCGCCCTGGGCGAGAACCCGTCGGGCTTCGCTGCGGCTCACTCCGAACGCATCGGCGATCGCGGCCGGCATGTGGACCGGCCCGGCCGCGGCGATCCCGAAGCTCTCGACGTCCTCCGGGGCCTCGTGGTTGACGAAGACCCGGTTGAAGGCGGCCTCGGCCCCGGCTCCCGCGCCTTCGCCGTGGAATCGGTCGACCAGCTCGGACGCCAGCCGGCGCTTGGAAAGGTTGGGCGGCTGTCCTTCCGGTGGATCCTGTCCGAGAAGCAGGCCCCAGTACTGCTGGAGGTTCTCGTCGGGAACGCTCATCACCTTGCCGAACATCTCTTCCGGGGCATCGGTGACCCCGATGTAGTTGCCGAGCGATTTCGACATTCGCCGGACACCGTCGATCCCCGGCAGGATCGGCATCGTCATCACGGACTGCCGGGGGCAGTCGTATGCAGCCTGTACGTCCCTCGCGAAGAGCAGGTTGAACTTCTGGTCGGTGCCGCCGAGCTCGATGTCCGACCGGATCGCGACCGAGTCGTAGGCCTGGAGCAGCGGATAGAGCATTTCCAGCATCGAGATCGGCTCCTGCGCCTTCATGCGCTTCTCGAAGTCATCCCGTTCCAGGAGCCGCGCGACCGTCGCTCTGGAGAGCAGTGCGAGCAACTCCTCCGGCTCCATCCTCAGCCACTCGCTGTTGAACCGGACTTCGGTCCGTTCCCGGTCAAGGACCTTGAATGCCTGCTCCTGGAAGGTCCGGGCGTTTGCGTCGATCTCTTCCGGGGCCAGCATCGGACGCTGGTCCGAGCGTCCGCTCGGGTCCCCGACCCGAGCCGTGTAGTCACCGATGATCAGAACGACCTGGTGGCCGTCGTCCTGGAACTGCCGCAGTTTGTTCAGTACGACCGTATGACCCAGATGGATGTCGGGTGCCGTCGGGTCGATGCCCAGTTTCACCCGCAGCGGCCTGCCCTGGTCCAGCTGAATGGCCAGCGCGCCCTGCGGAAGAGCCTCGACCGAGTTCGAGGCCAGCGCGGTTGCCCTCCTCGATGCCGATTCCGAGGGCGAGGGGCTTTCCTGATGCGACTTGACGGGCATTCTGTCAATGCTAGACTGACTGGCCGACTCTGTGTTTCGCGTATCGGTTCCAGCCTCGCGAGCACCGCAGTGCTCTGCTTGTTTTTCGCGAGTACCGGGTCACCCCTCAAAGATGGCTTCTCGAACGACAAAGAAATCGCCGGGAAACGAAACCCGGGAGAACGGAGGCGTTCTCGATTCTCCGCCCGCGGCCAACGGCAACGGGTCTTCCGTGCTGCGCCCGGCCGGTGGGAAAAAGGGGCGCAGGAAGAGCTCTTCCGGACGCAAGGGGACGCCGGCAGGCCCTTCTACGCCCAACGGGGACGGCGGGAATGGTGGAAATGGCGGGAATGGCAACGGATCGGTACCACCGATCGGGAGCTTCCCCGAGCCGCCCGGCGCAAAGCCGCCGAAGCCCCGCATCAAGAAACTGCGAATCCTGTTCATCCTGCTCGGCTTGAGTGTGCTCGGCCTCGCCTCGGCGATATTCGGAGCGGTGATGGCTGTCTCCCAGGACATTCCCGCGATCGAGCGCTTCGCCCAGTTCGAGGAGGCCCAGAACTCGGTCCTGACCGACAGCCAGGGTCAGGAGATCGGCACCCTGAGCAGCAACCAGAACCGCATCCTGCTGGACGCCGAGCAGATCTCGCCGAACATGAAGAACGCCGTGGTTTCGATCGAGGACGCCCGCTTCTACGAGCATCGCGGCCTCGACTTCAGAGGTCTGGGTCGTGCGATGTTCCAGAACATCCTCTCTCGCAGCGCCAGCGAGGGCGCTTCGACCATCACCCAGCAGCTGGTCAAGCAGGCGCTCGAGGCCCAGAATGACCGGACCGTCTTCCAGAAGGCCAGGGAGATCGCCGCCGCCTACCATCTCGAGCAGCAGTGGACCAAAGACAAGATCCTGACCGAGTACCTGAACACGGTCTACTTCGGATCCGGTGCCTACGGCATCGAATCGGCCGCCCGCACGTACTTCGGCTCAGCCCATCCGACCTGCGGCACCGAGGAGACCCCCTGCGCCGAGCTGCTCACTCCGGCAGAGTCCGCTCTGCTGGCCGGCATCATTCAGAACCCCTACGGATACGACCCTCAGATCAACCCGGAAGCATCGCTTCTGCGGCGCAATACCGTGCTGCAGAAGATGTTCGAGCAGGGCTACATCACCGCCGAACAGATGGACGAGGCCAGCTCCGAAGCGCTTCCGCCCAGCACCTCCATCGAACCCCCGAAGATCGACTCCGAGGCCCCTTACTTCACCGAGTGGGTCCGCCAGCAGCTGGTCGACCGCTTCGGCGCCGGGCGTACCTTCTTCGGCGGCCTCGAGGTCAAGACCTCGCTCGACCTCGAGATGCAGGCCGCCGCCGAAGACGTGGTGACCAACACCCTCAGTGGCATCGGACCGACGGCCTCGGTCGTCGTGATCAACAACAAGGACGCCACGATCGACGCCATGGTGGCCGGTCCCGATTTCGATACGGCGCCCTTCAACCTGGCCACACAGGGCTACAGGCAGCCGGGGTCCACGGTCAAGCCCTTCATCCTGGCGACGGCGCTGCAGCAGGGGATCTCGCCGGACGCGGTCTATGAATCGGCCCCGCAGCTGTTCAGGTTCGGCAAGAAGGACAAGGAACTGTTCGAGGTCTCGAACTACGGCGACAGCTATTCGGGCTCGTCCAGCCTGGCGAGCGCCACCACGAACTCGGACAACTCGGTCTATGCGCAGGTCGGCCTCGAGAGCATCAGGGGCACGACCAAGGCCATCGCGCGCAACATCCACAGGATGGGCGTCAAGGACAAGATCAGGACCAACCCCGCGATGGTCCTCGGCACCTCCGAGGTGACACCGCTGTCGTGGACCTACGCCTTCTCGACGCTGGCCAACGACGGCCGCCGGGTCAGCGGAACCCTCGCGCCGGAGCCCGGCGACACCCCAGTCGCCTACACGCGGGTACGTGACAGCGACGGCAAGACGATCCGCGGGGGCGACAATGAGGTGATCAGCACCGGGGTCATGGACCCGGCGGTCGCCCAGACGGCGAAGGGCATCCTCAGCACCGTCGTGACCAGCGGCACCGGGACCAACGCCAGCATCGGCGACGACTCACAGTGGGGAAAGACCGGAACCACCGAGGACAATACGAACGCCTGGTTCTGCGGCGCAATCACCGAGGTGACGGCCTGCGTATGGGTCGGCTACCCCGAGGGCTACCAGAAGATGTTGACCGAATACGGCGGCAGCCCGGTCGACGGGGGCACCTACCCGGCGCTGATCTGGGCCGACGTCATCTCGGCCTGGCAGAACATCGAGGCCGAGCGGGCAGCCGAGCGTGAGGCCAAGGCCGCCGAGGAAGAAGCCCAGTCTGAAGACACCACGGTCGACCCCGGCGTCGAAACGACTCCGGCGCCAGTAGCGCCCGCCCCGGATCCTGCCGCGGCGGCGACCAGCCCCGAAACCACTACCGAAGCGGCCGCCCCGGCACCCGACCCCGAACCTGCGCCGACCCCTGACCCGACTCCGGAAGCGCCGCCCCCGACCACGCCGGCGCCGCCTGCGGGCGGCGGCGTCACTCCCGGTTCCGGCGGGGCCTCGCCCGGCTAGAACCGCTCCGCACTGGTTTCGACGGGCCGGCCGCCGAATCGCCGGACGGTCTCAGCCGTTACCGGTCAGGACCTCGGAAGCGAGCTCGATCTGCCGGGCCAGGCTGGGGCTCGAGGTTCCACCCTCACTGCGCTTCGACTCCAGCCAGCTCGACTGCTTCAGGACTTCGTAGTACTCGTCGTCGAGCAGATCCGAACTCGAGGAAAGCTCGTCCAGCGAAAGGTCGGACAGCGCACGTCCCTGCTCGACGCACTTCCTGACCAGCCCACCGACGATCCCGTGGGCCTCGCGGAAGGGCATCCCGCGCCGGACCAGCAGGTCCGCAACCTCCGTCGCCGCCAGCATCTCGTCGCCGGAGGCCTCGAGCAACCGCTCGCGGTCGAAGGTGATCCCTTCAAGGATTCCCGAGGTCATCTCGAGACTGGCCTCGGTCGTATCGACCGCGTCGAAGAAAGGCTCCTTGTCTTCCTGCATGTCCTTGCCGTAGGTCAGGGGCAGCGCATGCATGACTCCCAGCAGCGTGGTGAAGTCCGCCACCACCCGTGGGGCCTTGGCCCTCAGCAACTCCGCCGAGTCCGGATTCTGCTTCTGCGGCATGATGCTCGAGCCCGAGGTGAACGGCTCGGCGATGCGGCAGAAGCCGAACTCCGTACTCGACCAGATGACGAGTTCCGAACCGAGCCGGGACAGGTGGGTCGAGAGGATCGCCGCGGCCGAGAGATAGTCGAGCAGGAAGTCCCGGTTGGAGGTTCCGTCCAGCGAGTTCGGGGCGATCGAGGCGAAACCGAGGTCGGCGGCGACGGCGTGGCGGTCGATCTCCCAGTTGACGCCGGCCAGGGCCCCGGAGCCGAGCGGCATCACCGAGGCTGCCTCGGCCGTGGTACGGAAACGGGCCGCGTCACGATTGAGCATCCAGAAATAGGCCAACAGGTGGTGGCCGAGGTAGACCGGCTGAGCCCTCTGGAGGTGGGTATAGCCGGGCATCGCCCAGTCGCGGTGATCCCGCGCGAGCTCCAGTAGCCGAGTCATCACTTCGGTGATCAACGCAACTGCCCGTTTCGAGTGATCCATAGCGGCCATCGCTATGTCAGTCGCCACCTGGTCGTTGCGTGATCGGCCGGTGTGGAGCTTTCCGGCCAGCGGCCCGACCAGATCCCCCAGGCGCCGCTCGATCGCCATGTGAACGTCTTCATCGGAGTCGAGGAACTCGAAGCGGTCGTCCAGGATCTCGGTCCGGATCGTGTCGAGAGCGGAGTGCAGCTCCGGCAGCTCGTCCTCGGAGATCACTCCGATCCGGCAAAGCGCTGCGGCGTGAGCGCGCGACTGGTCCAGGTCGTGAGGCGCCAGCCTGCGGTCGAATTCGACCGAACGATTGAGTCGCCAGAAACGGGGGTCGGGGTCTTCTCGGAAGCGTGACACGACGACGATTATGCCTTCAGGACCCGTTCGAGCGCCTCGGCGACCCGGTCGACGTCGGCTTCTCCCATGCCGGAGTGGAAAGGCAGGGCCAGCGAGCGGGCCGAGATCGCCTCCGCAACAGGGAACTGACCCTCCTCATAGCCGAGCTCTCTCAGGTGGGGAAACAGGTGGACGCAGGGCAGATAGGCCTTGGACGGGATCCCCGCTTCGCCAAGTCCGGTGATCACGGCGTCCCGGTCGATTTCGGGATCCAGCCGTACGGGATAGACGAACCAGCTGCGCTTCTCCTGGCCGGCCCCTGCGACGGGAGTCTCGACCCCGTCGACCCGTTCCAGCGCAGCGCCGTAGGCCTTCGCCACCGCTGCCCGGTCGGCGAGCATGCGGTCGAGCTTCTCTACCTGGGCGACACCGACGGCCGCCGCGATGTCGGACATCCGATAGTTGAAGCCAAGCCGGTCGTGATCGAGCCAGTCCATATCGACGGCCCGGCCCTGGTTCCTCTCCGAGCGGATCCGTTCGGCCTCATCGGGATCGCGGGGAATGAGCATTCCGCCCTCCCCCGTGGTCATCTGCTTGTTGGCGTAGAACGCGAAGGCAGCGATGTTGCCGCGTGATCCCACCTTGCGGCCCTCCCGGTCGACCGCCCCGAGTGCCTGCGCGGCGTCCTCGAGAACACGCAGCCCGTTCTTCTCGGCCAGCGCTTCGAAACCCGGCATGTCGCAGGGATAGCCGAAGATGTCGATCGGCAGCAGGCCGGCGGTATCGGGGCCGACCGCTGTCGCAGCGGTTTCGGGGGTGAGGTTCAGGGTGACCGGGTCGACATCGGCGAAGACCGGCCTCACACCCTCGTACAGCAGACAGTTGGCACTGGCGACGAAAGTGAAGGGCGAGAGCACCACCTCCGCCCCCGGACCCCAGCAGAGAGCCCGCACACCGAGGTGGAGGGCAGTGGTACCGCTGTTCGTGGCGATCGCGTCATCGACGCCCAGCCAGGCGGCGAACTCGTGCTCGAAACGCTCGAGCATCGGTCCGAGCGACAGCCGTCCGGAGCGGAGCACCTCCAGGACCAGGCGTTCCTCGTCCTCGCCGATGTCGGGCCTGGCAAGTGAGAGCGGCTCGCCATGGCCCGGGGTCACGAACCGGCCCTGCCCGTTTCCCGCGGGAAGGCGTACTCGAGCGAGTCGACCAGCGCCTCCCAGGATGCTTCGATGATGTTTTCCGAGACTCCGATCGATCCCCAGGATTCTTCGCCGTCGGATGAATCCAGCAGCACTCTCGTGCCCGCCCCGGTGCCGTGGTCGGAATCGAGGATGCGGACGCGGTAGCCGGTCAGCTCGATATCGGCCAGGTGCGGGTAGTGGCTGGTGATCGCCGAGCGCAGCGCCCGGTCCAGCGCGTTGACCGGTCCGTTGCCTTCGGCGACGCAGAGGTGGCGCTCGCCGTCGACCCATATCCGGAGCGTGGCCTCCGTGGCGACACTGCCGTCCTCGCGCATCTCGGTCAGCACCCTGAAGCCCTCCAGCCGGAACAACGGCTCGTACTCCCCGGCGCAGCGCCGCAGGAGCAGGTCGAAGGAGGCTTCGGCTGCTTCGTAGTGGTAGCCCTGGTGCTCGCGCCTCTTCAGCTCGGCGATCGCCTCGGTGGCGGCTTCGTCGTCGAGTTCGAGGCCGATCTCGCGGGCCCGGGCCAGCACCGTCGCCTTGCCCGACAGTTCGGACGGGAGGAGCATCCTGGTATTGCCCACCTGTTCGGGCTCGAGGTGCTCGAAGGTGCGCGAGTCGCTGGCGATGCCGGCCACATGCATGCCGCCCTTGTGGGCGAAAGCGTTGCGTCCGACATAGGCCTGGTCCTGGTCGACCGGCACGTTGAGCAGGTCGGCGACGTAGTGCGAGGTCGAGGACAGTTCGGTCAGGTGATCGGGCTCCACGACCTCGTAGCCCATCTTGAGCTGGAGTGCCGGCAGTATCGAGACCAGGTTGGCGTTGCCGCAGCGCTCGCCGTATCCGTTGATCGTCCCCTGCACCAGCCTCGCCCCCTCACGCACGGCGGCAAGCGAATTGGCTACTCCGCATTCGGCGTCGTTGTGCGCGTGGATTCCGAGCTCGACCCCTTCTCCGAATTCGGCCGAAACGGCTGCCACCGCGGAAGAGATCTGGTCCGGAAGGCTGGATCCGTTGGTATCGCAGAGGCTGAGGTTCACCGCGCCGGCAGCGACCGCAGCCTTCAGGCAGAGCATCGAGTAGTCCGGGTCTTCACGCCAGGCGTCGAAGAAGTGTTCGGCGTCGTAGATCACCCGCTTGCCGCGATCGCTCAGATAGGCGACCGACTCTTCGATCATCGCCAGGTTCTCCTCGGGAGAGACCTTGGTGACCTTCTCCAGGTGGAGAGACCACGTCTTGCCGACCAGGGTCACGACTGGCGCGAAGCTGTCGGCGAGCATCGTCAGCGCCTCATCCCGGTCCGCCTCCACTCCTCGCCGACGGGTCATGCCGAAGGCACAGATCTGAGCCAGTTCGAAGTCCTCATCGGCCAGCAACTCGAAGAGCTCGGCTTCTTTGGGATTGGAGGCCGGGAAGCCGGCCTCGATGAAGTGGACGCCCATCCGGTCGAGGGCGTGGGCCACCCGGACCTTCTCCGAGGCGGACAGTGACATGCCCTGTCCCTGCATGCCGTCTCTGAGCGTCGTGTCGTAGAGCTTCACCTTTTCCATTACTGCGGTCCTTTCAGAAAATCAGATCCGAAGCCCTTGACGGCTCCGGCGGGGCCGGACGCGGCAGGGCCGCGTTGCCGTGGGCTCTCAGCCCACAGCACCCGTAATTCGGGCAGGCATCCTGATTTGAGCAGCGCAGTGAAGCATCAGCCGTTGACTTTACTCGGTTCCGTCGCTGCTTCGGGCTCGCCGACCAGGTCGAGCCATTCGTTGTATTCGGGCAGGCGGCCGTAAATCGCGTCTTCATAGCGCGTCTGGACCAGCTTGGTGATCTCTCCGGGCTCACCCAGCGGGTGGTCGTCGATTTCTCGCACCGGTACGACCTCGGCCGCAGTCCCGCACATGAACACTTCATCGGCGTTGTAGAGCTCGGAACGGGCGATGTCACGCTCGAGCACCGGGTATCCGGAGTCTTCGAGTATCTGCATCACGGACTTGCGGGTGATGCCGTCGAGGATCGAGGCCACCTGGGGAGGCGTCGCGACCTTGCCGTTCTTGACCACGAAGATGTTCTCGCCGGAACCCTCACATACGAACCCGCGCTCGTCGAGCAGGATCGCTTCTTCGTAGCCGGCGTTGGCCGACTCGGTCTTGGCGAGGATCGAATTGAGGTACTGGCCCGAAGCCTTGGCGTGAGGGATCAGTCCCGAGGACGAGATCCGCCGCCAGGATGAGACCTTGGCCCTGATCCCGTGCTGTTTGCCGGCCTCACCGAGGTACGCGCCCCAGGGCCAGACGGCGATCACCACTTCGACCGGGGCCGTTTTGGCGTAGAGGCCCATCTCGCCGTAGCCGCGGAAGGCGAGCGGGCGGATGTAGCAGTCGCGAAGGCCGTTGCGGCGGATCAGCTCCCTGATCGCTTCGCCGATCTCTTCCTGGCTGAACGGCATCTCCAGGAAGTACATGCGGGCGGAATCGTAGAGGCGCTCGATGTGCTCACGGTGCCGGAAGACAGCGGGACCCTGGTCGCCGTCGTAGCAGCGGATCCCTTCGAATACGCCGGTGCCGTAGTGGAGGCCGTGGCTCAGAACATGGACCTGCGCCTCGTCCCAGGGGACGAACTCGCCGCTCTGCCATATGAACTCAGCCTTTTCCACTTGCAGCTCCTCTTTCGATTCCGGATTGGAGAATGGTACGGGGCCGGGAGCCGACGCACCTGATCACTCTAAACGCGCAGCCCTTCCTGCCAATCGTGCCGTCATTCCTGACGGTCAGGCGAGCTCGGCCAGCACCGCTTCGGTGACCTCGTCGGTACCTGCCTTGCGCTCGCCTCCGGCTCCGGTGAACAGGTCCGGGCTGCGAAGCCCGGAAGCGAGCACGGCATCGACCGCGCTCTCGATACGGTCGGCCTCGACCGCCATAGACAGGCCGTACCGGAGCATCATCGCGGCCGACAGCATCGTCGCGAGCGGGTTCGCGACACCCTGGCCGGCGATGTCGGGGGCCGAGCCGTGAACCGGCTCGAACAGTCCGGGTTCGCCTTCCGCGCCGATGCTGGCCGAAGGAAGCATTCCGAGCGAACCGGTCAGCATCGCGGCTTCGTCGCTGAGGATGTCGCCGAACAGGTTCTCGGTGACGATCACGTCGAAGTCGGTCGGCCTCGAAACGAGCTGCATGGCGGTGTTGTCGACCAGCATGTGGTCCAGTTCGACCCCGGGGTACTCGCCCGCGACCACCTTGACCGTCTCCCGCCAGAGGCGCGAGGTCTCCATCACGTTCGCCTTGTCCACCGAGGTGACCCGCGGTCCGTCGTCGCGCCCCACCGCACGCTGCCTGGCAGCCTCGAAAGCGACCCTGGCGATGCGGCTGATCTCGGCCACCGAATAGGAGCAGTCGTCGTGGGCGGTATCGCCCTCGCGCCCGCTCTCACCGAAGTAGATCCCGCCGGTCAGCTCCCGCACCACGAGCAGGTCGGTTCCGGCGATCCGTTCCTCCTTCAGAGGGCTGGAACCGATCAGGGCCGGTGACGGCTTGACGGGTCGCAGGTTCGCGTAGAGCCCGAGCTCCTTGCGGATACCGAGCAGGCCCTGTTCCGGCCTGGGGGCCGTCGGATCCTGAGCAACCGCCTCATCCCACTTCGGTCCGCCCACCGCACCGAGCAGCACCGCATCCGCCGCACGGCAGGCCCCGGTCGCCTCCACGGTCAGGGGGATCCCGTTCTCGTCGATCGAGATCCCTCCGATCAGGTGCTCCTCGTATTCGAACTCAGCGACCTGATCCAGCACCCTCCGGGTGGCGGCGACGATCTCGGGGCCGATGCCGTCACCGGCAAGTACGACGATTTTCGGTGGCTGACTCAAGTTCTGGATGCTCCTCGGGGTTGGATGGGCCGGCGGGCTGCCGGGGAACCGTTCACTCAGTTCCGTTCGGCGACGATGTTAAGGCGAACGTAGTCGAAGGTATCCGGCGACCCCATGACCTCCATCATCCGGTCGCTGAAAGCGGCGAGCTGTCCGGGATCGAGGACCTCTGCGATCTGAGCCAGCATCGATGCCTCGAAGAATGCCTGCGGTTCCTCGGGTCGGGCCGTACGGCTCTCGAGCCAGCATTCGGTCCGGTCGAAACCTGCATCCCTCAACCGGACCTCGGTCTCCCCGGGACCGGCGAAGTTCCAGGGTGCGCTCATGCCCGCAACGCTCCCGGCGAACGGCTGCTCGCGGCAGACGACGGCCAGCGCACGCTCGACCGAAGCAACGTTGCCTTTGCCACCGCACTGGGCCGACAGCCTGCCGCCCGGCCGGAGTGCGCGGTGAAGCCCGCGGAAGAGCGCGTCGTGGTCCTGGACCCAGTGAAATACCGCGTTGGAAAAGGCATGATCGGCCTCACCATCTATGTCCAGTCCGGTCAGATCACGGCAGCGGACCTCGGCCCTCTCCGGCGGCAGCAGTCCCCGCGCCGCCTCGACCATCGAGGCAGAGCCGTCAACCGCAATCACACGGCCCCGGGGAAGGCTCTCCAGCAGTGAAACGGTGACCTCGCCGCTGCCGCAACCGGCGTCGAGCACCGTCTCGTCGCCGCGCAGTCCGAGCCGGCCGATCACATCGGCCGACCAGGATCGCTGCGGCGCCGAGACCCGGGAGTAGGTCGAGGCGTCCCAGTCGGCAGGGCTGCTTTCCGGCCGGCTCAATCGAGGGCCGTGGTCACCGGCCCGTAACTCCCGCCGGGCCCTTCCTCGAATTCGGAGATCTCCTGCTCGGCCTGAAGCGTCAGCGCGATGTCGTCGAGTCCGCCGAGCAGGCGGCGCTTGATCTCCCGGTCGATCTCGAAGGTCGCCTCTCCCCCGTCCCAGGAAACAGTCTGGGAATCGAGGTGGATCCGGCCGTGACCGGCCTGCGCCAGCGCGTCGCAGTGGTGCTTCTCGAGCACCACCGGCAGGAAACCGTTCTTCGTGCAGTTCGAGAAAAAGATGTCCGAGAACGAAGGTGCGACGACCGCCCTGAATCCGAACTGGTCGAGCGCCCAGACCGCGTGCTCACGCGAGGACCCCGAACCGAAGTTGTGACCGGAGACCAGGATCGGGTTAGGCTCGAGTTCGATCTCGCCGTCGCGGATCCAGTCGTAGAAAAGGAACTCGCCGAAGCCGGTCCGCTCGACCCGCTTCAGGAATTGCTTGGGGATGATCTGGTCGGTATCGACATCGCTGCGGTCGAGGTGTGTGACCGGCCCTTCAATGACTTCTATCGCTTCCATATCTGATTCCTCTGCTTTCTTTCTGGACTGAAACCGGACCCGTGGGCGGGATCAGTCCCAGTTCCTGATGTCGACGAAGTGCCCTTCGATTGCCGCGGCGGTGGCCATCTTCGGGCTCACCAGATGCGTTCTCCCGCCCTTGCCCTGACGCCCCTCGAAATTGCGGTTCGAGGTCGAGGCACAGCGTTCGCCTTCGATCAGGATGTCCGGATTCATGCCGAGGCACATCGAGCATCCTGCGCCACGCCACTCGAAACCGGCCTCCTCGAAGACCCGGTCGAGACCCTCTTCTTCGGCCTGCGTCTTGACCAGCGCCGAGCCGGGGACCACCATCGCCCGGATCGAATCGGCCACCTTGCGCCCCTTGATCGCCCCGGCAGCCTCACGCAGGTCGGAGATCCGGGAGTTCGTGCAGGAGCCGATGAAGACCCGTTCCGGCCGGATCTCCTCGATCGGTGTGCCGGCTTCGAGGCCCATGTACTGGAGGGCCCGCTCGGCCGACTCGCGCTTGGCGGCGGAATCCATCGCCGCGGGATCGGGAACCCGGTCGGTGACCTGTACGACCATGCCGGGGGTCGTTCCCCAGGTCACCATCGGCGAGATCGCCGCGGCGTCGATCTCGACCTCGTGGTCGAAAACGGCGCCTTCGTCGGTCGGCAGCTGCTTCCACTGCTCGACCGCGGCCTCGAAGTCGTCCGGGACACCGGGCTTGCCGCGCATGTACTCGTAGGTGGTCTCGTCGGGAGCGATCATGCCGGCCCTTCCGCCGCCTTCGATCGTCATGTTGCAGACCGTCAGGCGCTCTTCCATGGTCAGGGCCCGAATCGCCTCGCCGGCGTACTCGACCACGTAGCCGGACATTCCGCCGGTGCCGAGTTCGCCGATCGTAGCCAGGATCAGGTCCTTGGAAGTGACGCCGGGTCCAAGCTTTCCGGAGTAGTTGATCCTCATGGTCTTCGGCCTTCTCTGGACCAGCGTCTGGGTCGCCATCACGTGCTCGACTTCGGAGGTGCCGATTCCGAAGGCGAGGGAACCGAAGGCCCCGTGAGTGGAGGTATGGGAGTCACCGCAGACGATGGTCATGCCCGGCTGTGTCAGGCCGAGCTCCGGGCCGATCACGTGGACGATGCCCTGAGTCTCCGAGCCGAGGCTGTAGACGGGCACGCCGAAGTCCTCGGCGTTCTTCTCGAGCGTCTCGACCTGCTTGCGGGAGAGCGCGTCGGCGATCAGCTTTGCGGTCGGAGTTCCGTCGGTCGGCACGTTGTGGTCGGCCGTCGCCACGGTCTTGTCTGGCCGCCGCAGCTTCCGGCCGGTCATCCTCAGGCCTTCGAAGGCCTGGGGCGAGGTGACCTCGTGGACGAGGTGGAGGTCGATGTAGATCAGCTCCTCCCGGACCTCGTGGGCCTCCCAGATCTTTTCGAACATCGTCTTCGCCATTTCTCTCCTTCCTAGCCGCGACGGAGGCCGGCGGCGATTACGGCGACGAACCGGGTCGGCTCGTCACTCTGGTTCTCGAAGTGGTGCGGCAGGTCGGCGTCGAAGGTGACGCTGTCCCCCGGGCCGAGCATGTAGCTCTCGGAGCCGAAGGCGAGCACGACGTGTCCGTCGAGTACGACCGCCGTCTCACGGCTGCCCGGCTCGTGCATCGGGTTGTCTCCGGGTTCTCCGGTGATCGCCCCGGGGTCGAGTTCGTGGGTCGAGACGTCGGCCCGCAGGCCCGGTAGCGGTGGGGTCAGCTCCTCGATCCGGTGTCCGCCGCGCTCGTGCCTGCGGTGGTCACCGGCCCTGCCGACGACGACGTGCGGGGTCTCATCGAGCCTGAGCAGCTGGGAAAGGCTCAGGTCGAGTCCGGCTGCGATCTTCGAGGCGACGGCCAGGGTCGGGCTGGTCGCCCCGCGCTCGACCTGCGAGAGCATGGTCGGACTCACGCCACTGCGTTCGGAGAGGTCCCTGAGGGAGTGGCCCATCGCCTCGCGCAGTGCCTTGACACGGGCGCCGATCGCCGCGACATCTGCGGCCGAACCGTCCACGGATTCAGATCCGTCAGCGAAAGCGGGCGGCCGCTTCGTGGTTGTGCCTGTAGTTGCCATGGCTGTACGTTATCACGCACGCTTGTACTACACAGGCAAATTGTCGAACCGCCGGCCACTGCAAGCAAAACGCCCCGCGATTGCGGGGCGTTTCAAGTCATTCTGTGCTTCGCTCCGGGTCAGGAACCGTTGCCGGGCCGTTTGGCTGGCCTGGGTTTCTCTGCCGGGGTTTGTGTGCTGATAAGGCTGAACATTATTCTGCCCATCATGATTCTCACGTCTCGATTCGGGGTTCGTGCGTTTACGGGTATTACTCCGACTCGGACATTAGGGATTCGGCGATACCGGCGGAGTGAGGATCGTCACTCGCCGCGGGCACCTGCCCCGGAGCTCAGGGGCCGGTCATCTCGGAGGCGGCGTCCGACGTCGCCTCTTCAGCCTGGCGGACGGCGGTTCCGTCGAGCAGGTTCGAAAGCGCCCTGACGTAGGCCCGCCCGGATGCTTCGAGGATGTCGGTCGATACCCCCTGGCCGGAGGCGGTCCCGCCCTCCGACTTGAGGACCACGGTCACCTGGCCGAGAGCGTCATCGCCTCCGGTCACCGCGGCGACGTGGTACTCCCTCAGTTCAGTCTCGGTGTCGGTGGCCTTCTGGATCGCTCCGAAGATCGCCTCGACCGGTCCATCGCCGCCCGATTCGCCCGAGAGGACTTCGCCGGAGGGCAGCCTGACACCGACCTCGGCCCTGGGCTCCCGGTCGGATCCGGCAACGACGCTGAATGATTCGAGCTCGTGGCTCTCGGCCCGGTCGCGCATCTCTTCGGAGACGATCGCCTCGAGGTCGAGTGCGGTGACCTGCTTCTTCTTGTCCGCCGTTTCCTTGAAGCGCCTGAAGGCCTGGTTGAGCGCCTCGCCTTCGACCACGAAACCGAGCTGCTCGAGCGCATCCTTGAGCGCGTGGCGACCGGAGTGCTTGCCGAGCACGATCTGGTTGGAGTCGAGGCCGACCTCGGTCGCGTCCATGATCTCGAAGGTCGAGCGCTCCTTGAGCACGCCGTCCTGGTGGATGCCGGACTCATGGGCGAAGGCGTTTCGGCCGACCACCGCCTTGTTGGGCGGAACCACGTAGCCGGTAAGGCGGGAGACCATCCGGCTGGTCCGGGCGATCTCCCTGGTGTTGATCCCGGTGCTCAGTCCGTGGGCGTCGTTCCGGACCCCGATCAGCATCGCGATCTCCTCCAGGGAGCAGTTGCCGGCCCGCTCGCCGATACCGTTGATCGCGCATTCGACCTGGCGGGCGCCGGCCAGAAGGCCGGCGTAGGAGTTGGCGACGGCGAGCCCGAGGTCGTCGTGGCAGTGGACCGAGAGCTCGACGCCGCGCAGCGAAGGGGCGTATTCGTAGAGCTTCTCGAAGTAGCGCGTGTACTCCTCGGGGGTCGTATACCCGACCGTGTCAGGGATGTTGACCACGGTCGCGCCCTCCTCGACGGCGATGGCACACACCTCGGCGGTGAACTCGACGTCGGCGCGGGTCGCGTCCATGGGTGAGAACTCGACATCGTCGCAATAGGACCTGGCATGGGCGACCGCTGCCCTCGCCCCGGCCTTGACGTCTTCCCTCGTATTGCGCATCTGGTGCTGGATGTGGATGTCCGAGGTCGAGATGAAGGTATGGATACGGGGCCGTTCGCTGTCCCGGATCGCGTTCCAGGACGCTTCGATGTCCCCCTTCTGAGCCCGGGCGAGACCACAGATGGTCGGCCCTTCAACGGTACGGGCGATCAGTTCGACCGCCTCGAAGTCGCCGGGCGAGGCGATCGGGAAGCCCGCTTCGATCACGTCGACTCCAAGGCGGGCGAGCTGCTGGGCGATCTCGACCTTCTCGCTCGCGTTGAGCGAGATCCCGGGCGACTGCTCGCCGTCTCTCAGCGTTGTGTCGAATATGTGGACGCGGTCCGCGTCGTCTTTGACCGTCTCGTTGGCCATGTCGCTTCTCCTTCTGAATCTAAGGGTGAGTCTGGTTCTGCTCGCGGCTGACGCGCCGCCCGGCGATCATTCCCCCCGGAGGGGGAGCAGGAGAAGAAGCAGGGCCGGGCTGGTCGTTTGGCGTTCCATGACTGGCACCACCCTAGCGCACTGCCTGGTCTCCGCTCAAGGTATGAGCAGGACCTTGCCGATGTTCCGGCGCTCCTCGATGTAGCGGTGAGCCTCGGGAGCCTGCTCGAAGCCGAACTCCTTCGATACGACCGGATCGATGCAGCCACGTTCGAGGTACCCGTTCATCAGACCGGAGAGGCGGCCGAGCCCCTCGCGCTTCCACCAGTCGAGCAGGTTCAGTCCACCGACCACCTTGTTCTCGCCGATCATGCCGAGGCTCTTCCACCATGGCGCGGTTGCGAGCGGCATCTTGAGCAGTGCCCCGATCCCCGCAGGGCTGAAGAAACCGCGTGAACCCTGCAGTTCGGAGACGCCGAACATCACCAGCCGGCCGCCGTCCCTGAGCAGACGGTAGTCCTTGCGGAAGGCTGTCGGCCCGGTGGCGTCGATGATCAGGTCGACGCCCTCTCCGCCGGTCAGTTCCCTGACCACGGCCTCGAAGTCGGATGTCCGGTAGTCGATCGTGTGGTCGACGCCCTGGGCGCGTATCGCCTCGTGTTTTCCCGCAGAGGCGGTACCGAATATCTCGGCGCCCGCATCCCGCGCGATCTGGGTCGCCGCGATCCCGACCCCGCCGGCGGCCGCGTGGATCAGGACCCGCTGCCCCTCGCGCAATCCCCCCATCACCACCAGGGCTGCGATCGCCGTGCAGTAGTTGACCGGAAGCGCCGCGGCCTCGGAGAATCCGAAGCCCTTCGGGATCGGCATCACCTGGTCGCGGGGGACCACGACCTTCTCAGCCTGGCCGCCGAACATCACCGGCCCGAACACGGCGGCGCCGACCTCGATGCCCTCGACCCCCTCCCCCAGCTCGTCGACTTCACCGGCGAATTCGTAGCCGAGCACGCATGGCGTGTCCGGAGCATCCGGATAGAGCCCGCGCCGGGCCAGGAGGTCGGCGAAGTTCACGCCTGCGGCCCGGACCGAGACCCTGACCTCCCCCTTGCCGGGACGGGGCTCCGGTCGCTCCTCGACCACGAGCTTCTCCGGTTCGCCTGTACCGCTGAGGACGACGGCCTTCATCGGTTCAGCCTATCGCCGGCGCCCGTATCCGGCGAAAGCTCAGAGTTCGATCGAGTACCCGGTCGAGAATCCGTCGAGGTCGGTGATCGCAGCGATCGTCTCGGCCGAGACCATCGCGTCGCTGGTGACGACCATTACCGCCTGATCGCTGTCGGACTCGGCGCCGACCGCGGCCGAACCGATGTTGACGCCCTGCTCGCCGAACGCAGACCCGACCCGTCCGATCATTCCGGGTTGGTCCGAGTAGCGGAACACCGCCATGTGCTCGGCGAAAGGCAGGTAGAAACTCTGGTCCCATATCGAAACCAGGTACGGCAGGTTCTTCGGGCCGACCGTGGTGCCGCCGACGGTGACGGTCTCGTCCCCGGAGGTGATCGAGATCCGGATCAGGTCGGTGAAGTCCTCGGCGCCCGGCTCCTTCGTCACGTTGACCTCGATACCGCGATCTTCGGCCATCTGCGGCGCGTTGACCAGGTTGACCGCCTCGGCCGTATGGCCGGCGAGCAGGCCGGCCTGCACGGCGACGACCAGCAGCCGGGTGTCGTAGCCGGCGACGCCGCCGCGGAAGTCCACCTCGACCCGGTCGATCACGCCCGGGATCAGCCCGGCGGCGACCTGACCGAGGGTCTGGCACAGCGGAACGAACGGTGCCAGGGCCTCCATGACGGCCGGGCTGACCGAAGCGATGTTGACCGCGTTGGTCACGACTCCGCCGGTCAGCGCCGCGGTCACCTGTTCGGCGGTATCGGTTCCGGCACGGTCCTGGGCCTCGGAAGTCGAAGCGCCGAGGTGAGGGGTGACAACGATGTCATCGCGCGAGAAGACGGGGTGCTCGGTGAACGGCTCTTCGGGGAAGACGTCGAGCGCCGCGCCCTTTACCTGCCCCGAGTCGAGTCCGGCGATCAGCGCGTCGAGGTCGATCAGCTCGCCCCGGGCACAGTTGACGATGCGCATGCCCGGCTTCATCGCGGCGATCGCATCCGCATCGATCCAGTTCACGGTCTCAGGAGTCTTCGGCAGGTGGATGGTCAGAAGGTCGGCCCGCTCGTAGAGCTCCTCGACCGTCCCGACCCCTTCAACCCCGAGATCCTTGAAGCGCTCTGCCGATACGAACTTGTCGAAGGCGAGGACCTCCATCTCGAAAGCCTGGGCGCGCTTGGCCACCAGCTGGCCGATCCGGCCGAAACCGATCACTCCGAGAGTCTTGCCGTAAAGCTCTGACCCCTTGTAGAGCCCGCGGTCCCAACGGCCCGCGACCAGGGAGCCGTGAGCCTGGGGCACGTTCCTGAAGAGGGCCATCGCCAGGGCGAGGGTGTGCTCGGCCGCGGCGACCGAATTCGACTCGGGCGCGTTGGCGACGATGATGCCGCGCTTCGTGGCGGCAGGGATATCGACGTTGTCCACACCGGTGCCGGCCCGGCCGATCACCTTCATGTTGTCGGCCCGCTCGATCAGTTCCGGGGTCAGCTTGGTGGCTGACCGGATCAGGATCGCGTCGAACTCACCGATTCGCTCGGCCAGTTCCTGGTCATCCATGTCGAAGCCCAGTTCGACCTCGAACTGCTCGCGCAGGAGGTCGATCCCGGACTCGGCGATCTGTTCCTTGACAAGAACCTTCATTTCGAATCCCTCCCGACGGTTGCTGACAGGTCTCTCATGCGCTGACTCCCGCGTTCTCGATCACCCAGTCGACGCAGGCGGTCAGCGCTTCGACGTCGGAAGGCTCAACTGCCGGGAACATTCCCACCCTCAGCTGGTTGCGACCGAGCTTGCGGTAGGGCTCGACGTCGACGATGCCGTTGGCCCGGAGCGTGGCCGCGACGGCGGCGGCATCGATGGAATCTTCGAAGTCGATCGTCCCGACGACCAGGGAGCGCCGTGCCGGATCGGTGACAAAAGGCGTGGCAAAGTCGCTGGACTCGGCCCACCCGTAGAGCTGGTCCGAAGAAGCGGTGGTCCGGGATACACAGAAGTCGAGCCCGCCTCCGGCCAGCATCCACTCGAGCTGTTCGGCGAGAAGGAAGAGGGTCGCCAGAGCCGGCGTGTTGTAGGTCTGGTTCTTGCGGGAGTTGTCGAGGGCCGTCTTGAGAGAGAGAAACGGAGGCTGCCACCTGTCGGACGAACCGTCGAGCTCCTCGATGCGGGCTGTCGCGGCGGGGCTGAGTGCGGCCAGCCAGAGCCCACCGTCGGCCCCGAATGCCTTCTGGGGGGCGAAGTAGTAGACGTCGGCCTGCTTCATGTCGACCGGAAGGCCGCCGGCACCGGAAGTCGCGTCGACCAGGATCAGAGCATCGCCGGAACCGGCGGGTCGCTCGACCGGAACCATGACGCCGGTCGAGGTCTCGTTGTGCGCCCAGGCGATCGCGTCGACTCCTTCGTGACCCTCCGGGGTGGGGGCGTCGCCCGGCTCGGACTCGATCAGGATCGGGTCGGTCAGGAAAGGGGCTCCCCCGGTAACGCCGGCAAACTTGCGGGAAAACTCGCCGTAGACCAGATGGAGCGCCCGCTCACGGACCAGCCAGGCGGCCGCGGCGTCCCAGAAAGCGGTGGCACCTCCGTTGCCGAGGGCGATCTCGTAGCCGTCGGGAAGCGAAAAGAGGTCAGCGAGACCGTCGGTCACCCGCCCGACCAGATCCTTGACCGGCTTCTGCCGGTGGGACGTACCCATCAGGTCGGATCGTTCCGCCAGCGAGCGCAGGGCCTCCGGTCGCACCTTCGAAGGCCCGCAGCCGAAGCGTCCGTCGGCGGGCTTGAGGTCTTCCGGGATTTTCGCTGCGTTGCTCATCTGGGTAATCGTGGTCTCCTCGAGGAGGTTCAGGGCGGGTCGGGAGGATATTGATACGGGCGGCCCGGTGGATCCGCGTGCCCGCGACTCCCGGGTCCGGGAGGGCGGATAACCTGAACGGGCAGTCCTGAAAGGCCAGCACAGAGGAGGAGAACGCGTGTACCCAGTCTCATACGAGGCCGATTACGTCAAGGAACGCAATCGGCTGACCACTTTCTTCAGGTTGATCGTCGCCATACCGTGGCTCTTCGTCGCGATCTTCTACGGCATCGCGGCGCTGGTGGTGATCGTTCTGGCCTGGTTCGCCCTGATCATCCTCGGCCGCTACCCGGCGGGGATGTACGACTTCGTCGGCGGTTTCCTGCGCTTCTCGATGCGCGTGAACGCCTTCGTTTCGCTGCAGACGGACGCCTGGCCGCCGTTCGGCCTCGGTGACGACCCTTCCTACCCGGTCAGGGTGAAGATCGCGCCCCCTGCGGCACGCCAGAGCCGGTTGAAAGCACTTTTCAGGCTGATCCTCGCCGTTCCGCTCCTGGTCATGGCGTCGATCTTCAGCTACCTGATCCAGTACGTCGCGGTGGCTGCCTGGTTCACGATCGTCTTCCGCGGCTACCAGCCGGCGGGCATCCACAACGCGCTGGCCTTCGCCAACGGCTGGATCGCCCGGGCGAACTCGTACATCTACCTGATGCGCGACGAGTATCCGCCGGTCGGCGACGAAGTCCCGGTCGAGGTAGACCCGCCGGCGCTGCCTGCTCCGGGCACCCCTGCGGCCGTCGCCTCCCCACAGCCTGCGGGCACCTCCGAGCCGGCGCCGGGCGAGTCATCCGGCCAGCCGCCGCAGGCTCCTCCGGGGCAGGGCGGCAACTGAAGCTTCAGCGGGGGCCGGCTCACCTGCCCGGCCCCCGTCAGAAGTTCTTTGAAAGCGCCTACTCCTCGTCCCAGCTGAAAGGCGGGTAGCTGGTCGAGAGCCAGTAGGAGTAGAAATTCGCGCGCATCTGCCAGTTCAGGGCGACGCGCATGATGTCGAAAATGCCTTCCGGGATGCGCTTGGTGAAGATGATCGTGAAGAAGGCCAGGATCGAACAGACCTGGGCTACGGCGAGGATCAACGAGGCGACGATCAGGTAAGGAAGGATCAGCAGCCAGGCGACGAAAGGCCTCCACCTTTCGACCGTTTCCGGGTACTCGGCGCTCAGGAAGACGTTGTCCTCTTCGGTCCGTTCAAGGCTGAAAGGCGGGTAACGGTCAGTCATCAGCAGCAGGTAGGCCGTGACCCGCAGGGTCCAGAGGTAGAAGCCGGCCATGTACTCCCAGAGCCCCCGCGGGTAGCTGCCGGTGAACAGCACGGCGAAGAACGAGATGAAGGCGACGAACGCGGCCCCGATCGCGAGGAAGAACAGCGCGAAGTAGTGAGGTACGAGCAGCAGCCACTTGACCAGCGGCAGGAAGCGCACGTAGTCCGCCTGAATCTCGGCCGTTGCGGACACCGGGTAGGAAATCGGGCCGGACGGACCATCGGCAGGCACCGCCGGCACCGGATCGAGGTTTTCGTTCATTTGCTCCTCCTCTGGTCGATCCCCGGGGATCGGGACGCTTACGTTCCCACACTACTCCCCGGGTGACCGGCCGCCTTCAAGCGGAGGAATTCCTGCAGCCCTGCCTAGAACTCGGTGTCGATCCAGGGCATCATCGAGCGCAGGTCCTTGCCGACAACCTCGACTTCGTGGTCCTTGCCCTCTTCACGCAGCCGCTGGAAGTTCTCGCCGCCCGACTGGTTCTCGGCGATCCACTCCTTCGCGAAGTCGCCGGACTGGATCTCGGTCAGGATCTGCTTCATCGCGGCACGCGATTCATCGCCGATCACCCTCGGGCCCCGGGTCACGTCGCCGTATTCGGCCGTGTTCGAGATCGAGTAGCGCATTCCCTGAATGCCCTTCTCGTACATGAGGTCGACGATCAGCTTGAGCTCGTGGAGGCACTCGAAGTAGGCCAGGCGAGGGTCGTATCCCGCCTCGACCAGCGTGTCGAAGCCGGCCCGGACCAGTTCCGTGGCGCCACCGCAGAGCACTGCCTGCTCACCGAAGAGGTCGGTCTCGCATTCGTCCTTGAAGGTTGTCTCGATGATCCCGGCCCGTCCTCCGCCGACCCCGATCGCATAGGCGAGTACGAGGTCATGCGCATGACCGGTCGCGTCCTGCTCGATCGCCATCAGGCAGGGAACGCCGCTGCCTTCTTCGAACTGCCGGCGGACCATGTGGCCGGGACCCTTCGGGGCGACCATGCCGACATCGACACCCGTGGGAGGGGTGATCTGGTCGAAGCGGATGGCGAAGCCGTGGGCGAACATCAGCAGGTTGCCCTCGGCAATCCCGTCGGCGATGTCGGATTCCCAGATCTCTGCCTGCTTCTCGTCGGGAAGCAGGATCATCACGATGTCGCCACGGCTGGCAGCATCGGCGACTGAGAGCACTTCGAGTCCAGCTGCGGCGGCCTGCTCACGGCTGGCCGAACCTTCGCGCAGACCGACCACGACGTCGACCCCCGATTCCTTGAGGTTCAACGCATGGGCATGGCCCTGCGAGCCGAAACCGAGGATTGCGACGGTCTTGCCCTCGAGCAGCGAGAGGTCCCCGTCCTTGTCGTAGAAGATGTCTTGAGTGCTCATGGTGCGGATGCTACGCGGAGGGCCGCTTTCCGTGTGGCCTGCCTAGCTGAGGTCGGACCGGCGGATCTTGCCCGAGGTGGTCTTGGGCAGTTCGTCGACGAACTCGACCCGCTTCGGAACCTTGTAGCCCGCCAGGCTGCCACCGCAGAACAGACGGATCTCTTCGGCCGACGGTGCGGAACCCTCGCGCGCCACCACCACGGCGGTTACCGCCGTCTGCCACTCGGGATCGCTCCTTCCGACCACCGCGGCCTCGAGCACGTCCGGATGCCTGGCGATGACCTCTTCGACCTCGACCGGCGAGACATTCTCGCCGCCGGTGATGATCATCTCGTCGGTCCGCCCTTCGACGTAGAGGAAGCCCTCCTCGTCGATCCTGCCGACGTCACCGGTGTGGAACCAGCCGTCAGGATCCAGGGCCTGTGCCGAAACCGTCGGACCCTGGACAAGAATCTCGCCCTCGTGGATCCGCAGGTGCGAGGTCAGCAGGGGCCGGCCGACCGAGCCGACCTTGCGCCTGGCCTCGGCTACCTCCAGGGTCGTCACCTGCGAGCAGGTCTCGGTCAGGCCGTAGGTCTGGATCACCGGGGCGCCTCGCGACAGCGCCTCCTCGAGGGTCGCGGTCGGCACGGGTCCGCCGCCGACCAGGATCGCCCGCGGAGCCGAGAGGTCGACTCCGTCTTCGAGGAGGCGGATCAGCATCGTCGAGACGAGCGAGATCACGGTCGCGCCGTCCTCGCGGATACCGCGATCGATGGCGGCCGTGTCGAACTCGTCCTGGAGGATCATCGAGGTTCCGTAGATGACCGAGCGCATCGCGATCGAGAGGCCGGAAATGTGGCTGGTCGGCAGGGCGCAGAGCCAGCGGTCGGCCGGGTCGACCCCGATGTTGAAAGCCGAGCCCATGGCGCTGAACAGGTGGTTGCCGTAGGTCAGCGGCACCCCCTGAGGGGTGCCGGTCGATCCGCTGGTGAGAATGCGGCAGTGGACTTCGCCCATGTCGTGCTCGCCGAGCATCGGCATGTCGGCTTCGGTCTGGGTCAGGCGACTGGGGTCATCGAGGTCGACGGTGGCCCCGCAGATCCGGATCGCCTGGTCACGCTCCTCCGTCGAGAGCCTGGGGCTGAGCGGGAGCAGCACGGCCCCGGTCTTCATCAGGGCGTGGATGAGCGAGATCTGCCGGCGGCCGCCTCCCATGGTCACGGCCGCTGTCGTACCCCGACGGACCCCATGGGCGACCAGGCGGCGGGCTGCATGCTGAGCCTCTTCCTCGAGCTCGGCGAAGGAGATCTGCTCTCCCTCGCAGATCAGGGCGACCCGCTCGGGGCAGGTTCGCGCCCTCTGCTCCAGCCAGTTGTCGAGTTTCAAATCACCTTTCCGCTCTTCCCCGGTTATCGTTGCCCGGACATTGTTGCGATCCGCAGGGTTTGCGGTCGCCATCCTGAAACGGAGTCACCGAATTGCCCGAACGCCACCGCAACGCACCGCCCGAAGAATCGCTCTACGAGCCGATCGCCTGGGAGGCCGCAGGCGAGTTCTCGGACATCCTCTACGAGAAGGCCGACGGGATCGCCAAGATCTCGATCAACCGGCCCGAGGTGAGGAATGCCTTCCGGCCACAGACCCTGGCCGAACTGAAGGATGCTTTTGACCGGGCCCGGGACGACCTCGAAGTCGGATCGATCATCTTCACCGGCGCCGGCACGGAGGCGTTCTGCTCCGGAGGTGACCAGAGCATCCGCGGCGACGACGGCTACATCGGCGACGACGACGTCGCCCGCAAGGGAGTGGGCCGGCTGGACGTCGGTGACCTTCATGTCCAGATCCGTCGCCTGCCCAAGCCCGTGGTCGCCATGGTCGCCGGTTACGCGATCGGTGGCGGGCACATCCTCCACCTGGTCTGCGACATGACTCTGGCCGGAGACAACGCCCGCTTCGGGCAGACCGGCCCCCGCGTCGGCAGCTTCGACGGTGGTTTCGGCGCCAGCCTCCTGGCCAGGAACATCGGCGTCAAGAAGGCCAAGGAGGTCTGGTTCCTATGCCGCCACTACACGGCTGAGGAGGCGCTCGACATGGGTCTGGTCAACCGGGTCGTCCCGGTCGATCAGCTCGAACGGGAGACCGTCGCCTGGTGCCGCGAGATGGGTCACCTCTCCCCTCTTTCCCTCCGCCTGCTCAAGTCGAGCTTCAACGCCGAAGAGGACGGCCTGACCGGCCTCCAGCAGCTTTCCCACGACGCGACCCTGCTCTTCTACATGTCGGAGGAGGGCCAGGAGGGACGGAACGCCTTCCGCGAGGGCCGGGCACCGGACTTCGACAAGTTCCCGAACCGGCCGTGAGGCCGCAGGCGAGCGGATCCGGACGAATGGCCGGCCGATGAGGATCTGGTTCAACGCGGCCCGTCCGCGCACCCTTCCGGCCGCCGTCGCACCGGTACTGGTCGGCACGGCCGCCGCCTACAGCACGGCGGGCGAGCTGCCGCGCTGGGGTGGCTTCATCGCCGCCCTCGTGGCCAGCGTCCTGATCCAGATCGGGACCAACCTGGCGAACGACTACTCGGACGCCAAGCGCGGAGCCGACTCGGCCGACCGCCTGGGGCCGGTCCGGGTCACGGCGGCCGGTCTGGTCACCCCGAGACGGGTGCTCCACGCGACCTGGGCGGCTTTTGGACTGGCCGGACTGATCGGGCTCTACCTCGCCTGGCTGGCGGGCCCGGTGATCCTGATCGTGGGTGCCGTCTCGATCGCCGCAGGAGCGCTCTACACCGGCGGACCAAGGCCCTACGGCTACGCCGGCCTGGGCGAGGTCTTCGTATTCATCTTCTTTGGCCTGGTGGCGGTCAACGGGGCCTACTACGTTCAGCTGGAGACGCTCAGCTGGGGAGCTTTCGAGGTCTCGGTGACGGTCGGCTTCCTGTCCACCGCGATCCTCGTGGTCAACAACATCAGGGACATCGACAGCGACCGCCGGGCGGGGAAGAACACACTCGCCGTGAGGATCGGCCGCGAGAAGACCCGGGCGGCCTACTGGGCGTGCATGAATCTGGCTGCAGTCGCCCTGCTGGTCGCGGTATCGCTGGACAACGGCTACGGCGGTGCCGCCCTGGGCTTCCTGGCCGCGCCGTTCGCGATCCGGCCGATCAGGGCCGTCCAGACCCGGACCGACGGACCGACCCTGAACCAGGCGCTCGCCGATACCGGGCTGGTGCTCGGGGTCTTCGCGATCGCGGCTTCGATCGGGCTGGTGGTCGCGAGCTGAACCGGATCACCGCCTTCGAAGTGATCCCTTACGCGCTTCCGTTCAGGAAGCCGTACGTCACCGCTCGCGGCAGCCTCGACCGGCGCCAGATCGTACTGCTGAGGATCCGCTGCGAGGACGGCCTCACCGGCCTCGGCGAAGGTGTACCGATGTCGCTTCGCGGTGGTGATTCGCTGGATGTGGTCGTCGGTGATCTGGAGAACTGGGGAGCCCGGGCCCTGGCCGGCGAACAGGGCCTCGCCGGGATGTGTCCACCCGCCCGGATCGCCGCCGCGACCGCGCTGGCCGACTCGGAATCCGCCCGGCTCGGGGTCCCATTGCATGAGCTGCTCCGACCCGGTGCGGCACCGGTGGCGATCGAATGCAACGCGACACTGACCGCCGGCACGCCGGCCGAGGTCCTGCGTCAGGCCGAAGCCTGGGCGGGCGACGGCTTCACGGTCTTCAAGCTGAAGCTGGGTGCGGGTGACGACCTCGGCCAGGTCGAAGCCGTGCGCAAGGGCCTCGGCGAGACCGTGAAGATCAGGATCGATCCGAACGAGGCATGGCCCGAGGCGGAAGCCGGGGCCAGGCTGGCTGCACTCGAACCTTTCGGGATCGAATTCGCCGAGCAGCCGGTGGCCGGGCTCGCGGCAATGTCGGAGCTGCGGCTGGTGAGCGGCGTTCCGCTGGTTGCCGACGAGTCGGTGGGTAGTGCCGAGCAGGCTTCCGAGGCGGCCCGGCTCGATGCCTGTGACGCGGTGACGGTCAAACTGAGCAAGACGGGCTCCCTCGACGCCACTCTCGGCGAGCACCTGCCCACCTATCTTTCGAGCGCCCTCGACGGTCCGGTCGGAATCGCCGCCGCCATACACGCGGCCCGCGCACTTCCCGATGGTGGAGCCTGGTCCGATACTGCGCACGGGCTCGCCACCCAGCGCCTTTTCGAGACCACGATCGCCTCGTCCGGTCCCGTACTGGAAGGTCCCTGGCTGGATCTGCCGACCGGACCCGGGCTGGGTGTCGACATTGACGAGGCAGCCCTCGGACGACACCGGCTCTAGGCTTGCACAGCGTGGACCCGACCAATACGAATACCGCCCTGACCTCGGCCTTCGCCGAGGAACTCGCCCGCTGCGGACTCAGGCACGCGGTCGTCTCGCCCGGCTCGCGCTCGACACCACTGGCAATCGCCCTCTTCCGCCAGCCGGGCATCGAAGTGACCGTGGTCCTGGACGAGCGTTCGGCCGGGTTCTTCGCCCTCGGAGCCGCTCACTCCACCGGTCGTCCGGTCGCGATGCTCTGCACTTCGGGTACCGCCGCAGCCAACTACTACCCGGCGGTCGCCGAGGCAGACCTGTCCGCCGTCCCGCTGATCGTCCTCACCGCGGACCGGCCGCCCGAGCTGCGGGCAAACGGCTCGGGACAGACGATCGATCAGATCAAGCTCTACGGGAGCGCCGTGCGGTGGTTCAGCGAGGTCGGGAGCCATCAGGCAGACGACTCCGGCCTTCTCCACATGCGGGCGACCGCCTGTCGCGCCTGGGCGAATGCCGCCGGCCAGCCACGGCCGGGTCCGGTTCACCTCAACTTCCCGTTTCGGGACCCGCTCGACCCCAGCCCGGTTCCGGACTCCGTCACGGCTTCCGACGAGCTCGCCCTGGAAGGCCGTCCCGACGGCCCGCTGACCTCGACCACCGCGGCTGCCGGGTTGCCGGTCGAAGAGGAGCTGGAGCGCCTGAGCAACGTGATCGCGGCGGCGGAGCGGCCGCTGGTGATCGCCGGCCGGCAAACCGACCCTGCGCTGCGCGAACCGGTCTGCGATCTGGCCAGGCGGCTCGACTGCCCGATCCTGGCCGAACCGACCTCGCAGCTTCGAATGGGGCCACATGACCTCGGTGCGGTGATCACCGGCTACGACCGCATCGCCGGGGCACTGCTCGAAGGTGCGGACCGGGGGCTGATCGGCGGGCTCTCTCCTGACCTGGTGATCAGGGTCGGCGAGACCCCGACCTCGAAGAACCTGCGGATCTGGCTTTCCGGGTTGAGGGAAACGACCCAGATCGTGGTCGACGGTACCTGGGGCTGGTACGAACCGAGCCGGACCGCCGACCTGATCGTCAGGTCGGAACCGGGCCCCTTGCTGGCCGAAGTCGCCGGTCGAATCGGGACCCGACCGGGCGACCGGGCCGATCCCTCCTGCCGGGATGCGTGGATCGCTGCCGAAGATGAGCTGAAGCCCGGAAGCGACAGCGAACGCGCAGGTATCACTCCCCGGGAGATACACGAGCGGCTGGCTGCCTCCTACACGAACGGAGACCTCGTCTACACCGCTTCGAGCATGGCCATCCGTGACCAGGAGAGCTTTCTCCCAAAGGGGCCGGCGGATGTCCTGTTCTACTCGAACCGGGGAGCGAACGGGATCGACGGCCTGCTGGCATCCGGTGCCGGAACGGCGGTGGCCACCGGGCGCCCGACCAAGGTGGTGACCGGCGAGCTCGGCTTCCAGCACGACCTGGCCAGCCTCGCCGTGGTCGCGGAGTCACCGACTCCGGTCACGATCGTGGTCATCAATGACGGCGGCGGCAGGATCTTCTCCCGCCTTCCCCAGAAGCAGTCGATGGCCGACGATGAATTCCGCACCCTGATGAGTACACCGAGCCTGATCGACGTCGCAGCGGCCTCGGCGGTTTTTTCATTGCCACATGAAGCCGTCTCCACAGCCGAAGCCTTCGGGACCGCGCTGGCCGGAGAGGGCACCCGCGTGATCGAAGTCAGGCTCACCCCCGGCTGACGCCGGCGGCCGGTCAGCCGCCGATCAGCGGGAGCAGCGCACCGAGCTTGATCTCGGTCTCGGCCAGCTCGGAGGCGGGATCGGAGTCGGCCACCACGCCGACGCCGGCGTACAGGTGCGCCTCGCGATCCCTCAGCAGGGCGCTGCGGAGGGCGACGCAGAACTCGCCGTCACCGGAGCCGTCCATCCAGCCGACCGGCCCCGCGTACCAGCCACGGTCGAGGTCTTCCACCCGTTCCATGACCAGGCTCGCCTTCTTCCACGGTTCACCGCCGACCGCCGGTGTCGGATGAAGGGTCCCGGCAAGCTCGATCGCCGTCCTCGGCTGCGCCAGTTGCGCCACTACCGGGGTGGCCAGGTGCTGAATGTTCGCCACCTTGACGATCTCCGGTTCTTCGGCCGCTTCGACCCAGACGCTGATCCGGCTAAGGGCCTTGACGATGCCTTCGACCACCAAACCCTGCTCACCGCGGTCCTTGCCGCTGATCAGCAGCTTCTGGGCGAGGTGGTCATCAACCGCCGGGTCAGAGCTGCGACGGGTGGAACCGGCGAGACCCACGGTCGAGACGCTGCGCCCGGCGCAGCGGACAAGCAGTTCCGGACTGGCCCCGACGAACGCTGCCTCCGGAGTGCCGACACAGAAATTGAAACAGGACGGGAATCCCTCCCGGATCGCTGCGAATATCGCGGCAGGATCGTGGGCTGACCCGGCCCTGACGACGACCTCCCGGGCGAGCACGACCTTTTCGATCTCACCCCGGCGGATCCGTTCGACCGCGGCCGCCACCGAGGCCTCGAACTGACCCGGGCTGCGGGTGCTCTCGATTCGGGGCCGGTGAGAAGGATGCGGGTCGATCATCGGCAGCCCGTCAGCCGAGAGCGTCGCGACCCGGGCCAGCAGCCGGGCCGCCATCGCGGCGGTATCGCTGTTCCGATCAACCATCGAATTGACGGTCATCGTCGTACCGGAAAGGTCCGAGCTGAAAGAGATCTCCGGCAGGGTCATCGCCGCCGGTTCGAACGAAGACCACTGCGGACTGGTGGCACCTTCGGCGTCGAAGGAGAACCCGCCGACCCAGGTGGGTCCGGTCAGGGCGGCATCGTCGGCGAGGCTGACCACGCTGGCCTCGCCGGAGAGGTGGGCGCATTCCGCGGCGACTTCGCGGAAACGGTCGCCGCCGCGGGAGACGACGCTCTCGACCTCGCCCAGCGAAGCGATGACGACCCCGCGATCGGGCTGTTCCCAGCAGAACCAGGGCTCATTCGCCCGCCGGGATGCGAAGACGACCGCGGTCGGGTCCGCACAGTCGACCGGCACGGTTACCGAAGCGACGGTCCGGCCCCGGCGTCCGGCGGCATCTTCGAGCGCCTCACCCAGGAGACGGGCGAGCCGGGTCGAATCGAGGGTGAGGGGCGTCAATCGCCGCCGCGAGCGAGGGCGACTTCGCCGGTGCGCACCATCTCGAGCAGGCCGTGCGGTCGCAGCATGCTCTCGAAGGCTTCAATCTTGTCGTGGGATCCGGTCACCTCGACGATCAGCGCGCGGCGCGATACGTCGACGATCTTGGCGCGGAATATCTCCGCGAACTGAACGATCTCGGCCCGGTTCTCGACGGCCGCCGAGACCTTGAACAGCGCCATCTCGCGGGCCACCGTCTCGTCGGGCTCCATGTCCCGGATCTTCAACACGTTGATCAGCTTGTGGAGCTGTTTGGTCACCTGGTCGATCGGGTGAACCGCCCCGTCGAGGGTCAACGTGATCCGGGAGATGTTGGGATCGTCGGTCGGGCCGACGGCGAGGGTGTCGATGTTGAATCCCCGGCGCGAGAACAGTCCGGCCACGCGGGCCAGGACCCCCGGCCGGTTCTCGACCAGGATCGAAAGCACGTGCTTGCGGCCGGACAGGGTCCTCGCCGCCTGGAGGTCTTCCAGCCTGACCAGTTCGGAAGCGCCCATCAGCCCACCATGTCCCGGGCGGCGCTGCCGGCGGGGATCATCGGGTAGCAGTTCTCGCGGGGGCTCACCCGCACGTCGAGCAGCGCCGGGCCGTCGTGATCGAGCGTGGCCTGCATCATTTCCTCGAGGTCGGCGCTGTCCTCACACCTGAGGCCTTTGGCGCCGAACGCCTCCGAGAGCTTGACCCAGTCGGGGCTCGGGCCGTTGTCGACACCGCTGTAGTTCTCGGACCAGAACAGCTCCTGCCACTGGCGGACCATGCCCATGAAGCCGTTGTTCATCAGGAATACCTTGACCGGCACATCTTCGTTGACCGCCGTGGCCAGTTCCTGGATGTTCATGATCAGGCTGCCGTCACCCGAGAGGCAGACGACAGGCTCGTCGGGGCAGGCGACCTTGGCCCCGATCGCCGCCGGCAGGCCGTAGCCCATCGTGCCGAGACCGCCGGAGTTGATCCACTTGCGCGGCTTGTTGAAGCCGTAGTACTGGGCGGTCCACATCTGATGTTGACCGACATCCGAGGTGACGATCGCGTCGCCGCCGGTGACCTTGTGCATGGCTTCGATCATGTACTGGGGCTTGATCTCACCCTCGGTACCGGGCTCGTAGGCAAGCGGGTACTCGTCCTGCCATGCCTTGATCCGGCTCCACCAGCCGTCAAGGCGCGAGGTGTCGGTCTGAAGAGAGCGATACTCACGGGTCAGCTTCGGGAGTACGAGGCCGACGTCACCGACGATCGGAATGTGAGCCGGCACGTTCTTCGAGATCTCGGCCGGGTCGATGTCGATATGGATGAACTTGGCATTGGGCGCGAACTCCGAGAGCTTGCCGGTGATGCGGTCGTCGAAGCGGGCGCCGATCGCGATGATCAGGTCGGCCTCATCCATCGAGTAGTTGGCCGCGCGGGTGCCGTGCATGCCGAGCATGCCGAGCCAGTTCGCTTCGTCGGCGGGGAAGGCGCCGAGGCCCATCAGGGTCGAAGTGACCGGGAAACGGTCGGTGGCGCAGAGTTCACGGAGTTCGGCCGAGGCGTTCGCCTTGATCACGCCGCCGCCGGTGTAGATCACGGGACGCTTCGAGTTCGCCATCGCCTTGGCGGCAATGCGGATCTGCTTCAGGTTGCCTTCGGTATTGGGCCGGTAGCCGGGCAGCTCGACCGGACCGGTCGGGCGTTCGTAGCTGATCTCCTCCTTGGAGAGGTCCTGGGGCACGTCGACCAGAACCGGTCCGGGGCGCCCCGACGAAGCGATGTGGAAGGCCTCGTGGATGTGCTCGGGGATCATTGCGGCGTCGCTGACCATTACCGAGTGCTTGACGATCGGCAGCGTGATTCCGACTATGTCGGCCTCCTGGAAACCGTCGGTTCCGATCAGGTCCGTGCGGACCTGTCCGGTGACGAACACGACCGGGACCGAGTCCATCATCGCGTCGGCGATCGCGGTCACCAGGTTGGTCGCTCCCGGCCCGGAGGTGCCGAAGGCGACCCCGGTCCGGCCGGAAGCCCAGGCATAGCCTTCCGCGGCGTGGCCGGCCGCCTGCTCGTGGCGGGCCTGGACATGACGGAGGTCGGCCCCGACCAGGGCGTCGTAGGTGGGAAGGTTGGCGCCACCGGGAATCCCGAAAATGTGGTCCACGCCCTCGGCTTCAAGGGCTCTCATCATGGCGTCTGCGGCTCTCATTGGAGGATTAACCCTAGCAGCGGGGTCAGGTTTTCTGACCGGCTGAGAGGACTCCGCCCTCGAGCTCGCCCGGGTTCCACTTGGTCCGCGGGGTAATCGCCTTGAAGATCACCCTGTCGCGGTGCTCGTTGACCTGGTTGATCACCGAATGCACCAGCTCCTCGCCGAGCGGATGCGGCTCCAGGCCGAGGTCGAGAAGCTTCTGGTTGCTGGCGTTGTAGTAATGCTGCTCCAGCTCCACCCGGGGGTTCGGGAAGGTCTCGACGGCGACGTCGTAGCCGAGCTCACCACCGCAGCGCTGGACGAGTTCTGCCAGCTGCGAAACCGAGAACTGCTCCGTGAACTGGTTGAAGACACGGAACTCACCGCGCTCCGCAGGGGTCAGGGCGGCCAGCTCGACGCAGCGCAGGGTGTCCTTGATGTTCAGGTAGCCGCGGGTCTGTCCGCCGCCGCCGTAGACGGTAAGTGGGTGGCCGACGACAGCCTGGACGCAGAACCGGTTGAGGACGGTGCCGAATGTCTCGTCGTAGTCGAACCGGGTCATCAGTCGCGGATCGAGTGCGGTCTCGTCGGTCTCGATTCCGTAGACGACCCCCTGGTTGAGGTCGGTCGCCCGCAGGCCCCAGATCCGCGTCGCGAAATGGATGTTGGTCGAATCGTGGACCTTCGAACAGTGGTAGAGGGAGCCCGGCAGCTTCGGAAAGGGCAACGTGTCGCTGCGACCGTTGTGCTCGATCTCGATGTATCCCTCTTCGATGTCGATGTTCGGCGTTCCGTACTCGCCCATCGTGCCGAGCTTGATCAGGTGGGCATCGGGGACGTAGGCCTGCATCGAGAAGAGCAGGTTGAGCGTGCCGATGACGTTCGTACGCTGAGTCTCGACCGCAGTCTGCCGCGAACGCATCGAGTACGGGGCTGAAGGCTGCTGTCCGTAGTGGACGATCACTTCCGGCAGGAACTCGGCCACCACTTCGTCGAGGAACTCTCCGTCTTCGACCGAGCCGATACGCGACTCGATCGATTTGCCGGAGATTTCCTGCCACGCCTCGATCCGGTCGCCGAGGGGAAGGATCGGCGTCAGCGAGTCAGTTGACTGCTCGAGGTGCCAGCGCCGGCGGGCAAAGTTGTCGACAACCGCAACCTCGTGACCGCGGGCCGAAAAACGCATCGCCGTTGGCCAACCGAGGTAGCCGTCGCCACCGAGGATGAGTATTCGCATGAGACCGGTCAGGTTACCGGAAGCGCCGCCCTTCTAGGATCGCCTCCGTGCGTCTGATCGTCCTCATGCTGATCGTCACGGCCGGACTGGGCCTTCGCCTCGAAGCCGCCTGGCAGGGGGCCGAATCCAATCTGCCCGACTCGGCCGCCTACGAGCGCATCGCCCGGGGCCTGGAACAGCGCGGTGAGTTCGAACAGGTCGGACCCGGCACACCGGCTCAGGCCCAGGCGGCCAGCAACTACTCCCCCGGCCTGCCACTGCTGGTCGGCGGTGTCTTCGCCCTGGCCGGCGATGACGACGTCAGGCTGGCCCGGATCCTCCTGGCCCTGATCAGCGCCGCCGCGATCCCGTTGACCTACCTGCTCGGACTCCGGATCGGGGGTACCGCGGCCGGGCTCACCGGCGCCGCCCTGCTGGCCTTCTACCCGACCCTGATCGCCGACGCCGGCATGCTGCTGACCGAACCGCTGGCCGGAACACTGATCGTCGGGGCGGTCCTCCTGCTGCTGAGGGCGGCGGATTCCAGCCGGGCCAGGGACTGGGTGCCACCCGGTCTGATGCTCGGCCTGACCGCCATGGTCAGGCCCGAGTACCTGGCCATAACCGTGCTGCTCGCCGCCGTCGTGTCGATCGGATCCCTGCGCCGGGAAGGGACGCGGCCGCTCCTTCCGGCTGCCGTCCTGCTGCTCTCGGCACTGGTCGTGATCGCCCCCTGGGCAGTTCGCAGCTACGCCGATACCGGGCGACTGGTGCCGCTGTCGACCGGGGGTGGACAGACCGTCTTCTCCGGCAGCTACCTGCCTTCCGGCGGGGACCCGCAGAAGGTGACGCCCGGACTGCTGCGCTCTGACCCGTCGCTGGCCCGACTGGTCGAGAAGACCACGGGCTCCGATCCGGCGGCGGCTCCGCCCGACCTCGTCTTCCGGCTGATGGCCGCCCGGGAGCACCCCGGTCTGCCGACCGACGAAGCGCTGGCCCTGATGGGGCGGCAGCAGTACCTGGACGGCCTTCGGAGCGACCCGCTGGCCTTCTCGGCCTTTCTCGCCGGCAAGGCTCACCGGATCTGGTGGCGCGGCCGGTCCGAGCTGACCGACCACACACCGGGAAAGCTCCTGCACTGGCTGATCGCCGCCCTGTCGCTGGCCGGCCTGGCCGCCCTGGCCCGGACCCGGCCATACGAGTTCCGCATCATCGCCGTCCTGCTGGTCGGGGCGACGATGGTCGGAGTCCTTTTCGTGGCCTCCCCGCGGAGGGCGCTCGTCCTGTGGCCGGTGGTCTCGAGCCTCAGCGGTGTCGGCATCGCCGTGGCAGCCTCGATGCTCCTCCGGCGTCCGCAGGCCGGGGAACGAACGGTTGCCATACCCTGACCGGCTCCCATGGATAAGACCGCCACATCCGCGCGCGAAAGGGCAGCCGCGGCGATCGAACGCCACGGGCGTACCTCCGTGCTGCTGCTGGCGCTGATCCTCGCGGTCGGCTTCGGCCTGAGGATGGACCAGGTCGTGAACCCGCTGGCCGACCCCGGTGACGACGCCTTCGCCTACCGGGCGCTGGCCGAGTCGCTCTACGAGGAAGGATCATTCGGCGGCCCGGGCTTCGAAACTCCGAGCGACTGGTCTCCGGGAGCACCGCTGCTGTACGCCGGCGCCTACTACCTGACCGGTGGCGTGCGCGACGGCGTCGGCCGCGGAGTCCAGGCCCTGCTCGGAACCGCGGCGATACTGGTCGTCTACCTCCTGACCCTCCGCCTCAGCCCGAGCAGGCCGGCAGCCCTGGCCGCCGCCGGCATGGTCGCGGCCTACCCCCCCTTCATCCATTCGACCGGAGCCCTGATGAGCGAACCTCCGGCGCTGTTCACCCTGCCGGCGGCGGTGCTCGCCTTCATCTGGGCGGACTCGAGGAGTTCAGGCTGGGCCTGGGCATTGCCCGGCCTGCTGTTCGGCCTCACGGCGCTGATCAGGCCCGAGTACCTGTTCGTCGCGCTGGCCTTCACGCTGTTCGCCCTGGTCCGGCGGTGGCTTTCGAAAGGCGCCGGGCCCGCCCTGGTGACGACGGCGATCTTCTTCGCGGCGGTTCTGGTTCCGATCGTGCCCTGGACGATCCACAACTACGTGCAGCTGGACCGGATCGTGCCGATCTCGACCGGCAGCGGCAAGGCCCTCTACGTGGGCACCAACCTGCCCGCCGACGGTGAGTACCAACGGGTCAAGGCCGACCTCCACGAGCGCTTCACGGGTGAACGACTCGGACCCGGCTCCGACGCACTGGACGCGGTGGACCCGGTCCCGCTGTTCGACCGTGTGGCCGAGCAGTACCCGGAACTCACGCGTGATGCCGCGCTGGGCAGGGTCGGACGGGAGAACCTCAACCAGTACCTGGCCGACGATCCCGTGGGCTATGCCGGGATGACGGTGCGCAAGGTCTGGAGGATGTGGAGTTCCGGGATCGGCGAGGCGATGTCCAGCACCCCGGGGCGGGTCATCCAGGTACTGCTCGTACTGGCGGGAGTGGCCGGGCTGGTCCTGCTGGCCTGGCGCCGGCGCTGGGAGGCGATCGCCGTCGGCCTGCCGATCCTGATGGTGACCGCGATCGGGGCGGCGACGCTGGCCCCCCCTCGCCGGAACGAGATCCTGATGACCCTCGTTCTGCCGCTCGCGGCAATAGCCTTCGCCGAAGCGGTCTCGAGACTGTCCGAATCCCGAAAGGGCGATCGCGGTCGCCCCGCCGCCACCAGCCGAACATGAATCCCCTCCCGACCAAGACTCCGTCCACGACCGCGGCCCGCCCGTGACCACCGCCTCGATCTTTCCGGCCCAGTTGACGGCGCTGCGGACGACCGGACTGGTGCTCGCGGCCCTGATCATCGCCTTTGCGGTCCTGCGGCGACGGGAGCTTCGCAACGCCGACGTGCTCATCCTGCTGCTGACCGGGGTCGGCCTGGCGATCGTCTCCGGCACCGAACTGACCGACCGGGTTCTGTCCGCGCTCTCGTTCGAGCGGGGAAATGGCGGACGCATCCTCGGCCTGGCCGTATTCGCCATCATCTTCCTGTTCCTCATGTCGATCCGGGCGCTGTCGGTCAGTGCCCGCAATACGAGACAGATCTCGGAGGTCCTCGAGGGGATCGCGTCCGAGCAGTTCCGACTGGAAGATCGCCGAAAGCTGTTCAGGAACCGGATCGCCGTCGTGATCCCGGCCTTCAACGAGGCCGACAACATCGGCTACGTGCTCGAACAGATCCCGAAAGAGGTCTGCGGGGTCGAGACCGCGGTGCTGGTGGTCGACGACGGCTCTCGCGACGGCACTGAGGAGGTCGCCGAGGCGCACGGTGCGGTGGTCGCCCGCCACGTGGTCAACCGCGGCGGAGGGGCGGCGCTGCGGACCGGCTACCGCCTGATGGTGGACGCCGAGGCGGCAATCGTGGTGACCCTCGATGCCGACGGACAGCACCTTCCATCGGAAATGCCCGACCTGGTCGCTCCGGTGCTCGACGGTGAGGTCGACGTCGCCCACGGGTCAAGGGTCCTGGGTCACGCCGAAGAGAACCACTTTGCCCGGGAGATGGGGATCGTCTTCTTCAACCGGACCGTCTCGCTGATCACCAGGACCCACGTGACCGACTGCTCGAACGGCTATCGAGCGGTAAGGACCACGGTCCTGCCTCAACTCGTGCTCAAGCAGGAGCAGTTCCACACCTCCGAGTTCATGATCGAGGCGATCAAGCGCGGTATCCCCGCGAAGGAGGTTCCGGTTACTGTCGAACAACGCCTCCACGGAAGCTCCAAGAAGCCGGCGGTATTCCGCTACGGGGTCGGCTTCGCCAACGCGATCATGCGCACCTGGCTGCGCTGATTCTCATTCCGGGTCGAAGCGGCTCTTCTTCGGCGGCGGCATCCAGACTTCCGACGGGTCCGGAAGGTAGAGCTCGGCCCCGCACCGGGGGCAGATCTGGACGTAGAGCTTGACCGTATTGCCACATTGAGGGCACTGTCGCTCCGGTTCGGTCTGTTCGTTGCGCGTCAGGATCGCCGCGGCGAGGCCGAAGCCAGGAAGCACGGTCCCGATCGCGAACCAGAGCAGGAAGGATCCGCCTTTGGAGCGGCCGACGAATCCGGTGACCAGGCCGAACAGAACAGCGATGACGACGAATTCGTAACCCAAGGCCTACTCCACGGGTCGGTGTGAGCCGCCCTGCTCGTACTTTTCGGGACTGAGCACGCCGGGCTTCCCGATCGATCCGACCTCCGAGAGGTCCCGACGGAAAGGCAGGCTCGCGGTCCAGTCGATGATCGCCCTTGCCTTGCGGGGAATCCCGGGGATCTGGCTCATGTGGTAGGTCCGGGCCATCCACCAGGCGGGGAATCCGCGGAAGGTCCTGTCCCCCACCTTGCCGACCGCCTTGTAGCGACCGAGGTTCACGAAAGAGGCGTTGCCCTCGTAGTCGAAAGTCTTCGGGCTGCCGATCCCGAACTCGGCCGCGATGTTGCCGGCGACGACCGGTGCCTGGCGGACCGCATGCTGCGCGGTCGGCGGACAGAGGCCACCGTTCGGGTCGGGTACGGCGGCAGCGTCGCCGAGCGCCCACACCCCTTCCATCCCTTCGACCTTCAGTGAGGAGTCGACCGGGACACGTCCGCGCTCGTCCAACGGCACGTTGAGTCGTCTGAGGCTCGGATGGGGTGCGACGCCGGCGGTCCAGACGACCGTCCGGGTCGGCAGGACCTCGCCGGTGGAGAGCTCGCAGGACTCGGCCGTGACCTTGCTCAGGGTCGTATTGAGCATGGCGTCGATCCCTCTGCCGCGGAGTTCACGCAGGGCGTAGTCGGCGAGGTCGGCGTCGATCTCGGGCATGACTCTGCCCGCCGCTTCGACCAGGACCCAGCGCATTCCGTGAAGCCTCGCCCGCGGGTAGTCCGCCATCGCGTCGGCGGCGAAATCCTGAAGCTCGGCCAGGGCTTCCAGCCCGGCGTAGCCGCCCCCGACGAAGACGAAGGTGAGCAGCTGGTCCCGCAGCTGTTCGTCCTCGGTCGCGTTGGCCATCTCCAACGATTCGATCACGTGATTTCGAAGGTAGATCGCGTCAGCCAGGCTCTTGAAACCGACAGCGTGCTCGCTCAGTCCCGGGACCGGGAGAAACCTGGAGATCGAACCGGGAGCCAGCACGAGCTGGTCGTACGCGATCGTCTCGCTGCCACCGCTGTGGCTACGCACACCGACCGTCCTGGACGCGGGATCGTGGGAATCGACGGCCCCGAGCTTGAGGTTCGCCCGGTGGATGATGTCCCTGAGGGGAGTGACGACGTGGCGCGGTTCGAGCGTGCCGGCAGCGGCTTCCGGCAGAAATGGCGTGTAGAGCATGAAGTTGACGTCGTTGACCAGCACCAGCCGGGCCGACTGCGGGGGGAGGATGCGCTCCAGCTCCCGGGCGACGGTTGCCCCGGCGAAGCCGCCGCCTGCGATAACGATGTTCCAGGCCATCGGCTGAGTATAGGCGCGGCGAGGCGGGGCTCACGGCCCCCCGGACGGGCCACTGATCGTCCGCCTGCCGGTCAGCCCCCGGGCCGATGGACGCCTTGCCGTACCATCTCCCGATGAGCGTTCCGGGCAGGGTCTTGAGACGGAGCGGCCTGACGGCCGCCACCGCTGCGCTGCTGACGTCCCTCCTCATCTTCCTCCTGGCCCTGGCGGGAACGCCCGGAACGGCCGCCTCGGCACCGACACCGGTCACCTCTGGCGGAGACGGGGCCGTGACCGGGGCACCTGTCGAAAGCGCGGGCGTCTGGACCAGCCGGCGCATGATGGCCGCCCGCCCGGCGGCACCGCCAGACTCGCCGGAATCGGCCTTCGACACCACGGGTCCACTCTCCGATCCAACAGCCGGAGCCGGGATCTCGGCGGCCGAGGGCGACTTCTTCCCGACCGATGTCGAGAGCTTTCCCCTGAGGGTGCACGGCAAGGTCTTCTTCCGGATCGGCGACAGTGACTTCGAGTGCTCCGGGACGGTGGTCGACTCGAAGGAGAAGAACGTCGTCTTCACCGCGGGCCATTGCGTCTACGACATCGAGACCGAAGGCTACGTCGACCAGCTCGTATTCGTGCCCGCCTTCCAGGACGGAGCCACTCCGCTCGGCATCTGGCCGGCAACGGCGGTCTATACGACCAGCAGGTACGTCGAGCGGGGAGCCCTCAGCCACGACATCGGTGCCGTCGTGCTCGAAGACAGGATTCAGAACGAGCTGGGGGCTCGCAAGATCGCCTTCGGGCTGGACCCCGAGGAGCGGCCGTACACGATCTACGGCTACCCGGCCGCCCCCGACCCTCCGTATGACGGTGGCTCCCTGGCCGGCTGCCGATCGGTCGAAGCGGGGCGCGATCCGGTCCAGGGCGACCCGGCTCCGATCGCCGCCGGGCCCTGCACCATGGAAGGCGGCTCCAGCGGCGGCGGCTGGGTAACCGGAGGCGGCCTGCTCAGCTCGGTCGTCAGCTACACCTACTGCGGCAACGTGCCCGAGCTCTGCGGTTTCATCTTCGGCCCGTTCTTTTCGACCCAGGCACTCGATCTCTACACCTTCCCCGCGGTCGGGGGCTCCGCCTTCCCGACGGTGAAGATCCGTTCCTCGCCGCCACGGCGACTCTCCCGCAACCGGGCGAAGTTCAAGCTCTCGGGATCAGGCAGCACCCCGGTGAGTTACCGCTGCCGGCTCGACCGTCGCTCGCCCTTCGAGTGCGGCAAGAAGGTGGTGTTCAAGCGGCTGTCGGTAGGCAGGCACGTATTCCGCGTCAACTCGGTCGACCAGACCGGAAAGGCCAGTCCCAGGGCCGCCAAGCGCGTATTCAGGGTCCTGCGCCGCCGGGGCTGAAGAGCCCGGGACGAAGCCTCAGATCCCCAGCTGCTCGCGGAGGAGCCGGTTCACTTCGCCGCCGTCGGCCCGCCCGCGCGTTTCTTTCATCACCGCACCGACCAGGGCACCGATCGCCTTCTGATTTCCCGCCCGGACCTGTTCGGCCGGCCCGGGATTCGCTTCAATCGCCGCCTTCACGATCCCCTCCAGTTCGCCTGAGTCGGAGATCTGCTCGAGCCCCTGATCTTCGACGACCGCGGCGGGGTCCGCACCTTCGGCGACCATGACCTCCAGGACGCTCTTTGCCGACCCGTGCGAGATCCGCTTGGCCGAGACCATCGCCACGAGGCTGCCGAGCTCTGCCGGGCTCACCTTGCTGTCGGCAAGCTGCTGGTCGTCCTGTCGCCGCAGTTCGGCGGCGAACTCGCCGGTGACCCAGTTGGCGGCCACACGCGGCTCGATCGAATCATCGTGTTCGAGCACGCCTTCGAAGTATTCCGCCCACTCGGTTTCGACCGAGAGCAGCAGGGCCGCGCTTTCCTGGACTCCGAGCTCTTCGTGGTAACGCGCAGCCCGGGCAGCCGGCAGCTCCGGGAGCGACGCCGCCGCCTCCTCCAGCATCGCCGCCGTGGGCGCGATCGGGACCAGGTCAGGCTCCGGCAGGTAGCGGTAGTCGTGGGACTCCTCCTTCGATCGCAGTGAGTGGAGCTCGCCGGTCGAAGGGTCGAAGTGGAGGGTCTCCTGGACCACCCTTCCGCCCTCAGCCAGCAACTGCTTCTGGCGTTCGATCTCCGCCTCCACCCCGCGCTCGATGTAGCGGAAGGAGTTCATGTTCTTCATCTCGGTCTTGGTGCCCAGCTCGTCCGATCCGACCGGGCGGATCGAAACGTTCGCGTCGCAGCGCAGGCTGCCCTCTTCCATGTTCACGTTCGAGACGCCGAGCTGCTTGATCGTCGCCCGCAGCAGCTGACCCCATTCGCGCACCTGGGCTCCACTGGTCAGGTCCGGCTCGGTGACGATCTCGACCAGCGGGGTTCCGGCCCGGTTGAAGTCCACCAGCGAAGCATCGGATCCCTGGATACGACCGCTGGTACCCACGTGGATCATTTTCGCGGCGTCCTCTTCGAGGTGGGCGCGGTGGATTCGCACGTCGCCGAGCCTGCCGGGCCCGCAGATCGGAATGTCGAACTGGCTGATCTGGTAGGCCTTGGGATTGTCCGGGTAGAAGTAGTTCTTGCGGTGGAAGATCGAGCTCGGGGCGATCTCGCATTCGAGCGCGGCGCCGATCTTCAGCGCGTACTCCACCGCCCTCGCGTTCGGCACGGGCAGGACGCCCGGGTGCCCGAGGCAGATCGGGCAGGTGTGAATGTTGGGCTCTTCACCGAAGGAGAGCCGGCAGCCGCAGAACATCTTGGTCTCGGTCGAAAGCTGGACGTGGATCTCGAGACCGATCACGGCCTCGTACTCGACGCTGCTCACTGGCCCGCCCTCCCCGCGGCGGTATCGAAGCCGAGGGCACTCTCCAGCGCGAAGGAGGCCTCGAGCAGCTTCTGCTCCTTAAACGCCGGGGCGGCGATCTGGAAGCCGACCGGGAGCTTCGTACCGCCGCCTTCGGGAGCGGCCAGTCCCGCCGGAATGGAGATCGCGGGGATGCCGGCCAGCGACATCGGCACCGTGAAGAGGTCGTTGAGGTACATGGTCCACGGGTCCTCGGTCTTCTCACCGAGGCCGAAGGCCACCGAGGGCGAGGTCGGGGTGACCACGAAGTCCACGCCCTCGAATGCCGCATCGAAGTCACGCACGATCATCGTGCGAACCCGCTGCGCCCGGCCGTAGTAGGCCTCGTAGTAACCCGAAGAGAGCGCGTAGGTGCCGAGCATGATGCGTCGCTTGACCTCCGGGCCGAAGCCTTCGGCCCGGGTCTGCTCGTACATGTCGACCAGGTCGGAGCCGGGCCGGCGGTTGCCGTACCTGACCCCGTCGTAGCGGGAAAGGTTGGTCGAGGCTTCGGCCGGGGCAAGGACGTAGTAAGCGGAGATCCCGTGCCCGGCGTGAGGCAGCTCGACCTCTTCGATCCGGCCGCCGAGGTCCTCGATCTGCTTCAGGGTGGAATCGAAGACGGCCCTGACGCCCGGCTCGACGCCTTCGCCGATCAGGCCTGACGGAACACCGAAGACGAGGCCTTCGAGATCCTCGGCCACCGGCCGCGAGACGCCGCCCTCGATGCCGACCGAAGTCGAATCCATCTCGTCGCGGCCCTCGAGCGCGCCCAGCAGCAGCGCCGCGTCGGTGACATCCAGCGTCAGCGGGCCGCACTGGTCCAGCGAAGATGCGAAAGCGATCATTCCGAACCTCGAGACGGCGCCGTAGGTCGGCTTGAGGCCGACGATTCCGCAGAGCGCGGCAGGCTGGCGGATCGAGCCTCCGGTATCGGTGCCCAGCGCCCACGGTGCGAGACCGCCCGCCACCGCGGCGGCCGAACCTCCGGAGGAGCCGCCGGGGACGCGCGTCCTGTCCCAGGGATTGAGCGACGGGCCATAGGCCGAGTTCTCGTTCGACGAGCCCATCGCGAACTCGTCCATGTTGGTCTTGCCGAGCATCGGCAGACCCGCCTCGCGCACCCGGCGCACCGCGGTCGCGTCATAGGGCGGCAGGTAACCCTCGAGGATCCTCGAGGCCGCCGTGGTCGGGACCCCGGTGGTACAGAAGATGTCCTTGATCGCGATCGGAACTCCGGCGAGCGGCCCGTCGGTGGCGATCCCCTCGAGCGCCTCCTCGCGCGAAGCCTTCCAGAGGTAGGCGTTCAGCCCGTCCCCAGCCGCCTTCTCGACCCAGGTGTCGAGACACTCACCCGCCGAGACCTCGCCGGATGAGATCAGCGCGGCGGTCTCCGCCGCTGTCGCGGCATCAAGCCGGGAATCAGGCACGGTCAGGCCTCCGCCTGCGGCGAAGGCACCCGGAATGCGCCATCCGCGGGGTCGGGTGCCTGGGCCAGGCTGACCTCACGCTCGAGGCTCGGGCGCGGTGAGTCCTCGCGCAGGACGTTCTCCAGCGGTACGACGTGGGAGGTCGGCTCGACCCCGTCGATGTCGACCTCCGAGAGCCGGTCCACGTGGTCGAGGATCGAAGACAGCTCGTCCTGCATCGACTCGACCTCGCTCTCCTCGAGCTTCAACCTGGAGAGCCGGGCCACATGGAGTACCTGTTCGCGCTCGATCACCGGTCGCAGTCTAGATGAGCCGGGGCGGGTTCAGTATTCGCGCGAAACGCTCGCCCAGCCTGCGGCCGCGAGCAGCAGGCAACCTGCAGCCACGACGAAGAAACCTTGCTCGAGGCCGCCCGACGGCGGCCAGATCAGCCTCACGGCCAGCGGGACGAGCAGCAGCGAGGCGAAGATCGAAAGAAAGGTCTCCCAGACGACCGGCAGGTCCGTCTTCGAGCTCGAAGCGACGATGACGGGCAGCGCGAGGGCAGCGAGACCGGATGCGATTACCAGCAGCTTCAGCAGCGAGAGGGACTCGAAGGAACTCTCTCCTCCCGCCCACGGCAGCAGCAGCCCGACCAGTACGACCACACCGCCGAGCCCGACCAGCCACTCGGCAGAGTGAACCCTCGGCTTCGGGATCGGCCCCGTTTCGCCGATGACCGCCAGGTTTGCCGGTTTCGCTTCTTCCACGACCGGGAAGGCTACCTTTCCGGCCTGCGGAAACCGATCCTGCCGGTCACGATCGAATAGGAGAGGTGCCCGCCGCCGGCGACTCCGAGGCAGCAGAGCAGTGCGAGGAACGGAGCCGCCTCACGGTCGGCACCGTCCCAGGGCGGCACGACCAGGCGGTAGGCGACCAGGAGAAAGCCGAGCGCGCCCAGCACGACCAGGGCGGGGCCCGGACGCAGCCGGGTCCGGACGCCGGCGAAGCCCATCGCGACGAAGGCCAGCGACGCCACGGCCACAGCCAGCAGGTAGAGGTCGATCCAGGCGAAAGAGACCCAGGCATCGAAACTGCGGCCGAGCCCGACTCCGACCGCGCCTTCGCTGACCGGCGCGGCCTCGCGCAGGCCGAACCAGCCCTGGAAGAGCAGCAGGAACAGGAGCAGCCCTGCGGCCGCGGAGAGCAGCAGGCCCGGGTCGGGACGCAGCCTCTCCGGAGGCCGGCCTTCAGGCACGGTCGCGAGCGGCTCGCAGCGTATTGGCCATCAGCATCGCGATCGTCATCGGGCCGACCCCTCCGGGCACGGGGGTTATCGCTCCCGCGACGGCCGCTACGCCGTCGTACTCCACGTCCCCGACCAGGCCGTCTTCGGTCCGGTTGATGCCGACGTCGATCACGGTCGCTCCCGGCTTGATGTGACCGGGTCCGATCAGCTCTGCCACGCCGACCGCGGCAATCAGGACGTCGGCGCGTCTGCAGACCGCTTCGAGGTCCCTGGTTCGGGAGTGGCAGACGGTCACGGTCGCGTTGCGATCCAGCAGCAGGCTGACCAGTGGCCGGCCGACCAGCTTCGAGCGTCCGACGATCACCGCCTCAGCTCCCTCGAGTTCGGTTCCGTGATGGTCGAGCAGCTCGATCACCCCGGCCGGGGTGCAGGGCACCATGCCGGGTGTGCCGCCGGCCAGCAGGCCGGCGCTGACCGGGCTGAGGCCGTCGACGTCCTTGGCCGGGTCGATCGCAGCCACGACCGCATCCGGGTCGAGATGTCCGGGCAACGGCAGCTGCACCAGGATTCCGTCGACGCCGTCATCGGCCCCCAGGCGCGCCACCAGTGCCAGCAGTTCCTCCTGCGTGGTCTCTCCCGGCAGCCCGTGGTGTACCGACTCCATTCCGGCCTCGGCGCAGGCGCGGTGCTTGTTCGCGACGTATACCTCGGAGGCGGGATCGTCGCCGACGATCACCGTGGCCAGGACGGGCACGCGACCCCCGCCCTCGACGAAGGCGGCCACCTCGGTGGCGATCCGCGCCCGCACCAGGGCCGAGACCCGCTTGCCGTCGATCACTTCTGCTGACATCTGCTCACTTCCTCCGTATCGGCGCGTACTCGGCCATCAGTTTTCTCTCGGTGCCGTCAGCCGAGAAGCGGACCACGATCAGGCCACCGGGTTCGGACCCGATCACCACGCCTTCACCGAAGCTCGCGTGGACGACATCGTCGCCGACCGCGACCGAAACCGGCGTCGAGGGCTCGATCGGGTCCGCTCCGGCGCGTCCACCGCCCGGGGTCGAACCGCCACCCGGCGCGCGGTAGCTGCGCATCGGCCCGCCCGAGTAGCCGCCGCCCGATCCGAGTCCGGGGGCCGAGCCCTGGTGGTGAACCAGCCGGGCCGGGATCTCGTCGAGGAACCTCGAGGGCACGGTCGCTTCGGCCGCTCCGCCGAATATGCGCCTGGTCCGGGCGCTGGTCATGTAGAGGCGCTCCCTCGCCCTCGTGATCCCGACGTAACAGAGCCTGCGCTCCTCTTCCTCTTCACCTTCGTCCAGCGCCCGTGAGTGGGGAAACACCCCGTCCTCGCAGCCGAGGATGAAGACCACTTTGAACTCGAGCCCCTTGGCGTTGTGAAGGGTCATCAGGGTGAGCAGCGTCTGTTCGCCGCTGAGCTTGTCCTGCTCGCTGTAGAGCGAGATCTGCTGGAGGAACTCCTCCAGGGCGGGGGTGTCGCTCTCCCCTTCGATGATCCGGTTGGCGTCGAATTCCGCGGCCACGGAGATCAGCTCCTGGAGGTTCTCCAGCCTTCCTTCCGCCTCGATGGTGCGCTCGGACTCCAGGGCCTCCATGTAGCCGGAGTCCTGGAGGACGGCTTCGAGCGTCAACGCGACGGGCTCGTTCTCGGCCTTGTACTGAAGCTCGCTCATCGTCGACTGGAAGGCGGTGACGGCCCGGATCGCAGCGGCGCCGAGCCCGGGAACGGACTCGGCCGACTGGGCGACGTCCCAGATCTGCTCGCCGGTCGTATTCGAGTGGCTGAGCAGGCGGCCCTGGCTGGTATTCCCGATTCCCCGTCGAGGAGTGTTGACGATCCTCGAGAAAGCGACCGAGTCGGCGGGGTTGTTGAGGTACTGCAGGTAGGCGATCGCGTCCTTGATCTCGGCCCGGTCGTAAAACCTGGTGCCACCGACCACCTGATATGGACGGTCGAACCGGACCAGTGTGTCTTCGAGCACCCGGCTCATCGAGTTGGTCCGGTAGAAGACCGCGATCTGGTCGGCAGGGATGCCCTCCTCGTCGCAGAGCCGCTCCACCTCCCCTGCCACCCAGCGGGCCTCTTCGTGCTCGTCGCCGAGCCTGACCACCTCGATCTCTTCACCGTCCCCGGCCTCGGTCCAGAGCTGCTTGGGCCGACGGTCGCGGTTGTTCTCGACCACGGCGTTGGCCGCCGAGAGGATCGTCTGGGTCGAGCGGTAGTTCTGCTCGAGCTTGATCACCTTGGCGTCGGGGAAGTCTTTCTCGAAATCGAGGATGTTGCGGATGTCGGCGTGGCGGAACCCGTAGATCGACTGGTCCTCGTCGCCGACCACGGTCAGGTTGCGATGTTCGGCGCAGATCAGCTGGAGCAGGCGGTACTGAGCGTGGTTGGTGTCCTGGTACTCGTCGACCAGAACGTGACGGAAGGCCCGCCGCCAGCGCGTCCGGGACTCTTCGAACAGCTCCATCACGTTGACCGTGCGTACCAGCAGGTCGTCGAAGTCCATGGCGTTGTTCTCGAGCATCCTCTTCTCGTAGAGCTCATAGATCCGCGCCACCTGCTCCTCGAACCAGGAGCCCTGCCGCTCGGCGTAGGAAATCGAGTCGACAAGCTCGTTCTTCGCCCCGGAGATCGTCGAGCGCACGGCTCGCGCCGGGAAGCGCTTGCTGTCGACCTCGAGTTCCTCCATCACCCGCTTGACCATTCGCAGCGAGTCGGACTCGTCGTAGATCGTGAAGGATTTCGAGTAGCCCAGTTTCTCGGCGTCAGCCCTCAGCATCCGGGCGCAGGAAGAGTGGAAGGTGGTCACCCACATCGCCCGCGATCGCCGCCCGACCAGTTGCTCGACCCTTTCCAGCATCTCCCTGGCGGCCCGGTTGGTGAAGGTGATCGAGAGGATCTCCCCCGGGCGGGCCCGACCGGTCGCCAGCAGGTGGGCGATGCGATGGGTCAGGACGCGGGTCTTGCCGGACCCGGCGCCGGCGATTACCAGCAGTGGCCCGTCCCCGTACTCGACCGCCTCACGCTGGGGCGGGTTCAGTCCTTCGTCGGTATCGGCAAGGGCCTCCACCAGTCGAGGATATATAGCCGGGCGGCGGGCCCGGCGGGCCCGCCGGCCGAGGCCGCAGAGCTCAGCCTCCGGCTGAAGATCGGCCCTTTTTCGGGGCCGGATCCGGGTCTCCGTTCTGGGGATCCTCCTGCCCGGAGAGCTCGGCCACCTGCCGCTCCAGCTCCTTGATCCGGGCCGAAAGCGTCTTGACCGCGTCCTGGAGCGGGTCCGGCAGGTGGATCCAGTCGGCGTCGGGGCCTTCGACCCTGCGACCCTCGACCTTGACCGGATGCCCCGGGTTGCCGACCACGGTCGAGCAGGGCGGCACGTCCTCCACGACCACCGAGTTGGCACCGATCTTGGCCCCGTGGCCTACTGTGATCGGGCCGAGCAGCTTGGCGCCGGAGCCGATCGTCACGTTGTCTTCGATCGTCGGATGCCGCTTGCCTGCCTGGAAGCCGGTCCCGCCCAGGGTCACGCCCTGGTAGATCGTGACGTCGTCGCCGACCTCGGTCGTCTCGCCGACAACGACCCCGGCCCCGTGGTCTATGAAGAAGCCTGATCCGATCCTCGCCCCGGGGTGGATCTCGATCCCGGTCACCGAACGGGCGAGCCAGGAGACGGCCAGTGGCAGCAGCGGTATCCGGGACCGCTTCAGCCGGTTGGCGAGACGGTAGGCGAGCACCGCCTGGACACCCGGCCAGGTAAGCAGGATCTCGGCCGTGGACGCCCCGGCGGTGGCCGGATCCCGCCCGCGTGCCGCCTCGACCTGCTCGGCCAGCAGGCTCCTGATCCGGGTCGGGGGCGCGCCGCTCATACCGACGAAAAAAAAGGCAGCGACATGTAGCGGTCGCCGGAATCGCAGACCACTGTGACCACCCGTCCCCCGGCGTATTCCGGGCGGGACGCCACCTCCAGCGCCGCATGCACGTTGGCGCCGGCCGAGATTCCGCAGAGGATCCCCTCTTCGCGGGCAAGCCGGTGGGCGGTTTCGATCGCGTCCTCGTCCCTGACCGGCAGGTACTCGTCGATCAGGTCGACCTCGAGTACGTCGGGGACGAAGCCGGCGCCGATACCCTGGATGCGGTGGGGCCCGGGTTTGCCTCCCGAAAGGACCGGCGAAGAGGCCGGCTCGACCGCGATGATCCTGGCGTCGGAATCCTGCTCCTTGAGGTACCGGGCCACCCCGGTGATAGTGCCGCCGGTGCCGACCCCGCAGACGAAGACCGAGACCTCGCCGTGGGTATCTGTCCAGATCTCCGGTCCGGTGGTCCGGAAGTGAGCCTCCGGGTTCGCCGGATTGGAGAACTGCTGCGGCATGAAGGCGTCACGCTCCTCGGCGATCCGGGTCGCCAAAGCGACCGACTCGTCCATTCCCCCCATCGACGGCGACTCCACCACCTCCGCCCCGTAGGCCCGCAGGAGCTTCCCTCGTTCTCGGCTCATGCCCTCGGGCATGGTCAGCACCAGTCGGTAGTCGCGCGCTGCGCAGATCATCGCCAGGGCGATGCCGGTATTGCCGCTGGTCGGCTCGACGATGGTCGACTGGCCGCGCTCGATCAGGCCCTTGGCCTCTGCGGCACCGATCATCGCCGCCCCGATCCGGTCCTTGACCGATCCCCCGGGGTTGAAGTACTCGAGCTTGCCACAGACCTCCGCGTCGAGATCCTTACCGATTCGGGCCAGCCATACGAGTGGCGTGCCGCCGACTGTCGCCGAGGCCTGGGGCGCGATCAAATGAAGTACATCCTCGCCGCCGCCTCTTCGGACTCGCGGCTCTCGATGTCGGCGATCGTGGTCTCGCCGAAGACCTTTCGCAGTGCCCCGACGCCGTCGGCCCAGATCCCGCCGGCTTCGTCGGCCTCCTGCCCGACCTTGCCGTCCAGCGCCTGGACCACCTCGAGCACGGTGATGCTGCCGGCGGGACGGGCGAGCGTATAGCCGCCCTTGCTGCCGCGATGGCTGGTCAGCAGGCCCGCCCTGCGCAGGGTCGAGAAAAGCTGCTCCAGAAACTGATCGGGGATCTCACGGCGTTCGGCCAGCTCTTTCACAGGCACGGGCCTGTCCCCGGAACGGGCCAGTTCGGCCATGGCGACGACCGCGTAACGCGATTTCGAAGTGATCGAGATCACAGGTCCTTTTTTACAGCACTGAAGACGGTGCCGGGGCTACTGTGGTGCCGCCGGGGCCGCAGGCTCGGGAGGGTTCGCGGCCAGGCGGGCCAGCGCAGCGTCGATCCGGGCGAGCGTTTCTTCCCGCCCGAGCACCGCGACCGACTCGAAGATGCCCGGGGATATCGTCGTGCCGGTGATCGCGACCCGAATCGGCTGGTAGACCTTGCCGGCGCCGAGATCCATGCTTGCCGGAATGGGCTCCAGCGCTGCTTCGACCCCCGAGGCCGAGAATTCTTCAAGCCCGGCCAGAGCGCCTCGAGCTGCGGTCAAGGCCTCGGGAGCATGCGACTTCATCGTCTTTCGCCACGCCTTTTCGTCCTCGATCGGTGGCTCGAACAGGAACCGGATCAGCGGCCATACCTCGGTCACCAGCTGGGCCTTTTCCTGGGCGATCTCGCAGCCCGCGCGCAGCTTTTCGTCAGGCTCACGCCCGATCAGCCCGGCAACGGTCCGGGTGTACAGGTCGAGGTCCATCTCCCTCATGTAGCGGCCGTTCATCCAGCGCAGCTTCTTCTCGTCGAATACCGCCGAGGACCGGCCGACGTCCTCGGGCCTGAACCGGGCGACCAGCTCGGCGGTGTCGAGCAGGGTCTCGTCGTCCCCCGGGCCCCAGCCGAGCAGTGCGACGTAGTTGCGGACCGCGGCGGCCAGGTAACCGGCGTCACGCAGTTCCTGCACCGAGGCGGCACCGTGTCGTTTGGACAGCTTCTTGCCGTCAGGGCCGTGAAGCAGTGGTACGTGGGCGTAGCGCGGAGGCTCGACGCCGAGCGCCTTCAGCACCAGCAGCTGCTTCGGGGTGTTCGAAAGGTGGTCGTCGCCGCGGATCACCTCGGTGATCGCCATGTCGGCGTCATCGACCGCGACCGCGAAGTTGTAGAGGACGGAGCCGTCGCCGCGGGCGATCACGAAATCGTCCTGGCTCGAGTTCGGAAAACGCACCTCTCCCCGGATCAGGTCATCGACCACGGTGTCTCCGTCGTCGGGCACCCGCAGGCGGACGGCGCCCTTGCCCTCCGGATCGGGGGTGCCCCGGTATCCGGTGCCGGCCCCGTGTTCGTCCTTGAAGGCACGCACGTCTTCGGCCGTGGCGGAGTCGTGGTAGGCGGCACCGCTCTCAAGCAGACCCTGGAGCGCCTCGGAATGCCTTTCGGCCCTGGCCACCTGCGAGACGGGGCCTTCGTCCCAGTCGAGCCCGAGCCACTCGAGGGCATCGAGGATCTGCCCGACGTTCTCATCGGTCGAGCGCTCGAGGTCGGTGTCCTCGATCCGCAGGACCATGCTTCCGTCGGAATGACGGGCGGCCAGCCAGTTGTAGAGTGCGGTCCTCGCCCCTCCGATATGCAGCGCGCCCGTGGGCGACGGCGCAAACCTGACCCGGAGGTCTTTCTCACTCGTGCTCATCGGTGCCCATGTTTCCACAGCCGGAGGGCTGACGAAGGCCGTGTCCCGCGGCAGGGACCTCGGCTGCTCCTCTATCCAGATCTTCAACCAGAGCCCGCGGGCCTGGAAGCCGACCGACTACGGCGAGGAGGACTTCGCCTCCTTCCGCGAGGCGATGGCCGAATCGCAGGTCGAGACGGTGATCATCCACGCCGTCTACCTGATCAACTGCGCCACCCCCGACGCCGAACTGAGGGCAAAGTCCCTGGCCTCGCTGACCCACGCCCTCCGTATCGGCGATGAGATCGGTGCCACCGGCGTCGTACTCCATCCCGGGGCGCGCAAGGACGCCGAACTCGCCCCTGCCATCGCCCGGGCGGGCGAGGTGATCGGTGAGGCGATCGCCGCCACGGAGAGGTGTCCGGTGCTGATCGAGCAGATGGCCGGACACAAGGGCATCCTCGGACACGACTTCGACGAGATCGCCGCCCTGACCGAAGCGGCCGGAGGTGGAGAGAGGGTCGGGCTCTGCCTCGATTCCTGCCACCTCTTCGCTGCCGGAGTGGACATCCGCACCAGCGAGGGCATCGCCGAAATGGTCGACGAGATCGACTCCAAAATCGGGATCTCCCGCCTCCGGGCGCTGCATGTCAACGACTCGATGACCCCCTTCGGGTCGAAGCGTGACCGGCACGCCGACCTCGGCCAGGGCGAGATCGGCGAACCCGCGCTGGCCCTCTTCCTTTCGGAACCCCGCTTCGACGGTCTGACGGCGACCCTGGAGACGCCCGGCAGAGACAAGAAGGGGGCAACTGCCCAGGACGTTGAGCACGCCCGTGAGCTGAGAAGGCGCGGGCAGAGGATCCGGGCCGGCCTCTAGAAGTGGCAGGCGTCCGGGAGGCTCCTCCATGCCCGGGACCGAACCGGTTTAACCCGAATTGGGCTACGAGCCCGGATCGACAAGGGATAGTCTGGCGACCCCGCCAGCCAAAGAAGGGTCAATACCTCTTATGAACTCGTCGGACAAGCCGTTCAATCCCGAGCGTCAGGAGTTGCTCGTCGAGAGCTTCTTCACCAAGTCGGCACCAGACCGAAAGCTGCCGGAAGAGGGTGTCATCCCGCAGGCCGCACACGCGCTGATTCAGTCAGAGATGATGCTCGACGGGGATCCGGACAAGAACCTGGCCACCTTCGTCACGACCTGGATGGACCCGGAGGCAAGGGCGGTAATCGCCGACAACCTCCACCGCAACTACATCGACCACGCCGAGTACCCACGGACCGCGGAGATTTCGAAGCGCTGCGTAAGAATGATCCATGACCTCTTCAACGGCCCGGAGGGCCAGGATTCGCCCGGGACGGCCTGCGCCGGATCTTCGGAGGCGGTGATGCTGGGCGCCCTCTCGATGAAGTGGAACTGGAAGAAGCGCCGCAAGGACGCGGGCAAGTCCGACGCCACACCGAACCTGGTCTACGGCGCCGACGTCCACGTCGTCTGGGACAAGTTCTGCCGATACTTCGACGTCGAACCCCGCGAGGTTCCTGTGCCCAAGGGCAGGACGGTCATGTCGGCCGAGGACTTCCGGGACCACATCGACGAGAATACGATCGGCGTCGTCGGCGTCGTCGGGACCACATTCACCGGCCAGTGCGACGACGTGGTCGGGATCGACGCGATGCTGACCGAGCTCAAGGGCAAAGGGCTCGAAGTTCCGATGCACATCGACGCGGCCTCTGGTGGTTTCGTCTTCCCCTTCTCCCACCCTGATTTCGAGTGGGACTTCCGGCTCGATTCGGTGGTCTCGATCAATGTCTCGGGCCACAAGTTCGGTCTGGTCTACCCGGGTATCGGCTGGCTGGTCACCCGGACTGATGCCCAGGTTCCCGAAGACCTGATCTTCTACGAGGACTATCTCGGCCAGAAGGATGCCACCTTCACGCTCAATTTCTCGGGCAGCTCATCCTTCGTCCTGGCCCAGTACTACCAGTTCATCAGGCTCGGTCACAGCGGCTACAGCTCGACCGTGCGCGCGATGACCAAGAACCGCAAGGCCCTGGCAGACCGCCTCAAGGAAGAAGACGCCCTGATCGTCTACGACGATGACAACCCGACGCTGCCGCTATTGATCGCAAGGACCAGGGACGAAGAACCGTTCGACAGCAATGACCTGGTCGGCGACCTCGCCCGCAGGCGGGGCTGGATGATTCCGGCGTACCAGATGCCGCCCGACAATCAGAACGACCGGATCATGCGAATGCTGGTCAAGCTGAATCAGACCCGCGAACTCGCCGACGCGCTCGCCGACGACTTCTCTGCCTCGATCAAGTATCTGCGTCACCGCGCTGCCGGCAAGCACCCGGATGCCCCGGTCCACACCGGCCACGGCTACTGATTCCGGCCGGCGGCTGGAGTCCAGGGCGTGGGCGGTTGACGGGTCGGTAGGGGTGGCGAGGGGGATCACGCCTACCCCGCCAACCCGTATTCACGCCCTCACCACCCCTCCCGACCGCCCTGCCCGGGACCTACGTCCGTCCTTCTGTCTGACTTGGCCCGGCAGAGCCAGGGGCGGTAACAGAGGCCCCTGCATGCTTTGACCTCGAAATGGCCGACCCGACGAGCATCAAACAACAGCGCAGCGAGACTCGGGCTCTTCAACTCCACGCGGGTGGTTCCCGGGAGCCGCCCGCCCCCTCAGTCAAACAGAAAGCGCCCCCGTTTGCGGGGGCGCTTTCGTAGACGCAGCAGCTCTGCTGACGGGCAACAGCCCGCCAACCGAGCTAACGAATGTGGTGGCCTGAGATCGCCCTTGAGATGACGATCCGCTGAATCTCCGAGGTGCCCTCGAAGATGTCGTAGATCTTGGCATCGCGATGCATACGCTCGACCGGGTACTCACGGGTGTAGCCGTTGCCGCCGAGGATCTGGATTGCCCTCTCGGTGACCCAGGTCGCGACCTCGCCGCCCTTGAGCTTCGACATCGAGCCCTCGGCATTGTTGAACGGAACCTGGTTGCGGCCCATCCACGAAGCCCTCCAGACCAGCAGCCTGGCGGCGTCGATCTCGGTCTTCATGTCGGCGAGGGTGAAGGCGATCGCCTGGTTCTCGATGATCGGCTTGCCGAACTGCTCGCGGCCCTTGGCGTACTCGAGCGCGTACTCGTAGGCGGCACGGGCGATACCGATCGCCTGGGCACCGACCACCGGACGCGAAGCCTCGAAGGTCGCCATCGCGGCCTGCCCCTTGCTCTTCTTGCCCTCACGGACCCGGGCCAGACGCTCGTCGAGCTTCTCCTTGCCACCCAGCAGGCAGCTGCCGGGCACACGGCAGTCGTCGAGGTGCACGTCGGCGGTGTGCGAGGCACGGATGCCGTGCTTCTTGACCTTGGCGCCCTGTTCACAGCCCTTGGTGTCAGGAGGAATGATGAATGCCGCATGGCCGCGCGAGCCGAGTTCGCGGTCAACCGATGCGATCACGACGTGGACGTTGGCTATACCGCCGTTGGTAGCCCATGCCTTCTGGCCGTTGATCACCCATTCGTCGTTGGCCTCGTCGTACTTGGCCGTGGTGCGCACGGCCGAGACGTCGGAGCCGGCGTCAGGTTCGGACGAACAGAATGCGGCGACCTTGACGTCGTCCTCGGTGCCGAAGCACTGCGGGATCCACTCGCCCATCTGCTCCGGGGTGCCCTGGCCGAAGATCGATGCGACGGCCAGCGTCGTACCGAAGATCGCCATTCCGATTCCGGCGTCACCCCAGAAGATCTCCTCGTTGACCAGCGGCATGCTGAGGCCGCTCTCGTCAGCGAAGAACTGGGCGATGCCCTCGAAGCCGTAGAGGCCGATCTTGGCGGCCTCCTGGACCACGGGCCACGGGAACTCTTCCTTCTCGTCCCACTCGTGAGCGGCCGGGCGCATGACGTTCTCGGCGAAGCCGTGGGCCCACTCCTGGATGTCTTTCTGGTCCTGGCTCAGCTCGAGCGTGAACGGAGGCTTGTCGCCCGCGTCGCCCGCCTGATCCTGGACCGCTTCCTCTGGTGTCTGTGTCGAAGTCATGAACCAATGTTACATGGATCGATGGCGAGGTCTGCCGGCTGTGAGACACCTCACGCGGGGACTGGTCCTGTGGTGGCCTCCGGCCGGGCTGATCGCACTTCAGCCGGGCGTCGCGGCGGGGCTCAGGCAGCCTTGGCAGTGCCCCGGCCCAGGACCTCGTCGAGCTCGCTGCTGAGACCGGGTGAGCGACGCACTCTGAATCCGGGACCGAGCCTGAGACGACGTTCGCGGCGGCCGTCGATCACCAGGTGCACGTCCGAATCGCCCTTGTGGTGCTCGAAAATCGACTTCATCTCTTCCAGTACGTCGAGCGAGAGCTGCGCCGGTTCCACGCTGAGCGTGAACGGCTCGTTCTTCTTCCTCTGGGCCTCGATGGCTCGGGCGATCTCCTCCGGGCCGGGGTCGAATACGACCGCCTCCTGGGCCACGATCTTGGTTCCTTTGTCGGTCTGGTCGATCCGACCCTTGACCAGGATGACCGCATCGGGCTGAATCGCCTTAAGTTTCTCCGACTCACCCGCCTTGAAGACGATCAGCTCGACCTCGGCCTCGATGTCGTTCAGGGTGGCGAAGGCCATCTGGCCACCGTTCCTGGTCCGCATCTTGCGGTACTCGGTGACGATGCCGCCGACCTTGACCCAGGAGCCGTCGTCCCGGGAGGGGAGCTCGGCGATACTGCAGTCGGAACGGGCCAGGATCGCTTCCCGCAGCCCGTCCAGGGGATGCGATGAGAGGTAGGTACCGAGGGTCTCCTTCTCCAGCGCGAGCAGTTCCTTCTGTTCGAATTCGGTATCCGAGATCGGCGCGTGCTGTGCGCCGCTGTCGGCCTGATCCGCATCGCCGCCCATGTCGAAGATCGATCCCTGACCGAGATGGGCGTCGGACTGGGCCTTGTTGCCGGCCGCCTGTACCTCCGGCAGGGCCTCGAGCATGCCGCGGCGCGAGCCCGGCAGGGAGTCGAAGGCTCCGCACTTGATCAGGCATTCGATCGCACGCTTGTTGACCCCCCGGGAGTCGACCCGCTCACAGAAGTCCCAGATCGACGAGATCTCGCGCTCCTCGCGGGCGTGGATGATCGCCTCGACAGCCGAGTAGCCGACGTTCTTGACCGCGTCGAGGCCGAAGCGGATGCCCTCGTCGCTGACCACGAAGCCGTGATCGGACCGGTTGATGTCGGGCGGCAGCACGTTGATGCCCATGTCGGCGCAGCGGCTGATGAAGAAGGGGACCTTGTCCTTGGTTCCCATGACCGAGGAGATCACCGCAGCCATGTACTCGGCCGGGTAGTTCGCCTTCAGGTAAGCGGTGCGGTAGGCGATCAGCGCGTAACACGCCGCATGGGATTTGTTGAACGAGTAGTCGGCGGCAGCGGTCATCGATGCCCAGAGGCTGGTCGAGACGCTCCGGTCGGTGCCCGAGGCCTCGGTGCCGTCCATGAACTTCTGCTCCATCTTCGCCATCAGGTCGCGCTTCTTCTTTCCGATGGCCTTGCGCAGGTCGTCGGATTCCGCCGGGGAGAAGCCGGCCAGTTTCTTCGAGATCTCCATCAGCTGCTCCTGGTAGACCAGGCAGCCGTAGGTGGCCTCGGTGATCTCGCGAAGGCGTTCGTCCTCGTAAGTGACCGTGCTCGGGTCGGCCTTGCCGCTCGCGTACCTGGGGATCTCGGCCATCGCTCCGGGCCGGTAGAGCGAAACCAGGGCGATGATGTCGTCGAACTCGGTCGGCACCACCCGCTTCATGGCTTCGCGCATGCCGTCCGACTCGAGCTGGAAGACACCGGTTGAATCCCCGGCAGCCAGCATCTCGTAGGTCTTGCGGTCGTCGAGCGGGATCGCGCCGATGTCGATCTGCTCGCCCCTTGAGCGCTCGATGATGTCGATCGCGTCATCGATCACGTCGAGGTTGCGCAGGCCGAGAAAGTCCATTTTCAGAAGGCCCATCTCCTCGACCGGGCCCATCGCGTACTGGGTCACCGTCTTGTAGGTCCTGACCGGCTTGCCGTTCTCGTCGGTGGAGGCCGGCGCCGACTTGTCCTCGACCAGCTGGAGCGGCACGATCTCCTTCAGCGGCCGGCCGGAGATGACCACGGCGGCGGCATGGATCGAGGTGTTGCGGATCTTGCCCTCGAGACCACGCGCCGTGTCGATCACTTTTCGTGCGTCGGCGTCGGCCTCGTAGGTCTGCTGCAGCTCTTCGCCGGGCTTGAGGCAGTCTTCGAAAGAAGGTGACCGGCCCATTATCGGCTCCGGGATCTGTTTGGCGAGCTGGTCACCCACCTTGTAGTCGAAGCCGTGCACACGGGCCGAGTCCCGGATCGCCGCCCGGGGGGCCATCGTGCCGAAGGTGATGATCTGGGCGACCGAGTCGCTGCCGTACTTCTCGGTCACGTACTGGATCATGCGGTCCCGTCCGCGAACCGAGAAGTCGATGTCGATGTCCGGCATCGACTTGCGGCCGGGGTTGAGGAAACGTTCGAAGAAGAGGTCGTGCTCGATCGGGTCGATGTCGGTGATGCCGAGCGAATAGGAGACGATCGAGCCTGCGGCCGAACCTCGCCCGGGGCCGACCGCGATCTCGTTCTCCTTGGCGTACTTGACGAAGTCCCAGACGATCAGGAAGTAGGACGGGAAACCCATCTCCCCGATGACGCCGAGTTCGAACTCGAGCCGCTCCCTGGCCTCCGAGGGAACCGGGTCGCCGTAGCGCCGGCGCAGGCCCTCTTCCGCCACCCGGCGGAGCATCTGCTCGGGCGGAGAGCCGTCGTCGGTCGGGTAGTCAGGCAGCAGGATCTCGCCGAGCGGGATCTCGACCTCGCAACGATCCGCGATCTCGAGGGTCATCGGTACCGCCTCGGGCCATTCCGCGAAGGCGGCGGTCATCTCGTCGCCGTCCTTGAGGTAGAACTCGTTCGTATCGAAGGTCATCTTCGGCGCGTCCAGGGTCGACTTCGTCTGGACGCAGAGCAGGGCGGTGTGGTTCTGGTAGTCCTCGCGGCGCAGGTAATGAACGTCGGCGGTCGCCACCAGCGGCCGGCCGACCTCGCGGGCGATCCGGGCGATCCCGGCGTTGGCCTTGTCCTGGTCGTCGATCCCGTTCTTCTGAACCTCCATGTAGACCTGCTCGGGGCCGAATACCTGGATCAGCTCGTCGAGGTGGGCACGCGCGTCGTCCGGCCGGTCTTCGACCAGCCGCTTGACGAAGCGGGCCTGGAGGCAGCCGGTCAGGCAGATGACTCCCTCCGAGTGGCGGTCGAGGAGATCCATGTCGATGTTGGCCTTGCCGCGGTGGTAGCCCTGGAGGAACCCTTCGGAGCTGAGCGCCACCAGGTTGCGGAAGCCGGTGTCGTTCTCGGCCAGAAGGGTCAGGTGGTTGCGCTCGTAGCGGGGCATCTCCCGGACCGTGTGACGGTCATCGACGAAGTAGGCCTCGATGCCGAGGATCGGCTTTACGTCGTTCTCACGACAGGCCTTGTACATGTCGAGAGCGCCGTTCATCACACCGTGGTCGGTCAGGCTCAGCGCCGGCATGTCGAGCTCTGCCGCACGGGCAGCCATCTGCTTGATGTTGCACGCTCCGTCGAGCACCGAGTGCTCGCTGTGAACGTGGAGGTGGGCTACCTGCGCCCCGCTTGAAGTGGCTGAACTCATGCCCGCCCATAATGGCAATCGGACCTGACGTCACCCGGTGCCGGAAGACCGCTTATCCCGGAGTTTGCAGCAACAGCCTTATGGCCGGGCCCCGCCCCCTCGCCCTAAGATGGCCCGCATGCTCTACATGCTCCGGCACGGCGACGCAGAACCCGATCAGGGCGGCGGCGACGCGGCCCGCGAACTGACGAAGAAGGGTCGCGCCCAGGCGGATGCCGCGGGCAGGGCCATAGCCCGGCTGGGGTTCAGGCCCGACGGCTGCCTGACCAGTCCCAAGGTCAGGGCACTCGACACCGCCAGGCTGGCCTGCGCCCACCTCGACATCGAACCCGAGGTCCGCAGTGAGATCGCCGACGGCTACTACGACACGCTCGAGCTGGTCGCCGGTCGCGGCGATCTCCTGCTGGTCGGCCACGAGCCCGACATGTCCAGCGAGATCGGGAGGTTGACCGGATCCAGGGTGCACCTGAAGAAGGGCGGACTGGCCGTGCTCGAGCCGCACATGCTGAGGGTGCTGATGCGACCGGCCGAGCTGGCCGCGATCGCCGCGCGCTGATCCGGACCGGCCCGCCCTGCCGGTTCAGCCTGCGCAGACCCAGGCGCCAGGGCCGTCGTTGGCCCAGATCAGGGCGGCGATCCTGTCCTGCTCCGCCTTCGAAGCTTCGTGCGGCAGCCCTTCCCCGCCGTAGGCAGCCCAGGTGGAAGGAATGATCTGGTAGGCCCCGCCGGCCCCGCTCGACGGGTTCAGGGCCGAGTAGTTGCCGCCGGATTCACACATGACGATGTAGGTCGGTATCGAGTAGGGCCCGCCCAGCTGTGCGGCGACTTCGGCCTGCGCCTCGGCGGCGGTCTTCGCCTCTTCTTTCCGAATCCGCTCTTCCCAGCGGTCGATGTCAGCCCTGAGAGTGTCGATCTCGGCGCGACGGGAGTCGCTCAGCGACGCGAACCGGGCCGCGCTGGCCTCAGCCTCTGTCCGCACGGCAGTGACCTCGGCACGGGCCGCGTCAAGGGCGGCCACCTGAGTTTCAGCCCGGGCTTCGAGACCAGCGAGGCGGGCCACGCTGTCTTCGAGCGAGTTGCGGACCGACCTGACCCTTTCGGCCAGCTGCCGGTCGGCCTCCCTGATCGAGTTCAGGTACTCGGTGCTGGTACTGAGGCCGGCGAAGTCTTCGGTGCCGAGGACGATGTCGACCGTCTCGACCTGTCCGGACATGTAGATCGCGGCCAGGCGCCCGGACAGCAGTTGCCGGGCGCGTCGCAGCCGCTTTCGGGTCTGCCCGAGGTTTTCGGTCTCCGCGGCCAACTCCCGTCGTAGCTCGTCGATCTTCGCGGCCCCGGTCTCGATCCGGGCGTTCAGGCCGGCTTCCTCTGCGGCGGCTGCCTCGGCCTGCTCTCCGGCCCTCTCGAAACCGACCCGGTCGCGACTCAGCCTGCCGGAGAGTTCTTCGATCTGACCGGCCGCGGCCGAGCTCTTCTGCTCGAGCAGATCGACGTTGCCGGAGGCCGAACCGCCCAGCGGCAGGCAGAAGCCGATGGCGACCGCTGTGGCGGCCGCAAGCCTGAGGGGGTTCATCGGATCAGGCCCTGCCCGGTCCGGTCTGTGTGTGAGTTGAAGCCAAAGCCACCCCACACCGTAATGAAGAGGTGCGGCTGCGCCGCCCGTATGGGAGGCGTCCGCAATGCCGCTTGCGCCGGACCGGTCGCGGCCCGGCGGCACTCAGGCTTCGGGTACTTCCTTCGTGGCGAGGTAACCGACCACGCCGACGGCGGCAATGCCGGCAACGACTCCGACCCCGGCAATAGCGGCGGTCCGCGGGTCCACCTTGCGCCTGATGAAGACGATGGCGAGTTTGACCGTCATACGGCCGATCAGGTTGTAAATCATGACTCGTCCTTTCTGTTTCTGACCCGGTGTGCCATCCGGCTCTGCAACGAGAAGAGCTCGATGAAGCCGGGGCTTGCGTTCTGGGAGAAGTCGCCCCCGGACTCCCCGAAAGAGGCGAGGTTTTCATCGTAAAGCGCATAGGGCGACTTGCGGGCAACCGGAGTCGCAGAACCCTTGAACAGCTTCATGGTCACCTCGCCGGTGACGAACTCGTTGGCCGAGTCCATGAAGGCGTCGAGGTCGTAGCGGAGCGGCTCGTTCCAGAGGCCGGCGTAGGCGAGGTAGGCCCAGTGGCGATCCAGCGAGTGCTTGAAGTTGTTCTGGTGGATGGTCGAGACGACCTTCTCGAGGTCCTGGTGGGCGGTCAATACGATCGCTGCCGCGGGTACCTCGTAGATGTCACGGACCTTGAGGCCGACGATCCGGTCCTCGACGTGGTCGACGATGCCACAGCCGTGACGGCATCCTGCCTCCGCGGCGACCTCCAGGAGGTTGACCAGGTCGAGCTGCTCACCGTTGAAGCTCACGGGCCGGCCGGCTTCGAAGCCCACCGTCACGAGCTCCGGTTCGTCCGGGGCGAGTTCCGGTCGGGTGACCAGCTGAAAGACGTCGTCAGGCGGCGGTGTTCCCAGCGATTCGATCCCGCCGCCCTCGGAAGACCGGCCCCAGAGGTTGTCGTCGATCGAATAAGGGGGCGCCGAAGTGCCGCCCTTGAGCGGAATGCCGTGGGTGCGGCAGTACTCGAGTTCTTCGTCGCGGCCGATCTGCCAGGACCTGACCGGCGCGATCATCTTCAGTTCGGGATCGAGCGCGGCAACAGTTGCCTCGAGCCGGACCTGGTCGTTGCCTTTTCCGGTACATCCGTGAGCGAGCGTGTCGCAGCCGGTGCGGGCGGCCTCTTCGACTCCGAGCTTCGCGATCAGCGGCCGGGCCAGTGAAGTGAATAGCGGGTAGCCGCCCCCGTAGAGGGCGTTGGCCTTGATCGCCGGCAGCACGAAGTCCTCGGCGAACTCCTCGCGGGCGTCGATCACGATCGTCTCCAGGGCGCCCATCGCCTTGGCCTTGTCAGTCACTTCCGTGTAGTCCTCGCCGGGCTGACCGAGGTTGATCGTCAGGGTGACGATCTCGGCGCCGTAGGCCTCCTGGATCCAGTGGAGCATGACGCTCGTATCGAGGCCCCCCGAATAGAGCAGGAGGACACGGCTTACGTCTTCAGGCACCGCCTCATAGGTGGCTGTCGGGGCGGGCAGTGAGGAAAGCGACAGGTCTCTCACGGACTGATCCCCCCGCTCTGGTCACCGGCGCTGCCGCCGGTTCCCGGGCTCACTCCACCTGAACTGTCAGGGGTGGTTCCACCGGAGTCGGTCGTCGTTCCGGTGTCGGGCGTGGGCTCGGGCTGAGGGCTGACCCCGCCGCTGTCGGTATCGGTGGTCGCCGTGTCGCCGGTGGGTCCGGTCGTTCCGGTCGGGGCCACCGGCACGACATCCGGAGCCGTATCGGTGACCGAAGGCGTATCCGTGGTGCCGGTCTGCTCAGTGCTGGAGCTGTCCGAGCCGGAGATGATGATCACGGCGACGATCAGGCCCGCGATGACCGCCAGCAGGCCGATTATCAGGTAGCGGAGGTGGCGCTGCTGATCCTCGGGGCCGATCGGGTCGTGGCCGTTGCCGCGGTAGCTGCCGTCGTCGTCTCTCATGATCCTTGTCGGGTCGTCGCTCATCGGTTGACACCTCCGTTGAAGTAGGTCGGCGCTGATCGTATCCGGAACCTCATCCTTCTCCCGTCCCGCCCATCAGGCCCGAGCAGACCTCGCTGATGGCCGTCACCGCCGCGTCCGCCTGCGCGTCCTCGAGTACGAACGGTGGCAGCAGTCGAAGCGTGTCGGGACGCGGGGCGTTCGCGACGAAGCCCCGTGCCAGCAGCCCCGAGCACAACTCCCGCGAATCGATCCCCTCGGCCAGGCCGATGCCGAGCATCAGGCCCCTGCCACGCACCTCCTCCACGCCGTCTATCTCCAGCAGCGATTCGGTCAGGCTGCCACCCAGATCGCGGATCCGCCTCAGCATTCCGGGCTGGTCGACCGCCTCGAGCACCGCCAGGGCAGCCGAAGCGGCAACCGGCCCCGCGGCGAAGGTCGAGCCGTGATCGCCCGGTTCGAGAACCTGACCGAGCCCGGCCGAGTTCACACAGGCGCCGATCGCGACGCCGCCGCCGAGCGCTTTCGCGGTGGTCAGGACATCCGGCCTCACGGCGGTCTGTTCGTAGGCCCACAGCGATCCGGTCCGGCCGACCCCGGTCTGTACTTCGTCGAACATCAGCAGCGCCCCGGACTCGTCACAGAGCCTGCGGGCGGTGGCGAGTGTGTGCTCCGAGACCGGAAAGACCCCGGCCTCACCCTGAATCGGCTCGATCAGGACGGCGGCCGTGTTCTCGCCGAAGGCCGCCTCGAGCGCCTCGGCATCGTCGAAGGCGACCGGCCTGAAGCCCGGCAGCATCGGCGAAAGGGCGGGGCTGCCGGCCAGCCCGGGCGTCGCCGACAACGCCCCGTAGGTGCGACCGTGGAAATCGCCTTCGAAGACGATGATCTCCGGTTCGGCGAGGCCCCTGCCGTGGGCGTGTTTGCGTGCCACCTTGATCGCGCATTCATTCGCCTCTGCGCCTGAATTGCAGAAAAAGACAGGTCCACCTATCGAGCGGGTCGAGAGCCGCTCGGCCAGGTCGACCATCGCTTCGGTGTAGAAGAGGTTTGAGACGTGGAGCAGGCGCTTCGACTGTTGCTCGACCGCGTCGACGACCGCCGGCGCACAGTGACCGAGCGAGGCGACCGATATGCCGGAGAGCAGATCCACGTACTGCCGTCCCTGCTCATCGAACAGCAGGGCGCCCTCGCCGCGGACGAACTCGACCTCGGCCCGTCGGTAGGTCTGCATCAGGAAGCGCTCTTCACGCTGAGCGAGGCCGGGCTTCAAGGGGTGACCTTGGTGCCGATGCCCGCGTCGGTGAAGAGCTCCAGCAGGAGCGAGTGCGGGCGCCGGCCGTCGATGATGTGGGCGTGCTGCGTGCCGCCGCGGATCGCATCCAGACAGGCGCCGAGCTTCGGCTTCATGCCCCCTTCGATGCCCTCGAGGGCGGCTTCGACGTCGGTGGCGGAGGTCTCGGAGATGCGGGTCGATTCGTCTTGCGGATCCTTCAGCCAGCCGACGACGTCGGTCAGGAAGATCGCCTTGTAGGCACCAAGGGCTGCGGCCACCTTGCCCGCTGCTTCGTCGGCGTTGACGTTGTAGGAATTGCCTTCCCGGTCCGAGGCGGCGCCGGCGATCACCGGGATGTAGTCGGCCGATATGTGGTTGAGCACGTCCACATCGACCCTTTCGATCTCTCCCACGAAGCCGACCTCGGCGGCGTTGGCCACCGGGGCCACCTCGAACAGCGAGCCGTCCTCTCCGGAGAGCCCGACTGCAGGCTGGCCGGCCCGGTTGAGGCGGCTGACCAGGTCGGCGTTCACCTTGCCGAGCAGGACCATCTTCGCGACCTCGACCGTCTCACGGTCCGAAACCCGCAGGCCGTGGTGGAACTTGACCTCCATGCCGAGCCGACGCATGTAGTCCGAGATCTCGGGCCCTCCCCCGTGGACGATCACCGGGTTCAGCCCCACGTACTTGAGCAGCACCACATCGGTCGCGAAGGCCTCGCGCAGCGACTCCTCCCTCATCGCCGCACCGCCGTACTTGATCACCACCGTCCGCCCGTGGAAGTCACGGATGTAAGGCAGGGCCTCGAGCAGGACCGAAACGTTTCCGTGATCCGCCGAGAGGCTCTTCACCGGGATTTCGCTCTTCGGGCTGTTCTGCTCTTCGTTCTTCACTTTCGGCCTCAGGTCGTGTATTCGGCGTTGATGACGATGTACTCGTGGGTCAGGTCACTGAAGTAGACGTGGGCCGAAGCCGGGCCACGGTCCAGGCGGAGAGCCAGTTCCGGCTCCCGCTGGTCGCCGGCAAGCTCGCCGGCTTCGATCACTTGCGGCCCCAGCTCGCCGATGTCTTCTCCGGCCAGGGCCGCGCCCGCCGCCTGGGCGATCCGGCCCCAGTTCGGATCCCGGCCGAGCAGGGCCGTCTTGACCAGGGGCGAGTTCGCGATCCTGCGGGCGACGAGTTCGGCTTCGGCCTGGTCGGCCGCGCCGGTGACTTCGATCCGTCCGACCCTGGTCGCTCCTTCGCCGTCGGTGACAATCTCCAGCGCGAGCTGGAGCAGGACCGAGTCGAGCAGTCCCTCCGGCATCTCGATCCCGGACCTCCCGCTGGCCTGGAGCAGCACGGTGTCGTTGGTGCTCATCTGGCCGTCGACAGTGATCCTCTCGAAGGATTCGCCGACCGCGCGCCTCAGTTCGGGATCCGGGCGACTCAATAGCGCATCGGTCTGCACGAAACACAGCATCGTGGCGTAGCCCGGCTCGATCATCCCGGCACCCTTTGCCTGGGCCGAGATCGTGACGCCGCCCGATCGCAGGGTGCACCTCTTCGGCCACTTGTCGGTGGTCATGATCGCTTCCGAGAAAGCGACCCCGCCGTGCTGGTCGAGCGAGTCGGCCAGACCGGTGATCGCCGGCAGGACCCGATCCATCTCCATCGGGACCCCGATCACGCCGGTCTCGGCGACGGCGACCGTCGCGGGGTCGACCCCGAGTTCAAGCGCAGCCGACTCCCGCATCGCAAGGGCGTCGGCCAGACCCTGTTCGCCGGTGGCGGCGTTGGCGTTGCCGGAGTTGACCACGACCGCCCTTACCGAGGACTGCTCGAGGCTGTCGCGACAGACCCTCACCGGCGCCGCGGCTGCCGCGTTGCGGGTCAGCAGCACAGCCGAAGAGACCCCGGGTTCGTCGCAGACGAGCAGGCCGAGGTCGGTCCCGCCGTCCGCCTTGAGGCCGCAGTGGACCGATCCGGCCCGAAAACCGTCCGGCAACCGGGCCGGGTCGAGCTGCTCGAAATCACGGGGCTCTTCGACCCAGCGGGAGCGGAAAAACCCCTGATCGGCGGTCGGCTCGCTCAAAGCCCCGCCGTCTCTTCCATGTCGAGCATCAGGTTCAGGCTCTGAATCGCCTGGCCGGCCGAGCCCTTCCACAGGTTGTCGATCGCCGAGAAGACGATGATGCGGTCATCTCCCGCGACCGGCTGGATGTGGCACCGGTTGGTCGAACGCACGTCGCGCATCCCGGGAGGTCCGGAAACGACGTTCACGAAGGGCTCGTCCTCGTAGCGCGTGGAGTAGAGCCGGTCGAGTTCGGCCTGGTCGAGATCGCCCGTGGCGCGCACGTAGCAGCTGACCAGCTCGCCCTGGTCGACCGGGACCAGATGAGGGACGAAGGTCAGGTGGTCGGCGCCGGATCCGCTCGGTGCGAGGCGGTCGAGCTTCTCGATGATCTCGGGCCGGTGGCGATGGCCGGCCGGTTTGTAGGGCACGACGTTCTCGGTCACGCCGACGAACGAAGTCGCCTCCCCGCCGTTGCGCCCAGCACCCGAGACACCGGACTTGGCATCGATCACGACGTCCTCGATCAGGCCCTCTTCGGCCAGCGGGGCCAGGGCGAGCAGGGCCGCTGTCGGGTAGCAGCCCGGCCCGGCGACAAGGCCTGCCTTGCGGATCTGCTCCCGGTTGAGCTCCGGCAGTCCATATACGGCTCCGTCGAGCAGCTCGGGCGCACCATGGGGACCGTAGTAGCGCTCATAGGTGGCGAGGTCGCCCAGCCGGAAATCGGCCGACAGGTCGACCACGGTCAGGCCCATGCCGCGCATCTCCGCAACCACCGGGGCGGACGCACCGTGCGGGTAGGCGACGATGCCTGCCTCGGCCTCCTCGAAGGCCTCGATGCCGGGCTCGGTGATCTCCAGGGGAACGTCGTATCGCGGGTAGATTTCGCTGAGCCGGCGGCCCTGCTCGGAGCGGCCGGTGATTCGGACCAGTTCAAGGCCGGGATGACGCCATACGAGCCAGGCCGAGAGCGCGCCGGTGTAACCGGTAACCCCGGCGACCATCACCCTGGCGGTGGCCCCGTCCGGCGAGATCGGCTGTACCGGGTCAGCCACGCAGCCTCCCCCCCAGTCCCTCCAGCGCGGCCACGACCGAGTTCCAGACGGGTTCGACCTCCTCGTCGCTGAGCGTACGGTCCGGGGCCCTGAACCTGAGCCGCAGGGCAATGCTCTTTTCGTCCGCGGCGATCCCCTGTCCGCGGTAGAGGTCGAAGATCGAAACGCCGGAGAGCAGGTCGCCGCCCGCCTCTTCAGCCGCGGCCAGTACCGCGGACGCGGCGACGTCCTCGCCGACCACCACCGCAAGGTCGCGGTCGACCGGGGGGAATGCGGTGAAGTCCCGATAGGTCTCCTTGCCGAGCGGCGAACCGTCTACCAGTCGGGCCAGGGAGATCTCGAAGGCGAGACAGCCGTCCATGTCCCAGTCGGCCGCCACGGCCGGGTGGACCTCACCGATCCAGCCGGCCGGCTGCCCGGCGATCAGGACCTCACCCGAACGACCCGGATGGAGGAACGGCTGAGCGCCCGGGCGCACCTCGGCCGATACGCCGAGGCCCGCGGCCAGCCGCTCCAGCACGCCCTTGAGGGCGAAGAAACCGACCGGCTCTGAGGCCGCCGACCACGAGGGTGGATCGAGCGGCCCGCTGATCAGCACACCGAGTTGCTGCGGTTCGTTGGCCGGCGGGCGCCGGTGTCCCGGGAAGTCTCCGCCCAGCGGCCCGGGACCGACCTCGGCGGCCGGAAGGTAGACCCGGCCTGACTCGAACAGCGCGACCCGCTCGGCACCCCGTGAGAGGTTGCGACGGGCAGCCCCGAGCAGCGATCCGAGCAGCGTGGTCCGCATCACCGACTGTTCCTCCGAAAGCGGATTGGACAGCCTGACCGGCAGGGCCCGCGGATCGGGCGCCGCGAGCCGGAGCCTGGAGGTCTCCGCCGGGTCGGTGAAGCTCCAGCCGACGATCTCGTCGAGGCCGGCTTCGCGCAGCGAATCTTCGGCCCGGCGCTGGAGAACCTGCTGCCGGCTGAGACCACCGACCCCGGCCGAGCCGGACGGAAGGGTCGCCGGCAGCCTCCGGTCGAGGTCGTTGACCCGGCCTACTTCCTCGACCAGGTCGATCTCCCTGGTCACGTCGAAGTACCTGTCCGGCGGGACGGTGACCAGCAGATCGCCTCCGTCGGTGGCGACTGTGAAGCCGAGCCGCTCGAGTGCGGCCGCCTGCTCGACCGGGTCGATTGCCATGCCGAGGATCCGCTCCACCCTTCCTTCCCTGAGCCGGATCGGACCGGGATCAGGCAGCTCCGCCGCGACATCGACCATCCCGTCGACCACGGTGGCGCCGGCAAGCTCGGCCAGCATCCTGGAGGCGATTGCCTGTGCCCGTTCGGCCAGCGCGGGATGAAGCTGCTTCTCGAAGCGGGCCGAGGCTTCAGACCTCAGGTTCAGCTCCCTCGAGCTCTTGAGGATGCCGGGCCCGTTCCAGGTCGCGGCTTCGAGCAGGACCGAGGTCGTATCTCCAGACACCTCCGAGACCGCACCACCCATGATCCCGGCGATCGCGGCCGGACCGTCGGAGTCGCAGACCAGGACCGTGCCGGGCGGGAGCTCCCTTTCAATGCCGTCGAGGGTGGTCACCTTCTCCCCCTGCGTGGAACCGCGCACGGCCAGTTCCCCTCCGGGGACGAGGTCAAGGTCGAAGGCATGCAGTGGCTGGCCGGTCAGCAGCATCACGTAGTTGGTGATGTCGACCACGTTGTTGATCGGACGCTGCCCGGCCGCGACGAGGCGCGCGGCGAGCCAGTCGGGCGAAGGACCGACCTGGACTCCGGTGAAGACCCGGGCGGTGAAGCGCGGGCAGAGTTCCGGATCCTCGACCGTGACCGAAACCAGATCCTCCACCGGCCCTCCGGACCGGATCGACTCACCGTCCCACGGCGCCGGATGGAGCTCCGCTCCCGTGATCGCATGGGCCTCCCGGGCGACCCCGTAGATGCTGAAGCAGTCGGTCCGGTTCGGGGTGACCTCGAGTTCGAGTACGACCTCGTCCAGCCCGACGACCTCACCGGCAGGCGTGCCCGGTTCGGCGACGCCGGCTTCGAGTTCGAGGATCCCGTCGCTCTCGAAGCCGAGCCCGAGCTCGCTTTCGGAGCAGATCATGCCCTCCGACGCGACTCCCCTGAGCTTCGCTTTCCTGATCTTGTTGCCGTCCGGCATGCGGGCTCCGGGCAGCGCCACGACCACGGTCTGGCCGCCGGCGACGTTCGGTGCACCACAGACGATCGTGTGCGTCCCGTCGCCCGTATCCACCCGGCAGACACTCAGCCGGTCGGCATCCGGATGCGGACCCGCCTCGACGACGTGGCCGATGACGAAGCCCTCGGTCTTCTCGGGCCCGGTCCTGACCACACGCTCGACCTCGGTTCCGGTCATCGCAAGCTTCTCGGCCAGATCGTGCGGATCCAGGCCGGGGTCGCAGTACTCCGCCATCCATGAGTAAGGAACCTTCATGAGAACTGCTCCAGCAGTCGTACGTCGTTGTCGAAGAAGAGCCGCAGGTCACCGACACCGTGGCGCAGCATCGCGATCCGTTCGATCCCGAAACCGAAGGCGAAACCGGTCACCGAATCAGGGTCGTAGCCGGATTCGCGCACGAAGCCGAATACGTTCGGATCGACCATCCCGGCACCGCCGAGCTCGATCCAGCCGATCCCCTTGCAGAGTCCGCAGCGCCCGCCGCCCTGGAGCGACCCGCTGCCGGAGCAACGGAAGCAGGAAACGTCGAACTCGACCGAGGGTTCGGTGAACGGGAAGAAGTGGGGCCGCATGCGGATCTCCCGGTCGGGGCCGAAGACCTCACGAAGCATCGCCAGCAGAGTTCCCTTGAGGTCGGCCAGGGTGATCCCTTCGCCGACCGCGAGACCTTCGACCTGGTGGAACATCGGACTGTGGGTCGCGTCGGAGTCCCGGCGGTAGGTCTTTCCCGGAACGATCATGAAGATCGGCGGGGCCTCGGCCTCCATCGCCCGCACCTGCATCGGGGAGGTGTGGGTCCGGAGCAGGACATCGCGCGGTCCGCCGTCGCCGCCCTCGAGTCCTTCGCCGGCCTCGACATAGAAGGTGTCCTGGAGCATGCGGGCGGGATGGTCTTCGGGGTGATTGAGCGCGGTGAAGTTGTAGAAGTCGTGTTCGACCTCGGGTCCCTCCATCACGCGGTAGCCGAGTCCGATCATCACGTCCTCGACCAGCCTCCGGGTCCGGGTTATCGGGTGGAGGTGACCGACCGCCCGGACCGGCGATCCGGGCAGCGTGACGTCGATCCTGTCCTCGATCAGGCCCGCTTCGAGTTCAGCCGCCTCGAGCCCGGCCAACCGTTCGTCGATCAGCGCCTCGATGGCCTTGCGGGTGCGGTTGGCGGCTCCCCCGACCGGACCGCGCTCGGAAGGTTCCAGGTCGGCGATGCCCCTGAGGATCGAGGTCAGCTCCGCCTTCCGGCCGAGGTACCTGACCCTCGCCTCCTCCAGGGTCGCCGACGAGTCCGCGGCCGACACCTCGGCCAGCGCCTCGATCCGGATCTCTTCAATTCTGTCGACCATCAACTCTCCCTAACTCGATTCCGGCCCCGACGGGGGCGACGATATCCGCTCGCAGGCGATCGCTGCCGCAGCCGCGACGTTGAGCGATTCCGGTCCCGCTTCGCGCAGGGGGACCGTCCATCTTTCCGAGCATCCCTTCAACACCGGATCCGAAAGGCCTTCGCGCTCCGAACCCAGACAGAGCGTCACCGGCGCGCGGCGGGCGGACGGCCTGCTGCCGCCGGCCGCGACCATCGCCACCCGCGGTTCCGGAGTGGCCTCGATCCCGGCCCTGGCAACGGGCTGGCTGAAGACCGAGCCCATGCTGGCCCGGACCGCCCCCGGGGAGAAAGGATCGGCGCTGCCGGGACCGAGAACCACGGTCGCCTCGAGCATCGCGTCCACCGTGCGCAGGATCGTGCCGACGTTGCCCGGGTCCGAGACCGCGTCGAGGAAGACGCAGGTTTCAGTCAGCTCGTCGGCCCAGAGGACCGGCCAGATTCCGATCACCCTCGTGCCCGAGCCGAGGCCCGATGCCCGGTCGAGCAGATCGGGCTCCACCTGCTCACCGTCGATCCCTGAATCGGGGTGCACCAGCAGCGCCTTGGGCGTCCTGCCGGCTGCCAGCCCGGCAGAGGCCAGGTCCTCCCCCTCGGTCACGAAAAGGCCGAGCTTCTCCCGGTGCTTCTTCTGGCGGAGCTTGCGGACCGTCTTCAGTTTTTCGTTGTCTGGGCTGGTGATCATGTTTCCTCACAAAAAAAGGCGGCTCGCATTTGCGAAGCCGCCCGAAAGGTTCGAAGTGCCGACGCGCGTCAGGCGGCGGCACCCTCCCGGGCGATCTCGACGAATCGGCGAAAGTCCTCACGGTCGTTGACCGCGATGTCGGCGAGCATCTTGCGATTGACCTCGACGCCGGCGGCGCTGAGTCCGTGCATCAGCTCGGAGTAGCTCATGCCCTCCATGCGGGCGGCTGCGTTGATCCTGGTGATCCAGAGGCGGCGGAACTCCCGCTTGCGCACCCGGCGGTCGCGGTAGGCGTACTGGCCCGACCGCATGACCTGCTCTTTGGCCAGCTTGTAAGAGGACTTCTTGCGGCCGTTGTAGCCCTTGGCCTCCTCGAGTACCTTGCGCCGCTTCTTGCGGGCGTTGACCGAGCGCTTCACGCGAGGCATTATTTACCCCCCAGAAGCTTGTTGACGCGGGCTTCGTCGACCTTCTTGATCGCTACCGGCTGCCTCATGTTGCGCTTGCGCTTCTGCGACTTCTTCTCCAGGATGTGGCTGGAGTAGGCCTTGCGGCCACGAAGCTTGCCGGAGGCAGTCCGCTTGAAGCGCTTCTTGGCGCCCGAATGTGTCTTCATCTTCGGCATGGGGATGGGCATTGAATCAAAATCCGGCGGCGGGCACCCCTGCGGCGTCCTTTTGCAGGGGTAGTGTGCGCCCTGATGCGAATCGTCCACGTCCTGGGAACCAGGCCAAACTTCGTCAAGATGGCCCCGGTCATCGCCGCCCTGAGCGGCAGGATCCCCGACCTCGACCAGCAGATCGTCCACACCGGCCAGCACTACGACCGGAACATGTCGGACATCTTCTTCGAGCAGCTGGGTGTTCCGGCCCCCGACCACATGCTGGAGGTCGGCTCCGGAACCCACGCCGTCCAGACCGCCAAGGTCATGGAGCGCCTGGAACCGCTGCTGATCTCCGGCCGTCCGGATCTGCTGGTCGTCCCGGGTGACGTCAACTCCACCCTCGCCGCCGCTCTGACGGCGGTCAAGATCGGCATCCCGGTGGCCCACGTCGAGTCCGGGCTGCGCAGCTTCGACCGCGAGATGCCAGAAGAGGTCAACCGCGTCCTGACCGACGCGATCTCCGACCGGCTCTACGTCCACAGCGAAGAGGCGATCCGCAACCTCGAGATCGAAGGCATCCCGGGAGAGAAGGTCCATTTCGTCGGAAATACCATGATCGACAGCCTCGTTGCACTCAAGGACCGCTTCAGCGCGCTCGAAGCCTGCCGTGAATTCGACCTCGAACCAGGCGGCTACCTGCTGGTCACGCTCCACCGCCCCGCCCTGGTCGACGGCCCGCTGCTGTTCGAAGCGATCTCGGCCCTCAACCTCGTGGCCGCCGACCTCCCGGTCCTGTTCCCGGTTCACCCGCGCACCCGCGCCCGGCTCGCCGGGGAGGTCGAACTGAGCCCGAACCTGAAGCTGATCGATCCGGCCGGATACCTGGAGTTCCTCTCGCTCGAGTCCGACGCGGCCGCAGTACTGACCGATTCCGGAGGCATCCAGGAAGAGACGACCTACCTGGGGGTGCCCTGTTTCACCCTTCGCGACAACACCGAGCGTCCGGTGACCGTGAACGAAGGCACCAACACCCTGCTCGGCCTCGACCCGGCCCGGATCGCTGAGATCCCCGGCCTGATCACCGGCGGCGGCCGGATCATCCCCGAGCCTCCCCCGCTCTGGGACGGCAAGGCCGCCGAGAGGATCGCCGAGCAGATCGCCGCCGGCTGAGCGCGGCAGGACTCAGCGGCCCGAAATCGTGAAAGCAGCGAAGTAGGCCGAGTCGTTGCCACAACGGACGCCCATTTTGCCGGACCACCTGCTGCCGCCGACCACTGCGGTGAAGGCGACCCCGGCCAGGCGTCCGGACACGGAGCTGCCGATGCCGAATGCTCTCGGCGGGGTGCCGATTTCGTCGATCCTGAGTGAACGTCGGCCGTCGGTTTCCCCGATCAGATCCGGGACCGTCCCTGCCGCCGCGGCACGGCCGGGAATACGGACGGTGCGGGCCTCCCCGCCCCTCCCGGTCGTGATCACGTAGCGGGGTCTCGGCTCGCCCCGCGAAGTAACCAACTTGACCGGCTCGGCCTGACCGCTGCTCATCGCCCTGAACCAGAGGCGGGCCACCCGCTCGGCCTCGTCGGCGCCGCAGCGCTTCACCGCACCGTCCGAGGCACGCCCGTCGATCGGAACGAAGTCGGAGTCGCCGTCCTTGTCGTCGAGCACACCGGTGACCACAGCGAGTCCGATCACCACGACAGTCGCAAGGGCGATGCGCAGCCAGACCCGAAGGGCACCGTCATCCCGGGCAGGAAGTTCGTTCAAGGGCATTTTCGCTCGGTCATGGACCTGAAGTCGATCACAGCACCAAAGATGACGCGGCCGACGGACGACCGGGAACAGACGCGAGCCGGGACTACTCGGAGGAGATGTCCTGCCTGGCAGAGGCTTCCGCCTCGGCCAGGTCTTCAGGAGTCGTGGCGATCGCCTGGGGATGGTCCGGCACGACGGCCTGCGGATGGTCCGGAACGGCATCGGCGGCCGGCTTCGAATCCTTCGCCTTCTCGCTCTCCTTCTTGGCGGCCTCTTTGGCAGCCTCCTTCGAAGGACCGAGCAGCATGCTCATGTTGCGGCCCTCCTGAAGCGGCTTGGACTCGATGTCGGCCAGGCCGTCGAGATCCTCGTGGAGCCTGGTCAGCAGGTCGCGGCCCCGTTCCGGGTGGGCCTGCTCGCGACCGCGGAACATGATCGTGATCTTGACCTTGTCTCCCTGCTTGAGGAAACGCTCGACATGACCCTTCTTGGTGTTGTAGTCGTTGTCGGCGATCTTCGGGCGGAGCTTGATCTCACGGATGTTGACCTGGGTCTGGTGCTTCTTGGCCTGCTTCAGCTTCTGTTCCTGCTCGTACTTGTACTTCGAGTAGTCGAGCAGCCTTGCGACCGGTGGCTTGGCTCCGGCTGCGACCTCGACCAGGTCGAGATCGGCGTCACGGGCCATCTGGCGGGCCTCGTCGGTGGCGACGATTCCGACCTGCTCGCCGTCGGCACCGATCAGCCGGACCTTGGGCACGCGGATGCGCTCGTTGATACGAGTGTTGTCCCGTTCAGGGGGACGACGGTCGAACCTGCGAGGAACCGGCACTAGATGCGGACCAAGGGAAGGCTCAAGCGGACGGACTTACGGTGAAGAGGCACGCGCAGGCGGCTCTGGGCTGGTTCTTTGTTGCGCGGAGAATCAAGTGTCAAGCAGCATACAGAACTTCTCAGCATCCATCGATCCGAGCTCGCCCTGCTCGTGCGAGCGGACGGATACCTCGTTCGCCTCCTCGTCCCGATCGCCGACGACCAGCATGAACGGGTAGCGGCCGAGTTCAGCGTCGCGGATCTTCCGGCCGACCGATTCGGAGCGCTCGTCGACTTCGACCCTCACCCCGGCTTCCCTGAGCTGATCCGCCACCTTCAGCGCATAAGGAACATGGCGATCGGCGACCGGCAGGACCATCGCCTGAACCGGAGCCAGCCAGGCCGGAAAGCGGCCTGCGTAATGCTCGATGAGGATTCCGGCGAAGCGCTCCATCGAACCGAGCAGGGCCCGGTGGATCATCACCGGGCGGCTGCGTCCGTCGTCGGCGTCGGTGAAGCTCAGCTCGAAACGCTCCGGCATCTGGAAGTCGAGCTGGCAGGTCCCCAGCTGCCACGAGCGGCCCAGGGCGTCGGTCACGTGGAAATCGATCTTGGGGCCGTAGAAGGCACCGTCGCCGGGGTTGATCCGGTACTCGCGGCCCTGTCGGTCGAGCGCGCTCTTCAGCATCGCTTCGGCCCGCTGCCACTGCTCTTCGGAGCCCATCGCCTTGTCCGGCCTGGTTGAGAGCTCGACCTCTACCTGCTCGAAGCCGAACCGGCCGTAGAGTTCGTCGATCGCCTCGCAGATGTCGGCCACCTCGTCTTCGATCTGGTCCTCGGTGCAGTAGACGTGGGCGTCGTCCTGGGTGAAGGCGCGCACCCGCAGCAGGCCGTGAAGCACACCCTCCCGCTCGTTTCTGGTGACCTTGCCGAATTCGGCCAGACGAAGCGGCAGGTCACGATAGGAGTGCCTCTCGGCGCCGTAGACGAGACAGGCGCCGGGGCAGTTCATCGGCCTCAGCGCGTAACGACGGTCGTCGACCTCCATGAAGTACATGTCGTCGACGTAGTTTTCCCAGTGTCCGGACCTGTGCCAGAGGGCTTCATCCATGACCTGGGGGGTGGCTATCTCCTTGTAGCCACGCCGGCTTAGCTGCTCTCGCACTTCTTTCTCGATCAGGCCGAGCAGAACCGTCCCGTTCGGCAGCCAGAAGGGCATGCCGGGGGCCTCCTCGCGCAGCATGAACAGGTCCAGCTGCGGGCCGAGCCGGCGGTGATCGCGCGCCTTCGCTTCCTCGATCTGCTCCAGATGCTGCTTGAGCTCGTCCTTGGAGAAGAAGGCAGTTCCGTAGATCCGGGTCAGCATCTGGCGGTTCTCGTCACCGCGCCAGTAGGCGCCGGCCACCGAGTTGAGCTTGATCGCCTTGATCCGCTTGGTTCCGGGGCCGTGCGGGCCGCGGCAGAGGTCCTCGAAAGGACCGTTGCGGTAGAGCGAGACGGTCTCGACCCCCTCGTTCTCGATCAGGTCCTCGATCAGCTCGACTTTGTAGTCCTCGCCCTGCTCGCGGAAGTGCCCGATCGCCTCGGCCACCGGCAGGTCGCGGCGCTCGAACTGCTCGTCGGCCTTGATGTGGCGGCGCATCGCGTCCTCGATCGCGGGCAGCTCCGCCTCGGTGATCTTGACGTCTTCGGGAAACTCGAAGTCGTAGTAGAAGCCGTTCTCGATCGCCGGGCCGATGGTCACCTTGGTCCCCGGGTAAAGCTCCTGGACGGCGGTCGCCATCACATGGGCGGCATCGTGGCGGATGACCTCGAGGCCGTCCGGGTCACGCGAGGTGACGATCGCGATCTCTTCGCCATCGCTCACCGGAGCGCTCAGGTCCCGGATCTCCCCGCCGGCCCGGATCGCCAGTGCGGCCCGGGCCAGACCTTCGCCGATCGCCAGCGCGGCGTCGGCCCCGGTCGCTCCCGGCTCGAGTTCGAGCGGGGTGCCGTCAGGCAGCTTCACGGTCAACTTCTCGGCATTCACGGACATCGGCCCATGCTATTCAGTCGTCCGAGGTCAGCGGCTTCGCCTCACGCATGAAGCGGGTCAGGCCCGAGGCGAGCAGCCGGTGTGCCTCTCTGGCCGAACGCGAGCGGGTCATGTTGAACCAGGCGTGGATCAACGGCAGGCGGTCGCTCCTCACCTCCACCCCGGCTTCTCCAAGGCGCCGGGCGTACTCCTCGCCCTCGTCCCGAAGGGGATCGGCGAGGCTGTTGACGATCCAGGCCGGCGCCAGACCCGAGAGGTCCTCCGCCAGCAGCGGGGACACCCGAACTTCACCGTAGCGCTCGGGCTCGACATACAGCTCCGAGAAGCGGCCCATGCGCTCCGCGGTCAGGTAGTACCCCCTCGAGAACTCCCGCATCGAGGCCCGGGTCGAGCCGACCTCCAGCACCGGATAGATCAGCAACTGCATGGTGGGCTGATCGAGGCCTTCACGGCGCAGGTCCTGACAGAGCACCGCGGCCAGGTTTCCACCGGCGCTGTCGCCGCCGACTGCGATCTGGCCGATCTCGGCCCCGAACCTCTCCGGGTCGGCAACCACCGCTTTCCAGGCGCGCAGTGCGTCGTCGGCAGCGGCCGGGAAAGGATGCTCGGGAGCGAGGCGGTACCCGACCGAAAGGACCTTGACCCCGGACTCGCAGGCCAGTAGCGCGCAGGCCCGGTCGTGGCTCTGGATCGAGCCGACCGTCCAGCCACCGCCGTGGAAGAAGACCATGAGCGGCCCGGTTGACGGAGCCGACAGCGGCCGGTAGAGCCTTGCCGGAAGCGGCCCGCCCGGACCCGTCGGGTCGAGGTCGAGATCGCGGATCTCCAGCCCACGCGGTCTCGGCGCCGCCACCGCGAGGGAGAGCATTTCTGTCTCGAACCTCATCTGGCCGACCTTGGTCGCCTGGGGGCCGCGGTCGAGTACGTCGACCACACGGCCGACCGCCCAGGCGTCCGCCGAAAGGCCCTCTGCCGGCGCAGGCGCCCTTCCGAAGACCAACCGCAGGAGGCCGTCGGGCAGAGAGAAGAGGAACCTGGCTCCGAGGCCCAGAAGCGTCGACAGCACCCAGGTGAGTATTGGCACGGGCATCCGGGCATCGTAGCCCCGGAGCGGCTGTATCGTGCGGCCATGGAAATCATCGACCTCTCGGCACCGATCGTCGCCAGCCCGGCAGGCACTCCGGAGGTCCTCAGGACCGGAGTCGAGTTCAGCGATCATCAGGAGGGCGCCGCCCAGATTCAGGAAATGCTCGGCGTCGGCCCGGAGCTGCTGCGAGACGGCGAAGGCTGGGCGATCGAGTTCTTCACCCGCTTCGGCACCCACAACTCGACCCACGTCGACGCCCCCTGGCACTACAACTCGACGATCGACGGCGAGCCGGCGAAGACGATCGATGAGCTTCCCCTCGAGTGGTTCTTCCAGCCCGGCGTGAAACTTGATTTCAAGGGACGTGAAGACGGAGACGCAGTCACGCCCGAGGATCTTGAAGCCGCACTGGGGAAGATCGGCCACGAGCTGAAGCCGCTCGAGATCGTGCTGATCGAGACCGGATGCGACCGCTGGATCGACACCCTCGAGTACATGGCACACGGCCCGGGAGTGACCGGCCCGGCAACCGAATGGCTCTACGAGCGCGGCGTGAGGGTGATGGGCATCGACGCCTGGGGCTGGGACCGGCCACTCTGGATGCAGGCCGAAGAAGCGAAGGCGGCGGGTGAGCCCGGGATCTTCTGGCAGGCCCACCAGGCCGGCCTCTCCTACAGCCAGATCGAACGCATGGTCAACCTCGACCGCCTTCCGGCCACCGGCTTCACCCTCTCCTGCCTGCCGCTGCCCCTGGTCGGCGGAAGCGGCGCCCCGGCCAGGGTCGTGGCGATCCTCGACGGCTGAGCAGCGGTCGCGCCGCAGTGCCGACCCTGGGCGCCTGCGAGAATCGAGTCATGTACGACGACCCCGAGATCAGCCCGAGCGAGAGACTGAGCCCGAGTGAGATCGAGGCCCGCGGCAGGCCCCGGGCCATGGTCCGAGCCATCGCTGCGGCGGTTCCGGCGGTCGGCTTCTGGCTCTGGATCTCCGCACTGCTCGGTGTCGGGCCGATGGACGGTCACGAACTCGCCGGGCTGGTCGTGTGGGTACTCGCCCTGGCGATCTGGGTCGCAACATTCGGTCGCACCGTCATCCCCCGCTGAGTCCGGCCCCCTTCAGCGCTGGGCCAGGGACGCCTGCGATACTTCCGGGGTGCTGTCGTTTCGGGGAACAGTCGTAGGGATACTTGTCGCCGCCGCAATGCTGGTCGCGCCCGCCGCCGCCGGCGCCGTGAAGATCAGCCCGGGGCAGATCGCCTGCAACGGATCGAGCAAGCTCTGCGAGCGCAAGCTCAACCAGGTCGTTCTGCCCGGCTCCCACAACTCGATGTCAGCCAGCGAGCTGAACTGGAACCTGCCCAACCAGACCTTTTCGATCCCGAACCAGCTGACCCGTGGAGCCAGGGCGATGCTGATCGACACCTACTACGGCGAAGAGCAGCCGAGCGGCCAGGTGGCCATCGTCGGGAAGGCGCAGGGCCACGCCGAGGGAGCTCCTCTCTACCTGTGTCATTTCGCCTGCCAGCTCGGCGCCAGCGAACTTGTGCCGGAACTCGGCAAAGTGGCCGGCTTCCTGCGCGAGAACCCGAACGAGGTGCTCGTCTTCATCAATCAGGATGCGGTCCATCCGGATGACTTCGCCGCCGCTGTGGCCGAAGCCGGTCTGCTCGAGTTCATCTACACGGGCCCGGCAGGGCCGTGGCCGACCCTGGGTGAGATGGTGTCGAGCGGACAGAGGGTTCTGATGCTTGCCGAGAGCGATTCCGGAACCGTGCCCTGGTACCACGAGGCCTACGACGGACCGGTCCGTGAGACCCCTTACACGTTCGAAGACGACCCGGCGCTCCTGACCGACCCCGCACAGCTGAACGAAAGCTGCCGCAGCCTTCGCGGGGAAGGGGCCGCGAGGTCGGATTCGCTGTTCCTGATGAACCACTGGGTTTCGAACATCGCGCCCGACATCGAAAAGGCGGGGATCGTCAACCGCAAGGAGGTGCTGGTCGAAAGAGCACGCGCCTGCGAACAGCGGCGTGGCTACCTGCCGGGCATTCTCGCCGTCGATTTCTTCGGCACCGGTGACGTGGTCGGTGCGGCCCGCGAGCTGAACGGGGTCGAGTCGCAGGCCAGACTGGCCTCGCCCCGGATCAGGAGAGCCGTGGCCAGGGCAGGCCGGGTCGCGAGGCTTTCGGTCCCGGTCAGAAACGGCGGCGACGCGGCGGCGGCCTCGATCCGCGTCTGCGTCACACCTCCCCGCAGGCTCGCCCGCAAGACGGCCTGCTCGGGAGTGGACCAGTTGCTCGCGGGCTCCAAGGCGACCTTCGCTTTCCGGCTGGCGACGAAGAAGCGGGCAAAAGGCAAAGGAAACGTCCGGATCCGGATCCGCTCCAGCGCCGGCTCCTACACCGTGAAGGCCCGGCTCAAAGTCAAGGCCGCACCGGGGAAGCGGCGCGGGTAGAGGGAGTCCTCATGGCCGGACGCGATGACCCGGGGGTTGTCGTCATCGGCGCCGGCCTCGCCGGGCTGACGGCAGCTGTCTCCCTGGACCGCGCCGGGCACCGGGTCGAAGTGATCGAAGCACGCGAGCGGGTCGGCGGCCGGACCTGGTCGCGGCTGCTCGAAAACGGCGCCGTGGTCGAGATGGGTGCCGAGTTCATCCTGCCCGGCAACGATCGGATTCGTGCCCTCGCGAGGTCGCAAGGGATCGACCTGTGGGACAAAGGCGTGCGATACGGCAGGCGGGAGCCCCACGGTGGCCCCCCGGTCGATGCGCAGTCGCTCGAGCGCGGGGCGATCAGGGTCGAGGAAGCGCTTCGGGAGTTGCCGCCGGGAGACCGCACCTCTGCCGCTGATCTGCTCGCCTCCCTCGACATCGGTGAAGGCGTACACGACGCGCTGCTCGCGCGCATCCAGATGTCATCGGCCACCTCTGCCACCGAAGTCTCCGCGCATGGTCTGGATCGTCTCGGTCATGTCGACAGCGAACCCTCCCCCAGCCTCGCCGGCGGCAACCAGAGCCTCTGCCTGGCCCTGGCCGGGAGCCTCGGTGAAAAAGTCCACCTCGGCGAACCGGCCGTATCCGTGGAGTGGGACGGGCGGCGAGTCGATGTCACGACGGCTTCGGGCAGGACGGTCCCGGCCCGCCAATGCGTGATCGCCGTTCCCGCTTCGGTGATCTCGAAAATCGAATTCCTGCCGGCCCTTCCGGAGGCCAAGCGTGACGCCATGGCCTCGGTGCGTTACGGCCACGCCGCCAAGCTGTTCATACCGCTGAGCGAGCCCGCCCCGGTCAGCGCCGTGATGAATGTGCCCGAGTGCTACTGGTGCTGGACCGAGACCGGTGAAAGCGATGAGCCGATGCCTCTGCTCAGCTGTTTCGCCGGCTCCCCCGCGGCCCTCGAAGGCCTCGAGGTGGCCACCGGACCCGAACGCTGGCTCGAATCCGTGATCGCCATGCGTCCCGACCTGGAGCTGCTCCCCGAACAGGCGATCCTCTCGACGTGGGACGACGATCCCTGGGTCGGTGCCGCCTACTCGGTCTCGCCGTCGGCGGCTCTGAGCGAGGCATTGAGGGCACCGGCCGGACCGTTCGTCTTCGCCGGCGAGCACACCGCAGGGGAGTTCCACGGCCTGATGGAAGGGGCCGTGCGTTCCGGATTCCACGCCGCCGGGCTGATAGCCGGGTAACGCGGCGGGCCTCACCCGCCCCGCATCGGACATGCGGAGCGGATGGGCACAACTGGGCTCGAACCAGTGACCTCCACCGTGTCGAGGTGGCGCTCTACCAACTGAGCTATGCGCCCGCGATCCGGGAGCCTACCAGCGGGCTGGCAGACGCGGCCACCAGCGGGGTAGAAGCCGCCGGGAGTCCGGCTCCCCGGCGGTCGGCGAGTGGCGCCGGAGGACCGCGCCGAGTCCGCCTGCCTGCTGGTCGCGAGAGGGCGTGTTGTTATGTTCTGGCTGCAGGATCCGGACGTAATGACGAGCTTCAGGGAAGGTGGGAAATGGCAGTGGGAAAAACTCTGGTCGGTCTTCTTGTCGTGGTCTTCGCGTTTGCGGCGGCTGCAACGCCCGTAGACGCCGCCAAGCCGAAGGCGGGCACCTGGTTCTCGGACGAAGTCGATGTGAACGACGAAAGCAACTTCTCCTCCGTCCAGTTCAACGTGGCAAAGAGCGGCAAGAAGCTGAAGAAGGTGACCATCTTCTGGCGCTGCAGGAAGTTGAGCGGCTACCACAACTTCAGGAACCCGCCGTTCCCTATCGGGATCAACAGGAAGAAGCGGTTCAAGCTGGTCGGGGCGACCACGCCACCGGCAGGCCAGTCCTCGAAGGACTTCACCCTCAAGGGCAGGTTCACCTCACGCAAGAAGGGCAGGTACTCGATGAAGCTGCAGGGATGCGGCCCGAAAACAACGGGCAGGCTCACCTTCGCCGGGGGTTGAGCCCCGCCCGCCGAACCGCCGACCAGAGGCGCCCGCCGGAGTCGAACCGGCGTACACGGCTTCGCAGATGCGGCGAACGTAGGGGTTCCGGCGCCCCGGCAGGTCCTCAGCAGACGCGGCCGAAGTGCTGAACCCATACCCTCGCCGTGGGGCGAGCCCGCATTTCACCGACCCGGAATCCGACCCCGATCTCGACGTAGCGCCTGCTGAGGATCGCGGCGCGGTGCCCGGGGGATTTCATCCAGGCCTTGAAAATGTCGCGCACGCTTCCGACGGCCTTTGAACCCCAGGCGATGTTCTCGCCGGCCCACCAGCACTTGCGCGCCGTGTACTTCTTCTCGATCCACCAGGTGAACGGACGCCCGCAGGCGGTGTGGGAGAAGGCGTTGCAGCGGAGGATGTCGGCTGCTTTGAGCGACGCCGATCGATTCAGTCCCCGGTCCGTGCGGTAGCGCTTCAGGCCTCGCTGGGACCGCGCGTAGTTGGTCATGCAGATCATCGCCTTCACCGCCCGGTTCTTCCTTGCAGCCCTGTTCTCGTCGGGGCAAACCCCGTCTTGAGCGATCAGGCTCGATCGGCCTCTTGCCCTGCTGGACTTGCGACCGGAGGTGCCTGCCGAGGGACCGGAGACGGCGGCCTGCATGTCCACCTCCGGAGCCGCGACAGCGTCGGGCGCAGCCCCGGCGGGCGTGGGCGCGATAGAACCGAACATCAGCATCACTGCCAGGAGGACCGGTAGCAGCAACGCAACGGCCGGAAGCGCTGGTGACTCACTACGAGCAATGGTGTCCGCGAGAGAGCGATCCTGAACGGGCGCGTCTGAATCGAATCTCACCAAAACTGATTTCCGGTCTGACATCTACAAGCAATACGGAGGCCGTCCCGGAATCGGTTGGCGATCCGGAAAAAACTCTTCGTCAGTCGCTCGGAATGTTTGTGCGCCAGCGGCGCCGGGGTGGCGCCACGTTGAGTGGCCGCGGATTGGCAGGTGGGCTGCTGGGGCACCGCTTCGCCATATCAAGCGATCCCGGTTGCCTTGGTTGCGCCCAGTTGCCCCTAGTTCCGCGCGGTTTGCGACACATTCGCGACACTTTTTCGGTTGACCCCGACAGGAACTCGGCAGAAATCGCTTGGCGCTGCGATTGGTGGCAAAGGCGCCTGCCGGAGTCGAACCGGCGTACACGGCTTTGCAGGCCGCTGCGTAACCACTCCGCCAAGGCGCCGAATGAGACACCGGCCCCGTGAAGGGCGGTGTCCCGAAAGCGGCTGAAGGGATTCGAACCCTCGACCTTCTGCATGGCAAGCAGACGCTCTAGCCAACTGAGCTACAGCCGCAGACTCGGGCGAGTATAGCCGGAGACCTCACCTCCCGGCCCGGTGCGTGAGGGGCTGAGACCGCTCCGTTGCGGCGGCGCGGGTACGGGAACGGAGCCGGCGGTCGGACTTCGAAAGGATGTGGCCATGGACCCGTTCAGACCCGGAGGCCCGGTTCGCGCCGCCGCGACCTGGCTCCACCACGTCAAGATCAACCACGACCTCGAGTCGGCCTGGCCCCTGACCCACCGCGACTACCGCAGGTTTCTGATCGACACCTGGCTCTCGCGATTCGGCGGGAGCGACACGCTGAAGACGCGGGACAGGTCCGCCATCCGCGACTTTCTGGTGGAACCGGTCCAGCCATCGCCGGGCCTGCCCGACCGGGCTATCTGGCATCAATTCTGCGTGACCACGCTCGCAGCGCTGGACGACCTCTGGAGCACGATCGTCTGGGAGCACTCCGGCTGGGGAACCGAGCCCCGGGTCATGGCGGAGGGCCACGAGATCGTCGTGCTGTTCGACAAGGCGACCGAAGACCCGGTCACGCTGGACCGCCCGACCCACCTGCGCGGGTTCGCGTTCGAGCTCAAGGGCGAGGACGGTGACTGGCTGATGGCCAACGTCGTCGCCAACGAGAGTGACGACCCGGAACGGGAGTGGAGACCGAAAGACCCCGACTGGCTTCCGCACAAGCCCGGCTGACCGGACTCCAGCCGGCGCGAACGGCCGTTCAGCTGTCGAGGACCTCGTTGACCAGGCGGTCGGCCTCGGCGTTCATCTCGCGCCGCACGTGTCGTATCGACCATTTCTCGAAGCCTGAGAGAGCCTGTCTGGCCTCGGCGTGAAGGGGCTTGAGGCCGGGCTTCTTGACCTTGTAGCGGCCTTCCACCTGCCGGACGACGAGTTCCGAGTCGCCGACCAGGTCGAGTTCGGTCGCACCCAGCTCCGCGGCACGCTGGATTCCCCGGATCAGCGCCTTGTACTCGGCGACGTTGTTGGTCGCCTCGCCGATCCGCTCGCCGTGCTCGTCGATGATCAGGCCCTCCGGGTCCCGGATCACCACTCCGATCGCGGCGGGACCCGGGTTGCCACGCGCTCCTCCATCAACGTTCACCGTCAGCTTCATCCGGTCAAGTTATCGCCTGGGGCAGCTGGTCCGGCCGGGTGCCTCAGGCACGCGGGTGGCTGCCGGCATAGGCGTCACGCAACCGGGCCGAATCGAGGTGGGTGTAGACCTGGGTCGTGGATATCGAGGAATGCCCCAGCAGCTCCTGGATCGTGCGCAGGTCGGCACCGCCTTCGAGCAGGTGGGTGGCGAAGGAGTGGCGCAGGGCGTGCGGCGAGATCCCGCTCGCTGATGCGGCGTCACGGACCCTCGCCGAGAGGCGACGGGAGACGTCCGAGGGTGAGAGGCGACGGCCGTTTCTGGACAGGAACAGGGCGGTTTCGGAGGGGTCGGTGACCAGCCCGGGCCTTCCCCGTTCCAGGTACTCCTCGACCGCGCGCTGGGCGGGTTCTCCGACCGGCAGGCGGCGGTGACGGGATCCCTTGCCGACCACCGCCAGCTGCTCGGACTCGAAGTCGAGGGCGCCGAGCGATAGTGATATCACCTCTTCGCTGCGCAGCCCGCAGGAGTAGGAAAGCTCGATCATCGCGCGGTCGCGCAACTCCAGCGGCGTACTGGCAGGAGCCGTTTCGAGGATCTCCGCCATCTGCGCCTGGGTGAGTACCCGCGGCAGCCTCGAGGACGCCTTGGGTGCCGAAACCAGATCGGCGGGATTCTGGGCGATGCGGCCGGTTCTGAGCAGAAAGCCGTAGAAGCTCCGCAGGGCAGCCAGCTTGCGGGCCACGGTCGAGGCGGCACAGCCGGCTGCCGAGAGGTGCGCGGCGTAACGACGCACCTGCCTGTGCCCGACGGTCAGCGGACCGGACCCCACCCCGGCGTACCAGCGAGAGAACTGGATCAGGTCGAGACGGTAGGCGTTGAGCGTCTTCGGGGCCGAACCTGCGGCGATCAGATCGCGCTCGTGGAGGTGAAGCAGGTCCGCCCAGGCGGCGTTGGCAGCGGGCATCCGGCTCAGCCGATGTAGATCGGGGTGCCGACATCAACCCGGTCGTAGAGGTCGACCACGTCGGTCACGGCCATTCGCACGCAGCCGTGAGAGGCAGCCGACCCGAGCGAGGCTTCATCCGAAGTGCCGTGAATACCGGCACCGTCGAAAATGCCCATCCAACGAGCTTTGAGAGGGTTCTCCGGCACGCCACCGGGGATCACCTCTCCGGCCAGGTCACCGGCCCAGTCGGAGTCCGGTACGTGCCAGGCCGGGTCGACCTGCTTGTTCTGGATCGTGTAGAGCCCGGCCGGGGTTTCGAGTCCGACCTGGCCGACCGCAACCGTGTAGGTCTTCTCCAGCTCGAGGTTGCGCCAGAGTTTGAGCTGGTAGGTGCCGCGATCCAGGGTGAGGTAGGTCGGGTACTGCGCAGCGACTTCGTCGGTGGTGACCGAAGGCTTGAGCACGTTGACCTCGGCCTCTACGGTGCGGCCGCCCTTGCCCTGGTCGAGCAGCGAAGTCAGCTGCTCGGTCAGCAGCACGTCACGAAGCTTGTGGCCGTCGGAAGCCTTGACCACGCTGAGAGATTCGGGTCCGGCCTGGACCGAGGCGTCGACCGGGTCGACCTGCACTGCCGCGGCGACATCACGGACGAACTGGTTTACAGCGGGACGGGAATAGCTGACGCTCACCGGGATGTCTTCATCGAGTTCCTCGCCGGTCACCTGACGCAGGATGCGCTCCGGCAGCGAGCCCGAACGGCTCTCATCGAGGGCCCGCTCGACGCTGTTTTCGACATCGGCCCGGATCTTCAGCTCGTCGGCAGGAAGGGTGAACTTCTGCTTCTCGAACTTCACCGTGACCGGCTTTCGTTGTGGCGCGAGCACCCTGGCGGTGACGGCCCGCTCCGCCTGGGAGTGGCTCATCCCGCCGACGTCCACGCCGTTGATCGTCACGCCCTCGGCGATTTCATCCTTCTGGGAGCCGTCGTAGGCATAGGCGGCCACGGCCCCCCCGATCAGGAAGACCACGACAGCGGCGATCAGGATCTGTGTCTTTCGCACCAAACCAATTGTAGATACGGCGTGCGGTCGCGCAAGGCCTTCTTCCGGGCGCAAGCGCCCATGCAGGCTTTCTCCCTGCAGAGCGGGGGCTTACGGCTGGTCTTCGACCGGCGGCGACGGGTCGAACATCGCCGCGTCCTCGCGACCGAGGTCCCGGGCGGGCGGGCGACTGACATGCGGGCTGTGCCTGAGGAACTCCTCGACCTCGGGCTCGTAGCGGTAGGGGTTGCTCACTCCGGAGACGACCGGATCCAGACGCAGGCGCTCGCGGAGGTGGATCACCGTTTCCCTGGAGGTGAAGGCGTAGTGGAATCCGGCGGCCTTGAAGCGACGGTTGTCGAGTCCCGCGGCCGAAACGCAGCTGATTGACCATCTCGGCCGAGATCGTCAGGCCCATGCGCCTGAGGGCGGAAGTGGCGAGCCCTGTTCCCCAGGGTGGAATCACCGGGAGCGGCTTCTTGCCGAGCAGGGAGATCACCTCGGAGAGCGTCAGCACGCCGTCAGCCGCGACGTTGAAGATTCCCGGCAGGTCGTTGATCGTCACGTATTCGAGCGCATGCACCACATCCACCTCGTCGACGAACTGGTAGCGAGGATCGAAGCCGGCGATCATCGGGACCATCGGCATCGCGAAGAGCTGGATGTGGGAGGTGTCCACCTCCGCCCCGAGTACGTTTGCGAACCTGAGCACGGTCACCGATATATCGGGACGCCTGAGCCGGAACTCCTCGATCGCCGCCTCGACTTCGACCACATCCTGCTCGATCGAGGTCTTGGGGCGGTGTCCCCGGGTCATATCCTCGGTGAAGAAGCCGGGGTCATCCTGGGCGCATCCGTACCAGTGGGCGGAGCTCTTGAAAACGAAGCGGTTGACCGGCGAGTCGGGTGTCGAACAGGCGGCGAGGATGTTCAGGGTGCCGATCACGTTGTTCTCGTGAACGGAAGTCGGCCTGGCGCCCCGCTGGCTTCGGGCAGAGTCGACGATCATCCTGGTGTCGATCACCGTGTCGATGTTCGCGGCCTTGACGATCTTCTCGATCAGGGAATGCTGAACGCCGACCTTGACGAACTCCGTCCGCTCGAGCTCACGGGTGGGCTCGCTCGAATCGACGCCGATGATCGCCTCGATCGACGGATTGGCCTCCAGGGCGGCGGCGAGCCGACCACCCCAGTAGGTCGACAGCCCGGTCACGAGAACGCGGCGGGCCCCTCCTTTGTCCGAATCCGGCATGTGGCCATTGTGGCAGTAAGCCGGCCGGGCCACGGGTAGAGTGGCCCCGGTGGACGACCGGGTTGAAACGGCAGCAGGGAGACACGCCGCCGGCAGAGCCGACGATTACGCGAGATCGGACGGCGAATGGCTGCGCATCGACTGGGCGGACCGGGTCCACAAGGTGAGCGTGAGCTCGGCCCTGGGCCGGACCGCGGTCAACTACGTGGAGAGCGGCGAGGGGCCGACCGTCCTGATGGTCCACGGTCTCGGGGGGAGCTGGCGAAACTGGCTGGAGAACATCCCCTACCTGGCCCGGCGCCACCGGGTCATCGCACTCGACCTGCCCGGTTTCGGAACCAGCCCGCTGCCCGAAAAGCCGATCACGATCGGCTCCTACGGTGACTTCCTGGTGGAGTTCGCCGACGCGCTGGATCTCGGTCCGGAGACGGCCCTGGTCGGGCATTCGATGGGCGGTTTCATCTCGACCGAGGCGGCGATCGCCCGTCCCGAGCGCTTCTCGTCACTGGTCCTGGTCGCGGCTGCGGGAGTCACCTACGCCACGATCAAGCCGAGCCAGAAAGACATGGCGAAGGTCATCGTCAAGGCGATGATGCCGATTGCTGCGGGCAGCCTCGAGCGGGGGTTCACCCGCAGCCGGTTGCGCTCGGCCCAGTTCGCCGGGGTCTTCGCCCACCCGACCCGGATCAGCCGGGAGATGCTCTGGGAGCTCGGCAGCTACGCGATGGAAGCGCCGGGCCTGATTCAGGCGGCCTATGCCATCGCCGGTTACGACACCCGCGACCGGCTACCCGAGATCCGCATTCCGACCCTCCTGATCTGGGGCAACCGGGACCTGCTCGTTCCCGTACCGGCGGCCTTCGCCTATCGCCGCAAGATCCCCGACGCCGAACTGAGCCTGCTCGACGACACGGGCCACATGATCCAGATGGAACGTCCGGCCCGGTTCAACGACGATGTCGAGGAGTTCATCGACCGCCGGCGCAGAGAAGGCCTCGACGCGGCTGCCGGACGGGCTTGATGACCCTCAGACCCTGACGCAGCTCAGGTCGCGGGAACGACCAGCGATCCGATCTCCCTGGTCAGCGCGCGCTCGCGCTTCTTCAGCGAGGCGGCCCTCCGTGAGGCCTTCTTCGACTTCTTTCGCAGCTTCTTCGCCTTCGCGCAGCCCCTGCCCTTGCTCGCGCAGAGCCTCTTGGCCTTGCGGGCCCGCTTCGAGAGCTTCTTCGACTTCGCCTTCGCCGCCTTCAGCTGCTTGCGGACCGCAGAGCGCTTCTTCACCGCGCTCGCCCGTTCGGAGGCGACGTAGCTCGCGGACTGAAGCCCGGCGATCCGGATCAGATTATCCTCGGCGACGTTGACTTCCGGCACGTGCCAGTTGATTCCACTGGCGACGAAAGGGATCACCGCGGTGAGGAAGGGGTCAGGCACGCCGTTGAAGTCCACGTTCAACCAGTGCTTGGTGCCCTCGCGGTCGCAGCTTGCGGTGATCGCATCCGGATACGCGCTCCAGAACGCAGTCTCGACATCCCCGGGCGGAGGTCCCAGCAGGTAGTCGAGGTTGAGCAATGGCGTCAGGAACGATTTCCCGCTCAGCTGGGCCGGGTTCACGCAGACGACCTCGATGGTCTCGCGGTCGGGGCGCGGGATCTTGTAGGCCCAGTAGCCGGAGCCGACGTCCCCGAAGGGCGGGTTGTCGGCAGGAGTTCCGTTGAACATGGAGTAGGCGACGAGGCATCCGAACTCCGCGACTTCCGAACAGACCGGGACGTTCTCGTACATACCGCCGACCAGCTCGTTCTTCGGCACATGGATGTTTGCGCCCGGGAGGATTGCTCCGACCAGCTTCTTGCGAACCGCCGGCTTCGGGTCGATTTCTTCATCGATCAGGCGACCGAGCGTGGCGGAACCCTGGGAGTGGCCGACCAGGATCACCCCGCGGCCGTCGTTGTGGTTGGCCAGGTAGTCCTTCCACGCCGAAAGAGCACTCTGGTAGGCCACCTCGGTGCTCTCGCTGTAGATGCCCGGGTTCGTCTCCTGGCGATATATGGGCGCGTACACGTCACAGACTCTTGAGAACATGCGGGCCTGCTGGACCACGACGCGCCTGACCTCGGGGTCCTTGCTCAGATCGGCGTTCGGCGTGGCCTGCTCGCTCACGGTCGGGTAGACGTAGAAACAGTCCACCGGGGCGTCTTCCGGCCGCGCGAAGCCGATCGGCTCGCCCCCGGCGGTGGCGCTGATCGAACCGGCGCAGAGGTCGTCCACCTGGCCGGGCTTGCAGATCCAGACGGTGTCCTCCGCCGACGCCGGCCCGGCGAACAGCGCCAGACCGAGAGCGGTCACCGCAGTCGCGAAGAACAGCTTGGCCAGTTTCAGCATTCCCGAAGTTCCCATCAGTCCCCTTGTCCCGTTTGCGCGCCGGTGGCGCCCCTGTACCCGAAGGAGCTTAGCGCTCCCGGTTCCGGCTCAGGTGTTGGTACCGGGCGAATCAGGTGATGGCACCGAGCGATGCCGAGCTGACGGCGGCCGCGTACTTGGCCATGACACCACGCGAGTAGAGCGGTTCCGGTGACTTGTAGGCGGCGACCCGCCGGTCGATCTCCTCGACGCTCAGGTCAACGTCCAGACGCCGGGCATCGATGTCCACGGTGACCGTATCGCCGTCCTGAATCGCCGCGATCGGCCCGCCCTTTACAGCCTCGGGAGCGACGTGGCCGATCATCAGGCCGCGCGTCGCGCCGGAGAAGCGCCCGTCGGTCAGCAGCGCCACGTGTTCACCCAGGCCCTCGCCGACCAGAGCCGCGGTCACCTGGAGCATCTCCCGCATACCGGGGCCGCCGGCCGGGCCCTCGTTGCGGATCACGACCACGTCGCCCTTCTGGATCAGGCCCTTCTTCACGGCGGCAAAGCAGTCTTCCTCCCGTTCGAATACCCGTGCCGGTCCGGTATGGCTGCGGCGTTCGGTGCCGGCGACTTTGACCACAGCCCCGTCGGGGCAGATGTTGCCGCGGAGGATCGCCAGGCCACCCTGGGCCTTGAGCGGGGAGTCGACCGGCAGCACGACTTGCTGGCCGGCCTCCTCTTCGGCCTTCTCGGCTTCCTCACCGATCGTATTGCCGGTCACCGTGATCTCGTCCTCGTGGAGCAGGCCGCCGTCCTTGAGTCGCTTGAGGATCAGCGGCACCCCACCGGCCCGGTAGAGGTCGGTGGCGACATAGTTGCCGCCGGGCTTGAGGTCGGCCAGAAGGGGTGTGCGACCGGAGACTTCCTCGAAGACGTCTATGTCCAGTTCGATGCCGGCCTCCCTGGCGATCGCCAGCAGGTGGAGGACGCCGTTCGTCGAGCCGCCGGAAGCCGCAACCATGGCGATCGCATTCTCCAGCGATCGGCGGGTGATGATCCTGCTCGGTCGCAGGTCGTCGGCCAGCACCTTGAGGATCAGCTCGCCAATGCCACGGGCGACCTCGTTCTTTTCGCTGTCTTCAGCCGGGACCATGGCCGAGAAAGCCGGGGAGATACCCAGTGCCTCAAACGCGCAGCCGAGCGTATTCGCAGTGAACTGCCCGCCACAGGCTCCGAAGCCGGGGCTGGCCACGTTCTCGATGTCGGTCAGCTGCTGGTCGGATATCTCACCCGCCGCATGGGCACCGATCGCCTCGAAGACGTCGAGGATCGTTACGTCCTTGCCTTCGTAGGTGCCGGGCTTGACCGAGCCCCCGTAGAGCACGATCGAAGGGATGTCGATCCGGGTCACGCCCATGACCGCGCCGGGAATGGTCTTGTCGCAGGCGGTCAGGGCGACGATCGCGTCGAACTGGTAGCCACGCGCCATCAGCTCGATCGAGTCGGCTATCACCTCGCGGCTGACCAGCGAAGACTTCATTCCCTGGGTGCCCATCGTGATGCCGTCGGAGACCGCGACCGTGTTGAACTCCATCGGTGTCCCGCCGGCCGCGCGCACGCCCTCCTTGACGTACTCGGCCAGACCGCGCAGCCCGTAGTTGCAGGGCATGGCGTCGGTCCAGGTGTTGGCGATGCCGATGGTCGGCTTCTTCATGTCTTCGTCGCTGAGGCCGATGCCCTTCATGTAGGCGCGGGCGGCCGCCCTGTCGGGCCCGTCGAATACGGCGGCGGAGCGTGGGCGTGGAAAGGGGCTGACGGCGGACTGGTCGTTCGAGGACATGGCCCGTATCTTAGGCCGCGAGGACGCTTCAGCCGCGGGCCGGCCGGCAGAGGCCGAAGACGTCCACGGGGCCGGGGCCGGACCCGATCGAATCCAGCCCGTCGGCCACAGCCCGCGAGGCGACTTCCCTTGCGGCCCGGGCCGCGGCCTCGGGAGCCATGCCACCGGCCATGAACGCAGCCAGTGCCGAGGAGTGGGTGCAGCCGGAACCGTGAGCCGAGGTGGCTTCGTATCGCGGCCCTTCGATCGGGACGGTCCGGGATCCGTCGCAGAAGACGTCGACCAGGCCGGTGCTGTGGCCACCGGTCACGACCACGGCGGACGGTCCGAGCGCCACCAGCGCTTCAGCCAGTTCCTCCTGCGAGGCATCCTCTCCGAGGCCGGTCAGGGCGCGGGCTTCCGGGATGTTCGGTGTCGCGACGGTGGCCCGGGGCAGGATCAACTCGATCAGCGACCTGCGGGCGTCGACCTCGAGCAGGTCCGCCCCGCTTTCGGCAACCATCACCGGATCGAGGACCACCGGTGCCTCGCCGATCAGGTCCAGGCAGTGGTCCACCGCACCGATCGTCTCGACGGTCCCAAGCATGCCGATCTTGACCGCATCGACCCCGATGTCGTCCATTACGGCCCGCACCTGAGCGACGATCATCGACGGTTCGACCGCTTCGACCGCGATCACGCCGCGGGTGTTCTGGGCGGTGATCGCGGTGATCGCGGTCATGCCGTGTACTCCGCAGGAAGCGAAGGCTTTGAGGTCGGCCTGGATGCCCGCTCCGCCCCCCGAGTCGGAGCCGGCGATCGACAGGACTTTCGGCAGGCGTTGATCAGTCACCGGGCGGATCATAAGTGGCGGCGCAGGCGAGCCCGGTGCGGCTGTACTCACCGGTCAGCGAACAGCTGACATAGCCGGCGATCTCGAGCCTGGTCAGGCCGGCCGCTGCTTCGGCTACCGGGGTACCCGCTGCGGGCGCGATCATGTCGAGCATGCCGAGCCCGGCCTCGACCGCTTCCAGCAGCGGGCGGTCGGCCTCAGCGAGGTCCGGACCGAAGAGCCTCTGCGGAAAGCGAAAGCCCACCCCCGCCAGTCGGTCGAATACGTCGGTGCAGTCCCGCACCAGGGCGGCACCCCCGGCGATCAGCTCGTTGGTGCCGGCAGAAGGACCCGCGGTGACCGGGCCGGGCACGGCACCTACCTCACGGCCGGCGTCGGCGGCCATCTCGGCCGTGATCAAAGAACCGGAGCGACGGGCCGCCTCGACCACCACGGTCATCCTCGAAAGCGCCGCCATGATCCGGTTCCGGGCCGGGAAGCCCCAACGCCAGGGTCTCGTACCCGGTGGCAGCTCCGAGACGACCAGACCGACCTCGCGTATCTTGCGGTGAAGCCGCGTGTGAGAAGCCGGGTAAGGGCGATCGGGACCCCCGGCCAGGACCGCCAGCGTGCGACCGCTCTCGACAGCTCCGCGATGTGCCGCCCCGTCGATCCCCAGGGCCATTCCGCTGACCAGGGTCAGGCCGCTCCCGGCCAGCTCCGCGCCGAGCATCCGGGCCACCTCCAGGCCGTAGCCGGTCGCCCTGCGGGCCCCGACCACCGTCACCGAGGTGTCCATCGCCACCTCCTCGAGGGGGAAGCCGTCGCCACAGAAGGTCAGACAACGGGGAGCGTCGGCGCCGTCGTCAAGTCCTTCGGGAAACCCTTCGTTGTGCCTGCAGAGCGCCCTGCAGTCTGCCTCGCGCAGGACACGCCGGAGATCGCCCTCATCCAGCCCGGCGTTTTCACTGAGCAGCTCATCCACCCTGCGGGGCGCGACGGAAGCGACCAGATCCGGATCGTCGAGGCGCAGCAGCTCGGGGGTGCGACGGCCCGCGCGATCGTCACAGGCCACCTGTATGAACGGGGCCAGCCTGGCGATCAGCCAGCTTCGCCTGAGGCAGTCGGGACAGGCCCCCTCCCCGGTTCCCCCGGGGCTCATGATCCGCCCCTGCGCCGAAGCTGAAGCGCCCCGCCAAGGTGCTCTTCGCGGACGACCGGGCTCCGGTCGAGGTCGGCGACCGTCCTCGCAAGCCGCAGGACACGATCGTGGGAGCGCCCGCTCAGCCGCTGACTGCGACCGGCTTCGATCAGCAGCCTGCGGGCGGAAACATCGAGGTCGAAGCGGGCGACCTCACCCCGGTCGGCCCCGGCATTGACCCTTCCGTTGCCGAGGCGGGCCGACATCAGGTTCCTGGCCTGGATCACCCTCTCCCTGACCGCCCCGGATCCCTCCCCTTCCGCCCCGGCCATCGCCTCCGGTCCGGGCTGTGACACCGCGACGATCATGTCGATCCGGTCTGCGAGAGCGCCGCTCAGGGTTGCCCGGTAGCGCGCGGTCGAGGTCGGCGTACAGGTACAGCCGGGGTCCTCTTCTCCCCTGCCACAGGGACAGGGGTTGGCCGCGGCGACCAGGGTGAAGGCGGCGGGCATGATCCGTCGACCCCTGGCCCGGGCGATCGTGACCTGGCCGGATTCGAGCGGCTCGCGCAGGGCCTCGAGCGACGGCCGACTGAACTCACAGAGCTCGTCGAGGAAGAGAACTCCGCGATGGGCCAGCGTGATCTCCCCGGGACGCGGCGGGCTGCCACCTCCGATCAGCCCGGCCGCCGAGACGGTGTGATGGGGCGCCCTGAAAGGCCGCTCCGACCGGACGGGGCCCGAACCGCACACCCCCGCGATACGGGCGACCTCGAGGATCTCGTCACTGCACATCGGCGGCAGCACGGAGGGGAAACGCCTGGCCGCCAGCGACTTGCCGGAACCGGGCGGACCGATCATCAGGAGCGCGTGGCCGCCGGCCGCCGCCACCTCGATCGCCCGTCGCAGGTTGGGCTGCCCGCGAAGATCGCAAAGGTCGGGCAGGCCGGGGCGCTCGACCAGATCGGCCGGAACGGCACGACTGCCCGGCATCCGGCCGGACTCGAGCAGCCTCAGCTCGGCGATACTCGCGATCGTGCGCACCTCGATGCCGGGCGCCAGGGCCGCTTCCGGACCGTTCGGCTCCGGCAGGATGATCCCGCGACAACCACGCTCCCGGGCAGCCTCGGCCATTGCCAGTGCACCCCTGACCGGTCGCACCGATCCGTCGAGTGCAAGCTCGCCGGCAAGAGCCCAGCCGCCGAGCTTCGAGCCCGAAATCTCCCCGCCTGCGGCCAGCAGGGCGGTCGCCAGGGCCAGGTCGAGGCCGGGGCCGGCCTTTCGAAGGTCAGCCGGCGCGAGATTGGCCGTGATCCTGCGCATCGGGAACTCGAAGCCGGTGTTGACCAGCGCCGCCCTCACCCGCTCCCTGGCCTCCCTCACGGCGGCATCGGGCAGCCCGACGATCTGGAAACTCGGCAGGCCCCGATGGATGTCCACCTCGACCCTTACCGGGCTGGCCGAGATCCCCTCGAGCGTGAATGATGTGGTTTCCGCGAGCACAGGCCGAAGCTAAGGCCGCCCCGCTCACGGCTTGCCGCAACCCTGCAACAACTTCCGCCAGGTTGTCGGAAGACTCACGCAAACACGGCAAGAACGGCGCTCGAGCGGGCTAGGTTCACCCCATGAACGAAGGCTCACTCGAAAGGACCGGGGCCTCCCCCGACCGACGGCGGCAACTGGGGGCGCGGGCGGAGAGTCTCTGCGCCTCCGCCCTGCAGGCCCGCGGCTGGCGAATCGTCGAGCGCAACTGGCGGGTCAGGATCGGCGAGATCGACATCGTCGCGATCGACGGACGCGATCTGGTCGTGGTCGAGGTCAAGGCCCACCGCGCCGGCAACAGTTCCGGTCCGCTGCGCCCCGTACTCGCCGTGGGCCGTGCCAAGCAGCGCAAGCTCAGGCGACTGGCGGAGGCCTGGCTCCAGCGTGCGGCCCGGGAACCGGAATTCGATGAAGTCCGATTCGACGTGGTCGGGATCACCGTGGGAGACGACGGTTCGGTCGCCGCGTGGGAACACCTCGAGGGTGCCTTCTGAGGGTCAGGCCGCCTCGGAGGCAGCGTAAGAAGCGGAGTTGAAGGACATGCGATGGATCGGCGACGGCCCGTGGCGGACGATCGCCTCGCGATGGGACTCACTGGCATAGCCCTTGTGGCCTTCGAAGCCGTACTCCGGGTAGCGCTCACCGGCCCGCTTCATACAGCGGTCACGGCTGACCTTGGCGACGATCGAAGCGGCGGCGACGGCGGCGCTCTTACTGTCTCCCTTGATCAGCCGCTGGTGTTCGAACCCGTATCCGGGCAGACGAAACCCGTCGACCAGCCTGGTGACGCCTTCGATCCGGCCGGTTCGGGTGAGGGCCTCGCCGAGGCATTCGACGTTGCTCACCTGAAGTCCGGCGGCATCGATGTAGCGGGCGGAGCGCATCGCGATCGTGACCGTGACGGCGCAGCGGAGGATCTCCGGGAGCAGCCGCTCGCGGGCGGCGGCCGTCACTTTCTTCGAGTCGTTGAGCGCGGCCAGCCTGCCTTCCCCGAAGCTCTCGAGGCATTCGCGGTCGAAGACCACCGCAGCGGCCACGATCGGCCCCGCGAGACATCCGCGCCCGGCCTCGTCGGCACCGGCGACGGCGCCGTGCCCGATTTTCAGGTCATGGGCGAAGAGCCCGGCGGGATCTGGCCCGACGGGCTTAGAGCCCACCGATGCGATTCGGCGGCCAGTAGGTGGCGAAGGCCTTGCCGATCAGCTGATCCTCAGGCAGCGGCCCCCAGAAACGACTGTCGTCGCTCTGCCCGCGGTTGTCCCCCATCACGAAAAAGTGACCCTCGGGAATCGTGATCGGCTCGGGCAGGTTGCATGCCGCGCCGCCGGGACCGCAGGGGATGATCTCGTAGCCGTCAGGCTCTTCAGGAGTGCCGTTGACCACCGGGATCCCGTCCCGCACCGCGAGGGTGTCCCCGGGGCCGGCGACTATCCGTTTGATGAAGGTGTCGGGCGACTCGCCCTCAGCGGGTTCCGGACAGGCCCGGTCGCTCTGCCTGGGCACTCCGCATTCAGCGTTGCGTCCGGCACCGGCCGGCGGGCGGAAGACCACCACGTCGCCCGGCTTGGGGTCGCCGAAATGGAATGCCGTGCGGTTCACCAGAACGCGCTGGCCGATGTCCAGCGTCGGCTCCATCGAGCCGGAGGGGATCTGGTACGGCTTGACGAGAAAGGCCTGGATCAGCAGAGCGAGGCCGAGGGCCAACGCGACGATCACGACCAGTTCGACGAAACTTCCCCCGGCCGTCTTCGGCTTGGGGATGCGCGGGCTCAGGCCTCGTCCTTCTTGTCCTGGTCAGCCTCTTCCGGGGCTTCGTCGGCCGCATCTTCAGCGGCAGCGGACTCGCCTGAATCGGCTTCGGCCGCAGGCTCTTCTCCGGCGGCAGCCTCTTCGGCCGGGGCCTCTTCAGCGGCCGGCTCTTCAGCAGGAGCCGCTTCTGCGGCAGCCTCTTCGGCCGGGGCCTCTTCAGCAGTCTCTGTCGCTTCGGCCGCTGCCTCTTCGGCACCGGTCGAGTCGTCGACGGTCTCCTCTTCGGGAGCGAGGCCCTCACCGCTGGCATCCAGTGCGCCTTCGTCCGAAACCGAGACCATCTCTTCGTCGATACCCCAGCGGCGCTCGGCCACACGGGCGGCCTTGCCGACCCGGTCCCGCAGGTAGTAGAGCTTGGCCCGGCGGACCCGTCCGCGCGAGGCGACTTCAAGTTTTTCGATCTTCGGCGAGTGGAGGGGGAAAGTACGCTCGACACCGACGCCGAAGGACTGCTTCCTGACGGTGAAGGTCTCCCGCGCTCCGGAACCCTGGCGCTTGATGACCACTCCCTCGAAGACCTGGGGCCGCTTGCGGTTGCCCTCGATTACCAGGAAGTGGACACGCACCCGGTCGCCCGGCTCGAACGGCGGGAGTCCTTTGCGCAGCTGGCTGCTTTCGATGTCCTGGATGACTGTGCTCATGGCTCAAAAATGCGGGCCGGTGGGCCCGCGAAGCGGCAATGCTACCGACTCGCCGGGATCGGTGGCTTCAAGTCAGCTGCCCCGCTCCCTGCTCTGCTCCAGGCGCCACCGGCGAACCCTGTCGTGATCGCCCGAAATCAGGACATCGGGGATGCCCCAACCGCGGTATTCGGGGGGCCTCGTGTAGTGCGGGTATTCGGGCATTCCGTCGAGCGCTTCACTCCAGGACTCCTCGACAGCACTCTCCCGGTCGCCGAGCGCGCCGGGAAGCCGGCGCATGATCGCATCGGCCACGACCATCGCCGGAATCTCGCCACCGGCCAGCACATAGGGCCCGATCGAAACCTCGTCGTCGGCCAGGTGGTCGTGAACCCGCTGGTCGAAGCCCTCGTACCGACCGCACAGCAGGGCGAGTGCCGGTTCGCCGGCCAGTTCGGTTACGAGACCTTCGTCGAGCATGCGGCCGGCCGGGCTCAGCACGACCGTGCGAGGCCTCTCGCCGTCGCCGTAGACCCCGGCGAGCGCGGCGTCGACCACGTCCACCCGTATGACCATTCCCGCCCCGCCTCCGTAAGGGGCGTCATCGACGCGGCCGCCTTTGAGCGGGGTCCAGTCGCGGTAGTCGCGGGTCTGGAGCAATGCGCCGTTCTCGATCGCCTTCCTCACCGGCCGCTGGGCACGGAACCAGTCGAAGGCCTCGGGAAAGAGGGTGAAGATGTCGAGTTTCACGGCCGTTGACCGCCCACTGGTCGCTCAGTCGAGGATGTCGACCAGCACGCGGCGCTCTTCGCGCACGGCGGCTGCCTTGGCGACGGTACGCAGCGCGTTGGCCACCCTGCCGCCCTTGCCGATCACCCGTCCGAGGTCGTCTTCGTTGACGGTGATCTCGTAGACCAGGTCGCCGTCTTCCTCGAGCTCGTCCACCTGGACCGCTTCACGGTCTTCAACCAGGGACTGCGTCAGGAAAAGCAGCATCTCCTGCACGGAGATCAGCTCCCGGTGGCCTTGATGCCCTTGATGCGCAACAGGCCGGCGACCCTCTCGGAGGGCTGGGCGCCCTTTTCGAGCCAGTACTTCGCACGCTCTTCGTCGAGCACGATGGTCGAAGGATCGGTCTGAGCGTTGTACTGGCCGATCGTCTCGATGCTGCGCCCGTCACGGGGGGAGCGCTTGTCGGCGACGACGATGCGCCAGATCGGGTTCTTCTTGGAACCCACTCTTCTTAGTCTGATTCGGACTGCCATTGGACGCGAGATCCTACAGATTCTCAGCGGCGGCGTACCTTGGGCCGCTGAACCTTGCCCGTCATCTTCGCGAGCTGCTGGGGATCGGGCATGTTTCCGGTCGCCATCTGCTTCATCAGGCGGCGCATCTGGTCGAACTGTTTGACCAGGTTGTTGACCTGCTGGATCTTGGTTCCGGAGCCCTCGGCGATGCGCCTGCGCCGGGAACCCTTGATCAGCTCGGGAAAGGCCCGCTCCTCCGGGGTCATCGAGAGAATGATGGCCTCGACCCGGTCGAGTTCGCCTTCGTCCACCTCGGTGTCCTTGAGCTGCTTCTTCATCGCGCCCATGCCGGGCATCATTCCCATCAGGTTGCCGATCGGGCCCATCTTGCGGACCTGGCGCATCTGCTTGAGGAAGTCCTCGAGGGTGAACGTCTCGTTCGCCATCTTGCGCTGGAGCTCTTCGGCTTCGTCCTCGCTGACCTGCTCCTCGGCCTTCTCGATCAGGCTGAGCACGTCGCCCATGCCGAGGATGCGGCTGGACATGCGGTCCGGGTGGAAACGCTCGAAGTCCTCGAGCTTCTCCCCGGTCGAAGCGAAGATGATCGGCTTGCCGGTCACCGCCTTGACCGAGAGCGCGGCGCCGCCGCGGGCGTCGCCGTCGAGCTTGGAGATGATCACGCCGTCGAACTCGGCCGCTTCGGAGAAGGATTCGGCGACCCCGACCGCGTCCTGACCGGTCATCGCGTCGACCACCAGCAGCACGTTGTGCGGTTTGGTCTTCTTGCGGATCCTGGCCAGCTCGTCCATCAGGTCGCCGTCGATGTGGAGCCGGCCGGCTGTGTCGATGATCAGTACGTCGCGGCCTTCGTCTTTGGCCTTGTCCAGTGCCCAGCCGGCGATTTCGACCGGATCGGCATCGGCACCCTGCTGGTAGACGACGGCCCCGGCCCGCTGGCCGACCGTCTCGAGCTGTTTGATCGCCGCCGGGCGGTATACGTCGCAGGCGGCCAGGGCGACTTTCTTGCCCTCCTTCTTGAGCAGCAGCGCCAGCTTGGCCGTGGCGGTGGTCTTTCCCGAACCCTGGAGGCCGGCCATCAGGATTACGGTGATGCCCTTCTGGGAGAAGACCAGGTCGCGGCCGGCCCCGCCCATCAGCTCGGTCAGCTCCTCGTTGACGATCTTGACAACCTGCTGGCCCGGGTTGAGGCTGCCGAGCACGTCTGCGCCGAGGCACCTCTCCTTGACCTTGGCGGTGAAGGACTTGACCACCTTGAAGTTGACGTCTGCCTCGAGCAGCGCGAGGCGGATCTCGCGCATCGCCTTGTCGACATCGTCCTCGGTCAGCTTGCCGCGCTTGCGGACGTCCGAAAGTGTCGACTGGAGTCGGTCTGAGAGCTGGTCGAACATGAACTGGCACCTTACCGGCAGGCCACTCCCAGCCGCACGGAGTGCCGCGATCAGGGAGGTGCGGGTGACTCCGGGGGGCGGGCGACCGGTCAGGAGGCCTCCTGCCACAACCCCCCGTTCCGGGAGTCCCCCTGACCGATCCCCCGCCATCGACGACTCGGGCCGGAACGGCGGGCTTTGGGGACCCGGGACCCGGGCGGGCGTTCGGTGGCGGGCGGTGCGGTGGGGTTCCCTCCGGAACGGTGTGTTGTGCCACCCCGGAGCCCGGCCGGCCGCTCGGTGGCGGTCGGGGTGGTGGGGTTCTCCCGGAACGGTGGGTTGTGGCAGGAGAACCCCACCATCCCGGCCGCCCACGCGACCGGTCAGCGACTCAGGACTCGTCGAGCAGGGCGTGAGCGAAGTCGTGCGGGTCGAAAGGCCGCAGGTCCTCGAGCTTCTCCCCCACGCCGATCAGCTTCACCGGGATGCCGAGTTCGGTGGCGATAGCCAGGGTGATGCCACCCTTGGCGGTGCCGTCGAGCTTGGTCAGCACGACGCCGTCCAGCGAGGTCGCCTGGGCGAAGGCCTGGGCCTGGCGCAGACCGTTCTGGCCGGTGGTCGCGTCGATCGAGATCAGGGTCTCGTGGGGAGCGCCGGGAAGCTGCTTCTCGATGACCCGTCGCACTTTCGAGAGCTCGTCCATCAGGTTCGACTGGGTGTGGAGGCGGCCGGCGGTGTCGATGATCACCACGTCGGAGCCCCTTGCCCTGGCGGCGTTGATCGTGTCAAAGGCGACCGAACCCGGATCGGCACCTTCGTTGGAGCGCACTATGCCGGCCCCGGAACGCTCGGCCCAGGTGGTCAGCTGTTCAGCCGCGGCGGCGCGGTAGGTGTCGGCGGCACCGAGCAGGACTGAGAGCCCGAACTCCTTCTGGAGGTGCCAGGCGATCTTGCCGATGCTGGTCGTCTTGCCGGTCCCGTTGACCCCGGTCATCAACAGAACGGCAGGCTCGGCGCTGAGGTTGATCGGTGCCCGGTTGGTCGAGGCGATCTCGGCCAGGATCTCGACCAGCCTCGCCTTGATCGCCTGACCGTCGGCAGGGACGATGCCGGCATCGACCTCGTGCTCGAGCTTCTCGACCACGCGGGCGGTGGTCGGAGCACCGGCGTCGGCGAAGATCAGCGCCTCCTCGAGGCGCTCCCAGGTTTCGTCGTCGATCCGGTCGAAGAGGCTGGAGCTGATCTCCTCGCTAAGCGCCCGACGGCTCTTCGAGAGGCTTTCGCGCAGCCGGCTGAAGGCACCCTTGCGCCGGGGGGCGTCTTCTTCGGCCTGCTGCTCCGGGACTTCACGCGGAGCGCGGTCGCCGAGGTCGAGGATGTCGTTCCAGGTGGTGCTCACGGAGCGGGATCCTGACGGATCCGGGCGAGTCAGGCGGCTTCGTCGATCTCTTCGTCGCCGACCGCCTCGAGTTCTCGCGGCAGGCGGCGGGAAACCACCTTGGTCACCCCGTCGCCACCCATGCTGACCCCGTAGAGAACGTCGGCCGCGTCCATGGTCAGTTTCTGGTGGGTGACGATGATGAACTGCGTGCGATCGGAAAAGCGCCGGACCATCTCAAGGAAGCGGGTGATGTTGGCGTCGTCGAGGGCCGCTTCGACCTCGTCGAGGATGTAGAAGGGACAGGGCCGCGCAAGGAATACGGCGAATACGAAGGCCAGGGCGGTCATCGCCTTCTCCCCGCCGGAAAGAAGCTTCATCTGGCGCATCCTCTTGCCTGCCGGGGTCACCTCGAGCTCGACCCCCAGGTCTGCCTGAATCTCGTCCTCGTCCGGCTCGACAGCTTCGGCATCTTCTGCTTCGCCGTCGCCTTCGGTGTCGGATTCGGGTGCCGGTCTCAGGTCGACCGATCGCAACCGGCCGCTGCCACCCGGGAAGAGGTGACCGATCATCTCCTCGAAATTCTCGGCGGTTGCGGCGAAGGTCTCGTCGAAAGAGCGGGTGATCTCCGCGTCGATGTCGCGGATGATGCCTTCGAGCTCACGCAGGGCGCGCTCGGTGTCCTCCCGCTGCGAGAGCAACTGTTCGAGGTGCTCGAGTGCCTCCTCGTACTCCCGCTGGGCCAGCGGGTTCACCGGACCGAGTCGCTCCCGCCGCAGCCTCAGGTTGCTCAGACGGCGGTCGATCGCCTGGCGCTCCTCCTCGTCGAGCGGCTCCTCAGCCTCGGGAATCTCGCGGTCGAGCTTCTCGGCGATCCGCCCGAGTTCCGCGGCCGCCTCTTCCCGCCGGTCCCCGAGATGGGCGGCTTCAACCTCGGCGGTGGTCACCTGCTCCGCAACCGCGCGAAGCTCCGCCTGGATCTCGATCTCCTCGTCCGAGCAGAGCTTGAGTTCGGCCGCGATCTCATCGGCATCGCCCTGATCGCCGATCACGGTACGTTCGGCTTTGGCCACCCGCTCCCGAACGGCCGCCGCCACGGTCTCGCCGGCGCCGATCAGCTCCGCGATCGAAGCCATCAGGCCTTCGACTTCGGCCATGCGCTCGCCCAGCCGTTCACGGTGGCGCTCACCGAGCAGTCCTTCGGCGCGGCGGGCATGACGGGTCGCACGCTCGGCCCCGGAGTGGACTTCGCCGAGCGCTTCGAGACGGTCGGCCTCGGGGCCTTCCCCTCTCGCCTGCCTCAGCCCTTCGGCCGCGGAACCAAGCCCCGCGTCGACTTCCGATAGTTCCTCGACCAGCCGCCGGGAGCGCTCGCTGGCACTGCCGCTGGATCCGAGGTCGAAGGTGAGGGGCGCGAGTTCGACCCTGAGCGCCTCCAGGCGGCTCTCCAGCGAGCGGCTGCGCTCGACGATCGCCGAGGTACTGATCGCGATCCGCTCCTGGCCGGAGCGCAGGGAGTTGAGCACGCTCCAGACCGCCGTCCGTTCACGGTCGCGCTCGGCGAAGCGCTCCTCGGCGGCGCGACGACGCTTCGAGACACCGGAGAGCTTCTCTTCGAGCGCCCCGCGCCGGCCTCGGGCCTGCTCGGCGGCGGCCCGGGCCTTCTCCAGGCGGTCCTCGCCGAATCGAAGCTCCTCGGCCACCAGCTGGGCCCTCAGGCCGAGTTCCTCGAGCTCGATCCGGGCACCGATCTCGGCCGCGTTGGCCTGCTGCTTGAGCGGACGCAGCGCGCGACGGGCCTCGCGCTCGACATCCATTGCGCGATCGAGGTTGTCCCTTGTCGCTTTCAGTTTGAGCTCGGCCCTGCGGCGGCGCTTGCGGAACTTGCCCAGTCCGGCTGCCTCCTCGATCAGCATGCGGCGCTCGCGGGGCTTCGAGTGGACGATCGAATCAACCCTGCCCTGGCTGATCACCGAATGCATCTCCTTGCCGAGATTGGCGTCGGAAAGGATCTCGACGATGTCGACCAGGCGGCAGCGGGCGCCGTTGAGCCGGTACTCGCCTTCGCCCTGGCGGTCAAGTCGTCTGGTGATCGCGATCTCGGTGAAGTCGGAGTTGATGCCGGCGTCAGAGTTGTCGATCACGACCTCGACCTCGGCCGAGGAGCGGGCGCCGATGTTCTTGCCTCCGACCGAGATCACGTCCTGCATCGAGGCGCCCCGGACCGCACCGGGGCTCTGCTCACCGAGCGCCCAGAGGACGGCGTCGGTGATGTTCGACTTGCCCGACCCGTTGGGGCCGACGACCACGCTCACCCCCGGGGCGAAGCGCAGCTCGGTCTTCTCCGGAAAGGACTTGAAGCCCTTCATTGTCACTGAGCGCAGGAACATGAATACCTAAGGCTGGCGTCCGGGTCGGACGGCTCTACGGTCAACCACCGAGCGACTCCAGACCCCGCTCCGCCGCGGCCTGTCCGGCCGCCTTCTTGCTGCGGCCCTCGCCCCGGCCGATCTCCTCCCCGCCCAGCCGGACGACCACCTCGTAAGTCCGCTGGTGAGCGGGTCCGCGGGCATCCACGACTTCGTACTCGACCACGCTGCCGTCCCGGGCGACGCTCTCCTGGAGCGCCGACTTGAAGTCGGTACGGGTGGTCTGGACGGTCTCGATCCTGACCCGGAAAGCCTGCTGTACGGCTTCGGCGGTGCGGTCGAATCCGAACTCGAGGAAGCAGGCACCGATCATCGCCTCGGTCACCTCCGGTAGCGGCCGCGCGCCTTCGAGCAGCAGCCGGGCCGGGGTCTGCGTGCCTTCCGGTCCGCCGGGATCGGCGGCGATGAGCATGTCCGGGATGCCGAGTTCCCTGCCCACCGCGGTGCAGGAGGCGCCGCTCACGACCTGATTCAGGATTTTGGTCAGCTCGCCCGCGTCGAGCTCGGGGTGGTCGCGATAGAGACCGTCGGCGACAGCGAGCCCGAGCACGCTGTCACCCAGAAGGGCGAGCCGCTCGTAGGAGCCGACCCGCCGGCCGGCCCAGGAAGAATGCGTCAGGGCGGTACGTCTGGACTGTTCGGGCAGTGCGTCGATCAGGTCGCGAAGGGCGGCGCCGGCGGTATCGCCGGCGGCTCGCCGCTCACGAGCCCGTCTTAGCCAGGACAAAGTCAACCGCGTCTCCGACCGTACTCAGCTCGCTCGCCTCTTTCTCCGAAACCGTTATGCCGTAGCGATCCTCAAGCTCCATGACCAGCTCGTAGAGGTCGAGTGAATCGGCGTCGAAGTCTTCCTTGAAACGGGCTTCGGGGACCACGGCCTCCCGATCGAGTTCGAGTTCGGCGACCAGGTGCTCGCGCACGAGGTCCATGACTTCGTCCCGGTTCATACCCGATTTCCTATCACGCCTGATCCCCTGAACCGATCGCGCCGCGATTCAGTCCGACCCGGTGCAGCATCTCTTCGGTGAGGCCGGGCGCGTCTACCCTGGCGCCGCGGGCGGCAACCCGGATCGCGTTCGCGACACCCTCCGGGCCGGAGCTGCCGTGACCGACCACGGCGACACTGCGCAGGCCGAGCAGGATCGCACCTCCGGTCGTATCCGGGTGGAGGTCGCTGCGCAGGCCGCTCAGGGCCGGCTTGAGCATCAGGCCACCGACCGCCGAGAGCGGGTTGCTCCGGGCGGCGTCGGAGATCGACGAGGTGACCAGTTTGACCACGCCTTCCATCGCCTTGACCACCACGTTGCCGGTGAACCCGTCGGTGACGATCACGTCAGCCCCGGCCCCCGGGATGTCCCCACCCTCGACGTTGCCGATGAAGTCGATCTCACCCGAGCCGGCGAGCACGTCGTGGGCTTCGATCTCGACGTCGCGGCCCTTGCCGGACTCCTCGCCGACCGAGAGCAGACCGACCGCAGGTGAACGGACACCCATGACCGCGGAACAGAAAGCCGCTCCGAGATAGGCGAACTGGATCAGGTGCTGCGCCCTGACTTCGACGTTTGCGCCGATGTCGAGGAAAAGAACGGGCTTGCCCGGCAGCGGGATCACGGCGGCCAGGGCAGGCCGCTTCACCCCTCTGAGGCGCTTCAGTCCGAAGGTGGCGGCGGCCATTGCCGCGCCGGTCGAGCCGAGGCTGACCACGGCATCCGAGCGACCCTCACGGGTGTCGTCTACCGCTCTGACGATCGAAGCCCCCGGGCGGCTGCGGACCGCCGGTACCGGGTCGTCGAGATTGGTGATCGATTCGCGGACGTCGATCAGTTCGGCTCCCGGCGTATCGCCGAGCTCTATCCGGTCCGAGGGTCCGAAGACCCGCACGCGGATACCGTCGGCGGCCGCCAGCCTGACTCCGGCTTCAAGTACGTCGAAGCCCTTCTCCACCCCGAATCCGTCGAGCGCGACCGTGGTCCCGCCGAGCTCCAATTACTGCCCCGTGGGGGGAAGGCCCTCGATGCCGGGCCGACGCTGCGCGATCACTTCGCGGCCCTTGTAGTCGCCGCAGGAAGGGCAGACCCTGTGCGGGAGGCGCGGAGAATGGCACTTGACGCAGTGGTTGACCCGGGCCTTGGCGGCCTTGTGGGTCGCGCGGCGCTTGTCACGGCGGGTGCGGGAGGTTCTCTTCTTCGGTACGGCCATAGCGACGGCGCAGTCTAGAGAAAAGCGGCCGACTCCGCTTTGCCAGAGGCGCGCGGACCGCCTCAGCCGAGCTCGCGCAGCTTCGCCCAGCGCGGATCGGTGTTCTGACCATGATCGTGGGCTCCGGGTTCGGCCCCGTTGAGACTCTCGCCGCAGTAGGCACAGAGCCCGGCGCAGTCCGGCCGGCAGACGATCTGGTTGGGCAAGGACAGGATCAGCGCATCGTGGGTCCAGGAGGCCAGGTCCAGGATCCCGTTCTCGACGTAGGGGCTCTCCAGCTCCGCCGCACTGGACTCGTCCTCCTCCACGTCCTCTCCCGTGCCTGGTCTTGCCGGAATCGGGTCCGGGGGCTGGTCGACCTCGCGTACGTCGACATGAACGGTGGTTACCGCCGGCTCGAGGCACCGGTAACACGGCCCGGACAAACCGACTTTGAAACGAAGCCGGAGCGCATATCCGGTGCTCGTCCTTGATACGTCGAGCAGAAAACCGGTCTCGGGCGGCTCGGGCCGATAGCTCTGCCCGCCGAGGTGAACGTCATCGGGTGCCACCCGGCCTTCGAGCTGCCTGGCATCTCCGTAGGTGAGACCGAGAGAGTCGAGGTCCACTGTTTCCATCAGCATGGTGCTGTCTCCAGACTGGCAGGGGTCTACGATGTCGATCCGCCACCAAGCGTAACGGGATGACCAGACCGGACTCGACACCAGACGAATTGACCTACCTCGCTTCCGTGCGCTCGCAGATCCCGTACTACGACGAGCTGCAGTCGGCGGCGGTCGCAGCGGTTCCGTTCGAACCGGAGACCGTGCTCGAACTGGGGATCGGTACCGGGCGGACCAGCGCCCGGCTCCTGCAGAGGTTTCCCGGAGCCCGCATCACCGGACTCGACAGTGACCCGAACATGGTCTTCCGCGCCCGGGAGCAGATCAGCGACGTGAAGCTGGGCCGTATCGAGGATCCGCTGCCGGACGGCCCCTGGGACCTGGTGATCTCGGTGCTGTCGATTCACCGGGTGACCGACGAGCAGAAGCGGGTCCTGTTCCGGCGGGTCCGGGAGCAGGCACGCTCGCTGGTGATCGGCGATTTCGTCTCACTGCGCTCGGGTGCCGGCGAAAGCGAAGTACCCGGCACGGCCTACCCCGACACCGCGGAGGATCTTGCCTCCTGGAGCGGAGGCGAAGTCAAGTGGAGCAGCGACGACCTGGTGGTCGTGGCCGCTGACTACCGCTGAGGGTCAGTTCTCGAGTTCGTCGAGCGGCTCTTCGTCGCGACCGGCCAGCCGGTCGCGGCCCCGCTGAACCGCAGCGGTGAACTTCTGGAGGTTGACCTCCAGCGTGCTGAGGATCTCGTCGGCGTAGTCCTCTGCGCCCAGACGGATCTCGCGCTCACGGGAGCGGGCGTCTTCGACGATCTCGTCGGCGGCACGCTCGGCCTGCTTGGTGACCTCTTCGTCTGAAACGAGCCTGGCCTGCTGCTCGCGTGCCTCGCGCACGACCCTCTCGGCCTCCCGCTTGGCTTCCTCGAGCATCTCCTGGCGTTCCTTGACGATCCAGCGGGCCTGCTTGATCTCTTCAGGGATAGTCGCCCGCATCTGATCGAGCAGGTCGTAGATCTCCTCGCGATCCACACGAACCTGATCGGTGAGCGGCACCGGCCGGGCGTTGTGAACGAGGTCGTCGAGCTTGTCTATGAGGACGAGAACATCCATTGCTCAGGGAACCTTATGCGTCTCGGGAGTTTTGTGCCTGAAAGCGGTCATTTGCTGGAACATTCTGCACGGAATCGCCCACTCCTCTTCATGGGCCGGGAAGCCCGCAGAAGCGCTCACTTGCGCCCGAGCCTCTCGGCGAGTGCGGCCGAGACGGGCTCCGGCACGAGGTCCGAGATGTCCGCGTTGAAGATGGCCATCTCCTTGACGCCGGTCGAAGACAGAAAGCTGAAGTGGGAGCGGGCAAAGACGTAGACGCTCTCGATCTCCGGATCGAGCTTGTGGTTGAGCTGGGCCATCTCGAACTCGTACTCGAAGTCGGAGATCGCCCTCAACCCCTTGATCACCGCGGTCGCCTCGACCTCTCGCGCGAACTGAACCAGAAGGTCGGAGAAGATCATCACTTCGACGTTGTCGAGGTCTGCGGTGGCATCTTCGATGAACGCCTTGCGCTCCTCGGCCGTGAACAGGGTGGCGTTCTTGCGCATCGGCTTGTTGACCACGCCGACCACGACACGGTCGAACATGCGGGACGAGCGCCCGATGATGTCGAGGTGGCCGTTGGTGACCGGGTCGTAGCTGCCAGGACAGATCGCAGTGCGCATGAAGTTGGGGTTCACTCTCTTTCGGGGGACGAGGGGTTGACATGGAATGTAACCAGTGTGCGGCCGTATCGGCGCTCCCGGACCGTCTCCAGCGACGGCAGCTCAAAGGCACGGCCGACCTCGCTCTCGACCACGACCCTGCCACCCGGTGCGAGGATTGCGCCGAGGCAGGGGTCGAGGCGGGCAGCGGTCTCGGTGATTCGGCGGTAGGGCGGATCGAGCAGGATCAGGTCGAAGGCGGCTCCCCCTCCGCCCGAGACGACCCAGTCGGCGGCATCCGCCCGGACCAGATCCACCCGGTCGAGCAGGCCGAGGTTGTGCACGTTTCCCATGGCCGGCCTCGTGTCCTGGTCGACCAGCACCGCTTCCGCGGCGCCGCGGGATATCGCTTCGATTCCGAGTGCGCCGGTCCCGCAGTAGAGGTCGGCCACACGGGCTCCGTCGATGTCGCCGAGGGCAGAGAAGAGGGCCTCTCTGACCCGCTCCGGGGTCGGCCGGACCTTCCAGCCCTTCGGGGCCAGCAGCTGACGGCCGCCGAACTCTCCTGCGATCACCCTCAACTCAGTGCCCCTCCGCGATCGAAACGCTCCCGGGCGAGGTCGACCATGGGACCGAAGGCCGGCGAGGCGAGACCGTCGTCCCCGGCGGCGAGTTCCTCGAGGTCCTCCCTCGCCTGCTCGAGCAGGTGGCCGTCCTCGGGCAGCCGGGCAACCCGGAACCGGGGCAACCCGTGCTGGCGGGTTCCGGTGACTTCGCCCTCCCCCCGCATCTGAAGGTCGATCTCGGCCAGGCGGAAGCCGTCCGGCTCGGCGGCCATCGCCGAAAGCCTGCGGCGGGCGGAAGGGCTCGGGGAGGAACTCATCAGCAGGCAGCTTCCCCCATGACGTCCACGGCCGACCCGTCCCCTGAGCTGATGCAGCTGGGAGAGCCCGAAACGCTCGGCCCCTTCGATCACGATCGTGGTCGCGTTCGGGACGTCGATCCCGACTTCGATCACGGTGGTCGCCACCAGCACGTCGGTGCGGCCGTCTTCGAAGGCCTTCATCGCCACCTCTTTGCGCTCGGCCGACATGCGGCCGTGGACCAGACCCACTTCGAGGTCGCTGAGCTCGCCCGCACGGAGCCGCTCGGCCTCGGCCTCGGCCGCCCTCGCCTCAACCCCCGGGGACTCCTCGACCAGCGGGCAGACGACGAAGGCCTGCCGGCCACGCGCGACCTCGGCCCTGACCCGCTCGAAAGCGGCCGGGCGTTGTGATTCGTTCAGGAGTGCGGTCTCGACCGGCAGTCGCCCTGACGGCAGCTCCCGGATCGAAGTCACATCGAGGTCGCCGTAGGAAGTCAGCGACAGCGTCCTCGGGATCGGGGTCGCCGAAAGGCTGAGCAGGTTCGTACTGCATCCAGGCGGCGCCTTTGCGTTGAGCCGGTCGCGCTGACGGACACCGAACCGGTGCTCCTCGTCGATCACGCAGACCGCCAGCGAAGTGAACCCGACCGGGTCCTCCAGCAGCGCCTGTGTGCCGATCAGGATCGAAGGCCGGCCCCCGGCGAGTGATTCGAGTACCGAAGCCCGCTGGGCCGCCGTGCTCGACCCGGTCAGCACTCCGAGTTCGACCCCCGTCCCGCGCAGCAGCCGGGCGATGGTCGAGACGTGCTGGTCGACCAGAACCTCGGTCGGCGCCATCAGCGCGGCCTGCCGGCCGGACTCGACCGCGCGCAGCATCGCCCAGAGCGCAACCACCGTCTTGCCCGAACCGACCTCTCCCATCAGCAGACGCCTCATCGGTTCCGGGCGGTCGAGGTCGAGGCCGATGCGCTCGATCGCGGCCCGCTGGTCGCCGGTAAGCTCGAAAGGCAGTCCGCCGAGCCAGCGGTCGGAGGTTTCCCGGCCGCCGTCCACCGGCACCGACTGCCCGAGAGCGCGCCTCTCTCCTGAACGCAGGCGGGCGAGCACCACCTGGTGGAGGAACAGTTCTTCATAGGCCAGCCTCCGCCTGGCCTCGACAGATGCCTCCACCGAGGTCGGGAAGTGGGCCTCGCGAATGGCCGCGGCGGCGGTCGGCAGCGACCGGGCGGTGAGCAGACCGGAGGGAAGCGGATCGGCGAGGTCGCCGGCCAGATCGCATGCCTGCCAGGCCCAGCTCCGCCACCGGACCGGGCCGATCTCCCCGCCGGACCGGTGGCGCGGTCGGGGTCCCTCTCCGGCGGGTCCGGGCGGGCCGTCCCCGGTGGCGGACGGACCTTGAACCGCCTGGTGCTCGGATACGACGAAGGCCTTCTTCTCCAGCCGCCCTTCGAGGATCAGGGAGCGACCCGGCGAGAGCTGATCGAGGACCCAGTGGCGGTTGAACCAGACCGCCTTGATCTGACCGGATTCGTCGGCGACCGTCGCCTCCACGAGGCTGAGTCCGCGTCTGCGCACCCTGACCCGACGCGAGGCGACGACCTCGACTTCAACCGATGCCCGAAGGCCCGGTTCGAGATCGGCAAGCCGGACCCGGTCCGGAGACTCGGAGTAGGAACCCGGAATCCGCCAGAGCAGATCGAAGACCGTCCTCACGCCGGCCTCTCCCGCCTGGGACTCGAGCCGCGGTCCGATTCCTTTCAGGGTCGACAGCGGCGCGTCGAAGGCGGCCGACCGGGGCCATCGCACCGGGGCTGCGAGCAGCGCCTCGCGGTCCGGCGGCGCTCCACCACCGAATGCCGAAGGCACTACTGGCTGGCCAGCAGCCACCACCAACTCGGCTGCCCGCCTTCATGGACTTCGAGTTCGACCCCGTCCGGCGCGTGGCCCGGGATCTCCTCCAGCGGTATCGGGGCCCCTTCGCCGGCGATAGCCGTGATGATCTCGGCTCCTTCGGCCAGCCTCTCGACGGTCGACGCAAGCGTGCTGCCGGCGCCGCCCCAGGCAACGATCTCGCCGCCGATGAAACCGACCGCGTCACCCCGCCGGAAGCGCCCTGACGCATCGTCCCTCCCGGCCGGCGCGATGCCACCCGTGCGGATCTCGGCAATCGCCCCTGCCAGACGCGAACCGTTCTGCTCGGCGCCCATCTCAGGTTCGAACTCGACCAGAGCAAGCAGGCCTTCCTGCTGGGTGCGGGTCGGGATCACGACCGCGTTCTTCTCCGACAGCTCACAGGCGCGTTCGGCGGCCATGATCACATTGGAAGAGCTGGGCAGCACGATGACATCGCGGGTCGGGACCTCGCGGATCGCGGCCAGCAGCTCGGCGGTGGACGGATTCAGGGTCTCGCCCCCTTCCACCACCAGAGCGTCCATCGACGAGAAGAGGCTTCTCATGCCTTCACCGCAGGAGACGACGACCACACCGGTCACGTGGCCGGCCATCCGGGCCCGCCGCTCGGCGACCTGTTTGCGCATGTCGGCGACGTCGAGGTTGGTCACCTCGCCGGCGGAAGCGAAAAGCGCCATCGCCGACTCGGGATCGTCAGTGTGCACGTGGACCTTCAGCGTCGCTTCGTCACCGACTACGAGGACCGAGTCACCGAGCTGTTCGAGACTGCCGACGAACTCGCGGGCCACGAGTCCCGAACCCGAGACGATGAAGTTCGTGCAGTACTGGAAACGGCTGTCCTCGTGGTGGGACTGGCTCAGCCGCGGCGGTTCCTGGTGTCCGATCTCCGGGAGATCCGCTCCTTCACCCCGCAGCGCCGCCAGTACCCCGGCGAGGATCAGCACGAGGCCGTATCCACCGGCGTCCACGACGCCGGCTTCGGCCAGGACGTCGAGCTGCTCGGGGGTGCGTTCGACCGCCTTCTGGCCGTCGGCGATCGCCTGTTCCAGGACCTCGGCGAGAACCTCGTCCTGCTGCTCGGGAGTGGCCTCGGGGCTCAGCCGTTGGCGGTCTGCATCGACGTGGGCCAGTTGCCTCGAGATCGAGTGGGCCATCTCCCGGAAGACCGTGAGCATGGTTCCTTCGGCCGGTTCCCTGACCGAGGCGTAGGCGGCTTCGGCAGCGCGGCCGAAAGCGGAGGCGACGAGGACCGGGTCGACCAGTTCGCCGGGTCGCGAGGCGAGTTCCTCGGCCGCACCACGCACGATCTGGCTGAGGATGACGCCGGAGTTGCCCCTGGCCCCCATCAGGGCCGCGCGGGCCAGCGCCGAAACCAGCTGGGTGCGGCCGATCTCGTCGAGCGACCGCCCGTCGTCGAGACGGTCCAGTTCCTCCATGACGGCCCTCATGGTCATCGCCATGTTCTCGCCGGTGTCGCCGTCGGCGACCGGATACACGTTGAGGTCGTTGACCTCCTGACGGCGTGCCTCGAGGGATCCGTAGGCGGAAGCGACTACACGCCGGAAGCGTTCGATGCTTGGGTCAGCCACAGTCCGCGAGCGTACAGGTAGTGGCGGACTGCCGGGTCAGGCGGCTTTTGTGACCTTGTTCGCCTTGAGGCAGCGTGTGCAGACGTTGACCCGCTTGCGCGAGCCGCCCTCGACGATGCGGACCTTCTGCAGGTTCGCGTCGAAGCGCCGCTTGGTGGCGATCATCGAGTGGCTCCGGGTGTTCCCGAAACCGGGTCCCTTGCCGCAGGTGTGACATACGCGTGCCATTGGACGGAGCATCCTAGCCGAAAGCGGCCGAAGGCGACCCGGACGCGGGCAGCCGGCGCCGGCTCAGCCGAGCAACTCGCTGCGGATCTCGTTCATCCGGAGTACAGCCCTGGCCGCGCTGGCACCCTGGTCGCGCTTTCCGCCGCCGGTGCGGGCGAGGGCCTGCTCCATGTTCTCGACGGTCAGGACACCGAAGCCGCAGGGGACGCCGGTGCGCAGCTGCACGTTCTGGATACCCCGGGCCGCCTCGGAGCAGACGAAGTCGTAGTGGTCGGTTTCACCGCGGATCACCGCACCGAGGCAGGCCACGCCCGCATAACGGCCGGATGTGGCGCAGTAGTGGGCCGCGATCGGCAACTCGAACGCCCCCGGGATCTCGAAGACGTCGATCCGGTCCTCGCCGATACCTGCCGCCTCGAACTCGGAGCGGGCACCGGCGATGAGCCGCTCGGCCAGATCCTCGTAGAAGCTGCCGATGCAGATCGCGTAGCTGTCGCCGGCGCTCACTGGTCGTCGGCCCGGGCCTCGCGCCGGCGGGGCTTCTCGTGCTCTTCCATCCGGCTGCGGTCGCTCAGCTTCTCGCCGTGGATCATCTCTTCGTCGAGGCCGAGGCCCTGGTGGTGGAGGATGTGGCCCATCCGGTCCCGCTTGGCCCTCAGGTAGGCCTCGTTGTGGAGGTTCGGCGGCGCCTCGATCTTGATCTGCTCGGTGACCTTGAGGCCGTGGCCTTCGAGACCGATGATCTTCTTCGGGTTGTTGGTCAGGATGCGGATGTCGTGGAGTCCGAGGTCCCTCAGGATCTGTGCCCCGATGCCGTAATCGCGCAGGTCCGCGGGCAGACCGAGCTTGAGGTTGGCGTCGACCGTGTCGAGCCCCTGTTCCTGGAGCTTGTAGGCGCGCAGCTTGTTCAGCAGGCCGATCCCCCGGCCCTCCTGGGAGAGGTAGAGCAGCACGCCCTTGCCCTCTTCTTCGATCATCGCCATCGCCGCCGCGAGCTGCTCGCCGCAGTCACAGCGCATGCTGTGGAAGACGTCGCCCGTGAGGCACTCGCTGTGGACCCTGACCAGGACCGGCTCGCCGGTGTCGACTTCTCCCTTGACCATCGCCACATGGTGCTTGTCGTCGACCAGGGAGCGGTAGCCGACCGCGCGGAAGTCACCGAAGGAAGTCGGCAGCGCGGTCGAGACGACCCTTTCGACCAGCTTCTCGTTCTCCCGGCGGTAACTGATCAGGTCGGCGATCGTGACCATCTTCAGATCGTGTTCGGCGGCGTAGCCCGTCAGGTCGTCGATCCTGGCCATGGTGCCGTCTTCGTTCATCACCTCGCAGATCACCCCGGAAGGGTTGAGGCCGGCCAGGCGGGCGAGGTCGACGCTGGCCTCGGTGTGGCCGGTACGCTCGAGGACGCCTCCCTCCTTGGCCTTCAGCGGGAAAACATGGCCGGGCACGACGATGTCGCGGGGGCCGGCATCGGGGTCGATCGCCACCTGGATCGTCTGTGAGCGGTCGGCGGCCGAGATTCCTGTGGTCACGCCTTCAGCCGCCTCGATCGAGACCGTGAAGGCGGTCTCCAGCGGCGCCTCGTTCTTGGCGGTCATCAGGCTCAGGCCGAGCTGGTCGCAGCGCTGCGGGGTCAGCGCCAGGCAGATCAGCCCGCGACCCTCCTTGGCCATGAAGTTGATCGCCTCCGGGGTGACGAACTGCGCCGCCATCACCAGGTCGCCTTCGTTCTCGCGGTCCTCATCGTCGGTGACGATCACCATGCGGCCACGGCGGATGTCCTCGAGGGCCTCCTCGATCGTATTGAACGGAGACCGCTCCTCGGTCACGCTGCCGGGCTGCTGTCGCTCACTGCTGGACATCTGGATTCACTCGCCAATCTGGTCGGGTTGATTGCCTTCGGATGCGTCATCCGTGCCAAGCTTTCCACCATATGGTGACACCATTCGCTCGACGTAACGTGCGATCACGTCACACTCGATGTTGACCCGGCTCCCGGGGGCGAGGTTTCCCAGGCTGGTGCGCTGCTTCGTCTCCGGGATCAGCGCCACCTCGATCCACTCTCCATCAGCGTCTGCGACGGTCAGGCTGACCCCCTCGATGGTGATCGAGCCCTGCGGGATAACGAACCTCAGCAGGTGCGGGGGCAGGCTGACCCTGAGCCGGGTCGAGAAGCCTTCGGCCTCTGCCGAGACGACCTCGCCCACCCCGTCGACATGCCCCTGGACGATGTGTCCGCCGAGCCGGTCCCCCGCCCTCAGCGCCAGCTCGAGGTTGACCGGATCACCCGCCTCCAGCGAACCGAGGGAGCTCAGGTTCAGGGTCTGGCTCATCGCGTCGGCGGTGAAGCCCGTCTCGCCCACCGAGGTGGCGGTGAGGCAGGTGCCGTTGACGGCGACCGAATCACCCAGTTCGATCCGGTCGGCCAGTGAGGTCTCGATCTCGAGACGCGCACCTTCAGAGCCGGTCGATATCGAAGCCAGCCGGCCGAGGTCGGCGACGAGTCCGGAGAACATGCCTTACCAGGCCTTCAGTCGAGCGCTCATGTGTACATCTTGACCGACCCGGTTCACCCGCATGTCGACGGCCCGGATCGCGTCGGCCATCATCTCCGGTCCAACGCCCCCGGCCGCCGCCCGGCCACCACCGACCACGATCGGGGCGACGAAGACCTCGAACCGGTCGACTTCGCCGGAATCGATCGCGGTGCCGGCCAGAGTCGGTCCGCCCTCGAGCAGGACCGAGGCCAGCCCCTCGGCCCCGAGCAGGTCGAGTGCCTGCCGGAAGCGCTCCACCGGGCTGCCGTCGCCGGTGAGCAGGAATCTGGCACCGGCCTCCTCGAGCTCGGCACGACCGGCCGGGTCGCACCTCGGACCGGCCACTACGAACACCGGCGCCGACTCGATGTCCTCGAAGATCGGGTCACCGGCCGAGAGCAGCGGACCGGAATCGAAGACCACCCGGGCCGGCTGACGGACCGGGAGCAGCCCCTCCGCCGGACTTCCGTCCTCCTCGTCGAGACGGGCGGTCAGCCTCGGGTGATCGGCCGCGGCTGTGCCGGCGCCGACCGCGACGGCATCGAGGTCGGCACGCCATCGGTGTACCAGCCTCCGGCTCTCCGGACCGGAGATCCATCGCGAGTCTCCGCTCCGTGTGGCGACAGCCCCGTCGAGGCTCATCGCCATCTTCAGGACCAGCAGCGGTCGGCCGGTCGCGGCGCGTTTGAGGAAGTCCTGGATCAGATCCCGACTATCGGCCACCACTTCACCTCCGGCCTCCCGCACTGCGACCCCGGCCTCCCGCAGCCGTCGAGGTCCGATTCCGGCCGTCTTTTCGGTGGGGTCGGAGCAGGCGTAGACGACCTCGCCGACGCCGGCGTCGATCAGGGCGTCGGTACAGGGAGGCTGGCTGCCGGTGTGGGCGCACGGTTCGAGGGTGACGAACATCGTCGCCCCCTCAACATCGTTTCCGCTCGCCCCGGCATCGGCCAGCGCCTCACGCTCGGCGTGGAGACCACCGTGACTCCGGTGCCACCCTTCCCCGATCACCTGGCCGTCCCTGACCAGCACCGCGCCGACCACCGGGTTCGGGCTGGCCAGCCCTCTCCCGCGGAGCGCGAGCTCGATTGCTCTGTCCCAATGGCGCTGATCGGAGGGAGGTCCTTCTGAACTCATGTGACAATCTTGACGACTCATGAAAGTAATGATCCAGATCCCCTGCCTGAACGAGGAGGAAAACCTCCCCGCGACCCTGGCCGACCTGCCGACCTCGATCGAGGGCGTGGACGAGATCGAGACCCTGGTCATCGACGACGGATCAACCGACCGCACGGTCGAGGTGGCCCGCGAATGCGGGGTCGACCACGTGGTCAAGCTGCCGCGCAACAAGGGTCTGGCGACTGGCTTCCAGGCCGGCCTCGACGCCTGTCTGAAGCTTGGGGCCGACATCGTCGTCAATACCGACGCCGACAACCAGTACTACGGCGGCGACATCGCCAAGCTGGTGCGGCCGGTGCTGGCAGGCGAGGCCGAGATGGTGGTCGGTGACAGAGACGTCGCCGCCATCGACCACTTCTCGCCTTCGAAGAAGAGCCTCCAGAAGGTCGGCAGCTGGGTCGTCAGACGGCTTTCCGAGACCGACATAACGGACGCGACCTCCGGCTTCAGGGCCTACAGCCGGGAAGCCGCCCTCCAGCTCGTGGTGGTCGACAACTACACCTATACGCTCGAGAGCCTGATCCAGGCCGGCAAGACGCGCGTCGCGCTGGGCGAGGTCGAGATCAGGACCAACCCGAAGACCAGAGAGTCGCGCCTGTTCGGTTCGACCTCGAGCTACGTACGGCGAAACGGGCTGGCGATCCTCCGCATCTACGCCCGGTACGAGCCGCTGAAGGTCTTCTTCACCTTTGCCGTGATCGCATTCGTGCTGGCGATCGCCTCATGGATGCCGTTCCTGACCGACTGGATCCTCAACGGCGACCGCGACGGCAACATCCAGTCGCTGCTGCTGGGCGCGGTCCTGTTCATCGTCTCGATCCAGCTCTTCGCCCTCGGCATCATCGGCGACCTGCTGGCCGGACAGCGCGTGATGACCCAGCGGGTCTTCGAAAGGGTTCGCCGGGTAGAGCTCGAGCTCGATGTCGAACCGACCCATCTCGAGGACCCGCCGCACGAGCGGACCACGGTCTGAGCCAGGTTGACCGGCGAGCCTGAGACACCTGGGCAGGTGGAGAGCGAGGCTGCGCGCAGGTCGGGCAGGTTCGGACGCACCGCCGGATTCCTGACCATCGGGGTCGGCCTCACCGGGCTGATCACCTACGTCTACTTCTTCATCGCCGCACACAACCTCGACCGTGACTCATACGGCGAGATCACGGTCCTGTGGTCGGCCGTCTTCATCACCGTCTCGACCCTCTACCGGCCGGTCGACCAGCTGCTCTCCAGGCACATCTCCGAGCACATCGAGCGAGGTGACCCGGACACCGGGCCGGTACGGGTGGCCGCCCGCATCCAGGTCACGCTCGGTCTCGCCTTCGCCGCCGTGGCGCTGATCCTCAAGGGCCCGATCGAGAACGGCCTGCTGGACGGCAACTCCGCGCTCTACTGGATCTTCTTCTCGGCTGTCCTGTTCTACGCGGCCAGCTACTACGCCCGCGGCTACTTCGCCGGACACCAGCAGTTCGGCCTGTTCACCGCGCTGATCCTCTCCGAATCCGTATTCCGGACCCTGTTCGCCGTCCTGGTGGCGGTCGGCCTGCTCTCCGGCCAGACCATGGTCGCGATCGGCATCGTCGCCGCCCCGCTGCTCTCGCTGATGGTGATCCCGTATGCGATCGCCAGGCGCACCCGCCGCGAAGAGGCCGAGCGGGCAGAGCGCCACGACCCCGAGATCGACATGGAAGCCGAGCGGGAGGAGTTCTCCATGTCCCACGGGGCCGGCTTCGTCGGCTCGGTCTTCCTGATCATGTTCAGCGAGCAGGTATTCCTCAACGCCGGACCGCTGCTGGTGAGCGCACTCGAAGGTGCCGGAGCAGCCGGCTTCATCTTCAACGTGCTGATGATCGCCCGGGCCCCGCTTCAGCTCTTCCAGGCAGTCTCGACCAGCATCCTGCCCCACCTGACCTCGCTCCACCACAGCACCGAAGCCGATTCGGAGGCCCAGTTCCACCGCTCGGTCAGGAACGTTCTGCTCGGTGTCACCGGTTTCACCGCCCTGACCGCTGTCGTCGTGCTGATCGCCGGTCCGCAGCTGATGCAGCTGGCCTTCTCCGACAAGTTCACCTACGACCGGGCCGGCCTGCTGCTGGTCACCGCCGGCATGGGCTTCTACCTGGCCGCGGTCACGGTCAACCAGGCCACGGTCGCCCAGGGCCAGGCCCGCCGGGCCTCGTTTCGCTGGATCTCCTGCGCCGCCTTCTTCATCGTCTGGACGATCCTCCCGGTGATCGAGGACGTCAACCGCCGGGTGGAGATCGGCTTCACCCTGACCGCGCTGATCCTGCTCGCCGGCCTCTACTGGGTCTACCGCCGTCCGTCAGGGCCGGAAGAAGGCCTGCCGCTCGAAGGAACGACCGACGAGATCGGCACCAGACTGGCCGGACTGGAAGACGGAACGCCCTAGCCGGATTCGGCTGCGGCGAGGATCTGCGAGTAGGCCTCGGCCGGATCGTCGGCGCCGAATACGGCAGACCCGGCGACCAGAAGGCTCGCTCCGGCGGCGGTCATGGGACCGGC
>CAVQVQ010000004.1:0-3665 GCA_963717235.1 uncultured Solirubrobacterales bacterium | reverse complement strand
CCGTCGCCGACGACCCCGATCAGGCCCGACGGGAGACACTCGCGGCACTTCAGGACATGCTCCAGTCCCTGCGGAGTTGAGCCCGGCCGGTGTACGGTCTCTTCAGTCGGCCGGCACCTAACGGCAGCTGAAGGAATCGAAACCACGCAGGTAGGAGAAACGCGAATGAGCAAGACAGTCCTGATCACCGGCGCATCCTCGGGCATGGGCAAAGAGACCGCGAAGAAGCTTCTGGCCGACGGCTACGACGTCTTCGTGGCCGCCCGCCGGGTCGACCGGATGGCCGACCTCGAGCAGCTGGGGGCGACCGCGATCGCGATGGACATCAGCAAGGACGAAGAGATCCTCGCCGCGGTCGAGCGGATCACGGCGGAGAGCGGCGGGGTCGACGTGCTTGTCAACAACGCCGGCTTCGGTTCCTACGGCGCGATGGAGGACACGACTCTCGAAGACGCCCGCTACCAGTTCGAGGTCAACCTGTTCGGGCTGGCGCGGCTGACCCAGCTCCTGCTGCCCCACATGCGCGAGCAGAAGTCGGGGCGCATCATCAACATCTCTTCGATGGGGGGCAGGATCTATACGCCGCTGGGCTCGTGGTATCACGCCACCAAGCACGCCCTCGAAGGTTGGTCGGACTGCCTCAGGATCGAGGTCGCACCTTTCGGGATCGACGTCGTGATCATCGAGCCCGGGGCGATCGATACGGAGTGGAGCGGCATCATGGTCGATCAGATGATGGAACGATCCGGCGAGGGACCTTATGCCGACCAGGCGAAGCGCATGGCCGACGCGGCCGGCGACGGGGGCTCGCCGGTATCCGTGATCGCCGACGTGATCGTCAAGTCGGTCCAGGCGAAGAAACCGAAGACCCGCTACGTCGCCGGCAAATACGCACGCCAGCTGTTGACCCTGCGCAAACTGGTCAGCGACCGGATGTTCGATCGCATCATCAAGAGCCAGATCTGAGCTTCCCGGAAGAGCCCTTGACAGGCAGTCCCCGAGTTGGGAGAGTGCCGCGCATGGGGAGAAGAGTGACCTGCAGAAGCGGCCGGCTTTCGAAGTTCCTTTGCGCTGCGCTGATAGCGGTGTCCGCGGGCGTCGCGCTGGTTCCGGCCGCGTCAGCCGAAACGCGGACGCTCGTCGGCTCGGTGGCGGGCAATCCCGGATCCAAGCTCGTAGTCAAGATCCAGCGTCTGGGCGGTGCTCCATTCAGGATTCTCAGCTTCAAGTTCCGCAGGCTGACCCCCCGCTGTTTCGGAGAGACGCCGAGCGGCAGGATCAGCGGCAAGGTCGGAAAGATGAAGATCGAGCGCGGGTCTAATCCTTTCGACCCGGCCAAGCGCACCAACGTGTTCTTCTCCCGGGACGGCCAGACCACGAAGGACCGGCGCATAGGGGTCTTCATCACCGGGATAACCAACCGCAAGGCCACCCGCACCAGTGGCAATCTGGGTATCAGCTTCGGGGACGGCTGCTCGGCCGACTCGGGCACCGGCTTCTCGAAGTTCACAGCGAGTCGTTGACCGGGCATGCAGCTCCTGACGAATCCCGTGCCTGGTATTCGTACGTCACCTTAACCATCAACGCGGCTGATCTGAGGCCTCAGGCGGCCCTTGCGCTTCTCTCGATTCCGTCGATCACCAGGTCGAGGCCGAAGTCGAATTCGTCCGAGTAGTTGTAGTCCGGTTGGAGCACGTGCCGGCTGGCGAGCTCCCGAAGGTGCGGGTATTCGTCCTCGGGCATGGCTTCGAGCATCGCCTTTGCGACTTCAGCCGACTCCTCCGGGCTGTCGAACGGCAGGCTGACCTCCTGTAGGACGAAGCCGTACAGGTAGCTGTCGAGGACCGAGTAGGCGTGGGCAGCCATCTCGACCGGGAACCCGGCCTGGCGCAAGGCGCCGATGACTGAGTCGTGGTGCTGGAGTGTTGCCGGACCCGGGGTCAACCTCGAGTCCATCAGGCCGATCGCCCAGGGGTGACCCTTGAGTGCCTCACGGGCCGAGCTCATTCGAATTCTCATCTGCTGCTGCCAGCTTCCCTGCCCCGAGGGCGACTCGATCTCACTGAAGACGAGATCGACCATGCCGTCCAGCAGGTCGCTCTTGCTCGCGACGTGGTTGTAGAGCGACATCGCTTCGACGCCGAGCTCGCCGCCGAGCTTTCGCATGCTGAGCGCCTCGATCCCTTCACGGTCGGCCAGGGCGACTCCGGCCTCCATGATCAGGTTTCTGCTGAGCCGGAGCCGGGCATTATTCCGCCGGATGCCCGGTTGAGAATCGGGATTCATCGCTACGAAGCTTACAGCGTATGTTATAACTTACGGCGTAAACCAAGACCGATGGAAGGCAGCCCTGACATGCAGACCGAAAAGCGGATACCCGAGAGCAGCGGAGCGCGTGAGGTGGCTCCGGAGGCAGGGCCGCCTTCAACCATGAAGGCCGTGGTCCACGACAGGTTCGGCCGGGCCGGTGAAGTCCTCAGGTACGAGTCGCGGGAACCGGTGCCCGAACCCGGCGAAGGTGAAGTCCTGGTCAAGGTCCACGCCGCCGGGGTGGACCGCGGGGTCTGGCATCTGGTCGCCGGACTCCCCTACATGGTGCGTATCGCCGGTTTCGGTCTGCGCAGGCCGAAGCTGCGCATCCCCGGCTTCGATTTCGCCGGTCGGGTCGAAGGCGTCGGTGCCGGGGTCGGGTCGGTCAAGCCCGGAGACGAGGTCTTCGGGATCGCGAAAGGCTCTTTTGCCGAATACGCCTGCGCGGTCGAGGACAAGGTGGTGGCGATGCCTGAGACGCTAGGGCCGTCGCAGGCCGCCGCCGTGCCGATCTCCGGACTGACCGCCCTCCAGGCCGTCCGGGACCGGGCGAAGCTGGAGGCCGGTGAATCAGTGATGGTGATCGGGGCATCGGGTGGCGTCGGGTCCTTTGCGACGCAGATCGCCAGGTCCGTCGGTGCCGAAGTCACCGGAGTCTGCAGCACCGCCAAGGTCGAGATGGTCCGCGGGCTCGGAGCCAGCCGGGTGATCGACTACACGCAGGAGAGCCTCGCCGACATCGGTGAGCGGTTCGACGCGGTGATCGACACCGGCGGCAACCGTCCGCTCAGAGAACTGAGGGGACTGCTCAAGCCGAAAGGCCGGCTTGTGATCGTCGGCGGCGAGAAGGCCGGCAAGGTGCTGGGCGGAACCGACCGCCAGCTGCGAGCGATGCTGCTCTCGCCTTTGGTCAGCCAGAAGCTCGGCACCTTGATCTCCTCCGAGAACGGGGAAGACATCGAGACGCTTCGTGACCTGATCGATTCCGGTCAGCTCAGTCCGGTCATCGACCACAGCTTTCCGCTCGAGCGTGCGGCCGAGGCGATCGAGTATCTGGAGAAAGGCAGCGCCGCCGGCAAGCTGGTCCTGGAAACCCCGTGACCGGGACCCCCGACCCCGCCGGTCGGCTGCTCTCAGCCCAGCTCGAGGCTGGTGATTCCGAAGATGCGCTCCAGCGGAAGGTCCGGAGCCGGGCCACGATAGATGCGGGCTGTTTCGAAGCTGCGCTCCATCCCGAGGCCTTCCAGGAGTTCCACCGCGGCCCGGTTCGGCTGGGGCACGTCGACTGCCACCCGTCCTCGGACCCGCCCGGCCAGGGTCAGGATCAGCGCCTTCGCGGTGGCGGGATCCCCGGC
>CAVQVQ010000003.1:0-385789 GCA_963717235.1 uncultured Solirubrobacterales bacterium | reverse complement strand
CTGCAGGGGCAGAGGCTAGTCACGGGGACACGGACCCCGATTTCCTTCATGGTCTCGTTGGCCCGAGATTCTCCAACCAGACGACCTTCGTATCGGACCAATGACTCCATTCCGCTCGCGGGAGCTGGGCGCCGGAGGAACAGGGGGAAACGCATGGAGACGCGCGCGAATTCCGATTCCAGCCGCGACCTGACCTCCGAAACCATCGCAAGAAAACTCGCCGGACCAACGCGGGCGGCGTGGCCGTCCAGAACCTCAACGAAGCGGCTCATGTGTGTTCCGCGAAGGTGAGTGGCCAATTCCACGGTCATGCCCACCTCGGAGACCGTCTGCTGGTATTCCCCATCTCGGCCTTCGATGCTGATTGGGTAGGAGAGTTCGTCAATGCCGACTTCATCAATCAACACGCCGCGATCATCACCTGAGTTCTGCACATCCTCGACACCGAGTGCGGCCAGTGCTTCGGCGGCATTCACCTCGCAGCATCCCCACGGTACGAGCAGCCGGAAGTGCACGTCTCCCTGACTATGACTTCCTGCAGGCCACCGAGAACCGGGACCAGGCGCTCCCAAATCCATCGCGCCAGGTTCTCGCTTGTCGGGTTCTCAAGACCCGGGACTTCGTTCAGGTAGTAGTGGTCAAGTTCCGCATGGAGCGGCTTGAACGCGGCGCTGATGTCAGCGAAGTCAACAACCCAACCGCTATGTTCGCCGACCTCTCCACCGACCCTCACTTCTATTCGGTACGAGTGCCCATGGAGGCGCGCGCACTTATGCCCGTCGGGGACGTTTGGGAGTCGATGGGCAGCCTCAAACGTGAACTCACGAAAAATCTCAGCTGTCGTTGTAGTCCGCAGAATCTCTGCTTGCTCGCGGGTATCGGTGATAGTGAGTTCGCTCATACGCCTCTCGCATCCGCCCAGGCGATTACGTGCAACTGCGGAAATACCCGCGCCCGAGCAAGTTCAGGATCCGCGAGACTACCTGCTCGCAGAGCCAGCGAAAACGTGCCGCCACTGCGCTGCGCAGGTCGATTGGTGAAGGGACGGGAGTCCCGGCTGACAGGTAGAGGTCGAGTTCGCGGCCAAGAAGAGGCAATCTCCTTTGCCCAGAGAAGATCGGCGTCATCGAAGCAGACGATCTTCAGCGCGATCCGTTCAGCGTTTCCGTTCAGCGCCTGAGACATGAACCGCTCCAACTGCTGGCGATGCTCCGGGGTAGCCATATCCGACGACGGTGGCTTCGGCGAGACCGTGAGTCGATCTACCCCCGTCAGCCAATCACGCCAGACCGAACCCTGAGTTTCGACCGCGACCTTGAGGCCGAGCCTGTGCAGGCTCTCGACAAGGCTCTCAAGTTCATGGAGGGCGGGGTTCCCGCCGCTCAAAATCACCCATTCCGGCGCCCCAGCAAGACCTTCAACGCGGTCGGCGATCTGCTCAGCACTCAAGAATTGAGAGTTCCGCCGAACCTCACCCGGATCGACGGCGTACATCGTGTCGCACCACGAGCAACGAAAATCGCAACCACCAAATCGAACGAAGTGACAGGGAAGTCCAGCTTCGGAGCCTTCTCCCTGGATGGTCGGGCCGAAGATCTCGACGACTGGGAAGAGCTTGAGCTTCTGGGGCTTTTCAGCGAGTTCTTGCAATTGCCTGGTCAATCAGTCGCCTGAGGCTCGTACGGTGCTGGGTCATTCATCCCGTTTTCCGCAAAACCCTTGAGTCGAAGTCGGCACGAGTCGCAGTTCCCACAGGCCTCGCCTTTCGGTGACGGGTCGTAGCAACTGCGGGTGATCGAATAGTCCACCCCAAGTTCGGTTCCTCGCTGGATAATCTCGGCCTTGGTGAGATCGATTAGCGGAGTGTGAATCTTGAGTCGATCCCCCTCGACGCCACGCTTTGTCGCCAGGTTCGCCATTGCTTCGTAGGCCGCGACGTACTCGGGTCGGCAGTCTGGGTAGCCGCTGTAGTCGAGAGCGTTGACGCCGATGAAGATGTCGTCCGAACCGAGGACTTCCGCCCAAGCGAGAGCAAAGGAAAGGAAGACCGTGTTTCGAGCCGGCACATACGTAACGGGAACTCCGTCCGACATTTCTTCAACCTCGCGGCCTTTCGGAACGTCAATGTCGGCGGTCAGCGCCGAGCCGCCGATTCGTCGCATATCTATCTCTACTTCGATGTGGTCGGTCACCTCCGCGGCCGCGACTACTTTCTGAGCCTGCCTGAAGCTCAACATCGTGCCGCTGTCCATATCGGAACGTGATCGCGTATGGCTCGTAGCCTTCATCCTTGGCCATCGCGAGCGCTGTGGCTGAATCGAGGCCACCGCTCACGAGCACAACCGCTTTGCCGTCAGATTTCATGCTGCCTCGCTTCGGGCGGATGTGTTCGGATCGGGGTTTGTCGAACCCCCCTGACGCTTCGCGGCGATGAACGTCCGCAGTTCGCCAGGTTCAAAGAGAGTTCGCCCGCCAACCTTCACGCAGCTAATCTCATCGCGCCGAATGAGACGGTAAACGCCGCTTTCGGAGATTCGCAGCACCCCCGCCACATCCTCAATCGAGAGAAGCGGCTCAATGCCGCCGTTCTCCGGCTGATCTCGGTCAGGTTCAGTCATTGGCTGTCACCGTAGTCGCGGGTTCGGACGACACATCTCGGTCATGGCTGAACTCCAGGGTACTCGGCCAGACCCATCGCCCGACCAGGCCGCCAACCGCAGACCCGACGAAGCGACTGCCCACCCTGCGGAGCGTCCGCCGATCCCGCGCGAATCGCGCGGCATTCTGTACACCTAGATCGATCGCGGCCATGCGCCACGCCGGCGAGTGGCTGAGGCGTTGGGCAACAATCAGGTTCCGACGCTCAGTCGTCGCGCGAATCCCATTGCGGAGGGTATTGCCGGTCCCGAACTATCCCTGGAAAGTCCGTCTGGCTTACTTCCGCAATGCAGAGTTCGAGTCGAAGAGCAGAAGAGGTGACGGCCATTGTTGCCGCCGCGACGTAGAGGACCACGAAAGCCTTCGGTACCCCAGCTTCCGATTCCGTAAACGACTCGTAGTCTCGCTGGAGCATGGCTAGCCACTCACCCACGAATGGCGACGCCGGCAATCGTGATTCGATCGCAAAGATAACCGCGCCAATTTTCCTTTTCGAACCTGGCCATAGCTGCCAATTTGCCCAAGCCAGGTCCGTGCCAGGAAAATGCTGCAATCCGGGAGATGAGGAAGAACCGGTATCAGCAGAAGCTCATGATTGCTCTTCTCGTGCCGATCGTGCAGAAGCAACCCAGTCGCGGCCAGCAGAAGTGAATTGATCGAAAGAAAGTAGGTGTGAAAGTCGTTGCCTATGGTCCTCAAGCTCTATCTGAAGTCTCTACGAATGTATCTGTACTGCTCGAGCAGGACCTCGGCTCTTGATCGTCAAGTCTGAACCGATAGCGCAGCTGTTGACGATCAGCGAATCGATTCGAGTGAACCGGCATCTGCGGGCGATAGATGGTCCACCGTGAAAGCTCGACGTGGCAGTTCTCGCACCCGGACAGGTCCTCTGCGAGGGGAATCACGATGACGGGCTTGCCTAGGGTTTCTACTAGCTCCAATTCCATCGCATTCCCTGGCTCTCCGCTCAGCCCTTCGCCAGCGAATACGTACCGACAACTCCCGCTTGACGCAGATCGCGACCAACTCCTCCTCCTTTCCATGCCTCAGAATCGGAAGAATGTGACTTCGCCTTCGTATCGATCCTGACGACAGGTAACCCAACGATTCTTTGCGCTCTGCTCCGCCCAGTCTTTTGAACCTAGCGTCAGCAGCCATTCGGAACTCTTGTACCAGCCGGTTCGTCCTCTGTAGCTTGGCAACCACGAAGCAGGATTTGGATTTCGTAGGGCACGTTGGGTTTGGAGCCCCCTCGACCCCAGATACGAGCAAGGTGATCAACTGGAAACACCTCCCGACTTGACCTAGCTGTTCCGGGTCAACACAAACCTCGCGTCCTTGCCCTGTCGTCTGCGCTCGACCAGAGGTTGACCAGTTCGTACAAGCATGCGGCCTGGCCGCGCGAGACGCCCCGCCCGAAATCCTGCGTCGCGGTCGCCGGGAGCAGCTCCTTGCCTGAGGCATGGCTATACCGGCTTCAGTCGCCTTAGTGAAGATCCGCAAACGGCGCCAGCGGTTCTCCTCGAGCCGGCGAAACATCTGGCAGCATGGGCTTTCGCAACGACAGCACTGTCAAGTCCCTGACTCGAAGTCCTCGCAGCCGCGTGTGAGCGCTTCGTTGGCATGGATTACGTGGAGGGCTCGAGGGGAAAGGTCCACTCCAGGCTAGATGGTGAAATCGCAGGCGGCGCGCAACCACTCGAACACCGCCCAGGTCGCTTCGAGATCCTCGTGGTTGTAGCTGCAGAGTTCATCCATGATCTCTTCGCGGAGGGCTTCGTCGTCGGTCTCGACGGCCTCCATGTAGCGGGCGATCGACTGGTCGCCCTTGTAGCCGGGAACCTTCGTGCGCTCGTAGCCGACGTAGCGCTCGACGACCTTCAGTGAGTAGCTCGGCAGCGGGAGCGCGAATGAGTTCTTCGTCACCGGCAGCAGGTCGAGCAGGTTTCGCTGGACCAGCTTCTCTGCGATTCCGTCAGGGTCGCCGAATCTGTCGATGTAGAGATTGATCTTCGTCTTCTCGTAGGTGGCCCAGTGGACGAAGGGCGTGTCCTCGCCGTACTGATCGAGGATCTGCCCCGACCCGAGCAGGAACTCCTCCCACGCCTCCTCGTCACCGTCTTCGTGGAACTCCGCCAGGGCAAAGGTCGGCTCCTCCGGTTCCCCACCGCCCGCGGGATACAGCTGCATGCCCCACAGATAGACCTTGTCCGGTCCGTCCTGCTCGGCCGGAAGGCCTTCGAGATCGAACATCACGTAGTGGGAGCTGTCAGGTATCTCGACCGGCCCGATCTGGACCGGGGCGGTCTTCGATCCTGGCGCGAACGTGCGCCATGACCTGCTCCGCCCGCCTGGTCCCCACCGGCGATTCTCGCCGCTTGCCCCATGGTCTCTTGCAGTCTCGGCCAGACTGGTCAGATCGAATCGCTCGCGGGGATCTCGTCGAAGCTGCTCGACTCCCAGTTCAGCCAAACGCCGGCCCAGGCCGACGTCCACTCCGGGGATCACTCCGGGGGCACGCTGCTCCTCAGCCCGAGGCCAGCAGTAGTCGGTGAAGTCGCAGTCCTGGCACTTCGACCACCCGACCACCTCGAAAGGCTCCTGCTCGAGCGAGCGCAGGTGGAGGATCTCCTCGAGTTCCGCCATGACGGCCTCGTCGTCGCGCTCGATCTCGACCAGTTCATTGCGTCCGTTCAGGACCTCGAGCTTCGTCGGTGGACGCCCCATCGTCTGTTCGTAGAGCCAGCCGTACAGTTGGAGCTGGAGGAAGATTCCGGGCTTCTTGCCCTTCTCGATCGTGCGGGCGAGCTTGGCGTCCCGGATGATGTGGGAGTCGCCGTCCGGGAGCATGAAGTCAGGCAGACCGACCACCTCGGCCATGACGCCGGCGATCTCGTGCTCGATGCGGAAGGCCCCTTGCCAGATCACCTGCTGGTGCTTTTCCAGCTCCAGCTTCGTGCGGTCAGCGTGCTGGTTGATGTCGCGAATGTCACCGAGATCGAGGAGGTCCGGCAGCGTCTCGGCATGACGCTGTTCGTGTTCATCGCCGAGCCTCGCCAGAGCCTGCTTGAAGTCACTCGCGGGCTTGCGGCTCGACCTCACCCTGGTCGCGCAGCCAGACACGCTTGTCGCATCTCTTCCCGCCGAGGTGGTAGAGCGGGTCGGTCGCACGCAGCCGGGTTTCCATTCCGTGATGTTCCCACGAGGGACTGTCAGAAACCCGGGATATCAACCGACTCTCTTCCCCATGGGCGGAAAGCAAAAGATGAAGTTTGATGTCGTGGCGCTGGAGCAGGAGCATGCGCTCGACCTTCTGGTGAGGCTGGCTGCGCCGGGAGTTGACCGGGCGCGGCGCGCCGGCGGCCGCCACATCCAGGTGGCGCTCGACGTCGGGGAGACGATGAACCCGATGAAGCTGTTCGCCGCCCTGCGGGGAATTCACTACCTGGTCGAGCGGCTTTCGGACGGGGACACCTTCGGGCTGGTCACCTTCGGTGCGCAGAACGAATTCGCCTTCCCTGCCGGCCCGGTGGGTGACGGGGAGTCGGTTCAGGAAGTGCTCGGCGAGATCCGACCGTTTGGCCTGGCCGAACCAACTGCCGGCCTGCTGATGGCGATCCGGGAATGTCAGCGGATCGGTGCCGGGGAGTCGGCGATAGTGCTGATCTCGGACTCGAACCTGAGCGCTGGCAGCCCGCGCGAGACCTCGATCATCTCAGGCATGGCAGATGGAGCCCGGGAGCAGGGTTTCAGGGTCTCGACCATCTGCATGGAGAAGAGGCCGAACGCGCTACTCGGCAAAGTCGCCACGGCCGGCGGCGGACGTGCCCGGATCGCAACCGACGGCGCGGTCGCGGCGAGGGCGCTGTTGAGGGCCCTGCCCGGACTTGCGAACAAGCCGTTCCGGGCCGTCAGCCTGACGATCAAGCCCGGTCCGGAAGTCACCGAGTTCAGCCTGCCGGGCCCCTGGCCAACGATCGAGCGCGAGGACGGGATCACGTTCGAACTCGGCGATCTGCGTGAAGGCGAAGTCCGGTCTCTGGACTTCCGCCTGTCGATACCCGGTCTGGCCGAGGTCGGCCACCGTGAAGTGGTCGAAATCGAGGCCGAGTGGACCGACTTCAGGTCGAGACGGACCGAGTCGGCCCACACAAGCATCCGGGTGAACATCCCGGAGGATCAGCCCAAGGGGAACCCGGTCGACTACGACCTCAAGCTGGACCTCTCGGGACCGGAGCCATCACAAACAAACCGTCCTCGCCAGAAGCCGCGCTCCGGGCAAAGTGACGCCAACCGAGCAGCGTGCGGGGTCCGACCAACAGCGCAGCCGGCGACAGGGGAAGCCAAGGCGGCCGATACCCAAGGCCCTCGAAGAGCGTGTCGAGGAGATGGTCCGCGAACGGACCCGGGCCGAAGTCCAGCGACAGCTTCGGGAACTCGGTCACGACCAGCCCCGTGAGCCCCGACAGGGCCTACCGGATGGAGTGGCGAGGAACAATGGCCCGATTCGGGTGAACCGGGTCAGGGAACGAATTGAGCGTCGCACCGATTGACCGCCTTGGATGAGATGAGCATTCTTGAGCCCTCGAATTCGTAGCGTCTCTCCCGCAGTAACCGACCGCACCGTCGGGAGCCAACGTGGGACTACGGGCTTGGAGTCGGAGGCGGCTCCGAGATCTCGGCCAGGGCTGACTGGGCGGCTTCGGCGGCTGACTGGGCTCTGCGGGTGAGGCTGGCCTGGGCCTGAATCCTTCCGTCGGCCCGGCCCGCCGCCTCTCCCGAGCGGCGACCCTGGACGGTTCCGAGTTTCCTGCCTTGGGTGAAGCCGGCCCTCGCGGCGTCTCGTCGAACCTCGGCTGCTGTTGCTTCGCGCGAGTCGGCCAGGGCTCTCTCGCGGGTGGTCGCCGGGTCGACTTCGTCTTCCTGTGCTGCCGTGCCGATGCTGAGGCCGGCGATTGCGGCGACCAGGATCGACAGTGCGACCGTCGCCGTGGGGCCGACTCGCCTCACCGGGGGCTGAGCCTCATCCATCTTGACCGCCCGGTCGGTTTCCCGGCCTGTTGTTGCCCGGCCTGTCTTGCTGCTCCTCTTCGGCCTTCGCGGCGGCAACGGCCGCTCGGAAATCGGCCAGCTCGGCGTCGGTGGGACAGACGTCAGGTGCACGGGCGATCGATCCGCAGTTGGCCTGGCGCTCTGCGAGCTCGGCCTCGGCGGTTGCCCGGGCGGCTTCGGCTTCGATGAGCTGGTCCTCGATCAGGCGAAGGCCGGCGATACCTCCGCCGAGATCGAATCCTTCGAGGTTGCCGGCCTCCTCGCCGGCGATCCGGCCGCGGATTGCGCCTTCCTCCAGCCCCCTCTGCCTTGCGACCGTGCGGACCAGCGCGAAGGACTCGGCGTAGGCCTGCTCGTAGGCGAGCTGTTCGGCCTGCTCGGCTTCCTGCTCGTTGCCGGTGGTCGCGACGCCGAGTCCGAGGCCTGCGGCGGCTGCGAGAGACACCGCCAGTACGGCCACCGCCAGCCGTGGTCTGTCCTCGACCCACTTCACGGAAGCGGGATGTCGATCTGCTGGTTGGTGGGAACGTCCAGCCCGGCCTGCTCGTAGGCGCGCTTGTAGTAGAGGCGGTAGGCGGGGATGTAGGCCTTCCTGAATCCGGCCCGCCTGCCCTTTCTGAAGCCGGCGGAGTATCCGCGTGCGGCGCCTTCGATCGCCCCGGCCTGGCGACCGGCGATCTCGCCTTCGACCCTCGCCTGTTCGACGTCGGTGCCGGAGCCTTTGCCGAGGAAGTAGGTACCGACGCCGACCGCGAACGAAGCGATGAGGATCGCGGCGACGGTTGCGATCCGCTTCAGCGCGCCTTCAGGGGCACCCGGCAGCTCGACCCCGCGGGCCTGGGCGAGCACGGTCGCCGACAGCGCCTGCCCTCTCCGGGTAACCGACCCGACAGCCTTTTCCAGCCACTTCCACCACCCGGCCGGCTCACCCTTGGAACGAGGAGCCTCCTCGCCTGCCTCAGCCGGCGGAGCATCCTCGACGGACCTCCCCTTCCCGGACTTCATCTTCGAAGAATCGGGGGTCCTGAAGCGCGGGGTCCTCATGTTCGGCTCCGGCCTCTTCGACCTCGGTCACAACGTAGTCGTCGACGTCGAAGTGACCCTCGAGATCGTCATCCTCGAACCGGGGACCCGGTTCGGCCTCTTCCGATTCGTCTTCGATATCTCGGTGCATCTGTCGTTGCCTCCGATCCTTGGCGGCGGGATACCGCTCTGCTACCCAATCCAAGCAGACCGAAAGCGGCTGCCCCTCCGCTCCGCGCTAACGCAGGGCGGGGATCACCTGTTCGGCGAAGAGGCGGTTGGAGCGCCCGACCGCCTCGGGGTCGGCGTCGAGCGATCCCGGCACCATGACGACGCGGTCGAGGCCGAGCGAGGAGAGCTCCTTCAGGCGGGCGGTGACCTGGTCCGGTGTGCCGCAGACCGAGAAGCGGTCGATGAACTCGTCCGGCAGGTCCTGCGCGGCGCTCGAGGACGACTTGCCGTGGCCGGCCTCCTCGTACTCGCCGGCCAGCTTCGCGATGCCCTCCCGGGTCACGTCGGAGAGCCCTTCGTCGGACGAGCTCTCGGCACCGAAGCGGGCGAGGATCGCGGTGCTGCCGCGGACCAGGTCCCGGGCGCGGGCCGGGTCGGAGTCGACCCCGACGTCGACGAAGGCGCCGAGTGAGAGGTCGCGCCCGCCGGCCGCCTCTCGGGCGTGGTCGATCGCCCACTCGAGCCGCGAAGGCTCGGCGCCGACCGTGAAGTCGATCATCTCGGCGTGGCGGGCCGCGGCGGCGATCGCCTTCGGCCCGGTCGCCGCGACCATGAGCGGCACCGCCGGGATAGCGCTGCCGGCGAGCCATTCGATCGCCGCTTCGGTCCCGTTCTCGAGGGTGACCTTCTCGCCGGCGAGCAGGGCGTGGGCCTGGGCGAGGCGGCGCTCGAACTCCTCCATCGGCTCCGGCCCGAGGCCGATCTTCGAGAGGGCCGAGTCCCCGCGGCCGACTCCGAGCACGATGCGGCCGCCGCTCTCGGCCTGGAGCGAGGCCGCGGCCGAGGCGGTGACGGTCGGGTGCCTGGTGACGAAGTTGGTCACGCCGGTGCCGAGCTTCAGTTCGCTGGTGGCCGCGGCCGAGAGGGCCAGCTCGACCCAGACGTCGGCGTTCAGGTCCTGGCTGTCGGCGACCAGCATGCCGTCGAAGCCCCACTGCTCGGCCTGCCTGGCCATCGCCGGCGTCTTTCCGGCGAAGGAGAACTGGTGGATCCAGATTTCCATCAGGGGCTCAGCCTAGCGCCGAGGACCGCCCGGCTCGTGGCAGCGGAGCTTCACTGCTCCCGGCGTCGGACCAGGGTCAGGCCGTCGGCCATGCCGAGCATGACCGAGTCGACCCGGTCGTCTTCGAGGATGCGGTCGTTGAGCTCCGCCATCACGATCGCGGCCTCCCTCTCCGGCTGGAGGATCTCTCCGCCGAGGAAGACGTTGTCGACCGCGAGCAGGCCGCCGGGGCTGAGGCGGGCGACCAGCTCCTCGTAGTAGTCGGGGTAGCCGGTCTTGTCGGCGTCGAGGTAAGCGAAGTCGATCGTCTGCTCGTCCGGCATCGCCCTGAGCGTCTCGATCGCCGGGCCGACCCTGATCTCGACCCGGTCGCCGACTCCGGCCGCATCGAGGTTGGCGCGTGCGATCTCCGCCCGCTCGGGGTCGAGCTCGCAGCAGAGCAGCGATCCGCCCTCGGCCAGCCCGCGGGCGATCCGGATCGCGCCGTAGCCGGTGAAGGTGCCGACCTCGACCGCGAACTTCGCCCCGACCAGCCGGACCAGCATCTCGAGGAAGGCCGCCTGCTCGGGTGCGGTCTGCATCTGCGCGAGGTCGCCCATCGCCGCGGTCTCGGCCTCGACCTTTCGCAGCACCTCGTCCCGGCCGCCGGCGTGGTCCTGGATGTAGCGGGCGAGCTCGGCGTCTATCGGTGTGGGTTCGAGTGACATGGCCTCAACCTAGCCCAGGCCACGACTCCTGAGTTCGATCAGCCTGCTCACGTCGGTCATGGAGAGCAGGCCGGCCAGGCGGCCGTCCTCCACGACCAGGGCACGGCCGAGGTCGTCCTGGGAGAGTTCCATCGCAGTGGTGCCGAGGTCGTCCTCCGGGGAGATCACGAAGGCCCGCCCGATCGGCCGCATGTGCTGCTCGACGCTCTCCTGTTCCCACTGCCCCGGTTCGACCCGGGTCAGGTCGCGGAAGCCGAGCAGACCGACCAGCCTGCCTCCGTCGACCACCGGGTAGGCGGCGTGCCGGCTCTGAGTGAAGACTCCATCGCTGAACTCGGCCAGCGACTGTCCGGCCGGCACGGTCAATGGATTGCGGGCCATCGCGTCAGCGACGCTCATCGAACCGAGCGCGGCGCCGACGGTCGCGAACCGGATCTCGGCTCCGGCCGCCGCCATCAGGAACCAGCCCATCAGGGCTATCCAGATGCCACCGAGGGCGCCGAAGACCAGCACGGAGAAAAACCCGAGCCCGATCAGCAGCTGTCCGAAACCCCGGCCCACCCCACCGGCGATGCGGGTCGCACGGAGGAAGTCGCGGGTACGCATCCAGACCAGCGCCCGGAACACCCTGCCACCGTCCAGCGGCAGCGCCGGCAGCATGTTGAATGCGAGCAGGACGAGGTTGATCCGGCCGAGCCACATCACCGAACCGTCGAGGAAACCCGGCAATGGCGCCAGGATCGCGAAAGCCAGCAGCGTCACGCCGATGACGAGGGAAACGGCCGGACCGGCCAGCGCGATGCGCAGCTCCGCCCCCGCCGAAGGGAACAGCCCGCGGAACTGGGCCACCCCGCCGAACAGCCAGAGCACGATGCCCTCGATCTCCATTCCCTCCCGGCGCGCGACGAGCGCGTGGCCGAGTTCGTGGAGAAGCAGCGATACGAAGAAGAGCACCGCGGCGGCAGCGGCCATCGCCGCGTAGACACCACCGCCGTATCCGGGGTTGGTGGTCGGAAAGACGGCGAACCCGAGGGAGGCCGAGATCAGCGCCAGGATCACCAGCCAGCTCCAGTTGATGCCGATTTCGACCCCGGCCAGCCGGCCGAGGCTCAGGCTGGCGTGCATCGGCCCCTGCCCGCGGGTGGCGCGGGCCTCGGGGGCGTCCTGGCTTGAGATCCGGGCTGCCTCGCTCATCAGCCGAGCGTACCGGTAGCGGCCGTCCGGTCCCGGCTCAGATCGCCGTCGGGTAGGTCTCGGGGGGCTCGCCGGCCTGCCACTCACCGGTCGGCTCGAGTGGTTCCACCGCGCGGGTCCGGTCGAAGTGGATCAAAGCATCGAACTGGGCGGCGGGACGAGCGTTGAAGTAGTGGCTGATCCGCTCGGACTCGGGCCGGTAGATGACACCGATCGCACGCTCCAGCATCGGCTGGTCCAGGGCTTGGGCCAGCGGGGTGCCGGGGGTGAAGGGCAGCCAGAAGTCCGCATTGCCGGCCTGCTGCCCGGCCTCGTGGAGAAGGCTCTCGACGCTTCCTTCGAGCGCCGGGCGGACCCGCTTCCTCTCGCACGGCTCGTTCCAGTTGGAGGCGGCGCTGACGGTGCCGTCGTATGTGGTGAAGCCGACCAGGGCGGTGCGTCCGGGGAAGCTCCTGCGGACCAGCTGGCCGAGGTTGTGCTCGCCGCGGTCCGACATCGCGGTCTGGCGGGCGTCGCCGATGTGGGAGTTGTGGGCCCAGACCACGGTCTTGCTGCCGCCGTGGCGTCCGAGGTGAGAGACCAGGCGCTCGAGAGTGCCGGCCATGTGGCTGTCGCGCAGGTTCCAGGAGCTGTCGGGGCTGGAGAACATGCCGCGGTAGTACTCCTCGGCCGCGACCACCACCCGCGCGTTCTCCTCGGCGTGGAACTGCTCGTCTTCGGCGGCGATGCCGTCGCGGCGCAGGTAGCCCTCGCCGCTTTCGACCAGCTGCCTGAGCTGTTCGTAGACACCGGCCCGGCAGGACGAGGAGATCCCGGCGAAGACCGCGTAGCCGTAATCCTGGCTTTCTTCGAAGCTCTCGAAGCATGAGTAGCGCCGGCGGGCCTCTTCGGCGGCCGGCGGGTCGACCCCGTCGAGATAGGAGACGACCGCCTCGATCGAGCGGTAGAGCGAGTAGAGGTCGAGGCCGTAGAAGCCGGCCGGCTCGCGGGCCGGCTCGTTGTGGGCGCGCAGCCAGCCGACGAAGTCGAGCACGTCGGCGTTCCTCCACATCCAGGTCGGGAAGCGCCGGAAGCCGCCGAGGGCAGCCTCGGAGTCGGCGTCGTCGTTCGCCCCCTTGACGTAGCGGTTGACCCGGTAGGCGTCGGGCCAGTCGGCCTCCACAGCCACCGCGGTGAAGCCCCTCTCCTCGATCAGGCGCTTGGTGATCACCGCCCGCTGGCGGTAGAACTCGTGGGTGCCGTGGCTGGCCTCGCCGAGCAGGACCACCTGTGCGTCGCCGACCATCTCCAGCAGCTCGTCGTGGTCGCCGGGCGCGCCGGTCAGTGGTCGGGCTTCACTGGCGACGAGGGCCGCGAGCTCGCCCGGGGCGCTCATCCTGCCTCTCCGCCTCCGATGCGCTCGACCGTGCGCCTGAACTCGTCGGCCAGGGCGCCGGGGAAGCGCTCGTCGAAGATCTTGACCAGCTCGCCGTAGTACCAGAGGCTGCCTTCCCTGCCTCCCTTGAACCGCTCCCAGACCGCTTCGCCGCAGTCGGCCTGGTCGAGCACGATCGAGCGGGCGTTGTGGAGCTTGTCGGCGATCGAGACCAGCAGGACCGAGCGGTCGGTCTCCTCGCGAAGGTGGGCCAGATAGTCCTCCTTGCGCTTCTTCCAGGGCGGCTTCGGGTCGTCGAAGGTGTCGCTCAGTCCGAAGACGATTCGCGCCACCCGACCCCCGAACTTGTCGTGGATCTCCTTCAGGGTCTCTTCCCCTCCCTGGTCCTCGGGGGCGTCGTGGAGCAGGGCGGCGATCGCTTCGTCTTCGTCTCCGCCTTCGTCGATGACCAGCGACGCGACCCCGAGTATGTGGCCGAAGTACGGGGTCTCGGCGCCTTTCCTCTTCTGGTCACCGTGGTAGCGGTGGGCCATTTCGAGGGCGAGGTCGAACCTCTCGCCCAGCGTTCTGTCATCAGCCAATGCGGGTCTCCTTCGGTCTGCGGCTCGGCACCAACTCTTTCAGACCTCTGACCGCAGGAGGATGGTGCGACGCGCGCTCGACGAAGACTGACCGGTTCCCCGGGGGCCCGCCGCAAGGGGTTGTCAGAAAGCGGTGCCGCTGTCAGACTCTCTCCATCAGGTGCGACATACGCACCGTCCATTCAGAGCGGTCGAGGGTCCGGGCCCGATGACGCCGCCGCAACCGATCCCACAGGGACACGGTGCGAAAGCCCGATTCGATGGAGGTGACGTTCATGTCGGACAGGAGTGATGAGAAACGCGAGGGCTGGGTGCCCGTCGGCCGCCGGGGCTGGAAGAAGGTCGGCGGAAGTACGAGAACCGAAGTGCAGCCGGTGACCGCCGGCTGGGCTCGTGCCCTGCGGGAGCAGCGGGAGAGGAAAGGCGAGCGATGACTGAGATCCACAACTACAGAACCGCATTCAGGGACGCCGAAGGACGGCCTTTCCCCCGTGAGGGCGAGATCCGCGTCTTCCTCGACGACGACAACGAGTTCCGCCTGGCCCCCGAAGGCTGGGTCCACCTGCGCACGGTCCGGGAGGTCTGCATGCTGATCCTCCAGGAGCGTGTGGTCGAGCTCTCCCTCGACAACGACCTGGACGGAGACGTCGCCTGCGGCCAGGGCTACCAGGTGATCGACTTCCTCGAGGAGCTCCACGGCGCCGAGGACCGGCCGATGTGGCCGCGCGACGGGATCACCCTCCACACGGCCAACCCCGAGGGTCGCGACCGGATGAAGCGGGCGATAGAGACTCTGCCGGGCCGTCTCCCGGTCGCGGTCGAGGACGTCTCGACCGGCAGCCAGCCGAAGTACATCGTTCGCGCAGCAGCGGGGGCCGGGTCGTGAGCGAAGACGACCGACGGCGCAGCAGCACCGACGAGGGCGCGGGCGTACCCCTGAAGATCGAGCTCAAGCCGGCGCTGCCGGGGTGGTGGAGCTGGCGGGTCGAGGTGCGGAACGTCCGCCCGAGCAAGTGGAACCGCGCTCCGTGGCTGCCCGGAAAGAGCGGCACCGCCCTGACCGAACGCGGAGCGAGATGGGCGGCGCGAAGGGCCGTGCGCGACATACGCCTCATGGAGAAGCGCGAGCCGATCGTCTACTACGACCCGCCGGACTCGGGACATGGGTGACAAGGGCAAGGCCTGCGTCCGGGCCTGGCAGAACTACGCCGGGGCCCGGGCGAGAGGCCGAAGCCCCGGGAGGAGTTCGACGAGGTGGAGACCCTCGCCCGGCGCCGGCTGAAACTCCTCAGACGGAAGACGATGAGCGACTGTCCGGAGACCGACGAGGATTTCTGGCGGGAGCAACTGGAGCGGTGTCCCGGGGCGATCGCCTCGGGAGATCAGACGGCGTGGCAGGCGAGGAACTTCTCTGCGAGGTCTTTCATCCACGCATGCAACCTCTTCGTCCCCATCGGCGAGCTCTCCTACGAAGAGGTCCGTGCGAGATACGAGAAGTTGCCGGTCATCGACTGCACGACGCCGAAGAACGGGGAGCCGCTGACGATCGAAGAGTCCGATCGGCGGGTCGAGCTGGTGCGCCGGGCTCGAGACGCGGGCGTGCCGCCCCCGCCCCACACCGTGCTCGAGTGGGACGGCTGGTGAGCGCCGTGCGCGCCTGACCCCGGCGGGTTGTCAGATCGGCCGGCGCGCGGGCGACGCCTGTCTCAGATGAACTGCTCGACGCCGACATGCGGGCCGGACCGCCGATGACCTCCATCGCCGGCATCGAATACCTGATCGGCAACTGGATCCTCTACATCATGCTGATCCCGCTGTACGTGGTGGGCGCCTTGATCTACGACCTCCACGAGTCCTATTGCATGCGACGGGACAGTCGGCAGAAGGACGGTGAGCCGCCGACCGTGGCCGACTGGATCGACAGGGCGGTCTGGGCGGTGATTCCCTGGGCCGTCGGAGGTCTGGTGGCACTGTTCATGTTCGGCTGGGCGGCCGCATTCGTCTACGCCATCTTCTTCTCGCCCGAGTAGCCGTGGAAGCGGGGAGGCTGGGCCGCTGTCAGAAATCGGAGCCGTCGGCCGACTCTCCGGGGATGGACCTAAACGCAAAGCTGGACTTCAATGTAATCGCCGTCGATCAGGGTGAGACGGTCAATCTGCTGCTGGAGATAGCGGCACCGGGGCTGAAGGGAGACAGGCGCCGTGACCCGGCCCGACTGCAGGTGGTGCTGGACCGCAGCGGCTCGATGGCCGGCGGACAGCTGGTCACCGCACTCCAGGCGATCGACAGCCTGATCGGCCGGCTCCACGCCGATGACGTCTTCGGTCTGGTCGTATTCGACGACGAGATCCAGGTGGCGGTTCCTTCCGCTCCGGTCGGCGACGGCACCGCCATCCGACAGGTGCTCCACCAGATCGGAACCGGCGGGATGACCAACCTCGGCGGCGGCCTGCTGCGCGGCGTCCAGGAATGCGGGCGCACCTCCGACGGCGCTTCGACGACCCTGGTGCTGCTCTCCGACGGGCACGCCAATCGGGGAGTCACCGACCACCGGGAGCTCGAGAGCTTCGCCGGCGGTGGTTCCAGGGAAGGCATCACTATCTCCACCATCGGTATCGGCCGCGGCTACGACGAAGACCTGCTCGAGGCGATCAGTCGCGGCGGGTCCGGAAACTCCCACTTCGCCGAGGACGCGGACGAAGCCGGTGCCAAGCTGGCCTCCGAGGTCGAGGGTCTGCTCGAGCAGGTCGCGCAGGCGGTCAGCCTGACCGTGAAGCCGAGCGACTCGGTCAGCGAAATCAGGCTGTTCAACGACCTCTCCGTGTCGCAGATCGAGAGCGGCTTCATGGTCGAACTCGGTGAGCTGGTCGCCGACGAGAACCGCAAGCTGCTCTTCGAGATCGACGTGCCCGACATCGCCGTGCTCGGGCCGGCGCAGGTCTGCGAGATCGAACTGCGCTGGGTCGATACCGAGACCATGGAGAGCAAGCTGGCCAAGATCCCGGTCAACGTGAACGTGGTCCCGGGCGACCAGGCAGCCGGCCGGGTCAAGGACGAGCAGGTCGATACCGAGCTGACCTTCCAGCAGTCCCAGCGCGACAAGCGACTGGCGGCGGAGGATCTGAAGATGGGCCGCAAGCGGCAGGCCCTCAGAAGGATGAGGAGTTCGAAGCATCGGCTGCGGTCGAAGGATCGCTCGAACATGCCCCAGGCTGACATCGCCGAGTGGGAAGCCGAGGACCGCTGGATGGCCCAGAACATCACTGAAATGGAAGTCGACGAGGCCGCGGCCCGCAAGCGCATGATGGCCGACTACCACCAGAAGGGCCGTCGCCGGGGTCGCAAGCCGCGCGGCGAGGAGTGAGCGGCCATGAGCCTTCCCGGACCTTCGAGGACGATCACGGTGGAGCCGCTCGAGGCGCCCGAGAAGGCGCCGGCTCCTCCGGCCGGGCCGGGACGTCGGGAGCCGGATCGCCAGGAGCCCGGTCCATCGCCTGCGCCCGAGCGCCGACCGGAGCCGGCTCGAGACCCGGACGAGGTGCCGGCTTGACAGGGCAGGCTTCCCTGCTCGAGCGCACTGCCGAAGTCCCGGAGCCGCCGTTGATCGCGGGGCTGATGATCGGCGTGAGAGCCTGGGACCTGGACCTTGCCGACGGCGAAGGCTGCCGGCTGCGCGGCTACGGCGGTTTCGAATGGCGACAGGGCGGTCGGGCCACTGTCGCGGAGTGTGGTCCGGGTGGCGAAAGGCGGCTGCCGAGGCACTGCCTGTCCCCGCCCGGTCCCGACTGCAGCTGCGGCCTCTACGCCTTCCATCCGTGGTCCTGCCAGCCGGACAGAACCCACCGCAAGCGCGGCCCGTTCCGCGAGTCTGGCGAGTTCCGGGTGACCGGAGTGATTCAGGCCTGGGGCCGGATCGAGCTTCATGAGGACGGGTTCCGCGCTGAGAAGGCCCGTCCGATCGCGATCGTGCTTCCGCAAGAGCCGGTTGACGAAGAGGAGCAGGAAGCCTTCGCCGCGCTCGCCCGGCGCTACCGGGTGCCGACGCTGCGCCAGACGAGCGAACAGCGGGTCCGGAGGTTCGCCACCAGACGCAGCCAGATCACCCCGGCGACCGTAGGCCGACTCGTGAGCGGAGACGACCTCGAGCAGACCGGGCCGGAATGGAACCGGCTGCCTGACCTGGTTCCGGTGTCACGAGCTCCCTCCCGCCTGCAGCCTGCCTCGGCGGCCCTCGGCTCGATCCTCAGGGCTTCGGCGACGGTGGTCAACGCGGTACTGAGCTTCGCCTACTTTCTGGTCATGGCGGTCATCGGCCTGCTCATGTGGGCAACCATCATCGCCCTGTGGCTGCCCGTGGTCGGCCTGGTCCTCGTCGTGATCTGGATTGTCGTCTCTGGCCTTTTCGGCCTGGTCTTCGGGTAGCCGGAAGGCTCACGGCGCCCCCGTTGTCAGATTTCGGCTCCCTGAGCCGACTCAACTGTTGGAAGGACAGCGACGAGGGGAGCCGACCGTGGCCGAAGACGACCGCAGCGAAGAAGAGCGGTGGATCGATCGACTGCTGAACCCGCTCGAGGGACCGGTGAGCGAGAACGCGTATCCGGAAGACCCCGTGAACGACCCGGACGGGAGCTTCAAGCTCATGAACGACAGCGCCCGGGCGTACAACCGGAGAATGGGCCTGGTAGACGAGGCCGCACACATCCCCTGGACTCCCGAAAACGCGAAGTCACCGGAGGGCTGCGAGCTGCGGTTCACGGAGGAGCAGATGGCCCGGAGCCGGGCCCTGCAGGCCGAGTGGGACAAGAGGTTCGAACGCTTCGAGCAGAGCAAGCTGAAGTCGGCCTCGCAGCTTCCGGACCTGGCCGGGGAGGACCTGGAGATCACCTGGGACTTCGAGGAGGTCGAAGGCGAAGAGGACGGCTGGACCGTGCTCAGTCACGGCGACCGGGTCATCTGGCGCGAGGTCGGAATGAAGCAGGCGATGCCGCGCTTCGAGGAGGTCCTCTGGATCCTCCGGGAGAAGTACGGCCCGAGGCTGGCTTCCCTGAACCCGACCCGCGAAGGAGAGCTGCAGCTCAGAGGCCCCGGTTACTCCGCCAGGACCTTCGCCGCCAATCTCAACCTGGAGCTCCGGGGGAAACGCCAACCGCTCGGTCCGCGGTGGGCCATCGACCACCAGGTGAAGAAAGCGACACGCCGGAGCCCGAACGGCGGCGGGAACAATCTGCTGGCCGCCATCGGTGAGATGGGAAGCATCGACTGCTCGTGCGGCTGGGCCGGCGATGCAACCGATGGCCGGACGGTCGACAGGGAGAGTCAGCTCGAACTGCTCTGCCCCGAATGCCGCCGGCCGCTCTTCTCCCTGGTTCCGGAGGAGTAGCGCCGCGACAGCCTTCAGGGTCTAAGCGACTCGGAACCGGCGGACCTGCTCGTCGATCTCCGCCCGGGCTTCGGGGCTGACCGGCCTCCGGTTGATGATGGTCGTCGCCTCCGGCGGGTTGCCCATCGTCCAGTACTGCCAGCCGTCCAGCTCGAGGTAGGTGTAGGTGGCGCTGCCCCATCTTTCGGGGCGGCCGCGGTCGGCGGTGAGCCTCGCGAAGCTCTCGAACTCGGCGTGGCCGAGCGCGGTGGTCTTGCGGGCGTCGTGATTGCTCAGGTCTCGAACGGTGTACTGGTGCGGGTGGTCGAGCATGGTGGTCGCCAGGCGCCAGCCCGAGCCGGCGACGAACTGCCGGGGTGTGACCTCAGTCGATTCCGACGGCCGGCGGGCGAGCTCGCACTCACGACAGACGGCGATGTCTTCGTGCCACGACCCGTCGAGCTTCGACCGGCCGCAGATCACGCACGGTCTCACCTTCTGGGCCTTGGCCTGAGTCCGAGCGTCGCTTCGGCGTCGACCAGGCCCGGGCGGCGCCAGCGGCTCTCGGCGAACGGGGTGAACATACGGACAGTCCGCTTCACCGCGAACTGGTAGCTGCTTCCGGAGTCGCAGGGGTGGCAGAGCCTGGGTTCGCCTTTGTCGGTGGACCCGCGGCGCGGGACCCGCACGCCACAGAAGGCGCACGGGTCCGCGGGCCGGGTCCTGGGCCGGGCCTCCTTGCCGCGGCTCAAGGGTGACGCCTCGACGGACGGTTGATCCGTGTGCGGCGGGTCGGTCGCGCGGTGGCTTCCGGGCGCTCGGGTCGGTTGGTGAAGACCGAGAGCTGGATCAGCTCCTCGCCCGAGACCAGCCCGGTGCCGACCGCGCGATCGTTCTCGAAACGGAAGCCCCGGCCGAGGCCGATGCCGTCGTTTTCGAAGACTCGGTTGCCGGCCACCTTGTGCAGGAAGCGCTCGGCATACCTGGTGCCCCTCACCCTTGCCGGGGTGTTGCGACCGAGCGCGTCGAGGCAGTAGCCCTGGACCAGCGGCGCGTGGAGATCGGCGAAGACCTCCGGCCGGCTGACCAGGTCGAGTGCGAGCACCCTGCCTCCGACCTGGAAGACCATGCCGACCTGCCCTTCGTGCAGGTTGATCTGCGAAGCACTCGCCTGCAGACGGTCGCGGTGGCTTTCGAAAGCATCGCTGGAGGCACCGGTCGGCGAATGCACGCCGAGGCTGGTCGAGCGGTCGGACACGGCTGCCCAGACCTCGCCCTGGTCGGCGCGCTCTTCCATCCCGGACACCCGGGCCCGGTGGGAGGAGCTGGCCTTGCGCCGGCGCAGGTCCGGGTCGGCCGCCTGCATCGAAGGCAGGAAGTCCTCGGCGTTGCGGGAGCCGTCCCAGCGGCCCTGCTCGACACAGCTGACCGGCGCGATCACGGTTTCGCCCGGGGCCACGAGCAGGCTCTTGTCGAAGGTGCGGTTCTGCTGACCACCGACCACCTCTTCGCCTTCGTAGATCAGAACCGCGGAACCGGTCGGGTTGGATACGACCACGTCGCGCACCGAGCCACCGCCGGGCTGCTCGTTGACCTTGAAGCCGAGCGCCTGGGCGCGGCTCATCGAGGTGTACTGCTGGACCGGCGCCGGCCCGAATACCGGGTAGACCGCGATCGGTCCCGAGACATCCGGCTCGCCGACCGTCAGCGGTCTCGCGCTGGTAGTCCTCAATCGTCACTTCATCTTCTCGTGTGGTCGTCATCTCGCCCCTCCGCTTCTTCGCTTGCCCGGAAGGTGTCGGTGGGCGGACGGAAGATCTGACAGGCGACTTCGAACTCAGGCGAATTCGGCCGGGGCCCTTGCGAATTCGCGGTCGGCGGCCGGGCCGCCTCAGGATCCCTTGATCTCCTGGATGATGTTGCCGCCGTCGACGACCAGGGTCTGGCCGGTTATGTAGGAGGCCTCGGGGGCGGCGAGCAGTACGGCGGCGGCTGCGACTTCGTCCGGGGTGCCGGGCCTGCCGACCGGGGTGTGTTCGCCGGCGACGACCTCCTCGGGCAGGGCGCTGGCGGTTTCGATCCAGCCGGGGTTGATCGAGTTGACCGTGGTGCCGGTCGGCCCGAGCTCGATCGCCAGCGAGCGCATCAGGCCGTCGATGCCGGCCTTGGCGGCGCTGTAGGCCGGGTTGCCGGGGGCGCTGACCATCGGGCCGGTGACCGAGCCGACGAAGATGATCCGGCCGTCCTTCGAGTCGGTGATTGCGGTCAGCGCGGCCCGGGTCACGTTGAAAGCGAGATCGAGGTTCTGGTCGATGCCGGCCCGCCACTCGGCGTGGCTGATGTCCTTGAACTCACGACCAGGGTCCTCGGTCCCGACCTGGCTCATGCCGGCGTTGTTGACCAGCACGTTGAGGCTGCTGTGCCAGGCGGTGGCTTCTTCGACCAGGCGGGTCGCCTCGGAGGGGTCGATCAGGTCGGCGACGTGGGCGCTGACCTCGATCCCCTGGCCCCGGAGCTCGGCGGCGCGGTCGTGGATGCGCTCGGTGGTCGAGGAGATCGCCACCCCGGCCCCCTGCCGGCCGAGCGCCCGGGCGATAGCGAAACCGATGCCCTCGGCGCTGCCGCAGCCGGTGACCAGGGCGGTCTTGCCCGTGAGGTCGGCGAAGCCGGAAGCGGCGGACTTACTCATGTGTGACGAGCCTAGCCCCTGTCGCCGTCTCAACCCGGACCCGGCAGCTCGAGCAGATGGAATCCTTCGAGCCGCGCCGCGGAACCTAGCCGGCTATCGAAGGTGACGAAGTCGGCCTGCCGGGGTTCGGGCCGCCAGGAAAGGGCGGCGGCCAGCTGAAGTGAGTCCGCGGCCCGCAGTTCATGGACCGCAAGCGCCCGGGTCGCGCGTGACCTGAGGGCATCGCCGGGCTGGATCTCGACCCAGGCGTCTTCGAGGGCTTTCAGATTCGCAATCGCGGCGTCGCTTTCGGCGGGTCCGAGGCCACCTGCCCGTTCGCGCCTGAAAACGGCCGAAGCGCACTCGAGCGGGGTTCCCCACCAGACGACCATCCCCTGGTCGGCTTCGAGCAGGTCGAGCGCCATCCGGCTGCGAGCCTCCGAGACGAGAAGTGGAACGATCGCCGAAGAGTCCCAGAACCTCAAGCTCAACGACCTTCGCGGCGCTCGTCGATCAGCGACTCGAGGATCGAGCCGTCCGGATCTTCGGGACGAACGCTCGTGAAGAAGTCGGTCGGCAGCTTTTTGCGAGGAGGGCGAGCCACGCCCGACTTGACCAGCTCTTCGACTTCCCCGGAGACCGGATCCGGGCGACTCAGTCTGGCGACAGGCTTGCCGCGTTCGGTCACCACAACTTCCTCACCGGCCTTGACCGAGTCGAGGTACTCGCTGAGCTTTGCCTTCAGTTCCGCTACGCCGACCATCTTCATGACCATTCTGACTATAACTGTGTGACTTGAGTGCAACAAACGCAGCAATTGCCCGAGCGAAGACCAAACAGGGCGAAAATCCGAAAGTCTGTTCCAGGCAAGGGTCGGGTCGTCAGCCGACCATGTGCCGGCGCAGGTGGCCGACCCTGAGGGCGATCAGCTTCATCAGGTTCTCGAGGAAGATCGAGAGCAGGACCGGGTCGCTCCGCCTCAGTTCGTCGTAGGCGGCCGAGCTGAGCGCGTAGGCGACCGTATCGGTCGCCGCCTCGGAGTGGCCCAGGCGCGTTCCGCCGCCGAGCATCGCGATGTCGCCCAGCACCATTCCGGCGGGGAGGGTCGACATCCGGCGAACGTCACCGGCACCGTCGGTGGCCAGGATGTTGATCCCGCCACGGGTGATCAGCAGGACCTCGACGACCTCCTCCTCGGCGTCGTAGATCCTCTCGCCGGCGCTGTACTCGCGCCGCTCGAGCACGGCAGCGAGACGCTCGAGCTGCTCCGGGTCCATTCCCTGGGCGGCGCCGTGTTCGGCCAGCGGCATCTCACCGGTTTCGGTCAGATCGCCGTAGCGCTCGATGATCTGGTCCTCGGTCCATTCGATCGCCATGTCGAGGTCGGGGAAGTCCCGTACCTTCGGCAGACCGCGGTTCTCCCGGAGCCGGTTGAAGGCCTCCTCGAAGTCGGGCTGGCGATCGCTGTCGGAGAAGAGCAGCAGACCTCCCGCACGCTCCAGCGATTCGACCAGATCACTGAAGATCGGCACGACCACCGAATCGACCCCGCGGACCGCCATGAAGTCGAGGACCACGTAGTCGATCGAATCGGCTGCTTCGAGGACGACGCTGGAGATCAGCTCTCCGGCGGCGAAGGAGATCTCACCCTGGAGCTCGACCACACGGACCCGCCCGCCCTGCTCTTCGAGCACCTGTTGCTCGGCGGCCGGGCGCATCCTCCTCGACCTGCTGTCGGCACAGGAGTGGAGCGCCCTGACCGGAGGCTGGGGCCGACGGGTCGGGCTCATCACATGCAGCCGCAGTTCGGCCGAGAGCTGCTCGCAGACCGCCACCCCGCGCACGCTGTTTCCGTGGGCATCGAGCGGCGGCGAGTAGACCGCGATGCCGACCTGGCCGGGCAGCACGGCGATGATCCCGCCGGCGACCCCGGACTTGGCCGGCAGCCCGACGTTGTAGAGCCAGTCGCCGGCCGCGTCGTACATTCCGCAGCTGGCCATCACGCTGAGCACGCTGCGCACGGTGTCCTCGCGCAGCACACGCTCGCGGGTCACCGGGTTGACCCCGGTCGAGGCGAGCGTCGCGGCCATGGTCGCGAGGTCGCGGCAGTTGACCAGGGTCGAGCACTGCCGGAAGTAGGTCTCGACCACTTCCTCCACCTCGGACTCATCGCCCAGCGCCCCGGAGTTCTTCATCAGGTAGGCGATCGCCCGGTTGCGGTGGCCGCTTTTGTCCTCGGAGCGGTAGACCTCCTCGTCGATCTCCAGGTCCCGGCCGGCGAAGGCCGAGTACTCGTTGAGGATGCGGTCGATCGGACGGTCGAAGCCGATCGGCCTGATCAGCGAGGCGGTCGCGATCGCCCCGGCGTTGACCATCGGGTTCAGCGGGATCCCCGACCCGGGCTTCAGGGTGATCGAGTTGAAGGCCTCGCCGCTGGGCTCGACGTCGACGTGCTCGCGGACCGCCTCCTCGCCGTTGGCCTCCAGGGCCAGGGCGAAAGTGAGCGGCTTCGAGATCGACTGGATGGTGAACTCCTGACGGGTATCGCCGACCTCGTAGACCGCGCCGCCCGCGGTGACCAGGCAGATCCCGAACAGGTCGGGGTCGGCGGTCGAGAGTTCGGGGATGTAGGAGGCGACCTCTCCGGAATCATTGGCGGCGTTGGCCTCGAGCAGGCGTTCGAGCAGCGCCTTCACCGGCGAGAGTGAGATCTCCTGGGGCGGGCTGCTTTCCATGCGCCGCAGTATGACCGCAGGAGCCTGCGGGGAGATCGGACGGACGTTTGACTAATACCCCCAAGGGGTATAGCCTCGGAAGGACGCTACGGTTGAAGCAGCCCCGAAAGGCACGCAGATGGCTTCGAAGACAACTGAATCTGACCGCGAGAGCATCAGCTTCGAGGTCCCCGACATGAGCTGCGCCTCCTGCGTCAGCAAGGTCGAGAAGAAGCTGAACGCGATCGACGGGGCCGAGGCGACGGTCAACTTCGCCACGAAGAAGGTCGCGGTCGAGTTCGATCCCGAGCGCTGCGGACCCGAGGAGTTCGCCGGCGCGGTCGACTCGGCCGGCTATACGGCGGTGCTTGCCCGGGAACCGACCGGCGGGCCGGCCGGGGACAGCGTTGCTGACGGAGGCGACGCGGCAGCCCACAGCGACGCCCACGACCACATGAGCCATTCGGTCGCACCCGCATCTTCGCTCTACCGCCGCTTCGTGGTCAGCGCCGTGCTGACCGTGCCGCTGGTCCTGATCACGATGATCCCGGCCCTGCAGTTCGACTACTGGCAGTGGCTGGCCCTGGCCCTGGCGACCCCGATCGTCTTCTGGGGCGGGCTGCCTTTCCACCGATCGGCCTGGAAGGCGGCGAGGCACGGCGGCTCGACGATGGACACGCTGATCTCGCTCGGCACCCTGGCCGCCTACTTCTGGAGCCTCTACGCCCTGCTGTTCGGGATGGCCGGGGAGATCGGCATGACCATGAGCTTCGAGCTGGTCCCCTCGCGCGGCGGCGGGCTCGACCACCTCTACTTCGAGGTCGCCGGCGTGGTCACCACCTTCCTGCTGGCCGGCCGCTACTTCGAGGAGCGGGCCAAGTCGCGGGCCGGCGACGCGCTCAAGGCGCTGCTGGACATGGGCGCCAAGGAGGTCTCCCTGATCGGGGCCGACGGCAGCGAGACCAAAGTCTCGATCGAGCAGCTCGGGATCGGCGACCGCTTCGTGGTCAGGCCCGGCGAGAAGGTCGCCACCGACGGTGTGGTGGTCGAAGGTGCCTCGGCGGTGGACGAATCCCTGCTGACCGGCGAGTCGCTACCGATCGAGAAGCAGCCCGGTGACGAAGTGGTCGGCGCCAGCGTCAACGCCGGTGGACGCCTGGTCGTGGAAGCGACCCGGGTCGGCAACGAGACCGCCCTGGCCCAGATCGCGAAGCTGGTCGAAGAGGCACAGACCGGCAAGGCACCGGTGCAGAAGCTGGCCGACCGCATCTCCGCCGTCTTCGTACCGGTGGTGCTGGTGCTTTCGCTGCTGACCATGACCTTCTGGCTGATCGAAGGCAGCGGCTCGGCCTTCGCGATCAGCGCCGCCGTCTCGGTGCTGATCATCGCCTGCCCCTGCGCGCTCGGTCTGGCGACGCCGCTGGCCCTGCTTGTCGGCACCGGCCGCGGGGCCGGCCTCGGCCTGCTGATCAAGGGCCCGCAGGTGCTCGAATCGACCCGGCGGATCGACACGATCCTGCTCGACAAGACCGGCACGATCACCACCGGCGAGATGAAGCTGGTCGGCGTGGTCACCGCCGAGGGGGTCGAGCGCGACCAGGCCCTGCGGCTGGTCGGCGCGCTCGAAGACGCCTCCGAGCACCCGATCGCCAGGGCGATCGCCGCCGGGGCCCGGGAGGAGGTCGGGGAGCTGCCCGGCACCTCGGACTTCAACAACCGAGAGGGCTCCGGCGTGGAAGGAGAGGTCGAGGGCCACCGGCTGCTGGTCGGCCGGGCGTCAATGATCGCGGCCGAGTTCGCAGACAGTGGCAACGGCACCGGGGCCGCCTCCGCCGGAATCAGCGGCGAACTCGAAGCGGCGCTGGCCTCGGCCCAGGGCGAAGGCCAGACCGCGATCGTCGCCGCCTGGGACGGGCAGGCCCGGGCCGTCTTCGCCGTGGCCGACACGGTCAAGGAGACCAGCGCCGAAGCGATAACCGAACTCCACGCACTCGGCCTGGAACCCGTTCTGCTTACCGGGGACAACGAGACCACCGCCCGGGCGGTCGCCTCACAGGTCGGCATCGAGCGGGTGGTGGCAGAGGTGCTGCCGTCGGAGAAGGTGGACGCCGTACGCAGCCAGCAGATGGCCGGCCGCACCGTGGCGATGGTCGGCGACGGGGTCAACGACTCCCCCGCCCTGGCCCAGTCGGACCTCGGCATCGCGATCGGCACCGGCTCCGACGTGGCGATCGAGGCCAGCGACCTGACCCTGATCTCCGGCGACCCGCGGGGCACGGTCGAGGCGATCCGGCTCAGCCGGGCGACCCTGAAGACGATCAAGCAGAACCTGTTTTTCGCCTTCATGTACAACGTGCTGCTGATCCCGGTGGCGATGACCGGAATGCTCAACCCGATCCTCGCCGGGGCGGCGATGGCGATGAGCTCGATCTTCGTGGTCACCAACTCGCTGCGCCTGCGCTCCTTCCGCCGTTCGTTCTGATCACCCCGTTTGACACCGCCCCCGTCCTGTTCTACGGCTAGGGGATGGAAAAGCGGATAACTCCCTCACTCGTGATCTCGGTCATCGCCCTGGTCGTCGCCCTCGGCGGCGTCAGCTACGCGGCGATAAACATCCCGAAGAACTCGGTCGGCAGCAAGCAGCTGAAGAAGAACTCGGTGACCACGAAGAAGCTGAAGAAGAAGGCGGTGACATCGCTCGAGGCTGCGTAGCGATGCGGTCAACTCCGCCAAACGGTGAAAGAACTCGGTACGTCCGAAGCTGGCAGACGGCGCGGTCGACTCCGCCAACGGTCAGAGACGGAACCCTTCTGCGGAGCGACTTCGAGCCGGGCCAGCTGGCCGGCGAAGCCTGGTACGCAGCGAGGGAACCCGTTGTCCCGCTGCTGGTCCTGAACGACGCTTTCGCAGCGGTGGTCGAAACACCGAGACTCCCGGCGGGTTCCTACGTTCTCAACGGCCCGGGCGAACGTGCTTCGCGGATGGCGGGTCACCAGCCGGTGATCTGCTCGATGGCCAACGACGCGGCACAGAATCTTCACGTCGATGAACGGTGACGGGGTGGCCCTGTCGATGTCGGCGACCGCGGTCCTTGACGAACCGGCGACGATTTCGCTCAACTGCTCGGTCAATGCGGGTTCACCCCAGATCGCGCAGGCTCACATCATCGCCACTTCGGTCATCGAGTGAACGGCGCGCGTTCGGCGGAGCTGAGTCCCTCAAGACGAAGGGCCCGGCAGGACAGTCGTCCGGCCGGGCCCGTTCGGCTCTCTCCCCAAGAGAACCTGGTTCAACGAATCGTGATCAGACGCGCTCTTCTTCGCCGTAGATGATGATTCCCCAGACGACCCAGCACGACAGGGCGAAGACGCCGAGTGACCAGAAGGGGAAGCCGGCGCCCATCGAGAACAGCGCGATGATCGCACCGACGCTGCCGACGATGATTCCGAGAATCCGGCCGTAGGCGTTGCCGGCCAGCAGCGAGAAGCCACCGATCAGCTCCAGCACGCCCCAGATGATCAGCAGCCAGCCGAGGGTGTTGAGGTCGCTGAAGACCAGCCTGGTGTCGTTGACGAAGACGTTGGCGTTATCGAGCGCACCGATTCCGTAGATGATGTTCAGCGTTCCCAGAATCGAGCAGCATGATTCCGGCGAAAGCAACACGGCCTGCACCTTGCATTTGACTCTCCTTTTGGCGTCCGGGCTGACCCTCCAGTCTTCCCGGCATGGACTGACAGTCGTTAAAGCTTCTACCGCCGCCGGAGCTACCCTTCCGGCCGCCGGCCACGCACCAGATCATGCGAGATGCGATCCGGCCGGATACCGGATGCCTCTAGCATCGGCCCATGGACGAGCGAATCCCGCTGAACGCTGAAGACCGGGCGATCCTCGACCTCGAGGACGAAACCGTCGCCGGCCATACGCTCAAGGTGATCAGGCTGGGAGCGCCCGGGGTCGACGCCGATCGGCTCAGGGATTCGATTTCGCAGAGGATCCAGGCGGCGCCGGAGCTGACCCGCAAGCTCGGCGGCGAGCCGGGAGCGCCCTACTGGATGTCCGATCCTGAGTTCGACCTGAACCGCCACATCGCCGTCCACGCGGGAGGCGAAGAAGTCAGCGAAGACGAGATCCGCCGGGCGACCGCAGGGCTGCTTTCGGAGCGTCTGGACCGTGACCTGCCGCTCTGGCGGATCGACATCGCCCCGACCGCCGGCGGGGGCTCCGCCCTGATCTGGCGGATCCACCACGTGATGGCTGACGGGACCACCGCGATGCGCCTGGCAAGGCAGATCCTCTGGGACCAGCAGGACCAGCAGGACCTGCCCGGGCAGACGGACCCACCGGGGCAGCAGGACGCGGCCGGGTCACGACCCGGGCACGAGGGCGACCCGCCGGCTACGCCGGGCGGCGGCGGTCGGGACGATCACGAGCGGCGCCGGCGACACATCCTCGGCCTCTACGGCCGGGAGTTCGTCAGGTCACCTTCGAGCTCTCCTTTTGACGGCGAGATCGGCAGCGAGCGCACCGTCTCATTCGCGACGGTCTCTTTCGAGGCACTCCACGACTCGGCCAGGAGCCTCGCCGGGGCGACTGTCAACGACGCCGTGCTGGCCGTGATCGCCGGTTCCCTGCGCCACTGGATGGGCATACACGAGGGCCTCGGAGTCGAGTCGCTGCGGGTCAAGGTGCCGGTCAGCCTCCACCATTCCGGCGACAGCATCGCCAACCGGGATTCCTTCTTCTCGGTGCCCCTGCCGCTGGGCGAGCCCGATCCGCTGGTCCGGCTGGAAGCGATCAGGCGGGCGACCACCGAGCGCAAGGAGGATCACGACGCCGAAGAACTCGACTCGATCCTGCGGCGTGTCTCGGGCACCTCCAGCCGGCTGGGCAAGCTGCTGGCCAGGGTCGAGTCCGACCCGCGGCGCTTCGCCTTCAGCGTCTCGAACGTGAAGGGTCCCCGCCGGAGGGTCTCGGTAGAGGGCGCGCCGGTCGAGACGATCCATTCGGTGGTCGAGATCGGCCGCCATCACGCCCTCCGGATCGCCGTGATGTCGATCGACGACCGGCTCTGCTTCGGCTTCTGTGCCGATCCGGACCTGGTTTCCGATCTCGATGAAATGGCTTCCGGCGCCGAGAACGAAGCCCGGCTGCTGAGCGCTCTGGCGGCCGAACGCGGTTGAATTTAGTCTAGACTCAAAATATGACCACGGGAAGCACGACCGGCGAAAACGGCGGGCACAACGGCGGGGCGACCCACGGCCTGCCGACTGCCGCGGTCGAGGATTACGCCAAGGCGATCTACTCGCTGACCGGCTGGGGTCCGGAGACCGCCTCGACCAACGACCTGGCCGCACGGCTGGGAGTCAAGCCGGGTTCTGTCTCGGCGATGATCAAGAAGCTCGACGAGGCCGGTCTGGTCGAGCGGGTGCCCTACCACGGCGTGCGGCTCACCGCCGACGGAACCCGCGTCGCCCTGGCGGTACTGCGGCGCCACCGACTGCTGGAACTCTTCCTGGCCGAGGTGCTCGACGTGCCGTGGGAAAGGGTCCACGACGAGGCCGAGGTGCTCGAGCACGCCCTGTCGGAGGACCTGACCGAGCTGATCTCGACCAAGCTCGGTGACCCGTCCTTCGACCCTCACGGCGACCCGATCCCGACCAGAGAGCTCAGCCTGGAAGAGACCTCGACCGAGAACCTGGCCTCGATGGCACCGGGGGACCGGGCCAGCTTCGTCCGGGTGTCCGATTCGAATCCGGACATGCTCACCTACCTGTCCGACTGCGGCATTTCGGTCGGCGACCAGTTCGAGATGGTCGAGCGCCAGCCCTTCGACGGGCCGGTCTCGATCCGGATCGGCGATCAGACCCATGTACTGGGCCTGACCCTCGCAGAGGCGATGCGAGTAGTACCGGTGGACTGAGACCGACCGTCGGTCGGGTGTTACCTGCGGCCGGACTTCACCGGCTTGATCGTGGCGTTCTTTCTCACGGTTGCCGAATTGCCGACCCCGTCGCTGACCCTGGCGACAGCGATCACCTTGCGTGCCTTTCGGTTGTTGCGAACCAGCCTGGCCGAGCCCTTCTTGAACTTCACCGTGACCGTCTTCGTCTTGCCGGCGGCGACCTTGAAGCCGGTCCCGGCGAGGGTCACCTTGCGGGCCTTCTTGCCGGTCTTGACCTTGCCCCTGGTCTTCAGGGTCAGCTTGCCGCGGCAGGGGCCGGACCCTTCTGCAGCCGGACAGGTCAGCTTGACTTTGGCCCTGGACTTGCGGTTGAGCTTGATCTTCCTGCCGGCGATCTTCACCGTGACCTCGTTGTCGGCGTCCGTCAGTCGCCACATTTCGTATCCGTGAAGACCGTCGTCGGCGGTGAAGTAGAGCTCGTCGTTGAACGGCGTGAAGTCGTAGGGGTCGGAGCCGTCACTTCCCGGCAGGATGTCAGCGAAGAGCTTGGGTGATCCACCGTTCAGTGACCAGAGCTCCTCCTCCTTGTTTTCGGTCTCGGCAAGGAAGTAGAGCTCGCCCTTGAATTCGTTCAGGTCGTACGGACTGGAACCGTTCTCACCCGGATTCAGGTCTGAAACCAGGGTTGCCCCGGCTCCGTCCGACCGCCACAGCTCGCTGCCCGAAGTACCGTTGCTGGCCGAGAAGTAGAGCTGTCCTGCGAAGGCCCGGAGATTGCCGGGGAACGAACCGTCGGCACCCGGACGAATGTCGGCGACCTGGTTGGTTGTCGGAAACGGAACCGCTCCATCGGTCCGCCAGAGTTCCTCACCGGCTGCCCCGTCGGTGGCCCTGAAGTAGAGGTGGTCGCCATAGACCTCGAAGCCCGTAGGCCCCGAGTTTCCGACGCCCGGGTTCAGGTCCGTGATGAGCTGGGTGGTAAGCGCGTTTGTCCTGATCAGCTCCGTTCCGAAGGCCGCGCCGGTGGCCCTCATGTAGAGGAATCCGTTGAACTCGGTCATCTGGGAGATGCCCGCGCCCGCCGCTCCCGGGTTGATCTGCTGCCACAGAACGGTCGAGCTTCCGTCCGTCCTCCAGAGCTCGTCGCCGTTCACTCCGTCGTTGGCCGCGAAGAAGACGTGGCCCCCCAGCCGGGTCATCTGGTTCGGCGCCGAACTGCCGGCTCCGGGATTGATGTCTTCGAGCAGCGCGGTCACGCCGCCCTCCCTCTTCCACAGCTCGGAACCCTGGACCCCGTCGTTGGCGCGAAAGATCAGGCTCGAGCCGAGAACCTCGAAGTTCGAAGGGCTTGACGAGTCCGGGCCCGGGCGGATGTCGGCGACAAGCTGGGGAGTGGTTCCGTCAGTCATCCAGAGCTCGCTTCCCCGGGCTTCGGTCCTTGCCCGGAAGTAGAGAGCACCGTCGAAAACGATGAAGTTCGAGGGGTTCGAGCTCTTCTTGCCGGGTTCGATGTCCGATACGAGTTCGGAGATCTTGCCGTCGGTACGCCAGAGCTCATAGCCGTGCTCGCCGTCACGCGCTTCGAAGTAGAGGTATCCGCCGAATTCGGTGTAGTCGCCGGGGTCAGAGTCGCTGGGGCCCGGGTTGATGTCAGCAGCTCTCTCGGCCCTCACTTCGGCTGATGCCGGCGCGGTTGAGACAGCGAACCCGCACAGCAACGCGATCAGCGCCGCCGGCAGCAGGCGTCCCGGCCTGTGGATCAGTTCCTTCAGCTTCTTCTTCATTTCGGTTCACACCCTTCAACGTGCTTTCGGCTTCCTCAAGCCCTGTTGAATGCCCAACGAAGAGATGACCGGTTTCTTACGCCGGGCGACAAATTCTTTTCCTGCCCTGCTGACAACGTAACCCGACCGCAGCGGCATTGCCACTGCGGAGGTGCGCTCTACGACCTGGATGGGTGTCGAGGCCATGGCACCTCCAGGCTTCACCGGTCGGCGGTGGAGACTGCCGCCTCAAGCCTGCTTGCGCAGCTCCAGCTCCCGGTTCAGTTCCTGCCCGAAGAGGATGGCGAGATTCGAGATCCAGAACCAGACCAGCAGGGCGACGAAGCCTCCGAGGGTGCCGTAGGTCTCGTTGTAGGAGCCGAAGTTGCCGACGTAGAAGGTGAACCCGGCCGAAGCGAGGACCCAGATCGCGAGGGCGACCAGGGCGCCGACGCTGGAGAAGCGGATCCGGCCGTGGTCGATGTCGGGGGAGAAGTGGTAGAGCAGCGCAACCATCAGCAGGACCAGCAGCGCCATCACCGGCCACTTGGCGATGCCCCAGATGTCCAGCGCGGTGGAGCTGATGCCGAAATTGTCGGCGACCGCCGCGACCACCGGACCGGTCATCGCCAGGCCGATCGCCAGCAGCGTCAGGATCAGCAGCAGGGTCAGCGTCAGCGCAAGGTGCTGTGCCCTCAGTTTCCAGAAGGGCCTGCTCTCGTCGATTCCGTAGACCACGTTCGACGCCCTTCCGAAAGCCCCGACGTAGCCCGACGCAGACCAGATGGCCAGCCCCAGCCCGAAAACGAAGGTGACCCCCGAGGCACCGCGGTTCGAGGTGATGGCATCGACCGGGCCGGCGATCGAATCGGTCGCGACCTCCGGCCCGAGGTCCGAGATGATGCTGGTCAGCCTCTCGGTCGTCGCCTCGGGCTCGGCGAACAGGCCGACCAGCGAAACCAGCGCGATCAGTGCCGGGAAGAGCGAAAGCAGTCCGTAGTAGGTGAGGCCCGCCGCCTTGTCGGTCATCTGGTTCTCGATGAAGCTCGTCCCCGTCCGCTTGACGGTGGCGGCGAGTGATTTGGCCCTGTCGGTACCGGACGTCCGGGAATCAGTCACGGGAGAAACCTACCCGGGCGGGGCGGGAACGAACAGCGCCGACGGATCAGGGAATGCGCGGCGGCCTCGACGGATTGAGCGGCGGGTTCTTGGGATCGACCGGTACGAGGACCGGCGGCCCGGTGGTCGGTGGGTCCGACGGAGTTGGATCGGTCGGCTGCTTGGGATCCCTCGGAGGATCGGCCGGGGTCGGCGGGGTCGGTGGCGTGACCGGTGCACCTCCACCGCCTCCTCCCCCGCCGGGATCCGTGGGGCTGTCACCTCCGGGTGTGCCGGTCGGCGGCGAGGAGGGCCCGCCGGTGTCCGGGGTTTCCTGCCGCGGCTGGTCGTCGGTCCCGGGCGAGGGGGGCACCGAGGCCGGCGGCGGGGTCTGCGCGGCCGGCCCGGAAGGCTGCGCTGCCGGGGTCTGCGGCTGCCCGGCATCCTGCCCGGGACGGTTGCCGCCCTGGCTACCTCCGGCAGGCGCTTCGGACCGTGGTGAGGAGACCGTCGAGGCATCGGGGAAGTCGGCCGGATCGGGAGTCGAATCCGCCACCTGGCCGGCGAAAACCCCCGCCACGACCGCGACCACAAGGGTCGCTGCGGCCGTGGTGATGGTCCTTCGCCCGGAGCGCGCTGCCTTGACCGGACCCGGTTCGGACGGTGGGGCGGGGCGCTCGACGCCGGACCAGTCGGCCCCGATCGACTCGGCCGCCTTGGCGAGGGTGTCGCGGAAGAGGTAGAGGCCGGGTGCGACCGGAGCCCAGGCGCGGTAGGAGATCCCGGACTCGGCCATCTCTTCGGAAGAGAGACGACAGCCGGCGCAGCCGGCGAGGTGGGTGGAGAGCCAGCCACGGTCTGCGGCGTCGCCGAGCTCGCCGTCCTGCTTCATCGCCATCAGCGGCAGGGCGCGCTCGCATTCGGGAGAGGACGGGGTTACTGCCGAAGCGACCTCGAGGTGCAGCTCGCTGCGGAGGCTGGTCCGTGCTCTGGAGATCAACTGGGCGACCGAGTTGGTGTTCATCTCCATCGTGGTGGCGATCTCGGCGTAGCTCATGCCCTCGACCTCACGCAGGGCGAGAACTTCGCGTTGGCGTGCGGGCAGCCTTTCGTTGGCGGCCCGGACCGCGGCCTGCTGGTTCGAGAGCATCGCCGCCCGCTCCGGCTCGATGTCGGCGTCGGCCCGCTCGCGGTGGAGGTGTCCGCCGCCGTCATCGGGCAGGTCGGCCACGGGCTCGGTCCGGCGTCGGCGGTCGATCATGTCGTAGCTCGCGTTTCGCGCCGCGGTGAACATGTAGCCACCGAAGTTGATCCGCTCGCCCTCGAGCTCTGGCAGTCTGCCGAAGACTTTGAGGAAAGCCTCCTGGGTCGCGTCCTCGGCGTCACTGGTGCCCCCGAGGATTCGAAGGCAGTAGTTGTAGATGCGGGATTCATAGGCCTCGTAGAGAAGGGCGAAAGCGTTGCCGTCCCCGTCCGCCGCGGCCCGGGCCAGGTCGGACTCGCGAGAGTCATCCAGGCCGTCCGTGTCGAAGCCGGGGGCATCGTGCCCCCCGACCACGGCGGAGCCTGGCGGCGTGCCGCTGCTCACTCTCTGTCACCGTGGTCGGGGGTCACTGCCTTCGATCTTTCCTGTTTCAGGATCCGCTCGCTGTCAACCGGACCCGCTTGCGGACCGTGCGCTTGTTTCCGTCCCCGTCCCTGACCTTCGCGACCGCGGTCGGCTTCTTCGCCGCCGGACTGTTCCGGACCAGTTTCCGGGACCGTTTGCTCAGCTTGAGCCTAACCGTCTTCGTCTTGCCGGATGGAACCCGGAACGAAGAGCTCGCCAGGCTGCCGGCCTTGCCGGCCTTCAACTGGACCCGCCCGCGACAGGGCCCCGTCTGCTCCGAAGCCGGGCAGCGGAGCCGCAAGGCGACCTTGCCTGATCCGCTCATCGTCAGCTTGCGGCCGAGGATCTTCAGGTTGACCTTCTCATCGGCTTCTCCGATCTTCCAGAGTTCGTAGCCGTGAACGCCGTCATCAGCGGTGAAGTAGAGCTCGTCCCGGAACTCGTAGAACTCGTACGGGTCGGACCCCTGGGAGCCCTCGAGGACGTCGGCGAACAGTTTCGACTGTCCTCCCGCGACCGTCCAGACCTCGTAGCCGTGGGTGTCATCGTCGGCCATGAAGAACACCCTGCTGCCGATCCCGGCGAAGTCGTCCGGATCCGAGCCCGATTCACCGGGATCGATGTCGCCGAGGCTGGAAACGACGTTGCCGTCGGTCCGCCAGGGTTCGTGGCCGTGGACTCCGTCGCCGGCACTGAAGTAGAGGTGATTGCCGAGCGCGGTCAGATCGGAGGGTGAGGAACTGTCCGCCCCGGGCCTGAGGTCCGCGACCATGCTGGTGTTCGCGACCGGCATCTGGCCATCGGTCCGCCAGAGCTCGGCTCCGGCGACGCCGTCGTTCGCCCGGAAGTAGAGGTGCTCTCCGAGGACGGTGAGCTGGGCGGGGTCCGAACTGGAAGCACCGGGGTCGATGTCTTCGACCTGCTCGACGGTCCCTGGGTCGGTCCGCCAGAGCTCGTACCCGCCGGCCGCCGTCGTCGCGCGGAAGTAGAGCATCCCCTTGAACTCGGTGAAGAAGGCGGGGTTGGAGTCGCCTCCTCCCGCCTGGATGTTGGCGCGCAGCGAGGCCCCGGTGGCGTCGGCCCACCACAGTTCGGTACCGAACAGGCCGTTGTCCGCCCTGAAGTAGAGCTTGTCGCCGAGCACGGTCATCTCGCCCGGCATCGATCCGGGCGCCCCGGGGTTGATGTCGGTGACCTGCTTGGTGTCGACTCCGTCGGTCCGCCAGAGCTCCCGTCCGTCGACGCCGTCGTCGGCACTGAAGAAGATGTTGCCCCCGAGGCGGGCGGGATTCGAAGGGTGGGAAGAGTCCGATCCCGGATAGATGTCGGCGACCATCTCGGTGACCTCGCCATCTGTGCGCCACAGTTCGTAGCCGGTGTCCGCCGTCCTCGCCCGGAAGTACAGCTTGCCGCCGAGGGTCGTGAAGTAGCTGGGTGAAGATCCGCTGGATCCCGGGTTGATGTCCTTGACCAGCTGCTTCCGGTCGCCCTTGAGGCGCCAGAGCTCACGACCGTGTTCGCCGTCGTCGGCGCCGAAGTAGAGCCAGCCCTTGAAGGTGGCCGGACCGTCGGCCTCCGAAGAGCTGGGCCCGGGGTTGACGTCAGCCGCCAGCTTCGCTTCGTACCTGGCCGAGGCCGGGGCCACAGAAGCCGCTGCGCCGGCGATCAGGGCCAGCACCAGGACGAGAATCGCCTTGATCGCTCTGCCTGAGTAGCTCTTCGATTCGGTTTCCATCTGATCTCACATCCTTCAGCGTCTGTTCAGCCCGGTCGGGCCCTTGTATCTCTTCAACGGGGCCACTGACGGTTTATTACGCCGATGACGAAATCTTTTCCCGGACCGGGCCGGAAGGGGGTTCGCGCGTGAGCCCGCGGCGCGATCGCAATGCTGCCACTCCGACCGGAGGCCCGGGATCAGGCGAAGCGGTCGCGCAGCTCGGCCAGCTCGGCCCGCAGGTCGGCGACCTCCCGCTCGAGGCGGTCGATCCGGTCGGAATCGAGCGGAGCCGCGACCGAAGGTTCGGCCACTTCCACGACGGCGACCGCATCCGGCTCGCCGGGCAGCTCGTCGAGCTGCGCCCGAGGATCGGCCGGAGCCACATCGCCGGAGACGGCCGGCCCGGGAACAACGCCGTCCCCTCCACCGAGAAGGTGGCGGTAGCGCTCTTCCTTCTGGCCGGGCCTGCGCTCGAGCCGCTCGACCAGGTCGCGCTCGATCAGGTCCTCGAGCGTGCGCTGAACCATGCCCAGTTCATCGAATCCGTGAAGGCGCTCGGTCCGCTGCTTCAGCTCGCCGGGAGTCTGGGGGCCTCGCAGCATCAGCACCGTGAGGATCGAAAGCTGGTCCTCCGGCAGGTTGAGTTCGATGTCGATCAGGTGCCGGTACTTGGCCACCCGGCTGGTGTGGCCCGAGGCCGAGCGGATCCACCGCCGGCGGCCGAGCTCGCCCAGCGCCGCGCGGATCGTCGCCTCGTCGTAGTCGACCACCGGGTCGCGGTTGGTCGACTGGTTGCAGGCCAGCCGCAGCGAGTTCAGGGTCAGCGGGTAATGGTCGGGCGTGGTGCGCTGCTTCTCGACCAGACAGGCCACCACACGGATCTCGACGTCGTCAGGAGCGATCATCAGGACGAACCCTACCGCCACTGCGGTCAGCGGTTCTCACGCCAGACCTGCTCGAATCGCTCGAACCGCTGGTCGCCGTCGCCGGCGATGCGGGCCAGCCATCTGACGATCTCGGCGTGGCGGAGCTCCGGCACGGCGATGATCATCTGCTCGATGTCGAGCCAGTCCTTGACCCGGTCGAACACCGCCTTGCAGACGATCAGGTGCTCGGGAGAGAGAATCGGGATCGTCCCATCGGCGAACGGCACGACCCGCGAATCGTCCGCCATCGCCTCGTGGAACGGGTCGTATTCGAAGAACAGGTCGAGCGGATTGAGCCCCCACCAGATCCTCACCTGGCCGTCGCGCTCGACCTGCCGCGGGTCGGCCTCGGCATTCACACCGAGCGGAGTCAGCAGCCCGGCCACCTCCGGGAACTCTTCCGCCGCGACGAACAGATTGATGTCGACGTCGATCGTCACCCTGGGTTCGCCGTAGTAGGCGAGGGCCAACGCCCCGCCGATCGCATGAGGCATCCCGGCGCGATCGAGCGCGTCGTGAATCCGGACCACCTTCTCCGCCAGGCCGGGCTCGCCATTCATCCGGAGGAGTCGATCCGGGGGAAGCTGGATTCGGAGCGGCGGCGGCGCTTCGGCAGCGCATCGCCCAGGTCGAGCAGTTCGACCAGCGCCTCGCCACGCTCATCCGGTGAAGCGCCGGTCCACAGCTTCATCCGCTCGGCCTCGTGCGAGACGGCCGGCCCCCGACCGGAGAAGGTATCGGCGAGCAGCCGCTCCAGCGCCGGGCGCGGGCGGCTGCCCATGGCGACCTCCCGTAGCAGGGCGGCCGCCGCCCGGTCGGCCTCAGGTTCGGCCACCGGAGCTCCTGCCCGCATCGCGCGGCGGCGCAGATCCTCGGGATCGACCTCGGTCGTAGCCCGCCCGCGCACGCGGTCGAGCACCTCGGGCGTCAGCTCCCGAAAGCTGGCCAGGGTACGGCTGCGAGGACCGTCGGGAGTGCGGAACGACTCACGCGCTTCCCAGTTTCCATTCGGCTTCGTCACTACGTAGGCCATAGTGGTCATTTTACCCACTACATGACAGGAACGCAAGATCCGGCAGACCTGAGTGTCGACCCCACCGCTTCCCGGGAACTCAGCGCGAGAGAGTCGCGCCGCCCGGCCGGTGGCGTGGCCGGTTGGGTCAGCTCGGCTGGTCGAGGCCGGCGGCCTTGACCACGTTCAGGGTCGCCTGGGGGACGGTCAGCTTCTCTTCGGCGACCTGCCTCTCGGCTTCGGCGATCGCCTGCTCGACCCCATCACGACGGTGGAAGGCTTCCAGCACCGCCTCCTCGATCATCGAACTGAGCCAGCGCTGCTGCTGGCGGAGGCGGCGCTCTTCCAGCAGGCCGGTCTCCTCCAGCAGGGCGCGGTGCTTCTCGATCGACTCCCAGACCTCGGCCAGGCCGGTGCCTTCGGTGGCCGAGGCGATCTGCACCGGCGTCTCCCAGCCCGGGGTCGAGGGCGGCAGCATGCGCAGCGCGTGGCGGTAGTCGCCGCGGGCGCGCTTGGCCAGCGGGATGCGGTCGCCGTCGGCCTTGTTGACCACGATCAGGTCGGCCAGCTCCATGATGCCGCGCTTGATCCCCTGCAGTTCGTCGCCGGCACCGGGGACCAGCAGCAGGCAGAGGCTGTCCACCAGCTCGGCCAGCTCGGCCTCGGACTGGCCGACCCCGACCGACTCGACGATCACCACGTCGAAGCCCGCCGCCTCGCAGAGCAGCATCGCCTCGCGGGTCTTTCTGGCGACTCCGCCGAGTACTCCCCCCGAGGGCGAGGGCCGGATGTAGGCGTCTTCGTGCATGCTGAGCCGCTGCATCCTGGTCTTGTCACCGAGGATCGAACCGCCGGTGCGCGAGCTGGAAGGGTCGATCACCAGCACGGCGACCTTGTGTCCGCGCTCGATCAGCCAGAGGCCGAGCGCCTCGATCACAGTCGACTTGCCGGCACCCGGGACCCCGGTCAGACCGACCCGGAGCGCCCCGCCGGTGCGCGGCAGGACATCGGCGATCAGCTCCTGGGCCTGAGCCTGGTCGTCGGGGCGGCGGCTCTCGGCCAGCGTGATCGCCCGGGCCAGCGCCGCGCGGTCACCGGATACGACCCCCTGCTTCAGCTCGTCGACCGAAGCGCGCTCCGACATCAGGCGGGGGCGGGTTCCGTATCGATGTCGAGCTCGAGTCTCTCGATCAGCAGTGCCAGCAGTTCTGCCGCGGCCTCGCCGATCACCGTGCCCGGGGGGAAGATCAGGTCGGCACCGGCTTCGCGAAGCGGATCGAAGTCGACCGGCGGGATCACGCCGCCGACCACGATCGCGGTGTGCTCACGACCGGCTTCGTCGAGGGCCTTCCTCAGGGCCGGGACCAGGGTCAGGTGGCCTGCCGCCAGCGAACTCGCGCCGACCGCATGCACGTCTGCCTCGACCGCCTGGCGGGCGACCTCTTCCGGGGTCTGGAACAGCGGGCCGATGTCGACGTCGAAGCCGATGTCGGCGAAGGCGGTGGCGATCACCTTCTGGCCGCGGTCGTGTCCGTCCTGGCCCATCTTGGCGACCAGGATGCGCGGCCGGCGGCCTTCGGCCTTTTCGAACTCGAGCACGAGTTCCTTGGTCCGCGAGAACGAGTCCGAATTCACTCCGACCTCCTGCTGGTAGACGCCCGCGATCGAGCGGATCTCGGCCGAATGGCGACCGTACTCCTTTTCGAGCGCGTAGCTGATCTCACCGACCGTCGCATGCGCCCTGGCAGCCTTGACCCCGAGGTCGAGCAGGTTGCCCTCGCCGCTGGCGGCGGCGTTGGTCAGGTGCTCCAGCGCCTGCTGGACGGCACCTTCGTCGCGCTCGGCCTTGAGCCTCTCCAGCTTGGCGATCTGGGCGGCGCGGACCTCGTTGTTGTCGATCTTGCGAACGTTGACCAGGGTGTCCTGCTCGAGCTTGAAGGAGTTGACCCCGACCACCGTCTGCTGGCCGGAGTCGATCCGGGCCTGGGTGCGGGCGGCCGACTCCTCGATCCTCAGCTTCGGGATGCCGGCGGCGATCGCCTCGGTCATGCCGCCGTGCTCGTCGATCTCGGCCATCTGGGCGAGTGCCTTGCGGGCCACCTCGTTGGTCAGGTGCTCGACGTAGAAGCTGCCGGCCCACGGGTCGATCACCCGGGTGGTGCCGCTCTCCTGCTGGAGGAAGAGCTGGGTCTGGCGGGCGATCCGGGCGCTGAAGTCGGAGGGCAGCCCGAGCGCCTCGTCGAGCGCGTTCGTATGGAGCGACTGGGTGTGGCCCTGGGTCGCGGCCATCGCTTCGACGCAGGTCCGGATCACGTTGTTGTACGGGTCCTGGGCGGCGAGGCTCCAGCCCGAGGTCTGGCAGTGGGTGCGCAGCGACATCGACTTCGGGTTCTTCGCGCCGAACTCCTTCATCAGCCCGGCCCACAGCAGGCGGCCGGCCCGCATCTTGGCCACCTCCATGAAGAAGTTCATGCCGATCGCCCAGAAGAAAGAGAGCCTCGGCGCGAAGGCGTCGATGTCGAGCCCGGAGTCGAGTGCCGCCTGTACGTACTCGACTCCGTCGGAGAGCGTGTAGCCGAGCTCGAGGTCGGCGGTCGCCCCGGCCTCCTGCATGTGGTAGCCGGAGATCGAGATCGAGTTGAAGCGCGGCATCTCCCGCGAGGTGTAGCCGATGATGTCGGAGACGATGCGCATCGAGGGCTTCGGCGGGTAGATGTAGGTATTGCGCACCATGAACTCTTTGAGGATGTCGTTCTGGATGGTGCCGGTCATCTGGTCATGCGGCACGCCCTGCTCCTCGCCGGCGACGATGAACAGGGACAGCACCGGCAGCACCGCGCCGTTCATGGTCATCGAGACGCTCATCTCCTCGAGCGGGATGCCCTCGAAAAGCGTGCGCATGTCGTAGATCGAGTCGATCGCCACGCCGGCCATGCCGACGTCGCCGGGAACCCGCGGGTGGTCGGAGTCGTAGCCGCGGTGGGTGGCCAGGTCGAAGGCGATCGAGAGGCCCTTCTGGCCGGCGGCGAGGTTGCGACGGTAGAAGGCGTTGGACTCCTCGGCCGTCGAGTAGCCGGCGTACTGGCGGATCGTCCACGGCTTGTTGACGTACATCGTCGGGTAAGGACCGCGCAGGAAAGGCGCGAAGCCCGGCTTTGTATCGAGGAAGTCGAGGCCTTCGAGCGCGGCCGAACCGTAGGCGGGGTCGAGTTCGATGCCTTCGGGGGTCTGCCAGGTCGCCGGTTCGCCGGACGGGTCCGCCGCAGCCGACTCTTCGAGCCGGGTCCGGAGCTCCGCGGGATCGACCGCTCCCTCTTCGACGCCGCCGAGTTCGACCTTCGAGAAATCGGGGATGCTCATCGCTCCACCTCCACTCCGAGGCGCCCGAGCGCCGCCGTAAGGACGGCTTCCATGTCGACCCCGTTCCGCACGACCTCGTCGGCACCCGACGCTTCGTTGATCTCGGGGGAAGAGTTGACCATGTAGACGTATCCGGCACCGGCCTCGCGCAGGCGTGCGACCAGGTCGGCGACCTCGGCCGGGTCCTCCTTGCGACCCGCGCAGACCGCCGCCATCTCGAAGCCGCCCTGACTGAGGGCCGAGGCCTGATCTTCGTTCCCGGAGAGAGCGCCGCTCGGGACGGTCTCGATGCCGGCAACCTCGAAGAAGCTCTTGGCCCAGTTGGCGAAGTTGACGTGGGCGGCGATCGGACCCATGCAGGCGAGGAAGATCCGCGGCCGCTCACCGCCTGCGTCCTCATGGGTTTCGGTGGCGTCGCGCAGCCGCTCGAACGGTGCCGCGTCGGGTCTGGGGGCGATCGCCTCGATCGCCGCTCCGCGGTCGCCGGCGCCGTCGGAGAGTGCCGACGCGATCTCGTCGATCCTCGCTCCGGATGAGGCGAGCGAGGTCGCCCGTCGCAGCAGTTCCCCGGAGGCCGCGTCGGCCAGGGCCCCCGGCTTCAGGTCGTCGATGCCGGTGATCTCGGGCCGCTCGGCGTGACGGGCCTGGTCGAGCCGGGCGAGGCTCTCGCGGTCGACCTCGACCGGCTCGGTGTTGTCCTCGCCGAGCAACGGGAACTCGTTGACACCGGTCATTACCCGGCCGCGGTGGATCATCTCCTGCTCGCGGACGTCGGCCGCTTCTGAAAGGGCTCTGGCGATCGACCCGGAGCGCAGCGCGGCCAGCGCGCCGCCTTCGGCCTCGATCTCGCGGAAACAGTTCCAGCCGGCCCTTGCGACTTCGTCGGTCAGTTTCTCGACGTACCAGGAGCCCGCCGCCGGGTCGGCGATCCGACCCAGTGAGGACTCATCCTGGAGCACGATCTGGGTATTGCGGGCGATCCGCCTGCCGAGGCCGCCCGGCTGACCGATCTCTGCGTCGAACGGGGTCACCGATACGCCGTCGGCACCGCCGGTCCCGGCGGCGAAGGCCGCCGTGGTCACCCGCAGCATGTTCACCCAGGGGTCGATCCAGGTGATCATGCGGCCGGAGGTGCGGGCGTAGGTCGCCGAGTGGCACCGGTCGGCCGGCACCCCGCACTCTTCGAGCACCTTCGCCCACAGCCTTCGAACGGCACGGAACTTGGAGGTCTCGAGGAACTGGTCGGGGCCGACCGCGAGGGTGAACTCGATCTGCGCGGCGGCATCCGCCGGCTCCAGGCCGGCCTCCTCGCAGGCGCGAAGGTGCTCGAGCGCGGTCGAGAGCGCGATGCCGAGCTCCCAGGCGGCGGTGGCGCCGGCCTCGGCGTAGACGCTCGTATCGACGCCGAGCGCGCGAACCTTGTCGTAGCCGCGGCTGACCTCGAGCGCAACCGATGCGGCCTGCTTCAACCCGGTCTCTGGCGAATACGGGAGCGAGCCTTCCCTGGCCAGGGCGGCGAGCGGGTCGATCCGGAAGGATCCGAGCGCCTGGTCGGGCGCGATGCCGTTCTCGCGCCAGTGGGCGGCGAGCAGCGCCGCCGCCGGCACCGCGTCGGAGCCGGCATCGAGGGCGACCCCGGCCATGTCGAGGTAGACACCGTCGAGTACGGCCGAGAGGTCGTCGAGGTTCTGCACCAGCATCCCCTCGGCCTCGCCGCCGAAGCGCAGGGTGATCTCGGTGACCCCGCCGTTGAGGTCTTCGAGGATCTCGAGGTTGGCCGCGCCACGATCCGGCTGGGTCTGCTCCTGGCGGATCTGCCAGTGGCGGCCGGCCCGGGTACCGCGGACGAAAGGCGCCTCCCCGGGCAGTCCGGCGGGGTCGGGAGCGAGCGTGTCTTCGGCCGTGTAGAGCCACTTCGCCTCGATCCCCGGCTCGACCACGCTGGTCAGGGTGGCCTCGGTATCGCCGGCGGCGGCCTTCTCGCGCCACTGGTCGAGGGAAACGGAGTCGAAGCCGGCTGCCAGGGGGTCAGTCATGGCCTCTCAGGGTATCTGGCATGCCCTCTGCGATGCCGCGATCCCGGCGGCGCGGGCCGCGGCTTTATGCTGGCATGGTTTGGCAGCGAAGAATCCACACCCGCCGGACGAAAGCGAGCCACCGCGTCCGCTCGACCTCCCCGAGGACCGCTACCGGCTGAACCTGAGCCGACGGAACCAGAGCCGCCTGAGCCAGTTGTTCAGGCTCGGAGACGACCCCGTCCTGGCGATCGCATACCGCCTGCTGCTGGCAGTCGGGCTCGTACTGCTGGTCACCGTGCTGACCTATGTCGGTCGCGACGGCTTCACCGACTCCCAGGGCGACGAGCCGCTGACCTTCGTCGATGCCCTCTACTACGCGACGGTGAGCATCACCACCACGGGTTACGGAGACATCGTGCCGGCAACCCAGGAAGCCCGCCTGATCACGACTCTGGTCGTGACCCCGATCCGCATCCTCTTCATCGTATTGCTCGTTGGCACTACGCTTCAGGTCTTGGCTGAACGATCGAGACTCAAATTCCGCCGGAGCAAGCTGGCAGAAGGACCTGGGTGGCCATACGGTCATCTGCGGCTTCGGGATCAAGGGGCGCTCGGCGCTCAAGTACCTGAGGAACCACGACCCCGAGTGCGTCAGTGGTGGCGATCGACGATTCCGAAGATGCGCTGGAAATCGCCAACGACCTGAACGTCGGCGGCCTGAAAGGCTCTTCCCTGGACACCGAAGTGCTCAAGGGTGCCGGGGTCGAGTCGGCGGCCAAGGTGATCGTCGCGCTCAACTCCGACGACGACTCCGTGGTCACCGTCCTCAGGGTCAAGGCGCTCAACCCGAATGTGACAGTGGTCGCCTCCTGCCGCGAGCAGGAGAACGAAGCGCTGCTGGCCGCCTCGGGGGCGGACCACGTGATCGTCTCCTCGAGCTCGGCCGGGCGAATACTCGGCATGGCCGCCTCAGCTCCGGAGGCAGCGAAGATCGTCAACGACCTGCTGACCTTCGGCGACGGGCTCGACATCAACGAGCGGCGGGTTGCCCGGGCCGGCGAAGCCCTCGAGCTCGAAGCCGACCAGACCGCGATCGCGGTCGTGCGCGAGGAAGGGACCGGCGAGCTTGACGACGACAACAAAGAGATCACCCGGCAGGTCGTGCACCGGCCGGGCCAGGCCGGCTGTGAGCCGCTGAAGATGGACGACCGGGTCATCTACATCGACTCGAACGTGGGCGGCAAGGCCCGAAACGGCAACGCCGCCTGACCCCGCCCGAAGTGAGGTGGCGACGATCGACGGTCCCGGGCCCGTCGATCGCGGCCATCCTGGTGCTTCCGGGGGTCCTCCTCAGTCGGAGAGCTCGACCGACTCGATGATCTGGGGCTCGACCGGCATGTCGCCGGGGCCGGTCTGGGTGTTCTCGATCGCGTCGACGTTGCCCATGCCACCGGTCACTTCGCCGAAGACCGTGTGCTTGCCGTCGAGCCAGTCGGCGGCCGGAGTGGTCACGATGAAGAACTGGGAGCCATTGGTATTCGGGCCGGCGTTGGCCATCGCCAGCGCGCCGCGAACGACCTTGTGGTCGTTGAACTCGTCCTCGAAGGTGTAGCCGGGGCCACCGGTGCCGGTGCCCTCCGGGCAGCCGCCCTGGATCATGAAGCCCTTGATCACCCGGTGGAAAGAGAGGCCGTCGTAGAAGCCGTCGGCGGCGAGCTTGCGGAAGTTTTCGACCGTTTTCGGCGCGTCCTCGTCAAAGAACTCGACCGTGACCGGTCCGGCGGTTGTGTTGAGCGTGGCTTTTGACATGGGCCGAGACTACCTGTAGCCGGGCGGCCGGCTCGGTCAGAGGCCCAGCTGACGCACGCCGTCTTCGCGGAAGCCGATGTGATGACCGAGCTCGTGCCGCACGGTGCGTTCGACCTGGGAAGCGAGCAGCCGGCGGTCGTGGCCGAAGTCGCGGGTCAGCGTGTCGCGGTAGATCACGATCCGGTCCTCCCAGAAGTCCCGGGACATGCCGTCGCCGTAGTACATGCCGTAGGCGTGGTGCTCTTCCCCGAGGTCGGAGATGATCACCGCCACCTGCTCGATCACGTCGCGGAACTGCTTCGGCAGGTTGTCGATCGCGTCGGCGACCATCTGCTCGAATTCGGCTTCGGACACGGGCTGGGACATGACCCCATTGTGACAACCGGAGGAGCCGCGGAAAAGACGGAGCCCGGCCACGACGTGCGTGACCGGGCTCCGTGATGGTCCTGCCGCCGGACCGGCGGCCCGGCTGAGGTTCAGCCGTTGAGGATCTTGGCCTTCTGGACGGCGAACTCCTCGTCAGTCAGTACGCCGCTCTGGTGCAGCTCGCCGAGCTCCTTGAGCTGCTGGATCGGGTCCGCGGCGGGCTCGGCCGGAGCGGCGGGGGCCGCCTGCTGCGGTACCGCCTGCGGCTGGGCCTGCATCTGCTGGGCGTCCTGCTCGGCCCACTTGTTCTGCTGGCGGCGGTTGACCCGGCCTGCGACTGTGGACGCTGTGCCGGCGACTACAGCTGTACGGGCAACTCCTCGGATTAGACCTGGCATGAATTACTCCTTTTGGATTCTTTGAAAGAAAGTGCTGCGGTAAGGACGACGCCGCTATGCGGCCTCAACCTCGTCAAGGGCTTCGATGATCGCCTGGACCGGGATCCGGCCGCTGGCGACCAGCTGGCCGCCAGAGCGGCGCACAGCGGTGGCGAAAGGTGCCGCCCAGAGGTTTTCGTAAACGAGCAGCGCCGCCGAAGTGCCGGGCTCGAGGGCCTGGGCAGCTTCGACCGTATCGTCATCGGAGATCAGCCCCGAGGACGCGCCTTCGAAGATCTTGACCTCTTCGACGTCGCCGCCGAGATCGGTGATCTCCATGCCGGCGACCTCGCCGTCATCGCTCTTGGTGATGAAAGCGATGTCGAGGATGCGCACGATGCCGTTCTCGACGAGTTCGACCAGGTGGGGCAGAGCCTCACCGTTCGGCTGCCTGCCCGGCCACTCGACCAGGATGTAATCGACTGGCCCCATCTCGTCGATCGACTGTTCGCTCAATTGAATCCTCCGCTCGGTCTTGTCAGATTTTGATGTCTGATGTCTGTTGAGTCGTGTGACGACAAGACCTCAGGATATAGACCGCCACCGGCTGCCCTTCACCCGAACCGCATGATCCCGGGCCGCACATCCCTTTTCCTGCGACTCAGCTTGCAGAAGGGCGTGACCCAGCGGGGCGAAAGTGGCGGCTGCCTATCCTTGTCGGAGCGCAACCGGAGCCCCTTGGCCCGGTTGTCTCTTTTATGCCCTCCAGCAGATCCCGATACTTCACTCCCTGCGCGCTCGCCTGGATCGCGCTCGTCGCCTTCCTCGGCCTCACCGCCCGGGCCGAGGCCGACACGCTGCTGCCACCCGGCAACAAGGTCTTCTTCGGAGTGACCGACACCGGCAGCGCCGAGGGTTACCGCTCCTTCGCCCAGGCGGTCGGCAAACGCCCGGCCGTGATCCAGACCTTCCACCCCTGGGGAAACACGCTTTCGAAGGCGATGCCGCGCTGGCGCTCGATCAACGCCAGGCCGATGCTCCACATCTCGACCAAGGCCGACGACGGAACCGAGCTGATCACCCCGCGGGGAATCGCCTTCGGCAACGGCGATGACTACCTGGTCAGGCTCAACACCGTGCTCAGCAAGCAGGACGTACCCACCTACATCCGGCCGATGGGTGAGCCGAACCGCTGCCTGAATCCTTACGCCGGAGTGGACTGCTCCGGCAACGTGCGTGGTGGCGCCTACTCCTTCAAGTGGTACAAGGCCGCCTTCAGGAGGATCGCGATCATCGTGCGCGGCGGGGCCAAGCGCGGCTGGATCAACTCGCGGCTGAAGCGGGTCGGCCTGCCGAAGGTCAAACGCACCGGTGATGCCAAGCTGCCGCTCAGGCTGAAAGCCGCACCGGTCTCGATGATCTGGAGCCCGCTGCCCGCCGGATCGCCCACAGTGAAGGTCAACTATCCGGCCAAGTACTGGCCGGGGCGGGCCTGGGTCGACTGGGTCGCAACCGACTTCTATGCCCGCTACAACAACTGGAAGCACCTGAAGCGTTTCTATGTCAAATGGGCCAAGCAGAAGAAGCTGCCCATGGCCCTGACCGAGATGGGCCTGTGGGGCGAAGACAAGCCCGCCTATGTCAACCGCATCTTCCGCTTCACCAGATCCCGGAAGCTGATGCGGATGATGGTCTACTACCAGGACTTCGGCAGCTCGAACGTCTTCCGGATCCAGAACTTCCCGAGGTCGCGCCGGGCCCTGAAGAAGCAGCTCTCCCGGGAGGTCTTCCCCCGCTACGCGCCGCGGTTCCCGCGAAAGGGCAAGCGGACCGGCAACGGCGGGGGCGTCGGAGTCCGCTGAGCGGCAGCGACTGAGCGGCCTGCCCGACCGGCCGGGCCCGTAGACCGGGAGCGCCCGGACCGGTCAGCGGAAGGCGGCGATGCCGGTCAGCGCCATGCCGACCGAAAGCGTGTGGATCTCGTCGGTGCCTTCGTAGGTCAGAACCGACTCGAGGTTGTTGGCGTGGCGCAGCACCGGGTACTCGAGCGTGACGCCGTTGGCCCCGAGCACCGTTCGGGCGGTGCGGGCGACTTCGAGTGCGGCGCGAACGTTCTGGCGCTTGCCGAAGCTGACCTGCTCGACCGTGAGCTTGCCCTGGTCCTTCAGCCGGCCGAGGTGGAGGGCCAGCATGTAGGACTGCTGGACCGCCGCGGCCATGTCGGCCAGCTTGGCCTGGGTCAGCTGGAAGGAGGCGATCGGCTCGCCGAACTGCTCGCGGGTGAGTGAGTAGTCGAGCGCCGCCTCGAAGCATGAGCGCGCGGCACCGGCGACGCCCCAGACGATCCCGTAGCGGGCCTCGTTCAGGCAGCTCAGCGGGCCGCGCAGTGACTGGACCTCGGGCAGGCGGTTCGAATCCGGCACACGCACGTCGTCGAAGACCAGCTCGGAGGTGACCGATGCCCGGAGCGAGAGCTTGCCGTGCATCTCGGGGGCGGTGAAGCCTTCGGTACCGGCTTCGACCAGAAAGCCCTGGACGCCGTCTTCGGTAGTAGCCCAGACGACCGCGACGTCGGCGATCGAGCCGGAGGTGATCCACATCTTCGAACCGTTGATGACCCAGTCGTCGCCGTCGCGCACGGCCCTGGTCTTCATGCTTCCAGGATCCGACCCGGAGTCGGGCTCGGTCAGGCCGAAGCAGCCGATCTTCTCGCCGGCGGCCAGGCCGGGAAGCCAGGCCTGCTTCTGCTCCTCGCTTCCCCACTTCCAGATCGCGAACATGGCAAGCGAGCCCTGGACCGAGCAGAACGAGCGAAGGGCGCTGTCACCGGCCTCGAGCTCCATGCAGGCGATGCCGTAAGCGACGGCGCTGGAGCCGGCGCATCCGTAGCCGGTCAGGTGCATGCCGAGAACGTTCAGATCGCCGAGAGCCTTCGGCACCGAACGGTCGAAGGTGCCGTTCTCGAAGTGCTCGTTGACGCCCGGCAGGTACTTCTCGTTGACGTAGCGCGCGACCGATTCCTTGATCAGCCTCTCTTCGTCGCTGAGCAGGCTGTCTATTTCGAGAAAGTCCTTGGGCTTCATCCTCAGGACATTATGCCTGCCTGAGGTTGGGGATAGGCTGGCTCACATGCAGATAGGGGGAACTCTGGTCAACGCTGTCGTCCGCATCGCCGTGCTCGCAGCAACGCTGGCCCTGGTCTACTTCTTCATCCTCAAGCCGATCCTCGATACGACCGAGACGGTCAGCGGCGGGATCAGCGGCAACCTCGAGAAGACCTTCAACGACATCAACGAGGCTTTCGAAGGGTCGAACGGGCAGAGCGGGACGTTCAGCCGGATTCAGATCAAGCAGAAGGTCACAAGACTCGACGGCAAGCGTCAGAAGCGGCTGATCAACTGCATCCAGGGCGCGGGCCAGGACATCTCACGCATCCAGCGCTGCGCCAACCGCTTCGGCCCCTGAGCGGAGGCCGCACAGGCCGGCCGGTCAGGGGATCTTGCTCTTCTTCTCGCAGCGAGGTGCGGACTTGCGATCCTTGCCGGAGCCGCCGTTGCAGACGTCGCCGCCTCCGCCACCACCGTCGAGCTTGTCGAAGCCGCCCTGGCCGAAGAGTTTGTCCTTGCCTCCGCCACCACCGAAGAGCGTGTCCTTGCTGTCACCGCCGTACATCTTGTCGGTGCCGCCCTCGCCCTTGAGCGTGTCGTTGCCCTTCTCACCCTTCAGGGTGTCCTTGCCGTCTCCGCCCCTCAGCGTGTCGGCGCTGTCGCCGCCGCGCAGGGTGTCGTTGCCGTTCTCGCCCTTCAGGGTGTCCTTGCCGTCGTTGCCCTTGAGCGTGTCGGCGCTGTCGCCGCCCCTGAGCGTGTCGTTGCCTTTGTCGCCCCTGAGGGTGTCCTTGCCTTCCTTGCCCTTGAGCGTGTCCTTGCCGTCACCGCCGCAGATGACATCGTTGCCGCCCTTGCCGTTGACCGTGTCGGCCCCGGCCCGGGCGGCAATGATGTCGCGTCCCGAAGTCCCGACCAAGGTCTCGGACTGGTTGGTGCCGACGATGGTCGCCACCTTGCCGTCGCATTTGTAGATCACCGGGTCGGGCGGGGTTGCGACGGTGAAGGCGTAGGTGGCCGGGGTCAGGTCCTCGTTTCCGGCGGCGTCGGTCGCGCTGACCTTGAAGGTGTAGTCGCCGTCTGCCAGGGCCAAAGCGGGGGTGTCGGTATCGCTGGGGCCCGAGCAAGGGCGAAAGGAGTCGGGGGCACCGCTTGGGACGAGGCTGCACTCGAACGTCGAGCCGGGTTCATCGGAGGAGAACTCGAAGGTCGGAGTGTTGTCGCTGGTGGGATCTGAAGGGCTGGTGTCGATAGTGGTCTGGGGGTTGGTTGAGTCTTCGGTATAGGTGATCGACTCGGTCGAGCAGGCCGAGGGGTTGCCGGCTCCGTCGGCGGCTCTGGCGTAGAAGGTCGTGATCGAATCATCAGCGACGGTCACCGCGATTCCCGGAGAGGAGAACTCGGATGAGGTACCGGTCGCTACAAAGCCGCCCGAACAGTCGGCGGTCGGGTAGAGCCTGACCGTGGAACCAGTCTCGGCGGTGCCCCTGATCCCTGGTGTGTTGTCATTCGCCGGGGATGCCGGAGTGGTTGAGCTGAAGGTCGGTTCGTCGGGCGGGGTTGTGTCTGGGACGCGGTCAAAGACGGCGACGGCGTCGCTGGTCTGCGAGGCGACGTAGGCGCTCTTGCCATCCGGCGACACGGTGACTGATGTGGCCCCGTCGAGTCCGACCCCGTCAGTGCAGGTGGTAACCCCCTGAAATGCGTTGTCATTGGTGATACAGGCGTCAAGGCCGCTTTTTTGCGACAGGACCCCGGTCGTGGTGTTTCGGTCAAAGACAGCGACGGCTCTGCTTTGAGCCGAGGCGATGTAGGCGCTCTTGCCGTCGGGAGAGATGGTGACTGAGCGCGCGCCGAAGAGGCCGACCCCGACGTCGCAGGCGCCACTCGAGCCGTCAAGGGAGATGCAGGCTTCAGTGCCGCTCTTCTGCGTCAGGACTCCGGTCGTGGCGTTCCGGTCAAAGACGGCGACCGCGTCGCTGCTGGCCGAGGCGACATAGACACTGTTGCCGTCAGGGGAGATTGTGGCCGAGCGGGCCCCGTCGAGGCCGGCACCGTCGGTGCAGTCGCCGCTTGATCCGTCCTCGGAGATACAGGCGTCGGTGCCGCTTTTTTGCGTCAGGACTCCGGTCGTGGTGTTCCGGTCGAAGACGGCGACCGCGTCGCTGAAGTTCGAGGCAACATAGGCGCTCTCGCCGTCAGGGGAGATGGTGACCGCGGAGGGGCCGCTGAGAGCGACGCCGTCGGTGCAGTCGCCGCTTGATCCGTCCTCGGAGATACAGGCGTCGGTGCCGCTTTTTTGCGTCAGGACTCCGGTCGTGGTGTTCCGGTCGAAGACGGCGACCGCGTCGCTGAAGTTCGAGGCAACATAGGCGCTCTCGCCGTCAGGGGAGATGGTGACCGCGGAGGGGCCGCTGAGAGCGACGCCGTCGGTGCATTCGCCGCCTGCGCCGGTCTCGGAGATACAGGCGTCGGTGCCGCTTTTTTGCGTCAGGACTCCGGTCGTGGTGTTCCGGTCAAAGACGGCGACGCCGCCAAGCGAAGCGACATAGGCGCTCTTGCCGTCAGGGGAGACTGCGACCGAGCTGGCGAGGTTGAGGCCGGCCCCGTCGGTGCAGTCGCCGCTTGATCCGTCCTCGGAGATACAGGCGTCGGTGCCGCTTTTTTGTGTCAGGACTCCGGTCGTGGTGTTCCGGTCAAAGACGGCGACGCCGCTGCTGCCGTACGAGGCGACATAAGCGCTCTTGCCGTTCGGGGAGACGGTGACCCCTCTGTTGTCGTTGAGAGCGACGCCGTCGGCGCAACTAGTCACCCCCGCAATATTGTTGTCCTCGACGATGCAGGCATCAGCGCCGGACTTCTGGGTGAGGGCACCTTCGCTACCTGCCGCAGCCCCTGAAGAAGCACCCAGCAGGAAGACCGTCGCCGCGAGAATGGATGCCTCAACCGTCTTACGCCCGATCTTCATACGCCTGTCCCCGTTGGTGGTTGCCTGCCGCTTCCAACGTCAGTCTAGTCACTCCACCCTGCCCTCTTACCTGTAGGTAGACCCGTTGATCGGCCAAGGTTTCGATCGAATCCGCCTTTACCACCGCTAGTTTCGCCCTGCTGGGATTCTTCAGGGAATGCGTTTTTTCTTCTCGCAGCCTGGTGCCTTCTTGCGGTCCTCACCGGAACCACCGTTGCAGACGTCGCCGTTCTTGCTGCCGCCGTCGAGCTTGTCGAAACCGCCCTGTCCATAGAGCAGGTCCTTGTTGCCACCCGCTCCCTTGAGCATGTCGGCTCCATCCCCACCAAAGAGCTTGTCGGTGCCATCACCACCGTTCAGGGTGTCCTTGTTGTCCTGGCCGTAGAGCTTGTCGGCTCCGCTTTGGCCAAAGACCAGATCGTTGCCGGCCTTGCCTTTGACGACGTCCTTCGACCGAGACGGTCAGTGGCGGGATCGGGGTAAATCTCGAGAAGACTTTCAACGACATCAACGAGGCTTTCGAAGGGCAGAGCGGGACGTTCAGCCGGATTCAGATCAAGCAGAAGGTCACGAGGCTTGACGGGAAGCGTCAGAAGCGGCTGATCAACTGCATCCAGGGCGCGGGCCAGGACATCTCACGCATCCAGCGCTGCGCCAACCGCTTCGGCCCCTGAGCGGAGGCCGCACAGGCCGGCCGGTCAGGGGATCTTGCTCTTCTTCTCGCAGCGAGGTGCGGACTTGCGATCCTTGCCGGAGCCGCCGTTGCAGACGTCGCCGCCTCCGCCACCACCGTCGAGCTTGTCGAAGCCGCCCTGGCCGAAGAGTTTGTCCTTGCCTCCGCCACCACCGAAGAGCGTGTCCTTGCTGTCACCGCCGTACATCTTGTCGGTGCCGCCCTCGCCCTTGAGCGTGTCGTTGCCGTCCTGACCCTTCAGGGTGTCCTTGCCGTCGCCACCTCGCAGGGTGTCGTTGCGGTCGCCGCCCTTGAGGGTGTCGTTTCCGTTCTTGCCCTTCAGCGTGTCGGTGCCGTCCCGCCCGTCGAGCAGGTCGGCGCTGTCTCCGCCGTTCAGGACGTCGGCGCTGTCGCCGCCGAAGAGGTCGTCCTTGCCGTCGCCGCCGAACATCTCGTCCTTGCCTGCCTCTCCGACCAGCTCGTCGGACCCGTTCTGGCCGTAGACGAGGTCGTTGCCGTCTCCGCCCTTGACCACATCGCTGCCGTCGCCGGCGCAGATGATGTCGTTGCCGCCCTTGCCCTTGACGGTATCGGCGCCGGCACGGGCGACGATGATGTCGCGGTCGGGGGTTCCGACGATGGTCTCGGACTGGTTGGTACCGACGATCGTCGCCACCTTGCCGTCGCACTTGTAGATGACCGGATCCGGAGGATCGACGGGGTCCGGGATCGACCGGATCAACCGGATCCGGGGGATCGGGCCGGTTGATCGTCTCGCAACCGGTGTAGATCGTATCGGCGTCGATGTCGATCGAATCGGCGGTGACCGTGTCGGTTCCCGGGCCGCAGTCGACCGCGGTATCGGCCACACCGTCGGCGATGTCGATCACGTCGTTGCCGCCGCCGGCGATCACCGTGTCCGAACCTGCGCCGGGGTCGATCGTGTCGGCCTCGGCGCCGCCGTCGATCGTGTTCGCGGCCGAATCGCCGGTCAGCTGGTCGGCCTGGGGACTGCCGGTCAGGTTCTCGATCGAGACCATCAGGTCCGTTTCGCTTCCCGAGCTGACCTTGCCGGTGGTCAGGTCAGCGGTGACCAGATCTGTCGAGAGGCTGAGGTCGGCGGTATCGGAGCCCTCGCCGCCGTCGAAGATGTCCCCGCCGGTGGACCCGGTGAGCACGTCATCGCCACCGAGCCCGCAAAGCGCCTCGCCAGCGCCGGACGCGGCAAGCGTTCCTGTGTCACCGACATCACTCTGATCGCAACCCTCGTCCTTGACCAGCGAGAATTCGGACGTGTACGGGTCGGTGACGCCTGTGCGCGTCGCGGTGGCCGAAAGCGGTGCCGCGGCAGCCGAAGCCACCGGCAGGAACTCACCGAAAGATGCGTCGCCGCTTCCGTCGGTGGTCACATCGAAGCCTCCGAGCAGGGTTTCTCCCTCGCCGTAGTCGGTCGGGTCAGCAGCCGAGTTCTCGAATACCTCGATCCTGTAGCTCGCTCCCGCGGTCGAGTTCAGGACGCCGGTGACCAGGGTCCTGTCCCCGGCCACATCGGCCAGCGCCGCCTCGAAGACCGGGAAGTTCTGGACCTCGTTGCCTCCGATGTCGGCGTCGCCGAGGTCGTTGGTCGTGAAGCCGCCCGACGGCATCAGGTCGATCCCGACGCTGTCGTTGTCGCGCATCTCGTTGCCTAGAATCGAGGCTTTCGTCTGATCACCCTCCACATAGATGCCGGAACTGTCGTTGCCGGCGATCACGTTGCAGTCGCCCGTGCAGGGGCCCCCCGGAGTCAGCCCCACGGTGCCGCCGATCTCGGTTCCGAGAATGGGAAGGTCGAACTGGCCGACGAGCCTGACGCCCCGCGAATCGTTCGGAATCAGGCTGCCGTCGACACCGACTCCGATCTTGTTGCCGCGGATAGCCGTATCGGCCGGTCCGACCGTGTCGAAGCTCCAGTCGCGGACGCTGATGCCCACGCCGGCGCCCGGAAAGGCACCCCCGTTGCCCGAAATGACGTTGTCTTCGATGACGGTGTTCCTCACATCGCCGACCAGGTCGATCGCGTCGGAGCCGTTGCCCAGATCGGCGAGCCCGGCGGCATCGGTGCCGATCAGGTTTCCCTGTATTTCGACATCGCTCGCGGGATTTCCCGTCGTACTCGACGCAACGACGATTCCCCGTCCCGAGTTGCCGGAGATCAAGTTCCCGTCGCTGGGGTCAGGCCCACCGACCCTGGTCCCGCTGGTCTCTTCAATCGATACGCCCGTGCCGTTCGGCAGCGCCGCCGTGCCGGCCTGGTTGGTTCCGATCCGGTTGCCGGTCAGAACGGTTCCGGTCGTAGTAGCCCGTGACAGGCGCAATCCGTCCTGACCGTTTGAAGATATGACGTTGTCGGAAATGGACGTATCGGTCGCACCAGTGGAAACCTGGACACCGAAGGTGGTGTTTCCGAGGCCCGCGGCACCCGCAGCGTTAGTACCAATCCGGGAGTTGCTGACCGTCACACCGTCGGTGGCACTGATCTGGATTCCTCGAGCCCAGCGGACAATCGTGAGGTCGTTGATGACTGTGTTGTCTGCGCCTGGCTCCACGGCGAGGCCGTAGACACCGGTCAGCGCTCCGTCCAGACCGATCTCCTGGGGATCGGTGCTGCCGTCGATGCTCATCGTCGTGGTCAGAAACGGCAGGTCGGTCGCCGGCGTGATGATGTGGTTCGCGGGCCCAAGGGCAGCAATATTGAACTCAATCGCGTCTGGTCCCGAACCGGCGGCACACTCGTCGGTCATTGCCCCGCTGGCCGTATCGGTATTCGCCGAGGTGATCGCCTCGCGCAGGGTGCATTCGCCGTCGTCGGCCGATGTATCGGCGTTCGTATTGACCGTGATCGTCGCCGCGGCTGCAGATCCGCAGACCGCCAGCACAAGGAGCGCTGCCAGGGGTAGGAGTAGAAACCTTGCCCTGAGCGTGCTGCGCGCGATCCTGAAACTCATCCCCATGTCCCCTTCGCTGGTCACCGTTCTCGTACCTTCCATAACTCTAAGGAAGCGTCAGAGTTTCGGATGCCGGCGGGCTTGTCAATCTGCTCACACTTCCCTAACATCCGCGGTGTTCAGATGAATACGCCTAACCCGGTTCCACCGTGAGCCGGGGCGGGGGACCCACTGGAGCGAGGCCGAGGCCGACCTCCCGGGGCGAATCGGACCCAGGTCCGTAGCGCAGCTTCTTCAGCGCGAGCCCGTCAGCTAACCCCGCAGGCATGACGAAGAAGGAGGTTCCATATGGATCTGAATAGCCAGTTGATCGATCCGGTCGTAGAGGTGACGGGCGCTCGCGCCGTACTCGCCTACGCGATCGGTGGAGTCGTCGGCGCAGCGATCGCACTTCCCGTGCTGATCGGTGTCTTCGGCGTCTGAACGTCACGGTCCCGGCCCGGCCTTCTCGGCCGGGCCGGGTCACCGTGCTCCGGCGGGAGGTCAGCCACGCACCCGCACGGAAACCGGCCGGGAGTTCGCCGGCAGGTAAGGGAAGTTCTGGGACGGCAGCAGCGTCGCCCGGAGGCGGATCCTGGCCCTTCCGGTGATGTAGCGGAAGCGGTAGGCGGCGCGGTAGCGGCCGAAGCGGTCTGTCCGGGTCACCAGTACCGGCCGCCAGGAGCGAGAACTGCGCTCGAAGTACCTGATCGCGACCACGCTGCCCCGCGTCGGGTGACGCGCGGCGCCAGGCCTGACCCTGCCGCGAAAGCGGACCTTCTGCCCGGTCCTGAGCCTGACCGGTCTGACCCTGAAGCTGAGCGAACCCTTGACTCCGAGCCGCAACGATTCGGCGGATGCCTGCGAGTGGCGCCGGTCGCCGGCGAAGCTGACCGCGATGCGGCGGGAAGTCCCGGGCGGCAGGTTCATGGCGAATTCACCGTCGGGGCTCGTCTTCAGCAGCCGCACGCTCCGGCTCGACCTCGCCCCGGATCCGGGTCGCTGGGCCACCGACACCGTGACCCCGGCGACCCCGCGACCCCCTTCCGCGGTGAGGCGACCCTTGAGCTTCGCCGTCTTGCCGAAGGGGACCTCGACCGAGCGGCCACTGCCGCGCGGGCCGAGCAGCCTCGTGTCGAGCCGGGTCTCGGCCTTGAGCGGCGCTTTGAGCACCAGGCGGGTCCCGTCCTCCCGGCGATCGGAAACGGCCTCGTTGCCGGCGGTGTCCCGGACCCGGGTACGGATGTCATATCGGCCTGGAGCAAGGTCGTCGGAAGGGAAACGCGCGGAGAGCGTGGCGTGCGTATCGGCGGCCTCGAACCGGGTCGGCAAATCCCGCCAGAGCTCGCCACCCTGGCGCCGGTAGGAGATGACTCCGCCGGCCGGCCCGGAGTGCTCATCGCTGACCGTGGCCCTGAGCAGTTCGGGATCATCCTGCGCGGGTTCGAGCAGGAAAGCGACCGGGTCGACGTCGTCGAGGCGCAGCGTGGCCCGGGCCGTAGCCGCGGGGTTCTCGTTTCCGGCCGCATCGAGCAGCCATACGGACACCGTGTAGCTGCCGGCGCCGGGGAGCTTCAGCCCGGACAGGCCTTCCGCGGCAGCGACCGCGCGTATGCCCGAGTCATACGACCCGGGGCCGGTAATCCGGTACCTGACACCGGCTATGGGAGCGGCGACCCCCTGGTCCGGGTTAGTCCACTTCAGGTCGAACGAGTTCCCCTTCCTCCAGGCGTCACCACCGACGACACCGAGGCCGCGAGGCGCTGCCGGCGGGGTGTTGTCGGTGCGCAGAGTCGCGGGCGGGGAGCAGCCACGGTTGCCGGCGAAGTCGATCGCGCAGCCGGCGACCTGATGCGGGCCGTCACTCAGCCGGCTGGTATCGATCGAATGGCTTCCGGCGGCCGCGGTGCGGCAGGGCTGCATCTTGCGCCCGCGCCACTGGCCCGCGATGCGGTCGATCTCGCAGACGTGCTCGGTACTCGCCCGTACGGATCCGTCGACGACGGTCTCGTTGTAGCGCAGCCCCGATCCCGTATCGGTGCTGCTCCAGGAAAAGCCCTGCACCGCGCGCAGCCAGCCGCCCGAGCGGAACGACCCGTTCAGGGTGGCTGCCGGAGCGGCCGGGTCCTCGAGGGTGATGGTCATCCCGCGGACGCCGGCCAGTGAGGTCCCGGTGACCGAGCAGTTGCTGCCCGACGGGCGGGCGCAGAGCAGCCTCGACTCGAAGGCGGCGACCGGCGGCGAGAAGGCCCGCGAAAACTCACGGTAGTTCCTGTCGGTGGACGAGAACTCGGCGAACGGACTGAACGATCCGCCCTGGGGCGCCGAGCCGAGCCGGTGCTGGAAGTTGTCCTTGAGCACGTGCCAGCGGGCGCCGTTGACCGTGACGATGGCGGTGCCGGGAGGCGCGTTCCAGCGCCAGCGGGCGAATCTGGTCCCGGCGACGAAGGCGGTCGACCCGCGGGTGCCGCTGGTGATGTGGACGCCTTCCCACGGGTCGGACCCGGGCGGGACCCCGCACCACGAGCTGCGGTTGAACTTGTCGTTGGCGGTCTCCAGCCATTTGCCGTCGTTGCCGACCTTCCAGCCGCACTGGGCGACCGCATAGCGGGCCGCACCGGCTTCGGACACCACTCCTGCGACCAGCCAGGACAGCATCAGGATCAGGGTCAGGGTGGGCGGGATCGACCGCCTTCTCAGCTGCATCTTCGACTCCTCGGGTAGTGGCATCGCCACCTCTAAGGCCCGGTGGCCGGACTCTCTCCCCCTCTCTGCCAGAATTGGGGCATGGCCCTCCCCACCGAAGAGCAGGTAACCGAGAAGCTGACCGCCGTGATCGACCCGGAGCTGAGGCGGAACATCGTCGAGCTGGGCATGGTCCGCTCGATCGAGATCAAGCCCGACGGGCAGATCGACGTCACCGTCTCTCTGACCACCCCCGGCTGTCCGATCCGCTCCCACTTCCAGGAGGCCGTCGTCTCACAGGTCTCTTCTCTCGACGGCGTGACCGGAGTCGGCGTCGGCTTCGATGTGCTCTCCGACGAAGAGAAGGGCAACCTCCAGCAGGTGCTGGGCCGCAACAAGCTTCCCCAGGGCGCCCTGGCCCAGGTCCGCAACGTGATCTGCGTCTCCTCCGGCAAAGGCGGCGTCGGCAAGTCGACCATGACCGCCAACCTGGCCGCTGCCCTCCAGGCCCAGGGCCACTCGGCCGGCGCCCTCGACTGCGACGTATACGGCTACTCGATCCCGAGGATGCTCGGGGTCAACGTCAAGCCCGACGTCAACGGCGAGCGCAAGATCATCCCGCCCGAGTCGGCTTCCGGGGTGAAGACGATGTCGATCGGCTACTTCGTCGAAGACAACTCGGCCGTGGTCTGGCGCGGGCCCATGCTGCACAAGGCGATCCAGCAGTTCCTCGAAGACGTAGCCTGGGAGGAGCTCGACTACCTGCTGCTCGACCTGCCGCCCGGCACCGGCGACATCGCCATGACCCTGGCCCAGCTGCTGCCGCAGGCAAAGATCGCGATCGTCACCACCCCCCAGCCTGCCGCCCAGTCGGTCGCCCGACGCTCGGCCGAGATGGCCGACAAGGTCGACCTCGAGGTGATGGGCGTGATCGAGAACATGTCCGGCTTCACCACACCTTCAGGCGAGAACTTCTCGATCTTCGGCGAAGGCGGCGGCAAGCTGCTGGCCGAAGAGCTGGGCGTTCCTCTGCTGGGTCAGGTGCCGCTGTCGGAGGAGCTGCGTGAGCATGCCGACAACGGCCGTCCGCTGGTGATCGAACAGCCCGATTCGCCCGCTGCGGCGGCGATCATCGAGACCGCGAAGCGCATCATCGCCTCGACCCCACGCGAGCTGCCGATGCTTCAGGCGGAGGTGCCTTCGGCACCCGAACCCCCGAAGATGGGCAAGAACGCGCGCGAGCTGCCGGTCCTTCAGTAGCCGCCGGCGTCACCGGCGACCTGCATTGACTGAATTCCAGCCTCGATCGGCAGCGCCGTAACTCCAGCCCTGGCTGGCGGCGCCTGGACTTCAGCCCTTGTTCTGGAAGTACTCGGCGTTCTTCTCGGTGAAGTGCGCCCATTCGGCCGGGAGCTGGTCCTCGGCGAAGCAGGCGTCCACCGGGCAGGCCTCGACGCAGGCGTCGCAGTCGATGCACTCGTCGGGGTCGATGAAGAGCATCTCGACCTTTTCGTAATCCGGCTCGTCCGGGGTGGGGTGGATGCAGTCCACCGGGCAGACCTCGACACAGGAGTTGTCCTTGGTGCCGATACAGGGTTCTGCGATGACGTAGCTCATTGAGGGGTCTCCTGGGCTTCTTTGACGAGAGAACCATCTTAGAGATTCGAGCCGCGTCCCGGTCAATACACTCACTCCGATGGCCCCGCGAAACCGCTTTCAGCCTTGATTCTCCTCACCGGTGCGACCGGATCGACCGGCTCCCGCCTGCTCGAGCGTCTGCTCGAGGCGGGTGAGGACGTGCGCTGCCTGGTCCGCGATCCACGGCGCCTGGGACCGCACCGGGTGGACGTCCAGATCACGATGGGTGACCTGCGCGAACTCGACGATCCTTATCTGCTGAGGCAGGCGATGCGAGGGGTCGACACGGTGATCCACCTTGCCGCCTCGCTGCGGGATCAGCCGCCCTACCGGGTCGAGGAACTGAACGGCATCGCTACGGTGAGGCTGGTCCAGGCTGCCGAGAGGGCCGGCGTCAAGCGCTTCGTCTACTTCAGCGCGCTCAACGCGTCGCCGGTCCAGCGCACGCGCTTCTTCCGCTCGAAGTGGGCCGGCGAGGAGGCGGTCAGGGCCTCTTCGATCGAGACCTTGATCTTCAGACCATCGGTTGTCTTCGACCACTCCGATCCCTGGGTGACGCTGATGAGGCGTTTCTCGTTCCTGCCGGTGATGCCGGTTTCCGGCGACGGCAGCTCCGAGTACCAGCCGATCTGGGCCGACGACGCCGCTGCCTCGGTAATGGCGGCGCTTGAGTCCGGCGAGGGCGGGGAGTGGGATCTGGCCGGGCCCGAGACGCTCACCTATTCGCAGATGTCATCGCTCGTCGCCCGGCTGGCCGGACGGCCGAGGCCGCTGTGGCACGCGCCGCTGCCGGTCGTACACCTCGGCTTGAGCATCATCTACCGACTGTTCGGGGAAACCTCCTTCGCCACCTGGCAGGAGGCCGAGCTGATGACCGTCTCGATGACCTCGCCGCGAGGAAGCGCCGACGTCGACTCGCTCGGGGTCACCCCGCGCCGCATGGCCGAGGTACTCGGCTCCGGTCCCGCCTGACCGCAGGCCTGCAGCCGGTTCCCACCGGGAGAGTCGGCCGGTGATCGGCTGAGGGGAACGGCGACCGGTTGGGGCCGAGGGTGGAGTCGCAAGTGCTCGCTATCCGAGCACGATCGACTCCGATGCCGCCGGCAGCGGTCCGGGCTGATCCGTCCGTCAGGTTCTGGAGCGAAGGGGAAACCACGGCCGCTCCGGCAGGTGAAGCTCGTGCCGATGCTGACCCCGATCGCCTGGTGATCTCGTTGCATCAAACCTTGAGCGGATAGGCTCGAAGCAGGGCGAGGCAGGGCACAGGAAGGCAGAAATGGCATTTGAGGACCTGAAGAAGACCCAGGGCGAGGTGTGGGGCTCGGGGCCGTTCGAGGAAGTCGAGGCGAGCATCGCAGACATGCATGAGCGCATCTTCGACGCAATCGGTCCGCACGCGGGTCGGGCGTGGCTTGATGTCGGCTGCGGCACCGGCGGGGTCTCGGCGCTCGCTGCCGGCGACGGCGCCGACGTGACCGGCGTGGACCTCGCCCCGAACCTGATCGAGACGGCGACCCGGCGTGCGCAGGAGAACCGGCTCGACGCCGGTTATCAAGTCGGGGACGTCGAATCCCTGGGCTTTGCGAACGGGACCTTCGGGATCGTGACCTCTTCGGTCGGGGCGATGTTCGCCCCGGACCAGGCGGCCGCCGCGGCCGAACTGGCCCGGGTCTGCGCACCGGGAGGCTGCCTGGTGCTTTCCGCGTGGCGGCCGGACGGCGGGGTCGGCGAGTTCTTCCTGTTCATGCGGCAGTTCCAGCCCCCGCCGCTGCCTGGCGTGGGCAATCCGCTCGACTGGGGACAGGAACAACACGTCCAGGAGTTGCTCGGCGGAGCCTTCGATCTGAGCTTCGAGGAATTCGACTCGCCGTTCGAGATCGCCTCGGGCGAGGAATACTGGGAGCTGTTCTCCAGGGCATTCGGGCCGACTCGGGTGCTGGCCGAGTCGATGGACGACGAGCGCCGCGCCACCTTCCGCGAAGCCTTCATCAACTGGGCCGAGCAGGACCGGGACGGCGACTCGATCCGCCAGTCCCGCACTTACCTGCTGACCACTGGAGTCCGCCGGACCGCATAGCCGGACCGGACCGGCGACCCGCGCGCCGGTCCGTGCAATGGAAAGGCCCGGGATCTCTCCCGGGCCTTCCCCTGGGACCGGGCCTTGTGGCTCCGGCTCCCGGACTTTCGACGGAGTCGAAGGTCCTTACATCATGCCGCCCATTCCGCCCATGTCGGGCATCGCGGGCATGCCGCCTCCGCCTTCTTCGACGGGCTCGGCGATGATCGCCTCGGTCACCAGGATGTTCTTGGCGATCGACGCGGCGTTCTGCAGGGCAGAACGGGTCACGACGGTCGGGTCCAGAACTCCGGCGGCAACCATGTCGCCGTACTCGCCGTTGGCCGCGTTGAGGCCTTCGCCGGGCTTGAGGTCACGGACCGCGTTGACCACGACCGAACCTTCGAGACCGGAGTTCTCGGCAATCTGCCGGACCGGCTCCTCGAGGGCGCGGTGGATGATCTGGGCACCGGTGCGCTCGTCGGCGTCGTCGAACGAGTCGACATCGAGACCGTCCTGAGCGTTGAGAAGGGCGACTCCGCCACCGGGGACGATGCCCTCTTCGAGCGCCGCACGGGCCGCCTGGAGAGCGTCCTCGACGCGATGCTTCTTCTCCTTCATCTCGGTCTCGGTTGCAGCTCCGACCTTGACCACGGCAACGCCGCCGGCCAGCTTGGCGAGACGCTCCTGGAGCTTCTCGCGGTCGAACTCGGAATCGGTGTTCTCGATCTCCGACTTGATCTGCTTGATCCGTCCCTTGATGTCATCGGCATCGCCGGCGCCATCGATGATCGTGGTCGTGTCCTTGGAGACGACAACACGGCGGGCCTGGCCGAGCTGGGTCAGCTGGGTGTTCTCCAGCTTGAGGCCCATCTCTTCGGTGATCACTTCACCACCGGTCAGGATGCCGATGTCTTCGAGCATGCGCTTGCGGCGGTCGCCGAATCCCGGCGCCTTGACCGCGACACCGGTGAAGGTGCCACGCAGCTTGTTGACGACCAGCGTCGCGAGGCACTCGCCTTCGACGTCCTCGGCGACGATCAGCAGCGGCTTGCCGCCCTGCATGACCTGCTCGAGCACGGGAAGGATGTCCCGGACGGAACCGATCTTCTGGTTGGCGATCAGCACGTACGGCTCTTCGAGAACAGCCTCCATGCGGTCCTGGTCGGTGACCATGTAGGGCGAGATGTAGCCCTTGTCGAACTGCATGCCCTCGGTGAACTCGAGCTCCATGCCGAAGGTCTGGCCTTCTTCGACGTTTACAACGCCGTCCTTGCCGACCTTCTCGATCGCGTCCGAGATCGTATTGCCGATCTCGTCGTCGGCAGCCGAGATGGCGGCCACACGGGCGATCTGTTCCTTGCCGTTGATCTCCGCCGACTGCTTCTCGCGAAGGTTGGCGACGACCTCGTCGACTGCCTTCTCGATGCCGCGGCGAAGCGCCAGCGGGTTGGCCCCGGCGGCGACGTTCTTGAGGCCCTGGCGGACGATGATCTGTGCCAGCAGGGTCGCGGTCGTGGTTCCGTCACCGGCCACGTCGTTGGTCGCCGTGGCGACCTCGCGGACCAGCTGGGCGCCCTGGTTCTCGAAGACATCTTCGATCTCGATCTCGCGGGCGATGGTGACACCGTCGTTGGTGATGGTCGGGGCGCCGAACTTCTTGTCGAGAACGACGTAGCGACCCTTGGGACCGAGGGTGACCTTGACTGCGTCGGCAACGGCGTCAACGCCGGCCTGCAGGGCCCCTCTTGCTTCTTCTGCGAACTTCAGCTCCTTGTGAGCCATATTTCTTCCTTACCTCCTGAAAATTCGGGTGTTTGGGGTTACTGGACCTTGGCGAGGATGTCCGACTCACGCAGGACGAGCAGCTCGTCGCCCTCGACCGTGATCTCGGTTCCGCCGTACTTGGAGTAGAGGACCTCGTCGCCTTCGCTCACGTCGAGCGGGCGGCGGCTTCCGTCTTCGGCGATGGCGCCGTCACCGACTGCCACTACCGAGCCCTTCTGGGGCTTCTCCTTGGCCGTTTCGGGAAGGACGAGCCCACTTGCGGTGGTCTCCTCTTCCTCGACCGGCTTGACGATCAGCCTGTCCCCGAGGGGCTTGAGCTTCATATCTGTTTACCTCCGTTGGTCATGAATTCCTGAATGAAACATCGATTTCAGCTTTGTTTTGGCACTCTACAGGTGAGAGTGCCAATGCGTCAGGAACCATACAGGTTTGCGCCTGCCGGTCAAGTGAAATCTCAGTGAAGGAGGCTCAGGAGGTCGACTTGAAGTCGCGCAGCTCGACTCCGAGATGGGCGGCGAGCCCCTCGGCGCCGGCCTTCATCACGTGATCGTGGCCGTGCACGAAGACCGGCCGCGCGACCGGGGCGAGAAACTCCATCCACCTGCGCTCGGCCCGGACGTTCCAGTCGAGGGTGACGTCGGTCCACCCCTGGTACTCGCTGAGCGTCCAAGCACCGCTCCCGGAGAGATCGCCCGTGGCAAGCCCCTTGAGGAACTCGGGCTCGCGACGCTCGACCGCCTCGATCGTGAACCTGAATACGTATCCGATCGGTCCCCTCCACCTGGATTCGGCCTTCTGGCCGATTCGATCGGGTCGGCCGGGATCGACCTCGGAGATCTCCTCCAGGCCGGGCCACCATTCGGCCCAGGTCTTGAAATCGTCGATGGCGTCGAAGACGGTCTGCCTGGCAGCTGCCAGTTTCCAGCTGGAGCAGAACCTGAATGAAGCGGCTGACTCCTCTTCGCCCATCAGTTGGGCGAAGGAACGGTGCCGAATCCGCCCATTCCCGGTTCAACGACCTGGGAAAAGTGGATGACCGTCACCTGAGCGTCGGCTTCTATCGGCCGATCGTAGATGCGCTCCAGGAAGCCGCGGGTCTCCTCGACCCGTCGGAACTCGGGGTTGTCGCGTTCTATCTCCCGTGGCGAGAGCTCAGAGAGCTGCTTGACCACGACCTCGTCGATTACCGCGGAGAAGATCTTCTCGCGACGCGAATGCCTTGAACCGATCGTCACCCAGACGATCTGGCTGCGTTCGTACTTGCCCGACTTGTCGCCGAGCCGGATCGCGGCCGTCTTGCGACCGCGCCGGAGCTGGTCCGCGAACAGCGGCGAGTAGAAGTTGAGTGCGAATAGACCCGATGCCATGGGCTCAGAATATGTAGTTGCCGAGCTTCGCGGGTTCCAGGATGGTCACCTGGCCGCGGCCGGCCCTGACCACGCCCGAGCGCTCGAGGTCGGCGAGGAAGCGACTGACGCTCTCCCGCGAGGTACCCGCAAGCTGGGCGAGGTCGGCCTGGTTCATCCGGATCGTCACCTCGCGGCTGGAGCCGTCCGGGGATTCGTCGGCTACGAGCTGGGTCAGAACGCCGGCTACCCGGGACGGAACGGTCTGGAACGACTGCCGGGAGATGCGCTCGTTGGTGGCCCGCAGGCGGCGGGTCAGGGCGGCGACCATCTTGACCGTGATCTCGGGGTTTCGCTCGAGCAGGGCCCGGACGTCTTTGGCCGGCAGGGCGAGCAGTTCACCTTCGGAGCCGAGGGTCTCGAGGCTGGCCGATCGCACCTCGCCGTCGAGCATCGCCAGCTCCCCGACGATGTCACCTTCGCCGAGGGTCGCCAGGGTGATCGCCCGGCCGTCGGGGTGTTCGCGGGTGACCCTGAAGGTCCCCGACCGCACGATGTAGCAGGCATCCGACTGGTCTCCCTCGTGGAAGACGCGCGTGGCGGGCGGATAGGAGCGGGGTACCGCCACACGCGACACCCGCTGAAGCTCGGCCTCCTCGAGTTCCGCGAACAACGGAACGCTCCGGAGCAGCCCGACTACGCTGTCCTTCTCCTCTTCCACAGGGCGAGTATCGCGCAACGCCGCACCTGATGCGCTGATACCGAGGCATCAGGTCGGAGCTTCGCATGCGTTGTCACGGAACCAGGGGCTCGGCTCACCGCAGGTCTGGCCACGATCTGCGTCCATAGGGGATTCAGATCGTGGCCAGACACGGTTGGTCGCGGGGACCGGTACGGGTGCCCGGCGCGGCAGGAACGCCTTGTGGCGATTGCGCCCGGTGGCAGCTCAGGCGGTTCAGGTCTGGCAGGTGGGACACCAGTAGGTGGTGCGGTTGTCATCCCCCTGGCCGCGGGAGCGGATCGGGCCGCGACAGCCGGGGCAGGGTCGGCCGGCCTTTCTGTAGATCCGGCCCGGTCGCCGGCCGGTCTCCACCCCGCGCTCCATCTGCTTCGAGGCGATCGCCATCAGCGACCGGATCTCGGCCGGATCGAAGCTCTCCGCAGGCCGCCACGGATCAAGACCGGCCTCGAAGCAGGCTTCGCTCTTGAAGATGTTGCCGATGCCGCAGACCAGGCGCTGGTTCAGCAGGGCCTCTCCGAGCTCGACCGGGCCGGCTGCAGCCACGTTCGCCGCCGCCACAGCGACCGCTTCCGGACCACCGAGGATGTCGGGTCCGAGCAGCGCCAGCCGGCTGTCCCGGTTGAGCCCGGCCGGGCGGACCAGCCGCAGGGTCGGGCCTCCGTACTCGACGACCTCGACCCCACCGAGGTCGAGGATCAGCCAGGCCGATCGGCGGGGCTTTCGCCAGCGCTGCCCCGGACGGTAGGCGTACCAGCCGCCGACCATGCCCATGTGGGCGTGGAGGGTCAGGTCGGAGTCGAAGTGGAGCAGCAGGTGTTTGCCGCGGGTCTCCGTGCCACTCAGTCCGTGGCCGACCAGCCGGCCCGCGGTCGAGCGCAGCGGGCTCCTAGGATTCGGTGCCTGCGCCCGCTCGACCTCGCGGCCGTCGAAGGCCGACTCGATCAGCCTGGCCATCCTGACGATCGAATCGCCCTCAGCCAATCTGACACCCCTCGGTCGAGCCGGGACGACCATCACGCGAGCCTGGCTCCTGGCACCCCTCGGTCAAGCCGGGACGACCATCTTGCGCGGCTGGCGGCTGAAGCCGGCCTCCAGGAGCAGCGGCTCGAACTCCGAGCCGATCAGCGGTTCGCCGTCGAAGCGCTCGATCCTGAGTGGCGGGATCCTGCCTGCGCCGGCGGCTTCGACGAAGGCTGCCAGCAGGCCGGAAAGCTCTTCGCCCTCCAGACCCGGGACCAGGCGCAGCATGCCCTTGCCGCCTTTCTCGAGGAAGAGCAGTGGCTCACCGGCACGCATCAGCAGGAAGGAGCCCGGAGTCCGCGAAGGGCGCCGGCGGCTTTCCAGCCTGGGCCACTTCAGGGTCGCGCCGTAGGGGTTTGCCGGGTCGGTGCTGGCGAGGATCATCAGCTCCTCGTCGTCGGTCGACTGCGAGCGCAGGCGCTCGACCGCCCCGGCCAGGGCGAACTGGGCCCCGCCCAGTCCTTCGATGAAGTAGCCGCGCCGGGCCGAGCCGAGAACTTCGAGGTTGGAGAGCTCCGGGTAGAGCGTCGAGAAACCACCGGGCACCCCTTCGGCCAACGCCATCTCGCGAGTCAGGATGCCGTGCCGCTCGAGCATCAGCTCGGCCTGGGCCCGCAGCCTCGGCCCGACCGCGGGTGCGTTCCTGAACAGGGGCGCGGTCAGCGACCAGCGGCCCTGGACGGTCGGGCCCGCCGAAGCCCGGCGGCGGGAGAAGCGCCGCCCGCGGGAGCCGCCCTTCGGCACCGCGCGCAGCCGCGGCGCCCTCAGTGGGGCGAAGGAGTCGTTGGTCGCCTCGCCGGCGAAAGCGAGGTCCCAGATCGCGGAGTGGAGCTCCTCGGGAGGGTGGTCGAGCTCGGCGACGATGTCGAGCCAGAAGGTCGGGCCCGCATCGAGTCGCTGGCGGATCGCGTCGTGGACCGGGCCCTCGGGGGCCACCAGCTTCGAGTTCGAGGGCGGCGGTCCGGCCAGGCGAACGTCCTCGCGGAAGTAGAGCGCGACCCGGCCGTCGCTGCGGCCGATCGCCCCGGCTCCGATCCAGACGACCTCGCCGCTGGTGCAGAGCTCGTCGAGCCAGTTGCGGCTGTAGCTGCCGACCCGGCGGGGCAGGACGTCGCGCTCCCAGACCGCCGGCGTGAGCGCCACGCCCTGGAGTGGCACCAGGACCTCGCGCAGCCGGTCCGGTCCGGCCCCGGCCCGCCGGTAGCGGTCGACTCCCTGCCAGGAAGCGAGGAAGCGGGCGTAGGTCCGGGAGTCGGCCGGTTCGACCTCCTGGCGCAGGTGGGCGAGGCTGGCCCGGCGCACCCGGCGCAGCACGTCGGCCTCGCACCACTCGCGCTCGCTGCCGCCGGGCAGGATCTCTCCGCGGACCAGGACCCCCTCGGACTCCAGTTGCTTCAGAACGGCGGTCGGGTCGACTCCGTACCTGGCGCGAAGCTGGGCGGTCGGGAACGGTCCGTGGGTGCGGGCGTAGCGGGCGAAGAGGCCGGCCAGCGGCTCCGGCTTCTCTTCCAGGCAGGAAGCGGGCAGGCCCCCGGGCGGGGAGACCCCCAGCGCGTCGCGGTACATGCCCGCGTCCTCGGCCGCGATGAAGCGGGCCTCACCGTTGACCCTGACCTCGGCCGCGCGCCGCTCCCTGACCAGGTTGTCGATCATCGAGCGCCCGGAGTAGCCCGCGGCCACCCTGGCTTCGATCTCCTCGATGGTCAGGTCACCCAGCCGCCGCAGGATCTGCTGGAGGGCGTCGCGGTCCTCGGCCTTCCCGTGCTCGCTCAGGTGCTGAAGGGACTCCTCGACCTCGAGCAGCGCGTCCGGCTCGATCAGCTCGCGCAGTTCGTCCTGGCCGAGCAGCTCCCGGAGCAGCTCGCGATCCAGCGAGAGGGCGGTCGCGCGCCGCTCGGCGTTCGGCGTATCCCCTTCGTACATGTAGGTCGCGACGTAGTCGAAGAGCAGGGACGAAGCGAAAGGCGAGGCGGTCGGGGTCTCAACCTCGACCAGCGAGATCTCGCGCGAGTGGATGCCGCGCAGCAGCCGGTCGAGCGCCGGCAGGTCGAAGACGTCCTGGAGGCACTCGCGGTAGGTCTCGAGGATCACCGGGAAGCGGGGGAAGTCCTGGGCAACCTCGAGCAGGCTCTGCGACTTGAGCCGCTGCTGCCAGAGCGGAGTCCGCTTGCCCGGATAGGCGCGCGGGATCAGCAGCGAGCGGGCGGCGTTCTCCCTGAACCGGGCGCCGAACAGGGCCGAGGTGCCGAGCTCGCGCACGACGAGTTCTTCGAGTTCGTCGGGCTCGATCATCACCAGGTCGCCGGAGGGAGGCTCGTCGGCGTCGGGCAGGTGGATCGCGATGCCGTCGTCGGAGTAGATCGCGTCGACCTCGAGCCCTTCTTCGTCGCGCAGCTTGCGGGCGATGGCCATGCCCCAGGCCGAGTGGACCCGGCCGCCGAAGGGAGAGAGCAGGCATAGCCGCCAGTCGCCGATCTCGTCGCGGAAGCGCTCGATCACGATGGTCGTATCGGAAGGGACCACCCGGGTCGCCTCCTGCTGTTCCCGCAGGTAGGCGACCAGGTTGCGCGCGGCCAGGGGGTCGAGGTGGTGGGACTTCTCCAGGTCGGCCGGGTCGGAATCGACCGCCTCCCGGCTGAAGGCACCGATCGCCTCGCCCAGCTCGGCCGGCCGTCCGATGCCGTCGCCGCGCCAGAAGGGGATCGCCCCCGGAACTCCGGGTGCCGGGATCACGATCACCCGGTCGCGGGTGATCTCCTGGATCCGCCAGCTGGATGCCCCGAGCAGGAATACCTGACCGGCCCTCGCTTCGTAGACCATCTCTTCGTCGAGCTCGCCGACCCGGCGGCCGTCGGGCAGGTGGACCCCGTAGAGCCCGCGGTCGGGGATCGTGCCGGCGTTGGTGACGACGAGCGAACGGGCTCCTTTGCGGCCCTCGATCGTGCCTTCGGTCCGGTCCCAGACCAGCCGCGGCCGCAGTTCGGCGAAGCGGTCGGAGGGGTAGCGGCCGTCGAGCATGTCGAGCACGTTCTCGAACAGCTCCTGGGTGATCTCGGCGAAGGGGGCGGTGGCCTTGGCCAGCCGGAGCGCTTCGTCGGTCTGCCACTTGTCCAGGGCCGCCATCGAAACCAGGTGCTGGGCGAGCACGTCGAGCGGGTTGGCCGGGATCACCGTCTCTTCGATCTCGCCCTCCCGCATGCGCTGGGTGACCACGGCGCTCTCCAGCAGGTCGCCGCGGAACTTGGGGAAGATCCGCCCCTTGGACACCTCGCCCAGGCCGTGGCCGGCCCGGCCGATCCGCTGCAGGCCGCGACTGACCGACTTCGGTGACTCGACCTGTATCACCAGGTCGACCGCGCCCATGTCGATTCCCAGTTCGAGCGAAGAGGTGGCGACCAGGCAGGGGATCTGGCCGGACTTGAGCTGCTCCTCGACCTGGGTGCGTTCCTCGTGGGAGAGCGAGCCGTGGTGGGCCCGGGCCAGGGGCAGCTCCGCTCCGGCCGGGTCACCTCCGCCCTGCCCCGCGGCGGCTTCCTGGTCCACCTTTTCCGGGGTGGCGGTTTCTGTGGCGGTGGGGTGAGGGTCCTCGCCGGTCTCACCCTGCTCGTCGAGTTCATTGAGCCGCTGGGCCAGGCGCTCGGCGGCGCGGCGGTTGTTGACGAAGATGATGGTCGAGGTGTGCTGTCTGACCAGGTCGAGCAGCTCCGGGTAGATCGCCGGCCAGATCGAGCGGATCTGTTCGACTCCGGATCCTTCCCCTTCGGCCTCGACCTGCCCGGGGTTGCTCATGTCCTCGAGCGGCACGACGATCTCGAGGTCGAGTTCCTTGCGCCGGCCGCTGTCGACGATCGTGCATTTGCGGTCCGGTCCGACCAGGAAGCGGCCGACCCGCTCCAGCGGACGCTGGGTCGCCGACAGCCCGATGCGCTGGACCGAGCGTCCGGGGTCGGGGCTTGGCCCGGCGTCGTTACCGGTCCCCCCGACAGCGGCACCCTCGCCAGCGCCATCGTCGCCACCGGTCCCGAAGCGGACCAGGTGTTCGAGCCGCTCGAGGGTCATCGCCAGGTGGGCGCCGCGCTTGGTCGCGGCGACGGCGTGGATCTCGTCGACGATGACGGTCTCGACCGAGTGGAAGATCTCCCTCGCTCCCGAGGAGATCATCAGGTACAGCGACTCGGGGGTGGTGATCAGGATGTCGGGCGGGCTGCGCCGCATCCGGGCCCGCTCGGACTGGGGCGTGTCGCCCGTCCTCAGCGCGACCGAGATCTCGGCTCCGACCCCTCGCAGCGGGGCCTTGAGGTTGCGCTCGATGTCGTAGGAGAGCGCCTTCAGAGGCGAGACGTAGATCAGCTTGACCCCGGGCTCGCGATCGGGGCGCCGGGCGAGGCTGTCGATGCCCCAGAGGAAGGCCGCGAGGGTCTTTCCGGAGCCGGTCGGCGCGCAGATCAGGGTGTGCTCGCCGGAGGAGATCGCGCGCCAGCCTTCACCCTGCGCCGGTGTCGCCGCCTCGAAGGATGCCTCGAACCAGCGACGGACCTCGGGGCTGAACGGAGAGAGTGGATCCTGGGTCGGTTTCGCGGCCATGGTTAACCCCCGGAGGTTAGACCCCGGCCGGGCCCGGCTGCGGCAGCGGGCCTCTAGAAAGGAAGTGAGTCGGCGATATCGGCCAGGCGCGGGGCGGAACGGTCCCTGTCGGAGAGCAGGGGTTCGTCCACCGGCCATTCGATACCGATGCCGGGGTCGTCCCAGGCGATACCGGCCTCGAAAGGCGGGTCGTAGTAGCTCGACAGCTGGTACGAGACGTCGGCCGTCTCGCTCAGCACGCAGAAGCCGTGGCCGAAGCCGACCGGGAGGAAGAGCTGGTGATGCTCGCGGTCGTCGAGCACATGGCCCTCCCACTGGCCGAAGGTCGGTGAATCCCGCCGCATGTCCACGGCTACGTCGAAGATCTCGCCCCGGGCGCAGCGGACCAGCTTGGCCTGTCCGGGTACGGTCTGGAAGTGGAGTCCGCGCAGCGTTCCCCGGCTCGAGCGGGAGCTGTTCTGCTGGACGAAGGCCACGTCTACGCCGAGCTCACCCCACTTGTCGGCCCGGAAGGACTCGACCAGGAAGCCACGTGCGTCGCCGTGTACCTCGGGCTCGATCAGGGCGAGCCCCTCGATGCGGGTCTCCAGCCGTCGGGCCATCAGGAGAGCTTCCTGCCGTAGTGGTGCTCGTAGTACTCGCGGTACTCGCCCGAGCGAAGTGGCTGCCACCACTGCGGGTTGTCGCGGTACCAGGAGACCGTCCTTTCGATCCCTTCGGCGAACCCGACCTGCGCCTTCCAGCCGAGCTCCTCGACCCTGGCCGAAGCGAGCGAGTAGCGGCGGTCGTGGCCCAGCCTGTCCTCGACGTAGGTGATCAGCGATTCGTCCTGCCCGGTCAGCCCGAGAACGCGGTTGACAACCTCGATGTTCGGCAGCTCGTCGGGGCCACCGACGTTGTAGACGCTGCCGGTTTCGCCCTTCTCGAGCACGAGGTCGATCGCCCGGCAGAAGTCCTCCACGAAGAGCCAGTTGCGGACCTGGGCCCCGTCGCCGTAGACCGGGATCGCATCGCCGTTGATCGCGTTGAGGATGACCAGCGGGATCAGCTTCTCCGGGTGCTGGCGCGGCCCGTAGTTGTTCGAGGCCCTGACGATCAGCGAATCGACGTCCCAGGTGTGGCGAAAGGCCGAGACCAGCAGGTCGCCGCCGGCCTTGGAGGCCGAGTAAGGGGAGGAAGGGTCGAGCGGGGAAGTCTCGGTGAAGGACCCTTCGGCGATCGAACCGTAGACCTCGTCGGTCGATATCTGAAGGTGGCGGATGCCGGCGTCGCGGGCCGCCTCCAGCAGGACGAAGGTCCCGAATACGTCGGTCTGGATGAAGGCGTCGGGCTCCTCGATCGAGCGGTCCACATGTGATTCGGCGGCGAAGTTGACGACGGCATCGCATTCCGCGACCAGGCCGTGAACCGACTCGCGGTCACAGATGTCTCCGTGGACGAAGCTCAGCCTGTCTTCGGCGAGCCCCTCCAGGTTGGCCCGGTTTCCGGCGTAGGTCAGCTTGTCGAGAACTACGACTTCATCGTCCGGGCTGTTCTCGAGATGGTTGCGGACGAAGGTCGAGCCGATGAACCCGGCCCCACCGGTTACCAGCAGCTTCATTCGGAATCGCCCTCCCCCTGCTCGCCCCGCGCTGTCGATTCGCGCTGAGCCAGATAGCTGGTCAGACCGTCCTGCCAGCTCGGCAGTTCGATCGCGTGGCGGATCTGGCTCGCCAGCGCCGAGTTGGCCGGCCGGGCCGCCGCGCGGGCCAGCATGTCACTGGTCGCACCGAGGGTCGTGACCTCCATTTCCGAGCGCTCGAAGATCTCCCGCGCGAAGTCGTACCAGGTGCAGCTGCCGCCGGCCGCCATGTGATGGAGGCCGAATGAATCGGAGTCGAGCAGCCTGACGAGGCCGTAGGCCAGGTGCCAGGTATAGGTCGGCGAGGTGACCTGATCGTGGACCACCAGGACCTCGCCGCCCTTGCCCAGCCTCAGCATGGTGTCGACGAAGTTGGGCCCGCCGATTCCGAACAGGCCGGCGGTCCTGACCACGAAGGAACGGCGATTGGCTTCGATCGTGGCCTGTTCCCCGGCCAGCTTGGTGCGCCCGTAGGCGGAGATCGGCGCCGGCAGGTCGGTCTCCACGTAGGGCTCGGTCTTGCCACCGTTGAATACGTAGTCGGTGGATACGTAGACCACCTTGGCGCCGACCTGCTCCGCGGCCGCGGCCACGTTGCCGGCGCCGGTTGCGTTGACTTCGAAGGCTGCTTCTTCCTGGCTCTCGGCACCGTCCACGTCGGTCCAGGCGGCGCAGTTGATGACCACGTCCGGCCGGTCGATGTTCATCCGGCGGCGAAGCCGCTCCGGGTCGGTCACGTCCAGGCCGGAATGGTCGTAGCCGCCGACCTCGTGGCCGGCATTGTCGGCCGCCAGCATCACGTCCCGCCCGAGCATTCCCGAGGCACCTGTGACCAGGATCTTCATCAGAGGAGCTCGATCTCGGAGCGGTCGCCGACCAGCATCTTCAGCGTGCGCGCGGGGCCGTCGCTCTTGACCACGCGCACCCGCCGCCCGAGCAGGCTCGCCTCGAGCCGGTTGGGGAGATCCTCGACGACCGAATCGGAGAGCACGATCGAATGCTCGATCTCGGACCTCCGAACCTCGACCCGGTCGCCGAGAGAGGTGTAGGGGCCGATGTAGGAGTCCTCGATCACTGCGTCGCGACCGATCGTCACCGGGCCACGGACCAGCGAGCGCCTGACCACCGCGCCCTCTTCGAGCACGACTCGACCCTCGAGCCGGGAGTCTTCACTGCTGCCCTCGCTGGAAGAGACGATCTCGTCCAGGACCAGCCGGTTGGCCTCGAGCATGTCGTCGAGCCGGCCGGTGTCCTTCCACCAGCCGCCGACGATCCGGGAACGCACGTCGCCGCCGGCCTCGATCAGGGACTGGATCGCCTCGGTGATCTCCAGCTCCCCACGCCATGAGGGCTCGAGCTGCCGGGAGGCTTCAATGATCTTCGGCGAGAAGAGGTAGACCCCGACCAAAGCGAGGTTGGACGGAGGATTCTCCGGTTTTTCGACCAGGGAGACGACCTTCTCGCCATCGAGTTCGGCCACACCGTAGGAACTCGGGTCCTCGACCGGGGTGAGCATGATCGAGGCGTCGGGGCGCTCCCGCTCGAAGCCTTCGACGAGGTCGACGATGCCGTTGCGAAGCAGGTTGTCGCCGAGGTACATGACGAAGGAAGAATCGCCCAGGAACGGCTCGGCGGTGAGCACCGCATGGGCCAGGCCGGCCGGCTCCGACTGCTCGATGTAGGTCACACCGGCCCCGAAGGCGGAGCCGTCTCCCACCGCTTCGCGGATCTCGTCTCCGGTCTCGGGTGCGATGACGATCCCGATCTCGGTCACTCCGGCTTCGACCAGCGCCTCGATGCCGTAGAACAGCACGGGCTTGTTGGCGACCGGAACGAGCTGCTTGGCGGAAGTGTGGGTTATGGGACGCAGCCGGGTTCCGGCCCCGCCGGAGAGAATCAGTCCTTTGAGCTCGCTCATCCGGGCTGAATCTACCCGGATTTCAAGGCCGTCGCCGCCCTCTCAGTAGACGCCGCCCAGCTTGCGGTGATCCCAGCTGACGATGCGGCCCGGCTTGAACTGGAGCACGGTGCGCTTCGGGGCCTGGGAGCGGAAGGCCTCGGTTGCCTCAGGCGTCACCTCCTGCCCCTCCGGGGCGTATCTGGTCACCAGGTCCACCGCGAAATCGACCACGAAGTCGAGGTCCTGGTGGAAGATCGCCTCACACTCCATCTGGACCCCGCGCAGCTCGGCGTATTCGTCACCGGCCTCGACCAGGACGGTCGCCCGGCTGTCGCGCTCGAGGTTCTTGATCTTCTGTGACTTGGTGAAGGTCCAGGCCCAGACCTCGCCGTCCCGGACCACGTACCAGAGCGGCATCAGGTGCGGCCAGCCCCGGGGGCCGAAACTGCCGACAACGGCAACCCGCTCTTCATTCAGGAAGCTCTCCCGCTCCTGCTCGTCCATCTCGATCAACTTGCGCCGGTTCATGGCGCCGATTGTAGATGCCGGTCCCGGAGGTGGACCGGAGTCACTCGCCGAGATCGGCCGGCAGACGGCCTTCGGCCTCCAGCTTCTGGAGGTGGGCCTCCATGACCACCGCGGCGGCCGGCCGCAGTTGCTCCGGCACGTCCGACCAGACTTCGGCCAGCAGATCCATTCGTGAGCGCACTCCCCTCCCGAGCGCTTCGTCCAGTCCCCGTTCGCGGGAGTGGCGGTGTTCGATGTACTCGCCGATCTTCGCCTCCGGCTCGGTGATCCAGGGCCCGTGGCCGGGGCAGATCAGGCCCGGCCGCCTTGCCTCGACCAGCCTCAGCGAGTCCATGTACGCCGCGAGCGAACCGCCGTCCGGCGGCACGTAGGTCGAGCCCCAGCCGAGAATCAGGTCGCCGCTGAAACAGACCCCGTGGCCGGTGAAGAAGCAGAAGTGGTCGACCGCGTGGCCGGGTGTCGCGACCGCGGTCAGGGCGGTTCCGTCGCCGGCTTCGAAACGATCGCCGTCTTCCGCCGTGATCACCCCGATCCCCAGCTCGTCGATCGCTCCGGTGTGGTCGTTGTGGGAGTGGGTCAGCAGCACGCCGGCAGCGCCGCCCCTCTCCCCGACCGCGGTCCGGACCTCCTCGACGTGCAGGCTGTCGTCCGGCCCGGGGTCGATCACCAGGCAGGGATCGCGGCCGACCAGATAGGTGTTGGTCCCGGTCAGGGTCATCGGTCCGGGGTTGTCGGCCATCAGCCTGAGGATCTCGGGGTGCCCAGGTGCCGTTCCGTCAACCATCGCCGGATCCATCAGACAACCCTATTGGCCTGGGTACCGGACCCGCCCGGGCGAGTCGGGCGCCACCTTCGAGCTACTCAGGCAGCCAGTTCGCGGCTGATCGCCTCGCGGGCCTCAGGCGGGTCGAGGACGACCAGGTCGCCGGCTCCCTTGAAGATCTCGCGGATCAGCCACGAGGTGCCCGCATACGGGAACTCGACCACGACCGAGCCGTCGCTCAGCTCCTCGACGACCTTGCGCTCCTCGCGCATCCAGCGGGAGCGCTCCGGAGAAACCCATACCCGGGCGACCGATGCCTCCGGCACCTTGCCGTCGCTCATCCAGCCCTCGACTCCCGCCAGCTCGATGGCTTCGGGGCGGGGCTCGAAGACCTGGTCGGTGATCGTCGCCTGCTTGATCCGGTCGAGCTTGAAGTGACGCATGGCACCGCGTTCGGGGTCGTAGCACTCGGCGTACCACCCCTCGCGTCCGTTCTCGAGGCGGTAAGGCTCGACGATGCGCTGGGAGAAGGTGTCCTCGTTCTCCTTGTAGTAGTTGAGCTCGAGCACACGCCGCTTGGCGATCGCCTCGTTGACGACCCGGGCGGCTTCGACCCCGCCTGGTTCGACCGCGATCGCCAGCCCTTCGCGAGCCGGGTCGTGGCCGAGGGCTTCGACGATCTTGTCGCGGGCCGTGTCGAGCCTGGCCTGGGGCATGTGATCGCCGACCAGGTCGATCGCGGCGACCAGGGCCTTGGCTTCGAGTGGCAGCAGGCGGGCGGGCCGGGCGAAGGAGTCACCGTAGGGCTCCGAGTCCACTTCGATCACGTCGCCCTTGATCTCGGCGTAGAGCACGTAGGTCCCGCCGCCGAAGTTGACCACGTTGAGCACGTCGATGTCGTCCTTCAGCTCCTCTTCCGAAAGCTCGAGTACGGAGCAGAGTTCCTTGACCGAGAGCAGCCGCTCTTCCTTGGCGGCACCGATCAGCATGCCGGCGAGGGTGACCAGCCTGCCGAAGCGCTCGGGGCGGATCGCCGCCGAAGAGCGGTCCTTGCCGCGCTGGCGCCGCTCCCTCGAGGGTGGCGGGGCCGGAGCGGCGGTCTCGGCTATCTCGAAGCCGTTGACGTGCCGGTCGCGCAGCAGGGCGATCCGGTCCTCGGCCACTTCCCTCAGTTCCGGAGGCGAGAGTACCTCGGCATTCTGCCGCCACCTGAGCACCCAGGCCAGCAGTGCCCGCTCGCTCGCGTAGCTGGTCTCAAGCACGATCCCGTCGCCCTCGACGCCGTCTTCCGGAGTGGCCGGGCGGACCTCCCCGTGACGGCCGAAGTCCCGCTCGATCAGCCAGGCGATGCGCTCCCGGAAGAAGATCCTGGCGGTACCGGCCGGCTGCCCGAGCTGCCAGTCGGCAAGGTCGGCGTAGTCGCGCCGCTCGAACTCCTCGGGAGGGGTGAAATCGTGCTCTGACTTGGTCGCGTAACCGACCTTTCCCTGGATCCTCGACAGCTTGAAAACCCGGACCGCATCGCGTTCGTGCGCGTGGCCGATCAGGTAGAACTGGCCGCTGCGGAAGACCAGGTGGTACGGGTCGACCCGGCGGGAGTTGACCTCGTCCCGCTCCATCGTGTGGTACTCGAAGGTGATCGTCTTGTGCCTGGAGATCGCGGTCTCGATCCGGGCCAGCCGCTGGGTCAGGTCGCGTGATGAGGTCGAGGCGAACTTGGCCATCGAGACCGGCGTATTGTCCGGATCCGACAGCGGGTTGGGGTGCCCCCACGCCACCTGCTGGAGGGCGAGCCGCAGGGGTTCGGCGTAGGCGAACTCGCTTTCGGTCAGCAGGCTGAGCGAGGTCCTGAGCGCGGCCAGTTCATCGTCGCTGAACTCGATCGCGGGCAGGTAGAAGTTCTCGGGCGGCAGCGAGTAGAGCTCGGCCTCGAAGAAGCCGTCCCCGGGGCGATCGACCTGGAGCTCGATGCCGAGGCTGTCCAGTTCGGCCCGGTCGGCGTAGAAGCGCCGGGCGAAGGCGTCTTCGTTCATCACGCTGTATCCCTCGACTTCCCGCTTGATCTCGAGAGCCGAGACGGGACGCCCCTGAGCCATCAGGAATGAGATCAGCGAAAGCTGCCGGATGAGCTTCTCGGTGTCCTTTGCCATCAACGTCTGACAATACCTGCGCCCGGCGGGCCGGAATCCCCGGACAGCGCGCATTTTCCGCCATTTGTGCGCAATTTGGGCGGCGATTCGAGCTTCGTTGCAGAAACCTTTGCGATCCGGGCCCCGACAGCCGGCGTTCGGGAGACGGCCCGAGGGAACCGGAGCTCAGCCGTTGCGGGCCGCGAGGCGCTCGCCGTAGCGCTCGGAACGGTCCAGCGCCTCTTCCCGATCCATGTACGGGACCAGCAGCGAGTAGAGCAGGTCGGGGCCGACCCGCGGCAGTTCCTGAGTGCGTTCAGTGACGATCTCGGCCCGGATCACGACCGCGGCACCGCTCACCGCCATGGTCGCGATCGATTCAGGGACGTCTTCGCGGTCGGGCATCTGGGTACGGCCCCCGTCTACGAAAGCGGCGATCAGACGCACGGCAGACAGGTACCGCTCAAGCGCCGAAGGCCCGGCCGAGAACATGTCGACGATGCACATGCGGGCGAAGGCGGGCTCCGCCGCGAGGAAGTCGAGGCTCGCCTCGATGCCGAGTTCGATCTGTTCGGGCCATGTCAGTTCTGGGTCCTGGCAGGCCTTGATCACATGGGTGATGAAGCGGCCGAGGATGGCGTCGTAGGCAGCCAGGAAACATGACTCCTTGTCCGGGAAGATCTCGTAGAAGGTCGAGCGCGAGACTCTGGCCGCGGCGACGATGTCGGCGACGCTCACTTCGGCGTAGCGCTTCTCGGCACAGGACTGGGCCATCGCATCGAGCAGCCGGTCGCGCTGCGAAGTGACCACGAACTCGCGCGGAAGATTGTGACGCCCGGAAGGCAGCGGCGTGCTGACTATCTCGCTCACGCGGGCACCGTCGTCTCACTCATCGCCGCGATCGCCTCGTCGTGTCCCATGTAAGGGACGACTGCCAGGTAGATCATCTCGGGCAGCAGATCCGGCAGCTTCCTGGCATCGCCGGTCGAAGCCTGGTTGAAGATCAGGGCCGAGACACCGCCTACGACAACCCGGGCCGTCTGCTCCGGGATCCGGTCGGCGTCGTCAACCAGGGAGCGGCCTGCATCGAGAAAGGGGAAGAAGGCGCTGACGGCCTGCTGGTAGCGATCACGGGCGCGGGATCCGGCACCGAACCCCTCGACTATGCCGACCCGTACCGCCACCGGGTTCTGCGAGAGGTAGTTGAGCAGACTGCGGAGGGCGCCCCGGAGCCGCTCGATCCAGACACCTGAGTCCTCCGTGGCGAGACCCTCGGCGCCGAATTCTTCTGCCGAGAAGCCCTCGGCCACGAAAGCGAGCATCCTGTCCATGACGCTCGAGTAGGCCGCGACGAAACAGTCCTCCTTGTCGGCGAACTGCTCGTAGAAGGTCGCCCGGGACACTCCCGCCGCCGAGATGATGTCGGCCACCGTCGTTTGCGCATACCCCTGGTCTGCGACTACCGCCACCATGGCTTCGACCATGCGCTCGCGTTGCGACTGAACCACCACATCCCGGGGCAGACCGTGACGGCCGCTCGGTAACTTGCCGTTGCCGTCGAGCGTTGCCTGCTTCTGTGAACGCTTCTTCAAGAACCTGCCTCGAGTGGTCGGGGTAGTGCCGGTACGGTCCGGTACATGATAACCGGAGGAAGCCCGACGCCGGAGTCCCCACCTAGACTGCAGGGTGTGGTGAACCCTCTCCAGATTCAGGTGTCCCGATGAGCATCGGCGTGGTCGGTCTCGGATACGTCGGTCTGCCCCTGGCGGTGGCCTTCGCCGAGACCGGCGAGGAAGTGATCGGATTCGACCTCGACCAGGACAAGGTCGACGCCCTGAACCGCGGCGAGAGCTACATCGAAGACGTGCCCTCGTCAAAGCTGGGCGAACTGGAGGGCTCGATCCTCGCCGGCGGCGACGCCACAGTTCTGGGCGAATGCGAAGCGGTGATCATCTGTGTGCCGACGCCGCTGACCGGATCCCGCGAGCCGGACCTCTCCTACCTCGAGTCCGCCGCCCAGATGCTCGCCGGCGTGCTGCGCAAGGGCCAGCTTGTCGTGCTCGAGTCGACGACCTACCCGGGGACCACACGTGATCTGCTCGCCGGTGGCCTGGAGAGCTCCGGACTCGAAGTGGGCAGGGACTTCCACCTCGCCTTCTCTCCCGAGAGGATCGACCCGGGCCGGACCGACTACACGGTGAGGACCACGCCGAAGCTGGTCGGCGGCATGACCCCCGAATGCACCGCGGCGGCCAGCCGGCTCTACGAACGCATCTGCGATCGGGTGATCCCCTTGTCGGGCCCGGAGGCGGCCGAGCTTTCGAAGCTGCTCGAGAACATCTTCCGCTCGGTCAACATCGCCCTGGTCAACGAACTTGCCCAGCTCTGCGACCGCCTGGGGGTCGACGTCTGGGAGGTGATCGACGCCGCCGCCAGCAAGCCGTTCGGCTTCATGCGCTTCGAGCCCGGCCCCGGCATGGGCGGCCACTGCCTGCCGGTGGATCCGTTCTACCTGGCCTTCAAGGCACGCCAGCACGACTTCTATCCCGAATTCGTCGAGCTGGCCGGCAAGATCAACCAGTCCCAGCCGTTGTTCTGCGTCAACCGGATCGAGCGGGTACTGAACGACAACCGGAAGCCGGTCAACGGAACCAGCATCCTGATCCTCGGGGTCAGCTACAAGGCCGGAGTCGGCGACGTACGCGAGTCGCCGGCTATCAAGATCATCAGGCTGCTCGACGAGCTCGGAGCCGACCTCAGCTACCACGACCCCCACGTTCCGGCCCTGCCCGAGAGCGGCCTCGAGAACTGCGACCTCGACGAAGCCCTGGAACGGGCCGACCTGACCGTGATCGTCACCTCCCACCCGCAGTTCGATATCGCCGACATCGTCGGCAAGAGCAAGCTGGTTCTCGACCTGCGCGGCGTGACCCGCGATATCGAAGCTGACCACGTAACCCGGCTCTGAACGACGGCTTGGCCCTGCGACTGCCCATTCCACGCCGTCCCCGGAGCTTCAGTCACTGGCAGCAGATCAAGTCCGACAAGGCCACGGCGGCGCTCGCCGCAGGCACCGTGGCCATTGCCGTCGCGGTCGTGGTGGCCGAGTACAGCCGGTTGCTGAACCGGAGGACCCACAGCGAAGAGGCCGACGAAACCCTGATCACCTCGGCCCCGGCCGCTGCGGTTGACACCGTCGGCGTGGCGATCGAAGGGTTCAGCGCAGCACCCCGGCACGAAGTCGTGCTGTTCAACCTGCTCTCGGGCTTCCTCGGCGCCTTCGCCGTGGTCCGGCTGGCCACATGGGCGATACGCAGGGGCAGGGGTCCGTTCCGCAACGTGCGGGTCGGCGGACGTCACATCCACCACTTCGTCCCCGGAATCCTTATCGCCTTCGCATCGGGCATCGCCGGCCTGCTGGTCCAGAAAGGCAGGGCCGACGCCAGGGCGGCCGTGACCATGGGAATCGGCATGGGACTGACCTTCGACGAAGCCGCTCTGCTGCTCGACATGCGGGACGTCTACTGGAGCCGCGAAGGCCTGCTCAGCGTCCAGATCAGCCTCGCCACCGGGGCGGCGATGGGCGCGACGATCCTCACCCTGCGCATCCTCGGCCGCGGCGAGCAGCGCCAGGCAGAGGCCGGCGAGATCCCTGTCTGAAGCGGCCAACCGGGGTTCGCGAACACTACCGTACTGCTCATGACATAAAAAATGTCGGTCGACGGGCCGGCTCAAGGGAGAGTGAGCCGACCCGCCAGTACCGACGAAGCGCTGCTGAGGGTAGGGAGGGACCCCAGTCAACGTATTTTGCAGTCCGTCACTTCCAGTGATGAACTTGCTTAGACGGCATTGTACACAAGACAACGGGGTTTATGGAAAGATTAAGCATCCGCCGCCGCATCCGCCGGCGCCGGCCCCTCAGTCGGAGGAGATCCAGACGTTCTGATCGTGGCCGGGCCCGACCCCGACCAGGGCGATCGGCACTCCGACGAAATCGCTGATGAAGCGGATGTAGTCGAGTGCCTCGGCAGGCAGATCAGCCTGATTCCGGCATTCGGTGATCTCGTCCCCGAAACCCGGAAGGTCGATGTACTCGGGAGTCGCGTTGTGAAGGATCGACTGGTGGTAGGGGAAGTCCTCCAGTACCGCCCCCTCGCGGGAGCGGTACCGGACCGCGACCCTGAGGGTTTCGAGGCCGGCCAGGACGTCGAGCTTGGTCATCGCCAGGGCGGATGTCCGGTTGAGCCGGACCGCGTACTTCAGGGCAACCAGGTCGAGCCAGCCACAGCGGCGGCGGCGGCCGGTGGTGGTTCCGAACTCATGGCCGCGCTCGGTCATGTACTCGCCCACTTCGTCGTCGAGTTCGGTCGGGAACGGCCCCGAACCGACCCGGGTCGTATACGCCTTGACGATTCCCCAGACCTCGTTGATGTCGGTCGGACCGACACCGGCCCCGACGCAGGCCGCGCCGGCGATCGGGTTCGAGGAGGTGACGAACGGATAGGTCCCGTGGTCGACGTCCAGCAGGGCGGCCTGGGCACCCTCGAAGATCACCTTGTGCCCGGCGTCGAGCTCGGTCCAGCAGAGCTTCGCCGTATCGGCGATAAAAGGCTCCAGCCGGTGCCCGTAGGAAAGGTAGTCCTCGGTGATCGAATGCAGGTCGAGGCGGTCGTCGGGAAGGTGTTCGTCGGAGACCTCGGCCTCCTTCTGCAGCTTGCGGCGGCGGACCGAGAGTTCCCGGATCGCCTGCTGCTTGCTCTCCAACGCCGCCATGATCTTCTTCCTCAGGATCTTCTCGTCCAGCAGGTCCTGGACCCGGATCCCGACCCGCAGCGCCTTGTCGGCGTAGGCCGGACCGATCCCCCGGCGGGTGGTGCCGATCGAGAGCTTTCCCAGCTTCAGTTCGTCGGCCGTATCGAGCAGGATGTGGTACGGCATGATCAGGTGGGCGTTGGCGGAGATGCGCAGCTTCGATGTGCTGATCCCCGCCCGGCGCAGTCCTTCGATCTCCTCCAGCAGCACCCGGGGGTCGACCACGACACCGTTGCCGATCACGCAGAACTTGTCCTCGTGGAGGATTCCCGACGGGATCAGGTGGAACTTGTACTCGACGCCGTCGCGCACGATCGTATGGCCGGCATTGTTGCCGCCCTGGAAGCGCACGATCGCAGAGGCGTCTTCGGCGAGCAGATCGGTGATCTTGCCCTTGCCTTCGTCTCCCCACTGCGTCCCGACTATTACGAGTCCCGGCATCGGCGATCCAGTCTACGCAGTGAGAGCGGGAACGGTCACTGTCCCGGTGGCTGAAAATGCATGCGGTTGTCCGTACCGTAGAGCGGCAGCGGGTCCCCGCAGATCTCGACCAGCCGGGAGACGATCCGGTCGCCCAGCTGCTCCTCCAGCTGCGCCTGGTCGTAGTTGGTGGTGACCATGACCGACTTCTGGCGCTCGTAACGCTCGTTGATCAGCGCATAGAGCTGTTCGAGCACCCATTCGGTGCGCTTCTCGGTGCCGAGGTCCTCGAGGTGGAGCATGTCCACCTCGCAGAGCCGCTCGAAGAAGTCGGCGTATGACTCGTCGCCCGGCTCGGAGTCGTAGGTCGAGCGGATCCGGCCGAGCAGCTTCGGCAGCGAGTAGATCGCCGCGCTGCGACCCCGTTCGAGGATCTCCTTCGAGACCAGCATCGCCAGGCTCGTCTTGCCGGTGCCGGTATCGCCCATCAGCCAGATCCCGTGGCCCTGCTCGAGATTCGTATCGAGGTCCTCGATCCAGTCGCGGATCGCGTTGACCACGACCGAGTCGATGTTGGTCACCGGTGGCCGGTCGAAGGAGACCCCCCGGTAGCGGGCCGGGATGACCGAGTTGATGCCGGCGCTACGGGCCTTCATCAGCCGCGGCGCGCGGCACTCGCATTCATAGGCGAGGTCGTCATCGCCGAGGATCCAGCCCGAGCCGTCGCAGCGGGCGAAAGGGCACGGCGGCAGCTTGCCGTCACCGGATGCGGCGATCGCCATCAGTAGGCCTCGGCGTGCTCAGCCTTGACCGCCGCCCGGCTGCCTTCGCCGGCCGGGTGCTCAGGGGCGCGCTCGGCGAACTTCGGGTAGTCGGGGAGGAAGGTCAGGTTGACCGTGCCGATCGGGCCGTTCCTGTGCTTGGAGATGATCACCTCGGCGGTCCCGTCCCGCTCCTCGGCCTTGCGGTAGACGTCCTCGCGGTAGAGGAAGGCGACCAGGTCGGCGTCCTGCTCGATGTTTCCGGAATCGCGCAGGTCGGAGAGGATCGGCCGTTTGTCGGTGCGACTCTCGTTGGCACGGGAGAGCTGCGAAAGCGCGACGACCGGAACCTCGAGTTCGTTGGCCAGCAGCTTCAGCCCACGGCTGATCTGTCCGACTTTCTCGACCATGCTCGAACGCGCCTCGTCCATCCTCATCAGCTGCAGGTAGTCGACGATGATCAGACCGAGCCCCTCTTCCTCCTGGGCGTGGAGCCGGCGGGCCTTGGCCCTGAGGTCGAGCAGGCCGAGGTCGGAAGTGGTGTCGATCCACAGGGGCGCCGCCTCGAGCTTGTTGCAGGCCTCGACGACTTTGCCCCAGTCGCGCTGGCTGACCTTGCCTTTTCGGAGCCGGTCGCCGTAGACCCTTGCCTGGGAGGCGATGAAGCGCTGGGCGAGCTCGATCTCGGACATCTCGAGCGAGAAGAAGGCGACCGCGCGGTTCTCGCGTACCGCCACGTTCTCGGCGATGTTGGCGACGAAGGCACTCTTGCCGACCGAAGGCCGGGCGGCGACGATGATCAGGTTCGAGGGTTGGAAACCGCCGGTCATCTCATCGAGATGTGCGAATCCGGTCGGCGTTCCGGTCATCTTCAGCTCTCCGCTGGAGAGCTTCTCGAGCCGCTCGATCTCGTCGCTCAGAACATCGTTGAGGCGCCGGAAGTCTCCCGCCTGCTCCTTGTGGGCGACGTCGAAGAGCAGCTGCTCGGCCCGCTCGGAGAGCTCCTGACCGGATCCCTCGCGCTCCTGCACCCAGCTTCCGATCTGATGGCTGGTGTCCAGCAGGCGCCTGAGCAGGGCGTTCTCCTTGACGATCTCGGCGTAGTGGCGGGCGTTGCCCGGTGCCGGCACCTTCGCCGCCAGTTCGGAGATGTAGTTCCGGCCGCCGGCCTCCTCGATCTGACCGGACTTGGTCAGCGCCTCGGCGACGGTCAGCTCGTCGCAGGGGCTGTTCGATCCGTAGAGGTCGATCATCACCCCGTAGATCGCCCCGTGGCGATCGAGGTAGAAGTCGGCCGCCTTCAGCTTTACGTCGTCGACCACCCGGTTGACCGCGGGCTCGCTGACCAGCATTGCGCCGAGAACTGACTCCTCGGCCTCAATGTTCTGGGGTGGTACCCGGGCGGCTATTTCTCTTCGGCGACGATCGTCTTGACCGAAGCCGTGGCGCCGCCTGCGATTTCGACGTCGATCATGTAGGTGCCGACCTGGTGGATCGGTACATCGAGACGGATCTTGCGCTTGTCGACCTTGATCCCGCGGGCGTCTCGAATCGCTTCCGCGATCTCCTTGGTCGTGACCGACCCGTAGAGCTTGCCGTCCTCGCCGGCCCGGTGGTGGATCGTAAGCACGGTCTTGGAGAGCAGCGAGGCCGACTCGGCGGCACGGGCGAGAGCTTCACGCTCGGCCTTCTCGGCGGCTTCCTTGCGACGGATCGCTTCTTCGAGGGCTCCCGGGGTGGCCGGCTGGGCCAGGCCACGCGGCTGGAGGTAGTTGCGCAGGTAGCCGGGCGAAACCTCGATCGCGGTGCCGTTCTCACCGAGGCCTTCGACGTCGGCCAGCAGAATCGCCTGGGCCATTACCGCTCACCCACGTAGGGGAGAAGGGCGACCTCGCGGGCCCGCTTGACCGCGACGCCGAGCTGGGCCTGGTGCTTGCGGGAAAGGCCGGTGACCCGGCGCGAGCGGGTCTTGCCCTTGTCGGAGATGAACCTGCGCAGCAGAGTCAGGTCCTTGTAATCGATGTTCTCGGCAGTGATCTTCGTGTACTTCCGCGGGCGGACGCGCTCGTTGAAGCGCTTGCCGCGGCGTGCTGATCCTGCTTCTCTTGTGTTAGCCAATTTCTTTTAGTCGCCTTACGTAGTTCCGGCCCGGGAGGCCGGGCAATTCAGGGTCAGCAATGGTAGCGACTTGTCCGCTGCGTTGCGGACGGTGGGCTCCGGCGGCCGATCGCCGCTGGAGCCCCTCCCGTCCGTGGGCCATGCGACTAGAACGGGATGTCGTCATCCGGGCCGCCGCCGGCCGGCGCAAAGTCACCGGTATCGGCCGGTACGTCGTTGGCCGGAGTGAATCCGCCGCCGCCTCCACCGCCCTGGCCGGAGGGACCCGAACCGTCCCGGGACCCGAGGAACTGGACCGTGTCGGCGACGATCTCGACCGTCTGCCGCTTGCCGCTTCCGTCCTTGGCCTCCCACTCGCGCCAGTCGAGGCGGCCGTCGACGGCGACCGGACGGCCCTTGGAGAGGTAGTTGTTGCAGTTCTCGCCCTGGGCGCCCCAGACCGTGACGTTGAAGTAGTTGGGCTTGTCGACCCACTGGCCGCTCTGGTCCTTGCGGCGCCCGTTGACGGCCACGCGCAGAGTGCAGACCGCGGTCCCGCTCGGCGTGTTCCTCAGCTCGGGGTCCATGGTCAGGTTGCCCGTGATCGTGACCCTGTTGATGTTCTCAGCCATTGCGTATTCGCTCCTTATCGTTCATTTCGTGCATCCCAGCGTCAGGTCGGGTGTCAGCCGGCAAGAGCCGTTTCTGACACCGCTTCCCGGAATTTAGCGGGAGGCCGTGACGACAAGAGCGACCGGCGTCCCGAATTCGCCCCCCGTTGCCGCAATCTCCGGGGAAATCGCAACCCCAAAGCCCCGTGTCGCACCAGACACGGCCTCAACTGAAGTCTGGCCACGATCTGAAGCGCCCCGGGCTCCAGATCGTGGCCAGACCGGGATCGGGTGGGCTGAGGGTCCAGTGGGTCTGCCGGGAAGCATCGGGGAACTCCCGCGGCCACGGAGACGAGGCTTCGGGGGAGGGACAGAGGTGGGTCAGCCTGGCGCGGGCACCGATCGGCGACCGGCCATGCGCTCGGGCGGAGTTCCGCCTCGGTACTCGCCGGTACTCGCCGGTGGCTAGTAGTCGCGGGAGCGGCGACGGGGACGTTCGTCGTCATCCCCGGTCGGCGCCATGATCTCGGCGGTGGCCGGAGGAGCCGGCAGCACCGGGTCGTCCGGATCAACCCTGAAGACGCGGAAACGGACGACGCCGTCGGCGATCTTGAGGTTGTGGTCGAGGTCCTCCAGCAGTGAGGTCGGGGCCTCGAAGCGGAACCAGCGGTAATCCGACTCCGTTTTCTTGTTGATCTCGTAGGCCATCTCGCGGATGCCCCAGTTGTCTTCATGCAGCAGGTTGCCCGCCGCTTCGATCGACGCCTTGGCGTCGGAGGCGAGCTTTTCACGGCCTTCTTCCTCGACGGCGGGGTCGAGCATCAGGACAAGTTCGTATTGGCGGGCTGCTTCAGACAAAATCGACGCGGGACTATAACGGGCTTCGGGGGGAGAGACCCCTCTCCCCCGCGCCTGATGCCGACATGAAGGGGCTGAGCATCGACCGTGAGCGGGCGCTGAGAGCGGCCGCGATCTTCGGCCTGGCCCTGCTCGCGGTGACGATCCTGCCCGGACTGCTCCGGCCGCCCGAGCCACCGCCGCTGCCCGGAGACGTCGGATTCCGCCGTTCCGAGACCACTCCTGCGACCCCTCTGCCACCGCCCGGGACCCCACCCGGGAAGGCGGACGGCAGGGCGGACAGGGGGGCCGAAACGGGCAGCCCGGAAGGTCGGCCGGGGTCGAAGCCGCGGGCGCGAGAAGGCAGAGACCGAGCGGGTCACCGCCGCGGGAACCGCCACGGCAAGCCGAAAGAGGAGTCGGCGCCGGGTGGAGCGCAGCCGGGCGAAACCACGCCGGTGCCGGCTGCTACAACGGCGGCACCTCCCTCCGGGGCCGTCGAAGCACCGCCCGCCCCCGCCCCGGTTCTGCCCGGGGCCACACAGGACCCGTCTCCTACCGCCCCGGTCCCGGAAGTTCCCAGGCCTCGACCGGCTCCGCCCGGTCCCGGACCACCGGGGGACGGATCCGAGGAGTTCGCGCCGCGGTGATCAGGCGTCGGCGCTGTCGGCGATCTGGCGCCGGACCAGGTTGATGTCCGCCACCTGCTCGTCGATCCAGTCGGCCGGGTTGCGGGAGAAGGTCACCGCTCGAAGTCCGTCGGCACGTTCCCGGCGTTCGCGCGGGGACATGGTCAGGGCGCGGTGGATGGTCTCGGCCTGCTCCTGGATGTCGAAGGGGTTCACCGTCAGCACGTAGTCCTCCAGCTCCTCGTGGGAGCCGGTGTTCTCGGAGAGCATCAGTACGCCGTCACGCAGGTTGATCGCCGGAGCTTCCTTGGCGACCAGGTTCATGCCGTCGAAGATCGAGTTGACCATCAGCAGGTCGAAGTGCTTGTAGCGCGCCACCGCCTCGTTGAAGTTCTCGTAGACGCGCAGGTCGATCGGCATCCAGTCGGTGGTGCCGTGACGGTGGTTGACCACCGCGACCAGGGCCTCGATTCGCTCGAGGTATTCGGCGTACTCCGGGACGTCCTGGCGGGACGGCTGAAGATGCGCGATGAAGGTGACCCGCTCCCGGAACTCCGGGTACATGGTGAGGAAGGTGTCGAAGGCGGTGAAACCACGCAGCACGTTCTTCGACAGGTCGGCCCGGTCGACCCGGAGGATCAGGTGCTCGCGGCGGCGGGCGAGGACCTCCTTCTCGGCCTCGGCGACCTCCCGTGACTCGGCGGCGCGGGTGAGTCGTTCGGCATCGATCGGGAGCGGGTAGGCGCGCACGATCGTATGGCCGCCCGGGTGCTCCACGCTCAGGGTGTCGTAGTCCACCTCGTAGCCCATCAGGCGCCGGCAGCAGGAAAGGAAGTTCGTGCAGTAGGAAGACGTGTGGAAGCCGATGATGTCGTTGGCCAGCAGCCCGTCGAAGATCGCTTCGCGGATCCGGCTCGGAAGCACCCGCCAGCTGTCGGGCTGCGACCAGGGGATGTGGACGAAGTGGTAGAGCAGGGCGTCCGGACGGGCGGCGCGGATCATCTGCGGGGCCGTGTAGAGGTGGTAGTCGTGGAGCATGACCAGCGGGCGCTCGCGGTTTTCGACCTGCCGGATCACCGCGTCGGCGATATCGCGATTGACCGCCTGGTAGCCGTAGTCCCAGGCGTCGAGCTCGGACTGGCGGATGTCAGGGGCGTTGGACAGATCCCAGAGGTAGTGCTGGATGAACCACAGGATCGGGTTGGCGATCACGTTGTAGAAACCGTCGAAGGCCTCCTCCTGGCTCTCGACCATCAACACCCGGTAGGAAACGTCGTTGATCTCGATGTCCAGCGGCTCGGAATCGTTCTCCCGGGTCACCACCGCGTCCTCGGCGGTCATCGTCGAGGCGATCCAGAGGGCGTCGCGGTTGGCGACCAGACCGGACAGGGCCGTGACCAGGCCACCGCCGCCGCGGGTCAGTTTGCGCTCGCCTTGTTCGTCCCTTTCGAACTGGGCAGGGCCGCGATTCGAGACGATTATCAGCGGCTGCGTGGACTCCTCCGTGTTCACGGTTTCCAGTCTACGCCGACCGGTCCGAAACGCGCGTCGCCCGGTCGATCAGCCGGTCGAGAGGGCCGTCGGGCGCTCCTGGAGTTCGATCTCGATCTCCCGCCGGTCGCCGTCCCGGACGACCTCCAGGGTCACCGTTTCTCCGGGGCGCAGGGAGCCGATGATCCGGCCCAGGTCCTCGGACCGCTCTACGGGCTCGCCGCCGGCGGAGATCACGATGTCGCCCCCGGTCGTATAGCGGCCGCCCTGGAAGGTGATCTCCTCATCACCGCCGCGAATGCCGGCCTGCTCGGCCGGTCCGCCCTCGACCACCTCGGCGATGATCGCACCGCGCGTGGTGTCGATCCCCAGTCGTTCGGCGAGTTGCGGATAGAGCGGCTGCGTGCTGACCCCGATGTAGGCATAACGGGCCTCGCCGCTGTCGCGCAGCTGCTCGACCGAAGACTTGATCGTATTCACCGGAACGCCGAAGCCGACCCCGTCGCTGGCCCCGGATCCGGTCTGGATCTGCTGGCTGATCCCGATCACGCGGCCGTCGGCGTCGAGCATCGGACCACCCGAGTTGCCGGGGTTGATCGAGGCATCGGTCTGGATCGCACCTTCGATCTGGAAGTCGGTCAGCGACCGGACGGACCGGCCGGTCTGCGAGACGACGCCGGTGGACAGGGAGTGGTCCTCACCGAAGGGGCTGCCGATCACGGCGACCGGCTGCCCGACCACGACCTTGTCGCTGTCGAAGAGTTCGAGTGGCTGGAGGTCCACTCCGTCGGAGTCGACTTTGAGCAGGCCCACGTCGGAGAAGGGGTCGAAGCCGAGGATCTCGGCCGGCACGATGTTGCCGTCCTTGAACTCGACGAAGACCCGGTCGGCCGCGGTGCGGTTCTCGCCCTCGCCGTTGGTGATCACGTGAGCGTTGGTGACGATCTCGCCGTCGTCATTGAGGACGAAGCCGGAACCGCCGGCCGCCCTCGGGTCGAACGGGCCTGAAGCCTCGCTGCCGAAGATCGAGCTGACCGAGATCACTCCGTCGACGGTGTCGCCGTAGATCTTCGCCGGGTTGAAGACCTGGCCGTCGCTGTCGACGGTGGTCGCCGTCGTCGTCGACGGAGGCGCATCCGATTCGCTCGTGGCCGTCGCCGGGGCCTGGTCCGAGATCCCGGCGGGCTCGGAATCCGAGCCGCAGCCGGTCGCGACCGACAGGGCCAGGGCGGACAGTGCCAGTGCGGTGATCAGCAACGCACGCCGCAGGGGGCCGTGGTGGGGCTTGCTCGAGGGGGAAGACATGGCCATCCAGAATACGGAACCCGGGGTCCGGGCTTGATTCGATCGGGGGTCCGGCTTCAGCTGAAGTGGTCGAAGCCGGGTGGCGGTGACTCGCCGGTCGAAGCCCCGATCAGTCGGATCCCGCTGCCGGACCCGACCTCTCCGACGACCGTGAGCCCGCACCCGGCCCCTTCCAGCCGTTGCCGGACCTGCTCGATCCGGTCTGGCGGCACAGTCATTGCGAGTTCGTAGTCCTCGCCCCCGGCCAGGGCCAGCTCGAGCGGATCCCGCCCGGCGGATGATGCGACCTCGGCCACGCCCTCCTGGACGGGAACCAGCGCCGGGTCGATCGAGATCACGACCCCGGAGGCTTCGGCGATGTGTCCGAGGTCGGCCGCCAGTCCGTCGCTGACGTCGACCAGCGCGGTCGCCCCGGAACCCCTCAGCCGGGCTCCGGCCAACAGCAGGGGCCGGGGCGAGACATGCCTGGAGATCAGCTGTGAGCGCAGTTCCGGACGGAGCCCGGCTTCCGGAGGGCCCGCCCCCTCGAGTATCAACAGTCCAGCCGCGGCGCCGCCGAAGCTGCCGGTGACCGCGACGAGGTCACCCACCCTGGCTTCGCTCCTCAGGATCAGCCGCTCGCCCTCCGGGGCCCGGCCGACGACGGTCACCGAAATGAACAGGACCGGGGATGCGACCGTGTCGCCACCGGCCAGGGTCACCCCGAACTCGCCGGCTGAAGCGACGAAACCGTCGATCAGGGCATCGATCCGTTCCGGGCCCGTCTCCGGCGGCAGGCCGAGCGTGACGTAGACCTCGCCGGGGTCGGCGGCCATTGCGGCCAGGTCGGAAAGAGCACTCGCCAGGGCTTTACCCGCGACCTGCTCCGCAGTGCTCCAGTCGAGACGGAAATGGACACCCTCGACTACGGCATCGACCGAGGTCGCGGTCGGACCCGGATGGGTTGTGACCGAGGCGTCGTCACCGATGCCGGTACTGACCGGGCCCCCCGGCTGAGTGGCGGACACCCGGCGGCGGATGCGGTCGATCAGTTCGAATTCACTCGGGCGCCGGTCCATCGCTCTCTGACACTATGCCCTCTCGGATGGAGGAAGAACCGACCAGCAACGGGCAGGACGACCGACCCGGACTGCTCCACCGGTTCGGGCACCTCGGCGCGACGATAGGGCGTCAGGCGCCGAAGAAGCGTTCCACCAAGCTGATCATCCAGGGCGGGATCGCCGTCCTCATATTCGGATTCCTGGTCCTCACCGTGGTCTCGCAGTGGTCGGAGCTGCGGGAACAGGGAGTCGCCTTCGACCTGATCTGGCTGATCCCGGGGGTCGCGGCGATGCTGCTCTTCTACTCGCTCAGCGCGGCCGTCTGGGGGCTGATCCTGAAGCTGCTCGGCCATTCCGTCGCGCCTGCCGATGCGCAGAGGATCTGGGCCCAGCCGCTGCTGGTCCGCTACATACCCGGCAGCGTTCTGTTCGTCCTGGCCCGGGTCCTGCTGGCCGAGAAGGTGGGTGTCTCGCGGCGGGTCTCCACTGCCGGAATCGTCTATGAGCAGGCGGCGGCCATCTCGGCGGCCCTCAGCATCGCCACCTGGTTCCTGATCGCCCACCCGGACACCCAGGACCTCTGGTTCCGATGGCTGCCGATCCTGATCATCCCGGTCATGGTCACCTTCCTCCACCCGAGGATCTTCGGCCCGGTGACCGCCCGTATCCTGACCGCCCTCGGCCGGGAGCCACTGCCGAGGATGATTCCGTTCGGCGGAGTGCTGACGATCTACACCTGCTACCTGGGTCTGTGGACGCTGATGGGCGTCGGTGTCTTCTTCGCCGGCCGGTCGGTCTACGACCTCGGCCTCGCCGACTTCCCGATCGCCGCCGCGGCCCAGATGATCGGCTACCTCGCCGCAGTCGTCTCCGCCGTGACTCCGGCCGGCCTCGGGGTGAGGGACGCGGCTTTCGCCTGGGCGGTCAAGGCCACCCTGCCCAGCGGCAGCTTCGGGGTCGGAGCGGCAATCGCTATCGCGGTCCGGGCCACGCAGACGGTGGTCGAACTGATCTACGTCGGGGCGGTCACCTGGATGGCCCGGCGGAGGCGGCGGATCGACGAGAGCCTGGGTGAGCTGGTGGCCGAAGCGGAGGCGGCGGAGGCCGCAGAAGAGACCGCTTCACATCCCTGAAGTCGCTCAGCCCGGCGAGAAACCGCCGCTGGGGTTCTGCGATGGCGGGGGGAAGGAGTCGGCGAGGGAGTCGCCTCGCCGCCGCCTCCACCACCGCCACCGGCGGGCTCCTGTCCGACGCCGGGCGCGTAGGCGTCCGGATTGGCCGACGGATCGGACTCTTCGTCCTGGTTGTTGCCGTTGCCGTCGTCGTCCTCTTCAGTGCCATCGGTCTCTTCGGAGTCCGGGTCGAAGTCGCTCGGGTCGTCCTTGGAGACCGTGTAGTCGCCGGTGAAGCTGCCCCAGACGATCGGCTCAGCCGGGATCGGGGTCTCTTCGCAGGGGATACCGGCACCGGAGAAGAAGCTGTTCCAGATGCTCGCCGGTGTCGAGCCGCCGGTCAGGCCGGTGCTGATGTCGTTCGACTCCGGGTAACCGACCCAGGTGGCCGCGGCGAGGTTCGGCTGGTAGCCGACGAACCAGGCATCGACCAGATTGTCGGTGGTGCCGGTCTTGCCGGCCTGTCCTCCACATCCGGTGTAAGCGCCGGTACCGGTACCGCCGGTGATGTTGTCGTGGAGGATCTTGGTGACCTCGTATGCCTGGGCTTCGGTCAGCACACGCTCGGGCTTCGAGCGGCCCGGGCGGTCGACGTCGCCGTTCGGGAAGACAACCCTCTCGATTCCGTTCACCTCGTGGTGGATACCGCCGTTGGCGAGGGTCGAGTAGGCATTGGCCATCTCCAGGGGGGAAACACCGATCGTCAGACCGCCGAGCGTTTCCGCCGGGAATCCGTCAAGCGGCGTGGTGACGCCCATGCTCTTGGCCATCTCGGCCACCTTGTCGGGGCCGATGTCGAGGGCGAGCTGGGCGAAGACCGAGTTGTCCGAGGCCACGGTCGCGCTGGCGACGTTGGTGGTGCCGGCGTAGGAGTCGCCGAAAGTGGCAACCTGCCACGGGCCGTACACCGGATCGACGATGTCGAGTGGCTTCGACTCGTAATAGGTCGTCGCCGGGTTGATTCCCTCGGCTATCGCAGCCGCGAGGGTGAAGGTCTTGAAGGTCGATCCGGGCTGACGCTTGCCCTGGGCCGCAAGGTTGAACTGGCTGTCGGTGTAGGTGGCCGAAGAGACCATCGCCTCGATGTCGCCGTTCTCGGGGTCGACCGCTACCAGGGCGCCGGAAGGCCCGCCTGTACTGAGGTTGCCGACGATTGCGTTGATGCCCGCTTCCTGGAGCGCCGGGTCAACCGTGGTGAAGACCCTGAGGCCACCGCGCCGTACCGTGTTGACGCCGTAGTCCTTGATCAGTTCCGACTCGACGTAATCGAAGAAGAACGGCTGCTGGCGGTCGAAGAGACCGTCGGCCGGGTCGAGCTGAAGGCCGGACTCCCTGGCGGCGGCAGCACGCTCGTCAGTGATCATCCCGAGGTCGGCCATCGAGTCGATGACTTCATTGCGGCGGGCTTTCGCGCCCTCGGGGTTCTGGATCGGGTTGTAGTCGGAGGGCGCCTGCGGCAGACCGGCCATCAGGGCAGCCTGGGGCAAGGTCAGCTCCTCGACCGGCTGTGAGAAGTAGACCCGGCTGGCCGCTTCGGCGCCGATCGCGGTCCGGCCGTCGTTGGTGCCGTAGGGCGCGGTGTTGAGGTACTGCTGGAGGATCTTCTTCTTGCCGTTGCTCTCTTCGTAGTCGAGTGCCATCTTGGCCTCGACGATCTTGCGCTCGAAGTCCCTTTTCGGATTCGTGATGTAGAGGTTGCGCATCAGCTGCATGGTCAGCGTGGAAGCGCCCTCGCTGATCTCGCCCGCCTCGATGTTTCGGACCAATGCCCGGAGGCCACCTTCGAAGTCGATGCCGTTGTGGCTGTAGAAGCGTTCGTCCTCGATCGCGATCGTCGCCTGCTGGAGGTACTTCGGGACCCGGTCCAGCGAGACCGGGGTGCGGACCTCGTCCGAGTCGATCAGGCCGAGGCGACTGCCGTCGCCGGCGAAGATGACCGAGTTCTGGCCCTTGTCGATCGCCTTGAGGGTATTCACGTCCGGAGCGTCGCTGGCGATGCTGAAAACCCAGCCGCCGGCCGCCATGATGGACATGAAGATCAATCCGCCGACCACAGCGGTTACCCCGACAATCTTCTTGCGCGGCCCGCCATCGCGTCGGCGCACACGTTTCTGGCGCCTGGTCATCCCGTACAGGGTAGCGACGGTAGCCTTCGCGCCTCTTAAAGGGACCAGCGGTGAGGGGTCACCTGCACGGTCGGCCCCCACCGGCCGCGGCCGGCGGGTCCGGCCGAACCCCGGCGGGGACGGCAGCAGATCGCCGAACGGAGCCAGGTGTGAGAATGGGTCCCTGGATGGAAGAACAGGAGCCGCTCGAGCCGGCCGGAGACCCCGGCAAGACGACTTACCCCTACGCCACCTGGCCGCCCCTCCTGGCGCTCGGAGCGGCAGTCGCGGCCCTGTTCGCGGGTCTGGTCCTGAGCCTGCCCTTCTTCCTGGTCGAGAGCCCTGGTGACGGCGAAGAGCTGAGCCTGTTCGGCAACGTCGCGATCCAGATCTGCACCGGCATCGGCTTCATCGTCGTCGCCGTGGCCCTGGCGAGCCACTACGGAGGTGGCTTCCGGCAGTGGATGGGGAGGCTCGGCTTCGTTTCCTTCAAGGCCGGGGAAGCGGCGAAGTGGATCGGGATCGGGATCCTCTCCTACTTCGCCTTCGCGATCATCTACGCGGCCGTCTTCGGGGCGCCGGAGCAGGACGACATCGCCGGCGACTTCGGGCCGATCGGGATCCAGATCCTGCTGATCGTCATCCTCGCCCCGTTCGCCGAGGAGATCTGCTTCCGCGGCATGCTGTTCGGCGGGTTGAGGACGAAGCTGCCGTTCTGGGCCGCGGCGCTCGGAGCCGGTGCCTTCTTCGGGCTTCTCCACTTTACGACCGGCCCGTCGGCGGTCCCGAGCCTTATCGCGCTCGGTGTGATCTTCGCCCTGGTCTACGAGAAGACCCGGTCGATCTGGCCGGCGATCATCATGCATGTGGTCAATAACGCCTTCGCGCTGGCAGTGCTGACCGCCTCTTAGGTACCCCGCCGACCCCGGCCCGGCCCCGGCCGGGCGAGCCGTCATAGGATCACGCCATGAGCGAGACCGGCGACTCCCGCGAGCATCTGATCAACCTTCTGCGAGAGCACTCGCTCGTACTCGGGGAGATCACCCTCTCGAGCGGCAAGACGAGTTCCTATTACGTCGACGCAAGACGAACCGTCATGCGTCCCGAAGGGCAGCGGGCGGCCGGGGAACTGATCGCCCGCCACGCCGCCGGGCTGGGCGCGACCGCGGTCGGCGGCCCCGTGATGGCGGCGATTCCGCTGGCCTGCGCAGCGATCTCGGTACCGGCCGGAGCGGACCTGGTCGGTTTCTTCGTGCGCAAGGAACGCAAGGAGCACGGCCTCCAGCGTTGGGTCGAGGGCGGTGCCGAGCCGGGTGACCGCGTGCTCGTGGTCGAGGACACGGTTACCACCGGGGGCTCGACCGTCTCGGCAATCGAACGGATCAGGGACGAAGGCTTCGAGATCGCCGGGGTACTCAGCCTGGTCGACCGCCTTGTCGGAGGCGGCGAGGCGATCGCCGAAGCGGCCGGGGCCCCTTACGAGGCCCTGACCACGATCGACGACATCTACCCGGATCGCCCCGACCGCTGAGGGTCAGTTTCTGAGTTCGTACTTCTGGCAGCGCTTGAACGCCCGCTTGCCGGTGCCACCGAACTGGCGTATGTAGTCGCGACGGTCGTTGCGCAGCTCGGCCCTGCATTCGCGCTTGGCCTGCCGGATTTCACGCCGTATGCAGCGCTGCATGCCCTTCTTGCCGGCGCTGCCGTAGTCGCGGATGAAGTCCTGGCGGTCCTGTCGCTCGACGTTGCAGTAGGCCCTGGCTGCGCCGTTGACCGACTGTGCCGAGGCCGCGGAAGGCAGCGCCATGGCGCCTGCCGCGATCAGTCCGGTAAGACCAATTGCTGTGAGTGCTCTTTTCATGTCCTTCTTTTCCTTTTCCTGAACCGACTCGCCGCCAGCGACGCAACCGTTCCCTCAGTCTGTGATTTGCCAGAAGTATCGGCCGCCTCGATAAACCGAACCTAAGCGAAACTTTTCAGGAATCGTGTGTCATCTGTCGGGCGAATCGGCACCGGTCCTGGTGACCGACATCTCTCCGACGCCACCACCGAGGATGCGACGGGTGAGGCCGGGGGCCAGGACCCTCAGTGCGGCGGCCAGCCCGTAGGGCCTGGGTACGTATCGCTCGGCTTTGCCGCCGGGGCCCGCCTCGAAAATGGCCTCGGCTGCCTTCTCGGGCTTGGCGACCATCCACCGGGTGGCGGCCTTGGCGGTCAGCTCTTCGGCCGGGAAGCCTTCGGTCTTGATGTAGCCGGGCAGGACGAGGCCGACATGAACACCGTTCGGCCCCTCCTCCAGGTGGAGCGCGTCGGTCCAGCCGGCCAGGGCAAACTTGGAGGCCGAGTAGGCCCCGGCACCGCCCCGGGAGATCCGGCCGGCAGTACTGGAGATGTTGACGATCGAGCTCGGAGCCGACTTGCGGAGCAGCGGCAGCAGCGCCTCGGTCAGCCGGACCACCGCGTCGAAGTTGAGCTCCATCGTCTTGTGGACGTTTTCGTAGCCGACCTCTCCGAAGCCGCCTCGCCAGGCAGCGCCCGCGTTGTTGACAAGGCAGTCCAGCCGTCCGTGCTCCTGTTCGACGTGGGCGAGTACCCGACCCGGGGCGTCCTGTTCGGTCAGGTCGGCGGTGACCCAGGTGGCCGGCGCCGGCAACCTTGCGGCCAGCTCTTTCATGCGGTCCTCGCGACGGGCGACCAGGACCAGTTCGGCACCCGGCTCGCGGGCGAAGCGCCAGGCGGCGGCTTCGCCGATTCCGCTCGATGCTCCCGTGATCAGGGCGATCATCTTCTCTCCGTTCATTGGCTTGCGGCCCCGCCGAGCAGGTCCGCGACCGCCTCGCGAAAGACTTCGGTGTGGCGGTCGACGTCGGCCTCCGTCGTGACCGGGGACATCAGGGCCATGTTGTGGAACGGCGTGATCAGCACGCCGCGGTTGAGGGCATGGAGGTGGAGGTAGCGCTCGAGTTCGGGGTCGCTCGCGTTGTGGGCCTGGGTGCCGTTGCGGGCAGGCTGCTGTTCGAACCGGTACTCGGCCCGGGCTCCCAGCTGGGTCACGTTCCAGGGAAGTTCGAACTCCCCGACGACCTGGTGGATCCCTTCACAGAAGCGGGTCGCCAGCGGGATCGTGTGTTCGAAGGCTTCGGGTGTCAGCACCTCGGACAGGGTCGCCCGGATCGCCGCCATCGAGAGCGCGTTGCCGGCCAGAGTGCCGCCGACACCGCCGGTGTCTTCGTAGTCGGCATCGGGGTCGGCCAGCATGCGATCGGTGACCTCCAGGGTCATGCCGAGGGCTCCGGCGGGTATTCCGGAACCGATCGCCTTGCCGATCGTGAACAGGTCGGGGTTGAGGCCCCATTCATCGGTGCAGCCGCCGGGGCCGGCCGAGAAGGTGTGGGTCTCGTCGATGATCAGGAGGGTTCCGTGGGCTCTGGTCAGCGCCCTGAGGGCCTCGTGATAGCCGTCGTCGGGAAGCACGATGCCCATGTTGGTCATCGCCGGCTCGGCCAGTACGCAGGCGATCTCTTCGGTGGCAAGCGCGCGCTCGAGCGCGTCGAGATCGTTGAACTCGATCGCGACCGTGGTCTCGGAGGGGTCGACCGCCGGGCCGACGTTGCCCTCCCGGGAGACCGTGGTCCCGTCAGGCGCCGCAACGGCGAAAGACTCGTCGACCGAGCCGTGGTAGCTGTAGCTGAAGACGAGTACCTTGCTGCGCCCGGTCAGATGGCGGCAGATTCGCAATGCCGCTCGGTTGGCGTCGGTTGCGGTCAGGGTGAACATCCAGCGGTCGAGCATGAAGCGGCGGGCCATCTCCTCGCCGACCCAGGCCGCGTTCTCGGTCGGCAGCATCGTGGTGATCCCCCTGGCCGCCTGCTCGGCGACGGCGGCTACGACCGGAGCCGGACCGTGGCCGGGCATCGAGCCGGTATCGCCCAGGCAGAGGTCGACGTAGGTGTGTCCGTCGACATCGGTGATCCGGGCGCCCGAGGCCTTCTCGGCGAAGACCGGGAAACCGCCCGCCCAGCGCATCATCCACGGCATCGGCACGCCGCCGACCAGGGAATGACGGGTCCGTTCGAACAGCTCTTTCGACTTCGGGTTGGCCTCGATGAAGCGACGGAGCTCCTTTTCGGTCAACTCGGCCAGCCTCTGGCGGTCGACCGTCGCCGTGGCGTTCATCGGCAACTCACCGGTCGCGCAGGGACGCGACCGCGTCCGGTAGCGACTCGATCGCCCGGCGGCCGCGGACGACCGCACCGCCGAGTCCCATCGCGGCACCTTCGGCCCGGCTTCCGATCGGGGCCCAGAGCCCGAGCTGGCGCAGCGAGCTGAGAACGTCGTAGTAGGAGTGCTCGCGGCAGACCTTCCCGTCGCGGAACTCGAAGATGTCGGTTCCGTGAGTCTCGACCCGGCGGCCGGTCGCCGGCAGGCCGATCCAGAGCGGTCCCGAGTTGACCCCCCTGAAGGCCCATGGCTCGGTGATCCGGTCGCCTTCGTGGATCAGCGGTTCGCGCTTGGAGAACTCGCACTCGGTGAAAGCCTCGAAGAAGCCGTCGCAGTAGCGCGCGTACTCGTCGCGGCCACGGATCGGCTCGTCCATGGTCACATCCCAGTACTCGATGTCGTCGGTGATGTGCTCGAGTATCGCCTCGGTACCCGTGCTCCACGCCTTCTGCCACTTATTGAAGAACTCCTCGGCCCATTCGCTCATCGGCCGATCATAGCCCGGGCGAACTCAGGCCGGTGAGTACCGCCGGGGCTGGCTAAAGTGAAGGGCCCTGCCCCGATAGCTCAGCTGGATAGAGCGACTCCCTCCTAAGGAGTAGGCCGCTGGTTCGAATCCAGCTCGGGGTACTCGATTCGGCGGGAAGCGTCGACAGAATTCACGCCTGCCGGGGAGTTTCTGTCTGCGCTTGTCGGCGACCCGACCGGGTACGCGGGCGTTGCGTGCTCAGTAGCGCAGCAGGGCGAGCACGCCTTCGGCCTCGGCCAGCGCCGGCACTTCCTCGACGGAAGCGGAACTAACGTGGGCACCGGTGCGCAGGGCGATTTCCACCGCTGCCTCACGGGCCGTCTCTTCGCCGGCGTTGGTGATCGCCTCGCGCACGCCGTCGGAAAGGTCGCCGTCCTCAAACTCGTAGAACGGATCCATGATCACGTGGCTGACCCGGCCTTCGATCAACGCAGCAACTACCTGGTCCGGCCCGCCGGCACCGCGGTCTCCGGCCTTGATCCGCTCGAGGGCGTGGTCGGCGAACTCGTTTACCTGGTCGCGCCAGGCCTGGCGCATGTGCTCGTCGAGGTGGTCGGCCACGTCGGGTGCGGTCGAATCGGTCAGGTTGATCGGGACCACGCAGACGACACGTTCGCGCAGTTCCTGGGGCAGGTCCTCCATGAATTCGGTGCCGAGGTCACGGTCTGCGGCGACCACCAGGCGCTCGAGCTTGAGGTCTCTGGTGCTCTCGGCGATCGCTTTGGCAGCGTCCTTGATGAAGCGGCTGCGCCAGGCGTGGACCCGGTCCTCGTAGGACTCGACGTGGCTGGCGCTGTGCTGGGTGCGGCCGCTGCCCCCGGCTCCGCGGTACTGCCGCCAGTCGCCGAGTTCGAGGTTGTATATCGAGGACTCGAGATCCTTGACGACGCCGTCCTCCCACTCCAGAAGCCGTATCTGGTCCTGGCTGAGGAGGACCAGGCCGGTCCGCTGGCCGCGGTCGAGCAGGTCCATGGCGGGCCAGATCACGGCCCCGCTCTCGAAGACGACGAAATCGTCGCGCAGCGGGATCTGGAAGGTGTGGAAGATGTCGATCGTGCCATCGGCGCTGAGGAAGAGCGCGACGCTGCGGCCACGGTCGTGAGCCGAGGCCCTGGTCAGGCGGTCTTCGGCCACCTTGCTCAGCCGCCGGATCGCCTCGGTCGCTTCGTGGTCTCCCTCGACCTGGGCCGCGGCGTCCCGGAGACCGTTGCGCAGGGCGACCAGCCAGCCCGGAGTGTCGCTGACGTTGGCCGGATCCCGCGGGTCGGTGCGACAGAAGACGGACAGAACCGGTCCGTCGGTTTCGCGGTCGATCAGGTCACGGAATAGGTCCATCATCTGGGAGCTCATTGCCGGGGATCCAATCAGACGCGGGCGTCCGACCCCTTCTCGCCTGCGGCCGGTCCGGCTTCGCCGGTCGACTCGCCTTCGGGCTCGACCTCTTCGATGTCGTAGAGGCTCTCCCGCGCGACCTCACGGCCGCGCTGGCTCCAGAGGTGGATGTCGAGATAGTGGTCGTCGCCGTAGTTCTTCAGCGCGTCGGGGGCGATCAGGGTGAAGCGGTCCTCGAACAGCGGGTCCTGGTCGACCGCGGTGCCGTCGATCTCGGCGGTTACCGCGTAGGCGTCTCGGACCAGTGACCGGCCCCAGACCAGCGTGATGTCAGCGGTCCGGCCCTGCTCGCCCTCCCACTTTCCGATCACCTCGTCGCCGAGGTCGATCGTCCAGTCGGGGTTGTCGGCGGCGACCACGTCGGTGAAGTCGACCGAAGCCGTGAAGTCCCTCGGATCGCCCCCGACCGGCTGGACGAAGCTGACGAAACCGAAGAACTCGATTTCCACCGGCTCGTCGCCATGCTCCCCGCTCTCGGCCTCCCCCTCGGACGGCATCACGGCCCGGCCCGGCGCGCTCGCCGGGACCCAGACCCGGCCGCTCCAGGCGCGCTCCGGAAACCAGGTGACCTCTTCCGGCAGGGCGGTGCCCTCGGGCAGGTCTTCGATCTCGGCACAGGCGTCCCGGAATACCGAGGAGAGCCGTTCGGCGAAGCGGCCGTGGGGGATGCCGTGCTGCGACGCATCGGCGATGAAACGGGGGATGGGGCGGTTTTCGATCGTCATGGTCCGGACCCTACGCGATAGCTTCGCGCAGCTTCGCCGCCGCGGTTTCGGGCGGCACCACGTTGATGTCGACTCCGGTCGCCATCTCGAAGGACGATGTCGGCTCGAGCCGGGGAGCGAGGTCGAGGTGCCAGTGGAAGTGCTCGACGCCGCGCGGTGCGGTCTTGACCCAGAGGTTCAGCTGGAGCGCTCCTTCGGTCAGCGAATCGAGCGCCGCGACAGCGCGGTGCAGCATCGAAGCACCGACTTCGCCGGTTTCGAAACAGGGGTCGGCACGACGTGGAATCAGCCGCATCTCGAAGGGGAAGCGCGAGGCCCAGGGGCATATCAGCGCGACCTCGTCGTCGATCGCGACCAGGCGCTCGCCGCGACGGATCTCTTCCCGCAGGACCTCTCCGAGCAGGCTGGCTCCGGCGGTGCGCTCGCGGTAGGAGTTGAAGCGCTCGCGCTCGCGGGCGACCGCCGCCGGTACGAAGGGTGCGGCTCCGATCTGGGCGTGGTTGTGTTCGAGCGAAGCCCCTGAGTCGGGACCCTGGTTGAGGATCAGCTGGACGTAGGGGGAATCTGAATGGGCCTGCATGCGCCGCCGCCAGGCGGCCACGGCGCCGGCCGTCTCGGCTTCGTCGAGTTCGGCCAGGGAGCTGACGTGCCGGGGCGAGTTGACGATCACCTCGTGGCTTCCGACCGCCGGCCTCGAGACGAACATGTCGGGCTCGGCCCGGCGCGAGGAGGCGAGCAGCGGGTCGGCCGAGCTGGCGAAGGCAGAAGTCGGACCGTCTTCGGTGCCGGGCTCCGCCTCCGGCACCAGGGCCGGAAACAGATTGGGCACCGTACGGGTCCGCCAACCAGGACCGTCCGGAGCCGAGCCGTCGGGGCGGTCGGCCTCGATCTCGGGCGGGGTCGCTGCTTCCGATCCTTCGCAGAAAGGACAGTCGCCCGCCTCCCCGGGGTGCCACGGATCGAGACCGAACTGATCGGGGCGCTCGGCCCGGCCCGGGGTCAGCAGGACCCGGGCACCGGTCAGCTGATCTATGCGTATTTCGGGTGAAGCCAACTGCGGCTACTCGTTGCCGAGATCCTTTTCGATGTCCTCGAGCCTCGGCTTCTTGTAGCCGGGGTCCGTGGCGGGATCGTCGACCTCCGGATCCGGGGCGGTGACGGCTTCTTCTTCGCCGATGGCCGCTTCCGGGTTGATGTAGGCAGGATTCGCCGGGTTGTCGCTGCGGCCGACGACGCTGGGAAGGTCCTTCATGTTGTTCTGGAAGGCCGAGATCAGATCCATCGGCAGCGGGAAGATCACCGTCGAGTTCTGGTTGCCGCTGATCTCGAGCAGGGTCTGCAGGTAACGCAGCTGCAGCGAGGCGGGGTTGCGGCTGATGATGTCGGCCGCCTGGGTGAGCTTCTCCGCGGCCTGGTACTCGCCCTCGGAGTTGATGATCTTGGCCCGCCGTTCACGCTCGGCTTCGGCCTGCCGGGCCATCGCCCGCTGCATCTGCTCGGGGATCTCGACGTCCTTGATCTCGACTGTGGTGACTTTGACGCCCCAGGGCTCGGTCTGCTCGTCGATGATCTTCTGCAGCGATTCGTTGAGCCGCTCGCGCTCGGCGAGGATCTCGTCCAGTTCGGCCTTGCCGAGGACGGCGCGAAGCGAGGTCTGGGAGATCTGGCTGGTCGCGATCAGGAAGTTCTCGACGTCGGTGATCGCCCGGTTGGGGTCGATCACGCGGAAGTAACAGACGGCGTTGACCGAAGTGGGCACGTTGTCGCGGGTGATCACTTCCTGGGGCGGGATGTTCAGGGTGATCGTCCTCAGGTCGATCTTGACCATGCGGTCGATGAAGGGGATCAGCAGGATCAGGCCCGGGCCCTTCTGGTCGATCAGGCGCCCGAGGCGGAAGATCACCCCCCGCTCGTACTCGCGCAGGATCTTGATCGCCGAGAACAGGACGATCAGGGCGAATATCGCCAGAACCACTACTACGGCGCCAAGCACTTCCATCAGGTTGAAACTCCTTCGGTATCGGTTTGAATGGCCGCCGGCTCATTACGTTCGAACTTGCGGACGACGAGGGTGAGACCGTCGACTTCTTCGACCTTGACCGTATCGCTCAGGTCGACCGGGTCGCTCCCGGGGGAGAGCCGGGCCTCCCACAGGGCCCCGTTGAGGAAAATCTGGGCGACGTCGCGGTCGTCCCGCAGCCGGCCGGACCGGACCTCGCCGGTGGCGCCGATCAGCTCCTCCCAACCGGTCAGGGCGGGCTGGCCACGGACCCCCTCAGCCCGCTCGACAACGAAGACCATGAAGGCGCTTACGACTCCGGCGCCGATCACGACGGCGATGATCGAAGTCGGATCGGTATCGCGGTTGAACATGAAGATCCCGGCCCCGATCAGGGCCAGCGCACCGAGGGCCGAAAGCGGCCTGGTGTGGTCGAGGGCCGCCGCGGCGACGAAGAAGGCGATCGCGACGAGCAGCAGTCCGAGGCCGGCGCCGAAGTTGCCGATCTCGATCGCGCCGATGATCCCCAGCACCAGCGAGGCAACCCCGATGATGCCCGGACCGAAGCTTCCCGGGGCGTTGATCTCCACCCCGATACCGGCCAGCCCGAGGGTGATCAGCAGAAAAACGAGGGTCGGATCGGTGAGTTCCACAGACCTAGCCTAACCGTAAGGCCGGGCCGGCTTCGATGCTCAGCCGGACTCGAGGGCGTAGCGATTGACATCGGCCACCAGTTCGGCCTGATCCCGGTAGGGGCCGAGTTTGGTGAAGGTCTTTTCCCCGGCGGCGTTGAAGAAGGCGGTCGCGGGGAGGCCCTGGCCGGCCTCCAGCTGTTCGGTGATCTTCTTGTCCGGGTCGGAGAAGCTCGGATAGGGGAGCGGACTGGATTCGAGGAATGTCGCCGCCGCCGACTCGCTGTCCTGGGAGTTGACCCCGAGGAAAGCGATCTCGCTGCCCATGTCGGCAGCCGTCTGCTGGAAGTAAGGGAACTCTTCACGGCAGGGGCCACACCACGATGCCCAGACGTTGACCACGGCCGGGAAGCCTTCGAGCTCGGCCATGCGGCCGTCGAAGGCTTCGGTCCCGCCGGCGAGCAGGTCGTTGCCTTCGCTGTAGAGCGTGTCCAGCGGTGCCGGCGAGTCGGACAGGCCGCTGTAGTCGGGGGGCGGCGAGCCGTCGTAGACCGAGTCGGATCCGCCGCAGCCGGTCCCCGCCAGGGCGAGCGCAAAGACGGCTGCGAGCAGGGCCAGGGGCCTTCGGGAGAACGAAATCTTGCTGTCGGCCGACCAATACATGTCAGTAATGATTAAATACAGGTCAACCGGTCCGCCCACTTGCGGACCACGGAGGCAGTCACCGCCGCGCAGCCTGTGTCGCGGTCCGGGGACTCTCATCTATCAACTGTCCGGCCCGCGTTCGCGATGGCGAACGGGTTCGGGACTACGTACGAAGGCTTAATGGCCCCGAGCACAGCAGCACCCGCCGGTAAGGCGGTCCCTTCAGCTTCAGATATCGAACGCGCGTCGGCATTCGCGCGGGAACCGTTCCTGCTCAACGGCTCGGGACCCGAGTCGCTGACCCCCGGAACGGCCCGTCGCCGGGCGCTCGACGCCGCCCTGTCCGAGATCGACGCCGGGGCCGAGGAGCCGTCACTCGACTGGCGGCGCAATTTCTCGCTGCTGCTCGGCCTCGAGCGGCTGATCGGCGACGAGCCGCCGACCCTGCGCGACGGCGCCGAGCTGAACCCGCACCAGATCGACGCCCTCTCCGGCACGCTGACCGAACTGATCGCCGAACAGCAGGTCGCCGCCGACAGCGGCGATCCGCTCTCGATCGGCCGCGAGATGCCGGACGAGACAACCGGCGAGGACGGCGGGGACGAGGCTGGGGACCGAGGCGATACTGCCCCGGAGGAGATTTCCGTTCCCGAGGCCGCCGGGTCCGACGGGGACGAAGCCGAAGAGAGTGACGAAGGCAGTGAGGACGAGGACGGCGACGACGAAGAGCTGGACGCCGAAGTCGAGGAGGACGAAGAGCCCCAGGACTGGGTTGAAGACACTCGCGCCGAAGACGAGTCGGCGGATCCGGCGCCGGCCGGAGACGACCCCGGCGCGGCGCGGCGCTTTTGGTTCGAACATGCCACCGGCGCCGGCAAGACCGTCGCCGCGGTCGGCTTCATCGAGGCCACCCGGACCGGCGGCGTGCTGATCCTCACCCATCGCCGCAACCTGGTCGACCAGTTCATCGGAGAGATCTCGGACCGCGGCTACCGCGAACGCCTGAGGCCGCCGCTGCTGGACGGCCGGGATGAAGCCGACGGGCCGGTCACGGTCGAGACCTACCAGTGGTTCGTGAGGAACGCCGACCGGGTCTCGGATGCCTACACGGTGGTGATCTGCGACGAGGCCCACACCGCGCTCGGCGAGAAGACCAGCGCCTGCATCCGGTCCTGGCCGGGACCGATCTTCGTCGGCATGACCGCGACCGGCGCGCTGATCGCCCGGCACGTGGCCGACCTCTTCCCGACTCAGACCTCACGCTTCGATCTCGCCCAGGCCGCGCGCCGTGGGGTGATCTCCCCGCTTCGCTGCATGAGGATCCCCCCCGGTCCGGGAGTGAGGACGATCGCCAAGGTCCCGCTGAGGAAAGGTGAGGTCGACCAGGACTTCGACCAGGAAGAGCTGGCCAAACTGCTCGACCAGGCACCGTTCAACATGGCGATCGCCGACCTCTACAAGTCCCGCTTCCGCAGGGCACCCGGGGTGCTCTACACGGCCGGCGTCCAGCACGCCAAGAACGTCGCCGCCGCCTTCCAGGAGTTCGGCATCAACGCCAAGGCGGTCTCGGGCGAAACCCCGAAGCGCGAGCTGACCGAGATCCTGGCCGCCTTCGAGCGCGGCGAGGTCGACGTTCTCTGCAACGCCCAGCTTCTGGCCGAGGGCTGGAACTCCCCCCGGGCCACGATCTGCATGCATCTGGCCCCGACCGCCTCCAAGCGCATCTACCAGCAGCGGGTCGGCCGCGTCACCCGACGCGCGCCGGGCAAAGAAGCAGGCCTGGTGATCGACTTCGTCCACCCCGCGACCACCCACGACGAGGCGATAGTCACGCTCCACAGCCTGCTCGACCGCGACGTCTACCGCGGTGGCGCGATCGTGGTCGGCCCGGTCCGGCGCGGGCGCGGGCGCAAGGTCAGGGTCGAGCGCCGGATCGTTCCGGTCAGCGACGACGCGCAGAACCGGATCGAGGTACTCGAGCGCGACATCTGGCGGATCGCCGTGGAGAACCTCGACCACTCCGAGCAGCATGTCTGGGCCGCCCTCGCCGGAGCCCGGGTCACCAATCAGGGCTGGCGTCGCGCCAAGGCGATGCTTCAGCACGACCAGACCCGCGAACTGCGGCGGCGCTTCCTGCTGACCTGCGTCCAGCGCAACCGCAACGCCTCGCTGCGGATCAAGGCGATCAGCGAGATCGCCAACCTGAAGGACGCGGAGGCATTCGACGACGCGATCGACATCGTCGGGACCTGGAGCCGCGAAGACAAGCGCGCCGCGACCAAGGTCCTGCTCCAGGCGCTGGTCGACAAACGGATCGGCCGCCGCGACCAGGCTCAGGCATGGGTCTGGAGGCTGGCCTCCTACACCCGCGAGCTGCACGAGGAGTACGCGGTTCAGCGCTGGCCGGAGACCAAGCGCCTGCTCGGGCTGCTGGTCAATTCTTCCGGCCGGGCCCACGGCAAGAACGCACGCAAGCTGGTCCAGTCGGTCCGCAAGCAGGATCGTCGCCTGGCCGTATCGCTGCTGGCCGCGGCCGTCGCCCACACCCCCGAAGGCGAAGAGGTCCTGCGCGGAGCCCGGATGAGGATGGCCAGGAAGCCCTCCGCCGTCGCCCGCGAACTCCTGCGCAACTTCCCCAAGGGCGGCAAGAAGCGCCGTCGCCGCAAGAAGGGCAAGGGGGCCGCCGACCAGGCCAACGGAAACGGGGCAGCGGCCGAGGGAGAGCGCGACCTCGATGCGGACTCGAAGGAATCCGCCGGGACCGGCTCTGCCAGCGGGGCCGAAGACGGGACCGCGACCGGCAAGGGCGATCAGGCCGGCGGGGATTCAGGCGACTCGCAAGGGCCCTTCGACGACGATCACCAGCCCTACAGCTCCGACATCCACCACTGAGCGTTCCCGTCGGAACCCCGACGTCCCGGCCGAGCGGTTCCGTCGGGACTCAGTTCAGCGCGTGACAGACGGCGCTCACCTGAGACTTTCGGATCAGCGCCGAGACCTGCTGCGAGCCGTTCGAAGGCGGGACGATCTGGGCGTTGGCGATGTAGGCGATCGAACGCCGGCCGTCGGCCGATGACGCGGCGAAGATGCGGTAGCCGGGGAATGAGCCGGTATGGCCGTAGACGGTGCCGCACTTCGTCCGGTAGCGGAAGAGGCCGAGTCCGGCCTGGTTGACCCCGGGCCCGGGCGGCTGCGACGCGCCGTCGATCCATTGGCGCTGGGCCCGGATCTCCGGCGCCCCGAAGAGCCTGCCGCCGACGTAGCCGCGGAAGAACCGGCTCAGGTCCGGCAGGGTCGAGACGATGCCGCCCGAGGCCCAGGCGAGTGCCGGGTTGATGAACTCCGATACGTCCTGCGGCGGCTCGCCCGGCTCGATCTCATAGCCGTGGAGGAACGGTGTCGGCATTCCTGTCGTGCGCGGCATCGAGGTCTTGACCATCTTGACCCGCTTGCCGATCAGGCGGCGGATCAGCTTCTCGTAGGGAACGCCGGTGACCTTCTCGGCCATCAGTCCGATCACGATGTTGTCGGTGTCGGAGTACTCGTACCTCGAACCGGGACGGAACTCCAGCGGTTCGTCCTCGACAAAAGAGAGGATCCTTCGAGGAGTCATGTACTGAGCCGGGTCGGCGATCAGCTGCTCGATGAACTCTTCGTTCCGGATGTAGTCGGGCAGCCCGCCGGTGTGGTGGAGGGCCTGCGCGAGCGTGACCCGGTTCGCTTTCGGAAGAACCCCGGGGAGCAGCTTGCCGACCGTATCGGTGAGCTTCAACTTGCCACGGGCGACCAGGGAGAGCGCAACTGCGCCGCTGTATGCCTTGGCGACACTGGCAATCCTCGCCGGCCGTCTCATCTTCGGGGCCGTATTCGTCCCCACGTTGCCTCTGCCGCGCCAGAAGAACTGCCGCTGGCCGTCCCGCACGATCATCACGGCCAGACCGGGCGGGCCATCCGGCGCCTTCATCACCCGCTGGAGCGAATCCCGAAAGGCCTTGCCGGTGGATTGAGCTGAAGCTCCGGCGGGGATCCCGGCCAGCAGCATCGCGGCGCAGACGACCGCCGCAGCGTAGGCGCCAAGCTTCAAGGTTTCCCTGCTCTCACAAGAGGCACCTTAGTGATCGGAGCCTCAGATCCGGGGACGGTAGGCGGTCAGCAGCCGTTCGTTGGAGCGCAGCCAGGTGGCCGAGTTCTTCCAGTCCGGCATCGCTTCCTGCAGCGCGTTCCAGAACCTGCGGGAGTGGTTGTGGTGCTCGATGTGAATCAGCTCGTGGATGACCACGTATCGCAGCGCGTGGCCGGGGCCGATCACCAGGCGCCAGTTGAAGGAGAGCGTGCCCGAGGTCGAGCAGGAACCCCAGCGGGTCTTCTGGTCCCTGATCGTGACCCGGCCCGGTTCGAGATCGAGCCGGTCGGCCTCGGCCCTGGTCACGGTCTCGATCCTTTCGCGGGCCTCGCGCCGGTACCAGCGGTCTATCGCCGCCAGCCGTTCCGCCCGGCGGCCTCCGCCGACCTCGAGAGTGCGCAGCGGCCGGCCGGAAGCGAAAGAGAGCGGCATGACCGGGCCGCTGCCGGGTCCGCTGCCGTCGACCAGCCTGGCGACCGGCCGTTCGGCACCGGTCGGCTGGACCGGGACCGCGGCACCGTCGAGCCAGATCACACCCGGCCGGTCGAGATCGATCTCGCTGTCAGCCAGCAGGCGCACCGAGATGTACCTCTCCGGCGTTCAGGGAGACGACCCCACCCTCTGCTTCGACCAGCAGGTTGCCGGCGGCGTCGATGCCGGCGGCGATTCCCCGTGGGCCGTCGGAGCCACCCGCGCCCCAGGTGACCGGCCGGCCACGCAGCGCATCGCGTTCGCCGAGCTCGGCCAGCGTCGCCTCGACCGGTGCCGCAAGCCTGGCCTCGACGAAGTGGTTCAGGGCGGTGATCGCCGGCCTGAGGCCGGCCTCGTGGCCGATCGAAGTGGCGCGGGAGCGCAGCTCTTCCGGGAAGCCGCCCTCCGGGTCCGACAGGTTGAGGCCGACTCCGACCACCGCCCAGCCGTCCTGAGGCCTGGCCTCGACCAGGATGCCGGCGCACTTGAGGCCGCCGATCAGCACGTCGTTGGGCCACTTGACCTCGGCCCGTTCGACCCCGAGCGACTCGACCGCCTCGCAGACGGCCACGCCCACCTGGAGCGGCAGCGTCCCGGGGACCTCGACCCTGCGCCGGAGCAGCAGCGACCAGGCGAGCGAGGACCCGGGCGGAGTGGTCCAGTCCCTGCCCTGGCGACCACGGCCGGAGGTCTGGGCTTCGCTGGTCACCACGGTACCGTCGGCCCCGCCGGCTCCAGCCAGCTCGCGGGCGACCTCGTTGGTCGATCCGACGATCCGGAAGTGGCGATGTGGCCGGCCGACGGGCATCAGGCGGGTCTCAGTTGAATCTGGTCGTCGGGACCGAGGCTGAAAGCCGCGGCAGCATCACCTCGGTTGACCGCGAGAGAGAGCGCACCGGAGGAGTCCGGGTAGAGCAGCGCCTCACCGGCGTCGACCTCGCCGAAGGCGTCGGCGAAAGTGACCGTATCGGCGAGCTCCGGGCCGGCTGGGCCCCCGGCCTGTATCCGGACCTTGCCGCCGGGTCGGAGGAAGGACTTCGCGATCAGTTCGGATCCCAGGTTGAGGGCCAGGTTCCCGTAGCGGTCGGCGGCCAGGACGGTGGCCTCGATCAGATCTTCTTCGACCCGGGCCTGCGGCAGCTCCAGACGGACCAGGCCTTCGACGTCGAACTCTGCTCCGAGAGCGTCCGGATCCTCGCCCAGGGCGAGGCGGGCGGCAACCGGACTGAAAATGTCGCGGCCGTGGAAGGTCCGGCGTGTGCCTTCGAGCCGGGCCGGGCTCTGCGATATGTCCCAGGCCCGGTCGGCTCCGCCGGCCGCCTGAGCCGCCAGCCACAGCAGTCCGTTGTCGGGGCCGACCAGATGGTGCGGCCCGGCCTGCAGCGCGACCGCCCGGCGATCGGTGCCGACCCCGGGGTCGACCACCGCGAGCAGTACGGCCGGGGCTGAGTAGGCGACCGCCGCAGCCAGGGCCAGGGCGCCACGGCGGATCTCTCCAGGATCGATGCCGTGGGTCAGGTCGATGACCTTCACCTCCGGCGTGACCCGGTCGATCACGGCCCTGCAGACCCCGGTGAACTCGTCCTCGTAGCCGAAGTCAGTGAGGAACAGGATCGGACGCGGCCGCCCGGTCGTACGGTCAGCCATCGTCGCCGGAGAGGTTCGGGATGTCTTCGAGCAGCGCCGCGAGCAGACCGTCGAGATCGTGGGTGACCGCCTCGGCAGCGACCTCGAGGCCGGCCTCGCGGATCGCCCGCGAGGTGACCGGGCCGATCGAGACGATCCGGGCCTGTGGGGGCAGGCCTTCCGGCATCGCGGGCAGCAGATTGTCGACCGTCGACGCCGAGGTGAAAGTGATCCAGTCCGCATCGGCGGCCGCTTCGATCGCCCGGCTGTCGGGCGAGTCGCGGACGGTGCGGTAGAGCGCCAGGACCTCGACCTCGGCCCCGCGATCGCGAAGGGCGTCGACCAGGACGTTGCGCGCCTGCTCGGCCCGGGCGATCAGCACACGGCTGCCTTCGATCGGCTCGTCCGCAAGCAGCTCGACCAGGCCTTCCGACACCGAACGCCCCGGAACCAGGTCGGGCTCGATCCGGTGGTCCCTCAAGGCCTCCGCCGAGCCGGACCCGATCGCCGCGATCCTGACCCCGGCCAGGGCGCGGGCATCGAGACCCTCGTGGCCGAGCGCCCTGAAAAGCAGCTCGACCGCATTCGGACTGGTCAGACAGATCAGGTCGAAATCCGCCAGGCGCGAAAGTGCGTCGCCGACCTCGTCCGAGTCGATCAGCGGCTCGATCGAGATCGCCGGCAGCTCGATCACCGCGGCCCCGAGCGAGCGCAGGGTCCTGGCGAAACCGCTCGCCTGGGCCCGGGCCCTGGTCACGACGACCGTGCGACCGTGGAGCGGGCGGTCCTCGAACCATTCGAGCGACTCACGCCGCCGGGCCACCTCGCCGACCACGACCAGCGCGGGGGCCCTGATCTCTTCGCGGGCGGCCTCGTCGGCGATCGTCGCCAGGGTTGCCACCACCACCCGCTGGCCCGGCATGGTTCCTTCCTGGATAACCGCGGCCGGCTCTTCTGCTGGCCTTCCCGCGGCGATCAGCCGCTCGTTGTTCGCGGCCAGGCGCCCGACGCCCATGTAGAAGACGAGGGTTCCCGGAAAGGCAGCGAGAGCCTGCCAGTCGATCGCGCGGTCAGGTCGCGAGGGATCCTCATGGCCGGTGACGAAGGCGACCGCGGAGGCGTCCTCCCGATGGGTCACCGGGATGCCCGAGTAGGCGGTGGCGGCGATCGCCGCGGTGACTCCGGGCACGATCTCGAAGTCGAACCCCGCCTCGCGGATCGCCTCCGCTTCCTCAGCCCCGCGGCCGAAGAGGAACGGGTCGCCGCCCTTCAGCCGGACGACCCGACGGCCCCGTCGGGCGCTCTCGATCATGCGCTCGATGATCTCTTCCTGGGGGACGTTGACCACACCGGGACGCTTTCCTACATAGATCAACTCGGCTTCGGGTCTGGCACCGTCGAGGGCGGTCGGGGGGATCAGCCGGTCGTAGTAGATGACGTCGGCCGAGGCGATCAGCTCCAGGGACCTGACCGTCATCAGGCCGGGGTCACCCGGCCCGGCGCCGACGATGTAGAGCGTGTCGGCCGTATCTCCCCTCACGACGGCTTCCCTCCGGCCGCCATCTCGAGCAGTTCGGCCGCGCCGGCGGCGATCATCCTTCGGGCCAGTTCCCTGCCGACCGCCTCGGGCTGGGTCGAGCTGCCTTCGACCGCGTCCCGGATCCACTGCGATCCGTCCGCGAGCCCGACGAAGCCGTCGAGGGTGATCCGCTCACCTTCGATCCTGGCGTGAGCCCCGACCGGACTCGAGCAGTCGGCTCCGAGCGCGACTACCGCCGCCCGCTCGGCCAGGAGCCGGCGCTCCGACTCGAAATCGTTCAGGGCGCGGAGGCCGCCGGCCTCCTCTTCACCGGTCCGGCTCTGGACGACCAGGGCTCCCTGCCCCGACGCCGGGACCATCTCTTCGGGCCCGAAGGCGAATGCCGCTTCGTCCTGGCGACCGAGCCGGACCAGGCCCGCCATCGCCAGCACCAGAGCGTCAACTTCGCCGGACCGCAGCTTGCGGATGCGGGTGTCGACGTTGCCGCGCAGCTCGACCGGCCGCAGGTCTGGCCTGAGTGCCAGGAGCTGGGAGCGCCGGCGCAGGCTGGCGGTGCCGACGGTGGCGCCCTCGGGGATCTCGTCGATCGACCCGCCCGGTCCGATCCAGGCGTCGCGTGCATCCTCGCGGGCCGGCACCGAAGCGATCGCGAGGCCGGCGGTCATGCGTCCGGGGAGGTCCTTGGCCGAGTGGACCCCTGCTTCGGCCCTGCCGGCCAGCAGCGCAGTCTCGACCCCGCGAACGAAGCGTTCCTTGTCACCGGGTGAGTCGTCGGTTTCGACCTCGATCAGATCGGCACCACCGATCGCCTCGGCTACCGACCGTGTCTGGGCCAGGGCGAGAGGACTGGACCGCGTCGCGATCCTCAACTCAGCCGTCGCTCCCGCGGCGGATCGGGGTCACGGTGGCCTCGGTCCCAGTCTCCTCGGCAGTCTCGACATCGAGGGCGAAGAGCTCCCGCAGCGTGTTCACCGATTCGTAGGCCCGGTCGGAGCCGGCAACCCCGCGCAGGCGCATGGTCGGTGCGTGAAGCATGCGGCCGGCGATCGTATGGGCCATCGCTTCGACCCGCGCCCGGTCGGCCTCGCTCAGGTCCTCCCAGCGGTTGCGGTTCTCGGCCAGCACCCGCTCGACCAGCTGCTCGCCGAAATCGCGAAGCGCGGCCACTGTCGGCAGGACCTCCAGCGAGTCAAGCCATCTTTCGAACCGGGCGAGCTCTGCCTCGATGATCTGCCCGGCCGCCCGGACCTCGGCCTGCCGGCCTCCGGCGTTGCGCTCGACCGCCTCCTGCACGTCGTCGACGTCACGAACGCTGACCCCGCGACACCCGCGGCATTCGGGAGCCACGTCCCGCGGGACCGCCAGGTCGACGATCAGCAGCTGCCGGTCATCCCCACCGGCCTCCCGGCGTCCGAGGTCTTCAGCCTCGATCACGTGGTGAGGGGAGTTGGTCGCGCAGACGACCAGCTCGGCCCCGGCGAGCCGATCGCTCAACTCGTCCATTCGCACCGCTTCGCCGGCGAACCTGGCAGCAAGGTCTTCGGCCTTGTCGAAGTGCCGGTTGGCGACGAAGACGGCCTCGACACCGCGCTCGGAAAGCGCCCTTCCGACCAGCGCCGCGGTCTCGCCGGTCCCGATGACCAGCGCATTCCGGCCGGCGAGCTCACCCAGGGCATGCTCTGCCAGCTCGATCGAGACCGAAGGCACCGAGACTCCCTTGCGGCTGATCCGGGTCTCCTCCCGGGCGCGGGCTCCGGCCTTGAGCGCTCCGTGAAAGAGCCGGTTCAGTATCGGACCGGAGGCTCCCTCGACCAGGGCCAGCTCGTGTGCGCGCCTGACCTGGCCCTGGATCTCCGCTTCGCCGACGATCATCGACTCGAGGCCGGCCGTCACCCGGAACAGGTGCTCTCCGGCCTCCATTCCACGGAAGGAATAGAGGTGAGGCGTGAGTTCGGTCGGTCGGATCCCGGCCTGCCGCGAGAGAGCCGACAGGGCGAGAGACTCGGCCTCGACCTGGTCGCTCGCCACCAGGCAGATTTCGGTCCGGTTGCAGGTCGAGAGCGCGACCGCCTCATGGACCGAATCGGAGGATGTGAGCTCGCTCAGCAGCCCGGTGGCCCGGCCCTCGGTCAGGGCGACGGCTTCTCGCAGGTCCAGCGGGGCGGTCCGGTGGGACAGCCCCAGCAGGAGTACCTCAGACACTGCTTTCTTCCCGGAGCGGGGAGTCGGCGGGGGTCCGGTTCGTTTCGTCGCTGCCGGCAGGGCTTTCCTCCTGATCCGCCTCGAGCTCGTCGATCAACTCTCCGAGTTCGCGGCTGATCCGCTGGAACTTGGCGCCCAGTATGGCGATGTAGATCAGCACCATCAGCAGGAAGAAGAGGTAGGCGGAGGCGACGTATCCGACCGCGTCGCTGGGGACTGCGTCGAACATCTAGCTCGACTCCACCGAGGGTGCGATGCGGCCGCTGACCGATCCGCCGCCGGTGCCATCGTCATGGAGCGTGCGCCGCAGCCGGGATACCTGGCCCGAGACCTTCTTGCCGACCATCTCGGTCTTGACCAGGGTGAGCCAGAGCAGGCCGATGCCGACGAAGCAGACCAGGAAGGTGAACAGCATCGAGTCGGGCAGGCCGCCCTCGGCGGTGGCGAAGACCCGCGGGTGGATCACGCTCTCGGCCATTCGGACCGCCATGAAGTTCAGCGGTACGAAGGCGCCGGCGGTGATCGCGAAGACCGAGGCGTAGCGGGCCTGGCGGTCGCGGTCCTCGATCGCGTAGCGGAAGGGGTAGTAGGTGCAGTAGAGGAGGAAGACGATCAGGAAGCTGACCAGGGTCGGTTCCTCCCAGACCCACCACTTGCCCCAGGAGGCCTGGGCCCAGATCGCCCCGGTGACCAGCACGGCCACGCCGAAGACCACCGAGATGTGGATGAAGACGTAGGAGTTCGCGTCGTGGCGGCGGTCGCCGCTCCTCAGGTGGCGGAAGCCCTCCACGCCGCCGGCCACGAAACCGAGCAGGGCGACGATCGCCAGCGGCACGTGCAGGTAGAAGATCTTCTGCTTGAAGCCCTGGTCGGCGTCCATCGGCACCCAGAGGAAGACCAGCGCGAAGCCGGCCATCAGGAAGAGGACGGTGGCGATGGAAAGTGTCTTTAGACCGCGGCCTGTCATGGTGGGATCCTGCTGCCTGAGACGGTTTCAGTCTTCTAGGAGGAAGTCGAAGACCGCATATCCGACCAGCAGGAATACCCCATCGTATAGACCCACGACAAGCAGCCAAGTGCCAAAACCCTCGTAGTCGGGTCCGGCAGCGTCGAACAGCCCTGCCGAAGCCCCCGTGACAGCGATCATCAGTGGCACCACCAGCGGCAGAAGCAGCAGCGGAACCAGCAGATCCCGGGCCCTGGAGTTGACCGCCATCGAGGAGATCAGGGTTCCGAGCACGGCGAATCCGAGGTTGGCGCCGGCCAGTACCGGCAGCAACGGGATCAGTGCCGACCAGTCGGGAAGGAAGAAGAGCGCGAAGATCGGGACGACGACCAGTTCGAGCACGAACAGGTAGATGATCAGGGCCGAAGCCTTCGAGGCGAACAGCACCGTGCGGTCGATCGGAGCGAGCCGGATCGCGTCGAAGCCGCCCTCCTCCAGCTCGGAGACGAAGATCCGGTTGATGCCGAGGATGCCGGCGAACAGCAGGGTGGTCCAGAGCACTCCCCCGGCGAGGCTGCCGGCGAGCGTGGTCCGGTCGAGCCCGTAGCGGAAGATGATGAAGGTGGTCACCGCGAAGAGCACCATTGCCGGCAGCGAGCGCATGGTCCGCAGTTCGGTCCGCAGGTCTTTGGCCAACAGGGCGGCGAAAGCCGATCGTGACGGGGTCACCGGGCCTCCCCCGGCGTGTCTGCGCTTCCCCGGACGGCCTTCGCAAGCGTTCCGCCGCCGGCCCCCTCAGGGGTTCCGTCTCCGGCCGGCTCCACGCGCCCGGTCCGGTCAAGCCTGACGACCGAGTCGGCCTCGGCGATCGCCCGCTCCGGCTCGTGGGAGACCAGCACCCTGGTCCGGTCCGCGGCGGGCCCGATCAGGCTGCGGGCGAGATCCCGGCCCTCGGGGTCGAGGTTGGAGTCGGGCTCGTCCAGCAGCAGCAGCGACGGGCGGTGGATCACCGCGCGGCAGATCGCGATCCGCTGGCGCATACCGGCAGAGAAGCCGGCGACCCGGTCATCGGCACGCCGGCTCATCTCCAGCAGTTCGAGGTCGTGCTCGATCCGCGAGGCGGCTTCCTCCGCCGGGATGCCGTGGAGGCGCGCCTGAAGCACCAGGTTCTCCCTTCCGGTCAGGTCCCGGTAGAGCAGCGGCTCGTGGCCGAGGTAGCCGATCCGCCCGCGCAGCTTCCAGCTCTCGTCGGGGAGGCGGCAGCCCAGCACCTCGACCTCCCCCGAGGTCGGCCGCAGCAGAGTGGCCAGGATCCGCAGCATGGTGCTCTTGCCCGAGCCGTTGGGTCCCAGCAGGGCGAGCGTGGTTCCCTGCTCCACATCGAGGTCGACATCGCGCAGGGCGAGCCTGTCGCCGTACTCACGGCTCAGTCCGCGAAGCCGGATGGCCGCGGTGGGATTGGCCGCGTCCGGCCGGTCGTCCATGGGGGGATTGTCTCAGCCCGGGACCGATCGCACCGTGACTGAAGTCGATCGTGCTCGATATGCGAGCACGATCGACTCCAGCGCACCGGCAAACCGGGCAGTTCGGGCGACGGGCCGAAGCGAGCAGTTCGGGTGGTGGGTCAAGGCGGGCAGCTCGCGGGGTCGGGCCTCAGCGGGCGACGTGGAACTCGATGACCTCGATCTGCTTCTGGCCGCGGGAGCCGGTGAAGACCGGGCCGGCCCCTCCGATCAGGTCTCCGACGCCCGGCAGCGGCTCGGGCCGCAGATCCTTGCGCACGTCGAAGACCGTGATCCCGGGGAAAGTCACTCCCTCTGCGCTGGTCGTCACGAAGTGGGCGTCGCCGTCGCCGTCGGGGTCGACCGCTTCGACGTAGATCACCCGGCCGCTCGCGACCACGCAGTTGGAGAGGTCGGGAGGACAGCTGGATTCGGGCAGTTCGGGTTGCGCGACCGGGTCGCCGCCGTCAGCGTCCGGGCCATCGCCTCCGGCGCCATCCGACTGGCCGCCGCCCGGCTCGCTGCCCTGGGACTGCCCGCCCCCTGCCGCGCCATCGCCGGAGCCCTGCTGCTTGGCCTCGGCCCCGCCGGTCGGGCCGGAGTCGTCCCCGGCGGCCTGAATGCCGACGAAGGCCGCCCCACCGGCCAGCAGGACGACCGCGAGCAGGGCCAGGCGGCTCATCGCTCTCCGCGCGGGGGTCTCGGGTGCGGCGCTTTCAGTCGTCGCGCCTCAGGACCCGGCGACTCACCTTGGCCAGGGGGGCCGCGCCGCTCTTCAGGCCCTCGATCCGCTGGCTGCCCTTGCCGTAGAGCAACTTGGAGGAAGAGCGGATCGCATCGACGAAGGTCTGGTCATAAGGATGCCACCAGAAGTTGCGGGCCAGGCCGCGTTCGTAGGTGACCAGCTTGATGTCGACGCATTCGTAGAAGCCGAACTTGGAGTGGGAGTGGCCCAGGCCGGAGTCCTTGACCCCTCCCCAGGTGCACTGGCAGGCACCGTGGGTGAACATGTGGTCGTTGACCCAGACCATTCCGGACTCGATCTGGTCGCCGATCCGCTCGCCGCGCTGGCGGTCGCCGGTCCAGACCGAGGCACCGAGCCCGAACTCGGAGTCGTTGGCCAGCCGCAGCGCCTCTTCGTCGGAGTTGACCGACATCACGGTCACCACCGGGCCGAAGATCTCCTCCTTCATGATGCGCATGTCGTGGTTGACACCGGTCAGCACGGTCGGCGCGATGAACTTGCCGGGGAAGCCCTCGACCTCCATCGGACCACCACAGAGCCGCTCGGCCCCGTTGGCGATCGCATCGTCGACCAGCTCGCAGACCAGGTCGTACTGGTCTTCGCTGACCATCGGGCCGATCTCGGTGTCGACCTCGGTCGGGTCACCGACCTTGAGGGCCTGGGCGCCCTTGACCAGCGAGGCGACGAAGCGGTCCTCGATCGAGTCCATCGCGTAGATGCGCTCGATCCCGGCGCAGGTCTGGCCGGAGTTGGCGAAGCTGCCCCAGACGGCACCCGCCACGGCGAAGTCGAGCTTGGCGTCCTCGAGCACGATCATCGGGTCCTTGCCGCCGAGCTCGAGCACGCAACCCTTCATCAGCTTGGCGCACTCCTCGCCGACCTTGTAGCCGACCGGCACCGAACCGGTGAAGAAGATCTTCCCCGCGCTCGACTTGGTCAGGGCGTCGCCGATCCGGCCGCCGCCGTGGACGGTGCGGACCAGGCCCTGCGGCACTCCGGCGTCCTCGAAGGCGCGCTGGATCTCCTCACCGAGCAGCGGGGTCAGGCTGGCCGGCTTGAGCACGACGCCATTGCCGCAGAGCAGAGCGATCGCGATCTCCTGAACCGGGATCGTCCAGGGGTAGTTCCAGGGGGCGATCACGCCGACCACCCCGATCGGCTGGAATCGGAACTTCGACTGCTTGGTCTTGAACAGCGCCTGCGGGAAGCTGATCTTCTCGTCCTTGAGGATCTTCGGGCCTTCCTTGGCGCACCACTTCAGCGCGTCGATCGACGGCAGCAGCTCCATCGTGTAGGACTCGGAGATCGGCTTGCCCTGCTCGGCGGTCAGCAGCTTGGCGATGTCATCGAGGCGCTCCAGCAGGATCGCGGCGGCGCGATCGATGTAGCCGGCGCGGTCCTCGGCGCTGAGCTGGGCCCAGGCGGGCTGGATCGCGGCCACTTCGTCGACGATGCCCTGGACCTGGTCGGGGGTGATGGTCGGCACCTCGCCGACGACTTCCCCGGTCGCCGGATTGAATGACTTGAGAGTGTCGGTTGTGCTTGCGGTGTCGGGCGCAGCGGTCTTGGTAGGCATCTGCCAAGTGTAAACCCGGGATAGATCTCGACCGGAGACCCCCAGTCCGAGTCTCCGGCCGACACAGCAACCCTCCCTGGCTTTTGTTCCAGTGGGTCGACTTCTGAAACCCCCGAAACCGCTGGAAGTTGTGCCCTCTGCGATTAAGAGTCCCTAAGTATCCGGCTCCCAGTCTGGCTTTGCCGAAAGCCGGCCGCGGCGAATCCGGTCGGCGGCGTCCCTGCGGCGCTTCATTTCCGCCTCGAAGCCATACTCGGTCGGCTCGTAGAAGCGGGTCTCTTCGAGGCCGGGCGGCATCATCGGCTGGTCGGTGACGCCACCGGCCTGATCGTGCGGGTAGCGGTAGCCGGCCCCGCGCCCGAGCTTGGCGGCTCCCGCGTAGCTGCTGTCCCGCAGGTGCTCCGGCGGCAGTTCGGGTCCGTTCTTCCTGACCTCCTCGCGGGCCCGGTTCAGGCCCATGTAGGAGGCGTTCGACTTCGGGGCCAGTGCGAGGTAGGTCGCCGCCTGCGCGAGGTTGATCGCCGCCTCGGGCATACCGACCCGGTCCACGGCAGCACCGGCCGCAGTCGCGACCGACAGTGCCCGCGGATCGGCGTTGCCGATGTCCTCGGAGGCGAGCACGACCATTCGGCGGGCGATGTAGCGCGGGTCCTCGCCGGCCTCGACCATGACCGCCAGGTAGTAGAGCGAGGCATCCGGATCGGAGCCGCGGGTCGCCTTGATCCAGGCCGAGATGTAGTCGAAGTGGTGGTCCCCGCCCTTGTCGTAGGCGATCGCCTGGGCCTGGAGGGCGTCTTCAACTTCGGGTACGCCGGCGTCGCCTCCGGCCGCTGCCACCCGCTCCAGAGCCGAGAGCGCCGAGCGGGCGTCTCCACCGACCCGGTCGGCGAGCAGGTCGAGTGCCTCCGGGGTCACGGTGACCCGGTCACCGACCCCGCGTTCACCGTCGGCGAGTGCCCGGTCGAGCAGCAGGCGGATGTCGGCCGGATCCAGTTTCTGGAGTTCGTAGACCTGGCAGCGCGAGATCAGGGCAGAGTTGACCTCGAAGTAGGGGTTCTCGGTGGTCGCGCCGATCAGGGTCAGGGTGCCGGCCTCGACCGCCGGAAGCAGGGCGTCCTGCTGCGCCTTGTTGAAACGGTGGATCTCATCCAGGAAAAGCACGGTCCGGCGGCCCGAAGCCGCCTTCCTCTGTTCGGCCCTGGCGATCACCTCGCGGATCTCGGCCCGGCCGGCGTTGACCGCCGACTCCTCCTCGAAGGCGCCGTCGAGAGTGGTCGCCACCACCCGGGCCAGGGTCGTCTTGCCGGTTCCAGGGGGGCCGTAGAGGATCGCGCTGTGGGGGCTGCCGGACTCGATCGCCCCGCGCAGTGCCGTCCCTTTCTCGAGGATGTGCTGCTGGCCGACGATCTCGGCGAGCGTGCGCGGACGCATGCGGGCGGCGAGCGGAGCGTCGGGGCCGACGACCGGGCCGGGGGGCGGTTCGGGTTCGCCGGCGTCGAATAGCTGGTCGTCCATCTGAACAGAGGATGACGAAAGGCGAGGACGCCGCCTGACGAGGGCCGGGCACAGACCTGGGTCGCGCCTCGGGCCCCGCTGCGTTTCCAGGGCCGGTGGGATACTGGCCGTCGATGCGCGCACCCGAACTTCTCCAGCGACTGATCCGCTTCAACACGGTCAACCCGCCCGGCAACGAAGGCCCCGCCCTCGACTTCCTGGCCGGACTGCTCGAAGGGGCCGGTTGGCAGACCGAGATCCTGGCGAAGGTGCCTGAGCGGCCGAACCTGGTCGCCCGCCTGAAGGGTGCCGCGCCCGGTCCGACCCTGGCCCTGATCAGTCACGTCGACACCGTGCCCGCCGATCCCTCCGAATGGACCGTCGACCCGTGGGGCGGCGAGCTGAAGGACGGGTACATCTGGGGTCGCGGAGCACTCGACATGAAGGACCAGGTCGCTTCCGAGACCGCCGCCTGCCTCGCTCTGGCGGAGTCGGGCTGGCGGCCGGCCGAGGGTGACCTGCTGCTGATCGTCGCGGCCGACGAGGAGACCGGCGCCCACTTCGGAGCCCAGTGGCTCTGCGAGGAGGTGCCTGAAAAGGTGCGTTGCGACTGGGTCGTCAACGAAGGCGCCGGCGAGATGGTCGAGTTCGGCGGACGCCGCTACTTCACGCTCTCGGTTGGGGAGAAGGGCACGTTCCGCTTCACCATCCGGGCCCGAGGCGTGGCCGGCCACGGTTCGATCCCCGGGGTCGGTGACAACGCCCTGCTCAAGCTCGCGCCCGCCCTGGCCCGACTCCACCGGCAGCCGCCGCACGAATCTACCCCCGATACCGACCGCTTCCTGGAGACCCTGCTCGGACACGTCCCCCGGGACCTCGACGCGGCCCTTGCCGAGGTCCGCGCGAGCGACCCGCTGCTGGCCGACCTGCTGGCCGACCCGATGCTCGGGGTGACCCTCGCCCCGACCATGGCGAAGGCTTCGAACCGGGAGAACGTGATCCCTTCAAAGGCCGAACTGGTGGTCGACTGCCGCACACCCCCGGGCATGACCGGCGAACAGGCGCTGGAACGGATCGAAGCGGTGATCGGCGAAGGCGACTGGGAGATCACCTTCAACGATCCGGTGGTCGGCAACCGCTCCGACTACGGCGGGCCGCTGGCAGAAGCGCTCGAGCAGTGGAGTGACCTGAGCGAACCGGGTGCCGGGGTCCTGCCGCTGGTCATGCCCGGCTTCTCCGACAGCCACTGGTTCCGCAAGGCCTTCGGCGCGACCGTCTACGGCTTCTGCCCGCAGAGCGCAATGAGCCTGTCCGATACGAAGCCCCTGGTCCACGGGGCCGACGAGCGTGTCGCGGTGGCCGACGTCGAGCTGATGGAGAACCTGTTCACCTGGCTGCCGCCGCGGATGCTCGGCTCCGCTGCCGCAGACGGCGGCCCTGCCGGGGCACTCGAAACCGGGGCTGGCTGAGCGTGCCTCGCGCCACTCCCTAGACTTGGCCCAATGTTCAAGCGCATAGACCACATCGGCGTCGCGGTCGAGGATCTCGACTCCGCCATCAAACTTTACGAGCGCAGTTTCGAGATGGAACTCGTACACCGCGAAACCGTCGAGTCCCAGGGAGTCGAGGCGGTTCTGCTCGACGTCGGCGAAGGCCACATCGAGCTGCTGTCGCCGCTCGGGCCGGACACTCCGGTCGGCAAGTTCCTGGCCAAGAAGGGACCCGGAATCCACCACGTCGCCTACTCGGTCGAAGACATCGACAAGGCGCTGGAGCAGGCGAAGGCCATCGGCCTGAAGCTGATCGACGAGAGCCCGCGAACCGGGATCCGCGGTAGCCGCGTGGCCTTCGTCCACCCGGCCGCCACCGGCTCGGTCCTGACCGAGATCGTCCAGCCGGCGGACAACCACTGATGGCCAAGCTGAACCGGATAGAGATCGGCTTCGAGGGTGGCCCGGTGGTACCGGCCAGGCTCGACGAGGGTCAGCTCAAGGACCTTCGCAAGGCGCTCAAGGACGGCGACAGCCCGCATGAGTTCACCAGCGGTGACGAGACGGTGATCCTCGACCTGAACAAGGTGATCTTCATCAGGATCGACGCCAACGAGAGCAAGGTCGGCTTCTAGCCCGGAGGACCGTCGGCATCGTCGGCGGCGAGCAGTGCCAGGTACCCGGTCCGGCGCTCGAAGGTCTGCTTCATCTCGTCGGTGATCCGGTCGAGGAACTCGCGCCGGTAGAGGTCGTCGGTCAGCATCGAGATCGCGAAGTAGAGCCCGGTGAAAGACGCGATCGCGGTGGCCACCCGCAGCAGCTCGACGGTCAGCTCCGCCTCGCGGCCGCCCAGCTCGAAGCCGAAGAGCACCTCCGGCGTCCCCGAGATCCAGCCGGCGATCAGCTCGGAGTTGATGGTCAGCATGCCGAAGACGACGAAGAAGCCGGCCACGGCCAGGGCCACGAGCAGGATCTGGAGCGACTGGCTGACGAACAGCACCAGCCCGACGTTGAAGCGCTGACGCGTCTTCAGCGGGGGTCCGCCCTCACCCGCGTCCCGCTCAAGGCTCTCGACCTCCTTCGGCAGCCGGGCGATCAGGAAGGCGGTGCCCAGGGCGACGAACAGGCCGACGAGGATCGCCAGCGAGGCCCCCTCGAGCTGGGCGAACACCTGCCAGAGCTCAGGCGTCAGGAAGAGGATCAGCGAGAAGATCATCAGCAGCGGCACCGCCTTGACCAGCAGCCCGAAGGAGCGCGAGAGCTCGGAGAGCAGCCTGCCGAAGGCCCAGCCGAGGATCGAGATCAGGCCGAAGCCGACCACGGCGAGGATCAGCCCTAGCAGCGCCAGGTTGAACAGCGCTGTGAGCGCGGCGATCCCCCAGTGGTCCGAGATCAGCCCGGGCAGCAGGGCGGGCACAAGCACGAAAGCTGCCAGCTCGATCCTGCCGACCTTGCGAGGCCGCGAGAAGAACGGGCGGCCGCGATGCCGGTTGACCAGTCCGAAGGCGAGCACCATCAGGCCGAGGGCGATCAGCACCGAGACCACGTTCCAGCCCAGCGAGAACTCCGAGTTGACCGGGCCGAGCAGCTCCAGGACGAGCACCAGGCCTAGCAGCGGCACGGCCCTGGTGAAGATGTCGTAGGCCGGCGAGTAGTCCTCGATCAGCATCGGCAGGCCGTCGCGGCGGAAGTCAGCCTCGTACTGCTCGCGGGTGGTTGCGGTATCGCTGCTGCCCTCCACGCCGACGATCATGCCGCACCGGGCGGCGACCGGATGGGTAACCGCCGTATCCTGCGCGGCCGATGAAGAACGCCCTCAAGAACGCCGACCTCGGACTGCTGCGAGTCATGCGCACCCGGGGCCACACCCCGGCCGCCGAGAAGGCCGCACAAGTGATCGCCAAGTCCGGCGACAACGGCTACCTGTGGATCACGCTCGGCACGCTCGGCTTCCTGTTCGACTCGAGACGGCGCAAGCAGTGGCTGACCACCGGCCTGATCGGCCCGATCGGGATCGGGGTCAACTTCGGGATCAAGCTGATCTTCAAACGGCCGCGACCGGTGCTCGAGGGCCTGCCGCCGCTCGGTGGGGCACCCTCTTCGCTCTCCTTCCCGTCGGCCCATGCCACCGCGTCCTTCGCCTCGGCGACAGCGATGGCCAGGATCGCGCCCGAGTACCGCTACGCCCTGTTCGGCGTAGCGGCGCTGATGGCCGTCACCCGTCCTTATCTCGGCATGCATTACCCGAGCGACGTGCTGGCCGGGATCGCGCTCGGCACCACGGTCGGTGCCCTGCTGCCGCTGCCCGCGGTCGAGCCGGAAGCCGCCTCGTGAAGGTCGGCATCGTCGGCATGCCGAATGCCGGCAAGTCGACGCTGTTCAACGCGCTGACCGAAGGCGGCGCCCAGACCGGCGACTACCCCTTCACGACTATCGAACCCAACGTGGCGGTGGCCGAGGTTCCGGACGAGCGGCTGGACGCCCTGGTCGAGACGCTCGACAGCTCGAAGGTCACGCCGGCGACGATCTACTTCCACGACATCGCCGGCCTGGTCAAGGGCGCCTCGGAAGGAGAGGGCCTCGGCAACAAGTTCCTCGCTTCGATCCGCGAGACCGACGCGATCTGTCACGTGGTCCGCGCCCACGGCGATACCGGCGTTCCGCATCCGGACGGCTCGGTCCACCCGCTGCGCGACATCGAGACGATCGAGACCGAACTCGTGCTTTCCGACTACGAGCAGACCGAGCGACGACTCGAGCGCGTGACCAAGCAGGCCCGTTCCGGCGACGCCGAGGCGATCGCCGAGCGCGACTGGCTGGAGAAGGTGCGGGACGCCCTGGCCGAAGGCCGGCCGGTGCGCTCGGTACCGCCACCCGACGGGGCGCCTGATGCGGTGCGCCACCTGCAGGCGCTGACCTCGAAGCCGATGCTCTACGTGGCCAATGTCGACGAAGGCACGAGCGAGGTGCCCGGCGACATCGCCGAGCTCGCGGCAAAGCACGACGCGGTCGCGATCGCTCTGAGCGCGAGGATCGAGGGCGAGCTGGCCGAACTCGACGCCGAAGAGGCGGCCGAGATGCGCGAGTCCTACGGGGTCGAAGGCGAGTCCGGCCTGGCCCGCCTGGTGCGCGCGGCCTACGACCTGCTCGGCCTGATCACCTTCTTCACCGCCGGAGAGAAGACCGAAGCGGTGGCCCGCAGCCTGCCGCGCGGGGGCACTGCGCTCGATGCGGCCGGGACGATCCACACCGACATCGCCGACAACTTCATCAAGGCCGAGGTCATCGACTGGTCCGAGCTGGTCGAGCTGGGGACATACGCTGCCGCCCGTGACCGGGGCCTGCTCCGGATCGAGGGCCGCGAGTACGTCGTATGCGACGGCGACGTGGTCACGATCAAGGTTTGAGCACTCCCCCCCGAACATGCCGGGGTGGGAGTAATGTGAGCCTGTAGCAAGGCGAGCCACGACAAGGCGGCCCGGAAGCGACGGGCCGGACGAACGAGGAGATTCAATAGTGGATTACAAGCTTCTGATGGGCGGCGAGTGGATCGAAACCGGTGACTGGCAGGAAGTACTGAGTCCTTATGACCGCTCCGTGGTGGCGAAGGTGGCCCAGGGCGACGAAGAGACGGTCGATCGGGCGGTGAGGGCCGCGCACCAGGTCTTCTCCGAAGGCGGCCTTCCTCAGTACCGCCGGGCCGAGATCCTCGACCGGGCCGCCGACCTCGTGCGCGAGAAGCGCGACGAGCTGGCCGAGGTGATCTCCCGCGAGGCCGGCAAGCCGATCAAGACCGCGACGGTCGAGGCCGAGCGCACGGTCGACACGCTGAAGTTCTCGGCGACCGAGGCCCGCAAGCTGACCGGCGGCACCGTGCCGATGGAGGCCTCCTCCGGCGGCGTCGGCAAGCTCGGCGTGATCCTGCGGGTGCCCTACGGCGTGGTCGGCGCGATCAGCCCGTTCAACTTCCCGCTCAACCTGGTCGCCCACAAGCTCGGCCCGGCGATCGCCGCCGGCAACGCGATCGTGCTCAAGCCGGCCGGCCAGACCCCGGTCTCCTCGATCAAGCTGGCCGAGATCCTGATCGAAGCGGGCCTGCCCGACGGCTGGCTCAGCGTCATCCCGGGCGGTGGACGCTCGGTCGGCAACGCGATCGTCGAACACGAACTGACCCGGGCGATCACCTTCACCGGATCGGTGCCGGTCGGCTGGGGGATCGCCGGCAGGGTTCCGGACAAGAAGGTCAACCTCGAGCTCGGCTCGAACGCTCCGCTGATCGTCAACGAAGACGGCGACTGGCAGACCGCCGCCGACAAGGCCCGCATCCACGCCTTCTCCCATGCCGGGCAGAGCTGCATCTCGACCCAGCGCATCCTGCTCCACGAGGCGATCGCCGATCAGTTCATCGAGCGTTTCGTCGCCAACGTCAACGGCCTCGTGGTAGGTGACCCGATGGATCCCGAGACCGACGTCGGCCCGCTGATCACCCCGGGTGACCGCGACCGGGTCAAGGAGTGGATCGACGAAGCCGCGGCCTCCGGGGCGAAGGTCCTGACCGGTGGAGAACTGGTCGACGAGGGCCGCTGCCTCGCGCCGACGGTGATCGAGGAGCCCGCCCGGGAGAACAAGGTCTGGTGCGAGGAGATCTTCGGCCCGGTGGCGACGATCCACCGTTTCTCGAGCTTCGAAGAAGGCCTCGAGATGGCCAACGACTCGAAGTTCGGACTGCAGGCCGGCGTCTTCACCCGCGACATCGGCAACGGCCTGAAGGCGGCCGAGACGCTCGAGTTCGGCGGCGTGCTGGTCAACGAGGTGCCGACCTTCCGCGCCGACCAGCAGCCCTACGGCGGGGTCAAGGACTCCGGCAATACCCGCGAGGGTCCGGCCTACTCGGTGATGGAGCTGACCGAAGAAAGAATGGTCACCTTCCAGGGCTGACCGCCTGCCTCGCCGACTGTAATTCCGGGTTTAACCCGGAGCCGGGCCGGGGATCCCCGGTTATGGTTCCGGGCAAGGCCGTGCGAGGAGGGGCCCGGCGCCACGGCGCGGAGACTTCCGGCGGCAACGACGACTGGAAGGAAAGCGTGGGCACGATCAACGGTGGTGAGCTGTTCGTCAAGGCGATGGCGGCGGAGGACCTGAAGTTCCTCTTCGGGCTGCCTTCACCGACCGTGGACCCGATCCTGGCCAACCTCGAAGAGCACGGGATCCGCTTCATCCCGGTCCACCATGAATCGGCCGCCCTCCACATGGCCGAGGGTCTCTACAAGACGACCGGCCAGGCTTCGGCCGTGATCGCCAACCCCGGGCCAGGCTCGGCCAACCTGATCCCCGGCGTGATCACCGCCCGGCACGAAGGGGTGCCGGTCCTGGTCATCACCTCTCAGCACCGGCTCGGGGTGGTCTACCCGTCGCCGCCGACCACTTTCCAGGGCCAGGACCAGGTCGAGGCCTTCGCGGCCGCGGTCAAGTGGGGGGCTCCGATCCTGCAGTGGGACCGCACGGCAGAAGTGATGCGACTGGCCTTCCGCGAGATGTGGAACGGCCGTCCCGGTCCGGTCCAGGTCGACATCCCCGCCCCGATCCTCTACGAAGATGGAGAGGAGTCGGCCGCCCCGGTCAGGCCACCGCAGGCCTACCGCGCATCGCAGCCCCAGGCTTCAGCCGCGCAGATCGACGAGGCGGTCGAGCTGCTGGCCGGGGCCGAGCGCCCGGTGCTGATACCCGGCGCCGGCGCCGACCACTGCGGCGCCCACGCTGAAGTCGCCGCGATCGCCGAGGCGCTCGGCTGCCCGGTGGTACCGACCATGGCCGGCCGGGCGACGATCCCGATGGACCACCCCAACTACGTCTTCGGTTTCAGCGACGCCGGCATCACGGCACGCAAGGAGGCCGACGTAATCCTGGTCGCCGGCTCGAGGCTGGGCAACCTCGACCTTCCCTACGACAAGTACTGGGGCGACGGCGCCGACTGCTCGCTGATCCAGATCGACACCGACCCGACCAACATCGGCGTCTCGCGGCCGATCTCGCTGGGCATCGTCGCCGACGCGAAAGACGCGCTTTCCGGCATCGCGGCCGGACTGAAGGGGCGGGGGGTCGAGCCGAAGGGCCGTGACGACCTCGACCGCTACCAGCAGCTCGACCGCGAGTGGCACCAGACGCAGTTCAGCGTGGTCGATGAATGGGACGGCCCGGGAATCCACCCGGGACAGGCGATCGGGAAGGTCGCGGAGGTATTCGGCGACCAGGCCGTCTACACGGTCGACGGCGGCAATACCGCGCTGTGGGCCTACTCGCTGCTGCCTTCCACCCCGCCCCGCTCCTACCACTCGATCCTCGAGCTGGGAATGCTCGGCACCGGCATCCCGTCGGCGATCGGGGCCAAGTTCGGCGAGCCCGACCGCGAAGTCGTCTGCGTCACCGGCGACGGTGCCGCGGGCTTCAACATCATGGAGATGCAGACCGCGAGGCGCGAAGGCGTCAAGGTGACGACCGTCGTTCTGGCCGAAGGCAACTGGACCATGGAGGAGCCGAACGAGATCGCCCTCTACGGTCGCACCTTCGGCACCGAGCTGGGCGTGATCCGCTGGGACACCGTCGCCGAGGGCCTCGGCTGCCACGGCGAGTACGTCGACTCGCTGGACGAACTCGAGCCGGCGCTCAGGCGCGCCCAGGAGTCGGAGAAGCCCGCCGTCGTCGCGATCCACACCAACGCCGACGCCAACCGGGCGATCCCGCCGGAGATGGTCGGTCGCTTCTTCGAGGTCTACTCGGGCCCGCTGGACTGAGTGGGCCGGAGCTCGGCCCCGGGGTGAGGCCGGGGGCCCGTCGCCCGGCCGGCGAGAGCCTGCGCTCAGGCTTCCAGGCGGCCGTCGGTGATGTGGACGGTGCGGTCGGCGTAGCCAGTGATGCGCTCGTCGTGGGTGACGATGATCGCGGCGGTGCCGCGGCTCTTCATCTCCTCCCGGATCAGCTCGACCATCTGGTCGCCGAGCTTCGTATCGAGGGCGGAGGTCGGCTCGTCGAACAGGACCAGGGCCGGCTCGTTCATCAGCGAACGGCCGATCGCGACCCGCTGCTTCTGGCCACCCGAAAGCTGCGACGGCAGGTTGCCGGCTCGATCCTCGAGGCCGAGTTCCTCCAGCAGCTGGTCGGCCCGGCGGTTGGCCCGCTTGCGGTCGCGCGAGCCGATCTCGTCAACCACAAGGAGGTTCTCGCGAGCGGTCAGGAAAGGGATCAGGTTGACGGTCTGGAAGACAAAGCCGACCGAGTCCCGACGGAACTGGGTCAGCTGCTTCGAGGAGTAGTCGGAGATGTCCTTGCCGCCGACCACGACCTTGCCTGCGGTCGGCGAGAGGATCCCGCCCGCGATGGAACAGAGCGTCGTCTTGCCGGAGCCGGAAGGGCCGACCAGGGCGACGATCTCGTCCGAGGCGAGAGTGAGGTCGGCGTGGTCGAGCGCCACGACCTCTTCGTCGGCGACCTCATAGACCTTGCGCACCGCCTCCATCTCGAGCGCCGGCGTCGAATCCGCTGCGGCACCGCCGGACCCGCCGGTGGGTTCTTCTTCTGTCTTGGTCTCGCTCATCGCTCCTCCGGATTGTCGGTGAAAAGTTCGCTCACTGCCCGCCGCCGATCGCCTGGGCGGGATCTACTCGAAGCACACGGCGCAGCGAGAAAGCACAGCCGACCACCGCTGCGAAGAGCAGTACCAGGGTGCTTCCGATCAGCCTGCCGCTCCCGGCGGTGAACGGAATCGAGCCGACCGGGATCACGGCATCCAGGGCCAGTGCCGCAGCCGCACCGATCGCACAGGCGATCACCGTGACGATCACCGCCTGGAGGAGCACCCCGGCAAACAGCCGGCCGGAGCCCGCCCCGAGAGCCTTGAGAACGCCGTAGAGACCGACCCGCTCGACCGTGATCAGGGCGAAGAACAGGGCGACCACAATGATCGCGATCAGCACGGTCAGGCCGATGATCTGGTTGAAGACCGAGTTCTGGGCGGCCACGCCGGGCAGGGCGTTGATCGCTTCGTCCTCGGTCAGGCTCGAGGTGAGACCACCGGTGTCGGTGTCGATGCGCTCGGCCAGGGCGGCCGAATCGGAAGGGTCGCTCGCCTTGACGACGAGGGCCTGGCTCACGCCGGCAGCCACCCGGGCATCAGGCCGGTTCTCGTTCTGGATGCTCCGCCAGGTCTCCAGCGAGGCCCACAGGGTGCTCTGGCCGGCGTAACGCGTGTCGTCGACGAAACCGATCACCTCGACCGGGCTGCGAGAAGGCCCGATCGTGACCGTGTCTCCCTGCTCGACCCCTTCCGCCTTCAACGTATCGTCGGCCCAGGCCTCGCCCGATGCGGCCGGTGGCTGCGGGAGCTCGTCCGAAGCCGACTCGTATCCGAACAGCACCACCGGCACGAGGTCCCGGGGGCCCTTGCCTTCTATACGGGCGCCGAGCTGGACGCTGCCCAGTTCCCCGACCCCGGCAACTCCCTGTACGGCGGCTACCTGCTTCTCCTGCTCCGGCTCGATCCGGCTCCTCACCAGTGAGTCCTGGGAGGTCGAGGAGTAGACGATCAGGTCGGCCTGCTGAGCCCTGATCGCGCCGGTATTGCCGTCGGTGAGGGCGTCGAGCAACCCACCGAGGAACATCAGCAGGATGGCGATCAGAGTGAGGATCACCGTGGCCACCCCGAAGCGGCCGGGCCGGCGGCGCAGTTCCTTGATGGCGAGGCTCATCGGCCACCCTCCCCGGTGGTCGCTTCGATCGGGTCGATGCTCAGCACGCGCCGGGCCGAGACGATCGCGCTCAGCAGGCCGAGGATCATCAGGATGGCCGACCAGGCCAGCACCGCAGTGAGGTCGAAGCTGAGCGTGATGTCGCCCAGCTGGGCCTGGGAGAGCGGTGTGTAGAGGGCTATTCCGACCGCCAGCCCTCCGGAGATCACCAGCACCACCTGGAACATCAGCGAGCGCACCAGAAGGCCGGACTGCGCCCCGACCGCCCGCAGCAGGGTGAGCGAGGCCGACTTCTGGAGGGTGATGATCAGGAAGAACAGCCCGGTGACCAGAGGTACCACGAGGCCGAACAGCAGGAAGATCACCTGGAAGGACTGCTGCACCTCTGCGACTCCCGGAGTGTCGTCGGCCGCGTCCTGTCGGGTCAGCGCGTCGGCCTCGGGCTCTGGGCGTTGATGCGTTCCGCCAGGGCCGCGGGATCGAGACCCTCGACCGGGGCGGCTCCGATCACACTCGGCAGTACGGCCCCGGCGTCGGGGTTCGAGGACCTGACCGATGCGACATAGGTGCGCCAGTCGGTGAACAGGGTCGGCGTGACCTGGAGCTGGGCGTCGTCGGCCAGCCCGACCACCTCGATCGTCTCGTTGCCGGCCGAAGGGCCGCCCGGACCGAGCACGGTGACCGTGTCGCCCAGTTCGAAGCCGGCGCTGCTGCCGACCGCCTCGTCCGGCCGTTCAGGCATGCGGCCGTCCGAGAGCTCCGACGGGGCGCCCAGGTCCGGGTCGGTGTAGCCGATGATCGCCGCATCGGAATCCTCCGGGTCGTCGTTGACCTTGACCGTGAAGGTGCCCTGGCCGATCCTTCCCGACTCGGCGATGCCTTCGGTGGCGCTGATCTTCTGCTCCAGCGGCGGGGTGATGATGCTGCCCTGGAGCGTGCGCTGTCCGTCCACCGAATAGACCAGCACCGGCGCGGACTGCTTCTCGATCGCCCCGATGAAGGAGGTGATCAGGCCCGTCTGGATCGCCTGCTGGGCGAGGATCAGCAGAACCAGCAGGCCGATCGCCGAGATCAGAAGCCCGAAGCGGACCTTCGCCCGCCGCATTTCGCGCACCGCGAGGAACATCAGTGACAAGAGGTCGGGCGGCCGGGGCACCCGCTGATCGTATCCACAGGCGGTCTCCGGCAGCATTGAATACCCTCGCCACGTGGATCCGGTCGACAGAAAGCGACACAGCGGTCTCCGCGCCGCGCGCCGCTTCACGTCGATCGCCGGTGCCGCTACCAGCGCTTCGGGAGTCGCAGGCGCCTCGATCCCGCTGGTCCGGGCCTACCGCGGCAACCTCGAGCCGGCCCTGCGCGAAAGAGTGATGGTCGCCGTCAGTGAAGCCAACGCCTGCGCCGGCTGCAGCCGCTTCCACCAGCGGCTGGGCCGTGAGAGCCGGGGTCAGCGACGAAGACCTCGAGGCACTGGGTCTGGGTGACCTCGCCGGGCTGGACCAGCGCAGCCGCGCCGCGATCGTCTTCGCGGTCGACCGCTCGACCGCAACTTTTCCGGGAGCGGTCGGTGCGCCCTGCCAGGAACCCGACGTCGATGCGGCGATGGAGCAGCACTTCACTCCGGAGCAGGTCCGGCAGGTTGACGCGACCGCCCGCGGAATCACCTTCGCCAACCTCTCGGTCGGAACCGCCGAGGCCCTGCAGCAGCGCTTCGCCCGCTGAGACCGGCCACTAGGGTCTGGGTATGGATACGCATTCATGGGTTCTCTGGCTGGGCATCATCGCCGTCGGTCTCCACGTAATGGAGGAGTACGCCGAGGGCTGGCTGGTCTGGGCCAACCGGCAGCTTGGACCGCGCTTCGGAATCACCTTCACCCAGGCCGACTTCTTCTTCGCCGCCTTCCTGCTGGTCTTCTACGCCCTGGCCGGAGCCGCGATCGGCTGGTGGGCACCGGCGGTCAGCCTCGCCGTGCCGGCCCTGTTCATCGTCAATGCCGTCTTCCTGCACATGATCCCGAGCGCAAGAGGCGACCGCCTCACCCCCGGCACCCTCAGCGCCGTCTTCATCTACCTGCCGGTCGCGGCCTGGATGTTCTGGGCTGCCGCCGAAGACGGAGTACTCGACTTCGGCACGGTCGTACTCGCTTTCGTGCTCGGTACAGCGCTCATGTACTACCCGCTCGCCGTGGCCCTGCTCGCCAGGAAGATCGGCTGGCAGGAAGACGATGCGTCCGGGCCGGCCGACTCCGGGGAAGCCGGAAAGCCAGAACCGACCGCCGCCGGCGATGCGGAACCTGAAGCAGCCGATGATCAGGAACGGGCCGAAGCCGGCGGACCGGAGCCAGGCGGGTCCGACGAACCGGTGATCGAGGTCGAGGAGCAGGTGGTCGAGACGCAGACGATCGTGATCGAGCCCGATCCGCAGGACGACGACACCACGATCCTCGACCGAGACCCCGAAGACCCGCCGCAGCAGGGCGACGAGCCCGGCCGCGACTGATGCGCCCCCGCCCGTCGTCTGTATGGACCTGGCGAAGCCGAGGGGGCCGGTGGGGGTCGCTATACGGGTTGGCGGGGTAGGCGTAGCGGCCCTACCGGTCACCTCGCCCCGTTGGCGCTGAGCGGGTTCGTCAGTCGTGCGGGTGGGCCATCTTGTGGTGGTTGAGGGCCTCCTTGAGGACCTCCTCCTCCACTTCCAGCTCGATCGCGACTTCGCGCAGTCCGCGGCCCGAGGCGGCGGCCTCCTTGACGATCTCGGCTGCCCGGTCGTAGCCGATGAACGGGTTGAGCGCGGTAGCCGTGGCCAGCGTCGCCTCGGCGTGGTTCTCGTTGTTCTCGTGGTCGGGCTCGATGCCGGCGACGCACTTCTCGTCGAGCAGTCGGGAGGCCGAGGCGAGCAGCTTGATCGAACCGAGCAGGTTGCGGGCGATCAGCGGCACCCTCACGTTCAGCTCGAACTGACCCTGCGAGCCGGCCATGGTGATGGCGGCGTCGTTTCCGACCACCTGCGCGGCAACCTGAATCACCACTTCGGGGATCACCGGGTTGACCTTTCCGGGCATGATCGATGAGCCCTTCTGGAGCTCGGGCAGGCGCAGCTCGGCGATTCCGGCACGCGGCCCCGAGCCCATCAGGGCGAGGTCGTTGGCGATCTTGTTGAGCGAGATCGCATAGACCTTGAGCGCGCCCGAAAGCTCGACCAGCGAGTCCCGGTTGGCCTGGGCTTCGAAGCGGTCGTCGGGGGCCGAGATCGTCAATCCGCTGCGCTCGGCCAGCAGCTCACGAACGCCGGCGGCAAAGTCGGGGTGGGTGTTCAGCCCGGTGCCGGTGGCGGTGCCACCGAGCGGGATCTGACCGACCCGGGCGAGCGTGCCTTCAACCCGGTCTATGCCCAGGCGGACCTGGGAGGCATAGCCCCCGAACTCCTGGCCGAGGGTGACCGGCACCGCGTCCATCAGGTGGGTGCGGCCGGCCTTGACGACGGCGGCGAATTCAGAGGACTTCGCCTCGAGCGCCGAAGCCAGGGCATCCATCGCCGGCAGAAGATCGCGGGTTACCTGGTCGAGGGCCGCCAGGTGGACCGCCGAAGGGAAGACGTCGTTGGACGACTGGCCCATGTTCACGTGGTCGTTGCGGTGGACGCCCTCGCCGGCGATCGCGGCGATCACTTCGTTGGCGTTCATGTTCGACGAGGTCCCGGAGCCGGTCTGGAAGACGTCGACCGGAAACTGCTCGTCGTGCTCACCGGCACCGATCGAATCGCCGGCCGAGGCGATCGCCCCGGCGAGCTTCTCGTCCAGCAGGCCGAGCTTCGCGTTGGTCCGGGCGGCATCGGCCTTGATCAGCCCGAGCCAGTGGACCACCGGAGCCGGGACGGTTTCTCCCGAGACCGGGAAGTTGTCAATCGCCTTGGTGGTCTCTCCACCCCAGAGCTGCTCGCTCAATGTGCCCCCACTTTCGGTTTTATCCGGAGTTGCTACCGGCTTCGAGGCCCGCATCGTAATGGACCTGCGCGCCCTCACCGGCCCGTTCCAGCCTGTAGGTCGCCGCGCTCTCGACCCGGTCGGCCAGCGCCGCGTGGATTCCGTCGGTCTGCTCGGCGCCCTTGTCGATCGCCCCGACCAGGTAGCCGGCGCGGATCGCGGCGGCGATCGACGCCGGACCGGAACCGCCGGCCTCGGTTCCGAGACGGGTCGCGACCGTCACCACGTCGCTGCCGAAGTTGACCAGGTCGCCGTCGGGCTGATTGCGGACCAGGCAGTCGCTGATCGGAACGGTGCCGTCGATCAGCACCGGTTCCGGAGCCGTGACCAGCGCTGTTTCGATCTTCTCCGGGCTCTCGAGGCAGGCGATCGGTGTGACCGCTTCGTCATCGCCGCAGGCGGCGAAGAGCAGGGGCAGGGAGAGGAGGGGAAGGAGCAGAAGGCGTCGCACACAGACATCTTGACAGCCGCGCACCGCCGGGTTCCCGTACGCGTCAGTACGCCTATAGGCTGCCGCCTATGCCCACCGTGCGCGAAGCGACTTACGACCTGTTCCGCAAACACGGGATGACCCGCATGTTCGGCAATCCCGGCTCGACCGAGCTGCCGATGCTGCAGGACTTCCCCGAAGACTTCGATTACGTACTCGGACTGCAGGAGGCGGCCGTGGTCGGCATGGCCGACGGTCATGCCCAGGTCACCGGCAAGCCGGCCCTGGTCAACCTCCACACCGCCCCCGGCCTCGGCAACGCCGTCGGGGCCCTGTTCAACGCGCAGGCCAACCACTCCCCGGTCGTCGTCACCGTGGGCAACCAGACCCGCTCGCTGATGACCCTCCAGGCGAACCTGACCAACCGGGACGCGGTCCGCGTTCCCGACCCGTTCGTCAAGTTCACCTACGAACCGCCCCGTGCCGAAGACGTCCCCCTGGCGCTGGCCCGCGCGATCCACCTGGCCTGCCTCCCTCCGGCCGGTCCGGTGATGGTCTCGATCCCGATGGACGACTGGGACTGCGAGATGGACGCCTCCGAAGCGGCCCACATCATCAACCGCGACGTCGGTGGCCGCGCCGTTGCCGACCCCGCCTCGGTCGATGACCTGGCCGCCAGGCTGAAGTCCGCGAAGAACCCGATCGCGGTCGCCGGTCCCGACGTCGACGCGGCCGGCGCATGGGATGAGATGATCGCGCTCTCCGAAGACCAGAACCTCGGCGTCTGGGCCTGCCCCGCGCCGGGAGGCGGGCGGCTCGGCTTCCCTGAAAGCCACCCCCACTGGCGCGGCGTCCTGCCGCCGGCGATCGGACCGGTCAGCCAGACCCTGGAAGGCCATGACCTGATCGTCGTGGTCGGCATGTCGGTCTTCCCGTACTACCCGAACCTGGCCGGGCCCTTGCTGCCCGAGGGTGCGGAGCTGGTCCAGATCACCTCCGACCCGGACGAGGCGGCCCGCGCACCGATGGGCGATGCGATCGTCGCCGACGTCAAGCTGACCCTGACCGCCCTGCTCGAAAAGCTCGACGGGACCGGACGCGAGGCGCCGCCGGCCTGGCCCGGGCCGAGCCGCATGGAAGACAGCGACCCGCTGAACGGCTCGGTCGTCCACTCGATCCTCAAGGAGCAGATACCCGATGACGCGATCGTCGTGCTCGAATCGCCCTCGAGCACGCTCGCTCTGAGAAATCAGCTGCGGATCTCGAAGCCGAACAGCTACTTCTTCGGCTGCGGCGGCGGGCTCGGTTTCGGCCTCAGTGCCGCGGTCGGGATCCAGATCGCCGAGCCGGAACGGCCGGTCGTCTGCGTGCTCGGCGAGGGCTCGGTCCAGTACGCGGTCACCGCCTTCTGGACCGCGTCCGCCTACAACGCTCCGGTCACCTTCCTCGTCCTGCGTAACGAGGAGTACGCGATCCTCAAGTGGTTCGCCGAAGTCGAACAGGTGAACGGCTCACCGGGCCTCGACCTGCCGGCGCTGGAAACCGCCGCGATCGCCTCCGGCTACGGGATCGAAAGCAGGACGGCCCGAACTGCCGAAGAAGTAGGTGCGGAACTCGCCGAGGCGTTCGCCGACCCGAAACCACGCCTCGTCGAAGTACCCGTGCAGCCGGGAATGTCACTCTTCTAAACGACCGAGGAGAAACAAAGATGCCACTGCTCCAGCCCGACTCTCTCAAGATCGCACCGGAGCCGGGCGAGGCCGCGCCGGACCGCGCTCCGGACTGGGTGGCCGAAGGCACACCGGAGCCGCTGCGCTCGCAGCTGGTCGAGGCACTCGGAGCAGACCGGGTGCTCAGCCGGGCCAGCGACATCGTCCGTTACGCCTCCGACGCCAGCCCGTACCGAAAGCTGCCCAGGGCGGTGGTCATGGCGAAGTCCGACCAGGACATCGGCAAGGTGATCGCCTTCGGACGCGAGCACGGGATCGGCGTCACCTTCCGTGCCGGCGGCTCGAGCCTCAACGGCCAGAGCCAGAGCGATGGCATCCTGGTCGATGTGCGCCGCCACTTCGGCGGCATCGAGGTGCTCGACGAGGGCCGCTCGGTCTCGGTCGCCCCGGGCGCGATGATGGCCGACGTCAACCGGGTTCTCGCACCCTACGGTCGCAAGCTCGGACCCGACCCCGCCTCGATGGAGATCGCCACGGTCGGCGGTGTGGTCGCCAACAACTCCGGCGGCATGAAGTGCGGCACGAAGTTCGACTCCTACTCGACCGTGACCGGCATGAGCTTCATCCTGCCCTCGGGCACCGTGGTCGACTCGACCGCCCCGGACGCCGAAGAAAAGTTCGCCAGGGCCGAGCCGGAACTGGCCGAAGGCCTGCTGAAGATCCGCGAAGAGATCCTCGCCGACGGGGAGCTGACCGAACGGATCCGGCGCAAGTTCGAGATCAAGAACACCACTGGATACCGTCTCTGTGCCTTCCTCGACGCCGAGACCCCGGTCGAGATCTACCGCCGCCTGATGATCGGCTCCGAGGGGACGCTCGGATTCATCTCCCGGGTGATCTTCGACACCGTCCCGATCCCGAAGAAGACCACGCTTGCCTGGATCCACTTCCCCGACATCCCGGCCGCGATCGACCCGGTGCCCGACCTGGTCGAAGCGGGAGCCACGGCGGTCGAGGTGATGGTCGCGCCGGCCCTGATCGTCGCCTCCTACAACATGCCCGGAGCCCCGGACCACTGGAAGGAGCTGGACCCCGGGTCGGCCGCGTTGCTGGTCGAGTTCGGAGGCGACGACGACAAGGCGCTCGGGAAGTACGAGAAGAAGGCGATGAAGCTGCTCGACGGCCGCGAGCTGATCCGCGAGGTCGAGTTCAGCCGCGACGAGGAGGTCATCGAGATCAACTGGCGGGTCCGCGAGGGCCTGCACGGGCTGGTCGGCAAGATGCGCCTGCCCGGTACCGCGCTGATCGTCGAGGACGTCTGCGTACCGCCGGCCCGGATCGCCGAAGGAGCCGAAGAGCTTCGCGCCCTGCTGGCCGAGCACGAGTTCCTCAACGGGGTCGCCGGCCACGCTTCCGCCGGCAACCTGCACTTCATGCTGACCCCGGACTTCTCGAAGCCCGAAGACCTCGAACGCTACGAGGCCTTCATGAGCAAGCTGGTCGAGCTGATCTGCAACAAGTACGAAGGCTCGCTCAAGGCCGAGCACGGCACAGGCGTCAACATGGCTCCGTACGTCGAGCTTGAGTGGGGCGAGAAGGCGACCGGCCTGATGTGGCGGGTCAAGGAGCTGGCCGACCCCGGGAGCGCTCTCAATCCGGGGGTCGTGCTCAACCGCGACCCGAACTGCCACCTCGAGAACCTGATGACCACCCCGCCGATCGAAGAGGTCGCGACCTCCTGCGTCGAATGTGGTTTCTGCGAGCCGGTCTGCCCCAGCCGCAACCTGACGACCACCCCGCGCCAGCGCATCGTGCTGCGGCGGGAGATGGTCCGCCAGGGAGGCGATACCGCGGTCCGCCGGGCCCTGCTCCAAGAGTTCGAGTACGACGCGATCGAGACCTGCGCCGCCGACGGATCATGCGAGCTCGCCTGCCCGGTCGGCATCGACACCGGAGCCTTCATGAAGGAGTTCCGCAAGGCCCAGAAGAGCCCGCGGGAGCAGAAGAACGCACTCAAGGTGGCCCGCAACTGGGACCGGGTCGAGAGCCTTGCCCGCGGCGGACTGAAGTTCGGCGGCGCCCTGCAGAGGGTGATCGGCGAAGGCGGAATGCGCAGCCTGACCGGAGCCGCCAGGACCGTGGTCAACGACGACCTGCTGCCGGACTGGGGCAGCAGCATGCCCGCATCGGCCCCGCCGAAGCTGCCCGAAACGGCACCGGTCGGAGCCGCCGCCGTCTACATGCCGGCCTGCATCAACCGCATGTTCGGCCGCTCGAAGTCGGCGACCGACGGCAACGGCGCCGATCCGGACCTGAGCCTGCCGGAGGCGCTGGTCGCGGTATCGCAGCGGGCCGGGAGCCCGGTCTGGATCCCCCACGACGTCGCCGGTTCCTGCTGCTCGGTTCCGTTCAGCTCGAAGGGCTACAGCGACGCCCACGCCTTCAAGGCCAACGAGACGGTCGAGCGGCTGTGGAAGTGGACCGGAGGCGGCGCCCTGCCGGTGGTGATGGACGCGACGTCCTGTGGCTACGGCCTGAGCGACTTCGGAGAGGGCGTGCTGAGCGAGGAGAACCAGGCCCGCCACTCGGAGATCGAGATCATCGACTCGGTCAGCTGGGCCGAGCGTCTGCTCGAGAACCTCGAGGTTTCGAAGAAGACCGAGTCGGTCACCGTCCACCCGACCTGCTCGGGAGCTCACATGGGCCTCAACAAGGCCCTGGCCCGGCTTGCGGGCGAGCTGGCGGAAGAGGTTGTAGTCCCGGTGAACGCGAGCTGCTGTGGCTTCGCCGGCGACCGCGGGATGCTCCATCCCGAGCTGACCGCCAGCGCTACCGAAGCCGAAGCGGCCGAGGTCAGGCTCAAGCCGACCGTGCGCCACGTCTCCTCCAACCGCACCTGCGAGGTCGGCCTCGAGCGGGCCACCGGCGAGCCCTACGAGTCGATCATCTACCTGCTCGAAGAAGCCACCCGCTGAATCGCCCTCTTCACGTGGTCTCCACCCCCGGGCCCTACACTGCCCGCATCGGGGGAAAACGACTGCCGCGGGGCACAGAGGGGGATCGATGAAAGCTTTGTCGTTCAGGGAATTCGTGTTGAGGGCCGGTCTGGCAGCGGTCGCGATCTTCGCTGTGTGCGGAGCGCAGGCGTCGGCGGCCGACCCGGACCGGCCGGCCACACCTCCGCCGACCGACTTCTGGCAGAACAAGGGCTTCATGAACATGGCCCACCAGGGTGGAGAGCTCGAGGCTCCCGGCAATACGCTCTACGCCTTCAAGACCGCAGTGCGCTACCGCGGTGCCGACGCCCTCGAGATGGACAGCTACGTCTCCGCCGACGGCGTACTGATGGTCACCCACGACATGCGCCCGTCGGGGACCTCCAACGCCCCGAACAGCAGTGACTTCGAGGTGCGCGACCTGACCGTCGAACAACTCAAGACCTACGACTTCGCCTGGAAGTTCACTCCGGGCAAGGGCCACTACGGATTCGACGAATCCGACCCGCATCCGTACCGCGGCATCGCCACCGGCGACAGGCCGCCGCCGCTCGGCTACAGCGCGAACGACTTCACGATGGCCACCTTCGAGGAGGTCCTCGAGGCCTTTCCGGACACCCCGCTGAACATCGACATGAAGAGCAGCGGATCGGACCCGGGCGTTTCCCTGGCCGCGGCCGAAGCGCTGGCCGAGATCATGAACGCCCATCCGGAGCGCAGCGAGGACGTGATCGTCGCGTCCTTCGACCAGGCCGCGATCGAGCGCTTCCACGAACTCGCCCCGGACCACAAGGCGCTGTCGGGAAGCCTCGATGCGACCCTTGGCTACGTGAACGGCAATGCGCTGAGCCCCGTGCCGGTCGCGGTTCAGCCGCCGGATCTGTTCAACCTGGGAGGCACCCTGGTCCGGACCGTGCCGATCCTGAAGCCGCTGGCCGACTACGACGGCTTCGCGGTGCATGTCTGGGGCTCCGACAGCGACCCCGAGCAGGAGACCGACGCCTTCTACGCCAGGCTGATCGATGAAGGTGCCGACGGCTTCTTCACCCAGCAGCCCGGCAGGCTCCACCAGTACCTCTGCGAGGCGGGAATCCGCCGGCCCGACGGCACGCAGCGCTGCAGTGCCCAGCCGCCAGACCTGACCCCGCCGCCCGAACTCGCCCCCGAGCTGCGGGTCTACTCACTGCGAGGAAAGAAGGGCCTGGCCGGCGGCAAGCGCAATACCTTCAGGGTGATGATCGGCAATACCGGCAACGCCCTGATGGGTGGGGCGAAGGTCTGCCTGCAGGTGCCGAAGAAGAAGCGGCGCACGGTCAAGGCAGGCTGCGGCCGGGTGCTCTCACTGGAGCCGGGCGACGTGCGCACCGTGAAGCTCAAGGTCAAGGTCTCCCGCAAGGCGAAAGGCAGAGTCCCGCTGACCCTGGTCGTGACCAGCGATCAGGAGAAGGTCGAAGAAACCCGGGGCTTCAGGATCGTCGGGCCGCGGACCTGCTCGAAGAAACGCAAGGGCGACAGCAAGGTCTGTGGCAGCACCGACCACCTCTGACCAGAGGTCGGCGCCGATCAGTCTTCGGCGGACTTCCGGCGGTCGAACTCCGCCTGCTCGGCTCCGATGACTATCTCTTTCATCACCGGGTCGTTGTCGAACTGGCCGTCCATCCACGGTGAGGTGAAACCGCGGGCGAAGAAGAGCGCCTTCCACTCGAGCGGGGCGATCGCGCGGGCGCCGCGACTCTCGAGCGCCTCGATGATCACACCTCCCGCCTCCGACACATCGACCTGCCGGGTGAGGAACTTGGGCACCACTTCGTTGCGGAAGCGGTCGGCGAACGGGTCCTCGAAGCCCTTGCGGACCATCTCGGTCCTGATGAATCCGAAGTAGGCGACGGTGGCACTGGCACCGAGTGGCCGCAGTTCGGCCCGTAGCGCGCGGCCGAGCGCCTCGACTCCCGACTTGGCCGCAGCGTAGGCGCTGTTCAGCACCCCGTTGGAGAAGGCGTAGGAGGACGAGACGATGACGAACTGGCCGCGGTTCTCGATGACCTCTTCCAGACCCGCGCGGATAGTGCGCCAGACACCGAAGAGATTGACCTCGAGCACCCGCTCCCAGTCCTCGGCCGGCAGCGATCGCATGGTGGCGATACGGGTCGTGATCCCGGCGTTGGCGACGACGACGTCCACCTTGCCGAAGCGCTGCTTGGCCTCGGCGACCGCTTCCTTGATCGAGGCGCGGTCGGTTACGTCGGCAGCCAGCCCGAGCGCCCGCTCGCCGAGCGAAGCGGCGGCGGCCTCGACCTGCGCAGAGTCGAGGTCGACCAGAACCACCGACGCACCGCGTCCGTAGGCCATGCGGCCGGTCTCCAGGCCGATCCCCTGGGCACCGCCGGTGATGAAGACGGTCTTGCCGGCGAGGTCGTAGTCGAGCGGCGCCGGACCGAGGTTGACCCAGTGGCCGTGCTCGTCGGGAGCCTCGATCTCCCTCACCGTCTCGCCGACCTTGCGGTTCCTCTCGATCTTGAGGTCACTGACCGGGCCGACCAGACCGCGCCACTGGAACAGCGGCCGCCAGGACGGAGGCTCGACGATGCGCGGCGAGCGCCGGCGGATTCCTTCGATCACGGCCTCGGCGACCTGGGTCGGTTCGATCGGCTCGCTCATGGCGGCCGGTACCAGTTCCTGGCGCAGCTCGTCGATCTTCGGGTTGTCGAAGATCTCGCCGATGAGCCCGGTCTTGACGAATGCGAAGTAGGCCACCGAAGCGCTGGCGCCGTGGGGAGCGAGTTCGGTCCTGAGCGAGCGACCGAGAGACTCGACCGCCGCCTTCGAGGTCGCGTAGCAGCTGTTGAGCAGGCCGTTGGCAGTGGCGTAGGCGGAGCTGATCAGTACGAACTGGCCGCGGTTCTCGATCACCTGTTCGATGCCCGCGCGGATCGTGTGCCAGACCCCGAGCAGGTTGACTTCGACGACCCGTTCCCACTCCTCGGTCGAAATCTCCCTGGTGGTCGTCTTGCGCGGCGTGATGCCGGCGTTGGCGATCACCACGTCGACCTTGCCGAGGCGGGTGACCGCGGTGGTGACGGCCGCTTCGATCTCGCCCGCATCGGCGACGTTGGCCCCGATGCCGGTCGCCCGCTCGCCGATCGCCTCGGCCGATTCGGAGGCGACCTCCTGATCGAGGTCGACTATGGCCACCGAGGCGCCACGCTCGTGGGCCAGCTTCGCCGTCTCGAAGCCGATGCCCCTCGCCCCGCCGGTCACCAGGACAACCTTGCCCTCCAGATCGTAAGTCTCCATCCGCGCATCCTAGTTGCCTGTTCCACACGATGGCGACGGGATCCGTCGCGAATCTGGCGGTTCGCTCTTCCCCGATAGGATCGCCCTCCTATGGAGGAGTTACTGAAGGATGCGGGTGTCGCGGTCGCCGCCCTCTTCCCGGTCATCGACCCGATCGGGAATACCCCGTGGTTCGTCGCCGCGACCCGCGATCTGAGCGCGCGGGAGCGCCGCTCGCAGGCTTTGTGGGGAGTGCTGATAGCGATCGTGATGCTGATCGGCTTCCTGGTCGCCGGCAACCTCATTCTCGACTTCTTCGGGGTCTCGCTCGCCGCGGTGGAGTTCGTGGGCGGTCTGGTGATCGGCTGGGTCGGGTGGGAGATGCTCCGGTCAGCACAGTTGTCGAAGACGGGGGCGGAGGACGTCGCCCCGGGCGAGGTCGACATCGCGGTCAGCCCGCTGGCCTTCCCGTTGCTGGCCGGCCCCGGGGCTCTGGCGGTCGCCCTCGGTCTCTCCAACCGTCACGACGCCGCGGTTGACTACGCGGGCTTCGCGCTGGGGATCGTCATCGTCCTGGCAATCGCGTTCGTAATCCTGACCCGGGCCGGGAACATCGTCAGCAGGCTCGGGCCGCGGTGGATCGACGTGATCAACGGGGTGATGGGACTGATCGTCCTTGCGATCGCCGCCGAGCTGGTCTTCCACGGTATCTCGGACCACTTCGGACTCGCGATAGTCGACTGACCGGCGAATCCCCCGGATGACCCACCGGTGGGTGGGCCGAAGCCCGGTCGCAGCAGGACTCATACAATCCCCGCTTCATGCCCGGATTCCGTCCAGTCGACCCGAAGCAGTCATTCCCCGAAATGGAAGACGGGGTCGCGAAGCGCTGGAAAGAGGGCCGGGTCTTCGAGCGTTCGATGGAGCAGCGTGAAGGTGCCGAGGTGTGGAGCTTCTACGAAGGCCCGCCGACCGCCAACGGCCGGCCCGGCTCCCACCACGTGCTCTCCCGGGTCTTCAAGGACATCTACCCGCGTTACCGCTCGATGCGCGGCTACCGGGTCCCGCGCAAGGCCGGCTGGGACTGCCACGGCCTGCCGGTGGAACTCGAGGTCGAAAAGCAGCTCGGCATCTCCTCCAAGCAGGAGATCGAGGAGTACGGCATCGCCGAGTTCAACGAGAAGTGCCGGGAGTCGGTCTTCACCTACGTCGAGGAGTGGAACCGCCTGACCGAGCGCATCGGTTTCTGGATCGACCTCGACGACCCCTACGTGACCCTGGACAACGACTACATCGAGTCGGTCTGGTGGTCGCTGAAGCAGCTCTGGGAGGGCGACCGGCTCTACGAAGGCCACCGCGTATCGCCCTACTGCCCGCGCTGCGGCACCGCCCTGTCCTCGCACGAGGTCGCTCTCGGCTACAAGGACGTGACCGACCCCTCGGTCCACGTGCGCTTCCCGCTGGTCGACGATTCGGGCGAGCGCACCGGTGAGTCGCTGCTGGTCTGGACCACCACCCCCTGGACCCTGCCGGGCAACTACGCAGTCGCGGTCAATCCCTCGGTCACCTACGCCCGGGTCGAGATCGAAGGCGAGACCCTGATCCTGGCCGAGGCCCTGGTCGAGAAGGTGCTCGGGGAGGGCGTCACGCCGGTCGCGACGCTCGAGGCATCGGAGCTGATCGGCCGAAACTACGAGGGACCCTTGTTCGAACTCGCCGACGGCGGCTCCGGGCAGTTCGAGGTGATCCCCGGTGAGTTCGTCACCACCGACGACGGCACCGGCCTGGTCCACATCGCCCCCGCCTACGGCGAAGACGACTACCGGGTGGCGATCGAGACCGGCCTCTACGAGCCAGGGCGCTCCGACTCGCCCCTCTACAACCCGGTTGGCCTCGACGGCAACTTCACCTCGCAGGTCACCGGCTTCGAAGGGAAGTTCGTCAAGGACGAAGAGGTCACGGCCGGACTGATCGCCGACCTCGAGCATCGCGGGCTGCTCTTCCGCTCGACCGCCTACGAGCACTCCTACCCGCACTGCTGGCGCTGCTCGACCCCGCTGCTCTACTACGCCAAGTCGAGCTGGTACATCCGCACCTCCGAAGCCCGCGAGCAGATGCTGGCCGGCAACGAAGAGATCGGCTGGCATCCGGAGCACATCAAGGAAGGCCGCTTCGGCAAGTGGCTGGAGAACAACGTCGACTGGGCGCTCTCGCGCGACCGCTACTGGGGCACTCCGCTTCCGGTCTGGGAATGCGACGACGAGGGCTGCGACGGGACTTTCTGCGCCGGCTCGGTTCAGGAGCTGAAGGACCGCGCCGGCGATGTCCCGGACGACCTCCACCGTCCCTACATCGACGAGGTCAGCTGGGACTGCGAGAAGTGCGGCGAGGGCCGGATGAAGCGGGTCGTCTCGGTGATCGACACCTGGTACGACTCGGGCGCGATGCCGTTCGCTCAGTTCCACTACCCCTTCGAGAACGTCGAAGAGTTTGAACAGCGATTCCCGGCCGACTTCATCTGCGAGGCGATCGACCAGACCCGCGGCTGGTTCTACACCCTGCTGGCCGAGTCGACCATGCTGTTCGACACCCCCAGCTACCGGAACTGTGTCTGCCTCGGGCTGATCCTCGACGCCGAGGGCCAGAAGATGTCGAAGTCGAAAGGCAACGTGGTCGCACCGTGGGAGGTGCTCGACAAGTTCGGCGCCGACGCCTTCCGCTGGTACCTGTTCACCGCCCAGCAGCCCTGGTCGGGCTACCGCTTCTCGCTCGAGGCGATCTCCGAGGCGCTGCGCAGCTTCCTGCTGACCCTCTGGAACACCTACTCGTTCTGGGTGCTCTACGCCAACGCCGAGAACTTCGACTCGTCCTCCCCTCCCGGCCCGCCGAAGGACCCGAGCGACCTCGACCGCTGGGCGATCTCCCGCCTGCAGGCGACCAAGGAGTCGGTCGCGGCCAAGATGGACGGCTTCGACTGCACCTCGGCCGGTCGCGAGATCACCGACTTCGTCGAGGAGCTCTCCAACTGGTACGTGCGGCTCTCACGCCGCCGCTTCTGGGAGGGCGATGCCGCCGCCTTCCAGACCCTGCGCCACTGCCTGGTCGAGATCGCCGGGATGCTGGCCCCGTTCACCCCGTTCATCGCCGACGAGATCCACTCGAACCTGGTCGGCGGCGCCACCGGCGAGTTCGGCGAGATGCCCGACTCGGTCCACCTTCGCGACTTCCCCTCGCCCGACCCGGCCCTGCGTGACCTCGAACTCGAGGCGGCGATGGAGGCGACCCGCCGCACGGTCGAACTCGGTCGCGCAAGCCGGGCCCAGGCCAAGGCGAAGGTGCGCCAGCCGCTCTCGAAGGCTGTCGTCGTCGCCACCGATGCCGAGCGCGAGGCGATCGTCAGCCAGGCCGAGCTGGTCAAGGCCGAGCTGAACGTCAAGGAGATCGAGTTCGTCACCGACCAGTCCGACCTGGTCAGCTACTCGGTCAAGGCCAACTACCGGACGCTCGGCCCGCGCTTCGGCAAGGACATGCCCCAAGTCGCGGCGGCAATGGAGGGTCTCGACCCTGAACACGTCGCCGCTACGGTCGAGGCCGGCGGCGAGGTCGGGATCAGCATCGAGGGCCGCGACCATACGCTCGGCCCCGACGACCTGATCCTCTCGATGGAGCCGGTCGAGGGATACCAGGTGGAGTCGGAGTCCGGCCATGCGGTCGCGCTGGCGCTCGAACTCGACGAGGAGCTGATCGGCGAAGGGCTGGCCCGCGAGATCGTGCATGCCGTCCAGAACGCGAGAAAGAACGCCGGCCTCGAGATCACCGACCGGGTCGAGCTGGCCCTGTCGGGTGACGAGGGGCTGCTCGAAGCGGCCGAGACCCACCGCGCCTACCTGGCCGACGAGGTCCTCGCCACCGCGATCAATTTCGGATCCGACGGCATGTCATCGACGGTAGAAGGAGAAGAGGTGACGATCGACGGCCGGCCGCTGGCGATCGCGGTCGTCAAGACTCAGCCGTGAGCCTGAGGAGCGCCATCCTGGCCGGGGGCGCCTTCTCGATCTTCATGCTGCTCCTGCTGGCCGGCTTCGGCGCGGCGTTCGGCGCTGTCGAAGTCCTGTTCTGGCTGGTTGCCCTGATCGTCGGCTGGCTCTGGATCCTGGGACGAGCCAGGCCGAAGGGGACCAGATAGGCGCGACCATCAACCGCTGGGACCGGCGCAGGAGGAAGTAAGGGCGGCTACGGACTACTCGCCCGCTGAGCCGCTCTCGACAGATACACGCCTGCTCACGGTCTGAAGATGTCGAACGCGGTGAATTCGTTGTTCCGATCTGTAGTCACAGTGATCATCGGGAACTCGGACAGGAGGCTGTCTTCGTCGGTCTCCGCGCTCAGCACCCATCCCATTTGACGACCCTCCCGAAAGAGCTCGGACTCGCCCAGCCACTTCTCGATCCCGGCCCGGGATCTACCATTGAGTACCCCGCACCGGTCAATCGCCTCGGCGAACTCGTAGGTGCGGACCAGCGGGTCTGACTTCCACTTCGCCGACGAGAGCTCATCGCAGCCGACTCTGGACGAAAACGAGATCAGGTCGCATCCCGCGAGGGCTGTCACAGCACAGACCCCCAGGACTCCGACGACCCGCTTCATTTCCTTCAGCCGAGTTCCGGCGGCATCGCCTTCGGGCCGTCGGGGTAGATGAAGGCGAGGGTCTCGTCATCCATCTCGAGCGAATTTCCCGGCTCGGCGGGCGCGGCCACCACCAGCCAGAGCTGGTCGGCATCGGTGTCATTGAAGGGCTGGCGGACTGCTTCGGGCTCGACCAGGACCGTGTCCAGCGGTTCGAGTTCGAGCAACTCATCGTCAACCCGGAGCTTTCCCCGGCCTTCGAGCAGGACGTAGAGCTCGCTCGACTCACGATGGCGGTGCCTGGTCGAAGCCTGGCCCGGCTCGATCCGCCAGAGGCGGGCGCCCATCGTGTCGGCCCCGAGCTGTTTCGCCAGGTCGGTATTCAGGACCGACATCTGGTTCGAGCGCCGCCAGTGGGCCTCGCCGGACCGAATCAGGCGGTAGGCCAAACCCGACCCCTACTGCTCGGCCTCGGGGATGATCAGGTCGGCCTTGGCGGTGTCTGAAAACTTGACCCAGCAGTGCTCGGGCGGGACTCCGGCCACTTCGCCGAGGGCCACTTCGATTCGCTTGGCGATTTCAGCCTTCTGCTCATCGGAGCGGCCCTCGTACCAGTGGACTTCTACGAACGGCATACCGTCGGCGGCCCGGGACTCAGGCGGCCAGAGCCGGCTCGAGTTCCTTGAGCAGCTTGCGCTTGGGCATCGCGCCGACCATGCGCTTGACCAGCTGGCCGTCCTTGAAGAGGATCATCGTCGGGACCGAGAGGACCTCGTACTGAGCCGCGGTGCTCTGGTTCTCGTCGATGTCGAGGCTGATGATCTTCACGTCATCTCGCTCCGCGGCGATCTCTTCCAGGACCGGATGGAGGACGCGGCAGGGGCCGCACCAGGTAGCCCAGAAGTCGACCAGAACAGCACCTTCCTGGTCAAGCACTTCCTGCTTGAAAGACGAGTCGCTGACTGCGGGGAGGTTTGCCATTTCGTTGTTTCTCCTGATCGATTGCTTGGCGTCCGAGGCACTATACAAAATGAAGTGATGCTTCGCAAATGGGTTGAGCCCGCAAGCTAGCGAAAAGCGGGGCGGCCGTCCAGATCAGCGACGGCGGCCGGTGAGTGAAGAGAGCCTGACCGCCGGGACCCGCCACGCAGCCTCGATCACGATCGAGGTACTCATCTTCGACTTGCCCTGCTCGCGCTCGCGGAAGGTGATCGGTACTTCCAGCACGTCGAAGCCCGCCCTCAGGGTGCGGTAGGTCATCTCGACCTGAAAGGAGTAACCCGAAGCAGCGACCGAATCCAGGTCGATCGTCTCGAGTACCTCGCGACGAAAGCACTTGAAACCGCCGGTCAGATCCCGAACGGGGACGCCGAGTACGGTCCGCGAGTACAGGCTGCCGCCGCGACTGATCATGCGGCGGATCGAACCCCACTCGGTGATCGCACCGCCGGGGACGTAACGCGAACCTAGAACCAGGTCGGCCAGGGCAGACGCGGCAAGGAGCCTCGGCAGGTAGGCGGGGTCGTGAGAAAAGTCGGCGTCCATCTGGACGATCAGGCCGGCCCCGCCGGCAAGCGCCCGGCGGAACCCGGCGATATAGGCAGGTCCGAGGCCCTGCTTTCTCGGGCCGGTGGAGTACTTCGACCGAGGCGTGATCGGCGGCCAGTCGATCGGCGATCCTGCCGGTTCCGTCGGGAGAGTTGTCATCCACGATCAGGATCCGGTCCCGGTCGGAGAGCTTCGGTCCCACGGCCTCGACCATGGCCTCGATGTTTCCGGCCTCGTTGAAGGTCGGCAGGATGACCCAGACGGGGCCGGAAGGCGCTGGTTCGGTGGCGGACACACAGCGATGCTACGCCAGATCAGACAACGGGCAGGCGATCGTGAAGGTCCCCGTGTCCGGCAGGTCGGCCCGCCTGGTGGCGGGTAGGTTTACGGCATGACGAACGCCGAAATCGCGGACGCGCTCGAGGAACTGTCGGTGCTCTACCAGCTCGACGGCGCCGATCGCTACCGGGTGCTGGCCTATACGAACTCGGCCCGCACGATCCGCGACCAGGGCAGCTCGGTGGCCGAGATGGCCCAGGCCGGCACCGTGACCGACCTGTCCGGGATAGGCAAGACGCTCGAGGAGAAGATCCTGGCGCTGGTCGAAACCGGGGAAATCCCGGCTGCGGCGAAACTCAAGGAGAAGCTGCCACCCGGTCTGATCGAGATCAACCGGATCCCGGGCCTCGGGCCGAAGACCGTCAGGCGTCTCTACGACGAGCTCGACGTCACCGGGCCGGAGGACCTGCGGAAGGCGGCCGAAGCGGGCCGGGTCCGGGAGATGAAGGGTCTCGGTCCGAAAGCCGAGCAGAACATCCTCGAAGGACTCGAGAGGCTGGAACAGGAACCGGAAGGCCGGAAGCGCAAGCCGCTCGACAAGGTCCTGCCGCTCGCCGAAGAGCTGGTCGAAGCGCTGCGCTCCCACCCGAGCTGCGAGCAGGCGGAGATCGCCGGCTCGGTCAGGAGGATGACCGACACCTGCAAGGACATCGACCTGATCGCCACCTCCGACGATCCCCTCGAGCTGGCCTCCAGCATCGCCGGGCACAGGACGGTCAGCTCGGCCGGCAAGCCGAGCGCAAACGGGGTCCGGCTGGAGACCCAGGCGGACATCGGGGTCGACGTGAGGATCGTCGAACCGGAAGCCTTCGGCAACCTGCTCCAGCACTTCACCGGCTCAGCCGCCCACAATACGGAGCTCCGGGAAACCGCCGTGGCCGAAGGACTGCATGTGTCCGAGCACGGGATCAAGGACGACGAGACCGGCGAGACCGAGCGCTTCCGCACCGAGCAGGAGGTCTACGAGAGACTCGGCTACGAGTACATCGAGCCCGAGCTGAGGGAGCATCGCGGCGAACTCGCCGCCGCCCGTGACGGGAAGCTGCCGGCGCTGATCGAACGCGATCAGGTGCGCGGTGACCTCCACTGCCATACGACGCTCTCCGACGGTCAGAACACGCTCGAAGAGATGGCCGCGGCGGCCGAGAGGCTCGGCTACGAATACCTGGCGATCACCGACCACTCGGCCACCCACGGCTTCGGCGACAACGTCGAACCGGACCGGTTGAGGCAGAGGATCGAGGAGATCCGCGAGTTCAACTCGGGCAGCGACGGCATCAGGCTGCTGGCCGGAACCGAGGTCAACATCCACCCCGACGGCACGCTCGACTACGAAGACGACGTGCTGGCCGAGCTGGACTGGGTGATCGCTTCGATCCACACGGGATTCAGCAAGAGCGAAGCAGCGATGACCGCGAGGATGATCGCGGCGATCGAACACCCCGAGGTCGACTGCATCGGCCACGCCACGGGCCGGCTGCTTGCCAGGCGCGACCCCTACCCGCTCGACATCGAAGCGGTATTCGAAGCGGCGGTCCGCAGCGACACCGCCTTCGAGATCAACGGCAGCCCCAAGCGTCGTGACCTCTCCGACGTGCACGCCCGAATGGCCAGGGATGCCGGCGTCAGGATCGTCCTGAATACCGACGCCCACGCCGCCTCGAGTCTGGGGTACATGTCCTACGCGATCGCCACGGCGAGGCGTGCCTGGCTCGAACCGGCCGACGTGCTCAATACCGGAGCCTGGTGGAAGTGACCTCTCAGTAAGTGGTGAATCCGGGCGAGCGGATCAGCTTGACCGGCTTGAAGGCCGAGCCCGATACGACCAGGAATCGCACCCCGTCACGCAGCTCGATCGCCAGCACCGCCGCCTCGCGGTTCCTCCAGGCCAGCGCGACGAGCAGCGCATAGCCGCTGCCGATCAACGCCACCTCGGGGAAGAACAGCCCGGCCACACCGGCCGCGAGGACCGCGGCGATGATCGGCCACAGCCGGCTGAAGGCGATCCGGCCCGGGGCCGGCAGGGAAACCCCGGGTCCGTCCGGGGTGACGGTGCGCGCGTTGGCCAGCGGCTCGCGCATACGCTCGGCCGAGCGCTCCGCTCCACCCAGGGTCATCCCGATCCATGCCGCGACCGCCCACCACACCGCACCGACCACGAGGATCGTCTGGTCCTGTTCGCGCTGGGCCCCGATCACTGCGACCACGGCGAGCAGGGTGGCTCCGCCGGCGGTTAGGAAGACCGTCGCCCGCAGCAGCTCCGCGAAAGGCATCGCTCAGCCGGCGAGAGTGGCGATCACGTCGATCCACTCGTCTGAACCGGCCACCACCATGTCGGCGATCTCCATCAGCTCCGGCGGCCCTTCGTCAGAGTCGACCGCGACGATGAGCAGCTCGTCTATCTGGCCGTCTGCTTTCATCGTCCTCAACCGCTTGACCGCGTCGAGGTCGGTCTGGTCGTCACCGGCGAAGACGACCGTCCTCAGGCCGGTATCGGTGAGCAGGGCCTCGACCGCGCCGGCCTTGCCTTCCATGTCCGGCGGCCTGAGCTCCAGCACCTTGCGACCCCAGTGCGTGACCAGGTCGGCGGCACGGGCCTGCTCGGCGATTTCGCGGACCATGCTTTCGGTCCGTTCACCGGCACCTCGCCAGTGCAGCGCCTGGATCGGCCCCTTGTCCTCGACCCTGATCTTGGCCGAGACCCAGTGCGGGCTGTCGTGTTCGACCACGAAGCGGGCCGCGCGCGTGACCTGCTCTCCCTCGAGCACCATCTCCGGTTCGTCCATGCCGGGCTCGAGCAGCTCGAGGCCGTGGTTGCCGAAGTAGGTGACCGATTCGGCACCGACCATCTTCCGGGCAACCCTGGCTGGTCGGCCGGTGACACAGGCGACCAGCGCCAGATCGCGGCTGAGCAGCTCGAGGCTGTCCTTCGCCTTGACCGGCACCCTGGCGTTGTCGGGACGGTCGACGATGCGGCACAGAGTGCCGTCGACGTCGCTCATCAGGGCCGATCGGCCCGGTTCTTTCAGCAGAAGCGAGAGCGGTGAGTCCTGGTTCATGGTCGTAGTATCGCCCGAATGGAGTCTGGACGAATCTGGAGGCTCGCTTTGATCGGCACCGCGGCGGGAGCCTTCAGCGGTCTGTTCGGCGTCGGAGGGGGCACGGTGATCGTTCCGATGCTGATCGCCTTCTTCGCTTTCGGCGAGAGACTGGCCACCGGAACCAGCCTCGCGGCGATCATCGTGATCGCGATTTTCGCCGCCGCGATGCAGGGCGGCTTCTACGGAAACGTCGACATCGGCACCGGCCTTATCCTCGCCGTGCCGGCCATCCTCGGGGTGGTCGCCGGCACCGCGATCCAGCAGCGGATACCCGAGAAGGCCGTCTCACTGATCTTTGCGCTGCTGCTGATCGTCGTCGCGATGGAGATGATCTTCGGATGAGCGGAGGCCGTTGATGGACATCGCCGCGGCCGCGCTGATCTGCCTGATCGGGGGCGTCGTCGCCGGACTGATCGGGGTCGGCGGAGGGATCGTCTTCGTACCGGCGATGACCGTCCTGCTCTCGAAGGGGCAGGTCGAGGCACAGGCCACCTCCCTGCTGATGATCGCGCTGGTCTCGATCGCCGGCACCTGGAGGCAGACCCGATACGGGAACGTCAACCTGCGCGACGCCATGTGGATCGGCCTGCTCTCTCCGGTCGGAGTGCTGGTCGGGGTGGTGGTCTCGAATGCCGTCTCTGAGAGGGCGCTACGGGTCGGCTTCGCCCTGCTCGCCCTCTACATGGCCTGGCGGCTTCTGAAGCGGGTCTTCGCCGCCGACGAGCCGACCGGGGGCGAATCGACCGGGGGCAAACCCGCTGTCGCCAGAGGACCGGACGGGACTCTGCTGCAGTGAAGAGCGGCATCCGGCCGAAAGGCGGCCCCTTCATCCCGGTCTCGGACATCACCCTGCGCGCTTCCCGCTCCTCCGGCCCCGGCGGCCAGCATGCCAATGTGACCGCCTCACGGATCGAGGCAGTCTTCGATGTGCGTGGCTCGACCTCGCTGAGCGAAGCCCAGCGCGAGCGCGTCAACCGCAAGCTCGGACCGGTCGTGACCGCCGTCGCCCAGGACGCCCGCTCCCAGGCCCGCAACCGCGAGCTCGCCCTCGAACGGCTCGAAGCGAAACTCGCCGACGCCCTCGCCGTTCCCCGCCGGCGCCGCGCCACCCGGCCGACCCGGGCCTCCGGCGAGCGCCGGATCAAGGCGAAGAAGCAGCGCTCCGAACGCAAGCGGCAACGGCGGCGGCCCGACCTCGACGACGGGTGAGCCGGCGGCGGCCCGTCCGGGCGATCCGGCCCGGCCGTCAGAAACGCCGCTCACGGTGCGACCCTTCAGCTCCAACCCATGGACGAGAAGAACCCCGAACACATCCGCATCCTCCACACCGCTGACTGGCACCTCGGCCGGGAGTTCCACGGCGCCGACCTGACCGCTGCCCACCGGCACTTCTTCGACTGGATGGCCGAGCAGATCGAGAAACTCGAGATCGACGCCGTGATCATGGCCGGTGACATCTTCGACCGGGCTCTGCCTCCGCTGGACGCGATCGCTCTGTTCAACCGGGAGGTGGGCCGGCTGGCGGAACTCGCGCCGATCGTCCTGATCACGGGCAATCACGATTCCACGGTCCGGCTCGGCCACGGTCCGCTGCTGAAGGAAGGGATACACCTGCGCTCGGGCAGTGGCGGGGTCGGCGCTCCGGTGATGCTCTCCGACGGCCCCTTTCCGGTTGCGATCTACCCGATCCCCTACCTCGATCCGATCGCCGTCGCACCGGAAGTCGAAGCTGGTGCTGCGACACACGAAGCCGTTCTCGAAAGGGCGGTCGAGCTTTGCCTCGAAGACCTGAAGGAGCGCGAAGCAACGACTCGCCCGGTCGCGATCTCACATGCTTTCATCGCGGGAGCGGAGCAAAGCGACTCCGAGCGGGGGATCTTCATCGGCGGTTCGGAGGTCGTTCCGGCGACGCTCTTCGACGGCTTCGACTACGTGGCTCTCGGGCACCTCCATCGCCCGCAGCAGATCGGTGAACGCATCCGGTACTCCGGTTCACCGCTATTCCTGTCCTACTCCGAAGTCTCGGGCGACGCTGACAAGTCGGTGACCGTCGTCGACCTCGAAGCCGACGGCGCCACTACGTGCGAGCCGCTGTCGATTCCGCCTTTCGCCAAACTGGACCGCATCCGCGGGACCCTGAGCGAACTGCTCGAGTCGGACGACTACGAGGGCATGGAGGACCACTGGCTGGAGGTGACGCTCACCGACACCAGCCGCCCGGACGCACCGATGGAACAGCTTGGCCGGCGATTCAACAACGTGATGCACCTGCGCTACTCGGAACTCAGCCTGGGCGCAAGCGCCGAAGAAGTGGCTCGCCTGGGAGAGCTCTCCAGGACCAAACCGATGGACCTGATCGCCGAATTCCTGGACAGCGTGCGTGGCGAAGGGCCGACGCCGGAGGAAGCCGAAGTCCTCCAGCGGGCCGTCGACCACTCGACTTCCGATGAGGTCAGGGGCTGAACGGGTGAAGCTTCACAAGCTCAACATGACCGCCTTCGGTCCGTTCGCCGGCAAGGTTGAGATCTCATTCGACGACCTCGACCAGGGCGCGCCTTTCCTGCTCGCCGGGCCGACCGGATCCGGCAAGACGACCATCCTCGACGCCGTCTGCTTCGCGCTCTACGGCAGGATCCCTCGAGCCGGCACCGCCGTTCCCGACGTAGCCAGCCGGTTCCCGAATGCCGAACCCGAGCCTTCGGTCGAGGTTGTCCTGACCGTAGGGGGAGAGCGGCTCAAGGTCAGGAGGACCCCTTCACACAGGCGCGCCAAACGGCGGGGCGAAGGCGAGACCACGGCTCCGGCCACAGGCCAGCTGTGGAAACTCACCGGTGACGAAGCCGAGACGATCGCCTCCAAGCCGAGCGATGTCGACCGGGAACTCGGCAAGCGACTGCACATGACCGCCGAGCAGTTCAGCCAGGTGGTCATGCTGCCGCAGGGCGATTTCTCCAAGTTCCTCAAGGCCGATGCGCACGAACGCCGGGCGCTGCTCGAGCGGCTCTTCCCCGGAGAGAACCTCGCGGGAGTCCAGACCTGGCTCGAGGATGAAGCGGCGGCGGCAAGGACGGCGCGCGACGACAAGCGCCGTGAGATCGAAGACGCGATCACCGCTGCCTGGAGTGTGGTGAGCGAGGTCTGGGCCAACCGGGAAGAAGGCCCTCCGGAAGCTCCGGGGCCACTCGACCCGGATCAGTTGATTGAGACGGTGGGCGAAACCGCGGCTGTGCTCGAGGCCGACCGCGAACGGACCGCGGCCTGCTCGAAGAAGGCCGGCGAAGAATGGAGGAAGGCCGACCAGGCCTGCTCGAAGGCGAAGGAACGCCGCCGGCTGGTCGAACAGCGGGGCAAGGAGGAGGACCGGCGCGAGGAGCTGGTTTCCGAGGCCGGGAAGATCGATGAGGTTCGCTCGACCGTCGAGACAGGTACGCGAGCGGCCGTGGTCCACCCGCTCGCCGAAGCCGCGGCCCGACGAACCGAGGCCGCGGAGAGCGCGCGAGCCGAGCGCGACGAATTCCTTGCCGGGCTGGATCGCGAAGCGGAGGTCGGTTCGCTTGACCCCGAAGACCTGGCAGACCGGCAACGCGAGCTCAGGCAACAGGAAACGACACTGCGAAATTTCGAAGACACCGAGCTGCCGAAGCGGCGCAGGTTCGAGGTCCGCATCGGTCAACTCCGGTCGCTTCAGGATGAACTGGGCACTCCGGGATCACCAGCGCTCGCAGACCTGGAGAAGTCGGTCAAGCGGGAAGAAGCGAGTCAGACGACTCTCGAGGAGGCGCGGCGGCGGCGCCTGCATATCCGCGAATGCCGCAACGCCGGCATGGCGGCAGAGCTTGCGACAAAGCTGGCCGACGGGCAGCCATGCGTCGTCTGCGGATCAACCCAACATCCCAGCCCGGCAGAGGCGACGCCGGGACAGGATCTGTTCGAGAAGTCCGACGAAGACGCGGCCGAAGAAGCTGTCGGCACAGCCGAAGCCGATCTCCAGTCGGCGCAGGCCGAGCTTGCAGGGCTCCGGGCAGAGATTGAGAAGCGCAAGACCGAAGCCGCTTCCGAGCTGAATACGGTCGAGTCGGAGCTGGCCGACCTCACCAGGAAGGAGGACACGCTGCTCGAAGGCTCAGCCACGATCGGCGCCCGGCGGGAACTGGTCGGCCTGCTCGCCGACCGGATCGAGGCGGCACTGAAGGCGATCGAGGCGGAGTCGATCGCCCTCAAGGAACGGGACGATTCCGGACGGGAGGCGGCCAGGTCGGCATCAGAGAACGGCTTCGCCGATCTCGATGAGGCGGTGGCTGCGAGGGTCGATCCGGACCAGCTCGAGCTCCTTCGCAACCGGGTTCTGAAATTCGATCAGGACCTGGCAACGGTCAACAACCGACTCGAAGAGGGCGAGCTCAAGGGCATCGACCGCAGCGAAGAGGTCCCGGTCGAAGACGCCGAGAAGGAACTGGAGATCCGGGAGCAAGTGCGCGACGAGGCGCTTGCGGCCGCCACCACCTGCGAGAACCGCTACTCGGCATTCACCACCAACACGGAGCGGCTCGGAGAGCAGCTCGCCGAACTCGAACCGCTGACCGCCCACCACAGCCTGGTCTCCGGACTGGCCGCGGCGGCCGTGGGCAAGAACGCCAAGAAGATCCAGCTCTGCAACTTCGTCCTGGCCGCCAGGCTCAAGCAGGTCATAGCGGCGGCCAACGTCAAGCTCGGGCCGATGTCGGGGGATCGATACGCGCTCCAGTACGAAGAATCCGCCGAAGGCCGGGGCCCGGCCGGTCTCGGCATCAGGATCTTCGACGCCCATGTCTCCCAGGACCGCAGCACGAAGACGCTTTCCGGTGGCGAGACCTTCTACTGCTCGCTCGCCCTCGCCCTCGGCCTGGCCGAAGTGGTCCAGATGGAAGCCGGTGGCCGCAGCCTCGAGACGCTCTTCATCGACGAAGGCTTCGGCACCCTGGACAGCGAGACCCTGAACCAGGTCATGAACCAGATCGAGAACCTCAGGGCCAACGGCCGTTCGGTCGGACTGGTCAGCCACGTGGAAGAGATGAAGACGAGGATCTCCGCACAGATCCAGGTCAAGCCATCGCGCAACGGCTCAAAGGTCGAGCTGATCGGCGTCTGAAGCGGAGAGTCCGGACGCGGAAGGCCGGATGAACCTGGACTTCAGTGGATGCCGTGCTCGAGGGCGGTCTTGACCTGGGCGTCGAGGGCGTTGAGGCGGTAGAGAGCGATCGCCTCGGGCGAAGGGAAGTGGCGCAGCCGCAGGGCGTCGGTCCCGTGGTGGCACATGACGCAGGACAGCAGCGCGTCTCGTTCTTCCGGACCGAGGCCGCCCGACGCCGCGGTGATCAGCTCGGCCCCGATCTGCAGGTGGCCCAGCGTCCGCCCGCGGTCGGTCAGGCCGATCTCGGCTCCGTAGGTGAACTCTCCGGTCTTGCCGATGTCGTGGATCAGCGCGGCCGCCATCAGCAGGTCGGAGTTGAGCCGGGGATGCAGGGTGCAGGTCTCGGTGACCAGCGTCGCCACGGCAACGGTGTGTTCGATCAGGCCACCGACGTATGAGTGGTGGCCGGCCCGGGTGCAGGGGGCGCGACGGAACTCGGCGGCGGCCGGTCCGGTGAACAGCAGCTGCTCGACCACCGCCCTCAGCCCGGGGTCGTAGACCTCCCTGGTCAGGTGCTCGAGGAAGCCTTCGAGCTCCTCCCGGTTGCGGTAGGCGGTCGGCAGGAAATCGGTGGGGTCGATCCGCCCGGAATCGACCTTCGCCGCCGAATCGATCTCGGCGCTGAGCTGCCCGCGGAAGCGCTCGACCCGCCCGCGGACCGAAATCACGTCGCCGCGTTCGAAACCGAGACCGATCCGGTCGACGTCGCGGAACAGCCTGGCCGGCATGGTGCCGGTGCGGTCGCGCAGTTCGAGACTGAGGTAGGAGGATCCGTTGCGGGCGGTGAGGCGGTCCTTCCTCGCGCAGACGTAGTCGCCCGCAAAGGCCTGTCCGGGGGTCAGCTCCGACACCGGTGTGCCCTCCCGCGAACTCTCTCTGGAAGCCGGACTCTCCATGAACACATCCTGACCGAACAGCCAGACAGCCGCCAATCCGGAGACCGGAACCTGCCCATCCTCTAGATTGAACAAATGGATCAATTGAGGTGGGAGACAAACCCCCCCACACTTAGGAACCCGATTCTCGTCTGCGCCTTCCGCGGCTGGAACGACGCTGCCTCGGCCGCATCCTCGGCTCTGGAGACGCTCTGCGACTCGCTTGAGGTCGACGTGCTGGCGGAACTCGACCCCGAGGAGTTCTTCGACTTTCAGGCCAACCGGCCGACCATCGCCTTCTCCGACGGTGCCCACCGGCGGATCGAGTGGCCGCGGAACACCTTCATCGCCGCTCGCGCGCAGGGAGCCGAACGGGATCTCGTCCTGCTCGACGGCACCGAGCCCAACCTCAAGTGGCGGACCTACGCCGAGACGGTGGTCAAGGTCGCCGAGTTCCTCAAGGTCGAGACCGTGGTCGCACTGGGATCGCTGATCGCCGAGGTCGCCCACACGATGCCGGTGCCGATCACCGGCCTGGCGTCCAGCGACGGGCTCGTCAATCAGCTCGAACTGGACCGCTCCGACTACGAAGGGCCGACCGGGATCGTCGGCGTCGTCCACGACCGCTGCCGGGCCGCCGGGCTGCCTTCGGTCTCACTCTGGGCGGCCGTCCCCCACTACGTGGCCGCGGTGCCGAACCCGAAAGCCGCGCTGGCACTCAGCGAGCGGCTGGAGCGGATCACCGGCGTGGCAGCGGACCTCTCCGGCCTGCGCGAAGAGACCGCCGCCTACGAAGAGCAGATCGGCCGTGCGGTCGCCGCCGACCCCGAGGTCGAGGAACTGGTCAGCCGGATCGAGAACGAGCAGCAGAAGCGTGACGAGGACGACCCCGAAGTCCCGAGCGGCGAGGCCCTGGCGATGGAGTTCCAGCGCTTCCTCAAGCGCCAGGGCGACGAGTAGGGCCCCCGCTCAGGCCTCCGAGGCCGGGCAGACCATCCTGAAGTCGCACCAGCCGCAGACCCCCGGCGAGGGTCGAGGTTCGAAGTCCTGGCCGAGGATTCCCTCACCCACCTCGAGGGCGGTGCGCTCGACCCGCTCCCGGTCGTCCGTCTCGGCCTCGACCGGGACCTTCTCCCCTTCGAGCACGTAGTAGTAGCTGCCGGACCCGATCTCGACGTCCCAGGCTTCGCGGGCTCCGAGCCGGTAGAGCGCCAGCTGGATGTCACCGCCGTGCCTTCCGGTCTCGACCCGCTGGCCGGTCTTGTAGTCGATCACCTCATAGCTTCCGTCCTGGCGGCGGTCGACCCGGTCGACCCGGCCGCGCAGGTAGTGGGGGCCGATCCGGAACTCGAACTGGCGCTCCAGCCACAACGGTTCCTGGTCGGAATCCCGCTCGTTTCGCCAGTAGCTTTCCATCGCGCTCACGGCGCGATCCCGGAACTGCAGCTCGTCGTTCGAGTCGCCGAAGCCGGAGCGCCTCCAGCCAGTGTCGAGCATCGACATCAGGTCCTCGAGGCCGCCGCCGGGCGGGGCGGTCTTCGGATCATGGAAGCGGTGAAGCACGTTGTGGATCAGGATCCCGAAGCGCTGGTTGATGGTCGGTGCCCTCGGGATTCCGAAGACCCGCGCGAACTTGTACTTCAGGGGGCAGGTCAGGTAGAGCTCGAGGTCTGAAGCGGAGAGCCTCAGGTCGCCGCCGCGTTTCGGAATGAAGGCGGCCAGCGAGGGCTCCGCCCGGGAGTCGATCAGCTCCTGACGAAGGTCGCGCTCGCGCTCGTTGGCAAGCAGGTACGGGTCGAGCGTGGACCGCTCCAGCTCGGCGAGCTGCTCCGGGGTGGCCACCTGGCCGAGCAGGCCGTTGACCGCGTCGATCGCATCCGAGTCGAGCCCCTCCCCACCGCGCTGGGCCAGTGCAGCCAGCTTGAGCAGCTCGAGGTAGCGGGTGATCGCCCGGTTCAGGTCGGTCGGGGTGTCGAGGCGGGGCTCGATCAGCTCGCGACCCACCCGCCAGGAGGCCTCCAGCACTTCCTCGCGCATCATCCTGTAGGTCGAGTGGAGGTCCTCGGCCGGGCCGAACAGCTCCTCCTGGTGGACCTCCTCGATCGCCAGGGCGGCCTCGAAGGCATCCTCCTGCGGCCCGGAACGACCGGAGCCCGGCCGGTCGGCTCCGAGGCGGGAGAGCACGACCGAATCACCGGCCGAGGTGATCGCCGCGGCCACCGCCGGCCGCTGGGGGTCGCCGGCCCGCTCCAGTCCGAGCAGGTAGACCCGCTGCCAGCTGCCACCCCTGACTCCGTCCCAGGCGACGACCCTGACCTTGCCGGTGCTCGGAATCCTCGGTCCGTCAGACGGCTCCAGGCCGGTCTCGGCCAGGGCGGAGACGAAGGCCGTGAACTCCCTGGTCGAGCCGGTCGGCTCGCGGCGGCACCAGGCGGTCGCGATCTCGGCCAGCCGCGAAAGTGCCAGCAGCCGCTCGGCCGTCTCCGGTCGCGCCGCGAACATGCCCTGACGGCGGAATCCGATCCGTTCGATCAGCCTCCTGACGAAAGCATCGGGCCGGGTCGCATCGAGCGCCCCGGACGCAGCGCGGTGGAGGCTGAGAAAGGAATCGAGGCGCTCGCGCGACTCGGGGGAGATCCGCGGGCTCTCCAGCGCCGCTTCGCAGGCCGAGACCAGGTCCAGCTTGCGCCGCCGGGCGATCACGGTCAGCTGGGCCAGGTCGACCGAGCGCAGCTGGATCGGCGGCCTGGTCAGGGCCCGGGTCACGGCGGTGCCGTCGGCGGGGTCGCTCAGGGCTCTGAGCCAGGCGACCGTATCCCGCACCTCGGGCACCCGGAAGAGGGCCGAGCCTCCAGAGAGGTCGGCCGCGATGCCGCGGTCCTCGATCGCCGATCCGACCAGCTGGCCGTCCCGGTCGGGGTCGGCCACGGCGACCGCGATCGATTCGGGGGGCGTGCCTTCGGCGACCAGGTGTTCAATCTCTCGGGCGACGCCCTGCGCCTCCGCCTGGGCGGTCTCCGATCGCCAGAACCGGATCTCGCAGCCGGTCTCGGCGCCGGGCAGCCAGGCGCCCTCGGGCACGGCCGCCCCGGTATCGCTCGTTTCGGGTCCCCCCGCCCTCGGGCCGGTACCGACCACGGCCTGGGCGACCTCGATCTGGTCTCGGTCGAGCCGCCAGGCCCGTTCGAGCCGCAGCCGATCGGCTCCGGGCAGCGCCTCTTCCAGGCGTGCACGCGCCTCGTCGGGCTCGTCTCCGGATGCCGGATCGATCGCGGCCACGAGGCTGGTGGTCCCGTCACGCAGGCCCTCCAGTACCGCCGTCATCGCCGGCGTCAGCCTTTCGGCCTCGTCGACCAGCAGGTGCGGGAAGCTGGTCGCGGTCGACTCGCGGACGGCCTCGCTCCCGGCCAGGAGGTCGCCCGCCAGGCGACAGAGGTCGTTCGAATCCAGGCAGCCGAGCTCGCTCAGCATCTGGTCGTGGAAGGCGACCAGCTGCTCGAACTCGTCGCGCCGGGGCGGGTCTCCGGCGAAGGCCCCGGCCGGGCCGCGATCGCCGAGCGCCGCCTTCTCGAGGTCGATCTCGACCAGCAGGCGGCGCATCAATCCGACCGGGTTTCCCCTGATCTCGTGGTGGCGCAACGGCAGCTCCTCGAACCTGACCAGCAGCATCGCCAGGCGCTCGGCCGGGCCCGCCACCTCGAAGTCCGGGTCGAGTCCGGCCTCGACCGGCCAGGAGCGGAGCAACCGCTCGGCCAGTTGCGGCCAGGTCACCACGACCAGCTCCTCGTAGGGACCGGGTACACGCTGCTCGATCGAACGGCGGTGGGTTTCTGCGGAGAGCCGGGTGGCAGTGACGACGGCGATCGACGCGGGCGCCACCCCGGACTCGACCAGATGGACGAAGCGCTGGTCGAGGGCGGCACTCTTGCCGGTGCCCGGGGCACCTTCGACGATCATCGGACCGGCGGCGTGGGTCGCGACCTCTGACTGCATACCGGCCGGTTCCGGGTTCGGCACCAGCTCTGAAGGGCGATCGCTCACGGTCCAAAACTAGCCGAAGCCGCGACCCCGTCGGATCGGGCGCCCGGTCTGACCGGCGCCCGGACGGCCGGCCTCAATAGCATGCCCCCGGTGGAAGCCCACCCGACCGGAAGCCCCGGCACCGACCCCGCCCTCTCGGCCGACTGGCTCGAGATCTGCCGGCGGATCGTCGAACGCCAGCGGGTGCTCTTCGAAGAAACCCCGACGATTGTCGGCCGCGACCGCTACGAGGGCGTCGGCGAAGGCGGCGACCACACCCTGGAGCTCGACCGCAAGTGCGAAGACGTCGTCTTCGAGGAGCTGGGCGACCTGGCCGCCGACGGAACCGCCTTCACTGCGATCTCGGAAGAAAGGGGCTCGGTCCAGTTCAACGGAGGCGGCGAGACATGGGTGGTGATCGACCCGATCGACGGCTCACTGAACGTGCGCCGCACCCTGCCCAACCACAGCCTTTCGATCGCGGTCGCCTCGGCCCCGAACATGTCGGCGGTGGAGTTCGGCTACGTCTACGACTTCGGCGCCCGCGAGGAGTACAGCGCCCATTCGGGCAAAGGCGCGGTGCTCAACGGCCGCGAACTCAAGGTTGAACCGGCCGAGCACCTGGAGGTTGTCGGAGTCGAAGGCGCCGAGCCCGGGGCCTTCCTGCCGATCGTCCAGAACCTGGTCGGCTCGGTCTACCGCCTGCGGTGCGTCGGCTCGCTGGCGATCACACTCTCTTACCTGGCCGCCGGTCGCATCGACGGCATGGTCACGCCCCATGCCTCGCGCTCGGTCGACATCGCCGCCGCCCAGCTGATCGCCCGCGAGGCCGGTGCCCTGGTCGAACTCGGCGAGGACGGCCTCGGAGAGGTCGGCCTCGACCTGACCCACCGATTCACGGTCACCGGAGCCAGCTCGCCAGAGGGCCTGGCCACGCTGATCGCCAGCCGTCCCTGACCCTCCCGGGGTTCCTGCGGCAAGCGCCCACTCCGGCCGGCCCGGCGCAGCCAGGACCAGGTCCGGCTGAAGTCGCCCGGCTCAAGGTCCAGCCGCAGTCGCCCGGCTCAAGGCGGGGTGAAACCCGGCTCAATGTCTGGCCACGATCTTGAGCGCAGACGGGTTGAGATCGTGGCCAGACCCGGGTGGTGCCGGGTTTCGGGTGGGATCGAAGGGGTAAGTCGGCTCCAGGAGCCGATTCCCACTGTGTGACGCTTGTCCGGCACAAATCGGAACACATGTTCGTATTTGCTGCTACACTCCAAACATCCTTAGAAATAAGTAGTTTGATTCCAACAAGAAGGAGCAACATCATGGCCGAGACAAAGAAGAAGCCCGCCGCCAAGAAGTCCACCACCAAGGCGACCGCGAAGAAGAGCGCACCGAAGAAGAGTGCTGCCAAGAAGCCCGCCGCCAAGAAGAGCACCGCCGGCAAGCCCCGCACCGCCGCCCAGCTGCGTGCCGAGGCCAGCGCCAAGGCCGTCCACGCCGCCGAGCTCGACGCCAAGGCCGCCAAGAGCCGGATCGAGGAAGTCGAAGAGGCCGCTGTCGAAGCCGCCCGCACCGCGGTTGACGTTCCCGTCGGCGCCGCCCTCAACATCAGCGATCGCGTTGCCGAGCTGATCGAGCCGTGGACCGACCAGAGCTCGGCCGAGAAGAAGGTCAAGGGCTACCGCGCCGACCTGACCAAGACGTTCAAGCGCGCCGAGCGCCGTGGCACCACCGCCCGTCGCAAGGCCACCCGCAGCGTCAAGAAGACCCGCAACCAGCTCGAGCGTGAAGTTCGCAAGCAGCGCAAGAGCGTCGAGAAGCAGGTCAAGGCCACCAACAAGGATCTGAACAAGCAGATCGAGACCCGCGTCGACGTCGTCTCCAAGCGTGCCGAAAAGGCCCAGGCCGAAGTAAGCAAGCGCGCCGAGAAGGCCCAGGCGGAGATCACCAAGCGCGCCGAAGTCCGCGGCCAGAAGGCTCAGGACCTCGTCAACCGCGTGACCGATCAGCTGACCCAGCTGGTCTGAGTTCCACTTAGCCCGGCCCCCACGGAGAGGGGCGGCCGGAGAAGCCTGCTGACCTCATAACCTCGTCAGCAGGAGTAGTACCTCTCCTCCCTCGCCAACGGCCCCTTCCCTGGGGCCGTTGGTCTTGCAGGGGACCGTCGACGCTCGCCGTCAGACCCTCAGCTCAGCTTGATTACGACCTTGGCCACTTCGACCGGCATCTTCAGGTACCACTGGTTGCCGATCCGGACCGACTCGAAAGGCTTGAATCCGCCGTACTGGTCCTGGGCGCGGCGGGTGAAGGATCCGAGCATTCCCGGCAGGGCCCGGGCCGAATCCAGGTCGAGCGCGTCGGCCACCTCGCCATAGGCGATCGGCTTACCGGGGTTCTCTGCCAGATACTCGAGCATCGCCCTCGCCCGGCCGGACGACTCGCTGTAGGCGGTGCGCACCAGGCTGGCGGCCCCGCCGTCCTCGGGTTCCTCGGACCTGCCCAGCTCGATCGTCAGCTCGTCTTCCATACCGGTCAGCTGCTGAAGGGCGGTGATCACCCGGCCGGCCACCTCCGGGCTGACGCCCTCATGAATATGGATGTGGATGTGCGTCTCTTTGCTGTCGAGCAAACGATCCTCCTGGCTCCCACTTCGGTTTCCGCCCGCGAGGGCTTCGGCGAAAGCCTAGCGCCGGCTCAGGCAGTTGACCTTCATCGTGAAGGCCAGGCCGGGACCGCGGTCAGAAACGACCCTGAAGATGTACCCCCCGGGACCGCCGAAGCGGTTGATCACAACGGTGCGGCTCACCTCGTAGGCCAGCGGGCCCATGTTCCGCTGATCGAAGGATCGAATGCGAACGGCGCCCGCGCCGGGCAGCGCACCGTCCCTTCGGCTTCGGTGAAATCGCCATCTTCAGCCACGGGGTCAGTCGAGGGCAGTCCAGAGGAGACGCCTACCAAGACCTTCCCCAGTGCCCGGGCGCCGACCGAGTCCTTGCGAAGATCGTTCGAGTCGACGCTGCGCTTGCCGGGCAGCGCCACGGCGGTGCCCCCGATCGCCACGACCAGGCTGATCACCGCGATGACCATCGCCGGTGACGGCTTCAGTTTTGCTGCTCTACCTGCCATGCATCACCTTCCGGACGAAGATGCCTTGGGATAGACAATGACCGATCTGGCCGCCGATGTCGAGGGCCGGTACGGCCAGCCGGCCTCGGGCAGCGATATGGCGCGGAAGAGAATCCGCTGGGCAGAGGCGATCGTGCGGAAGCGGTAGGAGTAGCGGAAGCGGCCTTTCCGGTCGGCTCTGATCACCTCCACCGGCCGCCACCTCGAGCGAGCCGGGTCGTAGTACTGGATCGCCACCAGCTTGCCGCCGGCGGGCTGGATCGCTCCTTTTCCCGCCACCCGACCCCGCATCACGGTCCGACCGCCATTTCGGAGGACCTTCGGCTCCAGCCTCAGAGTGACCCTGTCCCTGGAGTTGAAACGCAGCCAGCGACTCGTGGTGCGGCTGTCCCTCGCCGTACCGGCGTACAGAACCCTGACCCGACGACTCGGACCGGGCCGAAGACGCAGCGCGAAGCGCCCGGTTCCGTCGACGGTGACCGTGCTGCTGCGCAGTCTCTTCCGACTGCCGTCGGCGAAACGCTCCTCGACGGTCAGCCTGGCGGCGGCGATTCCGGGTCCACCTGAGTGCCGGATGCGGCCGACCAGAGCGCCACCCTTTCCCTGTCTGGTCAGGATTCGTCTCACCCCCGATTTCCTGCCCCGGTAGCGCAGCCCGATCCCGACGCTCCTCTTGAGCGGCAGCTTCAGGACCATCGCCGACCCGTCGGTGGTCATCACGGTAGATCCGTCGTTGCCGGCACGATCGGTCGCCTCGGCGCGCAGCTCGTAAGTCCCGGCGGGCAGGTCGTCGGACGGGACTGATGCCGAGAGCCGATTGCCTTCGCTGGTCGTACTCAGAGGGAGAAACTCCCCGTCGCTACCGATGCGCCTGATCTCGATCCGGCCCAGTCCGAGTCCGGAGAGCTCGTCTTCGACCAGGACCGCCACCTTTTCCGGATTCAGCGGGTCACGCTCGGAATCGAAGCTGAGCACCGGAGGCGTACGGTCGATCCGGACCGTCGCCATGCCCGGCGGGCGGCGGCGGGTTCCGTCGGGAGCGGGCCTGCCGTCATTGACGTTTCCGGCCAGGTCGCGGGCCCAGTACTCAACGGCGGTGCTGCCTTCCGTGGCCACTGTGAAAGAGGCGACCGGGCCGGGTGATTCGTAAGGAGCGTGTCCATCCGCCGCGATCACGGTGACCGGGTGGCCGTCATCGCGACCGGGATCTGGCGTCATGCCCGACATCGCGTCCGAAGCTTTCGCGGTCAACGTCACCGGTCGATTCACCCAGCCCGCGGGCAGCCCGGTCAACCTGGTCTCCGGATCAGTGCGGTCCACCCGGACCACGGTGCTGCCGGGCTGCCTCGACGAGAGCATCGCCCCGGAGGCGGCGACTGCGGAGATCCAGTGGCTGCCTTCCTCAAGCCGGTCGATCACGGCGAGCCGGCCGTCGGGACCGGAAGCGAGGGCCATCTCCTCCGGGAGGCAGATCGGGCCGGCGCAGGGGGCGATGACCCGGTCAGGGGAGACGGCGATCGCGTAACCACCGACTCCGGAAGGTCCTCCGGAGGCCGCCTTCTCGATCGGCTGCTGCAGCGGCAGTTCGTCGTCCGAGATCCATCCGGCCGGCGGCTCTGGCGAGACGTCGCCCGGGGGCGAATCATCGAAGCGGACGTTCACCGTCGCGGCCTCGCCGAGATTTCCGGCCTGGTCCCTGAGTCGCCACTCGAACCGGTACTCGCCGGCCGACGGGACCTCGATCGGCCCGCCGAATTCGGGTGAAGGTCCGGTGACCGACCCCGTCCCGACCTCTTCGCCGGTCGCCGCGCGAAACAGGCGGTATTCGGCTTCGATCACGGGCGAGACCTGCCCGGCCGGAACCTGCCAGCGGAACTCGAACCCGTTCTCGGCCCTCCAGCTCCCGCCACCGACGACCTCAAGGCCGTCCGGCGCCTTCGGGGCCGTGTTGTCGACGGCCATGAGGCGACCCGCGGTACATGTGCGGTTGGCGTCTGCTTCGGGGATCGCGAAGTCGGCCACGCAGAGACGCAGACCGTTCCACCCCTCTTTGAAAGGGGTGGCGGCAGTGCTGATGCTCCTGCCTCGCGACACATTCGACGGGCAGGGCCTGAAATCGGTCGCATAGGCACCTCGGTCTCCACTGCATTCGATTTCGCCGAGACCGACCTCGAAGCCGTTTACTTCGAGCCATGCCCGGGCGACGCCTGCCCCGGGGTCATACGCCTCGACGGCGACACTGCCGCTGCCGCGCTGCCAGTCCCCACGACCGACTCCTTCCCAGAGGGTGCCCGAAGGGGTCAACTGCGGAGCGGCTACATCGCGGGTTCGGATCTCCAGATCGAAGATCTCGGCGAAAGCCTTCGGGCCGTCGGCCTCGTTGGGACAGCCGTTGGCCCACCGGCACTCGAGGCGCATCACGACCAGGTCCGGCCGGCGGGTCTCGCCACTCCACCGGGCGGTGCGCAGCTGACCGTCGTGAGGCTGGCCCTCGTAGAGGTCGAAATCCCCCCACTGGGCGCTCGGTCCTGTGACCGATGCCTTGATGCCGTTGGCATCCCGCAGCTTGGCACTGACCGTGGTCCCGACGATTCGAAGGCCCGGCAGGGGAGCCCACATGAACTGGCCGCCGCCGAAGGCCTGAAATCGGAGTCCGGAGCGGTCCTGGTAGATGCCGATCTTGGTCGGAGCTCCTGGCACGCAGCCGCTGACTACATGCACGCGGTCGAGCGTATTCATCCGAAAGTAGTCGCCCGAAAAGCCCTTGTGAGCGGCCCCTTCGCACTGCCTGATCGGGAATTCACCGGCGGTCGCAGCGCCGGGGCCCTGGAGGCCGGCCGCGACAAACGCCAGGAGCACGGCGAGCAACCTGGTCCATCTCGGGACCGCCCTCATGGACCGAACTCCCCTGATCCACCGCCGACCGGAACCGACGTCGTTCCGGCCTTCGGCGCAGGCGCCGGTGGTGGCGGGGGCGGAGCGGCCGCCGGGACCGGTGATCCGGCCGCCTCCGGGGTGAACTCCTGCTCGACCGGAGTCGGTGGAGGCACGGGCGGAGGCTGGACCGCCGCCTTGCCGGACCCGCCGGCTTCGGGATTCTGGCTGGATTCCGGCTCGGCCATCGCCGGGGATTCCGGCGTCGGTGCAGACTCAGCAGGCACCGGCCGGACCGCTTCCGGTGTATCCGGGGGTGCGGCGGGGCGCTCGACCGCCGGCGACTCCTTGGGTTTCTCGTTGACAACCGGGGCCGGGAGCACACCCACCGCGACGCATGCGGCCGCACCCCCGGCGGTACCGAGACAGACCGTCGCGAGCTTTGCCAGGGCTGCGGCACCGGCGCCCCGCGTGCCTCCCGAAACCGCCACCATCCCCAGGGCCTCGTCGCCGCCGCGACCGACACCCTGAAACCTCAGCTGGGTGGAGACGGCGAGCTCCTGGGCCTTCTCCCAGAGCGAACTGGAGACCGGGGCCGCCGGCAGCAGGGCGGCCGCAGCCTTCGGCGCGGCCCTGAACGCCCGTAGCGTTGCGCGGCAATGACCACAGGCCGCGAGGTGATTTCGGATCTCGGTCAGATCCGGACCCTCCAGCTCGCCATCACAGGATGCCGAGATCAGAGGCTCCAGCGCGGCGCATCGCCGGCCGGCCTCACTCTCCCGGAAGACTGACCGGAAGCGGGCTCTCCCTTCGGCCAGACACCTGTTCACCTTGGTCCGGGTCCAGCCATTGAGGTCGGCGATCTCGGCGTAGCTGTAGCCCTCCGCGAGCTGGGTCAACGCCTTCAGTTCGTGAGGTTTGAGCTTGGAGAGAGCCTCGCGGCTGCGATCGACCAGCTCGCGCTTCTCGACCTGTTCGTCGGGCCCGGATCCCTGCCAGGGGATCAGGTGCACCCAGTCTTCGCCCTCGCCCTCCCTTTCGGCCGCAGGTGGACGCCCGAGCATGCGCTCGCGGTGTTTGCGGACCGCGAGAGCCTCGTGCTTGATGACTGTTCGCGCCCATGGCAGGAGCTGCCTGGTGTCGACCGTCGGGGCCTTCGAAAGCAGGATCTCGATCCCGCGCTGGTATGCGTCTTCGGCGTCATCCCTGCAGATCGAAAACCGCCGCGCGGTCCCGCGCAGCGCTGGATCGTGGTTGCGGACCAGTTCGACCGCCGCCCGCTTCCTGGCCGCCGGCGAGTTCTCCACCGTTCGGACACCGGCATCCCGGTCGGTGCCGACGTTCTCGCCGGTCGGACCCGCGCTACGCTGCCTCAGCGTCGAAACCAAAGTCGGAACCCCCTAGTTCCCGAAGACTTTCTGCTCATTTCCTATCCGGCCCCGTCCGGTTCCGCCACCCCTCACGAGCCGCTCGGTACGCGTCTGCGAATCGTGAGGCTTTGGTCTCGGAAGTTGCCATTTGCAGCACTAAGCCCGCGCCTCTCGATTTCTCTCCCCCTCCCGATCGCAGAAAAACCCCGCAAATTGCGTGATTCCGGGGATTCGGCGCGAATGTCTGCAATTTGCGACTTATTCGTCGAACCGGCCGCCACAGCCGACAGCTAAGTTGTGCCCGTGGCCAGCCGCGAAGAGATAGAAGCCGTCCTGCCGAAGCTGGGCCGGGGAGCCCGGATCAACCTGAAGCTGAAGGACGGCGCCGAGGTGCTCGGGACCCTCTACGGGGTGTTCGACGGCTTCGTCCATTTCGAGGAAGAAGAGATCGAACCGGTCGACCTCGACCGGATCGACAACCTCCTGGTCCGGATCCACTCGGAGGGCCCGGGCGCGGACCCCCTCGCCGACCACCGCTGAGCAAGCCGTTCCGGAGCTGCCGCCGAGGCGGTCTTGCGGCAGGTAGTCGTTGAAGCCGGCCGCCGTTCAGGGCTGGAGGCCGGCGAGGGCCGACCAGACCTTCGTATAGATGTGGGCGCGCACGTGCCCCTGCATGCGGGCGACCTGTGACTTGAAGTTGTCGTAGTCGATCTCGCCGGCCAGGTCAGCGGCGGTGGCGACCCAGTCCTCGCGACGCACGTAGACCCGGAACCGGTAGTCGGAGTCGTCGGTCTCGATCAACCCGTCGCGGTAGCCCTTCATCGAGTCGAGCTCGAACAGGTTGTGGAAGTCCTGCAGGACCCGGCCACGGACGCAGAGGTATCCCGGGCGGTCGCCCTTGTCCACCACCGAATAGAAGCCACGGTCGGTCACCAGCCACATAGCAATCCCCTTTCAACGAGTTTCGCCACGGCATGCCGCGGCCCACGGGAGAGGAGTCGGGCCCGGGCGCGGGTTTCTGACATACGATGCCCGGCCTATGACCACCTGCGTTGTTACCGGCGGAGCCGGATTTGTCGGGTCGCACCTCTGCGACCAGTTGCTGGAGAAGGGCTACTCGGTGGTCTGCGTCGACAACCTCGATACCGGCTCGCTCCAGAACATCGAGCACATCCGCTCGGAGAACTTCCGCTTCGTCAACCACGACATCACCGAAGAGGTGCATGTCGAGGGGGACGTGGACTTCGTCTACCACCTGGCCTCGCCGGCCAGCCCGATCGACTACGCGCGGCTGCCGCTGCACACCCTCAAGGTCGGCGCCCAGGGAACGTGGCACATGCTCGGGGTGGCCAAGTTCAAGCGGGCGCGATTCCTGCTCGCCTCGACCTCCGAGGTCTACGGCGATCCGCAGGTCCACCCGCAGCAGGAGAGCTACTGGGGCCACGTCAACCCGATCGGTCCCCGCGGCGTCTACGACGAAGCCAAGCGTTACGCCGAGGCGCTGACCATGGCCTACCACCGCCAGCAGGGTGTCGACACTTCGATCGTGCGCATCTTCAACACCTACGGCTCGCGGATGCGGGCCCACGACGGGCGGGCGATCCCGACCTTCCTGCGGCAGGCGATGCAGGACCAGCCGCTGACCGTCTTCGGCGACGGCAGCCAGACCCGTTCCTTCTGCTTCGTCGACGACCTGGTCCGGGGGCTGATCGCCCTGGCCGAGTCGGGCGAGCACCTGCCGGTGAACATCGGCAACCCCGACGAGTACACGCTGCTGCAGCTGGCCAACGCGGTGATCGAGTCCTCCGGCTCGAAGTCGAGGATCGTCTTCGAGCCGCTTCCGGTCGACGACCCCCAGGTCCGCCAGCCCGACATCACCCGGGCCCGCGAGGTTCTCTCGTGGGAGCCGGAGGTCTCGCTGAACGACGGACTGCGCAAGACGATCGAGATGTCCGGTCGCGACAGCCTGATCGGGGCCGGCAACTGAGCCAGCTCTCGGTCCTGGTCACGGGGGCGAGCGGTTTCCTCGGCGGTGCCGTGACCGCCGAGTTCGAGTCGGCCGGCCACCGGGTGACCGGGACCTCGACCCGCGGCGGTGACCGGCTGGAGGCACTCGACCTGAGCCGGCCCGGGCAGGTCGAGCGGGTCCTGCGCGGAGTTGAGCCGGATACGATCGTGCACCTGGCCGGGATCCAGTCGGTACCCGGATCCTGGCGGGACCCGGCTCTGGCCTTCGCCGTCAATACGGGCGGAACCGCGGCCCTGCTGCGGGCGATCGAAGACTCGGCGCCCGATGCCCACCTGCTGCTCGCCTCCACGGCGGCGGTATACGGGGAGCCCCTCCAGATGGCCGACGACCCCGGCGGGGGAGGCGTCAGGCCCTTCGAAGAGACCGACCCGACCGCACCCGGGTCGCCATACGCCGCTTCCAAGGCGGCCGCCGAGGTCCTGGCCGGGGAGTGCGCCGCGCGGACCGGCCTGCGGCTGACGACCGCCCGGCTGTTCAACCAGTTCGGACCCGACCAGCCGGAGGGGCAGATCCCGGCCGGATTCGCCGCCTCGATCGCCACGGCCGAGGCGGAGGGAAAGGCGTCGGTCAGCCTCGAGGTCGGAAACCCCGGGGCAAGGCGCGACTACACCGACACCCGCGACACCGCCCGGGCATTCCGGCTGGCCGCCGAGCGCCGGGTGACCGGCAGGCTGAACTTCTGCAGCGGAGAGACCGCTTCGCTGTCCAGGCTGATCGAGGGCCTCTCGGCCGCGAGCGGGATCGAGGTCGGGATCGACCACCGTCCCGAGCGGGCCAACCGCAACGACGTCGCCGACTTCGCGGGCTCGCCGGCCAGGCTCGAGCAGGCGACCGGGTGGCGGTCACGGATCTCCCTCGACGAGACCCTGGCCGAAATGCTGGAGGTCCGCCGACGGGCCTTGCGGGGCGGCTGAGCAAGAGCCGCGCCTGCCTCGCTCGCAGTGGCCCCGGGGGCTGCCGGGCCTCAGTGCCGACGGCCGATGCCGGAACCGGTGCGCCAGCGGCTCAGGGCACGGAAGTCGTCGAGGCTGTCGGCCGGGACCGCCGGAGCCTGGGCCGGAACTATGTCCTCCGCCTCGAGCGGGCTTTCGCCCGCGGCATCCACCCGCCAGACACCGGCCCCTCCCCGGGCACTGACCGTGCGGGTCATGACGCCGTCTTCGAAGAGCACACCGGCCTGGTCGTCGGCCCCGTATCCCGGCGGCTCGCCGGCCTCCACCGCCGCCAGGTAGGCGGTCCGGCGCTCCGGATCACGGTGGTAGTGGACACAGAAGCTGCCGGGGATCAGACCGAAGCCGTCGGCCATCGCGGCGGTCCCCGAAGAGGTGGTGATGCCGCGCTCGAACCAGCACATGGCGCCGGCGCTCTGACCGCAGATCAGCACCCCTCTGGACAGCGCCTCGAGCAGCAGTTCATAGACACCGTGGGCGGCCCAGACGGCGACCAGGTTGACCAGGCTGCCGCCGCCGACGTAGATCAGGTCCTGGTTGAAGAAGTGGTCCTCGAGGTCGACCGGGTTCTGGCCGAGACGGAAGAGGGAGATGTCGGTGACCTCGGCCCCGCGACTCCCGAAGCCGCGACGGAAGCGGGAGATCTGGTCGTCCGGGTCGCCGCTGGCGGTCGGCAGCAGGCAGACCTTCGGCACCTCGGTGCCGGCCAGATCGAGCATGAAGTCGGTCAGGACCTCATTGCCGTCGAGGCGGTCGAACTCATGGCCACCCATCAGGAGGAGTCTCGAAGCCATGCGGTGAAGCTACCTAAACCGGGAGTTCTGAAGGCATCGACCACGCGTAGGAGGACGGGCCGACCAGCGGCACGTGGTCCGGCGAACCGAGGTGACGGGTCGCCATCTGGGTCGTACGGGCGCGGTCTCCACGGCGGTCGATCCGGTAGGCGCGGGCCTCCGGCCGGGAGGCGACCACCTGGGCCAGTTCCTCGCCGACGAAGTGGAGCGCGGCGCCGTCGGTTGCGGCGTAGCCGATCGAAGAGACCTCGTCGAGGCTGCTCTCGAACTCACGGTGCTGGTCGGAGCCCGGCTTGAAGTGGACCGAGTTTCCGAAGGGGAGGATCCCCATCCCCGAGACCAGGCGGACCTCGTTCTGGTAGCCGGTCAGCGCGTGCTCGAACCAGCACAGCGAGCCGGCGCTGAGGCCGCAGAGCACGATCCCGCGCTGCCACGCCTCGCGCAGGATGTCGTCGATGCCGTGGGCCCGCCAGACGGCCAGCATGTTGACCACGCTGCCTCCGCCGACGTAGATCATGTCCTGGTCGAGCAGGTGGTCGCGGATGTTGCCGACTCCGCGTTCACGGCGGAAGAGCGAGATGTGCGAGGGGTAGGCGGTATCCCGGAAGGCGTTGTAGAAGCGAACGATGTAGTGGTCGGCGTCACCGCTGGCGGTCGGCAGGAAGCAGATCCGCGGACGGATCTTGCCGGTCAGCGAGCAGACGAACTCGTCGAGCAGCGGGTTTCCCGATTCCATCGAGAACCCTCCGCCGCCGAAGGCGACAATCTGTCGTTCCTTGCCCATGGTCCGTAGTTTCGCCGTACGGAAGGGTTCTTCATTTGGACTGGTGTCGAACATCTCGGCTCCGGCAGTCATACCTCCGTCCCATCGGCAGGGGTGGGCCCGTCCCGATCCGGCGATCCCAAATAGACTTCCCGGTCCATGCGCGAGAAGAGCCCCGAAACCCACGAAGAGAAGCTTGAGTTCCTGCGCGACCTGCGCGACCAGGCGATCAACTCGGCCTCCCCGGAGGCCATCGAAAAGCAGCACGCCAAGGGCAAGATGACCGCCCGGGAGCGGATCGACAAGCTGCTCGACCCCGGTTCGTTCGAGGAGATCGACACCTTCGTCCGGCACCGTACCCACGACTTCGACATGCAGAAGCGCCGGCCCTGGGGCGACGCGGTGGTCACCGGCCACGGCACGATCGACGGACGCAAGGTCTTCGTCTTCTCGCAGGACTTCACCGTCTTCGGCGGATCGCTGGGCGAAGTGATGGCCGAGAAGATGTGCAAGGTCATGGACCTGGCCGCCAAGGTCGGCGCTCCGGTGATCGGCCTGAACGACTCCGGTGGCGCCCGGATCCAGGAGGGCGTCGTATCGCTCGGCGCCTACGGGGACGTCTTCGTCAGGAACGTGCAGAGCTCCGGCGTGATCCCCCAGATCAGCGTGATCATGGGCCCCTGCGCCGGTGGCGCCGTTTACTCGCCGGCGATGACCGACTTCATCTTCATGGTCAAGGAGACCTCACACATGTTCATCACCGGCCCCGAGGTGATCAAGACGGTCACCGGTGAAGAGGTCGAGTTCGAGGAGCTGGGTGGAGCCATGTCCCACAACTCGAAGTCCGGCGTGGCCCACTTCGCCGCCGAAGACGAAGAGAGCTGCCTGGAGGACGTTCGGTACCTGATGAGCTTCCTGCCGCTCAACAACCTCGAGCAGCCGCCGAAGTTCCCGCCGGCCGACGATCCGGAGCGCGAGGATCCCGAGCTCGACGATTTTGTTCCCGACGACCCGAACAAGCCCTACGACATGCGCAAGGTCGTCGCCAGGATCGTCGACGACGGCGAGTTCTTCGAGGTGCACGAGCACTGGGCGAAGAACATCGTCTGCGGTTTTTCCCGGCTCGACGGCCGGCCGATCGGCGTAGTCGGCAACCAGCCGGCCTTCAAGGCCGGAGTACTCGACATCGACTCCTCCGAGAAGGCGGCGCGCTTCGTCCGCACCTGCGACGCCTTCAACATCCCGCTGCTCACCTTCTGCGACGTACCCGGCTTCATGCCCGGTACGGACCAGGAGTGGAACGGCATCATCCGCCGCGGCGCGAAGCTGCTCTACGCCTACACCGAAGCGACCGTGCCGAAGCTCACCGTGGTCACCCGCAAGGCCTACGGCGGCGCCTACGACGTCATGGCGTCGAAGCACATGCTGGCCGACTACAACATCGCCTGGCCGACGGCCGAGGTCGCCGTGATGGGCCCGGAAGGCGCGGTCAACATCATCTACCGCAAGGACATCGCCGACTCGCCGACCCCGGAAGACCGTCGCGAGAAGCTGATCGCCGACTACAAGGCCCACTTCGCCAACCCGTATTCAGCCGCCGAGCGTGGCTACATCGACGACGTGATCGAACCGCGCCAGACCCGCGCCAAGCTGATCAAGGCGCTGCGCACCCTGGAGACCAAGCGCGTCGCCCAGCCCAAGCGCAAGCACGGCAACATCCCGCTCTAGCCGATGGCCCGGATCTCGATCGAAGGCCCCGCGACACCGGCAGAAGCCGCCGCGATCAGCGCGGCAATCGAGCGTTTCACCGGCGATACCGCGGTCGCCCCGCCGCCGGCCGAAGAAGGCATGGACCCGTGGCTGCGGACGGCGCTCGTCGAAGGCGTCGGCGCCAAGGACTCCTTCGGGCCGCTCGATCCGCGCGAGCTTTTCTGAGCCGGCCTGCCACCGCGGCCCGCGGCCCGCGACAGGGCTTTGCCACACCGATCACTCCCGGCCGGTAAGAATGGTGCCAACGCACTGACACCCTGCCGCCCGGCGGCGGCAACCTGAGGAGGAGAGCATGGCAGTCGTAAAGATCATCGAGCTGGTCGGCAGCTCCAGAGTTTCAACCGACGACGCGGCCCAGCAGGCGCTCAAGCAGGCCCAGGATTCGCTTCGAAACATCCGGGCGGTCGACATCGTCTCGACCGGCATCCGCGGCGAGCACCTCGACGAGTACCGGGCACACGTCCGGGTCGCTTTCCTGATCGAAGGCAAGGACGTCACCTGACGCACTGGTGGGCGTCATGCGGGGCGTGAGCACGGGGCTTGTTAGGGTGCTGCGCCGATGAGTGACTCGACGGAGAAGAACGAAGCCCTGGTTGAACTCGATCCGCTCGAGTGTGATTCAACGGAGGCTGCGGCGATGGTCGCGGCCGGCGCGAGGCTGATCGACGTCCGCACCGCCCACGAGTTCGATGCCGGGCGTATTCCCGGGGCCGAGCGGATCGGCCTCGAGGAGCTGGCCGAGCGCCGGGCTGAGCTCGATGCCGGCACGCCTGTGGTCTTCTACTGCCGGATCGGCAACCGGTCGCTGATGGCGGCCCAGGCATTCGCCGAGGCCGGCTTCGAGACCCTCTCCCTGCAGGGCGGCATCGACGCCTGGCTCGAAGCCGGGCGGAAGATCGACCCCGAGGGTGGCTTCGTGGCCGAGCCCGGCGAAGCAGCGGCGATCCTCGAAGCCCGTTCCAGAGCGGCCTCGAAGTAATACCCTAAATCCAGTCAGGTTTAGGTGTTTTTGCTAGCATCCGTGCGGCCGGATCGCGTAGAGTCTCCGACTTCGTCCGGTGCGTAGCGTCATCACGTCCGTTCCAAGACTTCAGATCCGCCCAGACACGCCCAGCAGGAGGATTCACCGATGGAGCCGACCACGGCCCCGACAAAACCGACACCGAAGCCGAAGCCCAAGCCGGGGGACAAGGGTGTCGAGCAGGAAGAGGGCAAGCTCCAGAAGGGCAAAGGCAAGCTCGGCTCGCTGAACAACCCCGAGACTTACGAGAACGTGCCCGGCCGGGTGATTCCGATCCTCGAGCATGAGTTCGAGGACTTCGACAGCGAGGCAGGCGAATTCCTCGAGGGCAACACCCCCGAACCCGAGTTCATCGGCTTCCGTCTGAAGCAGGGCGTCTACGGCCAGCGCCAGCCGGGCGTGCAGATGGTCCGGGTGAAGCTGCCCTACGGCGGCATAACGCCCGATCAGATGGATGCCTTCGCCGACGCGGTCGAAACCTATGCGCCGCTGAAGAAGGGTCACATCACGACCCGGCAGAACATCCAGATACACCACGTGCCGCTGGACCAGATGTGCCACATGATCCGCGACCTGGCCCCCAGCGGGCTCTCCTCCCGCGAAGGCTGCGGCAATACCGTGAGAAACGTGACCGGCGACCCCTGGGCCGGCGTCGCCGAAGACGAGATCTTCGACCCGACCACCTACGTCGGTGCCTACGTGCGTTACTTCGTGCGCCACCCCACGACGCAGCTGATGCCAAGAAAGATCAAGACCGCCTTCACCGGCTCCGACGCCGACCGGGCGATCACCGGCATCCACGACATCGCCTTCATCAGCCGGATCCGCGACGGGGTCAAGGGCTTCGAGATCCGGGTCGGCGGCGGCACTTCGATCATGGCCCGCGTCGCACCGACGCTCTACGACTTCGTCGAGGCCGACAACGGCGACTTCCTCAAGGTCAGCGAGGCCGTCTTCCGGATCTTCGACCGCCAGTCCTGGCTGCGGGTCAACCGGGCCCGGGCACGGATCAAGGTGCTGGTCGACAAGGTCGGCATCGAGGAGGTCCGGAGAATGGTCGACGAGGAGCTGAAGGGCGACTGGGTCGACGAGCGCGACTTCACGATCGACCACCTTCGCTTCGATCTCGACGAAGAGGCGCTGCTGCCGGAACCGGTGGCGGCCACCGCCTCTCCGAACGGGGACCGCTCGGAATTCGAACGCTTCGTGGAAGCCAACGTCCAGCCGCAGCGCCAGGACGGCTTCAACACGGTCGAGGTCAAGATCGTCCGCGGCGACCTGACCCCGGAGCAGTTCCGCGGGCTCGGGCAGATCATGCGTGAGTACGCCGGCGGCTTCGCCCGGACCACCGTCCAGCAGAACCTGGTCCTGCGCTGGGTCCGCGACGACGCCCTCTACGAGGTCTGGAAGCGGCTGGGTGAACTCGACCTCGACGACGTCGGACCGCGGCGGATCACCGACGTGGTCAGCTGCCCCGGCACCGACAGCTGCAAGATGGGCATCACCAGCTCGATGGGCCTGAACAAGGCGGTCCAGGAGCGGGTCGAGCAGATGGCGATCAGCGACCCGCTGACCCGGCAGATACACATCAAGATGAGCGGCTGCCCGAACGGCTGCAGCCAGCACCACATCGCCAACATCGGCTTCTACGGCGCTTCGCTCAAGGTCGGAGGCCGCACGATGCCGGCCTACGTGCCGCACCTCGGCGGCAAGTACGTCGACGGCGAGGTGATCTTCGGCACCAGGCTGAAGTCACGCCTTCCGGCCCGCCGGGTGCCCGACGCGATCGAGCGCTGGATCCGTCTCTACGAAGCCGAACGCGAGGACGGCGAGGTATTCAACGACTTCGTCGAGAGGGTCGGCACCGCCCGCATGGAAGAGGAAGTCAAGCCGCTCACGATGCCGGCCGACTTCAGCCTCGACACGATGCAGGAATTCATCGACTGGAGCCGCTCCGACCCGTACCAGGTGGAACGTGGCGAAGGCGAGTGCGCGATCTAGAGCCGTGATGGAACCCGGAACCTCGACACCCCGCCTCCAGGAGGCCAGGACCCGCTTCGACGAAGAGGCGGTCGCCGCCATGCTCGAGCCGAAGTCGGCCAGCGAGGTTCTCGAATGGGCCTTCTCCGAGTTCGGGCAGGACATGTACATCGCCTGCTCCTTCCAGAAGACGAGCTCCGTCGTGGTCCAGCTGGCGACCGAGATCAACCCCGCTTCCCGCTTCTTCTACCTCGATACCGACGTGCTCTTTCCCGAGACCTACGAGACCCGCGACCGCCTGGCCGAGCATTTCGGGATCGAGTTCGAGCGCTGGCACAACATCTCGCTGGACGAGCAGGCAGAGCTCTATGGGGACCGCCTCTGGAAGACCGACCCCGATGCCTGCTGCGGCCTGCGCAAGGTCGAGCCGATGCGAAAGGCCCTCTCTACCGTAGACTGCTGGGTTTCCGGCATCCGCCGCGAGGATTCAGCCGCCCGGGCAAGTGCTCCGAAGTTCGCCTGGGACAAGCGTTTCAGCCTCTGGAAGATCAACCCGTTGGCCGACTGGTCCGAGCGCGATGTCTGGAATCACCTGAATGAACACAACGTCCCCTACAACCCCCTCCACGACCAGGGCTATCCCTCGATCGGGTGCACTCACTGCACACGGCCGGTGGTGCCCGGACAGTCGGCCCGCGACGGCCGGTGGTCGGGTTCGGGCAAGACGGAGTGCGGAATCAACTAGTTTGCGGGGTCGTTTCGGCGACCCCTCTGCCGTTCACCGGGCGCCAGACGACGGTGGTCGGGTCGGCGGTGCCGGCAACCTGCTTTGAGCTTTTCCCTGTCAACGAATAACCGATACGGATGAACTGAGAAATGAGCGAATTGAACCTCACCCTTAGCGAACGCGCGACAGCCGACTTCGAGATGATCGGCAACGGCGGCTTCGCCCCTCTGACCGGCTTTCAGGGCTCCGAAGACTGGCGCAACGTATGCGGCCAGATGCGGACCGCCGAAGGCGACTACTGGCCGATCCCGATCACCCTGCCGACCGACCTCGAGTGCGAAGTCGGCGACACGGTCGAGCTTTCGTCCGACGAAGGCAAGCCGCTGGGCCGGATCGAGGTCCACGAGATCTTCGACCGCGACGTCAAGTACGAAGCCGAGACCGTCTACGGCACCACCGACGAGAACCACCCGGGCGTCGCCGCGATCTATGAAGAGGGCAACCGCTGCATCGCCGGCCCGATCGAGGTCGACGCACTTCCGGATCACGAAGAGGCCTTCATGCGGCGCTACAAGACCCCGGAAGAGACCCGCCAGGAGTTCGCCGACCGTGGCTGGAAGAAGATCGTCGCCTTCCAGACCCGCAACCCGATCCACCGCGCCCACGAGTACCTGACCAAGGCCGCCCTGGAGACCTGTGACGGGCTGTTCATCCACCCGCTGATCGGCAAGACCAAGGCCGGGGACATCCCCGCCGACGTTCGGATGCGCTGCTACGAAGTCCTGATGGAGGACTACTACCCGAACGACCGGGTCGTGCTCGGGGTCAAGCCGGCCAAGATGCACTACGCCGGCCCGCGCGAAGCGGTTCTCCACGCGATCGTCCGGCGCAACTACGGCGCGACCCACTTCATCGTCGGTCGTGACCACGCCGGTGCCGGTGACTACTACGGCACCTACGACGCGCAGCAGATCTTCGAGACGATCGACATCGACGAGCTCGGCATCGAGCCGCTGATGTTCGAGCACACTTTCTGGTGTCACGAGTGCGAAGGGCTCGCCTCCGGCAAGACCTGCCCTCACGACGCCGAATCCCACCTGTTCCTTTCCGGCACCAAGGTCCGCGAGATGCTGGGCAACGGCGAAGAGCCGCCCCACGAGTTCTCCCGGCCCGAGGTCGCCAAGATCCTGATCGACGCTTACAAGGAGGACAACTAACCAATGTCAGACAAAGGATTCACCCTCTGGTTCACCGGACTCTCCGGAGCCGGCAAGACCACCATTTCGCACATCCTCGCCGACGAGCTGAAGGCCCGTGGCCAGAAGTTCGAGATCCTCGACGGTGACATCGTTCGCGAGAATCTCTCGAAGGGCCTCGGCTTCTCGAAGGAAGACCGCGATACCAACATCCGCCGGATCGCCTTCGTCGCCGACCTGCTCTCGCGCAACGGCACCCCGGTGATCACCGCCGCGATCTCGCCCTACCGCGAGATCCGCGACGAAGCCCGCGAAATGATGGGCGACCGCTTCATCGAGGTCTACATCCATGCTTCGGTCGACGCCTGCGCCGAGCGCGACGTCAAGGGCCTTTACGCCAAGGCGTTCTCCGGCGAGATCAAGGAGTTCACCGGTGTCTCGGATCCGTACGAGGAGCCGCTCAACCCCGAGGTCGTAATCAAGACCGAAGAGGAAGAGCCGGCCGAGTCGGCCGCGATCCTTCTGGCCTACCTCGAAGAGCGGGACCTGATCCCGGCTGCGGTCGGTTCGTAGCAGGCAGGCGCGCTGCGCGCCTCAGGAGAAATGACGGAAAAGGGCGGGCCGGAAGGCCCGCCCTTTCTGCTGCAGGGACGCGCAGGGCTGCCGGCGGCGCGGGATCCCCGGGGCTAAGGCTCCGGGGGCACTTCGGGCTCGCCCAGTCCAAACGTGTCGTAGGCGCCGAAGCGGCTGAAGGTCTTGTGGGTGGGGCCGTGGTAGTCGGATGAAGCGGTGGCGCTGATGCCGAGTTCGCGGGCGAGGCCGAGCAGATGTTCGGTCTCCTTCTTCGTATGCGGCGGGTAGTAGACCTCGATGCCGCCGATGTCGAGGGCTCGGATCAGGCGCTCGACCTTGTCCGGCTCCTTGATGTCCCAGTAGGGGTGGGCGATCACCGGCACTCCGCCGGCCTCGCGGATCAGCGCGCAGGCCTCGTCGGCCGTAGGCCACTTGCGGGATACGAAAGCCTTGGCCCCTGGCACCAGGTACTCCTCGAAGAAGGGGCCCATGTTGTCGGCGGCACCCGCGGCGTGGGCGATGTGCGGGCGGCCGATCGCGTCGGCGTCACCGGCCTCGCGGATCGCGTCTTCGATCGTGATGTCGAATCCGAAGCCCCGCAGGTTCTCGACGATCTCCACGGCCCGGTCGCGGCGCTCCTGTTGAGCACGGTCGCAGGCGGGCTGCATCTTCTCGAGGTCGATCCAGTAGCCGCAGATGTGGAGGTCCTCGGCGAATTCGTGGACCGAAGACATCTCGATCGCCGGGACGATCTCGACCCCGAGCCGCTCGCCCGCCTCGATTGCGTCCGGTACTCCGGCGACGCCGTCGTGGTCGGTCAGCGCGAGCACGGTCACGCCCGCCTCGGCCGCCTTCTCGACCACCTCCGCCGGGGGGAGCTGGCCGTCGGAGACTGTGGAGTGACTCTGAAGTTCGATCATTGAGCGCAGAATACGCCGTTCCGCCGGGGCAGCATCCGGAGATCCGGCAGGCTGGGGGCGGGGTTCGCTCAGGCCAAATAAACTCCCGGCCATGTTCGAGAAGGTTCTGATCGCCAACCGAGGCGAGATCGCTATCCGTGTGGCTCGTGCCCTCAAAGAGATGGACATCACTTCGGTGGCCGTCTACTCCGAGGCCGACCGCGAGGCTCCCCACGTCGAGGAATGCGACGAGGCTTACCTGATCGGCCCGGCGCCGGCCAACGAGAGCTACCTCTCGATCGAGAAGATCATCGGTGCCGCCAAAGAAGCCGGCGCCGACGCGGTTCACCCCGGATACGGATTCCTGGCAGAGAACGCCGACTTCGCCCGTGCCCTCGACGAAGCCGGGATCACCTTCATCGGTCCTCCCGCATCGGCGATCGACGCGATGGGCTCGAAGACCATGGCCCGAGAGGTCATGGAGAAGGCCGGGGTGCCGATCGTGCCCGGCGCCACCGAGCCGGCAGCCGACCTCGACGAGGCCCGCAAACAGGCCGAGACGGCCGGCTACCCGGTTGCCTGCAAGGCGGTCGGTGGAGGCGGCGGCAAGGGCTTCCGGGTCGCGATGACCCCTGACGACCTCCAGGAGGCTTTCGAAGGCTCGGCCCGGGAGGGCGAGAAGTTCTTCTCCGACGACCGGGTATACGTCGAGCGCTACCTCGAGAACCCGCGCCACGTCGAGGTCCAGGTACTCGCAGACAAGCACGGCAACGTGATCCACCTGGCCGAGCGTGACTGCTCGATCCAGCGACGTCACCAGAAGCTGATCGAAGAGGCCCCCGGACCCCATGTGGACGAGGAGATGCGCGAGAGGATCGGCAAGATCGCGACCGACGCCGCCCGGGCAGTGGGCTACTACTCGGCCGGAACGGTCGAAGGCATGCAGGTCGGCTCGGAGTACTTCTTCCTCGAGATGAACACCCGGGTCCAGGTCGAGCACTGCGTGACCGAGATGATCACCGGAGTCGACATCGTGCGTGAGCAGATCAAGATCGCGGCCGGCGAGGAACTCAGCCTCGGGCAGGAAGACGTCAAGATCGACGGCTGGGCGATCGAGTGCCGGATCAACGCCGAGAAGGCCGACAAGAACTTTGCGCCCGCCCCCGGAAAGATCACGAGCTACCGGGAGCCCGCCGGGCCGGGTATCCGGGTCGACTCAGGGGTCATCGCCGGCTCCGAGGTGACGCCGATGTACGACCCGATGGTCGCCAAGCTGATCGTCTGGGACAACGACCGTGCTGCCGCGACCAAGCGGATGCTGAGGGCGCTCGACGAATACAAGATCGGCGGGCTTTCGACCCTGATCCCCTTCCACAAGGCGATCCTCGCTACCGGGCAGTGGGACCGGGGCGAGACCTGCAAGGACCTGACCGAAGACAAGGAGTGGCTGAAGACGACGGCACCCGAGCCGCCCGCTTCGACCGAGTCGGACGAGGATGAACCGGAGAAGGTGGCCCGCGACTACCTGGTCGAGGTCTCCGGAAAACGCTTCGACGTCAAGGTGATCGGCGAGGCGGTCGGAGTCGTGGCCGGCGCCGCGGCCGGACCGGGAGCAGGACCGGGCGGAACGCCCAAGCGTGAGCGCAAAGCGGGCGGCGGTAGCGGTTCGAACAAGGCCGAGCTCGAGTCGCCCCTGCAGGGTTCGATCTTCAAGGTGAACGTCGAGAAGGGCGCCGAAGTCAGCGAAGGCGACCTGATCTGTGTGATCGAGGCGATGAAGATGGAGAACGAGATCACCGCCCACCGGAGCGGCAAGGTCACGGCCCTGCCGATCTCGGTCGGAGACGCCGTCGCCAGCGGAGATCCGCTGGTTACTATCGAGTAGCGGCTTGCCTGAGACCGGGCGGCCTGCTTCCGCCCGGCGAGCTCAAGCGCCGGCCACGCACGTGGATCAGCCTGGTGGCTTCGGCCACTTCGGCGTGGCAACACGGCATTCGGCGGCACGGCAGCCCCTGAGCCGGTCGAGCTCCCTACCCAGAAAGTTGACTATGCGCCTGTAGTCGGGGTCGTAGTAGCGGTTCTCGAGCTCCCCCGGATCCTTGCTCAGAACGTAGAGCTCGCCTTCGCCGGTCTCCAGCTCGACGTACTTGTAAGGCCCGACCCGGACCCCGACGTAGTCACCGCTGCCCACCGGGCCCGATGATCTCGCGCCTGGGCCCTCATCCGGGAGGACCAGAGACTCACCCGGGTAGTCGCTCTTCGAGAACAGGGTCGCCGCCTGGTAGCTGGAGATCAGGACGGGCCTCCTGGAAATTCGCTCCGGCCGCTTCCAGAACCGGATCATCGGCCTGCCGTCGATGCGCCTGGCCGCCTTCGCCCCGGCCAGTTTCAGGACCGTCGGGGCGATGTCCTGGTTGGCGACGATCTCCCGGCTCTCGGTGCCGGGCTCGATGCCGGGGCCGCGAACCACCATGGGCACCCGCAACGCCGGCTCGTAGGGCAACAGCTTGCCGCGAGAGACGCGGTGCTGGCCGAGGAAGAAGCCGTTGTCGGAGGTGAAGACGATGTAGGTGTCGTCCAGCTTGCCGGTCTCTCTGAGCGCCCTGTAGACCCACTTCACGGCCTCGTCGACCGACTGCAGGGCTTCGATCGAACGCTGGTTCTCGTCTCTGATCTGCCGGCGCTCGACCTTGTCCAGCGGTTCCTGGGCCCTGATGATCTCCGGCTTGTCCGAGACGTCCTGCTCGTTGAAGCCGACCGGTTTCGGGGTCGGCGTGCGCAGCGCGCTGCGGTAGTGCCTGGGGGCCGGTTCAGGTCCGATCGGAGAGGTCTTGTCGCCGTGGGGCGTGTGGTAGTCGATCTGGAGATAGAAGGGCCGTCGGCCCGAGTTCTCGATCGCACTGACCGCCTGGCGGCTCATCGAGTCGGAGTGGTAGTCGCAGCGGCCCAGTCCCAGCCAGGGGCAGCGCACGGCGTCTTTCTCCGCCCAGGGCGAGTAGAGGATCGAGCCGAACGGTCCGGCGATCCTCCCGTTGACGTTCTGCGTATAGCCGTAGAACTGCCTGGTCGAGTTGTCGGTGGCGTCGCTCACCCAGCGGTCCCAGCCGGGCGGGACCTCGCTCTCTGCCGGTTCGTCCAGGCCTCCGTAGAAGTTGATGAACTTGCCGAAATGGAGCGTTCTGTAGCCGGCGCGCTGGAGCCAGACGGGCAGGTTCTCGCTGAAGATCCGGTTGTTGCGGTAGGCCTCGTAGCCACCGGTCTCGCCGCCCACCCTCAGGACCCGGTGGTTGTGCGCGTAGTTGCCGCTGAGCAGGGACGCCCGCGAAGGCGCACAGACCGGATAGGGAGTGATGTAGCGGCTGAACTCGATACCCTGGTCCCGGATCAGTCGCATCGTGTGGGGCATCATCTGGCGCCGGTCGTCGAGGTAGTCGCGCCAGGTTCCGTGGAACTGCTCGATCGGCTGGTCGTCGGTCTGGATCACGACGAAGTTCGGTCGCGCCGAAGCCCCCGCGGAGTCCGGGCGGAGGGCGAGCATCATCAGCCCCATGGAGAAGGCGACGGCCAGTAAACCCACCGCTAGCAGGCGACATCGGGCGGCCGCTTCCGTCGGCCGCGTCCACTTGGTCGGCTTGGTCATCCTTGACTTCTCAACACCGCATGCTGACACAAGTTCCGCCGGGACCGATACTTCCGGGTCCGGTCCGCGTTAAGCGTTCAGACCCAAACGAAGAATTGAAGGATAGAATGCCTGACAGCGTCCCTCGCGGTGCCCTTTACCTGATGAAACTGATCGTTACCGGAACCCTTCTCGCAGTCGTCGTGCTCGCAGCCTCTGCGCTGCTCGTAATGGGCGGTGGCGAATCCGGTCCGAAGGTGGGCCAGAGCGCAATCGCTTCGGCGGCCGGAGTATCCGCCCAGAAAGGTCCGTACCGCACCCGCCCGGGCTTCGACCCGCCGAGAATGGTGGTCAAGAAGAACGCTGCCGGAGCCTCCAACGGCAAGATCCTGGTGGGATCCAAGGAAGCCGGAGCGGGCATCTATACGAGCGGCGGCGAGCTGGTCTGGTTCCGCCCCGGGGTGATCATGGACTTCCGCGTTCAGCGCTACAGGGGCAAGCCCGTCCTGACCTGGTATCAGGCCGCGACCAAGGGCTCAGGGCTGAAGCGCTCGACTTACATCATCGCCGACCGGAACTTCCGGATCATCAAGAAGGTCCGGCCGGGCAACGGGTTGAGCCCCGACTCACATGAATTCCGCCTGACCAGCCGGGGTACCGCGCTGGTCAGCGCCTACCGGACCCGACAGGGATTCAACCTTTCCCGCTACGGGCTCGGGACGAACGCGCCGGTGCTGGAATCCGTGGCCCAGGAAGTCGACATCAGGACCGGCCGTGTCCTCTGGCAATGGAACAGCCTCGACCACGTTCCGGTCAGCGACACCTATGCGGAAAAGGTCCGCCGCCCCGGTGCCGCCTTCGACTACTTCCACATAAATACGGTCAGCGAGACCCTCGACGGCAACATCCTGATCTCCGGTCGAAGCACCAACGCCAAGTACAAGATCAAGCGAGGGTCCGGTCGCGTGATCTGGACCCTGGGTGGTCGCAGCAGCGATTTCAGGATGAAGCCGGGTGCCTACTTCTCTTCGCAGCACGACACCGAGCAGATCTCCAAGAATCGTTTCTCGCTCTTCGACAACGGCGCATCCCCGGTGGCGACCCCTGTCCGGGAGCAGTCCCGCGGCCTGGTCCTCCAGCTGAACTACAAGAAGAAGACGGCGAAGGTCCACCGGGAGTTCTTCAACCCTGCGAGGCCGCTGGCAACCACCCAGGCCAATGTGGAGCGCCTGCCCGGCAACAACTACTTCGTGGGCTGGGGCGGCGTGCCGCTGATCAGCGAGTACGACCGCAACGGCAAGCTGCTCTACGACGCCGAGTTCCAGGGGATCAACTCGTTCTACCGGGCCTACCGCCAGAAGTGGTCGGGGATCCCCAAGGGCGGAGTTTCCATGGTGGCCGAGCGGGTCGAGCCCGACAGGACCCGGCTGTGGATCAGCTGGAACGGCGACTCCAGGGTCAAGCAGTGGAGGGTCGCCGCCGGCAACTCGAAGAAGTCCCTGAAGAACGTCGCGACTCGCAAGCGGGAGGGATTCGAGACGGTTGTGAGCGTGCCGACCGGGGCGAACCTGTTCAAGGTGGCCGGACTCGACTCGAAGGGCAAGCGGATCGGCTCTTCGGCCATCCGGAAGGCCGGCCGCTGAGCGACGGCTGATCGCCGGTCGGCTATTCCGACTCGGTCGGCAGCGGCCACTTCGGCAGCCAGCTGCGGCATGGATCGCCGGCGCAACTGGAGACCCGGGGAAGATTGGCCTCCATGTACTGCCTCACCTGGACGTAATCGGGTGAGTCGATCACGTTCTCGAGCTCCCACGGATCACGCTCGAGGTCGTAGAGCTCGCTCTCGCCGCCTTCCTCGAAGCGGAAGTACTTGTAGGGACCGACCATGAACCCGTCAAAGCGCAGGGCCGGCGCAGAAGCAGAGACCGAGGCCCCACCGCTCGGGGGCTCTTCAGGGGGTGGCGGGAACGCGAGTCTGAGAGGGCGCCGGGTTTCCCGCTGCGGATCACGCCAGAACTTGCGCAACGACCGCCCGTCCAGTTCGTAGCCGGCTTCGGCTCCGGCAAGCCGCAGGGCGGTGGGTCCGATGTCGACGTTGCCGACCAGCTCCCTGGAGCGTCCGCCCTCCGGAACGCCGGGACCCCTGACCGCCATCGCGACCCTGGCCGAAGCGTCGTACGGCAGGAACTTGGCGGAGCTGAAGCGGTGCTCGCCGATAAAGAAGCCGTGGTCGGAGAGGAAGATGATGTAGGTGTTGTCGAGCTCGCCGGCCTGGCGCAGCGTCTTGATGATCGCACCGACGCCATCGTCGACCGCCCGCAGCGAAGCGATGTAGCGCCGGTACGTGCGCTTCAGGCGCTGGTTCTTCAGGTAGTCGAGCCGTTCGGGCGCGGAGTTCTGGATCACTTCAGACTTGTCCGAGATGTCGGCCTCGTTGTAATTCGCCGGTCGCGGCAGCGAGGTCAGGCCCATGCCACCGGTGTGGCGGGTGGCGGGCTGCGGTCCGACCGGCGGGCGGACGTCGCCATGGGGTGCCTGGTAGTCGACCTGCATGAACAGCGGCTGTCCGGCGTTCCGGCGGATCTCCTTCACAGCGGCCCTGGTCATGGTGTCGGTCAGGTGCCGGCAGCCCTGGGCCTGGCGCTGCCGGGTCAGGGTCTCGACGTCGCAGCGCCTCGGGTCGAGACCGGTCTGGAACTCGTATAGGGGATTGCCGAAACCCCTGCGTGCAACGCCGTTGTCGTTGACCTCGAAGCCGTAGAAAAGCGCGCCGCTGGTGAAGGAGTTGGTGAACCAGTTGTCCCACCCCGGCGGCACGGTCGTCTCGACCTGGCCGTTTTCGACGTCGTAGTAGCCGTTGGTGAACTTTCCGAAGTGCGAAGTGCGGTAGCCGGCACCCTGCAGCGCCACCGGGAAGTTCTCGGTGTAGGCGGGGAGGTTCTGCCAGCCGGCCCAGCCACCGAGCGGCGCGTCGTTTTCGGTGAGTCCGTGGTTGCGGGGGTACTGGCCGGTCAGCAGGGTGGCCCGCGAGGGCGAGCAGATCGGCGAGGTCGCGTAGTAGTTGCGGAACTCGGTGCCCCCCTTGAAAATCTCCCGCACGGTGTTCGGCATGATCCGTGCCTTCTGACCCGATGCCTTGCGGAAGGTGGACTTGACCGTCCTCGCGTTCTGGTCGTCGGTCTGGATGACCACGATGTTCGGGCGGGCGGCCTGGGCGAGCCCCGGAGCGGCCACCAGGGCGGCCACGGTCAGCCCGGCTGTCGCGAGCAGTCGCGAGGCGCGACGACTGAGGGGTCCCCGCGCGATCAAAGCGCTACGCGGATCGGGACGTGGTCGCAAGAAGGCACCCGGGGCAAACTAGCAAGCCTGATATCTGCGTCCGGGCAGGGACCCACCTTCCCGGGACGGGTCGTGCACGGCGATTGCGGCTGTGTCGTACGAAAAGCGATAGCTGACTCCTGAAACAACCCTGCGGGCCCCGAGGTGCGGTCCGCGTGGCAGGACGGGAAGCTGTAGGGGGATTGAAGGTCACTAGAATCCATGTCTGTGATTGACCTTTCCAAGGCGGTCGAAGAGCCGTCCGTTCCCTTTTCCCGCCCAGGAGCGGCCCGGCCGACCTCGCGTGATGATGGGGGTCAGGGTGGGACCTGAAGTCCCGTTGCGGATCGCCGGGCGAGCCGACCTCGCGACCGTGACCGCGCTGATCGGCGACTTCCGTGATTTCCTCGAGGGCGACTCGCCCAGCAACGCCCAGATCGAATCCGTGGTCGGCGAGCTGATCGCGGATCCCGGGACCGAGTACCTGCTGATCGGCGATCCGGAGCGCGGCTTCGCCCAGATCCGCTACCGGCTCTCGGTATGGGAGCCCGGCGAAGATGCCTGGCTGGAGGACATATTCGTGTCTGAGGACGCCCGGGGAAAGGGCTACGGGCGCATGCTCGTGAATGCGGCGATCGAACGGGCCAGGTCCAGGGGATGCGGACGGATCCAGCTCGAAACCAACCGCGGAAACGAAGCCGCCGTGAAGCTCTACGAGTCGGTCGGATTCGCCGCCAGCCACCTGCCCGACTTCTGGGGGGATACCCCCGACATCTGCTTCACCAGAACCCTCTGACTCATTCCCCTTAGCCGACTCCCGACCGGGGCCGAGGGATCGTCAGACCGGCAACAGGTGAGTCAGTTCGCTCGCCGAGATCTGAGTATTGCCGGTGAGCAGCCTGGCCCGGTCACCAGCATCCGGAGCCTCGATCGCGGTCTGCAGCCCGGACCAGTCGAGTGGGGCCGCGCGCCGATCAGGGCGTCGCCTGATCACGTTGACGTGGTTCTCGGCGAGGAACTCCATGCCGGCGGGCACCATGGCCGTCCGCAGTTCACCGCGACCGACCGAGCCGACCACGCGGTTGACCAGCAATGCCGGTCCGACCAGGGATCGACGGCTTACTATCTGACCGGGCCTGGTCTCACCGGACCGGCCCGCTCGGGCCCCGGGGTCGAAGCCACCGCCGTGGAGGTCCCGGGACCAGATCAGGGGGACTGTCCCGGCCCCGGCTGCCCGGCGCAGGTCGCGGCGCCTCTGGTTCCAGACCACGGTGCCGGTGACCGCCTCGTAGCCGAGCTGCCAGAGCGTGCGGCGCCCTTCGAACCCACGCCTGAGACGCTCCGGGGACTCGCTGAAGATGACCCGGCGAAATCCCGCCGCAGGCTCGCTGTGTTCGAAGACGAACCGACCGTCGGGCGGGCGGTCCTTCTCCAGCACAAGCAACTGGGCCGCGGTATTGGCCCCCTCGAACAGTCTGCTGCCTTCGAGCACAGTCAGGTCGCTGATCACCGCCCGGCCGGTGATGTGCTCACGCAGCGCCTCGAAGTAGGCACCGGAATTCATCGAAGGGGGAACGATGAAGGCCAGCGTGCCGGCCGGCGTGAGCAGGTCCAGTCCGACCTTGAAGAACAGGGCGAAGATGTTCGCCCGGCCCGAAATCACCTCACCGAAGCGTCGCTTCAACTCGGGGGTGACCGGGATCTGGAAGTAAGGCGGATTGGCGATGACCAGGTCATATCCGCCGGAATCCCCTGAGCCTGCGGGGGGGTCCGTGGCAGTCGGGTCGATCGCCGAGCGCCGCTCCAGGGTCGCGCCCGGCACGAGGGACGCCGCCGCGGAGAGTGCGCCGGCATCCACATCCCATCCGGTCAGGTCGGCGCCGGGCTGGCGCCGGGCGACCGCCGCCAGCAGCTCGCCGGTGCCTACACCGGGGTCGAGGACCTTCATTCCCGGCCGAAGGCGGACCCGGTCGACCAGGGCCTCGGCCACCGGACGAGGGGTCAGATACTGGCCGGACCGCTTGCGTTCCTGCCTGTCGGAGCCAGCCAGCCATTCGAGACTGGACGGGGAAAGCTCGGGCCCGGCTCCGGACTGCGCCAAGCCGGACGGCTCAGCCGCCGGCGCCGAGCTTCTTGACGGCTTCGCGGAAACTCTTGACTTCGAGCGAGGGGCGCTTGCGGCCGGCGAGCTTCTCGCCGTGCCGGTTGACCCAGATCACCGGGACCTTCATCTTCAGGCAGGGCGCGATGTCGGTGTCGTAGTTGCAGCCGATGTGGAGCCAGCCCTTCTTGCCGCCGATCCGCCGGGCGCATTCCTTGAAGTGCGTATCGTCGGGCTTGTAGCTGCGGACCTGCTGCGCGGTGACCACGAGGTCGAGATCGGTCCGCAGATGCCGCCTCGAGATGCCCAGCATCTTGTCGTCGATGTTGGAGATGATTCCGATGTCGAACTTCTTGCCGAGCCGGTCCATCGCCGCGTTGGACTCCCTGAAAGGCAGCCAGTAGGCGACGCTGTCGGGCAGGAACTGGGCCCTCGACGGCTCGACCTCCCAGCCGATCTCGCCGGCAACCTTGATGATCGTGCGGCGCAGAACCTCGGCGTAGAGCTCGTAGGAACCGGACATGATTTCGGCCTGTACCTCGAAAAACCTGGCCAGGAAGGCCTCGGACTCGAAACTGAAGCCGTCCTTTTCCGCCTCCTTGGCGCAGGCCTCGGCAATGCCTTTTTCCCAGTCGATCAGGGTTCCGTAACAGTCGGTGGTGATCCAATTGATGTTTTTCAGGCTGGGAAGCGGCATACGCGGCGGCCATTATGTCGGATAGGGTGCTTGGTCGGCTTACTCGTCCCCTCAAGACCCCACGAAAAGACATGGATCTACTCGAATATCAGGGAAAAGAACTGTTCGCGCGTCACGGCCTGCCGGTCCCGGATGGCAGTCACGCGGCCACCGTTGAAGAAGCGCACGCTGCCTCCGAGAAACACGGATTCCCGGTAGCCGTAAAGGCCCAGGTGCTGATCGGTGGTCGTGGCAAGGCCGGCGGGATCAAGATCGCCCAGGACGCCTCCGAGGCCCATGAGCACGCCGGCAACATCATCGGCATGGACATCGTCGGCCCCCACGGCGAAGGGCCGTTCAAGGTCCACGAACTCTGGGTCGAGGCCGGCTCGGAGATCGAGGCCGAGTACTACGCCTCGGTGATCCTCGATCGCTCCGAGAAGAAGCTGCTGGTGATGCTCTCCCGCATGGGCGGCATGGACGTCGAGGCGATCGCCGAGTCCGACCCCGAGGCTCTCGTCAAGCAGCACGTCGACCCGATCGAGGGCCTCGACGACGCAACTGCCCGCGACATCGTGTCCCGCTCCGGCATCCCGGAAGAGGTGGCCGGCCAGGTGGCAGAAATCCTGGTCAAGCTGGTCGAGGTCGCTCGAAAGGAAGACGCCACGCTGATCGAAGTCAACCCGCTGATCCTCAACTCGGCCGGTGAGGTCGTCCTGCTCGACGCCAAGGTCACGATCGATGGCAACGCGCTCTACCGCCATCCCGAGCTGCAGGAGCTCAGCGACGGGGTAGTCGAGGATCCGCAGGAGGCGATGGCCAAAGAACGCGGTCTCACCTACGTGAAGCTCGAGGGCGACATCGGTGTACTCGGCAACGGAGCCGGGCTCTGCATGTCCACCCTCGACGTTGTCGCCCAGGCCGGCGGCAGCCCGGCCAACTTCCTCGACGCCGGCGGAGGCTCACAGGCCGACGCGATCGTCGACGCGCTCGAGGTGATCACCTCGGACGAGAAGGTCAATGCGATCCTGTTCAACATCTTCGGCGGAATCACCCGCTGCGACGAGGTCGCCAAGGGGATCATCGAGGCGACCCGGAGGATCGGCCTGGACATGCCGATCGTGGTCCGGCTCGACGGCACCAATTCCGAGGAGGGGCTGGCCCTTCTCGACGAATCGGGAATGACCAACCTCCACCACGAATCAACCATGCTCGGTGCGGCCCGCAGGGTCGTCGAGCTTGCTGCGGCAGAGACGGAGAAGAACTGATGAGCATCATCATCGACAAGGACACCAAGCTGGTCATCTCCGGCCTGACCGGACGCGAAGGAACCTTCCACGGTCTGCGAAACCGCGACTACGGAACCCAGGTCGTGGCCGGCGTCACCCCCGGAAAGGGCGGACAGGACGTCGAAGGCATCCCGGTCTACGACTCGATCGCCGAGAGCGTCTCCGAGCAGGGGGCCAATACTTCGATGATCTTCGTGCCGGCGCGCTTCGCCGCCGCTTCGATCAACGAGGCGATCGACTCGGGCGTCGACACGGTGATCGCAATCACCGAAGGCATCCCGGTCATGGACATGATGCCGACCTACTGGCGGGCCCGCGAAAAGGGAGTGACCCTGATCGGGCCCAACTGCCCCGGTGTGCTCTCACCCGGGAAGGCCAACGTCGGAATCATTCCGGCCCAGTTCTTCGATCCCGGCCGGATCGGCGTGGTATCGAAATCGGGAACGCTGACGTACCAGATCGGCAACGAGCTCAAGCACGCCGGCGAGGGAAACTCCTCGATCGTCGGCATCGGCGGCGACCCGATCGTCGGCTCCGACTTCATCGACATCCTGACCCTCTACGAAGCCGACCCCGAGACCGACCTGATCGTCATGGTCGGCGAGATCGGCGGCGACGCCGAGGAGCGGGCGGCCGACTTCATCGCCGAGTCGATCAGCAAGCCGGTGGTCGCCTACATCGCCGGTTTCACAGCGCCTCCGGGAAAGCAGATGGGCCATGCGGGAGCGATAATCTCGGGTTCTTCCGGAACCGCGAAGGCCAAGAAAGAAGCCCTCGAGGCCAAGGGTGTCAGGGTGGGTGTGAGTCCGACCGAGGCCGCCGCGATCGCTGTGGAGACCCTCAACCGAGGCTGAAGCTGTGGCCTCGGACCCGACCGGACACGATCTCCCCGAAACGGTCGACCGGTTGAGAGAAGGGCGCAACCGGGGCGCCACGGCATGGACGGTACTGCTCGCCGGGATGGCCGCATCGGCGGTGCTGGCGCTGTGGTTCGGCAGGGAGATCTCCTGGACCAAGGACGAGTACTCCTGGATCTCCCTCAGCTCGGACTTCAGCCCGGGACAGGCGTTCGACTCCTACGTCGGCCACCTGATCGCGATTCCGCGCCTGATCTACTGGGCCGTGCTCGAGATCAACGGGACCAGTGACTACTGGGTCTTCAGGGCGCTGGCCCTGCTCTCTGTCTTCCTGATGGTGGCCCTGCTGTTCGCCTGGCTCAGGCGGCGAGTGCCTGACTTCGTCGCGCTGCCGTTCTGCCTGACCCTTCTGATATTTCCTGTCGATCATCTCCACTACCTGACCGGAAACGGAATCGTTATCGCGCTGGCGCTCGCCTTCGGCATGGCGGCCCTGCTCAGCTGGGACCGGGGTGACACGAAGGGCGACCTCTGGGCCTTCACCTTCCTCATCCTGGGGATGCTCACCTATACGGTCTCGGTCCCGTTCGCAATCGGCCTCACTCTGGCCGCCTTGATCAAACCGGGCTCGCGCAGAAGGGTCTGGGTCGGTCTGGTACCACTCGTACTTTTCGGGATCTGGCGGTTGCTCGAAGGATCGAACGAACTGGAGGGGAAAGCCGGCGAGATCGAATGGGGAAACCTGCTGCTGCTGCCAGGCTGGGCTTTCCAGGCGACCGGCTCGACCCTGTCCGCGATGACCGGCCTGGGTTTCGACTACCTGAAAGTCGAAGGCGGCCCCGCCGATACCCAGGGACGGATACTGGGCCCGATCCTCGCTGCCTTCGCCCTGGCCGGCCTGGCCTGGAGGTTCACCCGGGGCAGGCTTCCCGCCGGCTTCTGGGTCGCAGCCGCGATCCTGACTGCGCTCTACGCCTCCCAGATCATCGTCTGGGGAACCCTGGATGCGAGAGATCCCGGAGCGCCGAGATACCTGATGCCGGGAGCCCTGATGCTGGTCCTCCTGATCGGCGAGGCGCTTCGCAGGATCGAACTGAGCCGGGTCGCCTTCGGTGCCCTCTGGACGATCACCATCGCGGGGTTGATCATGAGCGTCGGCGTGCTGGCCCGCAATACGGAGTGGCTGGTGACTGTGGACAACTCGGCCAAGGCCGAGGTCACTGCTGTCGAGATTCTCGAGTCTTCCCGCGCGACCCCGCTCGCACCGATCGCCCAGCCCAGGGAAGCCATCAGGTACGAATACGACGCGAAGAGCGCTGCCGAGTACGGGTACCTGGGACTGAACTCGGCCGACGTTGAAGAGAGGCCGGGCTGGGTCGGCAAGAAGATCGACTCCTTTCTGGTCGAGTCTCTGGGGATCCGGTTCAGGGCGGTGAAACCCGGAGTCAACCTCACCGGCTGCCGGCCGGCGGCCCCGCCCGGGTTGCCGGGTAGCACCAGGGTCAGGATCCTGAGTCCGGGCGCAACCTTCCGCTCGAAGGCCACGGTTTCGCTGGCCCTGGGCCGATTCGGCTCCTGGCCTTCGATCCCGCTCGGGAGCGTCGAACCCGAGTCGCCGAAGCGCCTCTGGCTTCCTTTCGATGACGGGATTCCGGAAGAAGAGGACTACCGGAACTGGTACGTCCAGCGCACCGGCGACGCTCCCGGTTCGCTCGCGAGTCTCGAGATCTGCGACTTCAGGTGAACAGCGTGGATCCGGGCGGCTGCCTAGTCCCCGGGCGCGGTGCCGGGTTCGAGCCTGCTCTGAAATGAGACCTGTATGCCTCCCGGGGCTGTGAGCATGTAGATCCGCTCTCCGTGCGCGTCCATCGGTCCCTCGGGTTCGAGACCGTTCTCGCGGGCGTGGGCGGCGAACTCTTCAGCGTCGTCGACCACGATCTGGAGCATCAGGCCTGCCGGCATCTGCTCGCCGGTCTGCCAGGTCTCGATCCAGCTCTCGCCGGCGAAGTGGATCGAACCCTCGAAGCCCGCGGCCTCCTCAGGCATCTCCATCCTCGAAAGCCCGAGGCTGTCGAAGAATCCGGATATCTCGGCCGAGTTCTCGACCACATTGGCGATTCTCATCGATAGAGCTTTCATGGATCGACAGTAACGCAGCGTGTCGCCCGCGCAAAGGGCTGACTGCCATCGTGGCGCTGCCGTGATCCTCGGGTCACCATCGCTATCATCGCCGGTTCGAGCCCGAGACCATCCGGAGACAGATGAACCAGATGCCAGACACGATCAGCTTCGCCCGTGGTGCCCCCAGCCCCGACCTCATCCCGGTGGATGCTGTCCGGAGCGCGACAACCAGGGCACTTGAAAACGACTGGCAGCGTGCCCTTTCGTATGGGGTCGGCATCGGCCACCCCGGTCTCTGCGCCTGGATCGCCGGGCGTCACAACCTGGAGAGCGCCGATCAGGTGATGGTCACCAACGGATCGCTGGAAGCCGGAGCGATGCTGTTTCGCCAGATGCTGTCGCCCGGCGACCGGGTCGTGGTCGAACAGCCGTCCTACGACCGGACCCTGCTGCTGCTCGAGCAGCTCGGGATCGAGTTCGTGCCGGTCCCGCTCGAATCCGACGGCATCGATGTGGACGCGATCGAGGCGGCGCTGAAAGACGGGCCGATCAAGCTGGCCCACATCATCCCCAACTTCCACAACCCCGCCGGCTGCACCCTCTCGGCCGGAAAGCGGGCGCGGCTGGTCGAACTGGCCGCCGAGCACGAGTTCATGATTTTCGAGGATGATCCCTACCGCGAGCTTCCTTTCGGCGAGGCACCACCGCCGACCATGCTCTCGATCGACGACAACGACCGGGTGATCCACGCCTCGTCCTTCTCCAAGACGGTCAGCCCCGGGGTGCGGGTCGGCTACCTGGCCGGTCCCAGGGCGATCATCGCCGACATGGCCGAGGTGGCCAACGAGAACTACATCTCACCGAACATGCTGGCCGGCTCGATCGTGCTCGAACTGTGTGAATCCGGAGCGCTCGACCGGAACATCGAAGAGGTCAAGGTCCACCTGCATGAGCGTCGGGACGCGCTGATCTCCGCCCTCGGGGAACACCTGCCCAGCGCCCGCTTCGTGGTTCCGGCCGGCGGCTACTTCCTCTGGGCCGACCTCGGAGAAGAGTTCGACACCGTCGCACTCGCCAGGAAAGCCAAGGAAGCCGGGGCACCGTTCATCCCCGGAACCGACTTCATGCTCAAGGGCGGAGAGACCAGCCTGCGCTTCTCGTTCGCCTCGGTCCCGCCCCAGTTCATCGACGAGGGAATCCGCCGAATCGCCGAAGTCGCCTGAGGCCCGGGCGCCTGCGCTCCAGCCGCAAGAACTCGGCTCAGCGGCCGTAGCGGTCTTCGGAGAGTACGAGCTGGTCAGGCAGCGCCGCCCTCGGCGGCGGCGACGGGTCGGCCCGGACGGTGACCGTCTCGGCGACGGTGCGGGTTATTTCGTGCTTGCCGTCGGCGGCGCTGACCACGACCGTCTCGTCGTCGCTGGAGGCGACCGTGCCCTCGAGGCCGGGCTCGAGGCCGACGTCCTTCAGGTAGTGCAGCAGGCTCTCGGCTTCGTTCTCGAAGCGCAGGATGACCACAGTGGCTCCGACATCGACGTCTGAAAGCGGCGCTCCCTGCTCGCGCACGCCTTCGATCGGGTGGCCGTGCGGACAGGTATTGGCTTCGCCGATCGCCGCCTTCATGCGCTCTTCGAGCACCGGTGACATCGCGTGCTCGAGCCGCTCGGCTTCCTCGTGGACCTCGTCCCAGGGGATGCCCAGCACGTCGGTGAGGAAGCGCTCGATCATGCGGTGGCGGCGGGTGATCTGCTCGGCCTCGGCGCGGCCGTCCTCGGTCAGGTGGAGGATCTTGTCCTCACTGCGGGTGACGTAGCCGTCGCTCTCGAGGCGCTTGATCATCTCGTGCACGGTGGGCGGGGAAAGCTGCATGGCCCGGGCGATGTTGGCCCCGGTGATCGGCAGGCCGGCCTCCATCAGCCAGAAGATCGTCTGCAGGTATTCCTCTTCGGCAACGGTTGCCTGATCCTGGGTCAAGGTGCTCTCCTGAAGCTCGCTCAGATTGACTTGTGGACAGTGATACTAAGCGCTGGAGACAGTCGGCAGGCCGGCTCGGGCGCTGCGCGGCTCAGGCCATCAGCGAAGTGACGACCGCTTCGTAGAAGCCGTCGCCGGCCCTGCCTTCGGTGACCGTCGCGTTGGGGAAGGAAGAGAGGGCGGCCTTGACCCCCGAATCGCGCTCCGGACCATTGGCCACCATGAAAAAACGGCCGACCGATTTCGCCGCCTCGAGGTCCTCGAGCGAGTCGCCGACCGCGATCGTCTGCTCGCGGTCATAGCCCCTGGCCCGGGCGTGGGCGGCGACCGCACCCGCCTTGGACGCCCCTTTCGCGACCAGGTGGTAGACATGCGCGACCTCGATGCCCGGCATCTGTCGCCGGATGGCCCCGTTGTCGAGCAGCCGCAGGTCGCCGTGGCCGTTCTCTTCGAGCAGGCGGTTGGCCGCGGAGGTATCGACCTCCCCGCGGAACAGGTGCGACATCTCGCGGTCGAGGTGCCACGGCTCGTGGTACTCGAAGCGACCCTCGAAATGCTCCAGGAGCAGATCGGGCACGCCCCTGGCCGACACCTGATCGACCAGGCTCACGCCGTCCTCATGGACGAAATCGCCGGTGGCCATGAAGGTCTCTCCGTCGATGCTGAAAGCCGAGCCGGCTTCAAAGATGAACGAGCTCTGGCCGATCAGCCTGGCGTCCTCGTGGACCTGGACCCGGCGACGCCCCGACATGATCACGACCTCGACTCCGGCCCGGTGACAGGCCTCCAGGGCCCGCGCCTGCATCATCGAGAAGCCGCCCTCGTGGTCGGCAAAGAGCGAGGCTCCCGCCCCGAGCAGGGTGCCGTCGAGATCGGTGTAGACACACCTGAGACTCATCCGGAGGAAGCGCCGAAGGTCGCCGCCGCGATGCCGCCGGCGGGCGGCCTGACCACGGTTTCGCGTTCGGCTCCCGGGGCGGGCCTGATCGAACCGAGGTCGGAGCGGCCGAGCCGTGCCAGTGTCTCGGCCAGGCCGGCGATGACTTCGGCGGCCATCCCGTTGAGCGCGGCCAGGCTCTGGTGGGCGTTTCGCTTGGTGCCGAGGTCGACCTGGGCCATGCCTTCGATCCCGACCCGGCTCCAGACTTCAACCAGCATCGCGATCTCGACCCCGTAGCCGGTGTGGAACGGGATCGCGGCCAGCAGCTCGCGCCGGGCGGCGACTTCACCGGCGAGCGGCTGCGTGAAGCCCGCCAGCTCGGGAACCGTCGTTGCCAGGAGGGGTCGGGCCGTCAGCTCGGTGACCCTGCCTCCACCGGAAGGCTGTTCGCTCTCGTGCTGGCGGAAAGGGCGGGTGTAGCAGCCCTTGATGAACTGCTTGCCGGGATTGCGGATGACCGGCCCGAGCATCCCGGTCACGTAATGCCGGCCGAAGTCGGCGATGTCGCCGTCGACGAAAAGGACCACCTCGCCACGAACGGCGGCCAAGGAGCGCCACATCGCGTCGCCTTTTCCGCGAACCGGTCCGGCTGAAGGGACCAGTTCGTTCTCTGAAACCACCTCTGCCCCGGCGTCGGTCGCGGTGGCTGCCGTGCCATCGGCGGAATCGGCGTCGACGACCAGTATCTGGTCGACCAGTCCGGCTTCCTTCAGCAGGAGCAGCTCGGCAACTGTGTGGGCGATCGTTCCGGCGCAGTTCCGGGTCGGGATCACGACGGATACCGGCTCCTGCTTCATGGAGACGAGGTCGGCGACGTGGAAGTCTGTGTGCTTGAAGGTGTCTAGCATCGGGTAGGTGGAAGACGGGCGACAAAGACTACGGACACCGGGCGACGGGCCGATTCCCGACGGGCCTTCGGTGGTCGGAGTGGTCAACGCGACCCCGGACTCCTTCTCCGACCGGGGCGACCGATCGACCGCCGGATCGATCCGCCAGGTCGAGCAACACATCGAGGACGGAGCCGACATCATCGAGGTCGGCGGCGAGTCGAACGTGACCAACCGACCGGCGGTCAGCGCCGAAGTCGAGCTGGAGCGGGTGATACCGGTCGTCGAGGCGGCCGTCGCGCTCGGTGCCACCGTCTCGATCGACACCTACAAACCGGCCGTTGCCGAAGGCGCACTCGAAGCCGGCGCGGCCATCGTCAACGACATCAGTGGCACCGGCAGCGGGGAGATGCTCGAGGTCTGTTCCCGCCTCGATGCCTGGATGGTCGTCATGCATACCGAGGTGCCTCCGAAGACCCAGCGCTGGGACGAAGACCTCTACCCCGACGGAGTCACCTCCCGCCAGCTCGAGTTCTTCGGAAACCGTCTCGAGGAACTCTCGGCGGCGGGCATCCCGTCCGGACGGGTCGTGATCGACCCGGGTCCCGACTTCGGCAAGACACCGAGGCAGACCGTGGAATCGCTTGTCGGCATCCCGAAACTGCTCGAGCTGGGCTGTCCGGTGATGCTGGCTGTCTCGCGAAAGGATTTCGTCGGGGCGATCACGGAGCGCCGGCCGAGCGAGCGTGCCGCCGGGACCCTGGCGGCGATCGCGGTCGGACTCGACCTCGGTGCGACCGTGCTTCGGGTGCACGACGTCGCCGGCACGGTCGACTTCCTGAAGGTCAGAGAGGCTCTCCGGGGGGAAGTCGAGGTCCCCGCCGGACTGAGGATCGGCGAGGACATCCGGCGCGAGGCACCGGCAGGCGAAGGCGCCGGAGAAGCGCTTGGCTGACTCGCTGCTCGCAGCCCCGTGGTCGGTCGCCCTCGACCCGGCCCGCCGCGACGGCAGGATCCTGCGCACGGTCAACGAGGCGGGCCGTCCCGCAGAGACGGTGCCGTTGCCGGATCTGATCGAACCGGACCTGAAGCGGGCCCTGGCAGCCTCCGGACTCGACTCGCTCTACAGCCACCAGGCCGCGGCCTTCGATGCCGCGACCGAGGGCGGCGTGGTGGTCACCACGGCGACCGCATCCGGAAAATCGCTGGCCTTCAACCTGCCTGTCCTCAACTCGATCGCCCGCGACCCCAAGTGCCGGGCGCTCTACCTCTATCCGACCAAGGCACTGGCCCAGGACCAGGCGCGTTCACTCTCTGCCCTGGCTCCACCCAACCTGCGTCACGCGATCTACGACGGCGACACCCCCAAGGACGAGCGGCCCGCGATCCGCAGGCGCAGCAACCTGATCCTCAGCAACCCGGACATGCTGCATGTCGGGATCCTGCCCCACCATCGGGGCTGGGGAGACTTCTTCGCCAACCTCGAGTGGGTGGTGATCGACGAAGCCCACACCTACCGGGGCGTCTTCGGCTCGAACGTCGCCAACCTGGTCCGCCGCCTTCGGAGGGTCGCGGCGGCCTACGGCAGCGAGCCGCGCTTCATGCTCGCCACGGCCACGATCGCCAACCCTTCGGAGCTGGCCGAGCGGCTGGTCGGCAGCCCGCTCAGGCTGATCGACCAGGACGGCGCGCCGCGATCGAAGCGCGAGATAGACGTCTGGAACCCACCGCTGACCAACCCGGCCACCGGCGCCCGGCGATCGTCACTGGCCGAGGCCGCCGACCTTTTCGCCGACCTGATCGCCCACGAGGTGAGGACGATCTGCTTCCTCAAGAGCCGTCGCGGCATCGAGTTGATCCGCAAGTTCGCGGCCGAGCGCCTCAGGGCCAAGGGGCGACCCGAGCTGGCCGAGAGGATCGCCCCCTACCGGGCCGGGTACACGCCGGCCCAGCGGCGCAGGATCGAAGCCGACCTGGTCTCCGGCGAGCTGCTCGGCGTGGTCTCTACCAGTGCCCTGGAACTCGGCATCGACATCGGCGAACTGGATGCCGCGATCTGCGTCACCTTCCCCGGAACCGTGGCGACGTTGAAGCAGATGTGGGGAAGGGCCGGACGCCGGCGGGACGGCCTGGCCGTCTACATCGCCGGCCCCGACGGACTCGACCAGTACTTCTGCCGTCACCCCGAGGAGTTCCTGGAGCGGCCGGTCGAGGCGGCGATCCTCGACCACCGCTCCCCGGAGATCGCCGCCCAGCACATGATCGCCGCGGCCTTCGAGCTACCGCTGACCGGGGAGGACGAGCACTGGTTCGGAGAGGGCTTCGAGGAGGCCGCCCAAGCGCTCACCTCACGCGGCGAGCTGCGCCGGGCCGGCGGCGGCCTGGTTCCGAGACGACCCGGTTTCGCGGCCTCGGCGATCCCGCTCAGATCAAGCTCCGCCGAGAACGTCGCCGTCGTCGACCGGGCCTCCGGCGAGGTGATCGGAACCGTCGAGTACGGGCGGGCATTCACCACGATCCATCCGGGTGCCGTCTACATGCACCTGGGCAAGTCCTGGGAGGTCGAGCAGCTCGACCTCCACCACGGACAGGCGATCGTCAGGCCCTTCGATGACGAGTGGTACACCCGGCCGAAGACCGATACCGAGATCTTCATCGATTCCGTGACCCACACCCGCAGCGTCGCCGGGGTAGAGCTGAGCTTCGGCGAAGTTTCGGTCACCGACCGGGTCACCGGCTACCAGCGCATCCTGACCGCCGACCAGGAGGCGATCGACCTGATCGACCTCGAGCTGCCCGACCAGGAGTTCCGGACCCGCGGGCTCTTCTACACCGTGCCCGACGAACTGACCGGGGATCTGCCCCTGAACCACCTGCTCGGCGCCCTGCACGCGACCGAGCACCTCCAGATTGCGGTGCTGCCGTTGATCGCGATGTGCGACCGGTGGGACATCGGCGGGCTCTCGACCAACGTCCACGCCCAGACGGGCAGCCCGACGATCTTCATCTACGACGGTCACCCGGGCGGCATCGGCCTGACCCGCCGCGGCTACGAATGCTTCGAACAGCTGACCGCCGACGCCGGCCGGCTGGTTTCCGAATGCCCCTGCGAGGCCGGCTGCCCCTCCTGCGTCCAGAGTCCGAAGTGCGGCAACCTGAACGACCACCTCTACAAGCAGGGGGCGATCGACCTGCTGCAGGCAATGGGAGCCGTCGCTGCCGGCCCCTCTCCGGGGGACGGCTCAGAGCCGTAACGGATAGCCTTACAGGCCGCTTCGGCGAGGTAGCTCAGTTGGTAGAGCACACGACTGAAAATCGTGGTGTCGCCGGTTCGATCCCGGCCCTCGCCACTCGCAAACGTCAGCGACCGCGAGGAACGTTCGTCAGGCTCCCGTGGTCAGCACGACGCGGAACCGGGCATCACCGCTCATCATCCGGGCGTAGCCCGCGGCAGCTTCCTCCAGGGGATAGGTCTCGATCGACGGCCGTACGTCCTGAAGGGCGCTGAAACGCAGCGTATCCTCGGAATCCTTGGAGGTGCCGGAGGCATGCCCGATGACGCCGGTACTGCCGGGAATGAGTGCGAAAGGCGAAATCTCCATCGGGTCCGCCGAAGCTCCGACGACGATCATCCGGCCGCGCGCCCTGAGGCCACCGACGGCAGCGCTCATCGCCGCCGACGAGGTCACCGTCGCAAGGATGGTCGCCGCGCCACCGAGTTCCTGCAGGGCGGCGGCGACGTCTGTGGCCGTGGAATCGATGTAGTGGTGGGCACCGAGCTTCTCGGCCAGTTCCTGCTTGGCGGTGCCCCGCGCGATCGCGACGGTCTCGAACCCCATCCGTCGGGCGAACTGGACTCCCAGGTGACCGAGGCCTCCCACTCCGAGGATCGCGACCAGGTCACCGGGGCTCGCTCCGCTTTCGCGCAACGCGTTGAAGGTCGTGATGCCGGCACAGAGCAACGGCGCAGCCTCGTCTGCCGAGAGCTCGTCAGGAATCGATGCCAGGGCGTCTTTGGGAACGATCACATGGTCGGCGTAACCGCCGTCGTAGACGACACCCGGGACCTGACCGTTCGGACAGCTGATCATGTCACCACGGCGGCACGAATCGCAATGGCCACAGCTGCCGCCGAACCAGCCGACGCCGACGCGTTGCCCGACCTGCCACGGGGCGGCATCGTCGCCGAGCGCGTCGATCGATCCGGCGATCTCGTGGCCCGGAACCCTCGGATACTCGATGCCCGGCATGGCCCCCTCGACCGTGAAGGCGTCGGAGTGACAGACCCCGCAGGCCTCGACCCGCACCCTGACTTCACCGGGACCGGGTTCGCGCAGTTCACGCTCCACCAGTTCTAGGGGCTCACCGGGACCAGCGACCTGCACGACACGCGTCATATTGCTCATGGGGACGAGTAAAGCAGCTCGAGGCTGCGGCTCCGTGCTGCCTGCCGGGCCCGGGGGCAGGCCGGCGATGGTTGTGAGCTCGTTTAGTTTCCGCGCCTAGCGTCTGGTCCATGTCGAAGTCGCCGGGCGACAGGTCGCTTTCCTTTCGTATCCTCGCTGTGGCCGGGCTACTGCTCGCCTCAGGCGGTCTCGCTGCGGCAGGAATGGCCGCCACCGGATCCGATCCGAACCCGACCGGACCGACGACACCACCCCGGCACGGCGCAGCCGAACCCCCGTCCGAGCGGGTCTCCGAATCTCCCACTGAGGTGCCGGCCCGACGGAACCGGTTGCAGGCGCCGCGACCGGGAATCGAGTGGCGCGAATCCGTATCCGTCGGAAACCACGCGGCCGGCAGCCTGAAGCGCGGCGTCCGCCTGCCGGCCTACGGGCGCGGCTGGTTCACCTGGGACCCGATCCTGAAGCGATCTCCAAACCGGGCCTGGCGTCGCTGGGGCAGCGACCGGATGATCCGGGCCACACTCACCGCGCTGCGAGAGTTCCGGCGTGCGAACCCGGCGGCACCCGGGGTCGCGATCGGCGACCTGAGCCGGCCGCGAGGAGGTGACTTCGGACCACAGTTCGGATCGATCGGGCACGCCTCGCATCAGAACGGGCTGGATATCGACGTCTACTACCCGCGCAAGGACCGACGCCCACGACCGCCCGATAGCGCTGACCAGGTGAATCTGAAGCTCGCCCAGGATCTGGTCGACCGCTTCGTGGCGGCCGGCGCCGAGTTGGTCTTCGTCGGCCCCAGCCTCGGCCTGACCGGCCCACCAGGCGTGGTCGTACCACTGGCCAATCACGACAACCACCTTCATGCCCGTATCCCCCTCGACTCCCGCGAGGCCGGTGGGTTGCCCCCGGCCTGAGGCGCAACCACCCTTCCCGACGAATCGCCCGCCTGGAGGCGGTCGACGGGCGGGACTAGAGTGTTGCCCGATGAGGACCGGGCATTGAGCGGCGACGAACCGGCGGTGGTCGACTGGGACCGCCTCGCCCCGGCCTACCCGAGACAGACCGTGCTCGAGCGGTCCTCCTTGCGGACCCTGCTCGACATGCTCGATCCGACGCCGGGGCACCGGCTGCTGGACGTCGGCACCGGGACGGGCGAGCTGCTGCGGACACTCTCGCGCCGGCCGGACGCCCCGGAGGAGGCCATCGGTGTGGACCCCTGCCGAAGGATGCTCGACCAGGCGAAGGGCCTGCCGGCCCCGTGGCAGCTGATGCAGGCCCCGGGTGAAGACCTTCCGTTCGAAGACGCCGGCTTCGACATCGTGACCGCTTCCTACCTGCTCCACGTGCTCGACCCGCAGACCAGGGAAGAGGTCCTGGCCGAGGCCCGGCGCGTGCTGAAGCCGGGCGGGCGGCTGGCGACGATCACGATCGCTCCGCCGGTCTCGGTACCGGTGCGACTTCTGACCGCGCCGATCCGGTGGGCGGCGGACAGGTACCCCTCCAGGTTCATCGGGCTGCAGCCCCTCGATCCCGCTGAAGACCTCGAGCGAGCCGGGTTCGATCAGATCGCCCGCGAGCGGGACTTCCGTGGCTACCCGGCCCTCTGTCTGCTGGCCCGGAAGCCGTCGTGATCCCGACCCCCCGGTGAGGATGTCGGCAGACTTGAACCGTAGGTTCAAAATGCCGGTCGAAGTCCCAGAGCGTGACTTCGGACCGAAGCCTCCCGACCATCCCGCGAAAGGTGCAGCCCTGAAGCCCAAGACGATCCTCCTGGTCCTCTCCGCGATTCTCGGCCTCGCGGTGCTGCTCTCGGCCTGCGGTTCGGACGGCGATCCTGGCACCAGCCCCGACGCCGAAACGGTTCCTGCGGACTTTGCCGAGATCCGCGACGAAGCCCGCGGACAGACGGTGCGGTGGTGGATGTTCGGCGGCGACGCCCGGATCAACGAGTACGTCGATGAACGGGTCATCCCCGCAGCCGAAGACCTGGGGGTGGAACTGGTCCGGGTACCGATCGCCGATACCGCGGAGGCCGTCCAGCGGGTCGCTGCCCAGCGCCGCGCCGGAGCGGAAGACGGCGGCCGGGTCGATCTGATCTGGATCAACGGCGAGAACTTCGCCGCCGGGAAGGAGGCCGGTCTCTGGCTGGAGGACTGGTCGGAGGACCTGCCCAACTCCCGCTTCGTCGACTTCGGCGACCCTTCGATCAACCTCGACCTCCAGGTACCGATCGACGGGCAGGAAGCGCCCTGGAGCCGGGCCGCCCTCGTCTACGCGACAGACCCAGAGGAAGTGCCGGACCCGCCCGGGGACTTCGATTCACTGCTCGCCTGGGCGATGGAGAATCCGGGTCGCTTCACATACCCGGCCCCGCCCGACTTCACCGGGACCTCGTTCGTCAAGCAGCTGGTGATCGCCAAGGGCGAAGAGCAGGCCTTCGATTACCTGGCCGAGCTGAAGCCACTGATGTGGAGCGAAGGCGACCGCTTCCCGGGCTCCGAGGCCGAGCTGAACGAGCTCTTCGCCAACGGTGAGGTCGACCTCGCGATGTCGTTCAACCCAAACTTCATCTCGACCGCCGTCGAGAAGGGGCAGTTCCCCGAGTCGACCCGGCCCCTGCTGCTCGAAGGCGGGGCGCTGGTCAATACCTCCTATGTGACGATCCCGGCCGACGCCGGCAGCCGGGCCGGGGCGCTGGTAGTCGCGAACCTGCTGCTCAGCCCGGAACTCCAGGCGATCAAGGCCGACCCCGAAGGACTCGGCATCCCGACCGTTCTGGAAGTGGCCAGGCTCGACCAGCGCCGGCGCGATCTCTTCTCCAGCAGCGCGGAGAACCCCTACCTGCTCGAGGACTTCGGCGAGACGAAGCCGGAACTGCCGGCAGACCGGGTCGCCCCGCTGGAGGAGCGTTGGAAGCGCGAGATCCTGCGCGGAGAGTGAAACGCCCCGGAGGTAGCGGGGCCGTCTGGCTCGGGCCAGGACCCTTGCCGGCCCTCGTCGTGCTGCTGCTGCTCTTCGGCGGGGCCGTCCTCGGAGCGCTCCGCGTAAGCCTGATCCCGCTCGGCGGCGACCTGGGCGACCTCACCCTCGACGCCTGGGCCGGCCTGTTCGCCGATCCGTCGTTCGTCGACGCGCTCTCCTTCACGATCAGGATCACCGTTGTCGCGACCTCGATTTCCGCCCTCCTGGCCCTGCTGCTCGCGCTCGCGCTGAGGGATCGCGGCCAGTTCGCCCGGATCTCCGGGGCGGCTCCGGTGCCGGTACCCCACCTGCTCGTCGCGACGGTGGCTGCGCTGTGGCTGGCTCCGGGCGGCATCGCCGACCGGGTGCTGGGCGGGTTGCCGGTTGATCCGATTCGCGATCCGGCTGGATCCGGAGTGATTCTGGTCTACGTATTCAAAGAGACTCCGTTCATCGCGCTGCTGCTGCTGGCTTCGCTCGGTGCCGCGGTTCGGGAACGCGAGGAAGCCGCCCGGGTGCTCGGCGCCGGCCGTCTCCAGGCGTTCGCATGGGTGACCTGGCCGGCCCTTCGCGCTCCCCTCCTGCTCGGATCGCTGATCGTCGCTGCCTTCACGATCGGCTCCTTCGAGGTCCCTCTGGCGGTCGGTCCGAACTACCCGCAGACCCTCGCCGGCTGGGCCTTCGAGTCCACCCGTGGCGACCTGGTCTCGGGCGAGGGTGAGGCGGCGGCAGCGCTGCTGGTGGCCGGGGCGTTGGCAGTCGCGCTGGCCGCGATCTCGGTCCGCTTCGCGAGGAATGTCGAAGGTGGCTGAGCGCGCCTGGAGAACCGCCGGCTGGCTCGCCGCCGGGCTGCTGATCCTGCTGCCGGCCTGTTCGTTGCTGCTCCAGTCCTTCGCCGACAGCTGGCGGGCACCCGATGTCCTGCCCGGGGAGTTCGGCCTGCGAGGCTTCGATATCGCCTTCTCCTCCGCGGGAGCCCTGGGAGCCGGGCTCGACTCGCTGGCGGTCGCCCTGGCCACCATGGTGCTCTGCCTCGCGCTTGCCTGGCCGGCAGCCCGGACCCTGGCCGAGAACGGGATCGCCCGAAGCCCCGCGGTGATGCTGCTGATCGCCCTGCCGTTGCTGATGCCTCCATACCTGGCCGGTTTCGGCCTGACCGAGTGGTTCATCAGGCTCGGCCTGGACGGAACCCTGGCCGGCCTCGTGCTGGCCCATACGGTGCTGGCCCTTCCTTACGCGATCGTCATTCTCACCTTCGGCTTCAGCAGGCGCCTGTGGGAGCTGGAAGAGATGGCCGACCTGGCCGGGCTGTCCCGGGTCAAACGGCTCTTCTGGGTCAGCCTGCCGTCCAGCCGCCCGGCCCTGGCGACGGCCGGCCTGCTGAGCTTCCTGGTCTCCTGGAGCCAGTACGGTCCGTCTCTGGCGGTCGGCGGGGGCCGGGCTACGCTGCCGGTCGTGCTGCTGCCTTTCATCCGGACCGACCCGCAGGTCGCCGCCGCCCTCGGGGTCCTCTTCATCCTGCCGGCGATGCTGGCTCTGGCCTGGGCCGTCCGCTCCCAGAGGAAACCGCTTTGAGCGGGGCACTCGAAATCAGGGGGCTCTGCGTCTCGCCGGGCGGCCACCCGGTGCTGGACGGAATCGACCTGACCGCGCCAGCCGGAAGCAGGCTCGTGGTGGCCGGACCCTCCGGCGCCGGCAAGACGACCCTGCTCCGGGCGATCGCGGGACTCGAGACACCGACCACCGGATCGATCGAACTCGGAGGCCTCCCGCTGGACGGCCTTCCCGCCCACCGCCGGCGGATCGCGATGGTCTTCCAGGAAGCCAGGCTCCTGCCCCACCTGACCGTGCTCGACAACGTCGCGCTGCCGATGCGGGCCTCCGGTGCCGACCGTCCGGAACGCCGGCGCGCGGCAGCCGAACGGCTGGAGGAGGTCGGCCTGGGCGGGCTGGCGAGCCGGAGAGTCCCGGGGCTCTCGGGAGGTGAGCAACAACGGGTCGCGCTGGCCCGGGCGCTCTGCGGCGATCCGCAACTGCTGCTGCTGGACGAACCGCTCGCCTCACTCGACCCGAACCGCCGCGAGGACCTCAGGGAACTGATCGTGGCGATCCAGCGGGAGCACCGCCTGACCACCGTGCTGGTCACGCATGACCGCTCCGAGGCGGCCGAGGTCGCCGACTCGATCGCCCTGATGATCGACGGCCGGATCGAGCAGCAGGCTGAACCCGCGGCGCTGTTCGAGCGACCGGCCTCGGTCGCGGTCGCGAGCTTCTTCGGGACCCGCAACCTGATCGAACTCGAAGGCAACGGGGCCGGACTGTGGGCGATCCGGCCCGAGAGGGTCGTGCTCGGCTCGGGCCCGAACGAGGGCCGGGTGAGCGAGGTCTCTTTCCGTGGCTCCTACCTGCGGGTGATCGTCGAGTGGCGTGGCCGGTCGATCGAAGCCCATTCTTTGACTTCTTCACCGCCGTCGGTCGGCGAGCCGGTCCGCTTCGACCTGCCGGCGGATGCGCTCTGGCGGATTCCCGGCCGATAGCCCGCCGCGCGGCCGCCGGGGCTCAGCCGAGGGTCCTGGCCGCCAGCCGGATGCGCTGGGCGATCGTGAATGCGACCATCGCCGCGAAGACCCAGAAGATCGTCGCGGCGTGGTCCGGCAGCAGGCAGACAAGCGCGTAGCAGACGGCCGTTTCGGTTCCTTCGGTCAGGCCGGTCGTGAAGCGCAGCGATCGCCCGTCGCCGCCCTGGACCGCCCTCTTCTCGAGGATCGAAGAGTAGGAGAGCAGGGCGACGTTGTTGACCAGGTAGGTGCCGAGCAGTACGACGGCCGCGATCCGGGCATCGGGCAGCGCGATGGCGACGGCGATCGGAAAGCCGGCATAGACGACCGAGTCCGCGACGAAGTCGAGCATGCCGCCGAGGTCGCTCGGCCCCTTCCGCCTGGCGAGCGCGCCGTCGAGTCCGTCGAAGGCCCGGTTCGTGAGCCAGAGAGCCAGGGCGGCAATCCACCAGCCCGAGGCGGCGGCGACACAGCATGCGACCCCGGCCAGCAGGCCGGTGGCGGTCAGGGTGCCCGGGCCGATGCCCCACCCTCCCAGGCGAGCGGCGGCGCTGTCCAGAGCGGGCGCGAGCAGGGGCCTGACCTTCGAATCAAGCATCGGTCGGGTTTCCGTGGAGGCCTGCCGGCAGTTCTTCGGTTGCGGAGATCATCAGCCTGAACCATCGTCCCGGTTTTGCGAATCGGACGACTTGCCTGCGGCTGAACCCTTTTCGGTGAGAGAGTGGTCGGACCCCTGAATGCCCACCCGTTCCCCCTACATGACGATCGCCGGGCTGGCCCTGGTCCTGCTTGCAGCGCTGACGGCGGCGCTTCTGCTGAACCCCGACCCGGACGAGATCGAAGAGGCCTTCACGGGGCTGGGGTTCTTCGGTCCGGCGCTGTTCGCCGTCGCCTACGCCGTGCTCACGGTCCTGCTCGTACCGGGGGCGCCCCTGACGATCGCAGCGGGAGCTCTGTTCGGCGTCGTCGGGGGCGGAATCGTGGTCATGTTCGGGGCAACCGCCGGTGCGGCGGCTTCTTTCCTGATCTCGAGACGCTCGACGCGCGGGGCCGTCGAGCAGGCGCGAGGGGCCCGGCTGGAAGCCCTGGAGCAACGCTTCGGCGGTCGGGGATTCCCCGCGATGCTGCTGCTTAGGCTGATCCCGCTGGTCCCGTTCAACGCCCTCAACTACGCGGCGGGGGCCACCGCGATCGGGACGCGCGACTACATGCTGGCGACCTTCATCGGGATCGCGCCGGGAGTATTCGTCTTCACCGCCCTGGGGGCCGGTCTAAGCGACCCGCTCTCGCCGCTCTTCATCGGCGCGGTGGTGCTGCTGGTCGCCATGTCACTGGTCACCTGGAGGGTTTCACGCCGGGTTCCGGCCGACCTCGATTCTGATCCCGACCAGGGCGGGCCCGATGAAGCGGTATGACCTCGTAATCGTCGGCGGCGGAACGGCCGGGCTCGTCTCCGGGATGATCGCCGGCTGGGCAGGGGCCAGGGTGGCGCTGGTCGAAGCCGAACGGACCGGGGGCGACTGCCTCTGGACCGGTTGCGTGCCGAGCAAGAGCCTGATCGCTGCGGCTGACCTTGCCCAGCGGATCAGGGAAGGCGGGGATCTCGGGGTGATGGCAGGTGAGCCCGAGGTCGATTTCAGCAAGGTGATGGCCCACGTCCACGGCGCCCGCGAGAGGATCGAGCCCCACGACTCACCCGAACGGCTGCGGGAAGCGGGGGTCGAAGTGATCGAAGGCCTGGCCCGCTACACGGGTCCCGACCGGCTGGAAGTCGACGGAACCGAACTGAAGTGGCGCAGCTCGATCATCGCCACCGGTTCGCGCCCTGCTCTGCCGCCGGTGTCCGGCCTGGCCGAATCCGACCCGCTGACCAGCGACACGGTCTGGGACCTGACCGAGCGTCCCGACCGGCTCCTGGTTCTCGGAGGCGGCCCGATCGGCTGTGAGCTGGGGCAGGCTTTCTCCCGCCTGGGCTCACAGGTGACGATCCTCGAGATGGCGGACCGGCTGCTGCCGCGAGCCGACCCCGAAGTATCAGAGGCAGTGGCCGCCCGGCTGCGCGGTGAGGGTGTCGACGTCTGGCTGGGCAGCCGGGCCGAATCCGTCGAAGTGGGCCCGGGCGGCACCGTCTCGCTCGAGGCGACCTCTCCCCAGGGACGGCTCGGCCTGGAGTTCGACCGGGTGCTCTCGGCGACCGGCCGAAGGCCTTCGAGTTCAGGAATCGGGCTGGAAGGGATAGGGGTCGAGCTCGGGTCCGGCGGGGCCGTCGTGACCGACGCGAGGCTTCGGACCGGTGCCCCCGGGGTATTCGCCGCCGGGGACGTGACCGGGGTGATGCCTCATACGCATGTCGCCGCCTACCATGCCCAGGTCGCCACCGTCAACGCGCTATTCCGGACCCGGCGCAGAGTCGATTACCGTGCCGTTCCTCACGTGACTTTCACCGACCCCGAGGTGGCGGCGGTCGGAATGTCGGAGACAGAAGCGAGGGCGCGGTGGGGTTCGAAGGCGAAGGTTGCCCGCCACAGCAATGACGATCTCGACCGGGCGATCACCGCCGGGCGAACGGCCGGCTTCGCGAAACTGGTCGGCGACAACCGGGGCAGGCTGGTCGGTGCGACGATCGTCGGCGATGCCGCAGGAGAGTCGATCGCCGAAATGGCCGTCAGAGTCTCGAACCGCCAGAAGATCGACTCGATCTCCAGCGACGTCCATGCCTACCCGACTTTCACCGAGGGTGCCGCCCGTGCCGCCGATGCCTACCGGCGGGAGCGCTTCCAGGGGCCGGCCGTGACCAGCCTGACCCGGCCGCTGCTGAAGGTGCTGAGAGCGGTGGACCGCAGGGGCCGGGGCTGATCGCGGCGGCGCACCACGGGCCGCCTCAGCCAGATCTTCGCAGGTAGCCGATCACGTCTTCGGCCACCGGGCCGGGGCTGATCACGGGTCCGGCCGGCTCTACCGGGGCGATCACTCCTTCGTCGATTCCGAGCCTGCGCAGTGCCTGGACCGTGCGCTTCAGCGTGGCCAGCGCCCTCCGGCACTCCGGACACCTCTCGGTGTGCCGGTCGACGCGGGTCCGGCCGCCGGGGTCGAGCTCCCGGTCGATGTAGGAGGAGAGGTGCTCCTGGGTCCATCTGTGGTCGCGCATGAACCGCCGGCGGCGGATGAAGGAGGCGATCATCGGCCCTCCTCCGCGAAGTAGCTCTCCAGCGAGAGCCGGACAGCCTGGCGGGCCCGGTGGAGGCGGCTCTTGAAGGCCGGTTCACCCAGGTTCATCATGCCGGCCGCCTCGCTCGTCGAATAGCCCTGGACGTCCCTCAGCACAAGCGGGACCCGGTAGCCGAGAGGCAGCGCCGAGATCGCCCGGTCCAGCACCGCTCGCAGGTCCTTCTGCTCGAAACGGCTCTCGGGGGCCTGGCTCCAGTCGGCGGTATCCGGTACGACCTCGTCGTCGAGCGAGAGCGTCTCGCGCCAACGGCCCCTCTTTTCGCCCCTTCGTTTGGCCTCATTGATGGCTATGCGGTAGATCCAGGTGAAGAACTCGGAGTCTCCCCGGAAGCTCCCGATCCCGCGCCAGGCCCTCAGGAATGCTTCCTGGGTGACCTCACGCGCCTCCTCCCGGTCGCTGACGAACCTGCGCACGACCGCGTCGAGGCGGTCTGCGTGGCGGATCACCAGGTCCTCGAAGGCCCCCCTGTCGCCCGCCTTCGAGCGGATGATGAGCTGCGACTCTTCGGTGTGGATGTCCCGGGGCACCTGCTCAAGCCTGACAGGTACGAGAACCGCCTCATCCACGGGCTCGGATCTCCACATCGGTGAAGAAGGCGGCGATCGCGAACCAGAACTGGTCATCGGCGGCGACCCGGCGGAGTCGGCTGCCTGCCAGCTCCCCCTCGAGCGCCCTTCCCGCCAGGTCCCAGAGCGAGCCGGTCTGGCGGTCGCGGGCCTGACCCGGTACGGTGCCGGCCTCGAAGGTCAGTGTGCGTCCGTCGATTCGGCGATCGAATACGGCGGAGGCGCCGACCTCGCGACTGGAGGAGATCCCGGCCTGATCCAGAACCGAAACGACGCTCGGGTCGTGGAAGACCACTACCGGCCGGCCGTTCACCCGGTCGTTGAGTGGGGCCTCCCGCCCGATTCGCTCGAGCGGGTAGACAACGGCGGAGCCCCCACCGGTTTCGATCGCGGTCACCCGGGTCTTGGCCGGCAGGCGCCCGTCGGCCTGCTCGTCCAGCAGGAAGGGGTCCGAATCCGGGTCGTCGTAGCCGGGGTACGGGCTGCTTCCGTAGTCGCGGTCGGCGCCGGTGTCGCGGGAGAGCACCGGCGCGTCGGGGTAGGACTTCCTGGCTTCGGCCCAGGAAACGATCCCGGTCGGCACGACTTCGAGCTCGGTGCCCGTGTATTCACCGACCACAGCTTCGGCGGTGAGCTGTTGCCACCAGGATTCCGTCTGGCGGTCGTACATGACGAGGTCCGACTTGCGAAGGCGTCCGGTCGTTCCGAAGTCCAGCAGCTCGCCTTCGACCGTGCGTTCGAAGGCGACGGTCGAATTGCAGAGCGGGCAGTAGGTCACCGCTACCGGAACCCCGCCGACTTCGTCGTTGACGATCTCGTGCCATACGAGGATCTGAATCGGGTAGAGGCGGGTCTCTCCGCCGACCTCGAGCAGCGCAAGCGGCTCGCCGTCGGCCAGCCACTGGTCAGCCTCACCGGTCGAGACGAACTCCGGGTCGTCGATCGACGGGATGCCGTCCTTGGGTGGACCGCCGCCGATGAACTCGTCCAGGGGGACGCTGCTCTTGGAGAAATCGGTTTCCCAGCCGCCCGCGAGCCCGGGTGGTGGTTGATCCGACGCGGGCTCATCGCCCCCGCAGGCAACCGGCAGCAGACCGACCAGGCCGAGGGCCAGCACGGCGACCAGGCCGCGGACGTTCCGGTTCGGGGGTTGCGACTTCACTGCCCCTCAGACCCACCCTGCGCTTTTTCGGTTCGTGGACGGGAAAAGCCTTGCCGACACTCTTCAAAGAGAAGCCGACATCATGCGTTGCCGCTTGGCGGTGTCCCCACCACAAGGATGGGCCGTGAAGGATTCGAACCTTCGACCTTGAGATTAAGAGTCTCCTGCTCTACCAACTGAGCTAACGGCCCGCATCGGCTACCGGCAAGCGGTAACGAACGGCAAGTATAGATTGACCCGCGTCGCTTCGTCTGCTTATGGCTGGGGCGGCGCGCCGCTCTGGCTGTCGGGGGTGCCGAGCGTGCCCAGCGGATCCTGCAGCGACTGGCCACCGTCCTGACGGGCCTGGCGCTCTGCCCGCCTGATGATGCCGCCGATGCGCTCCGCCTCGCGGCGGACAGCGTTGAGCTGTGTGTTGATCTGCTCGCGTTCGGCGTCGTCCTGGGTTGACGCCAACGCTCTCCTTCGCGTACGTTCGGCGGCCTCGGTCTGCTGGGCGTAGTACTGGTACTGCGCGAGGGTGACCAGCGCCCCGGTCGGCGCCGGGCCTTCCTCGTTGGCGAAGGCCTCGGCGGCGCCGTCGGCGAAGAACTGCTGTGCCCTGGCGGCGTCCCTGATGTTGGCCTGGAACTGGGCCACGGCCGAGCCCTGGGCGAGGCTGAAGAGAGTTCCGGCGACCAGCTGGGCCACCGCAGGATCGGGGTCGTTGTCGGTCGTCTTGAGGTAGTCCTCCCAGGCCTGGGCGGCGAGGTCGTACTGGGCGTTGGCCGGCCCGGTCACCTGGGTACGGCCCTGGTCGTCGAGCTCGACCAGCGAGTTGCCCGCCGCAACCCTGGCCCGGATAAGTTCCGCCTGGGCATTGGCGTTGTTCGGCTCGGCGGCGATGCGCTCCTCGATCCGCTCGGCGCGCTCGATGGCGAGGTCGGCACCGTCCTGCGACACCGCGCCACTGCCACCGAAGGGGTTGACCCCGCCGGGAAGGCCGATCACCAGGAGGCTCGCGGCCATGATCACGGCGAGCATCACGTAGATGACCTGAATCACGCGCTTGCGCTTGCCGCGCAGGTCGAAAAGCATCCGGTGTTCAGGTTCTTGGGCCACTGCTCAGTTCTCCTGGGTGATGGGTTCGATCGATTCCCCGGCGCCTGTCGCACCAAAGCCCCGAGCGAGCAAGATACTCAACTCGTACAGCATTAGCAGCGGAACCATCTCGATCAGCATCGTGATCGGGTCCACTCCGGGCAGCGCCGCCGCGACCACGGCGATGCCGAGGTAGGCGTATCGGCGGTTCTTCCTGAGCTGGGCGATGGTCACGATCCGCAGGCGGACCAGGGCCAGCACGATCACCGGCACCTGGAAGACGATGCCGCCGGCGATCAGCGTGGTCGAGAAGAACGAGTAGTACTCGCGGGCCCGCAGTTCGGTGCTGAACTGGTCGCTGTTGAAGCTGAGCAGGAAGTCCACCGCGGCCGGCATCACGATGAAGTAGGCGAAGACGACGCCGGCTATGAACAGGGACGGGATCGCGATCACCAGTGGCATGATCACCCGGCGCTCCCGCGGCGAGAAGGCCGGCAGCACGTAAGCGAAGATCTGGAAGCTGATGAAAGGCGCGGCGACGATGATCGCCGCGTACATGCAGACGGTCACCGTGGTCATGAAGGCCTCGGTCGGCGCCAGCACGATCAGGGCCCGGTCCTCGACCGGCAGCGGGTTGGCGGCGATGTCCAGAATCAGGCTGCTCTGCCAGAAGCAGAGCCCGAAGGCCAGCGCCAGGGCGACGAGCGAGTAGATGATGCGCGAGCGCAGTTCATCCAGGTGGTCGACCAGGCTGATCTCCTCGTCATGCCGGACCGGCTTCAGCTTGGCCAAGCTCCGGACCTCAGTCGCGCCGCTCGGCGACCACTTCACCGTCGACCTTTTCGGCCTCCGGCTGTGTCCCCGACGGCTGTGCTTCAGTCACTTCAGTCACTTCGGGATCCTCGTCAGGGGCCCGGGCCTGCGACGCCGGGGTCAGTTCGACCGGCTCGTCGTCCTCGTCGTCGCTGTTCCCGGTGACTGAATCGCCGATGCTGCTGACGCCCTCGCGGAACTCGCTGATGCCCTTGCCCAGCGACTTGCCCAGCTCCGGCAGGCGCTTCGGACCGAAGACGATCAGCGCGATCACCAGCACGATCGCAATCTCCATTATTCCCACGTTTGGGACCATTCAGGGATCGTACCGCTCCCGGGCACCGGGGCGGTGGTGCTACTCGAAGTTGAGGTAGTACCGGGAGGCGGTGGGCTCCGCCTGCCCCTGGTACTTCGAACGGTTCTCGCTGTCGCCGTAAGGACTGTCGACCGGGTGGTCCATGCGCATGAAAGAAAGCTGCCCTATCGGCATGCCGTGGTAGATCGTGATCGGCAGGTTGGCGACGTTGGAGAGCTCCAGCGTCAGGTTTCCGTGAAAGCCGGCGTCGACGAATCCGGCCGTCGAATGGATCAGCAGGCCGAGCCGGCCGAGTGAACTCTTGCCTTCCAGCCGGGCGACCAGGTCGTTCGGCAGGGTGACCCGCTCCAGAGTCTGGCCGAGCACGAACTCACCCGGGTGGAGGATGAACGGTTCTTCCGGTTCGGTCGTGACCAGTTCGGTCAGATCCTCCATCGGCTGCTTGACGTCGATGTAGGGGTAACGCGAGTTGTTGAAGACCCGGTACTTGGAATCGACCCGCAGGTCGATGCTCGAAGGCTGTACGAGATCTTCCCGGTAGGGGTCGATCACGATGCGCCCGGAACCGATCTCTTCCCGGATGCTCCGGTCGCTGAGAACCATGACGGCGCAGTATTCCAGAAGCGGGGGCGGCTGACGGGTCCGGCCGGGCCTCAGCTGTACCGGAGCACGACCCCGTCGGCGATCAGTTCGAGAAGGCGCGCCTGCTCATCGTCGAGGGCTGCCTCCGCCAACCCGGCCTTTGCCTCCTCGATCAGGCTCATGGCGCGCCTTCGGACTTCGTCGAGTGCTCCGGTGTCGGCGATGCGGTCGCAGAGCTCCGCGGCAGCTGTCTCGTCGATGCGGTGGAGGTCGACCGTGGCGAGATCGGGCCTGGAGGTTATGGCCACGATCAGCGGCAGGGTCACGGTGCCGTCGAGCAGGTCCGTGCCACGGGCCTTTCCCGTCCGTTCAACCGGGCCGGAAATGTCGAGTACGTCGTCGAGCATCTGGAAGGCGAGACCGATCCGGTGACCGAAGGCGGCCAGCGGGCCGGCCTCATCCGGCTTCGCCGGCGATCCACCCAGTACGCAGGCGGCGGCGAAGAGCCGGCCGGTCTTGAGCCGGCAGCGCTCGAGGTAGTCGGCTTCCGGCAGCGCAAGGTCGAAGGCTCCGCGACGCTGCATCATCTCGCCTCGGGCCAGGTCTACTGCGGTGGCACTCAGCTCGCTGATCGCCGGTTCGTCCCCCGCCTCGGCAAGCACCCCGAAGGCGGTCGAGAACAGCCGGTCGCCGAGCGCGGTCGCCTGCTCCCTGCCCGACTCGGCGAATACGGTCGGTCGACCCCGGCGCAGCGGTGCCCGGTCGAGTATGTCGTCGTGAACCAGGCTGGCCATGTGGATCAACTCGACCGCCACCGCGGAACGGATCGCCTGAGGCCCACCCTCGGGGCCCGCGCAGAGCAGGACGAGCATCGGCCGCATCCGCTTGCCCCCTGCCTTCAGGGTGGCGACCGCGTCGGGGGTCAGTGGGCCCTCTCCCCCGACCGCGGCCAGAAGTGCCCGCTCGACCCCGGCGAGTCCGGTCGGTAACCAGGCACCCGCACTCTCGAAGACCGCCGTGACCGGCTCCGGGGCTGAACGCCCCGGGTTCACTTGACCGCGGAGTGCAGCGCGATGATTCCGCCGGCCATCAGGGTCCAGCGGACGTGACGCAGGCCGGCCCCGTCCATCCGGGCCCCCAGCGATTCGGCGTCGGGGAAGCTGCGCACCGATTGCGGCAGGTATTCATAGGCTGAGGAATCCCCGGCGAGCTTGCCCAGCAACGGGACGATCCGGTCGAACCAGAGGCCGAAGAAGCCCTTCAGCGGCTGTCGGCGCGGTTGGGTGATCTCGAGGATGACCAGACTGCCGCCAGGAGCCAGAACGCGCCGCATCTCGGCCAGGCCGCGATCAAGGTCGGCCAGATTTCGCGCCCCGAAAGCGATCGTGACCGCATCGAAGGACTCGTCCTCGTAGGGCAGTTCGAGAGCGTCGGCCCACTGGAACTCGACCGGTGCCGAGCCGGGGGGAGTCGGCTTGGCTGCGGCGATGTCCAGCATCGGCCTCGAGAAGTCCGCTCCGATGACGCTGCCTTCCGGCCCGACACGCTCGGCCAGGACGAGGGCGACGTCTCCGGTTCCGCAACAGAGGTCAAGGGCGGACTGGCCTGGCTGGAGCCTCGAGCGTTCCGCCGCGCGGGCTCTCCAGGTGCGATCGAGGCCGGCCGTCATGACCCGGTTCATGCGGTCGTAGACGCCGCTGATCCGGTCGAACATCGAGTTGACCTGGCCGGCGAACTGTTCGTCGCCCCTGCGTGGAGGAGCCTCGTCCACGGCTGCCTCTAGTCGAGCGAGGCCAGGTAGTCGGCCACCTGGTTGAGCTTCTTCTCGCCGAGTCCGTCATAGGCGGGCATGATGCCGGGACCGACCGCCACCGAACGCTTGATGGCGAGACGGGGAACCATCGATCCGATCTCGGTCAGGTCCGGCCCGAGGCCGCCCTCCGAACCGTTCTCGCCGATCGCATGACATGCCAGACAGCCTTCCTGGGCGACGATCTGCCTGCCGACCTCATACTGCGGTTCGGTTTCCAGTTCGATCTCGGAAGGCGAACCTGCTGCCGCGCCGAGGTAAGTCAGGTAGGCCATCGCGACGATGACCATCACGCCCGTGATGCTGGCGATCGGCCGCTTCCACGGGATCCGCTCCGGACCGCGGTCGTAGAAAGGAAGCAGCAGGAGCAGGACCATGCAGATGGTCGGAACGCCGACCGTGGCCACCGGCACCAGTTCCGGTGACTTGATCACCTTGAGCAGCTCGAACAGGAAGAAGAAGTACCACTCGGGTCGGGGCACGTAGGTGGTCGTCGTCGGGTCGGCCTTGGGGCCCTGCTCGGCACCCATCACCAGCGACATGACGACCAGCACGGCGGCGACCAGGACGAACATGACCGAGTCCTTCATGATCGCGTACGGGAAGAACGCCTTGCCCTTCTTCTTCAGCTGTTCATACTCGCGGAGGTACTCCTCCTTCTCGCGTCCGTTCATGCCTTCACCTCCCCGTCGGATCCGGCTTCGGCCTCGGGGGCGTCGCCGGCTGCGGCCGCAGGCTCTTCAGCGGCGGGTTCTTCGGCAGGCGTTTCCCCGGCGACCGGCTCTTCGGCGACGGGCGCTGCCGGCGCGGAGCCGTTGGTCACGACACCGTTTCCGGAGCCGTCGGCCTCGGGCGCGGGTACACCGGCCGGGACCATCTCGACCGGCCTGGCACCCTTCGGTCGGGCGGCCTTGACCCATGGCGGCGCGGTGGTACCGAGCTTGACCACGAGGAAGAGGTGGGCAGCGATCAGCCCGCCGATCAAACCAGGCACGAGCAGCATGTGGAGCGCATAGAAACGGGAGAGAGTGGTCGCGCTGAAGTCGGGTCCGGCCCTGAGGAAGTCGGCCAGGTATGGGCCGACCACCGGGCCCGAGGCGGTGATGTTGTTGGCGACGATGGTCGCCCAGAAGGACCTCTGGTCGAAAGGAAGCAGGTAGCCGGTAAGCCCCATGACCATGGTCAGGACTACCAGCACCACGCCGATGACCCAGTTGAGCTCACGCGGGTACTTGTAGGCACCGAAGAAGAAGGTCCGGGCCATGTGGAGGAAGATCAGGATGATCATCAGGCTGGCGCCCCACTTGTGCATGCTGCGCACGAACTCGCCCATGAATACGTCATTGGTCAGGTGGGTGATCGAGGCATAGGCCTGGGTCGCCGACGGCGTGTAGTACATCGAGAGGAAGACGCCGGTGATCGCCTGCATGGCGAAGATGAACATGGTGGCCGAACCGAGGGTGTAGAACCAGTTGGTGCCCTTGGGGACCTTGCGGGTCAGCATCGCCGTGTAGATGCCGGAGCCGTTGACGCGCTGGTCGACCCAGCCGGCGGCGGTGGCACCGCCCTCGGCGGAGTGGTGGATGGCGGCCGTCTTGACGGCCGCGCGCTTCTCGGCCTTGCTCGGTCCGGCCTCCTCGACGGTCTCGACCGAGCCGTTTCCGGAACCGTTTTCGGAAGACTTCTTGCGGGTCGGTAGCGGGAGTTTCATCGTCGGTTCAGTTGCCTGCTACGGAGCGGGCGGGGTCGAGGGACGAGGCGGGTACAGGTACTCCCAGATGCCACCGGTGAACTCGCCGGGGTCGCGGACGCGGACGGCCTTGAGCTGGTTGGTCACGCTGAAGCGCGGACCGATCTCGACCAGGCCCTCGCGGACCCGGGTCTGGAAACGGTCGAGCGGCCGCGGCGGCGGGCCGCCGATGCGCTTGCCCTGGAAGTCGTAGACACCACCGTGACAGGGGCAGATGAAGTTCCGGGCCGACTGGACGAAGCGGACCGGGCAGCCGAGGTGGGCACAGCGGGTAGAGATCGCCACGAAGCCGTCGTCGGTCTCACCCTCGATGTCGGGATCACCGCGGCGTACGTAGGCGGTGGTCTTGCCGACCTCACCGATCCCGAGCGTCTCGGTGAAGACGACCGCGCGGTAGTTGTCGGCGGTGAAGTCCTCAACCGTGCCGACCGCCTCCCACCTTTCTTCGAAGGGGGTGAAGACCGGAGCGAGCGCGAAGGCGATCGTGGGCAGAACGACCGCGGCACCCGCGACACCGGTCAGTACCTGGCTGCTCACCATGAAGGCATTGCGGCGGGTGACCGACTCGCCTTCGAAGTAGCCCCGCGAGGGAGCTTCCGGAAGCGGCACTCGGGGACCGTCGGCCTTTTCGGACTCGGGATTGTTGTTCTGCTGGTCGGACAAGTTTCGAAAGAGGTAAAGAACTTCTAAGTATCGGGGGCGAAGTGTATTGCCTCGCGCACTTCGGCGAGAATCCGACCGAGATCGTTGGTATTCGCGGAACGTTCGGACCACTCTTCCAGGGCCCCGCGAACGCCCTCATCGCCGGCTGAGAGGGCTCCGGCCAGACGCTCGTACTGCTCGTCGGATCCGCATGCCAAAGCCAGATTCGCCGCCACCCACATCGCCTCCGCATCGTCGCGCCGGCCCGCCGAGCGCAACTCGGCCGATACCCGGATCAATTCCGACAGAATCCATACGGATTCGACGTCGCCGAGTTCCGCGAGGGCACTGATCCCGATCGCATAGAAGAGATCGCCGGCCAGCAGGGCGAGGTCGGAGTCCGGTCGCTCCAGCACCCTCGAATCCTCGTAGTGACACAGGTAGCCCTCGCGAACCGCTTCGACCACGAAGGCGTAGGCCCCCGGATCGGCGGAGGTCCGGGGACCGGAGGCGACCAGCCGGGCGAAGGCCGGCCCGGCGGACGGGCGGCTCCCGACCACCACCAGCGGGGGGCCTTCTTCTGCGACCCGTGCGGCCAGCAGCCGCAGAGCCTCCCCTGCCGGATCTCCGGCGGCCGACGAGCCCGGGTGACCTGTCTGGCTCATGCCGCACCCCCGTGCCGGCCCGAAGCCGCCTCAACCGACTCGGCGGCAGCCTCGAGGGTCAGGTCGATCGTCCCGGAGTCGTGGGCGAGCGAGACGAACCAGGCCTCGAACCGGGAAGGGGGCAGGTAGATGCCACGATCGAGCATCTCCCGGCAGAAGCGCGCATGCCGTTCACCGTCGCTGCCGGCGGCGTCAGCGAAATCACGGACCGGACTCCCGGAGAAGAAGAGCGTGACCAGCCCCGGAACCGAGGAGACCTGGAGTTCCCTGCCCGCGGCGATGCGGCGCAGTCCGGCAACCAGGCGGTCGGTCAGCTGTCCCAGCCTCCGGTAGGCATCCCGGTCGAGTCTGGCGAGCGTCGCCAGGCCGGCGGCGACCGCGACCGGATTTCCGGAGAGCGTGCCCGCCTGGTAGACGTCGCCGGAAGGAGCGAGTCGCTCGAGGTGGCGGCGCGGGCCGCCCAGGGCCGCCGCAGGGAAGCCGCCGCCGATCACCTTGCCCATGACGGTCAGGTCCGGCTCGACGCCGTAGAGCTCCTGGGCGCCGCCCCGGGATACCCGGAAACCGGTGATCACTTCGTCGAAGACCAGCAGAGTGCCGTGGCGGTCGCAGAGCCGGCGCAGGTCTTCGAGCAGTCCGTCCTCTGGCGGCACGACACCCATGTTGGCCGGCACGGGTTCGACCAGGAGCGCCGCGACCTCGTGGGAGGCGAGCGCTGCCTCGACCGCTTCCCGGTCGTTCCAGGGGACCACTACGGTCCCGGCGGCGGTAGAGGCCGGGACGCCGGGGCCGGCCGGGATGCCGAGGGTCGCCAGGCCCGAACCGGCCTCGACCAGCAGGGCATCGCTGTGGCCGTGGTAGGCCCCGGCGAACTTCACGATCGTCTCCCGGCCGGTCACCGCGCGGGCCAGCCGCACCGCGGTCATCGCCGCCTCGGTGCCGGAGCTGGTCATGCGGATCATCTCGACCGACGGCATCCTGTCGACCACCGCCTCTGCCAGCTCGACCTCCGCCCCGGTCGCGGCTCCGAAGCTCGTACCGAGTGATGCAGCCCGGCTCACCGCCTCCAGTACCGAGGGGTCGGCGTGACCGAGGATCATCGGACCCCAGGAACCGATCCAGTCGATGTAGCTGCGGCCGTCGCTCCCCCTCATGCGACAGCCTTCGGCGCTCTCGATGAAGACCGGGTCGCGTCCGATCTGCCGCATCGCCCGCACCGGTGAGTTGACGCCTCCGGGCATCACCTTCCGGGCCCTTTCGAAAAGGGCTGCGTCGGAAACCGTCACGCCGGTCGCCTCAGCCTTCACGGCCGAGCCACTCCGCAGCCTGGCGTGCGAAGTAGGTGACGATGAAATCCGCGCCCGCCCGGCGGATCGAGAGCAGCGACTCGAGGGCGGCCGCGCGTTCGTCGATCCAGCCGTTGGCGGCGGCGGCGCGGATCGCCGAGTACTCACCGGAGACCTGGTAGGCCGCCACCGGGACGCCGGCTTGTTCCTTGACCCGGCGGACCACGTCGAGGTAGTAGCCGGCCGGCTTGACCATCACCGCATCGGCGCCCTCTTCGACGTCGAGCTCGACTTCGCGCAGAGCCTCTTCGGAATTCGCCGGGTCGAGCTGGTGTCCGGCGCGATCCCCGGAAGCGGGGGCCGAGTCAGCGGCTTCGCGGAACGGCCCGTAGAAGGCCGACCGGTACTTGGCCGCATAGGACAGGATCGCCACCCCGGGGTGACCTTCTTCGTCCAGCTGGTAGCGGATCGAGCCGACCCTGCCGTCCATCATGTCGCTCGGGGCGACCACGTCGGCCCCCGCTTCGGCATGGGAGATCGCGACCTTCGACAGCAGTTCGACCGTGACGTCGTTGTCGATCTCGCCGTTCCTGACGAAGCCGCAATGCCCGTGGTCGGTGTATGCGCAGAGGCAGACGTCGGTCATCAGTACGAGCTCGGGGTGGGCTTCCTTCAGCGCCCTCAGCGCCATCTGCACGACCCCTTCGTCGTCGAAGGCCGCCGATCCGGCTTCGTCCTTCTCGGTCGCGCCGCCGAAAAGCAGGATCGCCGGAACACCGGCCGCCTGGACCTCGCCCGCCTCCTCGACCAGTTCGGCGATCGAGAGCCGGTCGATACCCGGCAGTGAAGGGATCGGCTCCCGGACTCCGGATCCCGCCGCGACGAACATGGGCTGGATCAGGTCGGATGGACTCAGAGTGGTCTCACGGACCAGCCCTCGCAGGGGCGCGGTCCGGCGCAGCCGACGGAGACGGGTTGACGGGAAGCTCATGCCGCCAAGTCTATGGATGCCGGAGTGACGCGCCGGGCGGGGGTGACCGCCCGGCGCAGATAGTCTCGAAGGCGTGAAGCTCCTGTTCATCGGTGACGTCGTCGGCAGCCCGGGTAGACGCGGGCTGGCCGCTGCCATGCCCGGACTGCGCGATCGCTTCGCGCCCGACCTGACCGTGGTCAACGGCGAGAACTCGGCCGGCGGTATGGGTATCACCGGGAAGACCGCGGAGGAACTGTTCTCGACCGGCGCCGACGTGATCACACTGGGCAACCACACCTACCGTCACCGCGACGCCTACGAATACCTCGACCAGACCGATCGAATTGTCCGGCCTTCCAACTACCGCCGCGCCAACCCGGGCCACGGCTCGACCGTGGTGGAAGCCGGCGGCATGAAGGTGGCGGTGATCAACCTGAGCGGAACCGTCGGTCTCACCGCCGCCCGGTCGCCGTTCGACGAAGCCGACCTGTTGATCGACGAGCTGGAGAACCGCTGTGACGCGATAGTTGTCGACTTCCATGCCGAGGTGACCAGCGAGAAGGTCGCGCTCGGCTGGTACCTGGACGGCCGGGTGGCGGCGGTCCTCGGCACCCACACCCATGTGCCCACGGCCGACGGCCGGGTACTGCCGAAGGGCACCGCCTTCATCAGCGACGTCGGTATGACCGGCTCCCGGCAGAGCGTTCTCGGGGTTCGGATCGAGCAGGCCGTCGAGCGCATGCGTACCGACATGCCGGTCCGTTTCGAGACCGCGACCGAGGACGTCTGGGTCATGGGGGCGGCAGTCGAAGTAAATGCGGAGGGCCTCGCCGACTCGATCGACCCGTTCATGCTCCCGGCCGGCTGAGTTCCGGCCGGCTGAGCCGCCGGGCACCCTGACCGGGCGGTTGCGGCAATCGGCTGCCGCGGCTCAGCCGGAGAAGTGGCCGCGGATGATCGGGGCCACGTCCTGGAGGGCCCACTGCTCACGCTCGTCGGGAGACTCGGGGCCGCAGCCGACGAACAGCAGCGGGCCTTCGGAGTCCTCCCGACGCAGTGACCCGTGACTGCCCCCACCGATGTGAGCGGCACCGCCCCAGTCGAGGCACTCGTAGCCGAGGGCAGCCGAGATCATCAGGTCTCCGGAGTGGGGCGCGCACATCGCCGAGTAGAGGCGGCCGAGAGCATCCGGGTAGACCGGGGTCTCGATCCGCCCGCCTGTGGCCGAGGCCTCCAGCGCCTCGAGCTCGCCCCGGATCATCCAGCTGCGTCCCCGCCGGTCTTCGACCCGGTCCGAATCGGCTGCGTCGGTCCACCGGTCGGGGCCGGATGCGGGGCGGGGCCGATCGGCCGGGGTGAACGAGAGCCGGTGGCCTGCACGTTCGACCGTGACCGCCAGGCCTTCGACGCCGTCATGCCCCGGGCCTTTCCTGACCAGCGGACTGCCGTCCGGCCGCTCGAGCCACGAAACCAGCTCGACGCCCTCGATCGATGCCGCATGCTCGCGGACCCGGCGGTGCCGGACCGGGTTGTCCCGTTCTTCGAGGATGTAGATGTGCGCCGCCCGCGAAGTCGGGCTGACCGCCAGCTCGGCAACCCCCGGCCGGTCCTCCGAAGCGCGCAGCACGTCGAACTTGCGGGCCATGCCCTCGATCAGCTCCAGTGGCTTCTCGACATCGGTGTGGGCGTGGTCGGCCAGCAGGATCAGCGAGTGGTCGGCGAGAAAGCCGTCCATGCCGCCGGCGGCGCGGATCACTTCGGCCATACAGACATCGGCCCGTTCGATCGAGGTCAGGGAAGCGGCCGGCCCGTGCCGGTGCGAGTAGTTGTCGTTGTCCGGGAAGGACAGCAGCATGAAGTCGAAACGGTTGCGCGAGACCAGCTCCGAGGCGCAGCAGGCCGAGTACTGGTCACGACGGCCGGGAACCGAGCTCGGCTTGCAGGGAACCGGCATCGAGGCATAGAGGTCGCCGTAGAAAAGCTCCTTCGGGCCCCAGGTGCCGTACTCGAGGTTGACCAGGCCGGACTCGACCACCTTGCCGGTGAGCCCCTGGAGCGTCACCTGGTGTCGGTGGCGACCCCGGTAGATCAGAAACGGCGTCGCTGCCGTGCGCACGTCGAGGTCGTCCAGCGACTCGAAGACCGTCTCGATCCCGGGGTTGAGGTGGGAGAGGTTCATGTTGTAGACGAGGTCATGCAGCGACCGGAATATGCCGAAGGCCCGGGAAGCCTCCAGCGACGAGCCGTACTCGACGTAGCGCCGCTCGACCCGGTGGTACCAGTTCATGCCACTGATCCAGTGCCTGTCCGCAGCCACACCCGTGACCATCTCCGCCGAGGCCACCGGAGTGACCGACGGGAAGGAAGAAACGCAGTCCTCGACCAGCACCCCTCGCCTGACCAGGCGGCCGAAGGTCGGCGCCCGGCCCTCGGAGATCGCCTGGCGCAGCATGTCGGTCCTCAGCGAATCGACGTAGGCGAGGACCAGCTTCTTCTTCATCTACCGCAGGACGCGCAGGCCGGCGTGCTTGCGGTCGGCCCGGCGGTTCCGGGAGATCGCCAGCCAGACCATGGCGATGGCCGGGATGATCGCGAGCGGCGGCACGACGATGCTGGCGGCAGCGATGACCAGGGCCACGAGGATCGTGATGAAGCCGAGCGCAGCGGTTCCGCCGCGTCGCCTGGCCCCGGCGATGACCCCACTGACCACCGCGCAGGACAGCCCGGCGAAGATCGCGCCGACCAGCATCGAGAGCAGGGTGCCGCCGTCGAATATCGCGGCGGCGAAGTAGCCGAAGGCGAGCCCGATCACCGCCGAGAGCAGGGTCATGCGCCCACGGGCCGAGCCCTCGAGGCCGGTCGTCCCGGAGAACATGCCGACCGCAATGCCGATTCCGGCGGCGAGGCAGATTGTTTCGAATGAACCGATACAGGCAGAATAGAACGATGGCTGCGCCTCCACCTCCCCGCCGTCCCCAGACCCGGGCACGAGACCTCGAACGCTACGCCGGTCTGTTCGCCCGGCGCACGCGGGTGATGAGGTCTTCGGCGATGCGCGACATGATGGCGATCACCGCCCGGCCCGAGGTCATCTCGCTTGCCGGAGGCCTGCCCGACACCTCAACCTTCCCACCGGAGACCTTCGCCGCCGAGATGGGCCGGATCGCCCGGGATTCGGTGGCCGAGGTGCTGCAGTACGGGCCGACCGAAGGGCTGGAATCGCTGCGCGAGCAGATCGTCGGCATCATGGCCGCGGAAGGAATGCGGATAGATGCGATGGACGTCACCGTCACCACCGGCGGGCAGCAGGCGATCGACCTGGTCACCAAGGCGCTGATTGATCCGGGCGACATCCTGATCTGTGACGCACCGACCTACCCCGGGGCGATCCCGACCTTCTGCTCCTACGAGGCCGAGGTGATCCAGATCGAATGCGACGGGGACGGCATGAGGATCGACCTGCTCGAGGAGACCCTGGCCGAACTCGAATCCCGGGGTCGCCGGCCGAAGTTCATCTACTCGGTCCCGACCTTCCAGAACCCCGGCGGAGTCACTCTCTCCCTCGAACGTCGTCGCCGCCTGGTCGAGATCGCAAGGGAGAACGAGATCCTGGTGATCGAGGACAACCCCTACGGCCTGCTGCGCTACGAGGGTGAGAGCCTGCCGACGCTCTACAGCCTCGACGGCGGCGCCTACGTCGTCTACATCGGCACGCTCTCGAAGATTCTCTCGGCCGGTCTCCGGATCGGCTGGGTGGTCTCACCGACGCCGATCCGGGAAAAGGTGGTGCTCGGCAAAGGAGCCGCCGACCTCTGCACCTCGACCCTGACCCAGGACTTCGCGGCCGAGTACTTCCGGGCCGGTCGCTGGCGCGAGTACGTCGAAGACCTGATCGGGATCTATCGCTCGCGGCGGGATGCGATGACCGGAGCCATGTCCGAGTACTTCCCCCACGGGGCGAGCTGGACCAGGCCGGAGGGCGGCCTTTTCGTCTGGGCGACAATGCCCGAGGTGATCAATACCGAGGACCTGCTGGCCAAGGCCCTGACCAAGTCGGTCGCTTTCGTCCCCGGGACATCCGCCTATGTGGACGGGCGTGGCGCAAACTCGATGCGGCTGAACTTCAGTGGTGTGACCGAGGACCGGATCATCGAGGGTGTACGCCGGATCGGCGAGGCAGCCCGCGAGCAGATATTCCTCTACGAGACGATGACCGGAGAGATGCGGCTCCCGCCGGTCGATGGTCACGAAGGTTCCGCCGGAGGTGCCAGTTGAGGGTCGCGCTGCTGCAGGGCGGACGTTCTCTCGAGCGCGGCGTCTCGCTGCGCTCCGGCGGCCGGGTGACCGAAGCGCTTCTGGACCTCAACCATGAGGTTGAGGCGATGGATCTCGGGCCGGACCTCGTTTCACGGCTGCAGGCCTTCGACCCCGAGGTCGCCTTCATCGCGCTCCACGGCACCGAGGGCGAGGACGGGACGGTCCAGGCCCTCCTGGAGCTGCTCGGCATCCCGCACACCGGGCCCGGCGTCGCCGCCTGCCAGCGCTGCATGGACAAGAGCCTGGCCAAGTACATCTTCCGCGAACACGGGATCCCGACCCCCGACTGGGTCACCTACAGCGAAGCCTCGATCCGTGACTTCGGGGCCGCATCGACCTTCCCCCGGGCCCTGGCCACCCTCGGCCTTCCACTGGTCGCGAAGCCGGCCTCGCAGGGATCTTCGCTCGGGGTCAAGGTGGTGACCTCGAAGGGCGATCTGCCGGCTGCCTTGATGACGGCGCTGAGCTATGACGACCGGGCCCTGCTCGAGACCTGGGTCAGCGGCCGAGAGCTTGCCGTCTCCGTGCTCGGTGACCAGATTCTCCCGATCGTCGAGGCGATCCCGACCGGCAGCAACAGCTACGACTTCGAGGCCCGCTACGAAGTCGGCGGAGCTGAGTTCGTATGCCCCGCCGACCTGCCCCAGGAAGCCGGTGAAGAGGTCGGGCGTATCGCGCTGCGGGCGTATCGGGCACTGGGCTGCTCGGGCTTCTCCAGGGTGGACCTCATTCTCGGCGAGAACGGCCCGCAGGTGCTGGAAGTCAACGCGATCCCGGGGCTGACCGAGACCTCCCTGCTGCCCCAGGCGGCCGAGGCGGCCGGGGTCGGCTTCGACGACATGGTCGAGAAGATCCTGAATCTGGCCCTGCAGGACCCGGGTCAGGAACCCTGAAGAAAGTCTTCCGGTGAGATGTCGTCGAGGAAGTCCTTGAACTTCTCGACCACCTGTTCGTTGTCCTCTTCGCCCTGGTCGAACTCGATCGATGACTCGTCGATCACCTCTTCAGCGACGAAGATGGGGACCCCGAGGCGGACCGCTATCGCCAGGGCGTCGGATGGCCGCGAGTCGATCTCGACCTCACTGCCGTTAGCCGAGAGGGTGATGCTGGCGTAGAACGTATTGTCCCTCAGCTCTGTGATCGAGATGCGTTCGCACTTGCTTTCGACCTGATCGAGCATGTCGACCATCAGGTCGTGGGTCATCGGACGGGGCGTATCGGCCCCCTGCAGCTTCATCAGGATCGCGGCCGCCTCGGGGTGGCCGATCCAGATCGGCAGGAACCGGTTGTCGTCGACCGTCTTCAGCAGCACGATCGGCTGCTTGCCGACCATGTCGAAACTGACACCGTAGATCTGCATCTCGCGCATAGGCGGCGATTATATGCAGAGCGGCGAAAGGCTCCGGCGAGGGGGTGGCTGCGGAGGTGCGGGGCCGGGCCGGCACCGGCGCTCGACAGTGGGCGATCCTGGATTCGAACCAGGGACCTCATCCTTATCAGAGATGCGCTCTAACCAACTGAGCTAATCGCCCGGGCAAAGATCGGTGATTCTACCGGGGTCAGCCGAGCTTGTCGGCCAGCCCCGCAGCCTGCTCGAAGTTCTCAACCTGGATCTCGACCGTAAGGCCCTCGGCCCGCGGTCGTATCTTCACCGGCAGGTCGAGTCCGACCTCGAGTTTCTCGGTAAGGCCGGCCACCGCTTCCTTTTCTTCGGCCGAGAGCTGAGGCCTGGCGTTCGGGGAGCCCGCGGCCTTCGAACCGGTTGCCCTCGCCTCTTCCTCTGTCTTCCTGACCGACCAGCCGCGGTCCCTGGCCAGCCTGGCCAGCCGCCGTCGGCCGTCGTTGTCGGCGACCTGGAGTACTGCCCGGCCGTGACCTTCGCTGAGTACTCCGCTTTCCAGCATCTCGAGTACTTCGTCGGGGAGGTCAAGCAGCCGGATCAGGTTCGATATCTGGGGTCTGCTGCGGCCCACCCGTCTACCGAGGTCCTCCTTGGTCAGACCGAGGTCCTCCACCAGCGCGGCGCAGGCGCGGGCCTCTTCGACCGGGTTGAGGTCCTCTCGCACCATGTTCTCGATCAGCGCGACCTCGAGGCGATCGGCCTCGTCGGAGTCGCGGATCACTACTGGGATCCTCTCGAGGCCGGCCATCTGAGCCGCCCGCCAGCGTCGTTCACCGGCGATAAGTTCGTATCTATTGGTACTAACTTTCCTGACGATCAGCGGCTGCACCACACCACTGGCCTGGATCGACCCGGAAAGAGCTTCGAGGGCGACCTCATCGAAACGCCTGCGCGGCTGATTCGGGTTCGGCTCGATCTCGGCGACCGGCAGTTCGCTGACATCGGGACCGTTGTGGCCCTCCGGCAGGATCGCCCCGAGGCCGCGTCCCATGCCGCGTCGCTCAGCCACGGGTCTGAACCTCGTTCGCGAGCGCGATATAGGCGCCGGCGCCGCGTGAAGCCGGCGCGTAGTCGGTTACCGGTATCCCGTAACTGGGCGCCTCCGCCAGCCTCACCGTTCGCGGAATCACGTTGCGGTAGACCTCGTTCTCGAAGTGTTCACGCAGGTCTCTCTCTACATCCTGGGCCAAGCGGGTCCTTTCGTCGTGCATTGTCACAACGATTCCAGACAGCTTCAGTCCGGGGTTGAGTTCCCGTTGTACCGTCGTCATCGTCGACCTGAACTCTGCCAACCCCTCGAGCGCCAGGTACTCCGCCTGAACCGGCACTATGACCCGGTCCGACGCCACCAGGGCATTGACGGTCACCGGTCCGAGTGCCGGAGGGCAGTCCATAAGCACAGCGTCGAAATCTTCGGCCACCGAGCCCAGCTGCTCCCTGAGCCTGAAGTTCGGCCGTTCGAGTCCCGGAAGCTCGACCGCCGCACCGGCCAGGTCACGGCTTGCCGGAACGATCCAGAGGTTCTCCAGGTCGGTCGGCCGGGCGGCACCGGAAAGGGTCACATCCCCCGAGAGCACCTCGTAGGCCGAAGGACGCGCTTCACGGTCCAGGCCCAGTCCGACCGTCGCATTGCATTGCTGATCGAGATCGACAACGAGGGTCTTCTGACCCATCGATGCCAGTGCTGCTGCCAGATTTATCGTAGTGGTCGTCTTGCCGACGCCACCCTTCTGGTTGGCGACCGCGTAGATCAGACCCATTTGATTGACCGGCAGGAAGTCATCGACGAGCCAGCTTAGCCAGTGAGGGGCCGCTTGCGGGCCATGCCCGCGCGGCGCGGCAGCCCGGCCGGCGTGACGGCGGTCTTCCTGAGTACGTAGAGGTGGCGCGGACGGCTGGTCGCGTATGGCCGCACCGGCAGCACCCGTTCGATCTCCATCGCGACCAGAGCGGACACTGACTCCAGGTCGAGTTCTTCCTCACGCTCACGAGCGCCTTTCCAGGCCACCAGTGATCCCCCCTGCCGGAGCAGGGGGGATGCAAGTTCGGCCAGCGCGGCGAGCGGAGCCACGGCCCTGGCGGTTGCCAGCCCGTATGCCTCCCGGCCCTCCGCACGAGCGAGATCCTCGGACCGCGTCTGAATCGCCCTGACGTTGTCGAGGCCGAGCTTCTCTGCGCTCCTGCGGATGAAGTCGACCTTGCGCCCGACCGAATCGATCAGGTCGAAGCTGCAGCGCGGCCGGGCGACCGCCATCGGAATGCCCGGGAAGCCCGCTCCGGAGCCGATGTCCACGACCCTGACCGTCTCGTCGAACTCACCGACCAGGGTCCCGGAAAGGCTGTCGAGCAGGTGTACCTCCAGTCCCTTTTCAGGATCTTTGACCGAGCTGAGCGAAGCGGGGTCCCGTTCGAGCATCTCGAGCATCGGCCGCAGCCTCTCGACCTGCCCGGGTTCCGGGTCGAACCGGGCCGGCTCGCTCAATCGGTGAGCAGGGGCGCGACAACGACCCGGCGCTGGGGCTCGTCGCCGGCGCTGTAGGTCTCGACTTCGGTGCGTTCCTTCAGGTATTCGTGAACCACACGCCGTTCCCTTGCGGGCATCGGCTCCAGTTCGACTTCGTCCCCGTCGGCGATCGCCTTTTCGGCGGCCCGCTCGGCCCGCTCGGTGATTACCTCTTCCCGCTTCTCGCGGTACCCGGCGGCATCCAGCACTACCCGCTTGCGCTCTCGAATGCCCTGGAATGCGGCCTGGAAGCAGATCAGCTGGAGGGCGTCGATCGTCTGCCCGCGCCGTCCGATGAGCAGGCCGTAGTCGTCTTCGCCGTCGACCGTGGCGACGATCGCCTGTTCGTCCTCTTCGATCCCGACCGAACCGTCCAGCTCGAGCTGGTCGAGAACACGCTCGACCACCGCCCTGACTCTCTCTGCCGGCTCATCAGGCCACTGATCAGATTCCATGATTCCAGTCTACGGCGCTAGCGCCGGCGTTTCTTCTTGCGGGGTGGGGGAGGAGGTGGTGCCTTGACGGTGGCCGCTACCTGGGGATCGAGCTTGGCCGGTGGCGGAATCACCTTGTTGACCACGGCCTGCTGACCGATGGTCCAGAAGTTGGTGGTGATCCAGTAGAGGATCAGGCCGGCGGGAAAGCTGATGATGAAAGGAATGAAGACGAAAGGCAGGGCCATCATCAGGATGCGCTGGTTGCGGTCGGCAGTGGTGGCCATGATCAGGCCCGATACGAGCTGGGTGGCCACGTAGAGCACGATCAGGGCGATCAGGACACCGCCCACTGCTTCGGCCGTCAGGTCGGGGATGAAGAGGAATGACTCCCCGAAGGAGGTCACGCCGTCGGTCAACGGCTTGATCGCGTCGAAATTGCTGACCACGTTGTTGATCTGGTCTGCGCTCAGGTTTCCGGCCGCGACCATCTTCTGTTCAGCGGCTCCTGAGGTAGCGGAGCTCTGCACGATGTTGAAGGGCACGTCGCCACAGGTCATGCTGGTCTGACCGCACATGTCCTCACGCAGAGGCCCTCTGAGCGTGTAGAAGAGCGTGATGAAGATCGGCATCTGCGCCAGAAGGGGGATACAGGAGGCCAGCGGGTTGATCTTGTTCTCCTGGTAGAACTTCATCATCTCCTGCGAGAGGCGCTGACGATCGTTCTTGTACTTCTCCTGGAGCTCCTTGATCTGAGGCTGGAATGCCTGGAGCGCCCGCATGCTCTTGAGCTGCTTGTACGTCAGGGGTATCAGCAGGGTTCGAGTGGCGACTGTCAAAGCGATGATCGCGCCGCCCCAGCTGAGCCCCCAGTCGTGGAATGCCTCGAGAACTGCATTCGCGACATCGATCAGCGGCTGAAGGATGTTGGCTATGACTGTGATTCCGATTGGGATCAACGCGGTTTCGATTCTCCGTGGTATTCAGCCGGGTCCATAGGCCCGACCCTGAAAGTGAAATCCTCGCGCACGGGATCGAAGCCACCGTGGCTGAAGGGATTGCAGCGCAGAATTCGCCAGCAGGCGAGAACTGTACCCCGTATCACCCCGAAACGCTCAATCGCCTCGACCGTATAGGCGGAGCAGGATGGTTCGTACTTGCAGCGACGAGGCAACATCGGGGAAATCCAGCGCCGGTAGAGGAGGACAGGCGCGAGCGCTACCCGTTTCACGTGGAACGCTCGTCATCGTCGGGCCCGGTGGTCCCGGTCAACTCACGCACGCACTCGATGGCGCCTTCGAGCCCGCGATCCTCGATCACACGGCCAACCGAAGTCCTGGCGACGAGCACGAAGTCCTGGTCGGCACTTTCCCGGTCGACACTCGACCAGAAAGCCTCCTTCAGGACCCGCTTGATGCGATTCCTGGTGACTGAGTCGCCGAGCTTCTTCGATACGGACACACCCAGGCGGGCGTCACCGGGTTCATCGTCTCCGCGATCGAAGCGATAGAGGACCAGGTATCTGGTCGCTTTCGAGGAACCGTCGCGGTATGCACGCCGGAAGTCACCGCTACGAGAGAGACGACGGCGTCTGGGTGAACCAGAGCCGGGACGCGGCATGCTCAGACTGCGAGGCGCTTGCGGCCCTTGCGGCGGCGGCGGCGAATCACGTCTCGACCACCCTTGGTGCTCATCCGGGCACGAAAACCGTGGGTCTTCGCCCGCTTGCGTTTCTTTGGCTGGTAAGTGCGCTTCATGGGAGCCGGGGAGTATAGGGGGCCGGGCGTCTCTCCGTACCTCTGGAACTTTTCTCCGCGATTTGCGGCGGTGCCGCCCGGCGCCGGCTGAAGCGGATGTATGGTCGGCGCTGCTTCGTCTCCAACCGTCAGACACTCAGTGGCAGCCGAAAACAAACCTCTTCAGCAGACCGAAAATACAGCAGATAGTTCAATCCAGGAGCCGATTTCGCGCCTCTGGGGTTCTGTGAGAAGCCACCTGAGCGCCAGCCTCCCGGAGTCCACCTACCGGATGTGGCTCGCTCCGCTGGAGCCGGTCTCGAGGCGTGGCAATACGCTTTTCCTCGAAGCGCCTGACTCTGTTCGTACCTGGGTGGAGAAGCGTTACGCAGGCCTCATCCTTCACTCGTTATCCAGGGTCGAGTCCTCGATAACGGCGATCAGCTTCGATCTTTCCGCGCAGGCGAGCGAGCGGGGCCCCGGGGCCGCTGATCCTGCTCCGAACCCCACCCATCTCTTCGAGCGGTTCGTGATCGGCCCGGGCAACCACCTGGCACACGCCGCTGCCCTGGCCGTCGCAGAGGCTCCATCCGAGGCCTACAACCCGTTGTTCATCCATGGAGCACCGGGGCTGGGCAAGACCCACCTCCTCGGTTCGATCGCCAACTACCTGCGGCGGAATGTTCCCGAGCTCGATGTGCGCTGCACAAACGCAGAGGCTTTCACCGCCGAGTTCGTCTCGGCCCTGCGGGAGAACGGTACCGCCGAGTTCAAGCGCCGCTACCGCGACATCGACGTCCTTCTTATCGATGACATCCAGTTCATCGCCGGCAAGCCTCATACCGAAGAGGAGTTTTTCCACACATTCAACGCGCTCTACGAATCAGGGAGCCAGATCGTGCTCTCCGCGGATCGTAGGGCCAACGACATATCAACCCTCACCGAGCGACTCAGCGACCGCTTCGAATGGGGCCTCACGGCTGAGATATCGGCGCCTGACCTGGCCACGAGGCTGACCGTACTGCGTCACCTGGTGACTGAGGCCGGGCTTGAAGTGGCCGACCAGGAGGCTCTGACCATGCTCGCCGGCAGAGTTGAAAGCAACCTCCGCCAGCTCCATGGAGCCCTGACGAGGACCGTCGCCGAGGCCTCGCTCACGGCTGCCCCGGTGGACAGCGAACTGATCGCTCGTGTCTTTCCCGAACACCAGGTCGACGCCGTCCACATCACCCCTGAGCTGATCCGGGAGAAGACCGCGGCTCACTACGGGGTCAGTATCGAAGACCTCATGTCACGTAAACGGGACCGCAGGACCTCAACTGCCCGAAACGTCTCCATGTTCCTGACCCGGGAGATGACCGGCCTCTCTTTTTCACAGATAGCCCAGTTGTACGGGGGCAGGGACCACTCGACCGTCATCAGCTCGATCGAGAGGGTTTCGGGGCAGATTTCGGTGGATCCGGAGATCACAACCGCTGTGGACTCATTGCGCGCTACTCTCCACTCTCCGGGCGAAGGGGACGGCTGAGGCGCCGGGCCGGTTGCGACAATCAACCTGAACCCCCGGGATCCACCGGTACCGAACTACTCCCAGAGCCAAGAACCCCAAACCCACAGTGAACCCACAGGCTTACCTCATCAATACTGATAACTGAATGAAATTCTCAATCAACAACCAGGAGCTCGCTGCGAAGCTCGCCTTGACTGCCAGGACGGTTTCCACCGGTGGGGTGAACCCGGCACTGGGCGGCATCCTTGTCGAGGCCGAGGAGGGCCGACTCTCCTTCAGCTCAACCGATGGCAACATGAGCCTCAAGGTTCCGGTCCACGTCGAGGGCTCGATCGATGGAGACGGCAAGGTCCTCCTGCCGGGACGTCTCTTCTCCGACATATCCCGCCTGCTCGGATCCGGCAAGTCAGAGGTCGAATACCGGGTCACTGAACGGGACGTGGCGATCCACTCGGGAAGCTCCAATTTCCACATCCGGGCGCTCAGCAGTGATGACTTCCCACCCCTGCCGACTGCCTCCGGAGAGGCCATCCGCCTTTCCCGGGAATCCCTCATCGAAACCATCGACCTGGTCGCACGCGCCGCCTCCAAGGAAGATATGAGGCCTGTTCTGACCAGTGTCCAGGTGCTCGCTTCCGGTAACAGCCTGACCATGGTCGCCACCGACTCATACCGTCTCGCGGTCAAGGAGACTTCGCTCAAGGAGCCGGTGCCCGTGGACATCGACAAGAACATCCCGGCTCAGGCCCTGAAGGAGCTTTCAAGGCTGCTGGCCTCAGGCGACTCGGAGTCGGTGAATCTGACCATCACCGACCGCGAGGTCATATTCGTGGTTGACGGGGCGGTCCTCTCGACCACCACTGTGGACGGTCAGTTCCCCAGCTACCAGCAGCTCTTCCCCGAGAGCTACGAGCACGATGTGAGGCTGCCCAGGGGCGAACTGCTCGAATCTGTCAAGAGAGTCAGCCAGATGGCGCAGAAGAACCGGCCCCTGAAAATCTCCCTGACCCCAGGGGAGATCACGATCTCGGCAGATACCCCCGACCTCGGCGACGCCGAAGAGAAGCTGCCGGCCGCCTTCGAAGGTGAGGAGCTGAGCATAGGTTTCAATCACGAGTTCTTCCGCGACGGAATTGAAGCGATCCAGGGGGACGAGGTGATGCTGCGCCTGATCTCGCCGCTGCGGCCCGGGCTGCTGCAGCCGGTCGACGGTGAAGACTTCCGCTACCTCGTAATGCCTATCCGCCTGAACGAGTAGCGCCGTGCTGATCACCTCGGTTGCGGCTGATCGGGTCCGGTCGCTGGATGGGGTTGAACTGGAGCTGGACCCGAGGGTCACCGCGATAGTCGGTCCGAACGGGGCGGGCAAGACGAATCTGGTCGAGGCCACTTACTTCGGGCTGACCGGACGCTCCTTCAGAACCGGTGACCGCCGAGACCTGATCCCCTTCAACAACCCCTGGGCCCGCTCCAGGGTGAGGGTTTTGTCGGACCAGGGGGTGGTCCATGAATTCATGTCTTCGGTCAGCCGCAACGAAGGCAACCGCTTCAACATGGACGGCGCCCCGATCGAACGCTCAGCGGCGATCGAGCACCGGCCGATGGTCACCGTCTTTTCTCCAGATCGGCTCGAGATAGTCAAGGGCCCTCCGGCTGTGCGCCGTGCCCATCTCGATTCATGGGTCGTTGCGCGGTGGCCGAGGCGAGCTGACCTGCGCCCGGCCTTCGGTCGCGCCTTGGCCCAGCGCAATGCTCTGATCTCCCGCATCGCCGGGGGTGTAGCCGACAGGTCCCAGTTGCCGGCCTGGAACCGACAGGTCGCCGAGACCGGCGCCGAGCTGACCCGATCGCGCGAAGATGCTGCCCTTGAGCTTGGGGAGCCTTACCTGCGGGCCACGGGCGAACTCGGCCTCAGGGGAACCAACTCACTCTCCTATCGCGCCGCCTCGACCGCCGACCCGGCCGAACTCGAGGCGGGGCTCGAGGACCGGCTCGAGGCTGACCTGAAGCTGGGCAGGACCACCTGGGGCCCGCACCACGATGAGTTGAGACTGGAACTGGACGGACGCCAACTCCGGCGCTTCGGTTCTCAGGGCCAGCAGAGAATCGGGCTGCTTTCGCTCTTCTTCGCTGAGAGGGACGCCCTGCTGGCCGCAGGGTCCACACCACCACTGATGCTGCTGGACGACGTCATGAGTGAACTGGACGGCGAGCGCCGGCGACTCCTGGTCGATCGCCTGCTCGAAGGGGGCCAGAGCGTGATCACCGCTGCCGAGAGCGACCTGATTCCGGAGCGACCCGACCTGACCGAGGTCGAAATCCTGGAACTGACCGAAGCCGGAGCAACCGACGATGAGGGATGAACGGGGTCGCAGCCCTGACCCGGAGCCGCTGGGCCGGGCGCTCGGCGAGTTCAGGAACATGATCGCGCCGGAGACCCCCTTGGCCGAAGCTCAGGCGGTCTGGCCGTCGGCCGTCGGGGAGCGGATTGCCGCGGTGACCAAGGTGGTGGAGGAGGTGGACGGAGTTCTCTTCGTCGAGTGCCGCGAGGCCGTATGGAGTCAGGAACTGGCCCTGATGGAGCCCCGTCTCAGGGAGATCCTCGACTCTGCGACCAGCTCGCCGGGGCCGTCTGAAATCAGATTTCGCACCGTTTCCTGAGTGCAAACCAGACAATTCAGTCAAGTCTTTCGCAAAAGAGCCACATTTGCAGGACTTTTGCATACGGGGCAGAGGTTTCGATCCGATCGGGACTGGTATTATGGGAACTTGATGAATGGTTTTCCAGGGCTCTCTCCTTTTGGCGAGAACTGAGCTGCTCGGGGCCATCTACCCGCACTTGAAAGGCATAGTTGGCTGACAATACGAGCAGCAGTGACGCGTCTTACGGCGCCAAGGACATCACGGTCCTGGAAGGGCTCGAGGCCGTGCGCAAGCGGCCCGGTATGTACATCGGTTCCACCGGACCCCGCGGTCTCCACCACCTGGTCTACGAAGTGGTGGACAACTCGGTGGACGAGGCCCTGGCCGGCCACTGCGACGAGGTCTCGGTCACGATCCTGCCCGACAACAGCTGCACGGTGCGAGACGACGGTCGCGGCATCCCGGTCGACACGATGGAGAAGGAAAACCGCCCGGCGGCCGAGGTCGTTCTGACCGTCCTCCACGCCGGCGGAAAGTTCGGTGACGGCGGCGGCTACAAGGTTTCCGGCGGGCTGCACGGGGTCGGCGTATCAGTCGTAAACGCACTTTCGGAGAAGCTCCACCTGAGGATCCGCCGCGACGGATTCGTCTGGGACCAGGACTACGTGCGTGGTCATCCCCAGGGCGAGCTGACCAAGGGTGAGGCGACCAGGGAGACGGGCACCGAGATCACATTCCTCCCCGACGACGAGATCTTCGAGGTCGTCGACTACGACTTCAACACCCTGGTCGACCGCCTTCGCGAGACGGCCTTCTTGACCAGAGGACTCAAGATTGGCATCGAAGACCAGCGTGCCGACGGGGAGAGCGTCTCTTTCCAGTACGACGGTGGCATCGAGGACTTCGTCCGCTTCCTCAACGAGAACAAAGAAGCGATGCACGAGAAGGTCGTCTACTTCGAGGGCAACGAGGACGAAGGTGCGGTCGAGGTGGCGATGCAGTGGAACGGCTCCTACCAGGAGTCGATCTTCAGCTTCGCCAACAACATCAACACCCACGAGGGTGGCACCCACATGTCGGGCTTCCGCTCGGCGCTGACCAGGACCCTCAACGCCTACGCCCGCGGCAAGGGGATCCTCAAGGAGAAGGACGACAACCTGGCCGGCGAAGACGTGCGCGAAGGACTGACCGCGGTGATCTCGGTCAAGCTCCATGACCCCCAGTTCGAAGGTCAGACCAAGACCAAGCTCGGCAATCAGGAAATCCGTGGCCTGGTCGAAGAGACCGTCAACAGGAAGCTCGCCGAGTTCCTCGAGGAGAACCCGGGAGAAGCGCGCCGGATCATCACCAAGGCGGTCGAAGCCTCGAGGGCCCGCATGGCCGCGCGCAAGGCAAGGGACCTGACCCGCCGCAAGTCGGCGCTCGAAAACTCGACCCTGCCAGGCAAGCTGGCTGACTGCACGGTGCGCGACCCCCAGCACGCGGAGATGTTCGTGGTCGAGGGCGACTCGGCCGGCGGCTCGGCCAAGCAGGCACGCGACCGATCGACCCAGGCGGTACTGCCGCTCCGCGGCAAGATCCTCAACGTCGAGAAGAGCCGGATCGACAAGGTGTTGGCCAACAACGAGATTCAGGCGCTGATCACGGCGATCGGTACCGGCATCCACGACGAGTTCGACATCGAGGAGGCCAGGTACCACAAGATCATCATGGCGACTGACGCCGACGTCGACGGAGCCCACATCCGCACCCTGATCCTGACCTTCCTCTACCGGCAGATGCAGCCACTGATCGACGCCGGTTTCGTCTACATCGCCAAGCCTCCGCTCTACAAGGTCAAGCGGGGCAATCAGGAGACCTATCTCGACAAGGAGTCGGAACTCGAGGAGCTGCTGCTCCGGGACCGTTTCGACCAGTTCGGGATCGTCGACTCGGACGGCAAGAGCCTCAACCTGACCAAGGACCGCTGGCTGAGGTACGTGCGCCAGTCGAAGGAGTACGAAGCCTGGTCCTCGGCCCTCCAGGCCGAGTTCGGCAACGAAGTGATCCGCTTCGTAGCGGAATCGCGAATCCTCGACGAGGCGGTGGTGACGATCGACGAGGTCCGCAAGGTCCTCAGCGACGTGGATCACGAAGACGACATCTTCGCCACCGAGATCCTCGAGAGCAAGGGCGAGGACACGGTCGTCAAGGCGGTCCACAACCGGTCCGGCCTGGCCCGCAACCACGTGCTCCCGGCCCGGCTGTTCGAAGGCAACGAGTACCGCCGATTCGCCGACGTCCACTCCCAGCTGCTCTCCTCACTCGGCCGCCCGCCTTTCAAGGTCACGCTCAAGGACCGGCTCGAGGAGGCCGAGACCTTCACCGACCTTCACCGTGCGATCCTCGACCTGGCCAAGCACGGCGTTCAGCTGACCCGCTTCAAGGGGCTGGGAGAGATGAACGCCGACCAGCTGCGGGAGACGACCATGGATCCGGCCAGTCGCACACTGCAGAGGGTCACCCTCGAGGATGCGACCGCGGCAGACCAGATCTTCTCGATGCTGATGGGTGACCAGGTCTCCCCCCGCCGTGACTTCATCGAGACATACGCCAAGGAGGCAAGCAACATTGACGTCTGAGAACCGGACTGACGGCTGATGGCGCTTGAAGCCCTGACCGGGCACATCGAGGAGCGCGAGCTCGAGCTCGAGATGCGCTCGTCCTACATCGACTACGCGATGAGCGTGATCGTCGGCCGGGCCCTCCCCGACGTGCGGGACGGACTGAAGCCGGTGCACCGGCGGGTGCTCTACGCGATGCACGACCTCGGACTCCAGCCGAACCGGCCGTACCGCAAGAGCGCCACGATAGCCGGCGAAGTCATGGGCAAGTACCACCCTCACGGTGATGCCTCGATCTACGACACGCTGGTCCGCATGGCTCAGGACTTCTCCCTGCGCTACCCGCTGGTCGACGGCCAGGGCAACTTCGGCTCGATCGACGATGACCCCGCTGCGGCGATGCGGTACACCGAGGCCCGCCTCACCCGGCTGGCCACGGAGATGCTGCGCGACATCGATTCGGACACGGTCGATTTCGGACCCAACTACGACGAGTCCCAGCGCGAGCCGCTGGTACTGCCTTCACGCTTTCCGAACCTGCTGGTAAACGGTGCCTCCGGCATCGCGGTCGGCATGGCCACCAACATCCCGCCTCACAACCTGCGTGAGATCGCCGGCGCGGTAGCAGCATTCATCGACAATCGCGACATCGACCTCGACGGTCTGATGGAGCACGTCAGCGGACCGGACTTTCCCGGCGGCGGCATCATGGACCCGAGCAACATCCGCGAGGCCTACGAAACCGGTCGCGGCAGCGTCAGGGTGCGGGGCAGGGTGCATTCGGAGCCGCTCAAGGGAGGCAAGGACGCGCTGATCGTCACCGAGTTGCCGTTCACCGTCAAGAAGGGCGGCGAGTCCGGGTTCATCGTCAAGATCGCGACCCTGGTCAGGGACAAGAAGCTTGACGGCATCTCTGACCTGCGCGATGAGACCGATCGAAGCGGGATGCGCGTCGTGATCGAGTTGAAGCGCGGCGCCGTGCCCAATGTGGTGCTCAACAACCTTTTCAAGAAGACCCAGCTCCAGACCTCGTTCGGCATGAACATGGTTTCGCTGGTCGACGGAGTGCCGCGGACCCTCGGCCTGCGGGACATGATCCGCCACTACGTCGAGCACCAGCGCGAAGTGGTCACCCGCCGGACCCAGTTCAGGCTGCGCCGGGCCGAGGCCAGGGCCCACATCCTCGAGGGCCTGCTGATCGCTCTCGACAACCTCGACGCGGTGATCAAGCTGATCCGCTCGTCGCCGGACCCCGACACCGCCCGCGACGGGCTGATCGACGAGTTCGAACTCTCCCGGCCCCAGGCTCAGGCGATTCTCGACATGCGCCTCCAGCGACTGACCGCACTCGAGTCGGACAAGATCCGGGCCGAGCACGCCGAGTTGATGGAGCTGATCACCGAACTCCGGGCGATACTCGGAGACGAGAACAGGGTCTATGCGATCGTGCGAGAGGAGCTGCTCGATCTGACCGAAACCCACGGTGACGAGCGCCGCACCTCGATCGAGCCCTTCGGTGGCGACGTGAACGTCGAAGATACGATCGCCGAGCAGCAGATGGTGATCTCGCTGACCAAGTCCGGTTACGTGAAACGGATCGGGGTCGACTCCTACCGTCAGCAGCATCGTGGTGGAGTAGGGGTCACCGGGATGAACCTGAAGGAGGGCGACTACATCGAGCACCTCCACATCTGCTCGACTCACGACTACCTGCTGTTCTTCACCAACACCGGCAAGGTGTACCGCAAGAAGGTCTACGAACTGCCGGAGGGGCAACGCACGGCCAGGGGCAGCGCCCTGGTCAACCTGCTTCCCCTGCGCGAGGGCGAGCGGGTCATGACGGTGATCCCGACCCGGGAGTTCAAGGAGAACCGCTACATCGCTTTCGCAACGGCTCAGGGCCAGGTCAAGAAGACCGAGTTCACCGACTACAACACGCGGATCGAAGCCGACGGGATCATCGCGATCAAGATTCGCGAGGGCGACGAACTGGTCGGCGTCCAGCTGACCTCGGGTGAGGACGATCTCCTGCTCGTTTCGAAGTCAGGCCACGCCAGCCGCTTCCACGAGGACCAGGCCCGGCCGATGGGTCGTGGTACCAGCGGAGTCAAGGGCATGAACGTCAGCCAGAAAGACAACCGCGTGCTCGCTCTGAACGTGGCGCGCGACGATTCGGAACTCCTTGTGGTGACCGAGAACGGTTTCGGTAAACGCACCGCACTTTCCGAGTACCCGATCAAGAACCGCGGAACCAAGGGCGTGCTGACGGCCAAGCTGACCGAGACCAAGGGTGGCCTCGCCGGTGCACTGATCGTGCGCGAACACCAGGACCTGCTGTTCATAACGGAGAACGGAATGGTCCAGCGGACCTCGGTCGAGGGCATCCGCAAGACGGGCCGCCCGACCCAGGGCGTGAAGGTCATGAACGTCCGGGAGGGCGACCACATCAGCGCGGTGGCGCTGGTCGTTGAATCCGACGCGGCAATCCCTACCGGGGACCTCGCCGATGCGCCGGAGCAGCCGGAGTTGCCCGAGGGTGTGCAGCCGGAGGATGACGCCGCTGCCGGGGTTTCGCCCGAAGAGCCGACCGAGGCAGTGGAGGATTCCGGGGAGGAGTGACGGCCCGCCCGTCAGCGTCCTTCGGGGTCAGCGGGCGACCGGGTAGGAGCCGAGGACCTTCACCGTTCCGGCCTTCTCCCTGAGGCCGACCAGGGCCCGCTCGACGCCCGGGTCACTCGTACGGCCCTCGATGTCGATGAAGAACAGGTACTGACCGAGCCGCCGGCGCTGCGGCCTGGATTCGATCCGGGCGAGGTTGATCTCACGGGTCGAGAACTCGAGCAGGGCCTCGACCAGCGAACCGGGGTGATCCTCCCCGAGATCGGAGAAGACGACCGTCGTCTTCCAGCCGCCACCCCGGGAATCGACCGACCCGGCATCAGTCCGCTCCCGTTCGGGGTCGGTACCGGCCGGCGCGAGCCAGACGAAGCGGGTCAGGTTGCCCGGCTCGTCTTCGATGCCTTCGCGCAAGACCCTGCATCCGTAGATCGCGGCCGCGGCAGCGGGACCGAGGGCGGCCAGTCCGGCCTCGCCCTCGCTCACCTCCTTCACCGCAGCGCTGGTGCTGTCGGCGAAGCGGAGTTCGGCCCCGGGCATCTCCTCCCTGAGGAAGCGGGAGCACTGGGCGAGCGGCTGGGGGTGGGAGATCACGGCGGCTATGTCCTCCAGCTGCATCGGCCTCGCGGCGATCAGGGCCGACCGGACCTCGTGTACGTACTCGCCGACGATCGTCACCGAGTCGGCCTCGGCGATCAGGCCGTCGACCGTATGGCGCACCGAACCTTCGATCGAGTTGTCGATCGGCGCCATCGCACGATCGGCCGCTCCCGAGCTGACCGACTGGATCACCTCGGAGACCGTCGCACAGGGCACCGCTTCGAAACCCTCCGGAGCGAAGCCGCTCGAGCGGACCGCATCCTCGCTGAAGGTTCCCGCCGGGCCGAGATAGGCGACTCTCATCGTGGCCTACTCGAAGGTGACTGTGTAGGTCGCCTCGTTGTTGTCGAGGACCTGCTCGCCGGGGACCGGGGCGACCGTGACGTCGAGGGTGACCTCGCCGGTCGGCGCCGGGGTGAGCAGGATCGAGGCGATACCGGTCTCGCCGACCGCGAGCGACGGGATTGCCTGTTCGAGCCCGGCGCCCCCGTCGACCGAGACGGAGGCAGTCACGTCGGACTCGTCGGATTCACCCTGGTTCTGAACCTCGACGTCGACTACCGGCTCGGTGTCCGCCGGGATCACGGTCGAGACCGACGGGTCCAGGGCGATGCCACCGATCGACACGCCGGCCAGGCCCGTACCGTGCACTCCACCGTCGGAAGCCGGTCGCGGTCCGCCACCGACAGTGTTGAGGGCGGATTCGATGTTGTCGGGGTTGGCCCAGAAGACCGCGTCGGCAACGAATTCGCTGCGCGGCATCTCGGGCGCAGAAGCTCCGTTGTTGGCGATCGAGTCGTCGATCGAGTGCCTCGTGATCTGGTTGTAGAGCACGTCTGAGCCGGCCAGGACCTCCATCTGGCCGGCGATCCCCTGGATCGCCTTCTCCCGGCCCTCGTCACCGAGTGCGGTCGGAAGCCGGGTCGCGATCGTCTCCATCGCATTGGCCCGCAGCTGGTAGACCAGGAGCAGCGTGTCCTGGGCGGACTGCATGTCGCCCGGGGTGCTCAGCTTCTCGACCCGGCTGAGGAAGCCGTCCATCGCGCTGCGGTCCGACTCGACTTCGCTCGTGAATTCAGTTACCGAAAGCTCGCCGGGGTCGTCGAGCAGTCCGAAGAACGATTCGCTCAGCGTATTGGTCTCGTCGACGATCTGGGTCACGTTCGACGCGTAATCCTCCAGTGCGCGGTTCTGCCGGGCGTCGAGACAGCCCCGGACTCCCAGCACCAGCAGCACCAGCACCAGAAGCCCGGCGCCGAGGGCGATTCCGCGCCTGACAAGCAGTTGCTTGCGTTCGTTCGAAGAAGGACGGCCTCCGCCGCGGCCGCCGCCCCCGGAGCGGCGCGTGCTGCGGGATGGGCTCAAGGCTTCGCCATCCGCGGTACTCCGCGGCGGCTCGAGGTCGTCTTGAGGATCAGGAAAATCCATAGGTTCGCTTTCCGAAACAGTTTCGGCGCGGCCAATCTATCCCCTTCCACTGGCCCGGGTCGCTTCAACCCGGGGACTGCGAACCGCCGCCCACGCGAAGGGCTGGCGACCTGAACGGCGAATTCACCACAACGGATGATCGGTACCACGGTACTCAGCAGGTTCGAAATCGAAGCCCGCCTCGGCAGCGGTGGCTTCGGCACGGTCTACCGGGCCTGGGACAGGAGGCTCGAGCGGGACGTCGCGGTCAAGGTGATCGAGACCGGTCGCGGCAGTGGCCCGAGGATCAGGCGGGAGGCACAGGCAGCCGCCAGACTCAACCATCCGGGCATCGTGACTCTGTTCGAGTTCACTCACCACGAGTTCGGAAACGAGGGCGGTCGGGCCTTCCTGGTCAGCGAACTCATCGAGGGCGACACGGTCAGGGACCTGATCGACAAGCGCCTGCTGAGCGATCGTGAGGTCGCCGAGATCGGCGCCGACGTATGTGAAGCCCTCGACCACGCCCATGCCCGCGGGGTCGTCCACCGGGATGTCAAGCCGGCCAACCTGATGCTGCCCCATCGCGACGGCGGTGCACGGCTCATGGACTTCGGTATCGCCCGGCTCACCGACGGAGAGGACCTGACCGCGACCGGCGATGTACTGGGCACCCTCTCGTACATGTCCCCCGAGCAGGCCGAGGGTCTCGAGGTCGGACCGGCGGGCGACGTGTTCTCGCTGGCCTTGACGCTCTATGAGGCGTGGACCGACGAGAACCCGCGCCGAAGGGCCACCCCGGGAGCAACCGCCAGGGCTCTCGGCGAAGAGGTCCCGCTGCTGGCCGACCGCCGGCCGGACCTCCCCGCTCCGTTGACCGACGTGATCGACGGCTGCCTCGACTTCGATCCGGAACTGCGGCCCGGCGTTGAAGACCTTGGAGCCGAACTCGAACGCAACCTCGCCTACCTCGACGACTCGGCCCGGGCTACGGACCATCTCTGGTCGGGCGGTCGATCCGGCCTTGCGATCGGAAGCGAATTCGACCTTACGAGGATCGCGGTCGCCGCCGTCGCCGGCGCGATGACCGCGACCGCGATGATCCTGACCGGCCAGGCCGACCCCGCCTCGGTCGGGTTGCTCTCCCTGATGGTGTCCATGCTCGCCCTGCTCACCCCCCGACTCGGATTTCTTGCGGCCGGCCTCGGTCTGGCGGCGTGGCTCCACTTCTCCGCCGGCCTGTCCGGAGCCGCTTTCGCCGTAGCCCTGCTGATCGCCCTTCCGGCAGTGTTGATCCGGGGTTCCGGCCGGATCCTCGCCGCGGTCCCGCTCGCACCGTTGCTGGGCACGGTCGGCCTGGCGCCCGCCGTCCCTGCCTTTGCGGCGCTCGCGGTGAACCGGCGCGACCGGATCGTGGTGGCGGTCTCCGGTCTGACTCTCACCGCCCTCGCAGAAGCGGCGACGGGTCGGGGCCTGCTCTTCGGACGTTTCGCCGAGGTCTCGGCGGGCTGGCAGGATTCGGTCCCGGCCTTTCTGACCGAGATGCTGTTCCCGGTCGTAACCTCATCGACTTATCTGGTCGCGCTGGCCGTCTGGCTGGCGATCGCCGTATTGCTCGGCGCGGTGGTATCGAGGGTGAGGGAGCGCCACGAATCGCCACGGCCACAGGTAATCAGGCTTGCTGGCGTAGAATCCGAACGTGTCCCGAATGCCCAATGACCCGAAGACGGGCAGCCGAGGGGTGCGGCTGTGAGTCTGTTCCGTAGCCTCGAAGCGCGCATCGAAGGCCTCGTCGAAGGGGTGTTCAGCCGTGCTTTCAGCTCCGAGGTGCAGCCGGTCGAACTGGCCCGCAAGCTGGCCAAGGAGATGGATGCCCACAAGACCGCCTCGGTGTCCAGGGTCTACGTGCCGAACGAGTACACGGTCCACCTCTCGCCTCAGGACCGCGAGAAGCTCGAAGGCTACGAGCGCTCGCTGGAGCAGGAACTCGCCGGGTATCTGCTGGAGCACGCGCGATCCCGTGGCTACGACCTCCTGACCCGCCCGGAGGTGAAGTTCAATACCGATGACCGTCTGCGACTCGGTGAGTTCGGCATCCAGACCAGGCTGGTCAAGGCGCCTGCCCGTGAGGGCGAGCGGCCCCGCCAGGCCGAAGAGGGCAAGACCATGGTCTATACGACACCTCCGAAGCAGCCTGCGCCCGATCGCCCGGAGCCGACCCGTCGACTGCAGGAAGCTTTCATCGAGGCCAACGGAAAACGCATCCCCGTCCCCGGTTCGAGGGCGGTGATCGGAAGGTCGGACGAGGCCGACTGCGTGCTGCCCGACCCGAACATCTCGCGCCGTCACGCCGAACTGCGACAGGCGGGAGACGGCGGCTGGGAAATCGTCGACATGAACTCGACCAACGGGGTCAAGGTCAACGGCCGGCGCATGCCGTCGTCGCGACTGCGCGACGGCGATCAGGTGACGCTCGGGACCACCACGTTCCGCTTCGGGCTGGAAGGGTAAACCCGGTAGGCAATTGGATTTCGAGCCCGTCTCAATTGCATTGAAGTTCGCATTCCTGGGGATTCTCTACCTGTTCCTGTTCTGGATCGCGACGAGCGCCCGCAAGGACCTGAAGCGCAACACCGGGGCCGCTTCCTCGCCGGATACCGGCCTTCGTGGCGGCGGTGCCGCCAGGGATGCGTGGCTGGTCGTCGAAGCGAGCGACAACCTCGATACCGGAAGCCGTTTCGACCTCTTCGGCGGGGCGACCCTGGGTCGCTCCGGGGACGCCGACATCGCCTTCTCGGACCGCTACGCGTCGGGCCTGCACGCGAGGGTCTACCCTCGGGGCGATCGATACTTCGTCGAAGACATGAACTCGACCAACGGCACCCTGCTCGACGGCGCGCCGGTGATCGGGGAGGTAGAGGTTCCGGACGGCGCGAGGATCGCGATAGGCGACACTTCATTCCGATTCGAACTGGACAGATAGATGATCCGCGTTTCCCAACACTCCGAGAGGACCGACACCGGCCGCCAGCGCCAGGCGAACGAGGACTCGATGCTCGCCCGGGCCCCGCTCTTCGTGGTTGCCGACGGCATGGGAGGCGCCCAGGCCGGTGAGGTCGCCTCGCTGACCGCGATCAAGGCCTTCGAGGACGGGCTGCCCCAGGGTCAACCCGAGGAAGCTCTGCAGGACTCGATCGGCCTCGCCAACCGCACGATTCACGACCAGGCGCAGGCTGACGCGTCCCTTTCGGGAATGGGCACGACGATCACCGCGGCAGCGGTAGATTCGCAGCGCGAGGAGGTCGTGATCGGCCACGTCGGTGACTCCCGTGCCTACCGGCTGCGCGACGGAATAATCCAGCGGCTGACCCGTGACCATTCACTGGTCGAGGAGATGCGCCGGCGCGGGCAGATCACCGAGGAGCAGGCCGAAGATCACCCGCAGCGCTCGATCATCACCCGAGCCCTGGGCCCGGAACCGGAGGTCGAGGTAGACGTGCAGAGCGTGCCGGCCGAGCCCGGCGACATATTCATGCTCTGCTCCGACGGCCTGACCACGATGCTGGCCGACGAACGCATCCGCGTGTTGATCGAAGAGGCGGTCAGTCTCGACGCCGCGACCCGCGCCCTGGTCGACGAGGCGAACGTCGCCGGCGGCCGGGACAACATCACGGTGTTGCTCTTCCAGATCGAGGATCCCGCGAACCCGATTGCCCGGACCGACGGACCGACCCTGATCTCCCGCGCCCGCTCGAGGCGTGGACGCGCCGACGAGGCCGCGGCCGCCGCGGGTGGAGGCAGCCGGAGGAGTGCCGGCGGCATCCTGGTCAAGACCCTGGCTGCGGTCCTGATCTTCGTGGTGCTGGCCGGGGGAGCCTTCGTCGCCAGCCGGCAGGTCTGGTTCCTCGGGACCGACGAGGCCGGACGGGTTGCGCTCTACCGCGGTCTGCCCTATGAGCTCCCTCTGGGTATCTCGCTCTATCAGCGCCAGTACTCGGCCGCGGTCCAGACTTCGGATCTCGGAACGCAGCGCCAGGACGCGGTTACCGGTCACTCCTTCCGCTCCCGCGAAGACGCGACCTCGCTGATCGAGGACATCGAGAACAACGAGGGCAGCTAGATGGAAGCCCGTTCGGCGGGCGGTTCGGGGCCGGGGAGGAGCTCCGCCCGCAACCGCGAACTGCTTGCGCTGATCCCGGTCGCCCTGCTGCTGACCATTGGCTTCGCAGCGGTCTTCGCCCAGAACGACAGCCAGCTCGGCAACCTCAGCCTTTCTTACGGCCTCTACTTCCTCGCGGTCTGCCTGGCGACCCACATCTACATCCGGATCCGCCTGCCGGAGGCAGACCCCTACCTGTTCCCCCTGATGGCCCTGCTGACCGCGATCGGCCTGGTGATGATCTACCGGCTCGACGCCGAACTGGCCCGCGAACTGGCCCGCGACCAGGCCAACTGGTTCGTCCTCGGCCTGATCGTCTTCGCCCTGGTGGTCCACTTCCTGCGCGACTACTCGGTGCTCGAGCGCTACCGCTATACGATCGCGCTCGCCGGAATCGCGTTGCTTCTGGCCCCGCGGCTGCCGCTGCTCGGCGAACAGGTGAACGGTGCCTACCTCGGTGTGAGAATCGGCCCGATCGGCTTCCAGCCGGTCGAGCTGGCAAAGATCTGCATCGTCGTCTTCCTGGCCAGCTACCTGCGCGAACACCGCGAGCTCCTGGTGGTCGGAGCCAGGCGTGTACTCGGCGTGACCCTGCCGCCGCTGAAGCACTTCGGACCGTTGCTGGTCGTCTGGGGCGCCTCGATGTTCATGCTGATCTTCATCCGCGACCTGGGCAGCTCGCTGATGTTCTTCGCCGCCTTTCTCGCCCTGCTCTACGTGGCGACCGGCAGGCTCTCGTTCGTGGTGATCGGGATGTCGATGTTCATGGCCGGCGCCTGGTTCATCTACTCGACCGTCTCTCACGTGACCGACCGGGTGAACATCTGGCTCGACCCCTACCAGGACCCCTCCGACACCGGCTACCAGGTGCTGCAGTCGATGTTCGCCCAGGCCGACGGCGGCCTCTTCGGCGAGGGCTTTGCCAGATCGCTCGTAGTCATACCGGGGGGCGCCGGCGACGCCCTGCTGCCGGCCGCCCACACCGACCTGATCTACAGCCTGATCGTCTCCGAGCTGGGGCTCTTCGGCGGTGCCGCCGTGGTCTGCGTCTACCTGCTGGTCGCCGCCCGCGGTTTCAAGATCGCGCTGATGGCCAACGACGGCTTCTCGAAGCTGCTGGCAACCGGCCTGACCGCGGTATTCGCCTTCCAGGCCTTCGTGATCATCGGCGGCGTGACCCGGGTGATCCCGCTCACCGGCGTGACCCTGCCGCTGGTCTCCTACGGCGGCAGCTCGATCGTCGCCAACTTCATCCTGCTCGCCCTGCTGCTGCTGGTCTCTGACCGGGCCCGCCGGGAGACACGCCGTGGCGACTCGCCACCGCCGACCGGGGTCTGGTCTTGAACACAAGAATCATCAAGCTCTTCGCATTCATCACGATCAGCTTCGCTGTGCTGATCGGCTTCACCTCTCAGTGGGCCGTCTTCGGCGCCGAAGACCTCAAGCAGGAGCGGGTCAACAAGCGACCGCTGTTCAAGGCCCAGCAGATCGAGCGGGGGCGGATCACCGCCGCTGACGGAACCCTGATCGCACGCTCGGTCAGGGCGGGACAGGGGGCTTCGCGCCAGTTCGTCCGTGAATACCCGACCGGCCCGCTCTTCGCCCACCCGATCGGCTACAGCTTCATCGAACAGGGCAGCGTCGAGTTCGAGCGCTTCCACAACGACGAACTGACCGGCGAGAATTCCGAGTTCACCAGCCTGCTCGACGAACTGAGGGGTCGCGAGCAGACCGGCAACGACGTCGCGACCAGCCTCGATCCGACGGCCCAGCAGACCGCCTTCGACCTGCTCGCCGGCAGGCCCGGTGCGGTCGTCGCGATCGAGCCCGACTCGGGCCGTGTGCGGGCGATGGTCAGCCAGCCCTCCTACGACCCGAACCTGGTTCCGGACCAGCTCAGCGAACTCAACGCGGACCCGGGCTCGCCGCTTTTCAACCGCTCGACCCAGGGTCAGTATCCGCCCGGCTCGACCTTCAAACTGGTCACCGCGACCGCCGCGCTCGACAGCGGCGACATCAACCTCGACACCCTGATCGACGCCCCGGCGTCGCTGACCGTCCAGGGCCAGCCCCTGGCCAACTCCGGCAACGCGGCCTTCGGGGAGATCAACGTGACCACGGCTCTGACCAGTTCGGTCAACACCTTCTTCGCCAAGCTCGGACGCCGGGTCGGGGAGGACACGCTCTACGAGTACATGGACCGCTTCGGTTTCAACTCGCGTCCCGACATCGACCTTCCTGCGGACCAGCTTTCGGTCAGCGGCGTTTTCGGTCCCGACGGCGAGTTGCTGCGGCCGAACCAAGGCGTGGACATCTCGAGAATCGCGATCGGCCAGGAGCGGCTGCTGGCTACGCCTATCCAGATGGCGGAGGTCGCGGCGACGATCGCCAACGACGGTGACCTGATGAAGCCGAGGATCTGGGACCGGGTCACCGATGCCGACGGTCGCACCGTCGACACGATGGAACCTTCCCGCCAGTCGGAGGTCATGTCCGAGGAGACTGCCGCCCAGCTGACCGAGGCGATGAGGGCGGTGGTCAACGAGGGCACCGGCACCGCGGCCGCGCTGAGCGGGATCGATGTCGCCGGCAAGACCGGAACCGCAGAGGTGCCGGGCAGGGAGGAGTGCGCCGGGCTCCCCAACCAGGCCTGGTTCGTCGGGTTCGCCCCGGCCGATGACCCGGAGATTGCCGTCGCCGCCACCGTCGAGTGCACCGACGGTCAAGGCGGTACGGTTGCCGCTCCGATAGCAGCCGGAGTAATGCAGACACTGATTGGCGGATGAGCAGATGGCCAGATTGACAGAGGGCGCAGTTGTGGACGGCCGGTACCGGGTCGTCTCCCGGATCGGTTCCGGCGGAATGGCCGATGTCTGGCTGGCCGAGGACCTGCATCTGCCGCGCCGCGTGGCCCTCAAGGTGCTCCACGACCAGTTCGCCCGCGACGAGGAGTTCATCAGCCGCTTCCGTCGTGAGGCCGAGGCCGCTGCCGGGCTTCAGCAGGTCAACATCGTCTCGATTTTCGACCGCGGCCAGGTCGACCACACTTACTACATCGCGATGGCCTACCTCGATGGCCGGACCCTCCGTGACCTGATCAACTTCGGGCTCACCCCGACCGAGTCGGTCGCGATAGTGCGGCAGATCCTCGAGGCGGCCGGATTCGCCCACCGGCACGGGGTCATTCACCGCGATCTCAAGCCGATGAACGTGATCGTCGACTCGACCGGGCTCGCCACTGTGACCGACTTCGGGATCGCCCGGGCGGGCCTGTCCGAGATCACCGAGGCCGGTTCGATCCTGGGCACGGTCAACTATCTCTCGCCCGAGCAGGCCGAGGGCTACGAGGTCGGGCCGCAGTCGGACCTCTATTCGGTCGGAGTGATCCTCTATGAGTGCCTGACCGGAAGGGTCCCGTTCGAGGGCGAGACCGCCGTCGCGGTGGCGCTCCAGCAACTCTCCGAGCAGCCGCCCGCACCCAGCGCGTGGAACCCCGAGGTTTCGCCGGCTCTCGACGCTGTCGTCATGACCGCCCTGCGCCGCGAGCCCTATGAGCGCTACCAGAACGCCGAATCCTTCATCGCCGCCCTTGATGCCGCCGAGGCCAAGCCCGAGCAGGTCTACGAGGAGCCGGACAGCAAGTGGCCGTGGGTGGTCGGTGCGATCGCCGCCGTGCTGATCGCCCTCGTCCTTTGGGGAATGTTGCGGGACAACACGGTCGAGGTGCCGCGTGTCGTCGGTTCCGACCTCGACAGCGCGATCACGACCCTGGGCAGCGACGGTTTCACGGTCGGGGATGTGGAACGGGTCCAGCGGGACGTGCCCCTGAACCAGGTGATCAGCCAGGACCCGGTCGGCGAGGCCGACCGCGACTGCACCGTCTTCGGCTGGTTCTGCTCCGATCCTGACGTAGACCTGACAGTCAGCGGTGGCCCGGGCCAGGTCGAGGTTCCCGACGTCGCCGGCCAGACGCGCGAACAGGCCGAGACGACCCTCGACGAGGCCGGTCTCGGAGTGGCGGTCGAGACCAGGAACTCCTCGGACGTGCCTTCGGACTCGGTGATCGAGACCAATCCACCGGCAGGCGACTCGGTTCGTCGTGGATCCCAGGTGACCCTGATCGTTTCCAGCGGCCCGGGACGGGTATCGGTACCGCCGGTGGTCGGCCAGACCCGGAACGCCGCCGAACAGCAGCTGTCGGCGGTGGGCCTCGAGTCGAATTCGAGCGAAGAGTCGAGCGATCGTCCGGCGGGAGAGGTGATATCCCAGTCACCCGACGCCGGCACCAAAGTCGAGCCGGGTTCCACCGTGGATCTGGTGGTTTCTTCGGGCCCGGAGCCGGTCACCGAGGTTGATGTGCCAAACGTCGTCGGCCTGACCCGCTCCGACGCGGTCTCCAACCTGCGCAGCCTCGGTCTTACTCCCTCCGTCGAGGAACAGACGACCGACATCCAGCCCCAGGACGGCAGGGTGATCGATCAGAGCCCCGGTGGCGGTACCACCGTCGAGGAAGGGTCCACAGTCGTAATCACGGTCGGCATATTCCAGAGCTCCGGCGGGTCCACGCCTCCCTGATGAAGGTCGCGGTACTGAGCGGAGGGCGTTCCAGCGAGCACGAGATCTCGCTGCTGTCCGGGGAGGCCGTCGCCGAAGGCCTGAAGCGCGCCGGGCACGAAGTGGTCCCGGTGCTGATCGGCCGAGACGGCAAATGGAGCTGTGACGGGACCGAGGTTTCGGTCATCCCCGCCGCGGGTCTCGGGGGCGACGGCCCGCGGTCAGCTGACCTGGAGGCGGTCGAGGTCGTATTCCCTGCCCTGCACGGTCCCTTCGGCGAAGACGGGGTCACCCAGGGGGCGCTCGATACGGCCGGCCTGCCGTACGTCGGGTCTTCGGTGCTCGGTTCGGCGGTATGCATGGACAAGCTGACCCTGAAGCGGCTCTGTGCCGACAACGGGATCGCCCAGGTCGAGTTCGTCCAGGCCGCCGATCCGGCCGGAGCCGGCGAGTCTGCTCCCGGGCAGGACGGAGACTGGAGGGAGAAGGCCCTGGGAATGGAATGGCCGCTCTGGGTCAAGCCTTCCCGGCTCGGTTCAAGCGTCGGCATCACCCGGGTCGAGCGCCCTGAGGATCTCGACGACGCGGTCCGCGAGGCGGCCGCGCACGACCCCAGGGTGATCGTCGAGGCGAACTGCTCCGGCCGCGAGGTCGAATGCTCGGTGCTTGGCAACCTCGACCCCGAGACCTCACTTCCCGGTGAGATCATCGCCGACGCGCAGTGGTACGACTTCGAGGCCAAGTACACCGAAGGCCGCATGGAGCTGTCCGTGCCGGCCGGGATCGGTGAAGCGGCCACGACTGAACTCCGCCGCACCGCGGCAGCAGTCTTCCGTATGGCCGACTGCTCGGGCCTGGCCCGCTGCGACTTCTTCGTCGAGCAGGATGGCACGGTTCTCCTGAACGAGATCAACACCATGCCGGGCTTCACCGAGACCTCGGTCTACGCCAAGCTCTGGGAGGCTTCGGGCCTGCCCTATCCCGAGCTATGTTCGCGTCTGGTCGATCTGGCGATCGAGCGCCACCGCCGCGAGGCGGCCCACAGCTTCTAGCCGGCGCGCGGACCCCGGCGCCCCACTCAGTCGAACAGCTTCACATCGGAGATCGCGACCCCGAAGCCGTCTTCGGTCTCGCTCGGAGTGGTTGCCCAGAGCAGGTAGTACTGGTACTGCTCGTCGGCGGTTATCAGCTCGACCCGCTGCCGGGCGCTCATTTCCGGGACCAGGGCCAGGCTGGTCCATTCGGCGATCTGGTCGGGGATCGGATCGTTGGTCCCGTAGACCTCGAGCGTCCAGCCGGGCGTCGGGGTCAGGACCTCCATCGCACTGGCCGCGACCGGCTGTCCGGCGTCCACCCACAACCCGACCCCGGACTTCTCGCCGAAGCTCTGTGACAGGTAGGTCTCGGTCGTCCAGGAGGAAGAGCTGGCGTCGGAGTCGATCGCCAGCGGTGCCTCTTCGGGATGCTCCGCGCCATCGCCCTCGGGGTCGTAGTCGCTGGATCCGACCAGCTCGATCTGGTTGCCGCCGGCCCCGGCGCCGCCGTCGACCGCACCGGCTCCACCTCCACCTCCGGTATCCCCGCGCGAGATCAGGTATGCGGTCCCGGCGGTGATGACGAGTGCGATCACCAGCATGATCACGGCCGGCCAGGCCGAGTTCCGCTTTGCCGGGAGCTGTCTCTTCGGTGCGGGAACGGCATCGAGCACCGAGGTCGCTTCGTTGCTCGCCCCGCCCGCCCGGATCGCCTCGACCTCGAGCGCGGCCTGGAGGTCGTCGGCCATGTCGTCGATCGTCTCGTAGCGGTCGTCGGGGTTCTTGGCGGTGGCCATGTCCACGACACGCGCGGACGCGGCCGAGATGTCGGGACGCTTGATCTGGACGTCGGGAAGCTCCTCGTTGACGTGCTTCATCGCCACGCCGATCTGGTTGTCGGCTTCGAACGGCACGTCGCCGGTCAACATCTCGTAGAGCACGATCCCCAGCGAGTAGATGTCGGAGCGCGGGTCCACGTCCTTGCCCATCGCCTGCTCCGGAGCGACGTAGTCGGTGGTGCCGATCACCTTTCCGGTGGCGGTGACCCCCTCGTCGTTGAGCTGGCGGGAGATGCCGAAGTCGGTCAGCTTCGCCCGCCCGGTGGCGTCGATCAGCACGTTCTGCGGCTTCACGTCACGGTGGACCATCTCCCTCTCGTGCGCCACCGAGAGGCCCTGCGCGACTTCGACTCCGTAGGCGAGGGCTTCGGTGACCTCCAGCGCCCCGACCCGGCTGATCCGCTGTTTGAGCGTCTCGCCCTGCACGTACTCGAGCACGATGTAGGGACGGCCCCCGTCCTCGCCGGCGTCGATCACGGCTACCACGTTCGGGTTCGAGAGCTTGGCCACCGCCCGGGCCTCCTGGTTGAACCTCTCCAGCTGGTCTTCGTGCTGGGTCATCTCCTGGTGCATCAGTTTCACCGCGACCGGCCGGTCGAGTACTTCGTCCCTGGCGAGGTAAACGGTCGACATGCCCCCGGAGCCGAGTTTGGCCTCCAGGCGATAGCGGTCCGAGAGGACCGTTCCGATCATCTGTGCGCTTGCCGGAGGGTGGTTCATGGACAGGTGGGAATTCTCGACGAATTCTGACAGTCGAGCTTCACCGATTCACCGATCCGGGCTGCGAAAACTCATTGGAGGGCGAGACTATCCTGCGCTGCAGCCGGGCGCGGGTTCGTCCCGCAAATCGGGAAAAAACGGCCAGGGGCCTCAGCCGCGGGTCACGCCTCTGGGACCCGGGCCGACGCTGCCGATCTTCGCCGCCCCCGGGTAGTGGCCCCGCAGCAGTTCGAGGGCGGAGGATTCGTCCGCCGCGGGTACCACGCAGCAGAAACCGCAGCCCATGTTGAAGACCTCGTACATCTCGTCTTCGGGCACTTCGGCCCGCTCGGCAATCAGCCCGAAAATAGGCTGGGGCGGCAGCGGTGAATCTACTTCGTAGGAAACGTCGGCCTTCAGCCGCAGCAGGTTGTCGAGACCGCCGGATGTGATGTGGGCCAGGCCGGTGACTTCGACCGGCGAGGCGATCAGGTCCATGACCGCCCGTACGTAGATCTCGGTCGGCTCGATCAGGATGTCCCCGATCGACCGGCCGAGGCGATCGTCGTCCATCGGGATTCCGTCCAGGGCGCGTCGGGCCAGCGTGTAGCCGTTGGAGTGGATGCCTGAGGAAGGAAGCCCGATGATCACGTCTCCGGGGGTCACGGCCGAGCCGTCGATGATCGAATCCAGCCTGACCGTTCCGAAGCAGGCGCCGGCGATGTCGAAGCCCTTGACCAGGTCGCCGATCTGGGCCAGTTCTCCACCAGGGATCTCGATCCCGGCAAGTTCGGCTCCGCGGGCCAGACCGAGGCCGATCTGTTCGCACTGCTCGGGATCGGCCTTCTCGACGGCGAGGTAATCGAGCATCGCAAACGGCTGGGCTCCGACGCAGATGATGTCGTTGACGTTCATTGCGATGCAGTCGATCCCGACTGTGTCGTAGCGGCCGAGCAGTTCGGCCACCAGCAGCTTGGTGCCGACGCCGTCGGTCGAAAGAGCGATGCCGGTCGTATCGTCAAGCCGCATGACGGCCGCATAGTGTCCGCTGAGGTCGACCTGACGGGAGGGCCTTCCGATATCGGCGGTCGCCAGGGCCGCCACCAGACGGCTGACGGCCGCGTCGGCGTCGGACTGGCTGACTCCGGCCTTCGCGTAGGAGTCGCGATCGTCCGGAGTCACGTTCCGACCTCGCCCTTGCTTTGCGTATCACCGACGTTCATCGCCTCCGATTCAACAACAGTTGCGGCGCCCGAGGCAGGACGGGCGCCGCCGAGCCGGGCCAGGACCAGCAGACCGAAGGCGATCCTGTAGGCCGAATACGGCATCAGGGCCCGGTCCCGCTCGACCATCCCGATCAGCCCGTTGGAGGCCAGGGTCGAAGCGAAGGAAGTCACCACGCCGACGGCCAGCCACTTCTTCTGCCGGCGGCTGATCCCGCGCCCGGCCAGCCTCGAACCTTTGAGGGCTACCGCCCCGAGGATCACCGGCAGGGCGACCGTCCGGGAGAGCAGGTTGGCCTGGTCCCGGTTGAAGCCGCGCAGCCGGGCCGCGGTGAGCGTGGCGCCGTTGCGAGATACGCCCGGCATCAGCGCCGCCGCCTGGGCGAGGCCCAGGGCCAGACCGTCGGCGGCGTGGGCGTCACCATGCCCGCGCCGCTGCGGCCGGCGATCGGCGATCGCCATCAGCAGGCCGCCGGCGATCAGTCCGGCGGCGGTCGAGCGCGGGCCGCCGAGCCGGGATTCGATCACGCGTTCGAAGCGGTAGCCGACCAAAGCCGCGGGCGCGAACGAGAGCGCCAGTACCGCCGCCCGCCGCCCGTCGAATCCGCGGATCTCCTCGCCGATCTCGGTGCGCCGGGTCAGCAGCAGGGCCATCGCCGCTCCGGCGTGGAGCGCAACCTCGAAGCTCTTGCGCAGTTCGGGGTCGAGCGAGTCCCAGTCCCACCCAGCGATGCGCGGGATCATGGTCAGATGGGCCGAACTCGAGACCGGCAGAAGCTCGGTCGGCCCCTGCACCAGTCCCAGGATGACTGCGCGCTGGATGTCAGTCGTGCCCGGATTCAGAAGCGCGATCCTATTCCCGACTAGACTTTGGGGGCTCAATGCGCCGCCCTGACTTCCATCTGCGCCGGTACCAGCTCTGGCAGATGGCCGGCGACGGTCTCCTGATCGTGCTGGCCTACTTCCTGGCGTTCCAGCTCCGGTTCCTCGACGAACCGGGGACCATCCCCGCTCGCTACCTCGACCTCTTCTTCTCGTCGGTCGCTTTCGTCGTGCTCGGCAAGGTCTTCATCTTCTACCTGTTCGGGCTTTACCAGAAGTGGTGGAGGTTCATCGGTGGTCGTGATGTGATCCGGATCGTCCAGGCGGTGACCATCTCCAGCCTCCTGCTGGTCGTGGTCTTCACCGTGGCTCAGCCGTTCGCCGACACGCTGCCACGGTCGGTTGCCATGACCGACTTCCTGCTGACCCTGATGCTGATCGCCGGTGCCAGGCTGGCCACCCGCCTCTTCAAGGAGCGACCCGAGCGTGGCAGCCGGATCGCCCGCGGCCGTGAGGTGCTCGTGGTGGGCGCCGGATCGGGTGGCCAGATGGTGGTACGCGAGCTCCGCCTGAACCCGAATCTCGGGGAGACCGCGATCGGCTTCATCGACGACAACACCGGCATGCGTGGCATGCGGATCCAGGGCATCACGGTGCTGGGCACGACCGACGAGATCGACACGATCCTCGACGAGACCGAGCCCGACCAGGTGGTGATAGCGATCCCCTCCGCTCCCGGCACGCTGCGGGGGAAGGTCGTCGCCGCATGCCGTGAACGCCAGATACCGGTCCGCACGCTTCCGACAGTCTTCGAACTGCTTCGCGGTGGCGTACAGCTCAGCCAGCAGCTCCGCGAGGTCCAGGTCGAGGACGTCCTCGGCAGGGATCCCGTCGTGGTCGAGCTCGAACGGGTCGGCGCCTACCTCGAGGACCAGGTGGTGCTGGTGACCGGTGCCGGCGGTTCGATCGGCTCCGAGCTCTGCCGGCAGATCGCCAGGGTCAACCCGCGGCTCCTGGTCATGCTGGACCACGCCGAGGACAACCTCTTCCAGATCGAACGTGAGATGGTCGCCGAGCGCCACTTCAACCGGGTCGAAGCGGTGCTCGCCGACTGCAAGGAAGTCGAGCGCATGTTCGAAGTCATGCAGCGCTTCCGGCCGACGGTCGTTTTCCACGCGGCGGCCTACAAGCACGTGCCGCTCATGGAGAGCAACCCGCTTGAGGCGATCCGCAACAACGCGATCGCCACCCGGATCACCGCCGAGACCGCAGCTGCGGCCGGGGCCGGCCGGTTCGTCCTGATCTCGACCGACAAGGCGGTCGCACCGAAGACGGTCATGGGCGCGTCGAAGGCGCTCGCCGAATGGGCCGTGACCGCGGCCGGCGAGCGCAATACCGACACCCGCTACGTCAGCGTCCGATTCGGGAACGTGCTCGGTTCTTCGGGCAGCGTCGTGCCGATCTTCCGTCGTCAGATCGAGAACGGCGGTCCGGTGACGGTGACCCACCCGGAGATGACCCGCTTCTTCATGACCATCCCCGAGGCGGTTCAGCTCGTGATCCGGGCCGGCGACACAGGCAACAGCCGTGGAGACGTCTTCGTGCTCGACATGGGAGACCCGGTAAAAATCGTCGACCTGGCCGAGAACATGATCAAGCTGGCCGGATTCGAACCCGAGAAGGACATCGCGATCGAGTTCACCGGGCCGCGGGCCGGTGAGAAGCTCCACGAGGAGCTGTTCGGACCGGATGAGAGACCCCAGTCCACGGCCTCCAAGCGCATCATGCGAGCGGTCCGCAGTGAGCCGATCGATTCGGCCTGGGTCGAGAACACGCTCGACCGGCTCGAGCAGGTCGTGCGCACCGGGGACGAGTCAGACCTCGCCGAGACGGTGGTCGGGATCGTCAACTCACCCGGGGTCGAGACCGCCCGGATACCCTGAGGCGGATACGGTCTTTGCGCGGCCTGTCGCCATCTGTCTCTAACATGCTGCGATCAGCATCGAAGGCTTCGCCCTTCGCCGCGGGAGACCCTTCACCTTGGTGATACGACCTTGAAAACCGTGATCGAAACCGTCGGACCCTATGCGGGCCTGCTGGCCATGGTCGGCTTTCTCGTCGTCACCGTGCTGCTCTTCTCCCAGGCCCGCGACCTGCGCCGGCTGCGCGAGTGGGCTGGAGGTGCGCCGGAGCGCGATGCGGAGATCCGCGAAGTCAGCGAGGTCGTCGCCGAGGAAAGGTCGCAGGAACTCAAGGTGCTGGCCGAGCGGGAGGAACGTCGTCTCGAACGTGAGGGATACGGCAACGACGGCTTCTGGCAGAGGCTCGGCCGCCCCGGCCGGGTGATGGCGATAATCGCCGCAGTCCTGGTGATCGGCGCCGGCGCGGCCTATGCCGGTACGACCCTGCTCGGCGGTGACGATTCGGCAAATACGGCCGGGAACAACAACAACGGTGGTGGCGGCGGTGGCGGCGGCCTGCGACCGGCAGACATCCGGGCCGACGTGCTCAACGGTACCGGCGGCGCCGAAGTCGGCCTGGCGGCCGAGTACGCCGCGTTGCTCGAGGGGGCCGGCTTCAAGGTGGGCGCGACCGGCGACGCCCCGACGACTTTCGAAGAGAGCATCGTGATGTACACCCAGGGCAATGAGGCTGCCGCCAGGAGAGTGGCGCGGGCGATCGACGTCGACGAAACGGGATTGATCACGAACGAGGTAGCCGACCTGACCTCCGGGTCGATGGTCACAGCCGTGATCGGAGTGAACCACTCCGCGCTGCCTTCGGGCGGCTAGTGGCCGGTCCGGACCTCCCCGGGCGCCTTCGCTGGCTGGCACCGATCACGATCGGGTTGCTGCTGGTTTTCACGGTCGGGGCTTTCGGCCTTTCACAGCGCCTGAAGCGCGAGCCGCTGGTGATCGACCGGGTCAGCTTCACGGCCCTCGGCGCCGACGAGAACGATCCCAAGCGCACGGTCTTCTCGCCCAACGGCGACTGTCGGCGAGACCGCATGGTGATCGGCTTCCGCACGACCAAGTCCGACATCGCCGACGTCGACATCATCGGCCGGGGCGAGGTCCCGGTCAGACGCCTGGCCGAGGACCGGTTCTTCAAGCGCTACCGCGAGCACGAACTGGTCTGGGACGGCCGCAAGGACAACGGCAACGTGCCGCAGTCCGGCGTCTTCCGGGCCAGGGTGACGATGAAGGGCCTCGACAGGGTGCTCTACCTGCCCGGCCGGATCCGCCTCCACAGCTTCCCGGCCGAGGACTCGGCCTGCGGCGCCGAGTCGGGCGGCATCTCGCCGGCTGATCCCGGCGGCGGAACCACCGAACCGGGCGAAGCGACCGGCCCGACCGGCCAGGCCGGAGGGACCGGTTGATCGAGTCCCTCTTCGCCCTCGCCGCGGCCGTCGCGGTCGCCGTCGCGATCCTCGACCGGCCCGGGCGTCGGCGGTCGGTCGCGATGCTCCTGGCCCTCGTCCTGGCCCCGGCCCTGATCGCCGCCGACCAGTGGGAGGCCACCCAGGTGGCCGAGCTGAGGAACTCGCCCGCGCTGCTGCTCGGCGCGTTGGCGGGTGCGTCGCTGGTGGTCGCCGGCCTGGCCGCGCTGATCGACCGGCGACGGCTGCTGCTGCCGGTTCTGATCCTGGTCGCCCTTCCTTTCCGTGTGCCGCTCGCGGTCGGCGGGGAAGACGCCAACCTGCTGCTGCCGCTCTACCTCGTGATGGCCGCCGGGGTGGTCGCCGTGGCTTTCAGGCAGTGGCGGCCGCACCTCGATCCCGACGCCGGCGAACCGGCCCCCGCGACCTCCGATGATCCGATCGCGAGTTCCGCGCCTTCCGGGATTGCGGCCTGGCTGAAACCGCTGCTCGCCGTCTCGGTCCTGCTCTATGCCGTCGGCCTTTTCTACTCCGACGACCTGTCGCAGGGCCTGCTCAACTTCTGTTTCTTCCTGGTGCCGTTCTCGCTGGTCTTCGTGCTCATGCTCCAGGTCGAATGGAACCGGCGCACGCTCGAGGTCGTTCTCTACACCGTGATCGGCCTCGCCCTGGTCTGGGCCGCGGTCGGCTTCGTCGAGTACCAGCTGCGCGAGCTTCTCTGGAACGAGGTGGTGATTCGTTCGAACGACTTCCACGTCTACTTCAGGGTCAACTCGCTGTTCTGGGACCCGAACGTCTACGGCCGCTACCTGGCCATCGTGATCACGATCGTCGCTGCCGTGTTGATCTGGTCCCGCCGGAGTCGCGACGCGATCGCCCTGGCGGTTGTCGCCGGCGTGCTGTGGCTGGCCCTGATCACGACCTTCTCGCAGTCCAGCTTCGTAGCCCTGCTGGCCGGCCTCGCGACCCTGATCGCACTTCGCTGGAGCCTGCGGCTGGTGCTCGGCGGAATCGGAGCGCTGGCCGTCCTGACCCTGCTCTTCGCCACCTTCGCGGGCGGCCTGGTCAAACTCGACCTCGACCGGCTGAACCCCCAGACCGGTGGTCGTGCCGATCTGGTCTCGGGAGGGATAGAGCTGTTCGGCGACCGGCCGGTCGCGGGCTACGGCTCCGGGTCCTTCTCCTTCTCCTTCCGCGAACAGGTGGCCGGTCCCGACGCACCGGTAACCGAGTCGCATACCGAACCGATCACGGTGGCGGCCGAGCAGGGTCTGGTCGGCCTCGCGGTCTACCTGGCCCTGATCGTCTCTTCGCTTTTCGCCCTCGCGGCCGGCATGCGAAGGATCATGCCGGGCATCGCCCGGCGCCGATCCGGTGAAAAGCCCGTGCCTTCTTCCACCGACCCCGCCAGGGGCCCACCTCCGGCCGCCCGGGCGGCCGTACTCGCCGCCTACATCGCGATCCTCGTCCACACCCTCACCTATGCAGGCTTCCTCGACGACCCGCTCACCTGGGTCCTGATCGCCGTCGGCTACAGCCTCGCCTTTCCATGTCGGGCTACCTCCGCCGCCTAGCGAGCACAGGGGCCGCCTATACGGCGGCAAGCATCATCTCGAAGCTGATCGCGGTCGCGCTGCTGCCTCTCTATACGCGCTTCCTCAGCCCGGCCGACTACGGCGCGGCCGAGGTCATGTTCGCCGCGGTAGTCGCGATCAGCATCGTGATCCGGCTCGGCGTGATCGAAGCCCTGCTGCGCTTCTACTACAAGACCGACGAGATCCCGGAGCGGGTCGTTTCGACCTCGTTCGCCTCGCTGTTCTGGGCCGGCACGGTAGCGGCCCTGGTGCTCATGCCGTTCGCCGGACCACTCTCGGAGTTGCTCCTCGGCACCGCGGACGCTGAACTGGCCCGGGTGGCGATCGCCGGCCTCTGGGTGCTGACCCTCTCCGAGTACCTGCTCACCCTGTTCCGCCTCGACGAGCGGGCCCGAGCCTTCTTCTTCGTCACGATGCTCTCGGTGGCGCTGACCATCCCGGTCACGATCGTGCTGGTCGTCCCGCTGGACCTAGGCGCGATCGGCCTGCTGCTGGGCAGCTACGGAACCGGCGCGGCGATCGTGCTCGGCCTGATCGCCTACCACCGCCGGCGGCTCTCGCTGCGCCCCGACATGCCGCTGCTTCGCCGGATGATGCGCTTCGGCCTGCCGACCATGCCGGCCGAGCTGTCGCTCTACTCGATGAGCTTCATCGACCGCATCATCATCGCCCGTTCGCTCGGGCTGGCCGAAGCCGGCCTCTATGCGCTTGCGGTCAAGGTCTCTCAGGCGGTCAACGTGCTGGTCCGCGGTTTCCAGCTCGCCTTTCCGCCTCTGGCCTACTCGATCACCGATGACGACGAGGCCCGCCAGGCCTACTCGGCCGTGGTGACCTGGTTCGTCGTGATCATGGCCGGGGTCGTGACCTCGATCTGGCTGACCGCTCCCTGGGTGGTCCGGATATTCGCCGCGCCCGAGTACTTCGACGCCCAGGAGGCGGTCGGCCCGGTCGCCGCCGGCACCGCGCTCTACGCGCTCTACATGGTGCTGCTCGTAGTGCTCGGCCGGACCGGCCGGACCGAGTTCAACTTTCCGGCGACCCTGGCCGGCGTCGGAGTCAATATCGGCCTCAACCTGCTGCTGGTCCCGGTCTGGGGGATCGTCGGCGCCGGCGTGTCGCTGGTCGCCTCCTACGCGGTCGTATTGCTGCTGATGTACTTCTTCACCCAGAGACTCTTCCCGGTCCCCTACGAGTGGATCCGCCTGCTCAAGGTAATCGGCTCGGCGGCGGCGATGATCACGATCGGGCTGGTCTTCGTGCCCGACGACGGGATCGGTGCGCTGGCGATCCGCCTGGTGCTGATCGCCGCGGTGCCTTTCGCGATGATCGCCACCGGCTTCTTCAGCCGGACCGAGTGGGAATACGTGAAGCTGCTCGCCCGTCCGCGCGAGCTGGCCTCGAGGATCCAGGCGGCGAGGGCCAAAGAAGCCGAAGCAGGGTCGAAGCAGGGTCTGCCGGAGGTCTACGAGGTCGAGCAGATGAACGAGGACATGCGTAACTGAGTGGGTGTGAGGGTCCCGGCAGGGGTCGCTACGCCTACCCCGCCAACCCGTATAGCGACCCCTGCCAGAACCCTCGTCGCCACCTCGCCCGGAGCGGATGGCGGCCTACCCATCTATCCCGACTCGAGCCTCCCCCGGCCACCCGGGGCCGCGGCGCAGGCGCCCTGACTCTCTCTGCTGCTAGCCAGGCTCCGGCGCTCCGCCCTCGACCCGGTCGCGGATGCTCTCCCCTTTGTAGGGAAAGAGGGCCTGGCGGGTGTGGGCCCGGTAGACGTGGGTCGGTGCGTTGGGGATGACGATTGCGGCCATCGACCTCCAGAAGTAGGCCCAGGCGGTCAGCAGGCGGACCGCCAGGGCGGCCGGCGCCGAGCCGTGTTTCTTCATGTAGAGGTCGCGGTTGCGGTGGAACTCGACGATTCGCGGCAGGCCTGAAGAGAGGTCGCTGGAGAGCTGGTCGTGGTGGACCGCCTCGGCGGCCGGCACGTAGAGGGTGTGCCACCCCTGGTCGGCGAGCCGCCGGCAGAAGTCGCATTCGTCGTAGTAGACGAAGAACTGTTCGTCCAGCCACCCGACCGTTTCGGCGGCCTCCCGCCGAACCAGCATCGCGCTCGACTGCACCCAGTCGACCCGCCGGGTCTGTTCACCACCGCTCTGTACGGTCAGGCGGGAGTGCAGGAACAGGGCGCCGATCACCGCCGTCTTCACTCCCGGGAACTTCCAGGCGCAGGCGTACGGGTGGCCCTCGCCGTCGAAGAGCTGCGCCCCGGCGGCACCCGCCTCCGGATCGGCCTCAAGTGCCTCGACCAGTGCCTCGACGGTCCCGGCCCTCACCTCCGAGTCCTCGTTCAGGAGAAGGCAGTAACGGCCCCGGGCCCGTTTCAGCAGGGTCGAATCGTTGGCCGCCTTGCCCGCCTTGGCCTTCAGGGCAACCACTTCGACCTCCGGGAAGCTCTGCTGCACGGCTTCTACCGACCCGTCACTGGAGTGGTTGTCAAGCACCAGCACCTCGGAATTCAGCTTGTCCGGATGGTTTGCCTCGATCGCGGCGAGGCAGGCGAGCAGATAATCGCGGCCGTCATTGTTGACCACGCAGTAGGTGAGGTCGATGTCCACGGTCGCCCACGATAATCAGGGGATGCGGGTAAAGCTTGTCGACCCCTCGGCGTTCACGCCTCCCTATGACCGGGCTCTGGCCGGGGCGCTCGCCGCTGCCGGGGCCGAGGTCGAGCTGATCACTTCCGAGTTCCTCTACGGACCCGTGCCCGAGCCCGAGGGGTACGAGGTCAACGAGCTCTTCTACAGCCGGACCGCCGCCCGCGGGCTGGAGGCCAGAGGACGCCTTCCGCTGAAGCTGGCCGAGCACGTTCCCGACATGATGCGCCTGCGGCGACGTCTCGACGGCGACGTGACCCACTACCAGTGGTTGACCGTGCCGGCGATCGACCACCTGCTCGTCCCGCACAAGGGGCCGAAGGTCATGACCGCCCACTACATCGCCTCGCCGCAACCGAAATGGCTGGAGCTGACCACCGCCCAGCGCACCTTCGACTCGATGGACGCGGTCATCGTGCACTCCGAGAACGGTGCCCGCAGGCTGCGGGACCTGATCGGCCTGCCTGCCGACCGGGTCAGGGTGATCCCCCACGGCGCCTTCGACTACCTGACCCGCCTCCCCGATGAAGCACCGCTGCCGATCGAGCTCGAGGGCGCGAAGGATCCGGTGATCCTCTTCTTCGGCCTGATGCGCCCCTACAAGGGGATCGACACCCTGCTCGAAGCATTCGCCGAGATCGAGGGGGCGGAGCTGTGGATCGTCGGTAACCCGCGCATGGACCTGGACGACCTGGTCGAACGCAGCCGCAAGCTGCCGGGCAAGGTGCGTTGGCTTCCGCGCTTCATCGAGGACCGCGAGATCCCGGCGATCATGCGCGCCGCCGACGTGCTGACCCTGCCTTACCGCGACATCGAACAGTCGGGGGTTCTATACACCGGCCTTGCCTTCGGCAAGGCGATGGTCCTGAGCGACGTCGGTGGTTTCGGGGAGGTCGCCCGCAGACACGATGCGGCCGAACTCGTGCCGCCCGAGGACCCGGCGGAACTCGCAGCCGCGCTGAGCCGCCTCGTCAGCGACGCCGGTGCCCGGCAGGCACTCGAGGAACGGGCCGCCGCGGCGGCGGCGGGGCCGTACTCCTGGCCGGACATCGCCAGGAGCACCATGCGCCTCTACCGGGAGGTCGGCGCATGACGACCTGGCTGACCTTCATGTTCTGGCTGTCGGTATTCCTGCTCTTCTTCACCCACCTCGGCTACCCGATGGTGCTGTGGATACTCGAGGCACTCGGGGTCGGCAGCAAGGCCGGCCACATCCGCGGAAACCGGGTCGGCGTTTTTCCTTCACTGACCGCAGATGAACCGGACACCGACGAGAACCTGCTGCCGATGGTTTCTCTGATCATCGCCGCCTACAACGAGGAAGAGGTGATCGAGGCGAAGGTGAAGAACGCCCTCGAACTCGAGTACCCGCGTGAGAGGCTTCAGGTCATCGTCGCCTCCGACGGTTCCAGGGATGCGACCGTGGAGATCGCACGCGAGGCCGGGGCGGACCTTGTGCTCGACCTGCCACGCGGGGGGAAGATCCCGGCCCAGAACGCCGCTGCCGAAGCCGCCGAAGGAAGCCTGCTCGCCTTCTCCGACGCCAACTCGACCTGGAAGCCCGATGCGCTGACCGAGCTGCTCGAGCCCTTCCGCGACCCCAGGGTCGGCTACGTCTGTGGCCAGGTTCGTTTCGTCGGGCCCGACGGAGGCAATCTCGAGGGCATCTACTGGCGCTACGAGATGAAGGTCCGCGAACTCGAATCCGGCCTTGCCGGGGTGACCGCCGGCAACGGGGCGATCTACGCGGTCCGGGCCGATCGCTACATACCGCTGGCGCCCTCCGGCAGCCACGACCTCTCTTTCCCTTTCGCCCTTGCCAAGCAGGGCTCCTACTCGCTCTACCGGCCGAAGGCCGAAGCGGAGGAGAAGGTCGTTCCGAGCCTCGAGGGTGAGCTGGCCCGCAAGCGCCGGATGATGGTCGGGCTCTGGGACATAGTCTTCGGCGAGGGAATGACCGACATCCGCGGCTACAGCGTCGCTTACCTGTTCGAGATCGTCTCGCACCGCTTCCTGCGTTACCTCAGTCCCGTCCTCCACGTGGTCGCCTTCGGCGCCAACATCGCCCTGCTCGGCCAAGGATCGGTCTACGAATACACCCTGGTCCTCCAGATCCTGGTGCTGCTGGCCGCAGTGCTCGGGCGGTGGATACCGCTGCTGCCGTTCCGCATCAGCCGGTACTACCTGCTGGTCACCTTCTCGATCGCGCTCGGCTTCTGGGACCGCTGGCGAAACGGTCCGCCCGGCTACTGGGAGAAAGCCGAGGGGACGCGGTGAGTCGCGGCCTCGACCTGCTCGGCGCCGGCCTGCTGATGGTGCTGACCGCACCGCTGATGCTGGTCTCGGTGGTACTGATCCACATCGAAGGCGGTGGCAAGGCGATCTACCGTCAGACCAGGGTGGGCCTCGGAGGCAGGGAGTTCCAGATGCTCAAGCTGAGGACGATGGTCCACGGCAGCGATCCGGTCGGGGTCGGCACGATCGTCGCCAGGGACGATCCGCGGGTGACCAGGATCGGCCGCTTTCTCAGGCGTACATCGCTCGACGAGTTGCCGAACCTGATCAACGTCCTGCGTGGCGAGATGGCCCTGGTCGGTCCCCGACCGACGATCCCGGCCCAGGTCGAGGGCTATACCGACCACCAGAAGCGCCGCCATGAAGTCAGGCCCGGAATCACCGGCTGGGCTCAGGTCCAGGGGCGGGCGGGAATCCCCTGGGAGGAGCGGATCGAGCTCGACATCGAGTACGTCGAGCGCCGTTCGCCCCTGCTCGACCTCCGCATTCTCTGGAAGACGATCTGGCTGACTCTGACCGGTCACGGGCTCGCCCCCGACTGAGATCGCAAGCATCTCTAGGCTTTCTTCCGATGCGCATCGAACAGATGATCCAGCCCGGTCGACCGGTCTTCTCGGTCGAGTTCTTCCCGTCGAAGACCGACGAGGGGCGAATCAGCCTGCTCGAGACCGCCCGAGAGCTGGCCGAACTCGGCCTGGACTACGTTTCGGTCACCTACGGTGCCGGCGGATCCACGCGGGAGGGCACAGTTGACATAACGAGGGCGCTGAAGGAAGAGGTCGGCCTGGAGGTGATGGCTCACCTGAGCTGCGTCGGGGAGAGCCGCGAAGGCCTCGCCGCCACCCTCGATCGTCTGGAGGAACTCGGGATCGAGAACATCTTCGCCCTCCGAGGCGATCCGCCGAGGGGAGAGAAGGACTTCGTCCGGGCTGAAGGCGGCCTCGGCAGCGCCGCCGAACTGGCGGCCTTCATCAGTGAGGGCTACGACTTCTCGATCGGTGGCGCCTGTTTCCCCGAGGTCCACCCCGAAGCTCCCGACCTCGATACCGACCTGACCTACCTGAAGAGCAAGGTAGACGCCGGGGCCGGCTTCCTGATCACCCAGCTCTTCTTCGACAACCGGGTCTACTTCGACTTCGTCGAGGCGGCGCGGGCGATCGGAATCGAGGTCCCGATCATCCCCGGGATCATCCCGGTCACCGGCTTCGCACACACCAAGCGGATCTGCGCGCTCTGCGACTCCTCGATCCCGGCCGAACTCGAGGCGGCGATGCTGGCCACCGAAGGTGACCCGGAGGCCGAGTTCAACCTCGGCGTCGCCTATGCCGCCCAACAGAGCGCTGAGCTGCTCGCCGCCGGGGCCCCGGGAATCCACTTCTACGCCCTCAACAAGGCCCCGGCCACTCGCGCCGTACTCGGAGCCCTGCGCGCCGCCCGGCCCTGGGTCGGCCACCGCCCCGGGCGAATCGCACCGGCGGTTGAATAGCGGAGGATCAGGCCCGGTAGGCCGGAAAGAAATCTCCGCCGTCATCCACGCCGGCCGTGGCGCAGAGCCCCTCGTAGGCGTTTCGGTCGCAGACCAGCTCCGAGGTGAACCACTGCTCTTCCCGGTTGGCGAAGCCGCGCTTGAACTCCTCGAGCCGGTCACCCGGGGTGATGCCGCCGCCGAGGTTCAGCGGCATCCCCAGCTCGCCCGCGAACTCGATCATCCCGGCCAGCAGGTTCTTCATCGGTGAGTCGCGCAGGAATGCGTCGGCGGTGCCGGACAGGTAGTAGTGGAGCAGCCCGTCGGATGCGGCCGCGATCGAAGCGGCCGCCACTCCTCCTTCGGGCTCGCGCACCACGACCAGCCAGGTTCTCGGCGAGCTCAGCACCCGGTCGAAGTACTGTGCCGGGAAGTAGTAGCGATCGGCAGCCCGGGTCCGGTCCATGGTCTGGGTATAGGCCTTCAGGAACTCGGCCCGCAGTCCTTCGTCCGTCTCGGGGCCGGGTGTCTTCTCGATCGAGTAGCCGCGCTTGAGGTTCTTCCGGATCTGCTGCCTGTCGCTCATCCTGCTCTTCGGATCGAGAGCCGGGTCGGCCAGCAGGCAGAGATTGCGCGGCCGCGCCCCGGCCAGTGGCGGATGGCCGGGCAGGGTGTGGCGGATGAAGGCAGAGACCAGCCCGGTCTCCGAGAAGTCGATTTCAGCGGGGTCGAGCGGCAGGGGCGGGTCTCCCCTGAGGCCGAAGCCGGGGTAACCGTAGGGGGAGGCCGCGTCGATCCCTCCGCCGGAGATCTCCCGGACGATCAGCGGAGCGGCGAGGCCTTCGCCACCGGTGCCGATCAGCAGGGAGTGGGTTGTGCCCTCGGCTTCGAGGAAGGCCGGGCAGCGGAAGAACTCGCCCTCGTCGGAGCTCGCGGCTCCGCCGTCTTCGATCAGCTCGGCCGGGTGATTCACGTCTGCCGGTTCACCATTTCGAGACGGCGGCGAAGAACTGCTCGGGAGAGGCGCCCCAGACCTCGCAGTCGATCAGCTCACCGCCGCGCCTGATGTGTCCTGGCATGGTGCCTTCGTACTGCCAGCCCTGGGCGGCCACAACCTTCTTCGCGGCGCCGTTGAAGGCCGGGATGCGGCCGTAGATCCGGTGGGCTCCGAACTCCTCGAAGGCCTTGGTCACCGTCAGCCTTTCCGCCCAGCGCCCCACTCCTCGCCCGCGGACCTCGTCGCCGATCAGACAACCGAGTTCGGGCGCGGTCTGGCGAAACAGTCCGTAGAGCGCGGTGAAGCCGACCGGTTGTTCGATTCCTGGCACCTCGATCGCATACTTGCGGTCCTCGCCTTCGTTCCTGACGGCGGCCGCCGTCCAGCCTTCGGCCTGCTCCATGCTGAAGCTCTCGCGCTCCTCCATGAGGGTCTTCGTGGCCTCCGGGTTGTTGAACCAGCGATGCACCGCACTCGGCGTCTTCGATGCGGAACTCCCGGATCGATACGGGAGGCTCGGACTTGCCTTCGGTGGAATCTGGCATGCCCTCAGTCTAGGAGCAGAAAGCGTCGGGGAGCCTCACCGCAGGACGGCGGGCTCAGCCCCGCGCGCGGTTCCGGGCGCGACGTTCGAAGATCGCGTCGACCTGTTCGAGCGATTTGCCCTTGGTCTCGGGTACGAACCTCCAGCAGAACCAGAGCGTGACCAGGCCGATCAGCCCGTAGAACCAGAAGGCTCCCGTCTCGGTGAGCAGGTCGATCAGGGCGAGGAAGGTGAGCGACACCAGGAAGTTGAAGAACCAGTTGGTCATCGTGCCCGCGGCGGCGGCCTTGCCGCGCACGGACAGGGGGTAGATCTCGGCGTTGAGCAACCAGAAGATCGGCCCGAGGCTGATCGCGAAGGAGGAGACGAACAGCATCAGGCTGCCGATCGCCAGCACGGTCGAGAGGGTCTCGGGCACGTGGTTGACGAAGGCCACTCCGAGCGCGAACAGGGAGAGCGACATGCCGCTGACGCCGATGAACAGCAGGGTGCGCCTTCCGGCCCGGTCGAGCAGGCGCAGCGCGACCACGGTCATGAGGACGTTGATGATTCCCACCCCGAGCGAAGCGAGGATGGCCGAGCCGGCCGAGTCGATGCCGGTGCTCTGGATGATCGTCGGCGCGTAGTAGATGACCGTGTTGATGCCGGTTACCTGCTGCAGGATCGCCAGGCCGATGCCGACCAGCAGCGCCGCCTTCACCGCGGGTTTCCTGAGGTCGCTCCAGCGGCTCGTATCCGGTCCGGTGCTGGCCTCGATCTCCTGGATCTCGAGGTCGATCGCCTCGGGCCCGGCCGGGCGCACCCGCAGCAGGGCCTCCCTGGCGCCGTCCCGGTCGTTCTGCATCATCAGCCAGCGCGGGCTGCGCGGAAGCCTGACGATCCCGATCGCGAGGATGATCGCCGGTACGGCTCCGAGTCCGAGCATCCAGCGCCAGCCTTCGCTCACATCGGTGAAGGCGTAGCCGACCAGGTAGGCGACCAGGATTCCGATCGTGACGGCCAGCTGGAAGAAGGTGACCAGGCTGCCGCGGATGTCAGCCGGGGCGACTTCGCTGATGTAGACCGGCGCCACCGCCGAGGCGACGCCGATGCCGGCCCCGATGACCACTCGCGAAAGGATCAGGACCAGCGCATCGGGCGAGACCGCGGAGACGATCGCGCCGACGATGAAGACCGCGGCCGAGACCAGGATCAGGGTGCGACGGCCGTACTTGTCGGCGCCGTGACTGGCGAACCAGGCTCCCGCGACCGCTCCGATCGGAACGGCACCGACCACCATGCCCGACTCGAGGCTGTTCAGGCCGAACTCCGGGCCGATCGAGAGCAGGGCGCCGGCGATGATCCCGGTGTCGTAGCCGAACAGCAGCCCGGCCAGACCGGCGATCGCGGCGGTGATCGTTACGTTGCGCTTCGCCTTGGCGGCGTTGGCCTCGCTCCCACTCACGCTCCTATCCTTCCACGAAACTGCGGACGGCACTCGAATCCGGATATCGCGACCCGGGCTGCCCGGTAATGATGTCCCGGTGAAGACGGTGGCCAGGCCCAGAAGAGTCACGAGCGCGCAGGCGAGGAGGATCGCCCTCGCGGCCCAGGGCTTCGGCGCGGAACGTCCCGCGGCGAAAGTCACGATGCGACATCTCGACCGGATGATCCGCCATACCGGTCTGATCCAGATCGACTCGGTCAACGTCCTTGCCAGAGCCCACCTGATGCCGCTCTATTCGAGGTCCGGCCCCTACGAATCAGGGCTGATCGAGCGAGCCGCATCCGAGCAGCCGCGGCGGCTGGTCGAGTACTGGGCCCACGAGGCCTCGCTGATCCCGCCGGAGACAAGGCGACTGCTCGGTTGGCGGATGGATCGGGCGGACAGCGACGCCTGGCAGAGCCTGCGGGCCGTGGCCAGGAAGAGCGAGCTGCTGGAGGCCGTGCTCGACGAGGTCGACCGGCAAGGCCCGGTCACCGCGACAGAGGTAAACGCCTCGATCGACCCCGGTCATGTTCCGGACCGGAGTAACTGGGGCTGGAACTGGGCACCGGTCAAGAGCTCCCTCGAGTACCTCTTCTGGTCCGGCCGGATCACCGCTGCCTCCCGGACTTCCCAGTTCGAGCGTCGCTACGACCTCCCCGACCGGGTCATTCCCGGAGCGGTGCAGGAACTGCCCGAGCCGGACCACGCCCGGTCCTTCGAGGAACTGATCGAAATCTCGGCCCGCGCCCACGGCATCGCGACAGCCGCCTGCCTGCGCGACTATTTCCGGATCCCCGCGGCCGACGCGAACCCGGCGATCGAATCGCTGGTTGAGGCCGGGCGGCTGCTCCCCGTGCAGTCAGACGCCTTCGCGGCCCCCACCTTCCTCCATCCGGAGGCCAGGCGCCCCCGGCGGGTCGAGGCCCGGGCACTGCTCTCGCCGTTTGACCCGCTGGTCTTCGAGCGGGCCCGGACCGAGAGCCTGTTCGGCTTCCGCTACCGGATCGAGATCTACGTCCCGAAACACAAACGGGTCCACGGTTATTACGTGCTGCCTTTCCTCCTGAACGAGAGCCTGGTCGCCCGGGTCGACCTCAAGGCCGACCGGGCGGAGTCTGTCCTCCGGGTCCAGGCGGCGTTCGCCGAGCAGGGTGCACCTCCCGAGACCGCCGGCGAGCTGGCCGAAGAGCTGAGGCTGATGGCCGTCTGGCTCGGCCTCGAATCGATCGAGGTCGCGCCCCGAGGAGACCTCGCCCCGGCGCTGAGGAGGGCGGTCGGTTGAGCCCGGAGCCCGGAGCCGCGCCGGTCCGCGGACGGTACGCGCCTTCGCCGACCGGCCGGCTCCACCTCGGCAACCTCCGCACCGCTCTCCTGGCATGGCTCTCGGCGCGGGCGGCGGGAGGTGAGTTCCTCCTCCGGATCGAGGACCTCGATTCGGGCCGTTCACGTCAGGAGTGGATCGCCACCCAGCTCGAGGAGCTGACCGAAACCGGCATCGACTGGGACGGGGAGCCGGTGCTCCAGAGCGAGAGGAGCGACCTCTACGCCGACGCCGTCCGCCGGCTCGCCGAAGCCGGGCTGCTATACGAGTGCTTCTGCACCCGGGCCGAGATCCGCGAGGCGTCGTCGGCGCCCCACGGTGAGCTCCCCGAAGGTGCCTACCCGGGAACGTGTCGGGAGCTGAGCGATGCGCGGATCGCCGAGCGCCGGGCCGAAGGCCGGCCACCGGCCCTGCGGGTCCGGGCCGGGGCGGCCGCCTTCGAGTTCGAAGACAGGCTCCGCGGCAGGGTCGCCGGCCTTGTCGACGACTTCGTCGTGCGCCGCAACGACGGCGACTACGCCTACAACCTCGCGGTCACGGTCGACGACGGCGACCAGGGGATCACCGAAGTCGTACGGGGGGCCGACCTGCTCGAGACGACCGGTCGCCAGCTGTGGCTCTACGACAAGCTGGGTTTGACCGCCCCGTCCAGCTGGGTCCACGCTCCCCTGATGCTCGGAGACGACGGAGCCCGACTGGCGAAGCGTCACGGTGCGGTCACCCTGGAAGAACAACTGGACCTCGGAAGGACGGCCGATCAGGTCAGGGCAGAGCTGCTGTCTTCGGTCGGCCTCGAACTTCCCGATCCGTCGTCGCTGCGCTCGGCGGTCGCTTCTTTCGACTGGGAGAAGCTGTCCGGCCCGGGCCGGGGCTCGTGGGGCAACGATTCGACTTCGGCGCCGGCCGTGAAATGATCGCGGCGATGGCCTTCCGATCACCAGGCAGTCGCTGCGCTGCAAGCGGGTTCACCCGTGGCCGCTGAGATCGAGCGCAAGTTCCTGGTCGGCGAAGTACCCGGCTTCGCTCTCAGCAGCCCGGACGAGCAGATCGAACAGGGCTACCTGGTTTCGGACGGCGAAACCGAGATCCGGGTCAGGAGCAAGGGCGGCAGGTGCTTCCTGACGGTCAAGAAGGGTCACGGCGGGGTGCGCGATGAGACCGAGGTCCCGATCAGCGAGGCGCAGTTCGACGCACTCTGGCCGCAGACCGAGGGCTGGCGGGTCACGAAGCGTCGTCACCGGATCGGTCTCGAGGACGGCCTGGTCGCCGAGATGGACGTCTACGGCGAGCACCTGGAGGGACTGGTCACGGTCGAGGTCGAGTTCGGCTCCGAAGGGGAGGCCGGCGACTTCAGCCCGCCGGGGTGGTTCGGGCGAGAGGTGACCGGGGATGTCTCCTACTCGAACCAGCAGATGGCGCGTACCGGACGACCCGGCTGAATCCGACTCTTTACAAATATACAATTGTGTAGTAGTATTGCTCCAAATCCGAAACATGGAGAACGAAATGAGCGATACGAAACAGGCTGAAGTCAAGAATCTGACCACCACCGCTTTCGACGAGTACATCGGGCAGGACGGCCTGACCGTGGTCGACTTCTGGGCCTCCTGGTGTGGACCCTGCATCCAGATGGCTCCCCAGTTCGAGAAGGCCGCCGAGATGCGACCGGACTACAACTTCGCCAAGGTGAACGTAGACGAGGAACCCCAGCTCGCCCAGCGCTACCAGGTCAGCTCGATCCCGACGCTGGCGGTCATCCGCGACGGAGAGCTGCTCGGCATGGCGCCGGGAGTCGTCAAGGCCAAGGAGCTGGTCGAAGCCCTCGACAAGCTCGCCGGCTGATCGGGCCGACCGGTTCGGGGGCGTTAGCCTCCGGGCCGTGGCCAGCAGGAAGAAGAGCGCCGGGCTGATCCTCTACCGGATCCGCGATGGCCGGATCGAGGTGCTGATCGCCCACATGGGCGGTCCGCTCTGGAGCGCCAAGGTCTCCAGGGGCAAGCGCGGCTGGTCGATCCCGAAGGGCGAGTACACCGAGGACGAAGAACCCTTCGACGCCGCCTGCCGGGAGTTCCGCGAAGAGACCGGCTTCGATCCACCGGACTCCGAGCCGATCGAACTCGGCGAGGTTGTCCAGGGAAGCGGCAAGCGGGTCACCGCGTGGGCGATCGAAGGAGACCTCGATCCCGCCAGGGCGAGCAGCAACACGATCGAGATCGAGTGGCCTCCGAAGTCGGGCGAACGGCTGAGTTTCCCCGAGGTCGATCGGGTGGAATGGGTCGACCCGGAGACCGCCGGGCAGCGTGTGATCAAGGCCCAGGCAGAACTCTTCAGCCGCCTTCTCGGCCGGCTGGGACGAGATTGAAGCCTTCGAAAACTGAGACCTGAAGCGCAACCCCTCGCCCAAACGACTGTTACGTTAAGCATGATGGAGATGAACGGGCATCGCGGAGCAGTCCTGTCCCTTGCGTCGGCACCGGTTCTGGTGGCACTCACCCTCATGGCGGGACTGCTTTTCGCACAACCCGCAGGAGCGGTCAACATCGGGACCAACCTCAACCAGACTCCTTTGGGTGGAGCCGGGTGCGAGGTCGCCTTGATCCCTCCCCCGAGCTGTTCGATGTTCGACGGTGCGACTGCCCAGACCCCGCCCGGGCAGTGGCGTGTCACTTCAGCCCGGGTCAGGACGGGACCGCGCAGTGGCCCGATGCGTTTCACCATGATCCAGGCCCTGCGTTCGAAGTCCGGCGCCGGGGGCATCATCTGCTGCACCGCCTCTTCACAGAGCCGGGTCTTCACCCCGCCGGCCAACTCGACGACCCGAATCAACCTCAACCTGCCGGCCGTGAATACGACCGAAATCGTCGATCGTGAACAGATTGAAGTAATCGACTACCTCGGCATCTCGCTGCTCAACTCGTCGGCGTCGATCGCCTTCGCACCGGCGCAGTTCGGCAGTTCCTTCTTCAACCCGGCATTTTCGACCGGCGCAACCCAGCTCGGGGGAGCGCTACCGGGTCTGACCCCGATGATCAACGCCCGGTTCCAGGCCTGCCCCCGATCCTCATCAGGCGCATCGACTTCGGCCACCCCCTGCGCCCCCCGGCAGTTCTCGGTTTCCTCGAGAGTGCGCTCGCTCGGAGATGGCAGCGCCGTCCGGATCACGGCAAGGGTCCCGTCGGCGGGAACGCTGAGGGTCCGTCAGGCGGGCAAGGGCAGGAGCATGCTCCGACGCACTTCCTCGAAGGCGAAGAAGGCCGGCACCTCCCGAGTGAAGGCGAGGCTGAACGCCCGCGGCAAGCGGGTCCTCAAGCGCCGCGGTCGCGTCAAGGTGAAGGTCAGGGTCGCCTTCAAGCCGAAGTCGGGCACAGCTTCTTCGAAGAAGCTCCGGGTCACCTTCAGGCGCTGAACCGCCGTCGCGCTAGGGTCGGTTGATGCCTGAAGCCGAGTCTTCCCCGAAGTCCGAACGAGAATTCGACCTGGTGCTCTTCGGAGCTTCCAGCTTCGTCGGAGAGCTGACTGCGGCCTATCTGGCCGAAAACGTGCCGGACGGTTTCAGGGTCGCGCTCGCCGGACGATCCCCGGAGAAGCTTGAAAAGACCCGGTCGGCCCTCCCGGGAGGAGCATCCGAATGGCCGATCCTGCTTGCCGACAGTCACGACGATCGAGTCGCTCGCCGCGATGGCGAAGTCGACCCGTGTCCTCGTGACGACGGTCGGTCCGTACGCGAAGTACGGACTGCCAGTGGTCCTCGCATGCGCGGAGGCCGGTACCGACTACGCCGACCTGACCGGGGAGCCGCTTTTCATGCGCCGTTCGATCGACCAGGCCGACCCACCGGCCAAGGCCAGTGGAGCCCGCATCGTCCACACCTGCGGCTTCGACTCGATCCCCTCCGACCTCGGTGTACTGGCCCTTCACCAGGCGGCGAAGGAGGCCGGTGCCGGAGACCTCGGAGAGACGACGCTCGTGGTCGAAGCGATGAAGGGAGGCTTCAGCGGTGGCACGATCGCCTCGATGAAGGGTCAGATCGACGAGAGCAAGGCCGACCCGGAAGCCCGTCGGCTGGCTGCTGATCCCTATGCGCTCTCGCCCGACAGGGCGAGCGACCCGGACGGCAAGGAGGAGCGGGACTCCTTCGGCATCAGCCGTGATCCCGACACCGGCGACTATCTGGCCCCGTTCGTGATGGCGGCCGTGAACACCCGCGTCGTCAGGCGAAGCAATGCGCTCCTGGACAGGGCATACGGAACCGGCATGCGCTACCGCGAGTTGATGAAAGCGGGCTCGGGCCCGGTCGGGGCGGTCAAGGCGGCGACGGTTGTCGGTGGGCTGGGCGGACTTGTTTCCGGACTTGCGTTTCCCCCGACCCGGATGCTTCTCGACCGGATCCTCCCCGATCCGGGGGAAGGCCCCAGTGAAGAAAGCCGCGACAAGGGCTTCTTCAGGATGAGGATCACCACGACGACGAGCTCGGGGCGCCGTTTCAGGTGCAGGGTCGAAGCCCCAGGGGACCCCGGATACAAGGCGACGGCGGTAATGCTCGGGCAGGCCGGCCTCTGCCTGGCGCTGGATCAGGACCGGACTCCCGAGGTGGCCGGCGTGCTCACCCCGGCAACCGCCATGGGCGGAGTCCTCATCGATCGCCTGCGCGCAGCCGGTCACACCTACGAGGTCGAAGAACTCGATCGCTGAAGGTCAGACTGCGACGCGGTCCGCGGGATGGAGCTAGCCGGAGTCGAACCGGCGACCTCTTGGGTGCGATCCAAGCGCTCTGCCAACTGAGCTATAGCCCCGCGGCGGCAAAGGATACGGAACCTTCGTGTGCAAAAGGAGGGAGGTCATGCCAGTTCCGCCCACAAACCGCATAGTCTTTACGACCAGCAGCATCTTCTGAGCCACCATGGGAATACTCGACGACGCAATCCGAGAGCATCTTGAGCTCAAGCGCCAGCACGGGGCTGACGAATCCGAGGTGGAAGGACTCGAGGCAGAAGCCTTCGGTCCGGCCGATCGTCCGGATGCCACCGGATCGGGCCTGGAGGAGGGCGCGCACTCTGACGATGCCGAGGCGCTTACTCAGGTGATCAGCCCCGGATCGTCCGTCACCGCACCCGCCGGCGAGGGCGACCAGCTCGACAAGGTATTCGCGGGAACGGGGCAGACTGAGGAGTCCCCTGCCCCGGACCCTTACGAGGAGCCTTCCTTCGAGGAGCACGAGGTACCCGCGACGGGCGATGCGACGGATGACGTCGAGCCGACTGACGGTGAGCCGGAAGTTCCCGAAGCCGCGGCACCGGATGCGGGTCCAACCCAGGTTGAGACCGCGGCAGACCCGGTGGTCGAAGCTCCCGGTGCGCCACCGGAAGCATCCGCTGAACCCGAAGCAGAGCAGGGCGATGCCGGCGACGCGCTCGAGATGGAACGCCAGCACCTGGCCGGTCAGCCGACCGAGCACTACGACGTTGACGCCGCGATCGCCGAAGAAGACGAGATCGACCTGCTCAGCGAAAGCTCGCTGTCAGATGAACTCGACCGCGCTCTGGAGGGGTCTGGAGATGAAGCTTCTCCGGCAACCCGCGAACCGGAGCCGGAACCCGAGCACGAATTCGAACCGGAGACCGTCTCTGCTCCCGAGCCGGAAGAAATCCCTGAACCTCAGCCGGATCCCGAAGGTGACGACGCCGCGCCCGATCCGGAGCTTGCCACCGGCGAAGCGGTCGAGGAAGAACAGCACGACCTGGAGGAAGCCGAGTTTTTCGATCAGGACGACCCGCTCGAAGGCACTCCCGACTTCCTCGAAGAGACTCCCGAGCACGACCGCCTCTGGTTCGAACAGAAAGAGCCGAAGGACTTCGACTTCGGAGACTGATCAGCCGTTGGGCCGGCTGCGTGCAGCCAGTGCCAGCCGCGATCGACGCGACCGCATCGCCAGCAGTGCGTCAGCCGCGATGTAGTCGGTTGCCGCCTGCCAGGCACCGAGGTCGAGGTCGGGCGGGGAGGCTTCGGCTGTGCGTTTCATCTGCAGCCGGTGCCAGCCCGAGTTGGCCGCCGCAGCCGAGAGGCGCTTCACGATCCCCGGTCCGCTGATCCGCGGGGCGGGGCGATCGAGACTGTCGGTCTCGCCGCGCAGGAATTCACCGGCCAGCCCGGGGCGCACGGCGAGTGGACGACCGACCCCGACCATTGCTGCCACTCCCGATTCAAGGGCCTGGTCGACCCCGGACCGGCTGCGGAAGCCGCCGGTCAGCATCACCGGAACGTGCGTGGCCGAGGCGACCGCCGCGGCACCCTTCCAGAACGGCGATTCGTGGGACGACTGGATCTCGGAACCGTCGGCTTCGAGGCCCAGCATCGCCGGAGTCTCGTAGTTGCCGCCGGAGACTTCCAGCAGGTCCGCACCCGTTTCGCCCAGACGGGTCCCGAGCCAGGCGAGCTCTTCTTCGCCGCCGTCGCGGGCGTCCAGCTTGACCGCCACCGCGGCTCGTTCCGGCAGCGTCGAGCGCAGATCCCCGATGATCTCGGTAAGCAGTTTCGAACGACCTTCGATTCCGCCGCCGTACTCGTCGGCCCTGTGGTTCTGCGCCGGGTCGAGGAAGCTGCTCAGCAGGTAGCCGTGTGCCGCATGCACCTGGACACCTGCGAATCCAGACTCGACCACCAGCTTCGCCGCACTCACGAAGCGGGCCCGGATCTCGATGATCTCGTCCCCTGACAGCGCCCTCGGTTTGGCGAACAGTCCCGCCAGGGCGACTGCCGGACCGCCGGATGGCGAGACCGGATGGGATTGGACGAAGCGGGTCACCTGGCGGCCCGGATGGGAGATCTGGACCAGGGCATGCGGCCCGGACGCCTCCGCCCAGCGCTCCAGTGCCCGTCGGTCGGTCTCGGAATCCAGCACCACGTTGCGGGCCCGCTCGAGGTGGCGGCGGTCGACCATCGCGTTGCCGGTCAGGATCAGTCCGGCCCCTCCCTCGGCATTGGCCGAATAGAGGCGGAAGTGGCGGTCGCAGGGATCATTCCGGCTGTCGGCGAGGCCTTCGGTCATCGCCGCCCGGCCAAGCCGGTTCGGCAGCTCGAGGCCGCAGGGCAGTGTGAGGGGGTCGGTCAGCGAGGTCACGAGAGGGTCCGTCGGGGAGCGTAGTCGCTTAACCCATACAATCGCCGGACGGCCGCGAGGCCGTGCGGGGCCATAGCTCAGTTGGCAGAGCGCCTGCTTTGCAAGCAGGAGGTCGCCGGTTCGATCCCGGCTGGCTCCATCGTTCCGTAGGGGTCGTCAATGGCCCGCTTCGGCACCGGCGGCTCAGTACTTGGAGAGCACCGAGAAGCTGCCGACCAGGCTGCCGATACGACGTTCATATCGCAGGCCGTTGGCGGCCGCGAGCTTTTCGATCGCCTTCGGCGATACCCAGTGGGGGTCGCCCATGAGCTCGCCCACAACCAGCCTGCCGCCCGGCTTCAGCACCCGGGAGAACTCCGAGACAGCCGCCTGCTGGTCCGGTATCTCGCCAAGGGTGGTGACCAGGAAGGCCGCGTCGAAAGAGGCGTCTTCATAGGGCAGTACCTGGGCGTCGCCCCGGGTCCCCTGGATGTTCCCGACCCCGCGTTCCTCCGCTCGGCCCAGCGTGTGGTCGAGCATTTCCTGCTGGATGTCGAAGATCTCGAGGCTGCCGTCCGGACCAACCCACTCAGCCACGTCAAGGGTGTAATAACCGGTCCCGGGCCCGACCTCGAGGACGCGGTCGCCCGGCTCCAGATCGAGTGCTTCGCGCAGCCGCTCACGGGTTATCAGCGGATGAGGTACTTCAACCCAGAAGCGCTGACCATACGGGCAGGCTGACGGGTTCTTGCGCCACCAGACCGCCGCGGCCAGTACGAGCAGGGCGGCCAGCCCGAGCGCTGTCTTGAGAGTTTTCATGGCATCAGGCTAATGCCCTGAACGACTCATCGGACGTGATCCCGTCAAAGCGAGACGGCGACGGTGCCGGCGACGTACAGGCCGATCAGGGCCCAGCCCTCCCAGCGGACCAGGGTCCGGCCGGTGGCGAGGAAGAAAGTCGCGATCAGGGAGAGGCCGAGCATCAGCCAGCCGGCTGCGGCGAGAGTTCCGATCTCGATCGTGCTCGGCGAGATCACGCCGATGGCCCCACCGATCAACAGGCTGTTGATCAGGTTGCTTCCGAGCACGTTGCCGATCATCAGGTCGAGCTCGTTCTTCAGTGCGGCCTGAATAGAGACTGCGAGCTCGGGCAGTGAGGTGCCGATCGCGACCAGGGTCAAGCCGATGATCGCCTCCGGCACGCCTGCCTCGATCGCCAGGCTGCCGGCAGAGTCCACGAGCAGTCTCGAGGCAGCAACCGTGAAAACGAGACCGAAAACGACCCGCGCCACTTCAAGTCCGGTGGAGAACCCTTCGTCCCGGGTTGCTTCCGATGGATCAGGTGGGTTGCCGCGAATCACCCAGAAGGCGATCGGTACCAGCGCCAGCAGGATCAGGCCGGTGACTGTCCCCAGCCCGATGAAAGCGAAGGCGAGGAACAGCGCCACGGCTGCAGCCGAGATCAGCGCCTCGCGTTTCAGGGTGCGCACCGCGATCGTGACCGGCAGGATGATCGCTCCCGCTCCGAGCACGACCGAGATGTTGAAGGTGTTCGAACCCATCACGTTGCCGAGCGCGAGACCGCCCTGGTCGTTCGCCGCAGCGAAAGCCGAGACCAGCCCGTCGGGGAGGCTGGTTCCGACGCCGAGCAGAACCGCGCCGATGAACAGCGGGCTGGCTCCGAGCAGCGTGGCGATCCTCGCGGCACCGGTGATGAACTGGGAGGCGGCGAAAGAGAGCACCACCAGGGAGAGCACGGCCAGGCCGAGGTCGACGATCACCATTCTGGAAACCTAGCCTTCGAGCGAGTAGACCGCACCGGTGGCGAGCAGGTTCGGGGCGAGGCGTGGCAGCCCGGTCTCGGCTTCGCCGCCGGGGCCGACCAGCACCCTCCGGTCCACCTCGAGGCCGGTTTCGGTCGCGAGTGCCTCGAAGTCCCGCAGCGTGCACAGGTGGATGTTCGGCGTGTCGTACCACTGGTAGGGGAGGATCGGGGTCACCGGCATCCGGCCCTTCAGGGCCAGCCCGGCCCGGAGCCGAAGGTGGCCGAAATTCGGCAGCGAGACGATCTGGCGCGGTGCGACCCGCTTCATCTCCCTGAGGACCCGGTCCGGATGGCGCACCGCCTGGAGGGTCAGCGACAGCACCGCCCAGTCGAAGGCATCCGATTCGATCTCGCGCAGTTCCTCTTCGAGGTCTCCCTGGGTCACCGGCACGCCCCGCGCGATGCAGGCGTGGAAGCCGTCCGGGTCGCGTTCGATCCCCAGGACGTGGCAGTCCTTCTCGTGGATCAGGGTTTCCAGCAGGGCTCCGTCTCCGCAGCCGAGGTCGAGCACGCGGCTGCCCGGGGCGATCATCGCCGCGACGATGTCGAGGTCGGGTCTCACCCGATGTCCCGTTGCGAGGCCAGCCGGTCTATGAAGCCGGTCACCGTCTCGTGGTAATCGGGTATCGCGAAGAGGAAGGAGTCGTGCCCGTGGGTCGAGGCGATCTCGCGGAAGGTCACCGGCGCTCCGGCCAGTCTCAACTCGGCGGCGATCTCTTTCGAGTGCGAGGTCGAAAAACGCCAGTCCGAGTCGAAGGAGAGCACCAGGTAGGAGGTGTCGCCGGCCTCGATCCTGCGCTGGACCTTGACCGGGTCCCGGAACGGGTCGAAGTAGTCCATGACCCGGCCGAGGTAGAGGTAGGTATTGGCGTCGAAGCGCTCGACGAAGGACTGGCCCTGGTAGTGGAGGTAGCTCTCGACCTGGAAGTCGACGTCGAATCCGAAACGCGGAACCTCGGCATCCTGGATGCGGCGGCCGAACTTCTCCCGCATCGACTGCTCGGACAGGTAGGTGATGTGGCCGATCATGCGGGCCAGGCCGAGCCCGCGGTCGGGTCGGCTTCCGGTTTCGTACCAGTCGCCGCCGTTGAAATCGGGGTCACGCATGATCGCCTCCCGGGCAACCGCCGAGAAGGCGATGTTCTGCGCCGAGAGCCGGGCCGAGGCGGCGATCACCAGGGCGCCGTCGATCTCGCCGGGGTGGTCGATCGTCCATTGCAGGACCTGCATGCCGCCCAGCGAGCCACCGACCGCGGCCAGCAGCCGTTCGATCCCGAGCTCGGCCAGCAGTGCCCGGTGGACGTTGACCAGGTCACGCACCTGGATCAACGGAAAGCGTAGTCCGTAGGGCTTTCCCGTCTCCGGGTCGATCGAAGACGGCCCGGTGGTGCCGGCGCAGCCGCCGAGCACGTTGGCGCAGATCACGAACAGCCGGTCGGTATCGAGTGGCCGGCCGGGGCCGATGATGTTGTCCCACCAGCCGGGACGGTCGGGATCGTCGCCCTCGTGGATCCCGGCGGCGTGGGCGTCGCCGGAGAGCGCGTGGCAGATGAAGACCGCGTTGGAGCGGTCTTCGTTCAGCTCACCGTAGGTCTCGTAGGCGACCTCGACCTTCGAGATTTCGGCACCGGAGTCGAGCGTCAGCGGACGATCGCCGTCGAAGACGACCGCCCGCTTGGTTTCTACGAGGCCGACGCCCGAAGGCACTGGACCCGCTTACTTGGCCTTGGCCAGGGCCTGGTCGATGTCGGCCAGGATGTCGTCGATGTTCTCGATACCGACCGAGAGCCGCACCATGTCGTCGGTTACACCGGCGCTGGCCAGCTCGCCTTCGTCCAGCTGCGAGTGCGTGGTCGTGGCCGGGTGGATCGCCAGCGACTTGGCGTCGCCGATGTTGGCCAGGTGGCTGAACAGCTCGAGCGAGTCGATGAACTTGCGGCCGGCATCACGCCCGCCGTCGATCCCGAAGGCGACGAGCGCACCGTAGCCTCCGTCGAGGATTCTCGAGGCGATCTCGGCCTGGTCGGATTCGGCCAGACCCGGGTACTCGACCCAGTTGACCCCGTCCAGGCCCTTGAGGTGCTCGGCGACGGCCATCGCGTTTTCGCTGTGGCGCTCCATTCTCAGCGGCAGGGTCTCGATTCCCTGAAGCAGCAGGAAGGCGTTGAACGGCGAGAGCGCGGCGCCGGTATTGCGCAGCAGAACTGTTCGCACGCGGCCGACGTACGCAGCCGGGCCCATCGCGTCGGTCCAGACCACGCCGTGGTAGGACGGGTCGGGCTTGGTCAGGCCCGGGTAGCGGTCCGGCTGCGCGGCCCAGTCGAACTTGCCCGAGTCGACGATCACGCCGCCGATCGAGGTTCCGTGGCCACCGATGAACTTGGTCGCCGAATGGACCGCGATGTCGGCGCCGTGGTCGAAGACCCGGCAGAGGATCGGGGTCGGAACGGTGTTGTCGACGGCCAGCGGCAGGCCTTCGGCGTGGGCGGCATCCGACCAGGCATCGAGGTCGACAACGTTGAGTTTCGGGTTGCCGATCGTCTCGGCGAAGACCATCTTGGTCTTCTCATCGACGTGCTGCGCGAGCTCGCCGGGCTTGTTCGCATCGACGAAGCGGACCTCGATCCCGTACTGGGGCAGCGTATGGGCGAAGAGGTTGTAAGTACCGCCGTAGAGGTTCGACAGCGCAACGATGTTGTCACCGCTGCGGCAGACGTTCATCACCGCATAGGTGACGGCTGCCTGACCCGAGGCGACCGCGAGTGAGGCGACGCCGCCCTCGAGCGCGGTCATGCGCTCTTCGAGCACGTTCCAGGTCGGGTTCATGATCCGGGTGTAGATGTTTCCCGGCTCGGCCAGAGCGAACAGGTCCTGCGCGTGCTGGGCGTCGTTGAAGTTGTAGGAAACCGTCTGGTAGATCGGCACCGCACGCGCGTTCGTGGTCGGATCGGGCTCCTGCCCGGTGTGCAGGGCGATGGTCTCGGGGCTGAGGTTCTTCTCTTCTTCGCTCATGTCTCTCCTGGTTGGTCCTACTGAAGGTTGACCGGCACTCTATATCCGACCGGCATACTCAGGAAATCGCCCCTCCCGCTGGTCCCGGGTGGAACGGTCGGTCCGTCAGGAAGAAACGACCTCGACGTTGAAGTTGACCTGGTCGGTTTCGGAATCGACCTGGGTGATCTCGCCTTCGATCCCGATTTCGTTTCCGTTGGGCTCGGTTGCGTCGCAGGAGAAGGTCTCCCCGACCTCGGCCTTGACTTCGGGGCAGTCGACGGTTTCGAGCGGGGCGCCGACCGATTCCTCGAGCGACGACTTGACCTGGGCGGAGAGCTCATCCGAGGAGACGACGCTGTCACCGCAGGCGGCGAGTGACAGGGCGACGAAGGCTGCTGTGGCGGCGAGGGTCAGGCGCTTCAGGTTCATTCGGGGTCTCCGATCATGAGTGGCTTGGACGAGCTGGGCCCGGCGTGGGCGCCGGCGCCGAGTATAAGCGCGATCGTTGCTCAGCTGGCCGAGTCCGGCGGGGTCGCATCCAGTGCTTTCAGGTTCACGTCGAAGGCTCCTTCTTCGTCGGTCAGCGTGAGCACGAGCTCACGATCGTTGCCCTGCGCGTCCACTCCCGTGCAGTCGACCTCGTTGCCCCTTTGAAGATCGATCTTCTCGGGGCAGCTGACGTTGCGGATGGCGATCCCGGTCTGGGCCCTCAGAGATCTGGCCGCCGCCACCTCGAAGGCCTCGCCCGGCGCGGCGGCGGAAACGACCTCCCAGTCGAACCTGACCCTGTCCGTATCGGAGTTGAACTCGGTGACCTCACCTTCGATGGCCAGGTCGATCCCGTTCTCGTTGGTCGCCGCGCAGCTGATCGGCGAACCGACGTCGGCATCGGCTTCCTCGCAGTCGATCGAGGTGAGCAGCACGCCGGTTTCGTCTTCGAAGGCGAGCCGGACCTGTTTGTCGAGTTCCTCCGCGGAGACGTTGCTGCCGATGCTGCAGGAGAATTCGCAGCCGGCAAGCAACAGGGATGCCGACAGCGCGGCGCCGATCAGGACGAGACGTTTCGAGTTCAACGGATACCCCCGGTCTTGCGCTTGTTTTTGTGCCGCCGGATGTCACCGGCATCGCTCAGGCTACAGACCCACGGCCGGGATACCGGCGCAATCCCGCGGCCGGGTCAGAGCAGCGGCGCGAGCCAGGCGCCGAGGGCGATCAGGTCCTCCTGGACCAGCCCGTGGCCGGCAACTTCATCGAGGCTGAAGGTGACCGAGGCGCCCGCACGCCCGAGCCGCTGTTCGAGGTCACGGCTCTGGGCCGCCGGCACGAGGGGATCCCGCCCGCCGGCGGCGATCAGGACCGAAGTTCCTTCGAGGTCGAGGTCCGGCCCGGGCTCGTAGGGCAACATCGGTCGGAGCAGGGCGGCGCCGCGCAGCAGCCCCGGGTGGCGGAAGAGCAGGCTGGCCGCGATGTTGGCCCCGTTGGAGAAGCCGATCGCAACCACCCGTGAGGAATCGAAGCCGTACTGAGCCGCAGATCCGGTGACGAACTCCGCAAGCTCGTCGGTCCGCTCCAGCAGGTCGGGTATGTCGAGCCGGCCCTCGGCGTGGCGGCGGAAGAACCGCCTCGAGACACCACCCTCCAGCACCTTTCCCCGCGGTGCGAGCAGTGCGGCGCCGGGCGCGAGCTGCCCGGCGAGCGGCAGCAGATCCTGTTCACTGCCTCCGGTTCCGTGCAGCAGGAGCAGTGTGGTCGAAGAGCCTCCCCCGTCGGCGGGCGCATAGACGTGCTCGAAGGATTCGGCACCGGGCTCCTGTGGCTCACTCATCCAGCTGATCCTACGGGTAGCCGCTGCTCGTCTCCATGAGGTATGCGGTCGCCGCGATAGATTGCGGCCATGGCTATCGAGGGTTTCGAGAAGGGTCAGAAGATCTGGGTCCACAACACCGACGGCTCGAGTCGTCCGGCGATCTTCGTGGGCGAGGGTGAGAACGCGACCTTCTTCGGAGGGCCGCCCCTCTGTTACGTGGTGATGGAAGATACGAAGCAGGGCGGCGAGGTCGAACTGGACCGCGTCACCCCTCGCGATTGACCTGGCGCGGCCCGCGAAAGCGTGGTCCCGGTCGACACTATCCCGATCAAATTACCCTGAATTAGGCTCCCTCAAGCCAAACGGCAGGGGTCGCCGAGAGTCCCGAGGCCATAACATTGGGGACTGTGTCAGCTCCAGTCCAGCTAACCCTGAAGATGAACCACCGGGCCGGTGATCGGCGTGGCTGAGATGTGGCGTTCGACGATCGGAAAGAAGACCATCGTCGCCGTGACCGGCACGATCCTGGTCGCCTACCTCGTACTCCACATGATCGGCAACCTGAATTCGCTGTTCGGGCCGGGTGGGGCCGAGCCCCGTATCGACGAGTACGCCGAGTGGCTTCGCACCTTCGGCGAGCCGCTGATCCCCTACGAGGGCATCGTCTGGGCGGTGCGGGCGATTCTGCTCGGAGCGGTCGTCGTCCACATCGTCGGCGTGGTCCAGCTCAACGCACGCAACCGGGCGGCCCGTCCGGCCGCATTCCCGGCCAAGCGGATCGGACGCTCGTGGGAATCTCGCCTGATGATGGTCAGCGGGGTCTTCCTGCTCGCTTTCATCATCTTCCACATCCTGCAGTTCACGACGCTGACCATCGATGTCACCCCGCTCGAAAAGGGCGCCCTCTACTTCAACGTCTACAACGCTTTCCAGGAGTGGTACTTCGTCGCGATCTACCTGGCGGCACTGGTCTTCGTCGGCATGCACCTGCGCCACGCCATCTGGAGCCTCTGCCAGACCTTCGGCCTCGACAACCCGGAGCGCAACTTCGGCATCCGCATGGGCGCCAACGCGCTGACCCTGGTCATCGTGGTCGGCTTCGCCCTGGTCCCGGTCCTCTTTTTCACCGGCGCCCTCGGTGAGCCGCCGGCTGAGGAAATCGCCGCATCTATCTCAATCGCCGGAGGAGCCTCCTGATGATCTCGCTGGACCCGAAGATCCCCGAAGGCCCGATCGAGAAGAAGTGGCAGAACTGGCTCGACCGGCATGCCCTGGTCGGCCCCCGGAACAGGGCCGGCAAGAACGTGATCGTCATCGGAACCGGCCTGGCCGGCTCATCAGCCGCCGCCAGCCTCGCCGCCCAGGGCTTCAAGGTGAAGAGCTTCTGCTACCAGGACTCCCCGCGGCGTGCCCACAGCATCGCGGCCCAGGGAGGCATCAACGCGGCCAAGGACTTCGCCAACGAAGGCGATTCGGTCCGCCGGCTCTTCGCGGATACGATCAAGGGCGGCGACTTCCGCTCGCGTGAGGCCAATGTCTGGAGGCTGGCCCAGCTCTCCGAGAACATCATCGACCAGGCCGTCGCCCAGGGGGTCCCGTTCAACCGTGAGTACGGCGGCTCGCTCGCCACGCGGTCCTTCGGGGGCGTGCTCGTCCAGCGCACTTTCTACTCCCGCGGCCAGACCGGGCAGCAGTTGATGCTGGGCGCCTACTCCGCCCTCCAGCATCAGGTTGCGGCGGGCAACGCCGAGGTCTTCAACCGTCACGAGATGCTGGACGTGGTCCTGGTCGACGGTGTCGCCCGCGGTGTGATCGTGCGCAATCTGGTCACCGGCGAGATCGAGCGCCACGCCGGCGACGCGGTCATCCTCGCCTCCGGCGGCTATACGAACGTCTACTACCTCTCGACCAACGCGATGGGTTCCAACGTGACCGCGACCTGGCGGGCCCACAAACAGGGTGCGCTCATGGCCAACCCCTGCTACACCCAGATCCACCCGACCTGCATTCCCCAGTCCGGCGAGTACCAGTCGAAGCTGACCCTGATGAGCGAATCGCTTCGAAACGACGGCCGGGTCTGGGTACCTCGAAAGCCGAACGAGGATCGCGCACCGGGCGACATCCCCGATGCCGAGCGCCTCTACTTCCTCGAGGAGCGTTACCCCGCCTACGGCAACCTCGCTCCGCGCGACATCGCCTCGCGGGCCGCGAAGAGCGTCTGCGACGACGGACTCGGCGTCGGCGGCACCGGCCGCGGCGTCTATCTCGACTTCCGCGATGCGATCGCCGAGCACGGCCGGGAGACGATCGAGCGCAAGTACGGAAACCTCTTCGACATGTACCGCAAGATCACCGGCGACAACCCCTACGAGACGCCGATGATGATCTACCCGGCACCTCACTACGCGATGGGCGGGCTCTGGGTCGACTACGAACTCCAGACGACGATCCCCGGACTCTTCGCGATCGGTGAAGCCAACTTCTCCGACCACGGAGCGAACCGGCTCGGCGCCAGCGCCCTGATGCAGACACTGGCCGACGGCTACTTCGTGGCCCCGCATACGGTCACCGACTACATGACCCGGAGCGGCGACCCCGTCGGCACCGACGACTCCGCCTTCGACCAGACCCAGGACCGGGTGGAAAGCCACATCGCCTCGCTGGTCGACGTCGGCGGCAGCACCGTCGCCCAGGACTTCCACCGGGAGATGGGCAACGTCATGCTCGACAAGTGCGGCATGTCCCGGACCGCCGAGGGGCTGACCGAGGCACTCGGGGAGGTCCGTCGCATCAAGCAGGCTTTCTGGTCCGACCTGCGGGTCGACCCGGGCGTAGAAGAGCTCAACCAGAGCCTCGAGTACGCCAACCGGGTCTCGGACTTCCTCGAACTGGGCGAACTGATGTGCCACGACGCGCTGCGGCGCGAGGAATCATGCGGCGGCCATTTCCGCGAGGAGCACCAGACCCCCGACGGAGAAGCCCTGCGGGACGACGAGCACTACTCCAAGGTCACCGCCTGGGAGTACAGGGGGGACGAAGGCGACCCGGTCCCCCACGACGAACAACTCACTTTTGAAGAAGTCAAGCTGGCGACAAGGAGCTACAAGTGAACTTCAAGCTCGTTATATGGAGGCAGCACGGCCCCGACGACGAAGGCGCTTTCGAGACGCACGAGGTCAGGGACATCGACCCGGAAGCCTCTTTCCTGGAGATGCTCGATCAGCTCAACGCCCGGCTGGGTCGTGAGAAGAAGCAGTCGGTCGCCTTCGACAGCGACTGCCGCGAGGGCATCTGCGGATCCTGCTCGCTGGTCATCGACGGCACCCCGCAGGGGCCTCACCAGGTCACCTCCTGCCAGACCTACATGCGCGACTTCACCGACGGCGCCACGATCAAGGTCGAGCCCTACCGGGCCAACGCGATGCCGGTCATCCGCGACCTGGTGACCGACCGCTCGGCGCTCGACCGGGTGATCGAGGCCGGCGGATACATCAGCACCACCACCGGCCCCCAGCCCGACCCCAACTCGATGCCGATCGCCCCGGAGGTTCAGGAGCAGGCGATGGATGCCGCCATCTGCATCGGCTGCGGTGCCTGTGTCGCGGCCTGTCCCAACGGGTCGGCAATGCTCTTCACCGGTGCCAAGGTCACCCACCTGAACCTGCTTCCCCAAGGACAGCCGGAACGCGAGGACCGCGCCTTCAACATGGTCAACCAGATGGACGAAGAGGGCTTCGGTGGCTGCACCAACTACGGCGAATGCTCGAGGGTCTGCCCCCAGGAGATCTCACTCGACGTGATCGGCATGCTCAACCGCGAGTACCGCAAGGGCGCGGCGGCCCAGAAGCCGAAGGTCCGCGCCAAAATGACCGCCCAGTAGGGCGACTCGCTCAGACCCCGAGCGAGCGGCCGACGATCTCTTTCATGATCTCGGTCGTGCCGCCGTAGATACGGGTGACCCGGTTGTCGGCCCAGGCCCGTGCGATCGGGTACTCGAGCATGTATCCGTAACCGCCGTGGAGCTGGACGCATTCGTCGATCACTTTTCCGCAGAGTTCGGTCGTCCACCACTTGCAGGCGGCCGCATCCTCGACCGAGAGCTTGCCCGCGTTCAGTGCCATGACGCAGCGGTCCTGGTAGACGGTGGCGATGTCGATCTCGGTCTTCATCTCGGCCAGCTTGAAACGCGAGTTCTGGAAAGAACCGACCGGCTTGCCGAAGGCGTTTCGCTCCTTGACGTATTCGAGCGTCCAGTCCAGCGCCGCCTGGGCCGAGGCGACGGCGGCCATCGCGATCGAGAGCCGCTCCTGGGCGAGGTTGAAGACCAGGTAGTTGAAGCCCTCACCTTCGTTGCCGAGCAGGTTCGCCTCGGGGACGGGTACCTCGTTGAAGAAGAGCTCGGCCGTGTCCTGTGAATGCATCCCGACCTTGTCGAGGTTGCGGCCCCTCTCGAAGCCGTCCATTCCGCGCTCGATGATCATGATCGACATCCCGCGGTGCTTTTCCTTGGGGTCGGTCTTGACCGCGGTGATGATCAGGTCGGCGTTGATCCCGTTGGTGATGAAGGTCTTCGAACCGTCGACCACGTAGTGGTCGCCGTCCTTGATCGCCTTGGTCGACATCGAAGCGAGGTCCGAGCCGATGCCCGGCTCGGTCATCGCGATAGCCGTGATCAGGCTGCCGTCGACGATTCCGGGAAGCCAGCGTTCGCGCTGCTCCTCGTTGCAGTACTCGAGGAAGTAGGGAAGGCAGATGTCGTTGTGGAGGGTGATCCCGAGGATCGACCCGATCACTCCGGCGTATGAACCCTCCTCGACGATGACCTGGTTGAAGCGGAAGTCGTCGATACCCATTCCCCCGTACTCCTCAGGGGCGGCGATCGCCAGCATGTTCTTCTCGCCGGCCTTCGCGAACAGCTCGCGGGGTACAGTTCCGTCTTCTTCCCACTGTTCGAAGTTGGGAGAGATCTCGTCAGCTATGAAGCGTCGTACGCTGTCGCGGAAATCGTCGTGTTCGGGTTCAAAAATATCTCGGTCCATGGGCCGAACTCTATTTGAAGAGGAGTTTCAACGAAATGAAGTCAAGCTCAGCAATCGTCTTCGGAGGTGCATCCGGCCTCGGTGAGGCATCCGTCCGGGAACTCGTCTCGGCCGGTCACAGGGTCACCGCCGCCGACCTCAACGAAGAGAAGGGCAAGGCGCTGGCCGAAGAGACGGGCGCCGACTTCATCCAGGCCGATGTCACCGACGAGGATTCGGTCAAGGCCGCGGTCGCGCATGCCGCTTCGGCTGAGGGCGGACTTCGCATCTGCGTCAACTGCGCCGGGGTCGGAGCAGCCGGTCGCATCGCCAGCGCCAAGCATGGCGCGGCACCGTTCGAGGGCTACAAGTGGGCGATCAACATCAACCTGCTGGGCACGATCAACGTGCTCCGTCTGGCGGCCGAGTCGATGATCGGCAACGAGCCCGACGAGCGCGGCGAGCGCGGGGTCTGCATCAACACCGCCTCGATCGCCGCCTACGACGGCCAGATCGGCCAGACCGCCTACGCCGCCTCCAAGGGCGGAGTCGTGGGCCTGACGCTGCCGGCAGCCCGCGACCTCTCCCGCGACGCGATCCGGGTGATGACCATCGCGCCCGGTCTCTTCGACACCCCACTGCTCGCCCTGCTGCCCGAAGAGGCCCGAAAGGCCCTCGGCGACGGCGTACCCTACCCGGCCCGCCTCGGCGAGCCGCAGGAGTTCGCTGCCCTCGCCCTCCACATCGTCGAGAACCAGATGCTCAACGGAGAGGTCATCCGGCTCGACGGCGCCCTGAGGATGGCCCCGAAGTAGCCGTCTGGCGCCGCGGCGCCCCTGAATTCGTATGACTACGTGAACTGGGACACCTTTTGGTTCAGCGGGACCCGAAGGTGTTCCAGTTGCCCGTTCACCGGCATCGGCGATCGCCGGTCTGCGGGCGGCAGCAGTAGGCTGCCGTCCCTGTGGACCTCCTCCAGAGCATCTTTCTAGGCTTCCTCCAGGGGCTGACCGAGTTCCTGCCGATCTCCTCCAGCGGCCACATCCTCGTGGTGCCCGCGATGCTCGGCTGGGAGGACCCGGGAGCGGCGTTCACCGCGGTGATCCAGCTCGGTACCGAAGCCGCCGTACTCATCTACTTCCGCAAGGACCTCTGGCAGATCGGCACCACCTGGACCGCTTCGCTCAGGCGACCGGAACTGCGGGGAGAGCTGGACGCGAGGATGGGCTGGTACCTGATCGCCGCGACCATCCCGATCGCCATTCTCGGCTTCGTCTTCCAGGACCAGATCGAAACCGCGGCGAGGAACCTCTGGCTGGTCGGCTCGATGCTGATCGTCTTCGGCATCGTGCTCGGTGTCGCCGACAACGTCGGCTCGAGGAAGCGCGACGTCGGTGACCTCTCGTTCCGCGACGGCGTGCTGATCGGCTTCGCCCAGAGCATCGCCCTGATCCCGGGTGTTTCGCGATCGGGAGCGACGATCAGCGCCGGTCTGTTCCTGGGCCTGGAGCGGGCGGCCGCGGCGCGCTTCTCTTTCCTGCTGGCGATCCCCGCGGTCGTGCTCAGCGGTTTCTTCCAGCTCTACAAGATCCTCTCCGGCAACGAGACGGTGCAGGAGCCGCTGATCAACGTCGCCGTCGCCACCCTGGTCGCATTCATCGTCGGCTACGCGGTGATCGCCTGGTTCCTGCGTTACCTGTCGAGCAACTCTTTCGCGATCTTCGTCGGCTACCGGCTCGTTCTCGGCACCGGTGTACTCATTCTCACCGCGGCCGGACTGATCTCGGTCTGATCCTCAGACCGCGGTCAGCAGCATCTCGAGGGCGACCCAGCCGACCAGCATGGCGACGGTCGGGACCTCGACGAAAGTCATCGCGAAAGGCACCGGAACGAGTACGACGATGCGGGATCTCGGCGCGAGCGCGAGGTGCAGGCCACCAATGAGCAGGACCGGCATGAAAAGGCTGATCGCGAAGGCACCGGACTGATCGTCGACGCCGCCGACCAGGAAGCCGGTCACGCCGGCCAGTACGAGATAGATGGCGATGAAGGCGGGCGAGCCGAGTCGGCGCTCGACATAGGCGCCGAATATCCAGAGCCCGGCCACGCCGACCAGCATCTGCCAGAAGTTGAGGTGGGGGATCTCCCCGAAGAGGTAGAGCACGAAGTTCACCAGGACCAGCAGGGCCGTCGCCCATACCGGTCCCCTGACCTCCATCGTGTCGCGGAACGGGATCAACGGATCAGGCGGCGACGCGGCTCTCGGCAGCCTCGCGGGCGCTTTCGTCCGCGTGGTAGGAGCTGCGGACCAGCGGACCGGCGGCGACCGACTCGAAACCGATGTCGCGGGCGGCCCGCTCCAGCGCTTCGAACTCCTCGGGGTGCCAGTAGCGCACCACCGGAAGGTGGTTCTCGGTCGGCCTCAGGTACTGGCCGACGGTGAGGATCCGCACCCCGTGTTCGCGCAGGATTCCGAAGGTTTCGACCATCTCGTCGAACTCCTCGCCGAGCCCGACCATCAGGCCGGACTTGGTGATCACTTCGCCTTCGCCCATCTCCGCAGCCATCCTCAGCACCCGGGCCGAGCGCAGGAATACGGAACCCCGGCGGGCCTTCGGGTAGAGCCGCGGGACCGTCTCGACGTTGTGGTTGAAGACGTCGGGCCGTTCGTTGACCACCCGGGCCAGCGGCATCTCCTGCCCGCGGAAGTCGGGTGTCAGGATCTCGACCTTGCAGTCCGGCGCCTGCTGCCTGATCGAGCGGATCACCCCGACGAAGGCGCTCGCGCCGTAATCGGGCAGGTCGTCGCGGTCGACCGATGTGATCACGGCATGCCTGAGGCCGAGCTTCCTGACCTGGTTGGCGACCTTCAGGGGCTCCAGCGGATCGTTGAAGGTCGGTTTGCCGGTCTGGACGTTGCAGAAGCCGCAGCGGCGGGTGCAGACGTCACCGAGGATCATGAAGGTGGCGGTGCCACGCTCCCAGCATTCGCCGATATTGGGGCAGGCGGCCTCCTCGCAGACCGTGCTCAGCCCCTCATCGCCGATCGTCGACTTCAGCTTCCTGTAGGTCGGACCGCCGGGCGGCGGGACCTTCAGCCAGGACGGCTTGCGCGAGCGGAACGGGATCGCACCTTCGACCTCGGCGCTTGATCCTCCCGGGTTGGCCCGCGAGCGGGTGACGTGGATGCGTTCTGATGTCGCTTCGGGTTGCGGGGTCATCGTCGTTATCTCAGGTTACGGCCTGACGGCAGCGGCCGGACTGATGCCGAGGGTCTCCGGGTCGACGGCGACCGCGTCACGGCCGATCAGCGCCGCCAGCTCCTCGCCGAAGGCCAGGCCGGTGGCGGCTACCGGGGGCGCCGACCCGGTCTCTTCCAGGATCGAAGTGACCCTGCAGTCGTCGATGCCGCATGAAGTGATGCCGGCGAACGGCGAGAGGTCGCAATCGACGTTGAGCGAGATTCCATGGCTGCTCACCCCACGGCTGATCCTCAGCCCGATCGACCCGATCTTCCTCACCTGCCCGGACGCGACGGCGCCGGCCATCGAGCCGGCATCGGCGCCGGGGGGTATCGCCCCGCCGGTCCAGATCCCGGTCAGCCCTTCGATCGCACCGGCACCCAGCTGCCGGCGGGCGAGCGTGCGGATCATCGCCTGCTCGAGTGCTGCCACGAAAGCGGCGACGTCGGCGCGCCCGAGTCCGTCCGGCTGCCGGCCGATCCCGCGCAGGTCGACGATCGGGTAGGCAACCAGTTGTCCGGGGCCGTGGTAGGTCACCCGGCCTCCACGCGGGGTGTCGAAGACCTCGATGCCCCGTTCGCGGTACCAGTCCGGTGGATGGTGGAGGTCCTGCGCTTCGGTCCGGCGGCCGCGGGTGTAGGTCGGCGGATGCTCGAGCAACAGCAGCAGGTCGCCGATCTCGCCGCCCAGGCGACGGGCGACGAGGTCCTCCTGTGCGACCGACATCTCCGCGTAGTCGCGCCTGCCGAGCATCGCGATCGAAAGGTCGGCCTCGTCGGCATTCGCTTCGTCTCCTCCGGGGTTCACGCGATCCTGTCGGGCTCCTCGAGATTCGAACGGATCGCGGCCAGGAAGGCCGCGGCTCCGGCTCCGTCGAGGATACGGTGGTCGCAGGCCAGGCTGGCTTCCATGATCCGGGCCGGGACCAGTTCCCCGTCACGCACTGCGGGCCGCTCGCTCACTTCGCCCACGCCGAGGGCACCGGCCTGGCCGCCGTGGACCACCGGGTCGAAGTCCCGGACTCCGAACTCGCCCAGGTCGATGATCGTGAAGGTGCCGCCGGACAGTCCGGCCGCCGTGATCTGACCGGCCCGGACCTGGTCCGCGAGGCGTCGGCTTTCGGTGGCGATCTCGGCCAGGCTGAGACGGTCTGCGTCGGTGATGGTCGGCACCACCGTCGTCCCTTCGCCGGAGACGGCGATCCCGACGTTGACCCGCGAATAGAGCTCGAGGCCGCCGTCGCGGTAGCTGCCGTTGGCCCGCGGGTGCTCGCGCAGGGCCAGCGCCACAGCCTTGACCAGCATGTCCCTCAGCGACGGCACCGGCTCACCACCGGTCGCGGCCGCACTGAAGGCGGCCCGCACCTCGGCCACCCGGGTCATGTCGATCCCGGTCCGGAGGTAGATGTGCGGCACGGTCGCCTTGGCCTCCGCCACGCGGCGGGCGGCCGTCTGCGCCGCCCGGTCGAGTTCGATGCGCTCGACCTCGCCTTTGGCGCCCGCGGAGGTTGTCGTCGGCCCGGGCTCGTCCATGGCGTCACCCTAGCGTCAGGCCTCGTTCGGGCGGCAGGCCGCGTCCGGGCCTCGAAACCGTTTTGGCAGATCGTGGAGTCGGGTAGTGTCAGACGCCAGACCGGTACACGACGAAACCCGCCACCCGCAACTTCCGAAACGGAGCAGAAGCCGCATGTCACCCGAAGATCCGGAACTCGACCCCATCGAGGCGGAGGAGTGGCTTGACGCGGTCGATGACGTGGTCGAGCACGACGGGCCGGAGCGGGCCGAGCAACTGCTCGGCAAGGCGGTGGACAGGGCTCGCGGTCTGGGGGCGGCGATCCACACGAGTGGCCCGACGCCGTACGTGAATACGATCCCGGCCGATCACGAGCCGGAGCTTCCGGGGGATCCCGAGCTCGAGAAGCGGGTCCGCTCGATGGTCAGGTGGAATGCGATCGCGGCGGTACTCCGGGCCAATGCCGAGTCGTCCGAGCTGGGCGGCCACATCGCCTCTTACCAGTCGGCGGCCATGCTCTATGAGATCGGCTTCAACCACTTCTGGCATGCTCCGACCGCCGAGCACGACGGCGACCTGATCTACATACAGGGCCACAGCTCGCCGGGAATCTACGCGCGCTCCTTCCTCGAGGGCCGGCTCAGCGAGGAGCAGATGCTCGGCTTCCGGCAGGAGGTCTCGCGCGAAGGCGGCCTCAGCTCCTACCCCCATCCCTGGCTGATGCCGGGCTACTGGCAGTTCCCGACCGTCTCGATGGGTCTCGGTCCGATCATGGCCATTCACCAGGCCTACTTCATGCGTTATCTCGATGACCGCGGCCTCCGAAACACCGGGGGCCGCAAGGTATGGGCCTTTCTCGGAGACGGCGAGACCGACGAACCGGAGACCCTGGGCGAGATCGCGCTGGCCGGACGCGAACAGCTCGACAACCTCGTCTTCGTGGTCAACTGCAACCTTCAGCGCCTGGACGGCCCCGTCTACGGCAACGGAAAGATCATCCAGCAGCTGGAAACGGTATTCCGCGGGGCAGGCTGGAACGTGATCAAGGTGATCTGGGGCCGGCGCTGGGATCCCCTGCTGGCCGAAGACCACGACGGCCTGCTCGTCCGGCGCATGAACGAAGCGATCGACGGCGAGTACCAGGTGTACAAATCACGCGACGGGGCCTATGTGCGCGAGCACTTCTTCGGCGCCTACCCTGAGCTGGCCGAGCGGGTCGAGAAGATGAGTGACGCCGAGATCTGGAACCTCAACCGCGGCGGTCATGACGCCCGCAAGGTCTACGCGGCCTACAAGGCGGCCTCCGAGCACACCGGCCAGCCGACCGTGATCCTCGCCAAGACGATCAAGGGATACGGAATGGGTGAGGCCGGCGAGGGTCAGAACATCACCCATCAGCAGAAGAAGATGAACGTCGAGGCCCTGCGAGCCTTCCGTGACCGCTTCGGGCTCGACATCTCCGACGAAGGGGTCGAGCAGATCTCCTTCTACCGTCCCGACGAGGACTCACCCGAGATGAAGTACATGAAGGAGCGCCGTGAAGCGCTCGGCGGGTCCCTTCCCCAGCGTCGCGAACGGATCGAGGACCCGCTCGAGATCCCCGGGCTCGATGCCTTCTCGGGCCAGATCAAGGGCTCGGGGGACCGGGAGATATCGACCACGATGGCCTTCGTCCGGGTGCTGGCCGCACTGCTCCGCGACAAGCAGCTCGGTGACCGGGTGGTCCCGATCGTGCCGGACGAGTCGCGCACCTTCGGGATGGAGGGCATGTTCCGCCAGATCGGGATCTACTCCCATGTCGGCCAGCTCTACGAGCCTGAGGACGCCGGCTCGATGATGTTCTACAAGGAGAGCCAGGAAGGTCAGATCCTCCAGGAGGGAATCAACGAGGCCGGCGCGATGTCGGCCTGGATCGCCGCCGCCACCTCCTACTCGAACCACGACACCCAGATGGTCCCCTTCTACGCCTTCTACTCGATGTTCGGTTTTCAGCGGGTGGGTGATCTGATCTGGGCAGCCGGTGATTCCCGAGCCCGGGGGTTCCTGCTCGGTGCCACGGCCGGCCGGACGACGCTGAACGGTGAAGGTCTCCAGCACGAAGACGGCCACAGCCACGTGCTCTCCCAGACCGTGCCGAACTGTCTTTCCTACGACCCGGCTTACGGCTACGAGATCGCGGTGATCGTCCAGGACGGACTGCGGAGAATGATCAGCGAGCAGGAGGACGTCTTCTACTACCTGACGATCGAGAACGAGAACTACCAGCACCCGGCGATGGCCGAAGGGGCCGAGGAAGGGATCCTCAAGGGAATGCACCGGGTCCGGGAGGCCGAAGGAGGAGAGCCCGCGGTCAGGCTGCTCGGCTCCGGGGCGATCCTGCGCCAGGCGCTGGAGGCCGCAGACCTGCTGGCCGAAAACCACGACCTCCGGGTCGAGGTCTGGAGCGTGACCAGCTACACCGAGCTGCGCCGCGAGGCGCTCAGCACCGACCGCGAGGCCCGCCTCAACGGCGATGTGGCGCATACGCCGTGGGTCAGCCGATGCCTCGGAACCGACCCAGGCCCGCCGGTGGTGGCTGCCAGCGATTACATGAAAGCCCTGCCCGACGGGATCCGTGCCTGGGTCCCCGGTCGGTTCGAGGTGCTCGGCACGGACGGCTTCGGCCGCAGCGACTTCCGGGCCGAGCTGCGCGACTTCTTCGAGGTCGACCACCGCCACATCGCGGTTGCCGCCCTGCACTCACTGGCCGAAACGGGCGAGATCGAGCGATCCGTCGTAAAAGAGGCCATCGACGAGTACGGCATCGACACCGACCGCCCCGACCCCGCCCGCCTGTGAGTCAGGTCAAGGTCCCGGACATCGGCGATTTCACCGGCGTACCGGTGATCGAGGTGCTGGTCGCGGTCGGCGACGAGGTCGAGGCCGAGCAGGGCCTGGTCACGCTCGAGTCCGACAAGGCGACAATGGAGGTACCGGCGCCCCACTCCGGAGTGGTTGAGGAGCTTCTGGTCGAGGAGGGTGACGAAGTCAGCGAAGGCACGCCGGTCGCCGTGATCTCGGGCGGTGAGGGTGAGGGCGGGGACGCCGAGCCCGATGCCGACAGCACCGAGCCGGCAGGCAGGCAGGCCACCGAGTCCGAGCCCGCCGGGGCGGAGGAGCAGCCCCGAGATCAGGACGGTGAGGGCGCCCGGTCCGATGACAACGACGTCTACGCCAGTCCCTCGGTGCGCCGGATCGCAAGGCAGCGGGAAATCGACCTGACCCGGGTCGAAGGCACCGGCCGCAAGGGCAGGATCACCGTCGAGGACGTCGAGCGGTTCGAAGGCGGCGGCGCCGGTGGTCAAGGGTCGGACGCGGAGGGTGCCACACTGCCCGGGCTCGATCTCGCGCCCTGGCCGGAAGTCGATCACGCCAGGCACGGCGAGATCGAGCGGGTCGAGCTCTCACGGATCAAACAGATCTCCGGTCCGAACCTGGCCCGCAACTGGGTCTACATCCCGCATGTCACCCACCACGACGAAGCCGACATCACCGATCTCGAGGCCTTCCGCAAGCAGGTCAACTCCGAGCAGGATGTCAAGGTGACGATGGTCGCCCTGCTGCTCAAGGCCTGCGTCCCCGTTCTGAAGCAGTACCCGGAGTTCAACTCCTCGCTCGACGGCGACGGCCTCATCCTCAAGCGCTACTACCACCTGGGTTTCGCCGCCGACACCCCGCAGGGGCTGCTCGTACCGGTTATCCGCGACGTCGACCAGAAAGGCCTGCTCGAGGTCGCCGAAGAGCTGGTCGAGCTGTCGGGCAAGGCCCGTGAGGGCAGGCTCTCCGCCGCCGAGATGGCCGGCGCGACGTTCACGATCTCCTCACTCGGCGGTATCGGCGGCACCGGCTTCACCCCGATCGTCAACGCCCCTCAGGTGGCGATCCTCGGCGTGACCCGCTCGAAGATGAAGCCGGTCTGGGACGAAGAGGCCGGCCAGTTCGTGCCGCGCCTGATCGTTCCGCTCTCGCTCTCTTACGACCATCGGGTGGTCGACGGCGCCGCCGCAGCACGTTTCTGTGCCTCGCTGGTCAAGGTGCTTGAGAACTACGCGCGGGTCCTGCTGTGAGCGACGGATCGAAGAAGCGCCTCGTCGTGATCGGCTCGGGACCGGCCGGCTATACGGCCGCTTTCCGCGCCGCCGACCTCGGTCTCGAGGTGACCCTGGTCGAGCGATACGAGAGCCTCGGCGGCGTCTGCCTGAACGTCGGCTGCATCCCTTCCAAGGCGCTTCTTCACGCCGCCAGGGTGGTGGCCGAAGTCGAAGAAGCCAGGGACTTCGGCATCGACTACGGAAAGCCGAAGCTCGACGTCGCCCGTCTCGATGAATGGAAAGGCGAAGTGGTCGGCAAGCTGACCGGCGGACTGGCCGGCCTCGCCAGGCGCCGCAAGATCCGGGTGATAACCGGCGAGGCAGGATTCACTTCCCCGACCGAGATCGAAGTCGCCGGCGAGAAGGTCGGCTTCGACAGCTGCATCATCGCCGCCGGCTCGCGGCCGGTCGAGCTGCCCGGCCTCCCCGACGACGGGCGCATCGTCGACTCGACCGGCGCACTCGAACTCGACGGCCCGCCGAAGAGCCTGCTGGTGGTCGGCGGCGGCGTCATCGGCCTCGAGATGGCCTGCGTATATGACGCGCTCGGGACGAAAGTGAGCGTGGTCGAGCTGACCGACAGGCTGATCCCCGAATGCGACCGCGACCTGGTCAAGCCCCTTCAGAAGAGGATCGAGGACCGCTACGAGAGCGTCATGACGGGCACCGAAGTGACCGGCATGGAGGCTCAGAAGAGCGGCATCAAGGTCAGCTTCAAAGGAGAAGGCGCGCCGGGAGAAGGACGCTACGAAAAGGTCCTCGTGGCGATCGGGCGGCGGGCCAACGGTGACCGGCTCGATCTCGAAGCCTCCGGCGTCGAAGCCGATGATCGCGGGGTGATCGCAGTCGACGAACGGCAGCGGACGAAGGTCGGGAACATCTACGCAATCGGCGACATCACCGGTGATCCGATGCTCGCTCACCGCGGCAGCTACCAGGGCATCGTCGCCGCCGAGAACGCCGCCGGTGAGGACGTGGTCTACGACGCCCGCGCCGTGCCTTCGGTCGCCTACACCGATCCCGAGATCGCCTGGGCCGGCCTGACCGAGTCCGACGCCAGGGAGCAGGGTGTCGGGTATGAACTCGGAAAGGTCCCGTGGGCGGCCTCCGGGCGAGCTCTGGCGACCGGGCGCAGCGAAGGCCTGACCAAGCTGCTGACCGAGCCGGAGACCGGACGCATCCTCGGGGCCGGGATGGTCGGCCCGAATGCCGGCGAGCTGATCGCCGAAGTCGTGCACGCGATCGAGATGGGCTCGACCGCGGCGGACATCGCCCTCACCATGCACCCACATCCGACGCTGTCGGAGACGGTGAAGATCGCGGCCGAGGCGGCTCAGGGAATCGCCACCGACATCTACGCCCCGAAGCGCTGAGGCCGAGCGAAAGGAGCCTGCGCGGTCATGCGGGCAAGCTGGTCATGAGGATGAGCGGGGAGGGTCTCCTGCCTACCCCATCCATCCCTGCTCGACCCTCCCCGCTCACCCTCATCGCCGGGGCGTTCCCGGGGAACCGCCCGACTCCGCACACGCTCTCCTACCCTGAGCGGTCGCCGTTCTCGCGGTGGCGTTCGGGGGAAGGGACGGCGGGCTTCGTCGCTCAGGCGTGGGTGGCCCAGCCGTCTACGGCGCGGGCGGCTTCGGGGACCGCTTCGGAGATCGTCGGGTGGGGGTGGATTATCCGGGCGAGTTCCTGGTAGCCGCCTTCGAGGGCGATGGTGTTGACCAGTTCCGAGATCATGTCGCAGGCCCGGTTTCCGACCACGTGGGCGCCGAGAATCTCTCCGTACTTGGTATCGATGACCAGCTTGACCATTCCGTCGCGGTCGTCGTAGACGGTTCCGGCGCCGACTCCGCCGAGCTTGAACTTTCCGGTCTTGATCTCGTGGCCGGCTTCCTTGGCCTGGGCTTCGGTCATTCCGACCGAGGCGACCTGCGGGTGGCAGAAGGTCGCGCCCGGGATCAGGTCCAGGTTCAGCGGATGGGTCTTCTCACCGGCCGCGTGCTCGGCCGCGACCACGCCCTCTTCCTGGGCCTTGTGGGCCAAGGCCGGCCCGCGGACCAGGTCACCGATCGCGTAGACCTTCTCGTTCGAGGTGACCTGGTTCTCGTCGACCTCGACCTTTCCGTGGTCGTCAACCTTGATCCCGGCGGCTTCGAGGCCGAGCGGGTCGGTATCGGGGCGGCGTCCGCCGGCGATCACCAGGTAGTCGACCTCGGCGCTGTTGTCACCGTAGGTGAACTTGACCGAATCCGGTCCGGCTTCGACGTTCTCGACCGGGGAGCCGTTGGAGACCTCGATGCCCTGCTTCTTGAAGGTGCGCTCGACCACCCGGGCGATGTCCTTGTCTTCGGCCGGCAGCATCTGGTCGAGCATCTCGATCAGTGTGACCTCGGTGCCGAAGCGGATGTAGGCGGAAGCGATCTCGCTGCCGGAGGCTCCGGCGCCGACCACGGCGATGCTCTTCGGCTGCCCGGGCAGGGACCAGGCGCCCCAGGTGTCGACCACGCGGTCGGAGAACTCGACCCCCGGGATCGGCTGGGCGACCGAACCGGTGGCGAGGATCACCTTGCCGGCTTCGTAGGTCGTATCGCCGACTTTGACGTCTCCGTCGGCGGTCAGTTCGCCTTCCCCGCGGATCAGCTCGATCTTGTTCTTCTTGAAGAGCCCTTCGACTCCACCCTCGAGGCTGGCCGAGACGTCGGTCCGCCGCTTTCCGAGCGCTTCCCAGTCGAGTTCGGCACCTTCGGTCTTGACCCCGATCTCGGCACTGTTCCTGGCGTGGTCGAGGACCTCGGCCGTATGCAGCATCGTCTTGGCGGGGATGCAGGCGTAGTTCAGGCAGCGGCCACCCGCTTTGTCGCGCTCCACGACCGCGGTGCTCTTGCCGAGTTGAGCGGCCCTGATCGCGGCTACATAGCCGCCGGGTCCGCCGCCGATAACGATTACGTCGAAGGAGTTTTCAGCCATTGTGCGGCGAGACTATAGGACGGCCAGTCACGGCCCTATTCACCGTTGGAGCGGGCCGAAGGATGCTTCGGCATCTGGATCCTGGCCATCGCTTTGACCATGTACCAGAACAGGATGCTGAGTCCGACCGTCAGCAGCAGGGTGCTGATCAGCTGAAGCAGCGTCCCGGCCACGACCAGGCCGGCAATCGCCGCGATTATCAACAGGACGAGAAGCATCTGGAACCCCAGCACCGCCCAGTAGCGGGCCTGCCACATGCCGACGAACATCACGCTCATGATCATCGCCGTGAAGACGAGCTGGGCGAGGTTGGGGCGGCTGCCGTTGACTTCGGCCCCGGTGATGCCGGCAATCGCGGTCGATACCCAGAAGATGGCCGCCACCACCGCGGCGAAGATCTGCACCCACTGTGACCACGGTCGGTCTTTGGCCGGGCTCCAGCGGATCGAGCGAATCCCTGACGGCCTGGTTCTTGAGTTCGGCCTTCGCGTAGCCGGCCTTCATCGCATCCGGCTCTCCCCGGGGCGGCTTGCTGCCGCGATCGACGCTGTCCTGCTCCTCAGCCACCGGGTGCCACCTCGCCGCCGACCGACGCGAAGGAACGGCGCAGGTCCTCTGCCACGCCGGCGGGGTCGGCCGCGTCGCGGATCGCCCTGACGACGCAGATCCTCCGGGCGCCGGCGTTCAGGACTTCCTTGACGTTGTCGGGGTCGATGCCACCGATCGCGAAGAATGGAAGGGTCACGTTGCGGGCGGCATAAGTGACGAGGTCGAGGCCGACCGCCGGCCGCCCGGCCTTGGTCGGGGTCTCCCATACCGGTCCCACGCTGATGTGATCGACCCCTTTCGCGGCATCGATCTGCTCGGTCGAGTGGGTCGAGAGGCCGATCAGGACGTCGTTACCGACGATTCGCCGCGCCTCTTCGACCGGCATGTCGTCCTGGCCGATGTGGACTCCGTCGGCCCGGCAGTGGACCGCGAACTCGGGGTCGTCGTTGACGAAGAAAGGCACCCCGTAGGTGTCGGCCAGCCTTCGAAAGGTCTGGGAGGAACGATCGATCATGCGGCTGTCGCCGGACTTCTCGCGGAGCTGGATAACGTCGACACCGCCGTCGAGTGCGGCCCGAAGCAGCGGCTCGGGGTCCTCGCCCCCGGGGCGGGCGTCACATACGAAGTAGAGCCGGGCGTTGCGCAGTCGCTCGCGCCTGAGGTTGCCGATTCCGTCGGGGGTCGCGTAAGGCATGGTCTAAGTATCCCAGCGGCCGGTCCGATCGGCTGCGGAGAGCGGCCTTCGCCCCGGCGGGCCCTGGCGGCACGGCCCGGTAGGATCGGCGCAGACCTGCGGGAGCCCTGACGAAGGGCTGAGAGGGCGACTCACAGCCGCCGACCGCCTGAACCTGATCCGGGTAATGCCGGCGGCAGGGAGCGGGCGGCAGTATCGCCGGAAGGATCGCATTGAACGCCGCCAAGACCGAAAACAACCAAGAGCAGGGCTTCGACACCGTGGTCGTCGGCGGCGGCCTGATCGGCCTGTCGATCGCCTTCGAACTCGATCGCAGGGGCGTCTCGGTCGGCGTGGTCGAGGCCAACGGCAGCGTCGGACGTGGAGCCTCCTGGGTCGCCGCCGGCATGCTCGCACCGGTCGGTGAACTCGACTTCGGCGAGCCCGAACTGCTCGAGATAAACATGGCTTCGGCCGGGCTCTATCCGGGATTCGTCGAATCGGTGGAAGCCGCCTCCGGGGCCGAGGTCGACTACAGCCGTCGCGGCGGCCTGCATGTGGCCCTCGACCGCGACGAAGCCGAAGCGCTGAAGCGGGTCCTCGAACTACAGGTAAGGCTCGGCCTCGAGTCTGACTGGCTCGGCCCGGCAGCCAGCCGGCGGATCGAGCCCGGACTCTCTCCCTCGGTCAACGGGGCGATCATGGTCGCGGGCGACGGCATGGTCGACCCGCGGGCGCTCACCTCGGCCCTGGGCATCGCCCTGGATCGTCGCGGCGTGCCCGTCCTCACCTCGGCCGAAGTCACCGGCCTGGAGACCGGCGCGGGCCGGGTCGCGGGGCTGCGGCTGGCCGACGGCTCCCTGATCCCGGCCGAGACCGTGGTTGCCGCAGGGGGGGCCGAGACCGGCCGGGCCCCCTGGCTGCCCGAGGCCGACCGACCTCCCGTCCGGCCGGTCAAGGGGCAGGTGCTCGAGTTGCGGGGCGACCCCGGCGACCCGGTCTGCGATCGCATCCTCGCCTCGGAGAGGTCCTACATCGTGCCGAGGTCCGACGGACGCCTCGTGGTCGGCGCGACCGTCGAAGAGATGGGCTTCGACAGGTCGGTCACGGCCGGTGGCGTATACGAACTGCTGCGCGAGTCCTACCGGGTCCTGCCAGACATCGCCGAGCTCGAGTTCATCGGTGCCACCGCCGGCCTCAGGCCGGGTACACCGGACAACCTGCCGGTGGTCGGTGCGACCGGGACTCCCGGTCTGCTGCTCGCCACCGGCCACTACCGGAACGGCATCCTGCTCGCCCCGATCACCGCGGCGGCGGTGGCCGGGATGGTCGAAGCCGGTGCCGGTCCGGGGGACACCGCGGAGGGACCGATGGCCTCCGCCGACCCCTCCCGGTTCCTCGGGGCTCCGGCATGAAGATCCTGCTCAACGGGGACCCCCGCGAGATCGATCCTCCGGCCGACCTCTCCCGGATCGTCGGCCTGGCCGGCGGCGACAGCGAGCGTCCCGGCCTGGCCGTGGCTGTCGACGGTGAAGTCGTCCCGCGCTCGCAGTGGTCGACGACCGAAGTCAAAGAGGGCGCGCGGATCGAGGTCGTCGCCGCGATCCAGGGCGGCTCCGGCGAGTGGCAGCTGGGTGGCAGCTCCTGGGGCTCGAGGCTGATCGCCGGCAGCGGCGGTTTCCGCTCGCTGGAGCAGATGGCGAGCGCCCTGGAGGAATCCGGGACGGAGATCGTCACGGTCGCCCTGCGCCGGCTCGACCCCGCCGCTCAGGGCTCGGTCATGGACGTGATCTCGAAGCTGGGCCTGTTCGTCCTCCCGAATACGGCCGGCTGCTACACCGCCCGCGACGCGGTGAAGACCGCCAGGCTTGCCCGCGAGGCATTCGAAACCGACTGGATCAAGCTCGAGGTGATCGGCGACGACCGCACTCTGCTGCCGGACGCGCCGGAACTGCTCACCGCGGCGGAGGAGCTGACCGGCGACGGTTTCACAGTGCTTCCTTACACGACCGACGACCCGGTTCTGGCCGCCCGGTTGGAGGCGGCCGGCTGTGCCGCCGTGATGCCGCTCGGCTCACCGATCGGGTCGGGAGCAGGAATCCGCAACCCGTACAACATCTCGATCATCGTCGAGAACGCCGGTGTGCCGGTGATCCTGGACGCCGGGATCGGGACTGCCTCCGACGCGGCGATCGCGATGGAACTTGGCTGTGACGCCGTACTGCTGGCTTCGGCGATCTCCCGGGCGGAGGACCCGGACCTGATGGCCCGGGCCATGCGTCACGCCGTCGAAGCCGGTCACTCCGCCCGTCACGCCGGCCGCATACCCCGTCGCCTCCACGCCGAGGCTTCGACACCCGAGGAGGGCCTGCCCGGCCTCGGGTGACGCCGGTCAGGTTGCGAGAGGAATCCAGCGAACCGCAGGCCGGGGAAAGATGCCCCCGGTCGGATTCGAACCGACGACTCACAGGTTAAAGCCTGCAGCTCTAACCAGCTGAGCTACGGGGGCCCGCCAATCTTGCCATTCGTGGTGCGGAGGCGACTTGCGGCTGCCGGCGGCGGTCAGGCCGCCGGTCCGCAGGCGTCCAGCAGGGTCTCGCTGAGGCGCAGGGCGCCTTCGATGTCGGGCTCGCGGCCGATCGCGATGTTCGCCCAGACGAGGGCGGCTGCACTCATCTCGATCGCGTCGATGATGTTGTCGGGAACCTCGAGATCGGGAGTGCTCTCGGCCAGCTCGTTGCGGATCGCGTACTTCGAGCGCTCGGCGATCATGCCCTCGCGGTCGAGCAGCAGGCGCATGGTCAGGGCCGGTTCGCGGGCTGCGAAATCGCTGAGTGGGTCGAAGGCCGAGGCGAACTCGAGGAAGCGCCGCATCACGTCGACCAGGCGTTCGAGCCCGCTGCCTTCGGCCTTGGGCACCACCTCGGCGAACCATTCGTCGACCAGTCCGGCGAATACCTCTTCCAGAAGCTGCTCCCTTTCGCCGACCCAGCGATAGAGGGTGGTCCGTCCGATCCCCAGCTCTGCGGCCAGCACCTGCATCTCGACGCGTTCACCGGCCACGAAGCGGGCCCTGGCCAGGGCGATCGCATCTTCGCGTCCGGGGCGGCGAAAGCCCGAAGGGGTCGGGTCGGCTGTGGATTCTGGCTGCACTACCGGCAAGTCTACGCCGGGTGGAACACAAAACGCCTGAGTTCGAAACGGAACGCGCCTGAGGACCGATCAAAATGAACCACTTGACAGGAATGTTCCATCCGTGCTACTTTGCCGCCAGCTACCGGGGCCGAGGGCGGCCTCGCGAGCAAGTCCACCCGAACGAGGAGCGAAAGTTGAACCCGAGCGCCACAGCCGACCCCGCCGAACTCGACGTCAGTGACCTGTCGCTGTGGAAAGACGGCCCTCCCCACGAGGTCTTCCGCGAACTCAGGAACCAGGACCTCCACTTCAGCCGGCTCGGCGACTTCCCTCACGAGAAGGGTTTCTGGTCGGTGGTGACCTACGAAGACATCGCCGCGGTCGGTCGTGACCACGAGACCTTCTCCTCAGAGCGAAGCATCCTCGTCGTCGACAGCCTCGCCACCGAACCGGGGGAGCCGGATCCACTCGACATCGGCGCCCACATGCTGATCACCCAGGACCCTCCGCGCCACGACCGGCTCAAGGCGCTGGTCCAGCGTGCATTCACCCCGAAGACCTCGCTCGACCACGCCGACCGCATCCGCGAGATCATCAATCTGGTCTACGACAACGCGCTCGATCAGCATCCCGACGGCCGGATCGACCTGGTCAAGGACGTCGGTGTGTTCGTCCCTTCGATGGTTATCGGCGACATGCTCGGGGTTCCTCGTGAGGACGCTGAACAGCTGGTCGACTGGACCAACCGCACCTCGGCATTCGAGGATCCACGGCTCGTACCCGACCTGGCCGAACTCTGGCGGGCATTCGAGGAGTTCTTCCCCTACGTGGACGGCATGGTCAGCGAGCGCGAGAAGAACCCGACCGACGACCTGACCACCGCGATCATTCAGGCGGAAGTCGACGGCGAGAACCTCTCACACGAAGAGGTCCTGATGTTCTTCTTCCTGTTGATGGTGGCGGGAAATGATTCGACCCGCGCCGTCTTCACCTCTGGCATGAAGAGCCTGATGGACGACCCTGAACAGATGGAACTGGTCCGCTCCGGTGCGGTTCCGCTCGAGCAGGTGGTCGAGGAGTTCGTGCGCTTCCACCCGGCCTTCGCCTACATGCGCCGCACCGCCACCCGCGACGTCGAACTCTCGGGCGCCGAGGTCAAGGCGGGTGACAAGCTCGCCCTCTGGTACGTCTCTGGCAACCGCGACGAGAAGGCCTTCGACAACCCTGACTACTTCGACGTGCGCCGCGATCCGAATCCCCACCAGGGCTTCGGCGGCGGCGGTCGTCACTTCTGCCTGGGTGCCGGACTGGCCCGGCTCGAACTCAAGCTCTGGATCGAGGAGACTCTGAAGCGATTTGACGAGTTCGAAATGGACGGCGAATCGGAGCGCCTCAGCTCAACCTTCCTCAACCAGTGGTACTCGATGCCGGTCAGGCTGGGCTGATGCCGGGGTCGTGCCGGCCCCGCTCCGCCTCGAACTGATCCAGTTCCTCCCGCAGGATCGGGTTCAGGCTCAGGCCGGGAGCAACCCGTTCGCCCATCTCGAGGTCTGCCCGCCAGGCGCGGAACCTCGCATCGAGCGTCGGGGCCTTGAAGAACCTGACCGAACTCTCGCCCACTTCCGAGTAGACCTGCCGCCAGTCGTGGAGGTTCGCCAGTTTGTCGGCGACGTAGATAGCCGCACAGTCGGACCCGGCTCCGGCGGCTGACTCCCGCAGGGCCTGCTTTCGCTCCTCCCAGTCCTCGATCGCCGGGTTCTCGGTCAGCGCGGCGACGAGGCGCCCGACGCGCTCGCCGAAGCGGTCGAAGACATCATCGACCGTGTAATTCGAGTCTTCGACCGTGTCGTGCAGCAGGCCGGCCGCCAGAACCTCTTCGTCGAAACCCTCGTCGTGGAGCAGCTGGGCAACCTGGATCGGATGCTCGAAGTACGGCCTGCCGTGACCGCCGCGGGTGTGGCCGGCATGCGCCCCCTTCGCCGCCGAGAAGGCCAGGGAGAGGCTCACCGATCCGGCCACGAAAGGGGGGATCTCAGTTCCCGGTTCGGGATGGAGGTCAGGGTTCATGTCGCGCTCGTTCATGGCGTTTTGCCGTCATCTCCGGACCTGTTTCCGGCGCCGGTCCGCCACCTGTTCCACGGCCAGGACCCGTCGATCTCCACCTCCAGAGAGAAGCTGAGACCGATCCGGATCAGCACGATGGCTCCGAGGACGGCGACGCTCTCCAGCGTCGGGTCGACCACGATCGTGCGCACGATGTCGCCGATGATCAGGACCTCCAGACCGAGCAGGATCACCCGGCCGAGGTTGCGTCGCAACCTGGTGTACGAGTCCCTGGTCCGATTGAGCAGGTCGCGTGCGTAGAGAGTGAAGGCGCCGACGGCGCCGACGACCAGAATCGCCACGCCGACGCCCTCGACCACTTTGGCTATGTCGGCGATCGTCTCTTCGAAAGACATCCGGACACCGTACTGCGCGGCGGAGAAAAAACCGGACCCGCAGATCTCCGGTACGAGGACTGCGGCCTAGTGGCGGAAGTGGCGGTGGCGGGTGAAGACCATCGCGGTCTCGCTCTCCTCGCAGGCCTCGATCACTTCGGCGTCCCGCTTCGAGCCTCCGGGCTGGATCACGCAGGTCGCCCCGGCTTCGATCGCCGCCGACGGCCCGTCGGCGAACGGGAAGAAGGCGTCCGAGGCCAGGGCACAGCCCGCGAGGCGGTCCGAGGCCTGCTCGCCGAGGGACTCGCGGCACTTCTCGATCGCCAGCCGGACCGAGTCGACCCGGCTCATCTGGCCGGCTCCGATCCCGAGGGTGACGCCGTCCTTGACCAGGACGATCGCATTCGAGCGCACGTGCCGGCAGACGGTCCAGGCGAAGAGCAGGTCGGACCAGTTGTCCTCTGACGGCTTGCTGGCGGTCACGACCTCCATCATCTGGCGCTGTTCCGGCTCGCCGTCGCGGTCCTGGATCAGGATTCCGCCGCGGACCCGCTTGATGTCCTTCTCGCGGGGGTCGGCCTGCGGGGGTGCCTCGTCGGCGAAGATCCGGATCGCCTCCTTCTGCTGGAGGACCTTGAGCGCTTCGGGCTCGTACCCCGGTGCGATCAGCACCTCCACGAAGTTCTTGTGGAGCGACTCGGCCAGCGGCAGGTCGACCGTCCGGTTGACTGCGATGACCCCTCCGAAGGCGGAGATCGGGTCGCAGTCGCGGGCCCTTTCGTAGGCGTCGAGGCCACTGTCGCCCAGAGCCACGCCGCAGGGGTTGTTGTGCTTGACGATCACGCAGGCGGGGCCCTCGAGGTCGGCGAGCAACTTGCGCGCCGCGTCGAGGTCGAGCACGTTGTTGAAAGAAAGGGCGCGGCCGTGGAGCTTTGACATCCCGGTCAGCACGTTGGAGTCGAGCCCGACCTCGGAGTAGAGGGCCGCACGCTGATGGGGATTCTCGCCGTAGGCGAGGTCCATCTGCTTCTCGAATGCGTAGACCCGGTGCTCGGGGAAGGTCTCGTAGGACTCCGAGAACCAGCGCGAGATCGCGGCGTCGTAGCGGGCGATCTGGGCGAAGGCTTCGTTGGCCAGCCAGTGGCGGGTCGAGGCAGATACCTCGCCGTCTTCTTCGTCGAGCTCGGCGAGCACGGCGTCGTAGCTCTCGGGCTTGACCACCACGACCACGTCTTCGTGGTTCTTGGCCGCGGCCCGGATCATCGTCGGACCGCCGATGTCGATGTTCTCGATCGCCTCCTGCGGAGAGACGCCCTCGCGGGCGATCGTCTTCTCGAACGGGTAGAGGTTGACGCAGACCAGGTCGATCGCCGGGATGCCTTCGGCCTCCAGCACTTCGACGTGCGAAGGGTCGGAGCGTCGGGCGAGGATCGCCGCGTGTAGACGGGGGTGGAGGGTCTTGACCCGGCCACCGAGGATCTCCTGCTGGCCGGTGAACTCGGAAACGTCGGTGACTTCGAGGCCGGCCTCGCGCAGCGAGGTGGCCGTGCCGCCGGTGGAGAGGATCTCGACGCCGTCCCTGGCCAGGCCCTTGGCGAAATCGACCACGCCGGTCTTGTCGGATACCGAGATCAGGGCCCGCTTGACCCTGATCGGGCCGTTGGTCGGATCAATGTTGTCCATCTCCACCTTTGTCAGTCGATGATTACGCGACGCGAATCTTCCGCGGCGATCCTAACCCGGCCCCGCGCGATCATGCCGATCGCCTCCGGGTACAGCTCGTGCTCGACGGAGTGGACCGCCCGCTCGAGGTCGTCCCGCTCGCCGCCTGCCGGAACCTCGACCGCCTGCTGGAGGATCACCGGACCGGTATCGGTCCCTTCGTCGACGAAGTGGACCGTGACCCCGGTTACCCTCACCCCGGCATCGAGCGCCTGTCCGATCGCATCGAGCCCGGGGAAAGACGGAAGCAGCGCCGGATGGACGTTGACGATCCGGTTCCGGAAGCGTTCGACGAAGCCGGCCGAAACGAGCTGCATGTAGCCGGCCAGCACGACCAGGTCGGCATCCGCGGATTCGATCCAGTCGCCCATCGCCGAGTCCCGTGCCGCCCGGTCTTCGAAGTCCTCACGCCGGAAGACCGCGGTCTCGATCTTCGCCGAGCGAGCCCGTTCGAGGGCGAAGGCGCCCGGTTTGTCGGAGCCGACCCCGACCACGGCGATGCCGTCCCGGCCGTGGAGCCGGTCCAGGATCGCCTGCAGGTTGGTTCCGCTCCCGGAGGCGAGCACCACGATTCGAAAGACGGGATCGGTCGGACTCACCCCGCCATCCTCCCGAAATTCGCCCGGTCCCGGATTCCGGGCGACCGGGAGCGGTCAGCGAGGCAGGCCTGCGGGAAGAGCACCGGATACGGAAGAGAAACCCGATCGCCTGCCGCCGGGCTCCCGGCCGGTGCGGTTCTCAGTCGGCGTAGCGGTTGTGGAGCATCAGGGCATTGCCGTCGGGATCGGTGAAGAAGCACATATGGCAGACCCCGGAGTCCATCGTCTCCCCGAAGAACGTGATTCCCTTGCCTTCAAGCTCGGCCCGCGCGGCAGCGACGTCGTCGACGTGGAGGGCGATCGGAAACTTCTGGGGATCGAACTCCTGACCGATGGCCTGCGGTTCACAGATCGCGATCGTCAGGCTGCCGGTCTCGAACTCCTGGGCGGGCATCTCACCCCACTGCTTCGACTGCTCGAGGCCCAGCGTCTCACCGTAGAACTTCTTCGACCTCTCGAAATCGGTGATCGGCATGATCGTGAAATCGACTCCGGTTACGTTCATGGACTTTCCTCCTTGGCTGGCGTCTGGCTTTCGCCAGTCAATCTAGCCGCAGGCGCCGCGCACCGCCGCCGGTCTGCCGCATCCCGGCCCGAATCGGACAAGCGCCGACACTTTCCCCGGATAGGCATGAAAACTGTCGACGCTTGCTTCCGGACGGGCTCGTCGATGGCGCCCGGGAGCGGGTACGGTCGGTCCGTGTGGGTGTCGCCGGCCGGACTTCGCGGCTAACGGCTGACCGGCAGGACGGCGATCTCTTCGAGGGCGAACTTGTCGTCGGCGTCGGCGGGGTCGTCACCGAGCGGGTAGTTCCCGGTGAAGCAGGCGTCGCAGTGGACCGAGGCCGGCGTGCCGACCGCTTCGTAGACGCCTTCCATCGAGAGGTAGGCCAGCGAGTCGGCGCCGACCTCTTTCGCGATCTCGGGCACGGTGCGCTCGTGGGCGACCATCTCTTCGCGGGCCGACATGTCGACCCCGTAGTTGCAGCCGAAGCGGATCGGCGGGGCCGAGATCCTGAGGTGGACTTCCTTGGCCCCGGCGTCCCGCAGCATCTTGACGATCTGGCGGGTGGTATTTCCTCGGACGATCGAGTCGTCGACGACCACGACGCGCTGGCCGGAGACGATCTCGGGCAGCGGGTTGAACTTCATCCTCAGGCCGTGCTTTCGGAGTTCCTGGCCGGGCTGGATGAAGGTCCGGGCGACGTAGCGGTTCTTGATCAGGCCGTCGTCCTGGGGCAGTCCCGAGGCGCGGGCGTAGCCGCGCGCGGCCGGTGTCCCGGAGTCGGGCACGGCGATCACCAGGTCTGCTTCGGCCGGAGACTCGCGCCAGAGGATCTCTCCCATCTTGCCGCGGACCTCCTGGAGGCGCTTGCCCTCGAGCTTGGTGTCGGGCCGGGAGAAGTAGATGTGCTCGAAGACGCACATCGCCGTCCGGTCCGACTTGACCACCTGCCGGGACTCGAGGCCACGCTCGCTCAGCGAGACCATCTCGCCCGGGCTGACCTCGCGGACCAGCTCGGCTCCGATGATGTCGAAGGCGCAGCTCTCGGAGGCGATAACCCAGTTGCCGTTCAGCTTGCCGAGCGAGAGCGGCCGGATCCCGTAGGGGTCCCGGAAGGCGACGATCGCGTGTTTGGTCATCACCACGGTCGAGTAGGCCCCTTCGAGCTGGGGCATGACGTTGGCGACCGCGTCTTCGATGTAGCGGCCGTAGTCGACCGAGATCAGGGCGGCGATGATCTCGGAGTCGGTGGTGCCGCGGAAGTTCAGTCCCTTGCGCTTGAGACGGTTGTAGATGTCGACCGCGTTGGTCAGGTTGCCGTTGTGGGCGAGGGCCAGTTCGCGGCCGTCGTCGCGCCAGATCGGCTGGGCGTTCTCCCAGGATCCGCCGCCGGTGGTCGAGTACCGCACGTGGCCGATCGCCATGTCGCCGGTCAGGGCACGCAGTTTGTCTTCGTCGAAGACCTGGGATACGAGCCCGCCGTCGCGCATGGTCGTGATGTGACCGCCTTCGCAGGTGGCGATGCCGGCCGACTCCTGGCCGCGGTGCTGCAACGCGTACAGGCCGAAGTAGGCAAGACGGGACACATCGTGTCCGGGTGCGAAGACTCCGAAGACGCCACATTCGTCTCGCGGTCCTTCACGCTCCGGGATGCTCGGATCGACCAAAGTCGGAAAGCCACCTGTAATCGAAGGGAAAAGACGTAGGCGGTCTACCTACATACGCAGGGTAGCAACCCGGCCCCGCGCCACGGTGGCCCGGAAGGATCCGGGCACGCAGGCGGCACCTGATCACCACCCGCCGGTGTCCCCGGCCCGTCCCGGAGCTCGGCAGCCAGCGAGACGGCGTCGTAGGGACCGATGTGGCGGATTCCGTCGACGAAGAAGGTCGGCGTGCTGCGGGCGCCGCTGGCGTCCGGGCTCGCTTTGTTCAGGGTTCCAGACGCGAGGCGAGCGATTCGAAGGAGGCCCGTGCTTCGGCGACCAGAACCCTGACCTGGCGATCCAGTGCGGTTACCTCGATCAGGTCGCCTCCGACCGTCCCGAGTATCTCGACCTGCACTCCTCTGCCGCCCAGGTGTTCGATCGCGGCTTCGTCGCCGGCCACGATGAACCCCCCTGGTCCTTCTCCGAAGAGGGCGTCTTCACCGCTGCAGCGGTGCTGGGCGATCAAGGGCTGCAGATTGACCCGGCAGCCGGTTCCCGAAGAGATCGCAAGCTCGGCGACAGCGGTAGCCAGACCACCGTCGCTGATGTCGTGGGCGGTGCGGATCGAGCCGGAGCGCACCGCGTCACGAACCAGTTCGATCGCCTCCCGGACCGGGGCGATCTCGAATTCGGGCAGGCCCGATCCGAGCTCTCCCCGCAGCTTCTCGACCTGGGATCCGGCCAGCGAGGGGTTGAAGGGGCCGACCAGCGCGATCGCCTCGCCTTGCTCGAAGGGCTCGCCTCCACAGTGGGCGGGATCGGGCAGCTCGCCGACCATGCCGACCACCGGGGTGGGGTAGATCGGACCGGAGGGTGTCTCGTTGTAGAGCGAGACGTTGCCGCCGACCACAGGCAGGTCGAGGCTCCTGCAGGCCTCGCCGAGGCCTCGCACCGATTCGCTCAACTGCCAGGCGACGGTCGGTTTCTCGGGGTTGCCGAAGTTGAGGCAGTTGGTCACACCGAGCGGCTCGGCCCCCACGCAGGCGAGGTTCGCCGCGCATTCGAGCGCATTCTCGATCGTTCCCAGCAGCGGGTCGCAGGCCACCCTCCGGCCGTTTCCGTCGATCGCCACGGCGATCGCGCGGGCGGCCTCCGGGATGTTGAGCACGGCCGCGTCGGCGGTCCCCGACGGGCGGACCGTCCTCGAACCGACGAGCGAGTCGTACTGCTCGTAGGCCCACCTCTTGGAGGCGATCGAAGGTGAACCGAGCAGGCTGAGCAGGATCTCGCTGTCGTCGGCGCCCTCGCGCAGGGTCCTGCGGTTGCCGTAGATCCACTCGGAGGGCGGCGCCGGATCGAGGTCATACAGCGGGCATCCGTCGACCAGGTCACCGACCGCGATCTCTCCCACCGCCCGGCCGTCCTTGAGGATCCGGAAGTCACCGCTGCCGGTGACCTCGCCGATCACCGCCGAGGCGGTCTGCCACTTGTCGCAGATCGCCAGCACCGCCTCGACCCGGGCCGGTTCGACCACGGCGAGCATGCGCTCCTGGGACTCCGAGACCATGATCTCGAACGGCTCCATGTCGGCCTCACGAAGCGGCACGAGGCCGACATCGATGTCGATCCCGACCTCTCCGGCCGAAGCCATCTCGCCGGCCGAGGAAGTCAGGCCGGCGGCGCCGAGGTCCTGAAGGGAGACGAGCAGGTCCTCTCCGAGCAGTTCCTGGCAGCACTCCAGCACCTTCGACTCTTCGAACGGGTCGCCGATCTGGACGGTCGGGCGCTTCGACGAATCACCCTCCTCAAGTTCGGCCGAGGCCAGGACCGACGCCCCTCCGATGCCGTCGCGCCCGGTCAGCGCACCGATCAGCACGACCTTGTTCCCGATTCCCGCCGCCGCCGCGCGGACCATCTCGTCGGTCCGGGCGATGCCGACGCACATCGCGTTCACCAGCGGGTTCTGCTCGTAGGGCGGCTCGAAGTAGATCTCCCCGCCGACCGTCGGTATGCCCATCGAGTTGCCGTAGTGGCCGATGCCACGCACCACTCCGTCGACCAGGTAGCGGGTGCGCTCGGTATCCAGCTCGCCGAATCGCAGCGAGTCCAGCATGGCGATCGGCCGGGCTCCGAGCGCGATCACGTCGCGCAGGATGCCGCCGACACCGGTCGCGGCACCCTGGAAAGGTTCGACCGCGCTCGGGTGGTTGTGAGATTCGACTTTGAAGGCGATCGAGTGGCCGTTGCCGATGTCGACCGCGCCGGCGTTCTCGCCCGGACCCATGACCACCCGGGGCCCTTCGGTCGGAAGTGAACCGAGCAGCTTCTTCGAGTGCTTGTAGGCGCAGTGCTCCGACCAGAGCAGCGAGAACATCGCCAGTTCGACGTCGTTCGGCTCACGTCCCATCTTCGAGACGATCAGTTCGAACTCGGCGTCGGTAAGCCCGAGCTCGCGGTGCTTGGCGACCGGCTCAGCCACGGGCCACCCCGGCTTCGACGGCCGGGCCGCGGAAGATCTTCAGGCCGTCCGTACCACCGGCCAGCGGATCGACGGCATGCTCGGGATGCGGCATCAGGCCGAGTACGTTGCCTGCCTCGTTGGTCACCCCGGCGATGTCGTTCAGCGATCCGTTCGGGTTCTGGCCTTCGGCGTAGCGGAAGGCGACCTGGTTGTTGGCCTCGATTTCATCGAGCATCGCCGGAGGGGCGAAGAAGCGGCCGCTCTGGTGCTTGAACGGAATCGAGATGCGCTCGCCGGCTTCCAGCTGTTTCAGCCACTGGGAGTCCGAGTCACCGACCACGAGTTCGCCCGGCCTGCAGATGAAGCGTGTGCCTTCGTTGGTCAGCAGGGCCCCCGGCAGGAGCCCCGATTCGCAGAGCACCTGAAAGCCGTTGCAGATCCCCAGCACCGGCCGACCGGCTTCGGCGAACTCGGCAACGGCGGTCATCGCCGGGGAGAAGCGCGCGATCGCCCCGGCCCGCAGGTAGTCCCCGTAGGAGAAACCCCCGGGAACCACGATCCCGTCAAACCCGCTGAGGTCGGTCTCCTCATGCCAGACCAGCCGCGACTCCAGAGCCGAACCGGCGGCGGAGGTCCCGCCTCCTCGACCCGAAACGGGGGCGGCGGCGGAGGTCCCGCCTCCTCGACCCGAAACGTCGTCGGCGGGACCTCCCCCGCCGCCTGTGGGGGTGGAGTCGGGGATGTCCTTCGACGACGTTTCGGGCCGAGGAGAAGGCATCCCCGGCTCCACCGGCTCCAGCGTCAGAGAGGGAGGCCACGCGGCAGGCGTGGAGGGCGTCCCGCTCGTCGCAGGAGCCGGGAAACTGGAGGACGCCCCAGATCACAGGATCTCGATCTCGTAGTCCTCGATCAGCGGGTTGGCGAGCAGCTTCTCGCAGAGCTCGTCCAGCCGCCGGTCGTCTTCGGCCCTCAACTCGACGATCCGGCCGACCCTGACGTGTTCGATGCCTTCGAAGCCGAGCGCCGGCAGGGCGCTCTCGACGGCCTTGCCCTGGGCGTCGAGGATGCCCTCCTTTGGCCTGATCAGTACGCGTGCTGAGATCAAAGTTGCTCTCCTGTGATTCGCTCGAATGCTTCCAGGTATTTGTCGCGGGTCTGAGCCACCACTTCTTCAGGAAGGTCCGGTGCGGGCGGGTTGTGGTCCCAGCCGGTGTTGTCGGCCCAGTCCCGTACGAACTGCTTGTCGAAGGATGCCTGCGGTCGGCCGGGCTCGTAGTCGTCGGCCGGCCAGTATCGCGATGAATCGGGGGTCATGACCTCGTCACCGAGCACGATCTCGGCCCCGGCGTGGCTTCCGAACTCGAACTTTGTATCGGCGAGGATGATGCCCTGTTCCGCGGCGTGGCCGGCGCCCGTTTCGTAGAGCTCGATCGAGACCCGCCGGAGTTCTTCCATCAGCGGCCGGCCACCGACCAGGTCGGCTGCCTGCTCGAAGTCGATGTTCTCGTCGTGCTCGCCGAATTCGGCTTTGGTCGCGGGCGTGAAGATCGGTCGCGGAAGGCGATCCGACTCCCTGAGGCCGCTTGGCAGTCCCACGCCGCAGACCGAGCCGGTCTGCTGGTATTCGCGCCAACCCGAGCCCGACAGGTAGCCCCTGACAACGCATTCGACCGGGTACATCTCCAGTCGCCGGACGCGGATCGCCCGGCCCGAGACCTCTTCCGGGACGTCGGTCGAGATCAGGTGGTTGGGAACGATGTCGCCGGTCCGGCCGAACCAGAAGACGGACATGCCGGTCAGCACGCGGCCCTTGTCGGGGATCTCGTCGGCCATGATCACGTCGTAGATCGAGATCCGGTCCGAGGCCACCAGCAGCAGGTCCTCCTCGAGCTCGTAGATCTCCCGCACCTTGCCGGAGGAGTGCAGCCTGAGTTCATCGAGCGAGTAGGACATTCTGGCGGCGATGCTACCGAGCGAATCGCCCGGATCGCATGCGCCTTTTCATGCCCACCCGTGCCGTCATCCCACAATCGGGATATGTTCTTCCCGTATGCGGGGATTAATCGGAGTTTGCGGAACGGTCCTGATGGTTATCACCGGCCTCACGGCGGCTGCCGCCCCGGCCTCGGCTGAGGTGCCGCCTTGCTCCGGCCCGGTTTCGAAGTCCACCCTCTATTCGGACCTCGGACGGCTCGAGTCCGTGATCGCCGGCAACAGCGGCCGGCTCTACATCTCCCTGACCCCGACGGGCGCGACCACCAGCCGCCTGATCTCGATCCGCAGGCCGGGCAGCTCCCCGCAGACCGTCCTCGACGGCCCCGGCGGCCCCGGCGGACTCGCATGGCAGAAGAAGCGCCTGCTCTGGGGTTACGGCAACAGCGCGGCGAACGGAGTGACCGGGGACGAGAATCCCGTGTCCGGCCTCTACCGGGTGAATCTCAAGAAGCGCAAGCGCTCGGTGGTCTCGGACCGTCTCGGCATGGCCAACGGCATCGTCCGGACCAGGGAAGGCTCGATATACGCGTCGAATGACTTCGGAATGAAGCTCGACCGGATCACTCCCTCAGGGCGCACTGTGAACGGCTGGACCACGCTGGACAGCGCCAACGGAATGGTCCTGAGCAGGAATGAGAAGTACATCTTCGCCGCCCAGACGTTTTCGGATCCGCCCGCGATCTCGCGGATCAGGGTTTCCGGCCCGCCGAAGGTCAGCACCTGGGCGAGCACGGAAGATGTCTTCACCGGCAACCCGGTTTTTGACGGACTCGCCCGCGACAACAAGGGCAGCCTGTACGTTGCGGCCCTGGCTGCGGGCGAGATCTGGAAGATCGACAGCGACCGGCGCTTCTGCGTCCTTGCCACCGGTCTGGCTCAGCCATCCGCCCTGGCATTCGGCAAGGGAAAGAGAGGCTTTTCCTCCGGTCGGCTCTTCGCCGTCGGATTCGGCGGCGAACTGACCGGGATCAAGGGAGCCCGGGCGGCGGGCTACCCCGGTAGCTGAACCGCGCCGGACGGGCCTCAGGCGGCCGGGTTTTCCCGGGCCCAGCGAGCGATCGTGCCTGAGCCGGAAATCACTTCGCCGTCATCCAGGACCGCGACCGGTACCTCGTTCCTGCCGGTGAGCTCTCTGATCCCGGCCCGGTCGCGGGAGCGGCTTGCCCAGGTCCAGGGCATCAGCCTGTAGCCCCGGACCGTCCGGATCTCGAATTCGTAGCCGGCTTCACGCAGTGCTCTGGCCGCTTTTCCACAGGGATGGACGGCCGGGGTGTTCGTCTTCTGGCCGCAGGTGTAGAGGATCACCGGAGCCCCTCCAGCCGCTCGAAGATCTCCGGCAGGTGGGTCAGGTAGGCGTCGTAGTCGAAGACCTCGTCGAGGTCGAGCTGGGGTGCCGTGACCTCGATCAGTTCCCGGAAATGAGTGCCGGTGTCGAAGGCCTCCTGGGCGGCCGACTGAACCGTGCGGTAGGCGTCGTCCCGGGTCATGCCGGAATCGACCAGGGCGGTCAGGGCACGCTGGCTGAACAGCGCGCCGTGGGTCTGTTCGAGATTCGAGCGGAGCCTGTCGATGTGGACCACGAGGCCGGAGGCCACCTCCGTGGCGAGGTGCTGCATGTAGTCGAGCGTGATCGTCGCATCGGGCAGGATCACGCGCTCGGCTCCAGAGTGGGAGATGTCCCGCTCGTGCCAGAGTGCGACGTTCTCGAGGCCCGTCTGGCTGTAGCCACGCAGCAGACGGGCGAGACCGGTCAGGCGCTCGCAGCGGATCGGGTTTCGCTTGTGAGGCATCGCCGACGAACCTTTCTGCTGACCGCTGGCGAACGGCTCTTCGGCCTCTCGGACCTCGGTCCGCTGCAGGTGCCTCACCTCGGTCGCGAACCGCTCGATGCCGGCACCGGCGATCGCGATCGTGGCGAGCAGCTCGGCGTGACGGTCTCGCGGCACGACCTGGGTCGCGATCTCCTCCCGTTGCAGCCCGAGCGACTCCATCACCCGGGACTCGATCGCCGGGGGCACCGAGGCGTAGGTTCCGACGGCACCCGAGAGCTTGCCGACCGCGCACTGCTCCACCGCCCGTTCGAGCCGGCTCAGGTTCCGGTCGGCCTCGAGGGCGAAGCCGGCCAGGCGCAGGCCGAAGGTGGTCGGTTCGGCATGGACTCCGTGGGTGCGACCGACGCAGAGCGTGTCGCGGTAGTCGAAGGACCGGGCGATCAGGGCATCCCGGTAGCTTCGTGCCCCTTCGACCAGGATCCTGCCGGCCTCGGTGATCTGGGTGGCCAGCGCGGTATCGAGGACGTCGGAGGAGGTGAGGCCGTAGTGGATCCAGCGGCCGTGCTCACCCACCGAGTCGGCGACCTCGTCGATGAAGGCGGCGACATCGTGGTTGGTGATTCGTTCCCGTTCGTTCACGGCCTCGACCGAGAAGGAGGCTCGCTCGCGACAGGCCGACGCGGCTTCGGGCGGCACCACCCCTTCCGCGGCCCAGGCGTCGGTGGCGGCCAGCTCCACCTTCAGCCAGGCCTCCATCTTCGCCCTGGGCGTCCAGACTGAACCGATTTCGTCGCGTGTATATCTCTCGATCATCTTCCGTCTTTCCGTGACCGGCTCGGGTCGGTGGTGGTGGTCAATTGTTGATCATGCGGGCGGCGAGGATGCCTGCGTTGCGGGCGCCGTTGACGGCGACACATGCGACCGGTACCCCCGGGGGCATCTGGACCGTGGCGAGCAGCGAGTCGAGTCCTCCCAGCGAGTCTCCCAGCAGCGGCACGCCGATCACCGGCAGGTCGGTATGGGCGGCCGCGACTCCGGGCAGTGCCGCCGACATGCCGGCACCGGCGATGATCACCCGCAGGCCGCGCATCCGGGCACCGCCGCAGTAGTCGCTGACCAGCTCCGGCTCGCGGTGGGCCGACATCACCCTCACCTCGAACCTGATCCCGCATTCCTCCAGGACCTCGCCGGCCGGCTGCATCGCGGCCTTGTCGGACTCCGACCCCATGATGATCCCGACCTGGGGTCGTTCGACCTCGACCTCCCGGAAGAGCTCTTCCACCGAAGCGAGGATTTCGGCGTCGGGAGATCGTGAAGGGTCACTCAACGCTCTGTGGTCCTGACTGGCAAATAGCTCCTATCGGGCGCGCTCGACGGCGCGCGCAGCGATATCGGTCCGCATCTGGCGACCTTCGAACTCGACCGCCTCGGCAGCATCGTAAGCCCGTCGGCGTGCGCTCGCAGGATCCGGCCCCTGCCCGGTCAGGTTGAGCACCCTTCCACCTGCGGTGACGACGTTCCCGTCCGCCTCCGCGGTTCCGGCATGCACGACCTCCGCATCGGCAGCAGCCGCCTCGAGACCGGTGATCACATCCCCCTTCGACGACGAAGCCGGATAGCCGGCCGAGGCGAGCACGACCGTGACCGCCCAGCTGTCGCTGAACTCGACCTCACAGTCGATCAGGCCGCCCGGGATGCATGCCTTCGAGAAAAGCTCGACCAGGTCCGACTCGAGCCTGGGCAGCACGGCCTGCGTCTCCGGGTCCCCGAAACGGGTGTTGTACTCGAGCACTTTCGGGCCGTCCCCGGTCATCATCAGGCCCGCGTAGAGCACCCCGTGGAACGGGGTGCCGCGGCGTTTCATCAGGTCAACGATCGGCTGGTGGACCAGTTCGCTGAGCTCGGCCAGCTGCCGGTCGGAGATGGTCGCCACCGGTGAGTAGCTGCCCATGCCACCGGTATTCGGTCCGGTATCGCCGTCGCCGATCCGCTTGTAGTCCTGGGCGGGGGCCAGCGGGATCGCCCGCTCGCCGTCGCAGATCGCCAGCAGGGAAAGTTCTTCGCCTTCGAGGAAGTCCTCAAGTACGACTTCGGTCTCACCGAAGCGCTGCTCGGTGAAGAACACCTCGACCGCATCCCGGGCCTCGTCTTCGGTCTGGCAGATCAGCACACCCTTGCCGGCGGCGAGGCCGTCGGCTTTCAGCACGGTCGGGAATGAGGCGCCCGAAACCGCCTCGAGTGCCTCGGCACGATCCCGCAGAACCTCGTAGGAGGCGGTCGGTATCCCGGCCTCCTCCATCGCCTCCTTGGCAAAGGCCTTTGAGCCCTCGAGCCTGGCCGCCCCCCGGGAGGGGCCGAAGGCGGAGATGCCCGCTTCCTGAAGTTCGTCGACCACACCGGCCACCAGGGGTGCCTCGGGACCGACGGCGACCAGGTCGATCGAGTGCTCGCGCGCCGCCTCGACCACGGCCCCCGGGTCACAGGGGTCGAGGTCCGGAAGGCAGGTCGCGTCGGTGGCGATCCCGGGATTGCCCGGAGCACAGAAGAGCTCCGGTGATTGCGGGGAGCGGACCAGGGCCTTGACCATCGCGTGCTCCCGGCCACCCCCTCCCAGGACGAGGATTCTCAACTGAACGGTCCTCGAGTCAGAGGACTTCGGCCAGGCGCTCGGCGGAGAGCGCGGTCAGGGTCTGGCTGGTCATCGTGCCGCGCGAACCCATCTCGATCGAGACCTTCGCCATGACTTCCTCGGACGGAGCTTCGATCACGGTCACGAAATCGAACTGGCCGAGCGTCGTGTACTGGGCGACAACCTTGGCGCCGAGGGCTTCGACCTCGTGGTTTACCTCCGACACACGGCCGGGGTTGCCTTTGAGTGTCTTGACACCGTCAGCGGTCAGGTTGGTGAGCATCACATAGGTAGGCATTGAGGTCCTCTCCTCGTTTTCAAGTCCGTTCCAGCATACGCCAGCAAAGATGGTCGAGGACTGCCGGAGCGGGCGCCGCCGTTCGCTGCCAGCCTTGGCTGTATGGTCAGGGACATGGGCTCGGTGAACGAAGTGGGCGTGGCCGCGGAGTCGCCTGATCGGGGCGATCCATGGGATGCGATCGTCATCGGATCGGGCCTGGCCGGTCTGACCACGGCGGCCTATCTGGCCACCAACGGGAAGAAGGTCATCGTGCTGGAGCAGTACGACGTGGCCGGCGGCTGCAGTCAGACTTTCCGCCGCAAGAAAGAGTGGCAGTTCGACGTCGGGCTTCATTACATCGGCGGGGTCAGGCACGGCGGCATCGCGGGAGTCCTGCGGGGCCTCGGGCTGCTCGACCGGATCGAGTTCGTCGAGATGGATCCCGACGGCTTCGACACGCTGGTCTTCCCCGACTTCACCTTCCGTGTCCCCAAGGGCTGGGACAACTACACGCAGCGCCTGGTCGAGACCTTCCCGGAGGAGGAGAGCGGGCTGAGGCGGTGTACGGCCGTCTTCCAGGACGTGATGTCCGAACTGCGTCTGGTCGGCGTACCCGACAGCAAGACCGACTTCGAGCAGTACATGAAGATGGCCCCGAACGTGGTCAACTGGGGCATGCGCTCGCTGGACGACCTCTTCGACGACTGTGAGCTCTCGGAGCGCCCACGCGCGGTGCTGACCGGCCAGTCGGGCGATTACGCGACCCCGCCTTCGAGGGCCCCGGTGATCCTGCACGCCGGCCTGATCGACCACTACCTCCAGGAGGGCGCCTTCTACGTGCGGGGCGGGGGACAGGTACTCGCCGCCCACCTGATCGATGTGATCCACACCAACGGCAGTCGCGTCCGCACTCACGCCGAGGTCACCTCGATCGATGTCGAAGACGGTGCCGTGACCGGCGTGACCCTCGGCGACGGTGAGGTCATCCAGGCGCCGTCAGTGGTCTCGACCGCCGACCTGAAGCGGACCTGGCTCGAGATGATCGAGCCCTCGGCCGTGCCGGAAGGGATTGCGGAGCAGGTGGAGCAGTACCGCATGGCCGCCCCGCTGGTCTGCGTCTACCTCGGCCTCGACTTCGACCTGAACGAGCGCATGGGCAGGACGAACATCTGGCGCCACAGCCGCTACGACAGCGAGAAGTCCTACGAGTTCGTCGCCGACGGTGAGTTCGATCCGGAGCCGCCGGTTTACATAACCTCGGCCACGGTCAAGGACCCGGAGTGGAAGGGACACACTCCACCGGGCTGCTCGACGGTCGAGCTGATGACCTGGGCGACCCCTTCGCTCGAAGCATGGGGGGTCGACGAGAGCGAGGAGGCGGGGCGCTACAGCCGCCAGGACGGCTACAGGGCGGCCAAGGAGCGCATCACCGAACAGCTGATCGACGGCGCCGAAGCCGAACTGGGCGAACTCAGGTCTCACATCCTGTGGAAGGAGGCGGCGACCCCGATGACCCAGACCAGGTACACGAATTCGACCGACGGTTCGAGCTACGGGATCGAGTTGGCCACCGACCAGTTCGGACCGCTCCGGCCCGACTGCCGGACCGGGATCGATGGCTTCTACCTCGGTGGGGTCAGCACCCGCAGCGGTCACGGGATCGTCGGCTCGATGACCGGCGGAGTCGCTTCCGCCTCAGCCGTGCTGGGGCGCAACCTCCGTGCCGAAATCGCAAAAGGTGAGGTATTCGGAGACCCCGCTGCGCTGACAGCCGGCGGAGAAGGATGGGATGCACTGGAAGCCTGCCGCCGCCTCCAGGACAAGTCGGCCCGTCGCCGGGCCGCCACGGCCTGAGCGGCGCCAGCGGAGGAATCCGGCCCGGTGCTCCGGGCTCAGTAGCCGAAGCCGGCGTGGATGTGGTCGGTGTGGTCGGCCATCGCGAAGGCCGGCCCCGGGCCGTCGAGGTCGTAGCCGTAGATCAGCTCGGTGGGCCTCGCACCCTCCGGCAGGCTGGCCAGGATCCGCCCGACCTCTGAGCAGGGGCTGGTCGCCGACATGTCGGTGCAGGGCACGCCGTTTACGGCGGCGATGTCGACCGCTCGTCCGTAGAAGTGGTTCGAGACGTTGCCGCTGGTCGTCATCATGCCGTGGTCGGAGCGCAGGGAAGATACGAGCAGGCTGTAGCGCTGGGTCAGCAGCGCCAGGAGATTGACAACCCGCCCGTCGATCACGCCCGAACGGATGTCGTCGGCGGCTGTCGGGTTGAGGATCTGGAGGTTGTCCCAGTTGATCTCGGTCGCGTTTGTGGTCGGCTGCGGGTAGGCGATGTCCCAGTCCGTCTTGACCGTGTCGCAGTTGCCGGCGATCAGGTCGGCCTCGCGGGTTGCCGCTTCCACATACCAGGCGGCATGGCTGTGATCGAACAGGCCGGCCTGGATCCCGCCGTTTGCCCAGAGCATGCGGGCGAACGTGGCGATGCCGTCCCAGGGTTCGTTGCGAAGCACGTATCCGTCGCCGTTGCCGTCGACTCCGAAGCGCTTCCACTCCTGCTCCGAAAGGCCCATCGGACCGGCTTCCTTCATCCGGCTGCGGCTCATCCCGCGACCGTAGTCCGATTCGAGCCTGGCTACCGCGGCGAGCGTCCAGATGCCCTTCTGGCCGAGTTCGAATCTCGAGGCGGCGTTCTCGAACGCCTTGAGGTAGTAGTCGGGGATCTCCAGCACGCGGCGCTTCGACGGCTCGCATACGAAGGTCTTGAGGCCCTTGTCGACTACGGTCGTATCCTGCAGCGCGCCGTAGCAGTTAGCCCTGTCGAGCACGTCACGCACGTACCAGTCGGCCCGGTTGTAGGCGAAGATCGCGTCGTACCACTGCTGCGGGGCACCGGAGGCGCTGAGGTAGTTGGCCGCCGAATGGATCGCGTCTCTCGCGTTGTAGGGGTCGGCTTCTCCGTCGCCGTCCCCGTCTACCCCGTAGGCCTCCCAGGTGGCGGGCATGAACTGCATCCAGCCGATTGCGCCGGCCGAGGAAGTGACCTCGTTCAGCCGGCCGAAGTCGGTCTCGATGCGGTTGATGGCGGCGAGGATCTGGGGACCGCGTTCACCGAGGTCGTACTTGTTCGAGGCCTCGATGTAGATCGGGATCAGGTTGCGCGGCGGGCCGGTGCTGCCGTCGCAGGCAGGCGCGGCAGAGCTCCCGAAGAGCCCGAGGTTCGGATTTACGGTGATGCTCAGCGGCGGGCCGTCGGGGGTCACTTCGGTAGCGCTTTCCGGATTGCTCGGCGACCCGGCCTCCGCCTTCGGCTGGTTGGCCGGTCGCTTCTGTCCCGTGTCTCCGCCCTTGTTGCCCGTGCCGGACTTGTCCGGCGCGGTCCCGCCGCCGTCCGGTTTCTTCACCGGGTCGCCGGCGGGAGTGGACGGCTTGCCGGTCACGGGCCTGGCCGGTGCCCCGGGTCCGGTCGCGCCGGTCGGTCCGGTTCCGCCGGTCCCGGGCTGCGGGGCCGCGGCCGGGGGTGCGTCGCTGATCGTGGTGCTGCCCTGGGCCTGGGAGACATGACCGGTGGCCAGCAGCGCTCCGACCGAGATCGTCGCCAGGGCTGTTCTGACGCGGCCCATGGTCAGCCCCTCACTTCGCTGACAAGCCAGCGCTTGCCGTTCTGGCGGGTCATCGCGAGCCGGAGTTCACTGGTTGCTCCGGAGCGCATCAGCGAGACGCTGACTTCCATCCGGCGCCCGTCCTTCTTGCCGGAGACCACGTTCATCACAGAGGCCTTCGGAACCTTCCCGTTGGCGGGCAGCCTGGGTGGACGGGAGACCAGTTCGCCGGCCAGCTTTCCGGTTGCGGTCCTGCGTAGCTGTTTCGCAGCCTTCTTCTCGCCGACCTCGTACCGGACGAAGGTGTTGGCGAACCGGTGGGCGACCTTCAGCGGAGGCGAGTCGGGCACGTCCGCGGGACGCACCGCGGTTTTCGGCAGCTTCTGGCCCTGTTTCCCGTTGTCGCCGGAGCCGTTTGAGCCGGAACCGTTGTTACCCGCGTTGCCGGCCGAGTTGTCGAAGTCCGGGACCACGCCCTGGAGGGTCTCGTCCTCGTCTCCACCGTTGCCGGCGGGGGCACCGACGACCGGTGGGGGTTGGACCGGGGCGACGACCGTGTCGGCACCGAGCGGGGCCTCAGCCACCACCGGGGCCGGATCCGACCGGTTGGCCTCGTCGTAGAAGTAGACGGCCGTCACCACCGCAGCGGCGGTCAGGCAGAACAGCGCGGTGACCCCGATGTAGGCGAGCGGGCTGCGGTAGCGCATGGCTTCGAGCATGCGCCGGAAGGAATCCGAGACCGGCCACAGAATGTGCTTCTCAGTTGCCCACCAGAGCCGCTTGAAGGGCCACAGCAGTCCGTTCGGGGCAGGGGAAATCCCCTGCTCATCAGGCCGTTCGCCATTCGTCGGGTCTGCCGTTGGGTCCTCGTTCATCTGCTTCCGCGTCGGACTCGATGGTCCGGGCGACCAAAGAGTAGTCCTTCAAACCCAAAAGGCTCGTAAAGATCCGGTGCCCCGGGAACATTTCTGCACCGGACCGATTCGTAGGCGGTCAGAGGCCCCGGCGGTCAGACGCGCTGGAAGGCCAGCTCCCCGTCCTCTGCCTCGACCAGGACCCGGTCGCCCTCGCTGAATTCCCCTTCGAGGATTTTCAGGGCGAGGGTGTCCACCAGCTGCTTCTGGATCACGCGCTTCAGCGGGCGGGCTCCGTAGGTGGGGTCGTATCCGAGGTTTCCGAGTAGCGTTCTGGCGCCCTCGCTCATCTCGATCCCGATGTCCCGTTCTTCGACGCGGCGGATCAGCCCGTTCACCTGGAGGTCGACGATCCGGCCGATGTCTTCCTTGGAGAGGCGGTGGAAGATCACGGTGTCGTCGATCCGGTTGAGGAATTCCGGCTTGAAGGTGGTGGCCAGGACTTCCTCGACCCGCTCGCGGATGCGCTCGTCGACGCTCTCGCCGGCAATCTCCTGGCTGCCGACGTTCGAGGTCATGATCAGCACCGTGTTGGTGAACGAGACTGTGCGGCCCTGACCGTCGGTCAGGCGGCCGTCGTCCATCAGCTGCAGCAGGGTGTTGAAGACGTCCGGGTGGGCCTTCTCGATCTCGTCCAGCAGGACCACCGCGTACGGGCGGCGACGAACGGCCTCCGTCAGCTGCCCGCCCTCTTCGTAGCCGACGTAGCCCGGAGGTGCCCCGACCAGCCTCGAGACAGTGTGCTTCTCCATGTATTCGGACATGTCGAGCCGGACGATCGCCTGCTCGGAATCGAACATGAACTCGGCCAGCGCTTTCGCCAGCTCTGTCTTGCCGACGCCGGTGGGACCGAGGAAGAGAAAGGAGCCGATTGGCCGGTTCGGGTCCGCGAGCCCGGCCCGCGAACGGCGGAGGGCGTTGGCTACCGCGCTGACCGCTTCATCCTGTCCGACCACCCGCTCGTGGAGGCGTCCTTCCATCTGGATCAGCTTCTCTACCTCACCCTCCATCAGGCGGGTCACCGGGATGCCGGTCCACTTCGCGACGACCTCGGCCACGTCCTGTTCGGTGACCTCCTCGGTCAGCATGGTCGAGCCTTCGGCGTGGAGCTCGCCCAGCCTGGCCTCGGCTTCCGCCGAAGCCTTCTCAAGATCCGGGATGTCGCTGTAGCGCAGCTTCGCAGCCCGTTCGAGGTCGGCCTCGCGCTCTGCCCGCTCGGCCTCGCGGTTCGCCTCCTCGAGCTTCGCCTTCGACTCCTTGATCGCCTCGATCAGACCCTTCTCCGACTGCCAGCGGGCCTTCATCCCGCTCGAGGTCTCGACCAGCTCGGCCAGTTCGGCTTCGAGCGTCTCCAGCCGTCCCTTCGAGGCCTCGTCGGTCTCGGCCTTGAGCGCCTCGCGTTCGATCTCGAGCTGCTGGATGCGCCGCTCGACCTCGTCGATCTCGGTCGGCATCGAGTCGATCTCGATCTTCAGCCGCGAAGCCGACTCGTCGATCAGGTCAATCGCTTTGTCGGGCAGGAAACGGTCGGCGATGTAGCGCTCCGAGAGCGTCGCCGCGGCGATGATCGCGGAGTCGGCGATCCGGACCCCGTGGTGGACCTCGTAGCGCTCCTTCAGACCCCGCAGGATCGCGATCGTATCCGGCACGTCCGGCTCGCCGACCTTGACCGGCTGAAAGCGCCGCTCCAGCGCAGCGTCCTTTTCGATGTGCTTGCGGTACTCGTCGAGAGTGGTCGCGCCGACCGCCCGCAGCTCACCCCGGGCCAGCATCGGCTTCAGCAGGTTGGCGGCATCCACCGCACCTTCGGCCGCACCGGCACCGACGATCGTATGAAGCTCGTCGAGGAAGAGCACGATCTGGCCCTGCGCATCCTGGACCTCGCTGAGCACGGCCTTCAGCCGTTCCTCGAACTCGCCTCGGTACTTGGAGCCGGCCAGCAGGGCGCCGATGTCGAGCGCGATGACCCGCCGGTCCCTGAGGCTCTCGGGGATGTCCCCGGAGACGATCCGCTGGGCGAGGCCTTCGACGATCGCGGTCTTGCCGACTCCGGGTTCGCCGATCAGAACCGGGTTGTTCTTGGTCCGGCGCGAGAGCACCTGGATCACCCGGCGCACCTCTTCGTCCCGGCCGATCACCGGGTCCAGCTTGCCGCTCTCCGCGTCGGCGGTCAGGTCCCGGCCGTACTTCTCCAGCGCCTGGACCTGGTCCTCGGGGTTGGGGCTGTCGACCTTGTGGGGGCCGCGCACTTCGGCGATCGCCTTGGCCAGCGAATCGCGGTCCGGCAGCACGTCGGCCAGGCCGGTCTTCGAGTCGGCGATCGCCAGCAGAAGGTGCTCGGTCGAGACGTACTCGTCACCCATCCCGGCCATCTCCCCTTCGGCCCGGCGCAGGACCTCGACGAAGGGAGACGAAGGCCGCGGCTCGGCGGAGCCTTCGCCGCTCAGGCGGGGGAGGTCGGACATCGCGGCGCGGGCGCGGCTCCGGATCGACTCCAGGTCGGCACCGAGCTTGCCCAGCACGGCCGGAACCAGCCCGTCCTGCTGTTCGAGCAGGACCACGAGCAGGTGGGCCGGGGCGACTTCCGTATTCGAGTTGGCGGCGGCCAGTTGTTGCGCGCCGGCTATGGCTTCCTGTGACTTGACTGTGAAACGGTCGGGCTGCATGATCAGAAGGACTCCTTCCTGCGTCCCGGGGAGGGACGCTCAATCTTGATTCGAACGGCACGCGGTGAGGGAGGTATCGAACTCTCGTAGGCACCGTAAGGGACGATCTCGACGTTTTCGCGGTTGCCGGTCCGGGCCATTTCGGCGACCAGCCTGCGCTCCAGCTCGCGGGCCCGGGCCCGCATGCGCTTGAGCTCGGTCCGCATGGCCGCGACCTCACGTTCCATCTCGAGCACCAGTTCGACTCCTGCCAGGTTGAGCCCCTCCTCGCTGGTCATCCGCTGTATGCGGCGCAGCAGTTCGACATCACGCTGCGAGTAGAGCCGCGTGTTCTTCGGCGATCTCTTCGGCTCGATCAGGCCTTTTGCTTCGTAGATCCGGAGGGTCTGCGGATGCATGTCAGCCAGATCAGCGGCGACCGAAATCATGAAGACCCCACGCTCGTCGTCGATCGTCATCTCGACCCGGCGGTTCCGTTTCGGGCTCATCGGGAACCCCTTCCGGCCCGGCTCGTACTCTTCGCCCGGCGCAGCAGCTCGGCCCGGGGGTCGGCCCCGTTCATCGTTTCGGCGAGCTGGTCGACAGCGCGGCGCTGCTCGTCGCTCAGGTCGGTCGGCACGACGATCTCGAGCCGGTACCGGATGTCGCCGCGTGTCTTCGAGGAAGCACGCGGGGGCCCTTCGCCTTTCAGGCGCTGAATCGAACCGTGCTGGGTGCCGGGTCTGACGCGTATCCGCTTCGTGCCGCTCAGGGTCGGAACCTCGACCGTGCCGCCGCGCAGCGCCTCGGTCACGGTGATCGGGACATTCACCTCGAGGTTGCCGTCTTCGAGCCGTTTGAAAACCGGCGATGGCGCGACCTGGATGGTCACGAAAAGGTCACCGGCGGGCGCGCCTCGCTGCCCGGCTTCGCCTTTGCCCGCGACCCGGATCCTGGTGCCGTCGCTGACCCCGGCCGGGATGTTTACCTTGTAGCGCTTGGTCTGGTGGGTCACCCCGGAGCCGTGGCAGGTGTGGCAGGGGTTGGGGATGCGCTGGCCGGTCCCGCCGCATTCAGGGCAGGGTTGGCTGATCGAGAAGAAGCCCTGTCCCTGTGAGTCGATTCCGCGGCCCTCGCAGCGGGGGCAGGTCTCGGTCGAAGTCCCGGGTTCGGCTCCCGATCCGGAGCATGTGGGGCAGGTCTCGGACTTCGGGATGGTGACCGTGATCTGGCTGCCGGCCATCGCGTCATCGAACGAGATGCGGACGTCCGTCTCGAGGTCACGGCCCTTCATCGGGTTCGCCGCCTGACCGCCTCCCCCGCGGTTGAAGATGGTCGAGAAGATGTCTCCGATGTCTCCGGTGAAGCCGCCGCCCTGGGCGCCGAAGGGCCCGGCGCCGCCCTGGGGACCGCCGGCTCCGAAGAGGCCACCGCCGCTGTCGTAGGCCTTGCGCTTCTCTGGGTCGGAGAGCACGTCATAGGCCTGCTGGACCTCCTTGAACCGCTCTTCGGCCTTCTTGTCACCCGGATTGCGGTCTGGGTGGTACTCGCGTACCAGTTTCCGGTGTGCCTTCTTGATCTCGTCAGCCGACGCCTTCTTCGAGACGCCGAGTGCTTCGTAGAAGTCCTTTGCCATCGCTTCCGCCCCCGGCCTACTGGCTCACGACCACGCGGGCCGGCCGGATGACGCGGTCCCCGCAGCTGTAACCGCGCTGCATGACTTCGACGACGATGCCGGAGCGGCCGTCGTCGGCGGGGATCGCCTGGAGCGCCTCGTGGAGGTTGGGGTCGAACTGCTCGCCGGCCGGGTAGAAGGCCTCGACCTCGATCTGGCGCAGGGTCGAGTGGATGTCGCGGTAGGCGACGATCACACCCTGGAGGCTGACCGGTGCGTCGTCGGGGAGTCCGCCGTCCAGCGCGTCGGTCGTTGTCACGCCTTCGCTCTCGAGCACCCGCTCGAGATTGTCGAGCGCTTCGATCAGCCCCGGCACCACCTCGAGCCTGCCGCGGGCTCCCGCGGCTGCGGTCTCTGCGGTCATCCGCCGCCGGTAGTTGTCGAAGTCCGCCTTGGTCCGCTGGGCCAGGTCGAGGTACTCGTCGCGTTCCGCCCGGGCCTGGGCGACCAGGTCTTCGATGTCGTGCTCGACGGCCTCTTCGACGTGGTCATCACCGGACTGCCCGCCCTCGACCGGCTGCTCGTCGGCAGCCACGCCGGCATCAACCGGACCGGGGCCGGCCGGGGCCCCCGCCCCGGCTTCGGCCATCTGGTCCGCGGTCAGCTCTTCCTGCCGCCGCTCGCGCTCGTCGCTCATTTGGCCGCTTCTTCCTCGTCCACGACCTCGGCGTCGATCACCTCTTCCTCGTCAGCGGGGGATCCTTCCGGCCCGGCTCCTTCCGCGGCTTCGGCCTGGGCAGCTTCGTAGACCTTCTCCGAGACCTTGTGGAATGCGGCCTGGAGCGCGTCGGTCTTCGACTGGATCGCCTCGACGTCGTCGGATTCGAGCGATTCGCGGACCTCCTTGATCGCGGCTTCGATTTCCGCACGGGCGGCTTCGTCGACCTTGTCACCGAGCTCGGAGAGCTGTTTCTCCGAGTTGTAGGCGGCGTTCTCGGCCACGTTGCGTGCCTCGGCCAGCTCGCGCTGCCTGCGGTCTTCGTCCGCATGCGACTCGGCGTCATCGACCATGCTCTTGATCTCTTCGTCGGAGAGTCCCGATCCGGACTTGATCTCGATCTTCTGTTCCTTGCCGGTGCCGAGATCCTTGGCTCCGACGTTGAGGATGCCGTTGGCGTCGATGTCGAAAGTCACTTCGACCTGGGGCATCCCGCGAGGAGCCGGAGGGATTCCGGTGAGCTGGAACTTGCCCAGGCTCTTGTTGTAGCCGGCCATCTCGCGCTCGCCCTGGAGGACGTGGATCTCGACCGAGGGCTGATTGTCCTCGGCGGTCGAGAAGACTTCCGACTTGCGGGTCGGGATGGTCGTATTGCGTTCGATCAGCCGGGTCATCACGCCGCCCTTGGTCTCTATGCCGAGGGTCAGGGGGGTGACGTCGAGCAGCAGTACGTCCTTGACGTCTCCGGCCAGTACTCCGGCCTGGATCGCGGCGCCGACGGCGACGACCTCATCCGGGTTCACACCCTGGTGCGGCTCCTTGCCGGTCAGTTCGGTCACCTTCTCGCGCACGGCCGGCATTCGGGTCATGCCGCCTACCAGTACGACGTGGTCGATCTTCGAATCGCCGGCGTCCTTGAGCGCCTGCTTGACCGGACCGACCACGCGGTCGATCAGCTCCGAGGTCAGCTCGTTCAGACGGGCCCGGGTCAGCTTCACGTCGAGATGCTTCGGCTGGCCTTCCACCGCGGTGATGAACGGGATGTTGATCTGGGTCTCCTGGGTGGAGGAGAGCTCGATCTTCGCCTTCTCGGCCGCTTCGTACAGCCGCTGGAGGGAGTTCTTGTCCTGGGCGAGGTCGACTCCCTGGTCCTTCTTGAACTCAGCGACCAGCCACTCGACGATCACCTTGTCGAAGTTGTCGCCTCCGAGGTGGTTGTCGCCGGCGGTCGACTTGACTTCGAAGACTCCGTCGCCGATTTCGAGTACCGAGACGTCGAAGGTTCCGCCACCGAGGTCGAAGACGAGGATCGTCTGGTCGGTGTTCTCCTTGTCGAGTCCGTAGGCCAGCGAGGCCGCGGTCGGCTCGTTGATGATGCGCTTGACTTCGAGACCGGCGATCTTGCCGGCGTCCTTGGTCGCCTGGCGCTGGTCGTCGTTGAAGTAGGCCGGAACGGTGATCACGGCCGAGTCGACCGTCTCGCCGAGCTTCGCTTCCGCGTCGGCCTTCAGCTTCTGGAGGATCATCGCGCTGATCTCGGGCGGCGAGTACTGCTTGCCGCGGGCGTCCACACGGACGTCCCCGTTCGGTCCGGCTTCAACCTTGTACGGGATCATCGTCTCTTCTTCCTGGACCTCCGCTTCCTTGCGGCCCATGAAGCGCTTGATCGAGAAGATCGTGTTTTCGGGGTTCATCACGGCCTGGCGCTTGGCAACGGTGCCGACCAGACGCTCGTCCTTGTCGTTGAATGCGACGACCGAGGGGGTCGTGCGCCCACCTTCGGAGTTTTCGAGGACCGAGGGCTCACCGCCTTCGAGTACTGCTACGCACGAGTTTGTCGTGCCGAGGTCAATTCCAATCGTTTTTCCCACTTGTGTCTCCGTTTCGTTCCTGATGTGTTATTGAAAGATTATGAAAATCTAAGTGGCAGTATGTCAGATGTTTGGAACGAAGTCAACCGTCACGGAAGTCCCTGCAAAGGCCACCGAACCGCCGTCCGGCTGCAATGAAAGAGCCCGCCCCCGGGCGGGGGCGGGCTCTGGCGATTCGGTGGGGGTCGTAGCCGGAGGCCGGCTCCGGCCGGGCTAGCGCTTGACCTTGAGCAGGCTGTAGACGCCGGCGTGGTCGGAGTTCCAGAAGCCGTTGACCGGAGCCAGTCCGCTGACCGACGACTTCAGCTTCTTGACCTTCTTGCTGTCGGACAGGATGTGGTCGATGTGGTGGTCGAAGTCCGACCGGTTGCCCTTGTCGGCTGTGAGGATGTCGGTCTTCGTGCAGCAGCTCATCGGGTTGCTGGTGCTGACGTTCTTCATCCCCAGGGTCTTCAGCGCGTTGTAGGCGAAAGTGTCGCCACACTGTCCGCCGTTGTTGCCGGCCAGCGAACCGTCCGTATTCGCAGCGCTGGGGCAGTTGGCGTCGATAACCGAGTCGTCGTCGGAGTTGAAGTCACCGGTTGCCACTACCGGCAGGTTTCCGGGCCCGACCGCCTTCTCGAACAGTTCCTTGGCCTGGGAGCAGCGGATCGAAACCGGGTTCGCCGCGAACTCCGGTGCCGGGTCGCTCATGCAGTCCACGACCCTGTTCTTGTCGTCTCCGAATGCCTCGAGGTGGGTATTGACGAACTTGAACCAGGGGCTCTTTCGAACCTTGGCCTGGACGCTTCCCCAGCCACGGTCGACGGTCACGGGGATACCACTGACGAGCGGGTTGAAGAAGGTGTCGTAGTTTGCGCCCTTGGCGTTTCGGGTCTTGACGCCGGCCCCGGTCCTGGCGAGGATTACGTCCCGCATGGTCAGGCGCCCGTTGATCTCACCGCCGAAGAGGTCTCCCGTAGCGGCGTTGTCGTCGTAGTTCGCCGGTGCCTCGAAGTCGAACTCGGTGGTCACGTGGACCACGCGGTAACGCTTCTTACCCTTGTTGAGCTGCCCCATCAGGAGGTCGAGGTAGTCGTACTTGACCTCGGTGCTCGTGAAGGTCTCCGGAGCGTCGGTCGGCTTGTTGCGGGGAAGGCCCGCAGGACCGGTCCTCCACATCGAGACTTCCTGCAGTCCGACCAGGTCCGGTGACTTGGCCTTGATCTCGCTCGCCAGTCCCTTGGCCCTGGTCGGGAAGTCGTTGGTATCGACGTCGCGGAGGATCTTGCCGTTGGCGTTGATGAACTCGGCGAAGCCGGTCGAGCTGATCGCCGGCCCGAGATCCGCGCCGAGGTAAAGGTTGCGGGTCATCACCCCGACCTTGCCCTTGTCCCGCTTCTTCAGCTTCTTGGTCGTCTTCTTGACGCACTTCTTCTTCGCGGCGCCCTTCTTCTTCTTGCACTTCTTCTTGGCCTGGGCCTTGAAGTTCTGGCCTGCCTGTGCGGCCGGGGCGCTCAGCAACGAAGCGAAAGCGAAGCCGAACAGGGCGAGGGTCACGGCGATCGCGGTCAGGACGATCCGGGGACGCGCGGTGCCGTTACTGGCGGGAAGGGCTGACATTGTCTCTCCTGGGTTCTGGTCAGTGCAACAGGGACGGCGAAGGCCGGCTACTGCCGATAGAACCCTCGTCCTCACACAAAGTAGCGCGATTCCGGCCGTGGCAGGGCCGGAAAGCCGGGGAGGCTCAGCCGCGACCGGCGGTCTGGGCCACGAAATCGGCGATTTCTTCGGCCACCGGACCGGTGACGATTCCGGCCGGCATGTTGCCGGGGAGGGTCGGATCGTTTGCGCCGTTGTTGATCGCGCTGAGTACCTGGGCCTTGGTTCCCTCGATCTGGTCGGCCGCGTCAGGACCCTCGGGGGTTCCGGCGGGTGCCAGCTTCTGATCGAGATCCGGGCCGAAGGTGCCGTAGGTTCCCGCCGCGTAGAGCTTGTGGCAGTTGCCGCAGTTGTCGACGAACAGGCTCTGGCCGGACTTGAGGTTGGCCGGAACTTCCGTCTGCGCGAGTTCCGGGTCTCCGTCGCGTACGAAGGCCCATGCGGGGACGACAACCGCGAGGAAGGCTACGACGAGGCCGAATATGACGAAGGGTTTCTTGCTCATATCACTGGGTTGCGCCCGGGACGCTCTGCGGATATTACCTGTCTGTTGCTACGGACCGTAGCCGGACCGGTCATCCGGGGCCGGCGCCACGTCCGAAGGGACACATGCGCCGCAGCTCGCACTCGCCACAGGCGGGCTTCGGCCGGCAGAGCACGCGCCCGTGCCGGATCAGGTTCATGTGGAACTCGTAGGAGTCCCCGGGGTCGACCAGGGCCAGCAGTTCGTCGTGGGCCTCATCGAATGAGGCGTTGGGTCTGAAGAGCCCGAGGCGGCCCCCGATCCGGTGGACGTGGACGTCCACCGGGATCTCGGGCAGGTTCCAGGTGAACACCTGGACGCATGCCGCCGTCTTGCGTCCGACTCCGGGCAGTCCGGTCAGAAAACCCATCGCCTCTTCCCGGGGCGCCGTCTCCAGCCAGTCGAGGTCCATGTCGGGTCCGATTCCGCTCAGTACCGCCTGGATCCGCGGGGCCTTCTGCCGCGAGAGCCCGCCGGGCCGGATCGCGGCCTCGACCTCGGAGACCGGAGCGTCCCTGACCGCCTCCCAGTCCTGGAACCTCTCACGCAGGCGCTCGTAGGCGCGGTCGCGGTTGAGGTCGCTGGTCGCCTGGGAAAGGACCGTCCTGACCAGCTCGTCCACCGGCGAACGATGGGGAAGGTTGACCGGCCGGCCGTACATCTCGCGCAGCCGGTCACGGATCCTCCTTACCCGGGCCCGCGACGGCCGCCGCCAGTCCGCCCGGGTCATGTTCCGCCCCGGCCCCGGCCCCGGCCCCGGATCCTGCGGCCGGCTCACGACCGGGCTCCCCAGTGACCGCAGGCCCGGGTCGCATCGGCTGCCGCCAGCGGCAGTACCTCGGCGACCCTGGACAGATCCCAGCCTCTCTGAGCCAGTCCCGCGGCGAGACTTCCCATGAATGCATCGCCCGCCCCGAGCGGGCTCACCACTTCGATCCGTTCCGGGACCCAGGTGGCTGTTGCGGCGCCGGCGGTCCGGATCGCCCGTTCGCGGTCGGTCACGACGACCAGGTCCGGGCCCATGCCGGCCAGGGATTCGAGCGCCCGTCCGGCGTCCTGCTCACCGGTGAACAGCTGTGCCTCCTCGCGATTGCACTTGACCACCGTCGAGGCGGCGATCAGCTCGCGCCCGAATTCGAGCGCCTCCCGGCCCCGCTTCCAGCGGGTCGGCCGGTGGTTCGGGTCGAGCAGCACGGGGAGGTCGTGCTCGCCGGCCATGGCGACGGCCCTGCGCGTTACTTCCCTCTCGGTTTCGCCGACCATCGTATTCGGCCCGATGACCAGCCCCCCGGCGCCCGTCATCGCATCCTCGAGGAAGCCACCGGCGGCCTCCATTGTCGGGCCGATGTGCTCACCGTAGATCTGAAACGAAGGCTCGCCTGCCGAATCGAACAGGGCGATCGCGAGCGGCGTGCGGGCTCCGTCGAGCGTGGCGATCCATCCGGTTTCCACCCCCTGGCCGGCGAGTCCTTCGATCAGCCACCGCCCCCAGTGGTCCGAGCCGACACCTCCGACCAGGGCGACCGCGGAACCGCGCCTCGCCGCGGCCACGGCCACGTTCGGCAGCGCCCCTCCGTGGTGCGGTGTCAACCGGTCCGGCGGCTCCTCCGGACCCAGCCTTCGTTCGCAGATCAGGTCGACGATCGCTTCGCCTAGGCAGATGATGGGCCGGGGTGGTTCGCTCAAGGAAGAAGCAGCGTAGAGAAGATTAACTCCGCGTTTACAATAATTCGGTTGTGGCCGCAATCATTGCCAGGGCCGGAGCCTGGCTCCCCAGAGGCTGGCGCGATCTGTTTCTGCAGATGGCCCTCTATGTCTTCGCCGATACGGCGTATGAGCTGGCGCGTGGAATGGCGGAGGGCAGGGCGACGCTCGCCTTCGCCAACGGCGAGCGCATAATCGACTTCCAGCAGGCGACCGGGACCTTCTTCGAGCCGACCGTTCAGGCCTGGGCTCTGAGCGAGCAGTGGGTGATCGATTTCGCCAATCAGATCTACCTCAACAGCCAGTTCACGATCGCCACCGGTTTTCTGATCTGGCTCTACCTCTTCCGCAACGACGCCTACTACTTCATGCGCAACATGCTTTTCGTTTCGATGGGGCTGGCCCTGATCGGCTACATCGGCTTTCCGACGGCCCCGCCCCGGATGTTCCCGGAGTACGGCTTCGTCGACACGATCAACTCCTACTCCAGCGTCAATCACGACTCGGAGATCGCCAAGGCGTTCATCAATCCGTTCGCCGCGGTCCCTTCGATGCACTGTGCCGTCTCGCTGATGATCGGGGGTACCGGCTTCATGGTCTGCCGAAACCGCTTCGCGAGGGCGTTCTGGGCCGGTTGGCCCCTGCTGGTGGCCTCGGTCACGGTCGTGACCGCCAATCACTACTGGTTCGATGTCGCTGCCGGCTGGGCGGTCGCCGCGGCCTCGTTCCTGATCGCCGCGCGGGTGATCGCCCACTTCAACCCCGAGACCTGGGCCTGGAGCCAGGTTGCCGATCACCAGCGCGCCCGGGCCTGAGGTCCAGCTTTGAAAGTCCGGGACATCCGGCGCCATCCACTCTTCTTCCCGCTCGGGGTGACCGGGCTGCTCTCCCTGCTGTACCTGCTCACCGAACCGCTCAGCGCCGACCATGCCGCGCAGCTCTTCCGCACCGAGCTGTTCGAGGAGTCAGGTCCCGCCCTCTGGAACAACTACTGGTTCGGGGGCCACTACCTGCCGACCTACAGCCTGCTTGCGCCGGCGATCGGCTCGTGGATCGGGTTCCGGCTGATGGGTGTGGCGGCGGTCATGGGCACCGTGGCGCTGTTCACCCTGATCGTGGACCGGCAGTGGGGCGAGCGCGCACGGGCCGGCGCGATCTGGTTTTCGGCCGCCGCGACCGTCAGCCTCTACTCGGGCCGGCTCACCTTTGCCCTCGGCGTGCTGTTGGCGATGGCAGCCGTGTTCGCCGCCCAGCGGGAGCGACGGGTTTTCTCGCTGCTGCTGGCCGGCTCGGTCTCGCTGGCCAGTCCGGTGGCGGCGCTCTTCCTGGCGTGTTGCGGCTTCGCTCATTGGGTCAACGGCCTGTTCAACCCCGGGGAGCGCGACCTGCGCGGGCTTGAGCTGGCGGCGGCGGCCTTCGCCACGGCCGCCCTGGTCGCCCTGCTCTTTCCGGGCGGCGGCGATGAGCCCTACGTGGTCTCCAGCTTCCTGCCGGCGATCGCCTTGACCCTGGTGGCGGCAGCGCTGGTGCCCTCATCCGAGCGGCTCGTCCGGACCGGCTTCCTGGTCTATGCCGGCGCTCTGCTCGCCGCTTTCGTGCTGGCTACTCCGATGGGCGGAAACGCGAACCGCCTCGGAGTCCTCCTGGTGGGAGCGCTGTTTCTATGCACGGCATGGAGCGGGAGCGAATGGCCGGTTCGCCGCAAGGTCGCAGTGGCTGCCTTCCTGCCGCTGCTGGCCTTCTGGCAGTTCTACCCGGTGATCCGGGACCTCGAACTGGTGCGTGGTGAGCCGGCCGTGGCGGCCGAGTACTACGAGTCGATCGGTGAAGCGCTGGGCCCGGAGCTCGAGCGCGAGCCGGCCCGGGTCGAGGTACTGCCGGTGGCGAGCCACTGGGAGTCGGCCCGGGTGCCGCCGGATATTCCCCTCGCGAGGGGCTGGGAGAGGCAGACCGACCGCCGCTTCAACCGTCTCTTCTATCGCGACCGGCTTGACCCCGAGCGCTACCGCGCGTGGTTGAGCGAGCTGGCCGTGGGCTACGTGGCGGTTCCCGGGACCGAACTCGACTATGCGGCCGAATCGGAGGCTGAGCTGATCGAAGGCGGCCTGCCTTTCCTCGAAGAGATCCCCGCCGGCCCCGACTGGAGGCTCTACCGGGTCCTCGGTGCCACGCCGATGGTCGAGCGGCCCGCCCGGATGACCTCGCTCGAGGTTGACGGCTTCAGCCTCGAGATCCCCCGGGCCGGGTCCTACCTGGTCCGGGTCCGGGCCACTCCCTACTGGCGCGTGGTGGAGGGCGAAGGATGCGTCGGCAGGACGGCGACCGGATGGACCGAGGTCAGTACACGGCAGCCCGGCGACCTCGAGGTAAAGGCCGAGTTCAGCCCCACCGCGCGATTCGGCGACGGCCCGCATTGCAGCCCCTAGACACCCGCCCGGCGGATCTCTTCTAAGCTGCGCGGATGGAGTCCTCTTCGCCGAGTCCGCCCGGGGGCGGAAGCAACGGTCCTCGCAACGGGCCGGCCCAGGAGTTCCGCAGCCAGGCCCGCGACCGGCTGATCCAGTCGCGGCTCACCCCGAATGCGATCTCGATGGCTGGCCTCGTCGGCAACCTGATCGCCGCCGTGCTGATCACCCAGGAGATGTTCGTCGCCGGTGGTCTCGCTTTCATCATCGGTTCGGTGATGGACACGCTCGACGGCCGCTACTCTCGAATGTCCGGCAAAGGCACCCTTTTCGGGGCGTTCCTCGACTCGACCCTGGACCGCATCGAGGAGGGGGTGGTGATCACCGCGATCGCCTGGTACTTCGCCGAGCAGGGGGATTCACTCGCCGCGGCCGCCTGCGTTTACGTCGTCCTCGGTTCACTGATGGTCTCCTACACCCGCGCACGAGCCGAGGCTCTCGGGGTCGAATGCAAGGTCGGCCTCGCCACCAGGCCAGTACGGGTGGTGATACTTTCGATCGGAATTCTCTTCGCCGGAGGGTTCGGATCTGGCAACTTCGAACTCCTCGCCCCGGCCATCTACGTGATGGCCGCACTGACCACGGTCACGGTCATTCAGCGCGTCTGGCACGTCCGCCGGGCTCTGATCAACGAGGGCTGACCGCGACAATCTGACTTGCGATGTAACCCCGGACCGGTTTGAGTGTCATTGGGCTTCGCAATGAAACCAGGAGGTATTTCCAGCTTATGAGCAAGAAGAACGGTAAAAGCGGCAACGGTTCCGATCGCCGGGACGAGAAGGTCCGCGTAGCGATCGTCGGCGTCGGCAACTGCGCCAACAGCTTCATCCAGGGAGTCGAGTACTACAAGAACGCCGACTCCAATGACCAGGTCCCGGGCCTGATGCACGTCGACCTCGGCGGCTACCACGTCAAGGACATCGAGTTCGTCGCCGCCTTCGACATCGATCAGGAGAAGGTCGGAAAGGACCTCTCGGAGGCGATCTGGTCGGGTCAGAACGACACGATCAAGTTCGCGGAGGTTCCCGAGCTCGGAGTCAAGGTCGAGCGCGGCATGACCCTCGACGGACTCGGCAAGTACCTCAAGCAGAAGATCACCAAGGCTCCCGGCCCGACCGCCGACATCGTCAAGATCCTCAAGGACTCGAAGGCCGACGTAGTCGTCTGCTACCTGCCGGTCGGATCCGAGGACGCGGTCAAGTGGTACGTCGAACAGGCGCTTGCCGCCGGTGTCGGCTTCGTCAACTGCCTGCCCGTCTTCATCGCCCGCGAGGATTACTGGGACGGTCGCTTCAAGGATGCCGGCCTGCCGATCATCGGTGACGACATCAAGTCCCAGGTCGGCGCGACCATCGTCCACCGCCAGCTGGCCCGGCTCTTCCACGAGCGCGGAGTCGAGATGCAGCACACCTCACAGCTCAACGTCGGCGGCAACATGGACTTCTTCAACATGCTCGAGCGCGAAAGGCTCGACTCGAAGAAGATCTCCAAGACCAACGCCGTCACCTCGATCATGGGTATGGAGCTTCCCGAGGAAGACGTGCATGTCGGCCCCTCCGACTACGTGCCGTGGCTGACCGATCGCAAGTGGGCCCACATCCGCCTCGAAGGCAAGTCCTTCGGCGACGTGCCGCTCAACGTCGAGCTCAAGCTCGAGGTCTGGGACTCGCCGAACTCGGCCGGTGTCGTGATCGACGCGGTCCGGCTGATCAAGCTGGCGCTCAACAACGGCATCGCGGGACAGCTCGACGGCCCGTCCAGCTACCTGATGAAGTCGCCCCACACCCAGCGGCCCGACGCCGACGCGCGCGATCAGACCGAAGAGTTCATCGCCGCCAACGCCCGGGGTGGATCTCCGGTCGCCGGAACGAAGCCGGTCGCCGAAGCCACCGAAGACGTCGGGTCAGAAGCCTGATTCTCAGCGTTTCAGGACAGGAAAGGCGCGCCCGCAGAGCGGGCGCGCCCCTGCTTCACAGATGACCAGCCCGCTCTCGATCGCGCAGTTCACCCCGTTTCCCTGGCGGGAACGCGGTGAGGTCAACGGGTATGTCGAACGGCTCGCCGACGGCCTCGCCGAACGCGGCCATTCGGTCCTGATCGCGGCTCCCGCAGGAGGCAGGGAGGCGGTACAGGACGCCCGTGAGCTGACCTCGGCACTGCCGGACGACCCGGACCTGCTCTTCCGGCCCGGCGAGAAGCCCAGGGTCATATCGATGGGCGGCGTGCCGGTACCCCGGGGCTCGCGCAAGCGGCCTGCGCCGGCCTCGGTGGACGTCGGCAACCGGGTCGAGGCACTGCTCGGCACCGGGGGGATCGACCTGCTTCACGTGCACGATCCGTTCGTTCCCGGTTTCTCTTCGAATGCGCTGCGGCACTCTTTCTCGCTCAACGTCGGCACCTTTCACGAGACCGAAGAGCGGCCCTTCGCAACCCATGTGGCCAGGCCGCTTCTCGAGGTTTTCTTCGGCCGCCTCGACGCCCGGACCGCCTCTTCGAAGGCGTCGGCAAAGCTGCTGAACCGGTACTTCCCCGGCTCCTACGAGCTCAGCCCGGCGGGAGTGGATCCGGTTGAGCCGGACCAGGAATCGGGGGGACCGCTGCGCATCACCTACGCTGCTCAGGAGGAGAAGGGCGCCATGCGGATCTTCCTGCGGGCCCTGCGAAAGCTGCCGGCCGGACTCGACTGGACGGCGAGCATCTTTTCCGAGCGGCCCGGAGAGGTCGACATCCGGGTCTCCCGGGAGATCCGCGACCGGATCAAGGTGATCGGTCCGGAGCAGGCATCGCTGGCCGATCTGCTCTCCCGGAGCCACGTCTTCTGTGCCGCCTCCAACGGACCCCGCCAGGTCCCCTCGGCCGTTCGCCAGGCCCTGGCTTCGGGGGCGGTGCCGGTGACCTCGACGATTCCCCGCTACGTCGAGCTGGTCGGTGACGGCCAGCGCGGGCTGCTCTTCCCGGCGGGAGACCCGGTGACCCTGGCCGGCCAGATCGCCAGACTGGGCGAGGACCGGAGCAGGCTGGACCAGCTGCGCCGGGCCGCCGCCGATCAACCCCAGTCGTCCGACTGGGATGAAGTCGTCGACGGGTTCGAAGAGATCTACCTGCGCCTCGCCGCACGGCGGCACGACCCGTCCGGCAACCCTGCGGTGCGCGAACGCCTGCAGGGTCGGCCGATGATCGACATCGACCTCCACATGCACACCGATCACTCCTCGGACTGCGCCACACCGGTCGAGGTGCTGATCGAAACGGCCCGCGATCGTGGTTTCGGCGCAATCGCGGTCACCGACCACAACGAGGTCTCCGGCGCACTCGCCGCGGCCGAGGTAGCGGCGGGGATGGACGACTTCAAGGTGATCGTGGGCGAGGAGGTCAAGACGGCGGAGCAGGGAGAGGTGATCGGCCTGTTCATCAAGGAGAAGATCCCGCGCGGCATGACCATGGCCGAGACGATCGCCGAGATCCGCCGCCAGGGCGGTCTGGTCTACGTGCCCCATCCGTTCGACCGCATGCATTCCGTGCCCGACTACGAGCACCTGCTCGACATGGTCGAGGAGATCGACTTCATGGAGGTCTTCAACCCGCGCGTCGCGGTCACTTCCTTCAACGAGGAGGCCGAGCGCTTCGCCCGCAAGTACAACATCATCCCGGCCGCCGGTTCCGACAACCACGTCGCTCAGGGACTCGGATCGGTGCGGGTCACGCTGCCCGACTTCAACGGCCCGGAGGAGTTCCTGGAAGCCATGCGGCAGGCCGAGATCACCCGGCGCCACAAGAACCTGGTCTACGTCCAGGCGCTCAAGTTCCTGCAGACGACCGGCCGCCCCAAGGCTCCCAAGCGCTCGGTCAGCGACGCCAAGGCGGTCAGGGGTGGTCGCCAGAAGCAGCGCGGGGCCAGGCGCCCGGCGAGCAAGAGCTGATGCACGGCGCCTCCGATAAAGGAGGCTCGCGGCAGGTGTCAAAGAAAACACCAGCGATGTCCGTCACCGATAACGAGATCAAGGAGAAGTACCTGGAGAGGGCGATCCGGGAACTCAACCAGTTGAGCCGCGACCTCAAGTCCTGCGAGGCCTGCAGCCAGACCAAGGTGATGCCGGTGCTCGGATCCGGACACCCGCAGGCCGACATCTTCCTGGTCAAGTACGCACCGACGGTCGCCGAGATCGAGGAGGGCGTCGCCTTCTACGGCCGGCCGGGCAACGCCCTGATGAAGAGCTTCAAGCGACTCGGTATCGACCCCACCGTGGTCTACGGCACGATCTGCGCCAAGTGCCCGGTCGCGGACCCGGCTGAGGCAGACGCCGAATGCATCGGACGGGTCGCCGACGAGTACAACATCGTCAAGCCGAGGATCATCGTGGTGATGGGCGATCAGGCTGCGCAGACGATCAACGGGCTCGCCATTCCCCTGGCCCGCCCGGTCGAAGCTCACGAAGGTGAGATCCAGGCCTTCACCCCTTCATGTGACGCGCTCTTCGTACCCGACATCGACGATGCCCTCGACGAAGAGGGCGCCAAGCGTCGATTCTGGCGGGCCTTCCGCAGCCTCGGCCGCTGGTACGACGACCTTCCTCCCTACTAGCAGCCGGTAAGTGTCAAACAGCGGGGACCGGTCGAAGCGGCCTTCGGGTTCGGTTCAGGCGGGTGCGGCGGCGCGGGCCAGCTCGGTCATCGGCTCGACCCTGGCCGAGGCCAGCCCACGGACCACGATCACGTCCAGCGCCGAGTAGGCAGCCAGACCCTCCTGGGCACCTTCGCGGTCGGCCGCGGCGACGCCGACCGTGCCTTCAGGCTCCCCGAGCCGGTCGAAGTGGTCGCGGTAACCCTTGTGGAGGTCGCGGTAGAAAGACTCCTCCTTGGCCAGGCGGGCTTCGGCGTCCTCGCCGATCGCGGTCCGTACGTAGCCGAATACCGGTGGAGCCGAGTGGCGGGCATCGGCCGCTCCGGCCTCGACCTGCTCCCTCGCGCCGGCGGCGAAACCCGCGGTCATCCAGTTGAAGAACGCTCCGTCGTAGGAGCTTCCGGCCAGGGCGCACATCTTCGGTCCCATCGCGGCCATCACCACGCGGACACCGTCGAGCTGCTCACGGATCTCGGGCAGGATCTCGCGCATGAAGGTCAGCGGCTTCTTGCTGAAGCCGGCGCCGACCCCGATCCAGAGGCGGGCCGGGTCGAGCCCGAGGCGGTCGATGTCGGCGGCGATCACTTCCGGGGCCTGGCGGTCGAGCGCGATCACACCGACTCCGAGGTCGATCGAGTCGGTCGTCTTTGCGAATTCGGCCAGGGTCTCGAGACCCTTGGCGCCGGGGTGGTCGTTGGAGAAGATCGCGCTGTAGCCGGCCTCTTCGCAGGTCCGGGCCAGCGGGCCGCAGACCTCCGGCGGCAGGCCGGCGGCGACTCCGAAGGCCCTTTTCTGGCTTCGCGGACTCATGCCAGGTCGAACTGCGCGACGCACTCGATGTGCGGGGTCTGGGGGAACATGTCAACCGGTCTCACGCGGACGAGTCTATAGCCGGCCTCGACCAGCTGGGCCGCGTTCGGGGCCAGTGTGGTGGGGTTGCAGGAGATGTAGACGATCCTCTTCGCCTCGCACTCGATCACCCGGCGGACGATCTTGGCCGAGAGGCCGGCCCGGGGAGGGTCGATCGTGATCAGATCCGGCTTGCCGGCCTGTTCGACCAGCGGCCGCAGGCCCGTGCGGGCGTTGGCGGCGACGAACTCCGCGTTGCCGATGTTGTTGTTCAGCGCGTTGCGCTTTGCGTTTTCGATCGCGTCGGGCACGATCTCCAGGCCCCAGACCTTGCCGGCCTGGCCGGCCATGCTCAGCCCGATCGTGCCGACCCCGCAGTAGAGGTCGAACAGCTTCTCGTTGCCGGTCATGCCGGCATACCCGGCGGCGACGCCGTAGAGCTTCTCGGCCATCTCGGTATTGGTCTGGAAGAAAGAATCGTGGGACAGCTGGATGTTGAGGTCGAAGATGCGCTCGCGCAGGACCTCTTCGCCGAGCACGCCGGTCGGGCCGGAGGTATTGCCCGAAGGGCCGTCGATCACCGTGTGGAGGTCGACCGGCGGTTTCGGGAAGTTGGCGACGGAGGTGACCAGACGAGTCTGGACCTGACCGGTGCGGCGGCCTTCGCGCACGACCAGGTTGCGCAGCACGCCGCGGTGATCGTGGGGGTCATAGGCAGAGAGACCTTCCTGCTTGGCCCACTCCAGCACGTCGTTCTTGGCCTGGTTGGTCGCATCGGAGGAGAGCCGGCAGTCTTCGATGTCAAGGACCTGGTCCCAGCGGCCCCGGGGATGAAAACCGAGTACCAGCTGGCCCTCCTGCTCGCCGAAGGAGTACTCGACCTTGTTCCGGTAGCGCCACTGCTCCAGCGCCGGGACGATCGGGTCGAGCTCGAAGCCTTCCAGCCGGCCGATCCTGGACAGGGCGTCCTCGACCTGCTCCTCCTTGAATTCGAGCTGGCGCTCATAGGCCAGCGCCTGCCACGGGGCACCCGGGCAGGCTTCACCCTGGTGCACGTCGCTCTCGGCGATCCGCTCCGGGCTCGGCTCGAGGAGCTCGACGACGTTCGCTTCGGCGTAGCCCTTCTTCGACTTGCCCACCCGGGCCCGTACCCGGTCTCCGGGAAGGGCGCCGCTGACGAAGACCACGTAGCCCTCGCGCCGGGCGATTCCCCGTCCGCCGTAGGCGAGGGTCTCGATTTCGGCCTCGAACTCCTCGCCGCGCCGCAGCCGGCCCGGTCTTTCGGTCGGTCCGGTCTCTGTCGGTTGCGTTGCACTCATCGAACGGTCACTATCTCACCCGGAGCACGGCCGTAGTATTCCGCCCTTGAGCAACCCCTCCCCGAAGAACTACATCACCGGCTCCGAGATCGCAGGCGGACGGCTGGTGAACCTGCTCGACCGGGCAGAGGAGATGAAGCGGCGCTCCGCCACCAGGAGGGCACCACTGCTCTGGCCGGGAAGTCGGTTGCGCTGATCTTCGAGAAGCCCTCTACCCGCACCAGGATCTCTTTCGAGGTCGGTGTCGCCGAACTCGGCGGGACCCCGCTGGTCCTCCACGGAAACGAAATGCAGCTTTCGCGGGGGGAGTCGCCCGGGGACACGGCCCGGGTCCTTTCCCGCTATGTGGCGGCGATCGTGATCCGTTCGGGATCCCACGAAGAGGTCGTGGAGCTGGCAGAGAATGCCGATGTGCCGGTGATCAACGCGCTCACCCCCCGCTTTCACCCCTGTCAGGCGATCGCCGACCTGATGACCCTGAAGGAACGCTTCGGCGGGCTGGGAGGGCTGAAGGTGGCCTATGTCGGCGACGGAACCAACGTGGCCCGATCCCTCGCCATCGCCGGTTCGCTGACCGGGGTCGAGGTTGCTGTCGCCGCACCCGAGGGCTATCAGCTCGAAGACGACGTGCCGGCACTGCTGACTCACGATCCGTATGAAGCTGTCCGTCACGCCGACGCGATCTACGGGGATGTCTGGGTCAGCATGGGTGACGAGGCCACCGCCGAGCAGAGGCGGGCCGACCTCGAACCCTTCCGGATCGACGGCGAACTCCTTGCCGCGGCCAAGCCCGAAGCCATCGTGATGCACTGCCTCCCGGCCCACCCCGGCGAGGAGATCACCGCCGAGGTCCTCTACGGCGAACGCTCGGCCGTCTGGGACCAGGCGGAAAACCGCCTGCACGCACAGAAGGCGCTGCTCGAGTACCTGCTGGCCTGACCCGGCCCCTTCCTGAAACAATCCTCGCCGCGGCCCCATTGTGTATCGGTTAGCACGCCAGGTTTTCAACCTGGAAGGGCGGGTTCGACTCCCGCTGGGGCTACTTCGCCTTCTCCTGCGACCGCTCTGACTCGCCTCGGCCATGAGCGGCGGGAACGTTGCCACGGGTAGGGTCTGGAGCGATGATTCCGGAGATTTCGATCGGCCCGCTGACCCTGCAGACCTTCGGCCTGATGTTCGCCCTGGCCTTCATCGTCGGCGGTGCCCTGGTCTACAAGCGCTTCGAGGAACTCGGCAAGCCCGGCGACTGGGCATACGAAGGGGTATTCGCGGCGCTGATCGGCGGCTCGATCGGAGCCCGCGTCTACTGGCTGATCGAGAACATCGACTCCTCCGACGGCCTTTTCGACACGCTTTTCTCGGGTTCCGGTCTGACCTGGTACGGCGGCGCGATCGGTGGCGCCCTCGGGGTGATCCTCTGGGCCAAGTGGCGCGACTACCTGAACCTGCGGCTCGCCGACGTGGCCGCTCCCGCCCTCGCGGCCGGCTACGCGGTCGGCCGGATCGGCTGCCAGCTATCCGGTGACGGCGACTACGGCAAGCCCTGGGACGGCCCCTGGGCGATGAGCTACGAAGACGGAGTCGTGCCGACCCCGCCGGGCGTGACCGTCCACCCGACCCCGGTCTACGAGACCCTGGTCATGGGTCTCGGAGCCTTCATCCTCTGGAAGCTCAGGGACCGCTTCCGTTTCGGAATCCTCTTCGCGATCTACCTGATGTACGCCGGAGCCGAGCGTTTCCTGGTCGAGTTCCTCAGGACCAACGAGCGCATCGCCCTCGGCCTGACCGAGGCCCAGTTCCTGAGCCTGGCGATGATCGGTGCCGGACTCGTCTGGATCCTGACCGTCTACAAGCGCGAAGGAACCCTGGCCCGCCCGGCCGCACAGCAGGTCGTGCCCTGACGATGCCTGGGCAGCTCAGCTGGTCAGGTCGGCTCCGGTTGCGGGCCTTCGCTCGTGGAAGCTCCTGAATCCGACCTGATCCACCTTGCGGCAACCGGGGACGCCCAGCGGGCCCCCGGTTCTGATCGTCCCGGGAGCATTCAGCGATACCGATTCCTTCGAAGCGATCGGCGGCTGGCTTGCCGACACGCGGTCGGCCGGCCTGCACGCTGCGGCTTCCTCAGAGAGGCCGCCGGCTGCCACAGCTCGACCCCGGCGGACTGGGCGCGATCGACCGGGCGCTGGATCGGGCCTGCGAAGAAATCGGCGAGCCGCTCGTCGCCCTGGGCCATTCGATGGGCGGCCTCTCCGTGCTTCGTCTGCTTCGCCGCCGTCGCCTGGCGGCAGCCGTCCTGATGATGCCGGTCCCTCCCGACGGGCTCGGGCCCGACGCGCTTCGCCTCATGCGCGAACAGCCGATCGATGCCGCGAAGATGCTCGGCATTTCGATCAGCGCCTGGCCGATCCGCAGGCTCGCCGGTGCGCCGCCGCGCGGCATGTTCAGCCGGGACGCGCCGAAAGAGGCGGTCGAGAAATCGAGCGAGCGTCGGGTCAGTGAATCCTGGCGGGTTCTGGCCCAGGGCCTCGTCGGCAGCCGGGGTCCGGTCGAACCCGTGGACACACCGGTGCTGCTGGTCGGCGGAAGTCAGGACTCGATCGTGTCGGCCGGCAGCGTCGCGAAGCTGGCAGCCGGTCTCGAGGCGCCATTCATGGAATTCGACGTCGCCCACGCTTTCGCCGAGGAGCCCGGATACGAAGAGGTGATGTCTGCCGCCTTCGCCTGGGTCGAGCAAGCGGAATCGGCCCGTCCCTGATCGCCGGGAAGCACGGCCGCTTCGCGGCAGTGGGCGGTGACGGGCTCGAACCGCCGACATCCTGCGTGTAAAGCAGGCGCTCTACCAACTGAGCTAACCGCCCGGATCCTTCTGGCGAAGCCCTGAAGCGACACTGAAGGTGGAGCAGCAGTATAGGAAGGGCGGGGCTGATGGCGCTTGGCAGATGAGCTTGGAGCCGTGGCTCTGCCGCGCCGGGCGAGAGCGCAAGAATCCGGAAGCGTGGACTCGTCGCGGGGCGTAGGTTCTGGGGAATGAATCAGGCGACCGGTGAGATGACGGATTCGGCGGAACGACGGGTGACAACCCCTGCGGGCCGGCAGCAGGTCGAGGACGGGAACCGGCGGGACAGCGAGCGCCTCCGGGTCGAGACGCTCAACCGGGCCTGCCTGTACCTCGAGATGAACTTCGAGCGCGCGGTCCCTCTGGAGGAACTGGGCGCCGAAGTCGGGTGGAGCCCGTCACATCTACAGCGTGTATTCCGGGCCAGGCTCGGCGTCTCCCCCAGGGAGTACGGACAGGCCCTCAGGGTCAATCGTATGAAGCACGAACTTCGAGATGAGCAGTCGGGACAGGGCGCGGCCCGGGCGATCTTCGAATCGGGCTTTGCTTCTGTCAGTGCCGGTCATGAAGCCGGCCTCCGCCACCTCGGCATGACTCCGGCGACCTACGGAGCCGGAGGTCTCGGCGCAAGGATCGAGTACTGCACTGCCCGCTGCTCACTGGGCTGGCTGATGATCGGCCGCACCGAGAGGGGCATCTGCTCCCTGACCCTCGGCGACGATCCGGATGAACTCCTGGAAGACCTGCGCAGTGAGTTCCCGGAGGCCGAACTGGCCCCGGCCGATGATTCGATGTCGGAACTCTGCGAGCGCCTTGTCGCGGTTGCCGACCAGGGTGAAGACGCAAGGGACCTGCCGCTCGAAGTCCTGGCCACGGACTTCCAGTGGAGGGTCTGGCGGGCGATGAGGGAGATTCCGCCTGGCGAGACCCGAAGCTACTCGCAACTGGCCGAGATGGCCGGTCATCCCAAGGCGACCAGGGCAGTCGGAACGGCCTGTGCCCGAAACCCGGTTTCGCTGCTCATCCCCTGCCACCGCGTGGTGCGTGCCGACGGTTCGATCGGCAATTACGCCTGGGGAATCGAGCGCAAGGCCCGGCTGCTCCAGGCGGAATCCGGTGGACAGGGTTCCGGTGGCGGCTGAGGCGACGGTCCGGGGTCACGCGGTAGCCGGGACGGATCGGTTGATGTAGGCGCACCACAGCCCGAACAGGACTGCGGCGAACAGGGCGCCCAGCCAGTGGAGGCCGATGACCACGAAGACGATGCTGGGGAGGCCGGCCAGGGCTGCTCCAAGACCGTCCGGGGCAGCTCCAGCTTCAGCACCGAGCGGTGAAGGCCGCGCAGAGCAGCCAGGCGGTCGGGCCCGAGAGCCAGCCCCAGGACTCGAAGAAGGAGGTCGGCAGGAGGGCGCCGAGGACGATCGATACCGCCGCGACGGCGAGTAGCTGGATCAGGATGCTCTTGAAGAAAGTGTTTCGGTTCATGGCGAGGGGTCCCCGAAGGTCGGCCTATACTGACATGTCGATGAGCGCGGGAATCGAAAGGAGTTCGGTTGGATCTTCAACGATGCGGTTCACTGCGCTTGCCTGTTTCACCCTTCTCCTGGCGACTCTTATTCTGATCTCGGGTCCGCCGGTGGTGGGCGCGGCCGGCTCCGATCTACGCAAGGCGAGCGTCACCCAGAAGGGCCGCTCACTCGTCGTCAAGGTGTTCCCCGGTCGGGAGTTCTCGATCAGCAAACTTGAACGCCGGCCCGAATTCTCGCGGCCTCGGGCGCGCTTCCTCTGCCTCGAGATGAGACGCCGGGGTGACTCTCGTCTGTCCCGGGTCTGCATCGGTGGCAAGCGTGACTCCCGCGGTGCTGCTGGATTCGCCCGGGTCACCCCAGCCGGCAAGGAGCTGAAGCAGCAGACGATTCCGGTCAAGGTCTCTGGAACTTCTGAGCCTCGGGACTGACCCTGTCCTTCCGGCCCGGGGCAGCCCGTGTGGTCCCGGGCGCCTACGGCTGGCGGGTCCTCTTTTCCACTGGCACCTGCCAGCGAGGACTCGAACGCTTGCCGCTCTTCGTATCCCGGCAAAGGATTCGCCGGCTACCGGGTCCGTCCGGTCGATGTCGTCGGCTGCACGGGCGGCAACGGTCAGGTCGTCAGGAGTGGTCCGCGTGGAAAGAAACTGGTCGCCCTCACCTTCGACGACGGCCCGAGCGTCTACACGCCGCAGGTCATGGACGTACTGCGTCGCAAGAAGGTCAAGGCGACCTTCTTCATGCTCGGCGACCTGGTCAGCCGCGACCCTTCAGCCGCCCGGCGGGTACTGGCGGGCGGGCATGAGATCGCCAACCACAGCAGCACCCACCCCCTGCTGCCGGGCTACTCGGACATCAGCCGGGCCAGCCGCACGATCAAGCGGGTCACCGGCTTCAAGCCCTGCCTGTTCCGCCCGCCCTACGGCGCGCTCAACGCATCGGTGATCTCGAGCGCAAGGAATCTCGGCATGAAGAGCGTGCTCTGGGACGTCGATACCTCCGACTGGAGCACCCCGGGCACGGGCTCGATCCGCTCCCGGATCAGCGGCGCCGGTCCGGGCTCGATCGTGCTGATGCACGACGGCGGCGGACCTCGCAGCCAGACGGTCGCGGCGCTGGCCGGTGCGATCCACAACCTGCGCTCCCGCGGCTACGGTTCACGACCGTCACCGAAGCTGCTCGGCAACCGGTTCATCTACCGGCCGCGATAAGCTCGTCCGACCCGCTCAGGGGACGGGGGTGATGCCCGCCATGTTCCCGTCCCAGTCGTCCGACCGGCAGGGCTGCCCGTTGCAGATGTCCTCGATGTAGCCGTCCGGCTGGAAGAAGGTGTCGATCATCGTCACCGGGCCGGCAGCTCCGCGGGGTGCTCCGTGCGGGTCCTCCCAGTCGGGGTTCGGCGGGATGTTGGCGTAGGGCGGCGGGCCGGTGCCGATGTCCTGCGAGAAGGCCGGGGGCATCAGCCGGTAGGGACCGCCGTCCCAGTAGACGACCGAGGATCCGCGGTACGGATAGTCCGACGCGGCGAGCCTCGGGATGTCCCAGAGGTCTTCGTAGTCGGTCCAGCGCAGCGGGTCGACCGCGCCGGCGTTGGTCTTCATCCCGATCGTCCGGGCCATGACGTCGCTGGCGAAGTTGCTCACCTGGTGGTCCCCGAGGGCGACGTGGAGGATCACGTTGTGCTCCGGGGTGTTCGGCGGGGGGTTGTCGGTCATCACGTGGGCGTAGCCGTTCGGTTCGCCACGGTCCCAGAGCATCTGGATCATGTTCAGCAGCAGCGGGTGGCTGAGCTCGTCGCTGTAGGCGCTACCGAGGAAGCTGCCGTAGACAGGCCAGTTGGACGACCTGGTGAGCAGGGTCGAGTAGTTCATCCCTCCGACCACCAGGGCCGACTGGATGAAGTCGGGCGAGATCGCGGTCAGCGGTCCGCCCATGATGCCGCCCTGGCTGGCGCCCATGTAGTAGACGTGGTCGGTCCGGATCACCGATTCACCGGCGGTGAAGCCGTCACCGTCCTGGAAGGCGGGGTGGGTTCCCATTCCTCCCGGGTGGTACATCAGCCGGGCCAGGAACAGCTCGTTGAGCAGGCCCTGCTGGAGCCGGTCGGGGACCACCTTGAACCTCGACAGGTCACCGAGGGCCAGCACTACCTCGCCGACGTCCTCGCTGGCCATGCCGATCTCGTCGGTGGCGCAGGCGATCATCGAGTGGTCCTGCGCGAGGTCCGGATTGATGCTGCCCTGGACCTGGTCGGCCGCGCCGAGCAGCCCGTGACCGAAGATGAAAGGACGCAGCTTCGGTGGGTTCGGTCCGGTCAGGCCGACCTGCGGGACGATGCAGGTGAACTTGGCTTCGTAGTCGCCATTGCGCTGGGGGAGGCGGTCTGCGTCGAGATCCATGGTGCCGCCGGGCTCGCAATCGGGCGAGAGAAAGCAGGGCACCGTGTAGGTACCCCGCACGCGGCGCTTGATCTGCGGACCGTCGACGTCGGTCACTTCGTTGACCGTGAAGGCCGGCGCGCTGCCCTGCCGGACGTTGTCGGCCATCGTGGTATCGCCGAGCACCTCGAATGCCTCGTCGCGCATATGCAGGACCCGGCGGTAGTTGTTCTCGTTGCTGGCCACGGTGAAGTCCCAGGCCAGGTAGAGATCCGAGCGCTTGATCTTGGCTTTCTTCAGGGTCTTGAAGATGCCCTCGAAATGGCTGCGACGCTGGTTGACCGTCGGCTGGTCCGAAGGAAGTCCATCGCGGTAGTAGCGGAAGGCATTGGGAGCCTCGACCGGCGCCCCCTCGCCGTCGACCAGATTGCGCAGGGCGACGATGTAGCGGCCCTTCTCGTCGAAATTGACCGCCGGGCTGATCAGCAGGGCGGCGCTTTCGGGGGTCGAGGAGTTGGCGTCGATCTCGACCCAGATCGGCCAGCGTTCCCCGGTGTCGGCATCGATTACGACTGCTTTCTGATCGGGTTCGGTGTAGCGGCTCAGCGCATTGAGCGGGACGAAGTCGTTGGCGGCGACGGCTTCGGCCGTATCGATCCCGGGCACCTTGCAGGACGATCCCCTGGCCCTGGCTGAAGCCGTCGGAGTCGGAATAGGTCTCGGGGTCGATCGCCTTGCCGCTTGTGTTCTTCGGCATTCCCGCGGCGCTGAAGTTGATGCGCTTGCCCGTATTGGTCGATGCTGTCGTCGACCGTGTAGTAGTCGTTCGGGAAAGGCAGCATGCAGAGGCCTTCATCGGGCTGGGCGATGAAGTCGCAGCTGTCGGCCCGGCTCAGGTCGACCGGGTCGAGGCGGCAGTCGGACTTCTGGCGGACCATGTTCCTTCCTGCTTCGTGGCCCTGCGCTTCCCGGACCTGGCCTTGGCGAGGATCGAGCGGGCCGAGCAGGTCGCGGCAGCCTTGCGGGCCGACTTGGTGGCGCGGATCCGGATCACCTTGCGACCTGAGCGACCCAGCTTCACGGTCCTGGTCTTCGCCAGCCGGCGCTTGCCTTCGTCGAAGCTCTTGCTGCTGAGCTTGACCTTGACCTTGCTGCGCTTGGCTCCCCGGACCTTGATCTTGACACCCTTGCCGGTGACGTCGTTCTGGCCGGTTTTGACCAGCGAGAGCTTCAGCTTCTTGGAACCCTTGCCTTTCGAGGCTGTCGCCTGGGACGGACCTTCACCGGGATCCGCGAAGGCTCCCGACGCGAACGTGAACGAAAGCGAAATCGCGACAACGACTGCCAGGCACCAGCGGATTACTGCACGCACGGAGGATCCTCCCCTTGAATTTGAACTGCTCCCTGCCAAAAACCTACACCGAATCGTGAACTCTGTGTGTATGAATCCCTCGGGTGATCTCCTTCAGGAACGTCGGGATCCCGGACTGCAGCGAAAAAGCCCGCCGGACGGCGGGCTTTTTCGGAGCTCATGGTTGCCACCGGTCAGGGAACGGGGATGATGCTGTCGTAGTCGCCGTCCCAGCCGCTGCCGATGCAGGGCTGGCCGTTGCAGGCGTCTTCGATGTAGCCGTTCGGCTGGAGGAAGGTATTCATCATCGAGATCGGTCCCTCGGCTCCGCGCGGGGCTCCGTGCGGGTCCTCCCAGTCGTCGTTCGGCGGGACGTTCTCGTAGGGCGGGGTCCCGGTCCCGATGTCCTGACTTGTGTTGGACGGGTTGAGGCGGTAGGGGCCGGCATCCCAGTAGATGATCGCCGAACCGCGGTAGGGGTACTCGTCGGCGCCGATCCTCGGGATGTTCCAGAGGTCCTCGTAGTCGGGCCAGCGCATCGGGTCGATCCCTCCGGCCGGCGTCTTCAGCCCGTTGGTCCTCGCCTGGACGTCGCTGGCGAAGTTCGACACCTGGTGGTCGCCGAGCGCCACGTGAAGCGTGAGGTTGTGCTGCGGGGTGTTCGGTGGCGGGTTGTCGGTCATCACGTGGGCGTAGCCGTTCGACTCGCCCCGGTCCCAGAGCATCTGCACGATGTTGAGGATGAGCGGACGGATCAGCTCATCGTCGTAGTTGGCGTTGAAGATGGTCCCGTAGGTGTCCCAGTTGGAGGACCGGGTCAGCAGGGTCGAGTAGTTCATCCCGCCGACGATCAGCGCCGACTGTATGAAGTCGGGCGAGAGGGCGGTCAGCGGTCCGCCGACGATTCCACCCTGGCTGGCACCGATGTAATGGACGTCGCTGGTATCGATAACCGAGTCGCCCGGGTTCACACCGTCTCCGTCCTGGAAGGCCGGGTGCGTCCCGAGCCCGTCCGGGTGGTGCATCAGGCGGGCCAGGAAGAGCCCGTTGAGGACGCCCTGCTGCAGCCGGTCGGCCAGCTTGTTGAACTGGTTCATGTCGGTCAGCGTCGGTGCCACCGTGGCGAGGATGTCCTCGGCCGCCATGCCGATCTCGTTGGTCGCGCAGGCGATCGATTCGTAGTCCTGTGCCAGGCTCCTGGAGACCGGGCTGAAGACGACCTCGATCGCGTCGCCGAGCAGTCCGTGGCCGTATACCAGCGGCCTCAGCTTCGGTGAGCCCGGTCCGGCAAGGCCGACCGGCGGGATGATGCACTGGAAGTTGGCTTCGTAGGTGCCGATCTGCTTCGGCAGACCTTCGTGCGTCGAGGTCCATGACCCCGCCGGAGAAGCAACCGTTGGTCAGGAAGCACGGCACGGTGAAGGTGCCGGTCACCTGACGGGCGACGCTGGAGCCGAGGTTGTTGGTCGGCAGGTCTGGTCACGGTGAAGTCCGGGGCGTCGCCCTGGATGGCCTGGTCGGCCATGGTCGTATCGCCGAGCACCTTGAACGCCTCGTCGCGCATGTGCAGCCCGCGGCGGTAGTTGCTCTCGTTGCTGGCGACGGTGAAGTCCCAGGCCAGGTAGAGCTCGGAGCGCTTGATCTTCGCTTTCCTGAGGGTCTTGAAGATGCCCTCGAAATGCTTGCGCCGGTCGTTGACCGTGGTCTGGTCCGAAGGCAGCGCGTCGCGGTAGTAGCGGAAGGCGTTCGGTGCCTCGATGCGGCGCGCCGTCGGCGTCGACCAGGTTTCGCAGGGCGACGATGTAGCGGCCCTTCTCATCGAAGTTGGTCGCCGGGCTGATCATCAGCGCCGTGTCTTCCGGCGTGGACGCGTTCGAATCGATCTGCACCCAGATCGGCCAGCGCTCGCCGGTCTCTGGCGTCGATCACGACGGCCTTCTGGTCGGCTCGCTGTACCGGCTGAGCCGGTCGAGCCGACGAAGTCGTTCGCCGCGAGGCTTCGGGAGTGTCGAGGCCGGGGACCTTGAGCACGATGCTCTGGCCCTGGCTGAATCCGTCAGCAGCCGAGTACGGCTCCGGCCGATCGACTTGCCGACCCTGTTCTTCGGCATGCCGCCGGCGCGGAAGTCGACCCGCTTGCCGGTGGCGCTGTTCTCGTCAGGCACCGTGTAGAAGTCGCTCGGGAAAGGCGGCGTGCACCGCCCTCTTTCGGCTGGGCGATGAACTCGCAGCTGGTGCCGCGCGAGAGGTCGACCGGTCCAGGCGGCAGTCGGCCTTCTGACGGACCATGTTGCGCTTGTTCCTGGCCCTGCTCTTGCCGGACCTGGCCTTGGCGACCAGCTTCAGGGCCGAGCAGGTCTCGGCGGCCCTTCGCGCGGTCGGTACGAGCCGCAGCCGGACCACACGCTTGCCTTTCCGGCCGAGCCTGACCTTCTTCGACTTGGCGAGGCGGCTGGAGGTGTCGAAGGAGATGGCGATGGTGTCGAGCCGGACCCTGGCGCCGGGCCGGCCCTTGACCCTGACCTTGACGCCCTTCGCGAGCATCGCCTTCTGGCCGGTCGTCTGCACCTTGACCTTGAGCTTCGCCTTCTTGCCCTTCTTCTTGGAGCGACCGCTCCGCCGTCAGAGGACGGCTGCGCGCTTGCGCGGTGGCGGCGACGGCCGAAAGTGAAAAGGCGATCACGAAGGTCGCCAGCCAACGTGAAAAAAGACTCATCCGATTCCTCCCTGAGAAATTGGCACTCCCTGAGCGAAGGATAGCGCCGGAACGGCCGACCGACGTCAGGGCAGATCTGACTGGTCCGGCACCGTCCACTCGATCCGGTTGCCGAGCAGCTCCGAAACCGTCACGAAGGAGTAGCCCTCGGACCGCAGCTCGTCGATGATCAGCGGCAGCGATTCGATCGTCTTCTCCCGGACCGCGTCGCCGCCGTCGTGCATCAGGATGATCGAGCCCGGCTGGGCATTGGCCATGGTGCCGGCGACCACGGAATCAACCGAGCTCAAGTCGGTCCAGTCCTCGGTGTCGACGTCCCACAGCACGGTGTTCATCTGCTCCTTGGCTGCCCGCCTGGTCAGGGCGTGTCGACCTGGCCGTAGGGGGCCGGAACGAGCAGGGGCGCACACCGGTCGCGTCTTCGACCATGTCGTTGGTCGCTTCGAGGTCGGCCGAGGTGGGGAAGGAGTCGTGTTTCATCGAGTGGTTCGCGACCTCGCTGCCCTGAAGGACGATCTGGCGGGCCAGCTCCGGGTTGCGCTCGACCGCGTCGCCGAGCAGGAAGAAGGTGCCGTCGGCCCGCTTCTCCTCGAGGATCTCGAGGATCTGCGGGGTCGAGACGCTGGGCCCGTCGTCGAAGGTCAGGGCCACCTTCTTCCGGTCTCTCGGTCCGTAGCGGAGCTGGACGCCGTCGGTACCGGTGCAGGAGGCCATGATCGGGGTGTGGATCTCGAAGTCGCCTTCGCCGCCTTCGGGCAGGCGATCGACACAGCTCTGGTCGGGTGTGGAGTCGCAGCTTCCGTCGCTGCTGACGAAGCGGAAGCGGTAGGCCTCCGGCGGCAGGCCGAGCTCGGAAAGCGGGATCGTGATCCTCAGCTGGTCGGGTTCGGGCCGCTCGATCGAGGCCTCGAGTGCTGCCGTCCTCGGCCACCCTCGCCGGCTCGCCGGAGGTCGTGGTCACCCCGACGCTCGTTGTCCGAGCCCCCGGGCAGATCCGCTCGCCCGGGCTGTCTCACCGTCCTCGCCGGAGACTCCTGCTCCATCTCCAGGCAGATGTAGCGGGAGCTGCCGTTCTCCGGGTCGGGCCGGGGTCGAGGCCCGCGAGCTCGATCGGCGCGGCCGTGTGGACCGAGAACTCGAGCGACCTCTCGACCTGGCGGACCTCGCCCTGCCGGAGAGCCAGCGGGCTGCTCAGCGCCGCCGGCTGGGCCTGCGTCGCGAAAACCACGGCCAGCGCGGCGCCGGCCAGACCGGCGAGAATGAAATAAAGCTTGCCTCTTGCGCTCATGCCTGCCAGCCTTTCATGACTGGTTGAGACAGTACCGGTCATGCCCTTCGCCGCACCAAACGGCTCCCGAGCGTGTTTCCGCACCCGATGAGCCTGAATCCGGCCCGTGTCGCCGGCCTTTCTCTCTGCTTGCCTCGCTGTTCGCCCTGTGCGTTCTTCTGCTGCCGTCTTCGACGCCCGCCGCCGGGGCCGACGGGCTCCGGCGCTGGCGCGGCTCTCGGCCGACACCGATGAGGCCGAGCAGCCGGAGCCGACCGGTCCGCCGTCCTCCCCGTACAAGCGGCCCGGCATGTGGATCTGGTACGTCGATGCCTCCCACGGAGGCAACCTGAAGCGGATCATCAAGCGCGCCAGGAAGTCGAATATCGGCACGCTCTACATCAAGTCCGGCGACGGCACGAACGTCTGGAGCCAGTTCAGCTCCGGGCTGGTCGACCGCCTCCAGCGCGCCGGCCTGAAGGTCTGCGGCTGGCAGTACGTCTACGGACGCAACCCGGTCGGGGAGGCCAAGGTGTCGGCCGTCGCCAAGCGCCGCGGGGCCGACTGCTTCGTGATCGACGCCGAGACCGAGTACGAAGGCAACTACTCCGGCGCCGACCGCTACGTGCGCAAGCTGCGCAAGCTGGTCGGGCCGAATTTCAGGCTCTCGCTCAGCACCTTCCCCTACGCGCATTTTCACCCCGGCTTTCCCTACTCCGTCTTCCTCGGACCGGGTGCCGCGACGATCAACCTGCCGCAGGTCTACTGGAAGACGATCGGCGACTCGGTCAAGGAGTCGATCGGGATCACCTGGACCTACAACCGCATGTACAAGCGCGGCATCTATCCGGTCGGCCAGACCTACCTCGGCCCGCCCCTCAAGGACCTGACCCGCTTCCAGCGCTTCACCGCGAGCTACGGATCGGCACCGAGCTGGTGGTCCTGGCAGGAGACCAGCGCCCGCGAATGGTCGACGCTCGGCAAGCGCAAGGTCGGCCCCTACCCGAAGTACCGTCCGGTCAGGACCCACCCGACCACTGAACGCGGTGCCCGCGGCGACCACGTCGTCTGGATGCAGCAGCACCTGGTCGGGGCCGGTTTCGAAGTCCCGATCACCGGCATCTTCGGCAAGCAGACCCGGCGGGCGGTCAGGCAGTTCCAGGAGAGCGTCGGGCTGGCTGTCGACGGCAAGGCCGGCAACCGGACCTGGAAACGGCTGCTCAAGGAGCGGCCGGTCCGGGTCCGCTGGTCGGGCTCGCGCTCACGGCAGTCCGGGGCCGGGGTCTCGGCCTCGGCCGGTGGCTCCGCTCTCGGCCGGCATTCCCGCCCGAGCGCAACGAGCTCGCCGGCGCCCGCCGCTGACCGGGGTCAGCCGGCGATCGTCGTGCGCAGCCGGCCGAGCTGCGGGGAGTGAACCTCGAGCGCAGTCGCCGTCCTTCAGCCAGATCCTCGGCTTGCGGGCGCTGCCGACCCCCGACGGGGTTCCGGTCGAGACGATGTCACCGGGCTCGAGCGTCATCCAGCGCGAGAGGTGGCTGACCAGCTCGGGCACCGAGAAGATCAGGTCGCCGCTGTGCGAGTTCTGCATCTCCTCGCCGTTCAGGGTCAGCGAGATCCCGATCGAGTCATGCGCCCCGGCTTCGTCGGGGGTGACCAGGGCAGGTCCGCAGGGAGCCGAGCCGTCGAAGACCTTTCCCGGCATCCACTGCGGGGTCAGGAACTGGAGGTCCCGGGCGGAGAGGTCGTTGAGCAGGGTGTAGCCGGCGACGTGGTCGAGGGCCGTCTCGACCGGCACGTCCTTCGCCCGGCGGCCGATCACGAAGGCGATCTCGGCTTCGTAGTCGACCTTCTCGCTGGCCGCCGGCAGCGTCACGGTCCGGCCGTCCGCGACCAGCGCGTTGCGGTACTTGCCGAAGATCGTCGGTGCCTTCGGCAGCTCGAGATCGAACTCCTCGGCATGCGAGCGGTAGTTGAGGCCGATGCAGATGATCTTGTCGGGGTCGGGGACCGGTGGCAGCAGGGTGACCCGGTCGAGGTCGATCAGCGGACCGGCGTCGGCTCGACGGGTCCGAAGGATCCAGCCCGGCCAGGTCGTCGACCCGGCCCTCGGCGATCAGTTCACGCAGCGACGAGCGCTCCGGACGGCCGAGGGCGCGCCACGCATCGAGCACTCCCTGGTCGCTCAATACACCGGCCCTGGGGCCGCTTCCGGCGTCGAATGTGATCAGTCTCATGGGCGGCAGCTTACGCTCAAACCGCGACATTGCGATAATCACCGCCGGTCGGATCAGTCCGGCTACCTCACGGGGGTGTAGCTCAGTTGGTTAGAGCGCTGGCCTGTCACGCCAGAGGCCGCGGGTTCGAGTCCCGTCACTCCCGTCGCCGGTCCCGCCCGAGAAATCGGGCCGGTCCGCGTGGCGGTTCACCGGGCGGGCGAGTTCACCAGGGTGAAGGGCTGTAGTCCTTGAGGAAGACGCCGAAGATGTCTTCGCCCTCTTCGCCCCGGACGATCGGGTCGTAGACCCTGGCGGCGCCGTCGACCAGGTCGAGCGGTGCGTGGAAGCCGTCTTCGGCGAGGCGCTTCTTCATCGTGTGCGGCCTCTCGTCGGTGATCCAGCCGGTGTCGACGGCGGTCATCAGGATGCCGTCGCTTTCGAGCATCTCCTGGGCGCTGGTCCGGGTCAGCATGTTCAGCGCCGCCTTGGCCATGTTGGTGTGAGGGTGGCCGGGGCCTTTGTAGCCGCGCGAGAACTGGCCTTCCATCGCCGAGACGTTGACCACGTAGGTGCGCCGGGCGGACGAGGCCGCCATCGATTCCCGCAGACGGCTGATCAGGATGAACGGCGCGGTCATGTTGCAGAGCTGGACCTCGAGCAGTTCGACCGGGTCGACTTCGTTGACCCGCTGGATCCAGCTGTTGCTCGAAACCTGGTCGGGGACCAGGCCACCGGCGTCGATCGCCCTCTCTTCCTCGACCAGGTCGAAGCCGGCCGAGCCGGCGGTCAGCGACATCGCGGTCAGCGCGTGGGGCGTCGGTGCCCAGTGGTCGCCGGCTCCCGGCGTCAGGTGGTGGTGCCCCTCGCGGTCGGGCCGGGTGAAGGTCTCGATCTCCGGCAGCCGTCCGGACGGCAGCTCGCCCCCTTCGGCGGCCAGCAGCGGGCGGTAGGCCTCGGAGGTCCGGCGGACCGTCTGGCAGGCGTTGTTGATCAGGATGTCCAGCGGACCCTTCGAGGCGACGTGTTCGGCGAGGTCGATCACCTGGCCCGGGTCACGCAGGTCGATGCCGACGATGTCGAGCCGGTCGATCCAGTCGTCGCTGTCTTCCATCGCCTTGAACCGGCGGACCGCGTCGTTCGGGAAGCGGGTGGTGATCGTCGTGTGTGCTCCGTCGCGCAGCAGACGCAGCGCGATGTACATGCCGATCTTTGCCCGGCCGCCGGTCAGCAGAGCCCGCCTGCCGCTGAGGTCGGTCCGGGCGTCGCGCTTGCCGTGGTTGAAGGCGGCGCAGTCGGGGCAGAGCTGGTGGTAGAAGGCGTCGACCTCCCGGTAGCGCTGCTTGCAGATGTAACAGGCGCGCGGTTCCTCCAGGATTCCGGCGATGCCCCCCTCGGCCGCCGAGACCAGCGGCAGGCCGTCGGTCTCGTCGTCGATCCGGCCCGGGGCCGCGGTTGCGGTCCGAGCGGTGACCGCGGCGTCGTGCTCGACGACCTCACGTCGCTTCTCCTGACGCCGCCTCCGCTTGACCGACTTGTAGAGGCCGGCCGTCGCCTGCTGGACGGTCACCGAGTCGGGATGGTCGACCGGCAGCCGGTCGAGCTCGGAGATCAGCTTGAGGCAGGCCGCAAGCTCGGCGGGGTCGATCCGCTCCGAGGCGTCCGCCGGAGGGCGGTTTCTCTGGTCTGCCATGAAGTCCGTGACCTTATGCCAGAGTTCGGGCGACGGGTAGGCTCCGTGCCATGCAGATCAAACTCCAGATCATCATCGGCAGCGTCCGTCCCGTCCGGGCCGGACTCCCGGTCGGCCGCTGGATCGAGGCCGTCGCCTCCGCAGACGACCGCTTCGAGGTGACCATGATCGACCTGGCCGAGGTCAACCTCCCGTTCCTCGACGAACCCGAGATGCCCCACCTGGGCAAGTACAGCCACGAGCACACCAAGGCCTGGAGTCGCACGGTCGACGCCGCCGATGCCTTCATCTTCGTGATGCCGGAGTACAACGCCGGCTACTCGCCGGCGCTCAAGAACGCACTCGACTTCCTCAGCGCCGAGTGGAAGCACAAGGTCGTCGGCATGGTCAGCTACGGCGGCATCTCCGGCGGCCAGCGCGGTGCTCAGGCCCTGAAGCCGACCCTGCTCCAGCTCAACCTGATGCCGGTGCCGGCCGCCGTGCCGATCCCGTTCGTCTCGGGAATGATCGATGACGACGGCGACTTCGAGCCGAGCGAGCCCGTCGCCAAGGGCGCCGTCCGCATGCTCGACTCGATCGTCGAATGGGACGAGCTGCTCCGCACCAAGCGCGAAGCCTGAGCTCGCCCCCGGTCAGCCGCCGCCGGCCGCGGGCGGGGCGGTCGGGTCGTCGCCGCCCTCTTCGCCGAGGCCTTCGCGGCTGATGTACTCCTCGACCAGCAGCAGGTTGTCCTTCGAGCGCTCCACCGCCTTCAGCAGGTCGCCCATCAGCGCGACCTCTTCGACCTGCTCCTTGACGAACCACTGCATGAACTGCTCAGCCCGGTAGTCGCCGACCTCGCGGGCCAGCTTGACCAGGGCGAAGATGTCGTCAGAGACCTTCTCCTCCTGGGCGAGCGCGTGCCGGACCGGGGCGGCGGCGTCCTCGAACGACGTCCTCGGAGCATCGACTCCGGGGATTTCCACCGTCGCGCCGGTGTCGAGCAGGAACTGGGTCATCATCATCGCGTGCTCACGCTCTTCCAGGGCCTGGCGGTAGAAGAAGGCGGCCAGCCTCGGCAGGGTCTCGCTGTCGTAGTAGACGGCCATCGCCACGTAGCTCTGTGATGCGGCGAACTCGTTCGCGATCTGGGCGTTGAGCGCCTCGGCGAAGCTCTTCTTCTTCTTGGCCATCGTCCTGCTCCTAGTCTCGGTTCGGTCGGTCTGTCATCTCACCGTAGCGGAGCGCGCGAATTTGGTCGGCCGTCCATCTGGTTAGGGCAGCCTGACCGTCGCTCGGGCTCAGTGCGGGATCCCGAAACCGACCTCCGGGACCTGCATCGGGCTGGTCGGCAGGCCCGGTTCCGGGACCGCCGCGTTGTAGCCGCGGGGTGCCGTGTCGTTCGGGTTGTCCGGGTGGAAGAGCGAGGCCAGGTACTGGATCTGTTCGCGGCCGACGCCGAGTTCCCACTGGCCACCTCCGTAGGCGCCGATTCCCTCCCGCTCGCAGTAGTCGTAGGCGTCGAATGTCGACTTCAGGCCGCCCATCCGCGAGGGCTTGATGTTGATCACCTTCGGCTTGTACTCGAGCGCCTCGATTTCCTCGACCGAGTGGATCGGCGCGTCCCAGGTGACCCGGTCCATGTGCGGGGCGAGGATCTCCCGGGTCTCGTCGTTTATGTCCGGATCTTCGAGCCAGGCGTCGGGGAAGGCGTCGGCGAGCCTCCGGTACAGCTCGGGGTCGGTCTCGATGTCGACCACTGTGCCCTTGTACTGGCCCTTCAGGTCAAGCGTATTCACGGCTCCGGTGGCAGCCAGGCCGGCGATCAGCTCTTCATCCCAGTCGAGTGCCGGGTCGAGCTTGAACTTGAGATCGGGGTAGACATCCAGCTTGGCCTGCAGCGTGCCGATGTCCGAGCCGCCGTCCGGCTCCCCTCAAACCCATCGAAGCGACGAAGTTGAGTGGCTTCAGTTCGATCCCCAGGTACCCGGAGAGGGTCGTATCGGCCTGCTTGAGGGCCAGGTCGAGCGCCGCAGACTCGAAGGCCCAGCGGCGGTACAGGCGCGACACCTCTCGCTCCGGCGGAGACGGAAAGAGATCGAGGCTGCCGATCAGGTCGCAGAGCTCGCCGATGGTCCGAGGGCCAGTCAGGTCGTGCACCGGGCCGGCGTCCTGAAGGGCGATCGCGTCGAGTCCTTCGTAGGTGATGTCTTCACCGTTGCCGGCCAGTCCGTCGCGCAGCACCTGGACCACCGTCGTCAATCGCTCGAACTCGGGCGAGGGCTGGATCGACAGCCCCTCCAGTGCGTAGGAATCGATTTGGACGGGCAACTCGGCAACACGTTCGTAGGTGGACATGGGCTGACCCTACCTGTCTCTGCCGACACGCTCGGGCGGACGGTTTATCGTTGAACCATGTCAGAACTCATTCACACCTGTTACCGCGTCTTCGACGTCGAGAAGTCGGTCACCTTCTACGAGCAGCTCGGGATGAAGGAGCTGCGGCGAATGCCGATCCGCGACGAGGCGATCAACGTCTTCATGGGCTTCGACGATGACGGCCCGAGGCTGGAGCTCACCTTCAACTTCGACCAGAAGCAGCCGTACGAGATCGGTACCGGCTACGGCCACATCGCGATCACGGTCGGCGACATGGAAGCGGCCCTGAAGCGGCTCGCCACGATGGGAATCGAGCCCGAAAGGCCGCCCTACACGGTCCGTGAGGGCGGCTCCCTGCTCTGTTTCGTGCGCGATCCGGACGGCTACCGCATCGAGCTGATCGAGCGCTCGGCCGGACTGACCGCCGGCGAGCCCGGGGATCGTAGCGGCCAGATCAGCCGAAGGCGCCTCCCTGGAATACGCAGGCGTTGCCGGGTCCGTAGGGGCCGTTGGCGAGTACCGGTCCGTTCTTGACTCCGATGCCGGTCACCATCGAGATCGCCGGACCGTCCGGGAGCGGCCATCATGCTCTCCTCTTCGTCGTAATTCGTGTTCGAGACCCGATGACGCTCTGGGTATCGAGCTGCCGGTCGACTTCCGGCGTATCGGTATTCAGGTAGTCGGTCGCCAACGGCTCCGCCTGACCGAGTCGTCGGTGCCTTCCATGATCGAGAAGTCCTGCCGTCGTGCTGACGTACATCTCCCCACGTAGGTTGTCGGTGACCGTGTCTCTGAAGCACTTGGCGTAGATCGTAAACGGACCCTTCTGATAGAGCGTCGTCGCAGGTGCCGCGTCCCGAGCCGCTCACGGTGCTCGGACCGTCGGTCGCCTGGATCGCGGTTCCGTTGCCGATCGTGCCGTAGTCGGAGATCTTCGAAGAGTTCACGGCATCGTCGGCGATCTTGCCGGTCGTCACCGAGCCGTCACCGAGCTTGCCGGTCGTCACCGCCTCGTCGGCGATCTTTCCCGACTTGGCCGCATCCTTGGCGAGCTTGCCGCTGGTCACAGCCTTCCCTGCGATCTTGCCGGTCTTGACGGCCTTCCCCTTGATCTTGGCCGTCGTCACCGCGTTTTTCTTGATCTGGTTGCTGCCGATCTTGTTGGCCGCATAGGCCGTGCCGCCGAGCGCGATGGCAAGCGCCAGCAGCGCCACGCCCATCGATGGCGACGGCAGGAAACGTCGAAAATTCATCTGTACCTCCTCGTAGGATCCGTGCTCGAACCCGAACCCCTGCCCGGGTCCGTCGTAGCCAGACATGTTCTTCAAGCTAGCTGCCGTCAGCGGCGCCGTCAGGAGAGCGCCCGAGCGGGCCTCAGTCCTGCTCTGGCGACGACGCGCAGCGTGGTCAGCTCGCGGTCGGCGGCACCGCGCACGTAGCCGCCGTGGTCGATCGAGTCGAGGATGAAGTCGAGCGTCTCCCCGGTCAGGATCTCGCCCGGCAGCACGTTCGGGATGCCGGGCGGGTAGGTGGCCAGCGGCTCGGCCGAGATCCTTCCCTCCGCCTCCCGGAACGGGACCGTGTCCTGGGGTGCGAGGAAGGCCTCCCGCGGTGACATCGCCGGCTCTCCCCAGGGCGGCGGCAGGGCGAACTCCGGCTTCTCGTCGGGCGGCGTCAGTTCCAGGTGTTCGAGTGCGGTCAGCAGTCCGTCGATCAGCCGTCGCGAACGGGCCGGCGTCGCGGTCCCGAGCCCGAAGACCGCCACCGCCACGGTGTCGGAGGCCAGTTCGAAGTTGACGTTCGCCATCTCCCTGGCGAGCTGGGCGATCCGGTAGCCGCTGGTACCGGTTCCGCGCACGTCGATCGTCAGCCTCAGGGGATCCCAGCCGATCACGCTCTCGTTGTCGAGCAGGCTGTGGTCGAGCACGTCGATGCCCTCGATCTCGCGCAGCTCGGCCCGGGCTTCGTGCAGCACCTCGATCGTCTCGCCGAGCATCCGCTCGCCGTGGATCGCCGCCTGCCGCCGCGCCGCGTCGAGCGATCCGCAGAGCAGCGAGTTCGGGCTGGTCGACTCGGTCATGCTGACGCAGCGGTCGATGATCTCGGGCTCGAAGCGGTCTCCGAAGCCGAGGTGCAGCATCGCCGACTGGGTCAGGCTGCCGACGATCTTGTGGGTCGAGGAGATGACCAGGTCGGCACCGGAATCGAGCGCGTCGCGGGGCAGCTCCGGGTGGAAGTGGAGGTGGGCGCCCCAGGCTTCGTCGGCGACCAGCGGCACCCCGCGATCGTGGGCGACCTGGGCCAGTGCGGCGACGTCGGCCGAGGCGCCGAAGTAGGTCGGTGAGACGATCACCGCCGCTCCGGCGTTCGGGCAGCGGTCGAGTGCATCGGCGAGGGCGTGGGGGGTCAGGCAGTGTGCGATCCCCAGCTCCGGGTCGACCTCCGGGGCGGCGAACGTCGGCTTCAGGCCGGCCATGATCATCCCGTCGATCACCGATGAGTGCACGTTTCGCTGGACCACGATCTCCGGGCTCCGGTGGGCCACCGCCAGGCACATCACCTGGTTTCCCTGCGAGGCGCCGTTGACCAGGAACCAGGTCCGGCGGGCGCCCCAGGCTTCAGCGGCCAGCTGCTGCGCCTCCTGGAAAGGGTTGGGGTCGCCGACGTCGATGCCTTCGATCAGCGCTGGGATGTCGTCGGTCAGACCGGTCTGGCCGGCCAGAAGATGGAGAGCCTCATCGGCACCGACGCCACCGTGGTGGCCGGGCACGTTGAACCGGCCGGGGTCGCTCTGGGCGAACTTGAGTAGCGCGTCGACGTAAGGAGTCCGGTCCTGATTGCTCATCCGACGAGCCTATCCCTACCGGGCCCACGCCGGACGAAAGGTTAGCCGTAGGGGTACCACCACTCCTTGACTTCGATCACCGAATCCATGTGGACGTGTTTGGCCTCGCGGAAGGCGTCGAGCCCCTCGGTGCCGAGTTCGCGGCCGATCCCCGAGTCCTTGAACCCTCCGAAAGGCCCGGCGTCGTTGTCCGTCAGCGGGTCGTTTATCCAGACCGACCCGGCCCTGACCTCCTTCAGGCATCGCACCGCGGTTCGCAGGTCCCGCGTATAGATGTTGGCCCCGAGGCCGAAGTTGAGTCCGTTCGCCTTGGCGATGGCCTCGTCCAGCGAAGCGACCGGGACGATCGGCGCCACCGGCCCGAAGGTCTCCTCGGTGAGCAGGGCGGCGTCCTCGGGGACTCCGGTCAGCACACAGGGCTCGAGGTAGTGGCCTCTGTCCATCCCGGCATTGCCTCCGCCGACCAGGATCTCGGCTCCGGCCGCCTCGGCCTCGACCACCTGGGCGATCGCCTTGCCACGCTGGGTGGCCGAGACCATCGGACCGACGTCGGTTCTGGGGTCGAGGGGGTCACCCACGATCAGCGACTTCGTATGCTCGACGAACGCGTTGACGTAGTCGTCGTAGACGTCCTCCATCACGTAGAAGCGCTCCGATGAAGTGCAGACCTGACCGGCGTTGAGGTAGGCGGCCCAGGCGCCGCCGCGGGCGGCGATCTCGATCCCTTCGGCGCCGATGTCGTCGCAGACGATGAACGGATCCTTGCCGCCCATCTCGAGGTTCGCCCGGGCGTTGCGGGAAGCGCAGGCGATACCGACCTTGCGGCCGGTCGCCACCGAGCCGGTGAAGGCGACGCAGTCGATCCCGGGATGCTCGCTGATCGCGGCGCCGGTCTCTCCGGCGCCGGCCACGAGGTTGACCGTGCCTGCCGGCAGCTCCGCGAAGACGTCGGCGAGGGCGAGGGTGGAGAGCGGGGTCAGCTCGGAGGGCTTGCAGACGGCCGTATTGCCGGCGGCCAGGGCCGGGGCGAGCTTCCAGCAGAGCAGCAGCAGGGGGAAGTTCCACGGCACGATGCAGCCGACGACCCCGTGCGGCTCCTTGACCACGACCGAGAACTGGCTCGACTCGATCGGCGGGATCACCCGACCGATCTCCGAGCGGGCGACCTCGGAGTAGTAGTCGAAGCAGGCCGCGCACCACTCGACCTCGTCGGCCGACTCGGTCAGCGGACGGCCGATCTCGGTGGTCATGATCGCGGCCAGCTCTTCCGAGCGGCTTCGCAGGGCATCGGCGACGCTCCTGAGCATCGGTGTGCGGTCGACTCCGGGCATCGCCGCCCACTCGACCGAAGCCGTCCTGGCGGCGGCGACCGCCCGGTCCAGCTGGTCGGCCGAGGCTGAAGCGACCGTCGCGACGATCTCCTCGGTGGCCGGGTTCTCGACCTCCAGACCGGCGCCTTCGCCCTCGACCGTTTCTCCACCAATCAGCAACCGCGTCTCGTATCCCATGGGACAAAAATAGAGCACCCGGGAACACGGGCGGGCGGGAGCCCCGATCAGATCGGGACCGAGACCGTGGCCTTGTTGTCGTCGTCGGCGCGCTTCTCCATCATCTTCTCGGCCCGGCGCTGCTGGACGATGACGGCGAGCATCGAGATGACGGTGACCGCGAAGAGCATGGTCGCGATCACGTTGACCTCGACCGGGATACCGCGCTGGTTGGCTCCGAAGATGTAGAGCGGGAAGGTGACTTCCGCGCCGGAGTTGAAGTTGGAGATCACGAAGTCGTCGATCGAGAGCGCGAAGGAGAGCATGGCCGCGGCACCGACGCCCGGCGCGATCAGCGGCAGCGTGACCTTGCGGAAGGTGGTGACCGGCGAGGCCCCGAGGTCGGCCGAGGCCTCCTCCAGCCGGCGGTCGAAGCCGATCAGGCGGGACCTGACCACGACGACCACGAAGCTGATCGAGAACATGATGTGGGCGATCAGCAGGGTCGTGAAGCCGAGGTTGACTCCGTAGACCAGGAACATCGACAGCAGCGAAGCGCCGATCACGACTTCGGGAGTCGCCATCGGGATCACGATCAGAAGGTTGGCGCCCTTGCGGCCGAAGAACTGGTATCGGACCAGGGCGATCGCGATCAGCGTTCCGAGGATGGTCGCGCCGATCGAGGTGAGGAAAGCGAGCCGGATGCTGACCAGAAGCGAGTCGGTCAGCTCCGAGATCGCAAAGGGGTCCTGCCAGTACTGCGTGGTGAAGCCGACCCATTCGAAGTTGAAGCGTCCGGTCGGGTCGTTGAAGGAGAAGACCGCGATCACCGCGATCGGGGCGAGCATGTAGAAGATCACCAGGATCGCGATGATCATCACCGACTGTTCGCGGAGCCAGTTCCAGACCTTCATGCTGTCTCCTCCTCATCGTCGTCGCCCATCAGGGCGCTGGTACCGGCGAACCTGATGTAGAGGATCAGGGCGGCCAGGATGATCACCAGCAGGGTGAAGGAGAGCGCCGCCGCCACCGGATAGTCATTGACCACCAGGTACTTCGACTGGATCACGTTGCCGATCATCGCCTGCTGGGTTCCGCCGAGGAAGGTCGAGTTGACGTAGTCGCCGGCGGCCGGGATGAAGGTCAGCAGGATGCCGGCGATTATTCCGGGCATGGTCAGCGGCACCGTCACCTTGAAGAAGGTCGTGCGGGCGTTGGCGTAGAGGTCCTTGCTGGCCTCGATCATCCGCAGGTCGAGTCGCTCGAGCGAGGCGTACAGCGGCAGGATCATGAACGGCAGGAAGTTGTAGGTCAGGCCGGCGATGACCGCGCCGCTGGTGGCCAGGACCCTGCCGTCCTGGGGCACGATCTGCAGCGTCTTCAGTACGCCGACGACGAAGCTGCTGTCATCGAGGATGGTCTTCCAGGCGATCGTCCTGATCAGGTAGGTGGTGAAGAAAGGTGCGATCACCGCGAAAAGCATCAGGTTCTTCCAGCGGCCCCCCTTGAAGGCGATCGCATAGGCCAGCGGGTAACCGAGGAACAGGCAGATGACCGTCGCGGTACCCGCGTAGTAGAAGGCCCGGATGAACTGGGTGCTGTACTCCGAGATCGCATCGGTGTAGTTCTCGAAGGCCCAGGTCAGCTGGAAACCGTCAGCCAGGGATCCCGTCTTCAACGACAACTCCGCCATGAAGTACATGGGGATGACGAAGAACAGGATCAGCCATACGAGCCCCGGGGCCAGCAGGGCATACGGCAGCAGGCGCTGACGGAGCGTTGTCATGTGTTCGGTGACACCATTTTCATCGCTCCGTCAGCGTCGCGCCGTCGAATCAGCCGGTGATTACGTTCTGGAAAGCCTCTTCGACTTCCTTCACCTGTTCCGGGTCACCCGGAGGCGAGGTCTGGTTCCAGCAGTTCTCGGTGAACTGTTCGGACGGGAAGATGAGCTCGTTGTTGGCGAGTTCCGGATCCTTCTGTTCGAGGACCTCCTTCACTCCCTGAACCGGGCTCACGTAGTTCACCCATTCGGCGATCTGAGCCTGGTTCTCGGGCTCGTAGACGTAGTTCATGAACTCGTATGCGGCCGCCGGGTTCGGGGCGCCGACCGGGATCAGCATGTTGTCCGACCAGAGGGCACAGCCCTGGGTCGGCATGCGGAACTCGATGTTCGGGTTGTCGATCTGGGCCTGGACTGCGTCTCCTGACCAGCCGATGGCAGCCACTACCGAACCCTTGGCCAGGTCCTGGATGTAGTTGTTGCCGGTGAACTGGCGGATCTGACCGTCATCCGAGGCCTTCTGGAGCTTGTCGATCGCGGCCAGCCAGTCCTCGGTGGTCGCCTCGACCGGGTCTACCCCGTCTGCGGCCATGACCAGCGGAACGGTGTCGCGCATCTCGGTCAGCATGGTGACCTTGCCCTTGTACTTGGGATCGAACAGGTCGTTGATCGACTCGACGTCCGGGGCGAGGTCGCTGCGGACCACCAGGCCGGTCATACCGGTCTGCCAGGGCATGCTGTAGTCCCGTTCGGGGTCGAACGACGGGCTCTGCAGGCTCGGGATCAGGTTGTCCTGGGCCGTGGTCATCATGTCCTTGTCGAAGTTCTGGATGTAACCGAGCTCGTACATCTTTTCGGCCATCCAGTCGGTCACGACGACCAGGCTGCGGCCGCCGGAATCACCCTGGCTGAGCAGCGGCTGGACCTTGCCGAAGAACTCGTTGTTGTCGTTGACGTCCTCTGTGTACTTGGTCGTGGTCCCGGTGGCCTTGTCGAACTCCGAGATCGTCTTGCCGTCGATGTAGAGCGGCCAGTTGGAGATGTTCAGGTTGCCGGAGGGATCACCGCCGGTGGCCGTCGTTACATCCTCGTTGTTGCTGCCTTCGTCGAGGCCGCCGTCGCCGCTGCAGGCGACCAGGGCCATCGATGCGACCAGGGCGAGCGCTGCAAGCAGCAGGATCTTCATTGAGTTGTTCGACTTCGCGTATGTCACGCTGTTTCTCCTTCTCGGGGGGTTTCAGATGATGCTGCCACTGCCTGCTCCGACGGTCCTGATCCGCTCGGAGATTCGGTGACCAGGTGCATGTGTTCCGGCTCCCAGCTCACATGCACCCGCGAGCCTCCGCCGGGCAGCAACTGCCGCTCCGACTCGCTCGCGTTGGGGACAAGTACGGTGATCTTGACGTCGTCGGCAACCCTGATCGCCATCTGGGTCGAAGTACCCAGATAGAGCGAGGCTTCGACCATTCCTTCGATGCTGGGTCGATCCGACGGGGCGTTGGCATCGGTCGTGACCTGCAGCTTCTCGGGCCTGACGACCGCGAAGCAGCGCTCGCCGGACGAGAACCTGGCGGCGTCCGGACTGGTCACGCTCGGCCCGTTGTCGAGCTTGACTTCGTTGCCGCCGGTGGCGACGGCGGGCATCAGGTTCGAAACCCCGATGAAGCCGGCGACGAAGGTGGTTGCCGGGTGCTCGTAGACCGCTTCGGGGCCGGCACACTGCTCGATCCGTCCTTCGTTCATGACCGCGATCCGGTCCGACATCGTCAGCGCCTCTTCCTGGTCATGGGTGACGTAGACGAAAGTGATGCCGACGTCGCGCTGAATGCTCTTGAGTTCGACCTGGAGTGCCTTGCGAAGTTTCAGGTCGAGCGCGCCGAGGGGTTCGTCGAGCAGCAGCACCTTGGGCAGGTTGACCAGGGCCCGGGCCAGGGCGACCCGCTGCTGCTGGCCACCGGAGAGCTGGGCCGGCTTGCGCTTGGCCTCCTTCGAGAGCCCGACCCGCTCGAGCTCGTCGGCGACCCGCTTCTTGATCTCGTCCTTGGAGACCTTCTTGCGCTTCAGTCCGAAGCCGACGTTCTCCTCGAGGGTCATGTGCGGGAAGAGCGCGTAGCTCTGGAAGACGGTGTTGGTCGGCCGCTTGTAGGGCGGCTCGCCGGCAACGTCGACGCCGTCGATCTTGACCTTGCCTTCGGTCGGCTGTTCGAAGCCGGCGATCATGCGCAGGGTGGTCGTCTTGCCGCAGCCACTGGGGCCGAGCATGGTGAAGAACTCACCGTTGGCGATCTCCAGGTCGATGTCGTCGACCGCCTTGAAACCGCCGAATTTCTTGGTCACGCCCTCGAGCTTGACGCTGCCGGTGGAGCCGGCCTCGCTCTTGGCTGCGGCCGGAGTCGTATCGTCGGTCTGAGCGGTTTCTGCGGAGCTTTCCATCAACCTTCTCTCCTCACAATTGGAAATGCAGATCGGCCTTCCCACGAGGGCCGGGAACTACACCAGCCGGCAGACCGTACTTTAATTATGCCTAAAGGTGCAAGTCGGCCTACTCGAGCATCGCCGGGTCTGCGACCTCGCGACGACGCTTGAAGAGGGGCCCCCACGCTGAAGTATCCCTTTCAAGAAGGAACGCCACGCCAAGCAGCAGGAAGCCGGCGCCGATGAAGACCAGGTTCTTCGCGGTCGAGGGGACGAGCTCCTCAGCTCCGATCAGGTCGAAGCCTGATTCGCAGGAAAGATCGGCGGTTTGCAGGACTTCTTTCATCTAGGCGGGATCGGGATCGACTCGGGTGCGCGCCATTACCGTTAGAATTGTCGTCATAGGTCCTGTTTGCCGCCTTCACGCGGCATCCCCGGCCGTTAATCCCGGGCAGCCGTCTAGCCATTCCTCCGGTCTGCCCCGTACTAAGGACCGGACCCACCTTGAAAAACACGAGACATCTGCTTGTGGCAATCATGATCGCCGCCTTCTTCTCCGGAGGTCTGATGGCCGCTTCCCCCGCATCGGCAGCCGGGACGCCGGACCTTCAGCTGACCGGAGTCTCGTCTTCGGATCCCCTCTACGGCGAGCCGGGCTCGTTCTCGTCCACCGCCACCCTTGCCACCGGTCAGCCGAACGGTTTCAACCTGACCTATCGAGTGGTACTGCCGGCGGGCATCAGCTACGACGGTGGAGCCGCCGTGCCGCCGAGGGTGATCAACAACGCCCCCATCCCCGGCCAGACGACGCTGCTTTTCGAGAATGTCTCGGACATTTTCGCCGACTCCCAACAGGGACTGGGCTTCGATGTGGCTCACGATCCGGCAATTCTGGACGTTGGAGACGTCTACTCAATCGAAATCGGGGCCTACGTCAATTCCGATCCTCGTTTCGTACCCAGCTTCAACGCTTCGGGAATCCCGAACCCGACCTCGTTCACGGGTTCGGACACCGCAACCGCAGAAGCCACGATTCTCGCAATCATCCTGGAAAAGGACGAACCAAGTGAGGAAGGCGAGATCATCCGCGGTGTCCATGACAACCAGACGATCTACACGCTGACCCTGACCAACAACTCGATCAACCCGACCTCGGGAACGACGATCACCGACTTCCTGCCGGCCGGTCTCGAGTTCCTCGGGTGTTCGACCAACAGCGACAACACCACCGACGCGCCAACCAATCCCGGCAGCCCCAACGAGTACGTCGGCTCCGGGCCGATCGTCGTCCAGCCGGTCAACGACTGCTTCGATCCCGCCCTGGTTGACACCCTGCTGACCGACCCCGACGGTGCCGGTCCCGCTCCGTCAGCCATTTACACGCAGGTGAACTGGAATACCGGCACTCTCTCTCCGGGACAGGAACTGATCTACCGCTACCGTGCTGCCGTTCCGCTGGTCGAGAACACGCTGACCTGGTCCGGCACCACGCCGACCCCGGCTTCGGGTGAGCAGGCGGTAAACCTGGACAACAACTCCGGTCCCGAGATCCGCGACGAGCAGGCGTTGACCAACTACGCATTCGCCGCCGGTACCTACGAAGGCGACCGAGGCGATCTTGCGGTGGAGTCAGATACGGAACTCACGCGTACCGCCGAAGACCTCGCAGTGACCAAGTCTGTCAACGACTCGGTCCTCGGGCAGGGCAACATCAGCGAGTGGAATCTTCACTTCCGGACAAGCGAGTACCGCTACTCGGAAGACATCGTCGTCACCGATACTCTGCCGAGCGGGCTGTGTCCGCTCGGGCCGACTAACTATACGACGCAGAACGACCCGTCTGATGCCGAATGTGACCCGACCGGTGACAATCCGAGCGCTCCCTACACGAGCGTGACGGAGAACGCCGATGGAACCTTCACGATCGTCTGGGACTCGACCGCACTCGCTTCGCTCGGCCTCACCGGTATCAACGACGATTTCAACATCACATTCCCCACGAAGACCAGAATCTTCTACCAGAACAACTTCCTTCCGACTACGGAGATCCTCGCCGAAGACAGCATCAGCAATTCGGTTTCACTGACGGCAGATGCATTCTCGCGATGCACCGCGCCAGGAACACCAAACTGCTCCACCCCGGGGCCGACCATTCCCGGTGACGCAGGGCAGCCGGAGCCGGTGGTCGACGAGTCATCGGCCGGACAGAAGGCCCCCGGGGTCCAGATCAAGAAGGAGGTGTCGCAGAGCGGAACGAACTGTCTCACCGCCACCTATGTGAACACGATTCCTCAGTATCGCCCCGGGGATCAGGTCTGCTGGAGGCTGACGATCGACTTTGCCGGTGACGTCGATACCGATCCGCTGACGGCCTACGATTTCCTGCCACCGGAATCGGAATACGTTCCCGGCAGCTCCCAGGACACGGCGGCCAATACCACCGTCAATGTGGTCGATGACAGCCTCGCGGCTTCCCAGCTTCTGAGCTGGAGCATCGCAGGTCCGATTCCCGGTTCAGTGCCTTCCGGCGGACAGAAGTTCCAGGTCGTCTTCGCGACGACTGATGTGCCGGACGGAATCATCAGCCCTGTGGACATCGCCGGAAACCTGTTCAAGTTCGGTTTCAAGAACACTCTGGGCCAGACCTTCCCGTTGCGGGACAGGGCCGAATACGAGACCATCCGGCCGGTGGTCGACATCGTCAAGGGCGTGCGCCAGGTCAACTCCGGGCCGATCCAGAACCCGCCGGTCGACGGACTGACCGTCAACGGCGGCGACACCGTTACTTACCAGGTCGATGTGTCGTCGGACGAGGATGACGCGCTCAACGTCGAAGTATGGGACCGGCTGCCGGCCGAGTTCGACTGCACCGCCGTCTCGGCGATCTCGAACGGCGGCATCTGCGTTGACGGAGGACCCAACCGGGATGTGATCCAGTGGACGCTTCCGTCGATTCCGGACGGAAGCTCTGTGGCCCTCACCTATCAGGTGCTGATACCGACCACTTTTGGACCGAACAACACCTTCGTCAATGAGTCGGGTGTGAGGGAGTTCCAGACCGAGACGAACACCGGTGGCTTCTTCACCTACACCCCGCAGAACAACATCGATCCCGACAACCCGGACACCCCGAATGTCCCGCGGATTGACGACCCCAGCAATGTGCGGACCCCGAACGTCGGGGTTGCGAAGTCCCGGACCACCTCGATCACCGAAACCGGTAATACCAACGCTCAAGCGACGATTGGCGAGATCGTCAACTACACGATCACAACGACCCTGCCTGCCGGAACTACGCTCGGAACCAGCCCCAGGCTGATCGATACGCCGCCCTCGGCGGCGACTCAGCCGATAGTCGGGACTCCCACCGCTCTGCTGAACGGCAACCCGCTGCCGGCCGGCTGGAGCATCAACACGGTCGGGCAGACGGTCACCGTTGTCGTTCCGGACAACTATGCGATCCCGGTTCTGGCGGATGACGTGCTGACGGTACAGATTGCGACCCGGATCCTCGATACGCCCACGAACACCAACCGGAGGGGCCAGAACCGCACCAACCAGGCGACTTTCAGCTGGACCGACGGCGGGCCCAGGAGCGTCAACTCGAATCAGGTGACCACCACGATCGTCGAGCCTGACATTTCACAGACCAAGAGCAACGACGCCGGCCCCAACCGGGTAGCGCCGGGTGCCACCGTGAACTTCACGGTGACCACCCGAAACAGCAACTCGAGCAACGTCAGCATCGCCCACGACACGGTGATCGTTGACAACGTTCCGGTCGGACTGACACCCGTAGACGGAGTCGGCGACCCGATTCCCGACGGAGGCGCGGTGCCCGGCACCGGAGGGGCGCTCTGGGACCAGGGCGCCCGGACGATAACTTCGTCCCCGGTCAGCATCAATCCGAACTCAAGCGTTGTCTGGAACTACGCCGCGAAGGTGGATGCCCCCGCAGTCGGCGGTGACATCCTCACCAATACCGCGGACGCTACGACCACCTCGATCAACGGCGTCGATCCCGACGAACGGACCGCAACCAGCACCTACAACGTCGGCTACGTCGCCGACTCGACCAGTTCGGTCGACGTGATCTCCTTCGGAGGGACCAAGACGGCCGACCCCGCCTGGGCGACGATCGGAACCCAGGTTACGTACACCGTGGTCGGCACGATCCCGGCGAATCTTGACCTGTTCAACGCCACGGTGGTCGACGTACTACCCGACTCCCTCGATTTCGACGGCTACGTCTCTGCTACCTGCATCGCCGGTTGCCCGGCCGACCCGGCTCCGACGGTCCAGACATACAACCCGGTGGTGACCCCGACCTCGACCACGATCGCCTGGGACCTCGGCAACATCGCCGCCGGTACCGGTGAGCGCACGATCGAGTTCGTCTACCAGGCCCACGTTCGCGATACCTACCGCGACAGCGGTGACCCGGTCGTGGCCGGCGACGACATCGTCAACGGTGTCCAGGCCCGGACGAACTTTACCGACAAGTACGTCTTCGACCCCGATTCACTGCCGCCGGCGAGCAGCTACGACTTCGTCGGCCCGATCGTCACCCAGACGATCCCGGTGCGTGAACCGGACGTTTCGCTGGACAAGCAGATCAGCGTCAACGGTGGTCCTTTTGTGGACGGCCCGCGGCAGATCCAGCCCGGAGACGCGCTCGAATACCGCATCAACCTGACCAACAACGGCACCAGCGCGGCCTACGATCTGGCGGTCGATGACCTCCCGGATTCCGAAATCACCAACGTCGTCCTCAATCAGGGCGCGGCCTTCAATACGAAGATGTGGACCAGCGGCGATCCGTCGATGGAGTGGCTGATCCCCGGACCGCTGGCACCGGGTGACACAGCGACGCTGACCTATACCGCCGAGTCCCTGCCCTCGGCAGACCTCGCCACCGGTTCGTCCGCGACCAATACAGCCGGTTCCGACTACTTCGGCATTCCCGAGGCCGAGCGGACCAATCCCTGGACCTATCGCGAGTACCAGACCAATGAAGACACGGTCACCGTGAACTTCGAGTTCCCCGAGCTCGAGGTCACCAAGACCACCACGGCCGCGGGCTTCCCCGACATCGCCGACGCCAACGT
>CAVQVQ010000002.1:0-356651 GCA_963717235.1 uncultured Solirubrobacterales bacterium | reverse complement strand
ATACCGGCGGCCCGTTCGTAGGAGTGGCCGTCGCCGTGTTGTCGTACGTCGAGCACCGTTCGGCGCTGGTCGAGGCCTTCAGCACTACCCGGAAGGAGTCTCCCGGCGCCATGTCACCGAACGAGCAGTCGAGGTCGCGTCCGCTCAGCGAGCACGGATCCCCGGCCGGCTGCGAGGTGATGCTCCAGCCTCCGGCCGTTCTATTCGGAAGCGTGTCGTTCAGCACCACACCCTTGGCCGTGCCAGGCCCGTCATTGCGGACTACGATCGCGAACTTGATGTTCTGGCCGGCGTCAATCGTACCGTTGCCTTCCTTCGTGATGACGAGGCCCGGCTTCTCGCATGTGACCTGGCCGTTGTCTGAGTCATCCGGGGCGTTGGTCGAGCTCACCGTGGCGGTGTTGTCGTAGACCGCGCAGTTGTCGTAGTCGGTCGGGGCCTTGACCGTGACCGTCTTGCTGTCGCCCGAGGCCATGTCACCGAAGTCGCAGTCGAGCTGGTTTCCGCCGGTGATGGTGTAGTCGGGGTTGTCGGGGTCCTCGACCCAGACTTCGCCTCCGGCTACTCCGCCGGGCAGGGTGTCACTGAGGGTCACGGCCTTCTCGGTGCCCGGCGTTGTCGACCTGGACGGTGAAGACCACGTCTTCGCCGGCGTTGATCGTCTGCGCGTCCGGGGTCTTGTCGACTGTGAGGTCGGGTGTCTGGCAGGTGACCTGCGGGTCGTCGACGTCGCCGTCACCGCTGTCCGAGGTCACCTGCGCGGTGTTGTCGGTACCGCGCAGTTGTCGTAGTCGGTCTGCGCCTTGACCGTGACCGTCTTGCTGTCACCCGAGGCCATGTCACCGAAGTCGCAGGTGAGCTTGTTGCCGGTGATCTCGCAGTCGGGGTTGTCGGGGTCCTCAACCCAGGGCTTCGGCGACGCCGCCGGGCAGGTTGTCGACGAGGGTCACCGACAACGCGGTACCCGGGCCCGGAGTTGTCGACCTGGACGGTGAAGACCACGTCTTCGCCGGCGTTGATCGTCTGCGAGTCAGGGGTCTTGTCGACGAGGAGGAACGACTTCTCGCACGTGACCTGGCCGTTGTCTGAGTCATCCGGAGCGTTGGTCGAGCTCACCGTGGCGGTGTTGTCATAGACGCCGCAGTTGTCAATGTCGGTCGGGGCCTTGACCGTGACCGTCTTGCTGTCGCCCGAGGCCATGTCACCGAAGTCGCAGTCGAGCTGGTTTCCCGCCGGTGATGGTGCAGTTGGGGTTGTCGGGGTCCTCAACCCGAGGGCGCTTCCGGCTACTCCGCCGGGCAGGGTGTCACTGAGGGTCACGGCCTTCGCGGTGCCCGGGCCCGTGTTGACCTGACGGTGAAGACCACGTCATCGCCGGCGTTGATCGTCTGCGCGTCCGGGGTCTTGTCGACTGTGAGGTCGGGTGTCTGGCAGGTGACCTGGCCGTCGTCGGAGTCGGAGGTGTGTTGGTCGCGTCGACCTGTGCGGTGTTGTCGTAGACCGTGCAGTTGTCGTAGTCGGTCGGCGCCTTCGACCTGACCGCTGCTGTCGCCCGAGGCGATGTCACCGAACAGGCAGGTCAGGAGGCCTGCCGTGACCGAGCATGGGTCGCCGGACGGCTGGCTGTCGATCGTCGACGGGCCGGCCGGGCCGCCCGGAGCGTGTCGGTCAGCGACGGCGGTGGCGGTGCCCTGGTCGCGTTGCTCGAACTGCACCGTAAGACCACGTATCGCCGGCGTTGATCGTCGCGGCGTCCGGGGTCGTCGACGCCAGGTCGGGTGTCCGGCAGGTGACCTGGCCGTCGCTCGGAGTCGGAGGTGGTGCGTCGGTCGACCTGTGCGGGGTTGTCGTAGACCGCGCAGTTGTCGTAGTCGGTCGCGTTGGCCTCGACCGTGACCGTCTTGCTGTCGCCGAGGCCATGTCACCGAACAGGCAGGTGCAGGACGCCTCGCCGTATCGAGCATGGGGTCGCCGGTCGGCTGGCTGTCGATCGTCGACGGGCCGGTGGTGCCGCCCGGTAGCGAAAGTCGGCCAGGGCCGCCGACGGCGGTGGCGGCGCCCGGTCCGGCGTCGTCGACCTGCACCGTGAAGACGACGTCATCGCCGGCGTTGATCGTCTGCGCGTCCGGGGTCTTGTCGATCTGTGAGGCGGGTCGGCGTCCGGTAGGCGACCTGGCCGTCGTCGGAGTCGGGGGCGTGCGTCGGTCGCGTCGACCTGTGCGGTGTTGTCGTAGACCGCGCAGTTGTCGTAGTCGGTCGGGGCAATTTGACCGTGACCGTCTTGCTGTCGCCCGAGGCCATGTCACCGAACAGGCAGGTCAGGACGCCTGCCGTGATCGAGCATGGGTCGCCGGCCGGCTGGCTGTCGATCGTCCACGGGCCGGCGGTGCCGCCCGGCAGCGTGTCGGCCAGGCCGACGGCGGTGGCGGTGCCCGGTCCGGCGTTGTCGACCTGGATCGTGAGACCATGTCATCGCCGGCGTTGACCGTCTGCGCGTCCGGGGTCTTGTCACTGCGAGGTCGCGTGCTCGCAGGTGACCTGGCCGTCGTCGGAGTCGGGAGGTGTGTTGGTCGCGTCGACCTGTGCGGTGTTGTCGTAGACCGCGCAGTTGTCGTAGTCGGTCGGGGCCTTCGCCACCGTCTTGCTGTCGCCCGAGGCCATGTCACCGAACAGGCAGGTCAGGACGCCTGCCGTGATCGAGCATGGGTCGCCGGCCGGCTGGCTGTCGATCGTCCACGGGCCGGCGGTGCCGCCCGGCAGCGTGTCGGCCAGGCCGACGGCGGTGGCGGTGCCCGTGGCGTTGTCGACCTGGACGGTGAAGACCACGTCATCGCCGGCGTTGATCGTCTGCGCGTCCGGGGTCTTGTCGACTGTGAGGTCGGGTGCGGGGATCCAGCAGAAAGTGATGTGGCTGAGTCCGTAGAACTCCCCGTTGTTCGGGTTTACGGGAGCATGCAGGCCGGTGCCCGTCGTCGATGGAGGCGAACCGTAGTTGTTTCCGATGGGGTCGGACCCGCCCTTGACATGGACGTTGGCTGCGATGTTGGACGAGTAGTCGAATGTGTGAAGGGTCGTGTTCGTATTCGAGATCGTGACCGAGAAGCTGGAGTTCGGGTCGTTGTAGACCCCGTCGAGAGTCTGGCCTCCGAGACGACGTCTATCTTGAATCCGACATGGCCGGGACCGAACAGAGTCACGCACTCGGTGGTCGGATCAACTGCTGGGGGGGCGGGAGGGCTGTGATCTGCGTTCGCTGTTGAAGCGGCGATGCCCCCTGCGGCAAACGCTGCCGACAGAGCGACGGCCAGAACTCCGACAATCCGGAGGATCGTTGTGCGTCGGAGTTTCAGGCTTGCGACTTGAGAACCCGTGCCCGTTTTCCACATCCCTGTTTCCTGCCTTCCGTTCTTCAGCGGGGAGCGACGCTCGTGCTTCAACTCCCCAACGTGTGACTTATCACCTGATCCGAATCGTACGCGAACACTCAGAGACTAGTTGCGGAAAATCCGCAGACTTCCGGTTCGGCCCCGGGCCGCTAGATACCCGCAGCGTCGCTGAGAGCGTCGGAGCGGTCCTTGCGCTTCACCTGCGAAGTTCTCGTTGGAGCGGCCGAAGTGCCCGTAGGCGGCGGTCGGTCGGTATATCGGACTGCGAAGGTCCAGGTAGCCGATGAAGGCCTTGGGGCGCAGCGCGAACACTTCCGGGACGACCTTCTAGAGCCGGCGTTCGTGGACCCGGCTGGTGCCGAAGGTCTCGAGCATCACCGAAACCTGGTGGGCGACGCCGATCGCGTAGGCCAACCGGATTTCGCATCCGGTCGGCGACACCGGCGGCGACGACGTTCTTGGCGATGTAGCGGGCGGTGTAGGTCGCAGAGCGATCGACCTTTGACGGATCCTTGCCGGAGAACGCCCCGCCCCCGTGTCTGGCCACCGCCATAGGTGTCGACGATGATCTTGCGGCCGGTCATCCCGGTGTCGGACCGGTCCGCCGACGACGAACTTGCCGGTCTGGTTGACAGAAGGGTGCCGTAGAGCGTGTTCTCGTCGAGCAGGCTCCGTACTGCTCGTGCAGCACCGGCATGACCACGTTCTCCCAGAGTGGCGGGCTTGATCGTCGCCACCGGTCAAGATGGTCTCGTCGTGCTGGGCCGAGATCACGACCCTCTCGACCGTGACGGCCTGCCGTCCTCGTACCGGACCGTGACCTGGGTCTTGCCGTCCGGCCGCAGGTAGTCCAGGGTTCCGTTCTTGCGGACCATGGTCAGCCGCTCGGAGAGCCTGTGGGCGATCTGGATCGGCATCGGCATCAGCGATTCGGTCTCGGTGGTCGCGTAGCCGAACATCATCCCCTGGTCCCGCGCCGGCAAGGTCGAACTCATCGGAGGATCCGCCGACGCGCGTCTCGATTCCGGTATCGACACCCTGGCGATGTCGGGTGACTGCTTGTCCATCGCGACCAGCACGGCGATCGAGTTTCCGTCGTATCCGACCTCGCCGTTGTCGTACCCGATCTCGCAAACCGTGTCGCGAACCAGTTCGGTCACGTCGATCTCGGCCTCGGTCGAGATCTCGCCCGAAATGACCGCCATGCCGGTATCGACCATGTTTTCGCAGGCGACCCTGAAGTTCGGGTCCTGAGCCAGGCAGGCATCGAGGATCGTGTCCGAGATCTTGTCGGCAATCTTGTCCGGATGGCCCTCGGTGCCGATTCTGAGGTGAACAGGTGCTCGCCCTCGGCAAGCTTCGGAGCGGAACTGGTTTCGGATGACATTCCGGGCAGACTATTCACCTAGTCGGAAGAACGACTGCTGCGCGGAACGTAGTCGATCACCAACGGCACACCTTCGAGCCCGTAGGCCTCGCGGAGACGGTTTTCGAGGTGGTAGGCCCAGTCGCGCACGATCAGCCGGCGGTCGTTGACCTGAATCGAAAAGCGTGGAGGGCTGACCTCGATCTGCGCCGCGTAGAGCAGCTTGAGCCGGCGGCCGCGACGGAGGGCGGCGGGGTCGTGGTCACCACCTCGGCGACGAACCGGTTCAGCGCCGGGGTCGGAATGCGCTGGGAGGCCCGGTCTGCGAGTTCGGCCGCACGCGAGAGCAGGCCGGCGACGTTTCGGCCGGTCTTGGCGGACGCCGTGACCACATCGGGCCGGAAGTCGATCCTCGCGGGCAACCCGGGCCCGCGTATCGTCGATGTCGGTATCGGTGATGTCCCACTTGTTCATCACGATCAGCGTCGCGCAGCCTGCCTTCATCGCGAGCTCGCCGACCTTGAGGTCTTCGGAGCGGACGCCTTCCCCGGCGTCACAGACCACGATCGCGACGTCAGCCCGTTCGATCGCCCGTTCCGAGGCGAAGCTGCGCGTAGTGGTCCACGGTTCCCGCGACCTTGGACTTCCGGCGCAGGCCGGCGGTATCGACCAGCACCATCCGGCGCCCGTCGACCTCCACTTCGGTATCGATCGCATCGGCCGGGGTCGTACCGGCCACCTCGGAGACGATCACGCGGTCGTCCCCCAGCATCCGGTTGACCAGCGACGACTTGCCGACGTTGGGCCTGCCGATCACCGCCACTCTCACGGAGCCGTCGTCCTCTATCCGCGGCGGCCGGTCACCAAGCGCCTCGACGATGCGGTCGAGCAGGTCCCCGGTGCCCATGCCATGTGTGGCCCGAAACCGGGAATGGCTTCCCAGGCCGAAGTGCATGGAACTCTGCCGCGCCGTACTGGTCGACTGCGCGTCCGCCTTGTTCACCGCGACGACCACCGGGACAGGCGAGGCCCGCAACTGCCGCGCCATGTCGGTATCGCCGGAGCGCAAGTCCGGACCTGCCGTCGGCGACGAGCACGATCGCGTCGGCCTCCTCCATTCCGAGTCGGGCCTGGCGCTGAATGTCGGCGGCCATCTCCGACTCGTCCTCGAGGTCGATGCCGCCGGTGTCGAGCAGGTCGAACTCCCGTCCGTTCCATTCGCAGCGGACCCGCTTTCGATCCCGGGTGACACCTGCTTCGCTGTGAACCACGGCCTCGCGGCCCCCGGCCAGGCGGTTGACCAGCGTGCTCTTGCCCACGTTGGGAAAGCCGACCACGGCGACTGTGGGAACCGACGCCATGATCAGGCCAGGCCGCGCTCGGCGGCCAGTCCGGCGATGCGGCCCACGACGTCGTCGATCGAGAGGTCAGAGGTGTCGATCTCGACCGCGTCTTCAGCGGTCGCCAGGGCGCCGTGCTCGCGCTCGCTGTCGCGGCGGTCCCTTTCGTTCTGGGCGGCAAGGATCTCGGCTGCGTCACCACCCGACTGGGCCGCGCGGCGGCGAGCCCGTTCTTCCGGAGAGGCGGTGAGGAAGATCTTCAGCGGTGAGCGGGCTGACGACGGTGCCGATGTCGCGCCCCTCCGCGACGTATCTCCCCGCCTCGATCATCCGGCGTTGCTCGATCACCATCGCTTCCCTGACGCCCTGGTGGACCGCGACTTGCGAAGCAGCCTCGGTCACTTCCGGCGTACGGATCTCCTCGGTCACCGGTACGCCGTCGATCAGCACCTCTCCGTCTTCGAAGGAGATCTCGATCGACTCGGCGGTCGAGGTCGCCTCACCGGACTGCTCGGGATCGGCCCCCCATTCGAGACAGGTGAAGGCGACGCAGCGGTACATCGCCCCGGAATCGAGGTAGGTGAAGCCGAGCCGCTCAGCCACGGCGCGGGCGACGCTCGACTTGCCGGCTCCGGCCGGCCCGTCGATCGCAATTACCAATTCTCGTACCGGTCGTTCATGGAATGGGCCATGGTACGGGTAAACGCCGAGCCCGGCAGGACGCCGGCACCGGTCCCGCCCGAATACGATCGCGTGATGCGCGTCCAGACCCCCGGTCCCGGTCCCCTCTTTCCCGACCAGGGACCGTTCCTGCCCCGCGTCGGGCGACGCATCCTGGGGATCACCGCCGAAATCCTGGCCTTCGTGCTGATGACGGTGCTCTCTCCGTTGATCATGCTGGTCGCCGCCGTGGTCGATCTGACCATGTGGCTCAAGGACCGCAAGCCGTGGGTCTACGTGAGGCTGCTGCCCGGGCTCTGGATCTTCCTCATCGGTGAGCTCGAGGCCCTGGTCAAGCTGCCGGTGATCTACGTGCTCACCGGTGGGCCTTTCAACTCCGGCTCGATCCGCCGCCGTCGCTGGATCTACGCCTTGCGCATCCGCTGGGCCCGCAACCATCTCGGCGCCGTGCGGATCCTGTTCGGCATGAAGTTCGAGGTCGAGGACCTCGAACTGACCGGGACCGGCCCCTACATCCTCATGCTCCGCCACGCGAGCATCCTCGACAACCTGATCGGCGACGTCTTCATCGGCCACGGCTTCGGGATCGGGGTGCGGTACGTGATCAAGCAGGAGATCCGTGCTCTGCCGGCGATCGACATCGGAGGCCGCTGGATCCCGACCGTATTCATCAAGCGCGGCTCACCCGATCCCGATACCGAGATCGCAGCTCTCCGGCGCCTGACGCACGAGATGAGCCCCGGCGAGATCCTCGCGATCTACCCGGAAGGCACCCGGCCCACTCCGAAGAAGATCGCCCGTGCCCAGGAGGTCATCGCCGAGCGCCAGCCGGAAATCGCGCCGCTCGCCGACCGGCTCAACCACCTGCTTCCACCCCGGCTGGGCGGACCGCTGGCCCTTATCGACGAGGCCGCCTCGGGAACCGACATCGTCTTCTGTGCGCACTACGGTTTCGACGGCGTCCGCACGGTTGCCGACATCCGGGCCGGGGTCCTGGTAGGCAAGACGGTGAAGATCCGCTTCTGGCGCTACCCGGCCTCGGATCTGCCGTCCGGCGAAAGAGCCAGGACGGAATGGCTCTACGACCGCTGGCAGATGATCGACGACTGGGTCGGCGAGCGGATCGCAACCGGGCAGAACCCGCGGACCTAGGCTCGGGGGCAGCCGCGCCGGCCGGGGCCCCGGAAGGGAAGGCGGACGATCTTCTGAGCGAAGTTGTTGAGTTCGTTCGACTCGAACAGGACCCCGCCCGGGTCAACGCGCAGGCGATAGGCGAAGCAGCCGCGCAGACCGGTGACGTCGATCCACTGACGGTCATACGCAGACGGGTAGATATCGGACCAGCCGACCGAGGTTCCCAGGGTGACCGAGCTGGCCCGGGGATCCTGACTGCAGGCCGGGTAGACGAACTCCTCCGGGGAGCGACCGCCGGGCCTGGTCCGTTCCAGGTCACGGAAGCAGTAGAACTGCTTCGGGCCGGTCCTGACCCTGCGGGTTGCCCGTCCCTGCGGGTCCAGCTTCCACAGCTCGAAACGAAGCGGGTTCTTGACTTTCCAGTAGCTGCCACCCCAGCGGTAGCCGACTTCGAAGAAGCGCAGGCGCGCCTGCGTCGGCACCATCCGGTATCCGCCTCCGCGTCGGGCGATCGCCTGCATCACGGCCATCGAACGCGGGCGACTCCGGTGGCCACGAAGCTCCATCGGCCCGAGACCGCGGCTCTGGATGTCGTTGGTCGCCCTCAGCAGTTTGCGCCCGCTCCGCGTCGTCCGGTCGAGGTACATCTGCGAAGGCCGGGCGACCCTGAGGTCCGGACAGAGGAGCCCGGACCGGGAAGGCCGCTCCAGGCACGGGCCGCTGCCCTTGGCGACTGCCGCTTCCGGGGACCCCGCAGCAACGAACAGGGCTGCAAGGAAAAGACCGGTAAGGACGTATCGGGCTCGTGAAATCACGCCTCCAACGGTAGCCAGCCACTCACCGGACCGGCCTCGCGCCCGGCGGGCCGGCCGGCGGCGGTCGCGACGCTCAGCCGTGGAGCAGCCCGGCGAGATCGCCACCGAAGCGCGGATAACTGACCGAGGCCGCTTCCATGTCGACCACCTCGACGCCCTCTTCACTGGCGATGCCGGCGATCGCGCCGAGCATCGCGATGCGATGGTCGCCGTGGGAGTTGACCGTCCCGCCCCGGAGACCGCCTGTGCCGGTGATCTTCATACCGTCCCCGGTGGCCTCGATCTCCGCTCCGAGACCTTTCAGGGCACCCACCACAACCGCAATGCGGTCGGACTCCTTGCGCCTCAACTCCTCGGCGTCGGCGATCACCGTCTCGCCCTGCGCGAAACAGGCTGCGAGGGCGACCAGCGGCAACTCATCGATCGCCAGCGGGACCTCCCCGCCCTCGACCCGGGTTCCGCGCAGGGCGGATGGCCTCACGGTGATGCGAGCGATCGGCTCTCCGGCCCCCGCCTGCTGCGGTTCGACCTCGATATCGGCACCCATGCGCTCGAGAATCGTGAGGATGCCGGTGCGGGTCGGATTGATCCCGATCTTCTCGAGCACGACCTCAGATCCAGGGACGATCGAGCCGGCGACCAGAAAGAAGGCGGCCGAAGAGATGTCCGCCGGGACATCGACCTCGTCCAGGCTCAGGTTCGGGCTCGGCCACACCGTGACCCGGCCGTGTCCGCGCTCGATCCTGGCCCCGGCCGCTTCGAGCATGACCTCCGTGTGGTCGCGGGTTGCGAGAGGCTCGATCACCGTGGTCGGACCCTCGGCCCTGAGCCCGGCGATCAGCAGACAGGATTTGACCTGCGCACTGGCAACCGGCAGTTCGTACTCGATGCCGCGCAGTGCCCGGCCATCGATACGGATCGGCGGGAAGCGGCCGTCGGTCACCTCGATCTGCGCTCCCATCAGTCGCAACGGGTCGGCTATCCGGTCGACCGGACGCCTGCGGATCGAAGCGTCGCCGTTCATCCGCCAGAGCCCGCCGTCGTAGCCGGCGATCCACCCCGGCAGCAGCCTCATCAGCGTGCCGGCGTTGCCGACGTCGATCCGGCCGAGACTGCGGGGGCCCCCGGGCCCGACCCCTTCGATGGTGAACTCGTCCGGCATGTAGTCACGCGGCTCGGGGTTGACCATCGCGCCCAGATTGGCGACCGCGCTGAGGGTCGAGCGGGTGTCGTCGGAATCGAGGAAGTTCGTGACCCGGGTCGGTCCGTCGGCGATCGCGCCGATTATCGCCGCCCGGTGGGAGATCGACTTGTCGGCGGGTGGAGTCAGAGAGCCGGCCAGCGGGCCGGAGGGCCCGAACCGCTGGGGATCACGAGGCCTGGTCAGCGGGTCGTGACCCACTTCAGGCCTCGCTGACCGGGCTGACAGAGTGGCCGAGCCCGGCCAGGCATTCCTCCGCCTTTGCCGCCTCGGCTTCACCGGCGACCCAGATCGAGATCGCCCCGGAGCTCATGTCGGGCGCCGGATCGAGAGACATGTCCGAGATGTTGACCCCGGCCTTGCCGAGCGCCAGTGCGAGCTCGGCCAGGATGCCGGGGCGATTCGGAACCAGTACACGCAGCTCATGGGTCGCCCCGGCCTCGGTCTCGGTACCTGAAAGCCTGGAGCGCTCCGCGGCCACGGCTGCCTGCCACTGCGTGATCCGTTGCGGGTCGGCCGTCGAGATCACCTCGCGTGCCTGCACCAGACCGGCGATCGCCGTATCGATCGCATCGGCAACCGCGATGTGGTTGGTGCTGAAGATCTCTCCCCAGATCGAAGGGTTGGCCCCGGCGACCCTCGTCGCGTCGCGCAGACTCGGAGCCAGCGCACCGAGCCGTTCGGTGCCGGGCCGGCCCTGGACCGCCAGCTGGTTTGCGAAGACGTGAGGCAGATGGCTGACCACGGCCATCGCCTGGTCGTGCTCGGCCGCTTCGATCGCCATCGGCCGGGCACCGAGCCCCTTGATCACCTTCTGGATCCGGTCGTAGAGCAGACCGGAGGAGTTCTCCGTCGGGGTCAGGTACCAGCGCGCCCCTTCGTAGAGATCCGCCCGGGCGTTGGCCACCCCGGCCGTCTCGGCACCGGCCAGCGGGTGCCCGCCGATGAAGCGCTGGTCGCCGCCGAGGGCCTCGACCAGCTCCTGCTTGGTCGATCCGACGTCCGTGACCACGCAGTCTTCACCGGCCGCATCGAGCGCGGCCTGGACCATGCCGACCATCGAGGCGACCGAGGCGCAGCAGACGACGACATCGGCTCCGTCGACCGCTTCCGCGATCGAGTCGGCCATCCGGTCGGCCGCCCCGTGCTCGAGGCATTCGCCGGCGCGTTCGGGATTGCGTACCCATCCGGTGACCTCGGCCAGGCCGCGCTCACGCGCGGCCATGCCGATCGAGCCCCCGATCAGACCCACGCCAAGAATGGCGAGGCGCATCACCTCAGGCCCGGGAGACCGTCTTGCCGACCACCGTGGCGATCGATTCGATCTTCGAGGTCAGGTCCTGGAAATCCGAGGTCGGGACCTGCTGGGCCGCGTCGCAGATCGCCTTGTCGGGATCGTTGTGGACCTCGACGATGATGCCGTCTGCCCCGGCGGCCACCGCGGCCAGCGACATCGACTCGACCCAGTCGCGCCTTCCGGGAGCGTGGCTCGGATCGACGATCACCGGCAGGTGGGTCTGCTCCTTCAGGGCCGGTACGGCAAGCAGGTCGAGGGTGAAGCGGTAGGCGGTCTCGTAGGTCCGGATCCCCCGCTCGCAGAGCATCACGTTCTCGTTGCCCTCCTTGAGGATGTATTCGGAGGCCATCAGCAGTTCTTCGACCGTCGCCGACAGGCCGCGCTTGAGCAGAGCCGGACGCCCGGACTTGCCGATCTCGGCCAGCAGGGAGTAGTTCTGCATGTTGCGGGCGCCGATCTGGATCACGTCGGCGACGCCGAGCACGTCGTCCAGGTCACGCAGGTCGAGCAGCTCGGTGACGATCGGCAGGCCGGTCTTCTCCTTGGCCTCGGCCAGCAGCCTCAGGCCTTCCCGGCCCAGCCCCTGGAAGCTGTACGGAGAGGTTCGCGGCTTGTAGGCACCGCCCCTGAGCATGGTTGCCCCGGCGGCGGCCACGGCGTCGGCCGAGGCCAGCATCTGGTCGCGGTTTTCAACCGTGCAGGGACCGGCCATCAGGGCGAAGTTCGTACCACCGACCTTCCTGCCGCCGATCTCGAGGACGGAGTCGGCCCCGTCCTTCAGCTGGCGCGATGCCAGTTTGTAGGGCTTGGCGATCGGCACGATGTGGTCGACCCCGGGCGTACCCTCGAGCGAGAGCTGCTGGTCTTTGTCGCGGTCTCCGATCGCACCGATCACGGTCAGGAGTTCGCCTTCGGAGATGTGCGCCGTGCAGCCGACCTGCTCGACCCTCTCCACTACATGGGCGATCTCTTCCTTGGTCGCCCCTTCTTTCATCACGATCATCATCTGCTTGGAATGCCTTTCTTAAGTTGCGAAGACTCTACTTTCCGCACGGCCTGCGGCACGGTGCGGTGGAACCGTGGACGGGTCCCGGGGGACGGCGCCCGGCGGCTGAAGATTGTGCTGGCGCCGACCTGTGGCCGGCGTCACCGGACGCCTAGATAAATCGCGGATAGGACCAGGAAGCGGCAGCGCAGACGGGTCCCGCAGGGCGGCACTCGAACCCGATACCCGGGCGCGGCGTCTGTGGCTTCGAGAGAGTCACTGCCGGGTTTCTATCAGGTGACGCATCCGGTGTCAGGAATGGCGGGCGACCGAATCGCCGAGGGCCGCCAGCATCCGGTCGTTTTCCCCGCGCGTCCCGTAGGAGATCCGGAGCCTGCCCGGACCGCCCAGCAGCCGCCCGGGACGGACCACGATGCCGGCCGCGGCCAGGTCGGCCACCACGGCCTCTTCGATCTCGGGGCCGCGCTCTCCGAGAGAGACCCAGGAGAAGTTGGCTGCGGTCTCGGCACTCTCGAGCCCGATCTCGGCGAATCCGCGCTCGACCCGCTCGCGCTCGGCGATCGACTCGGCTATCTGCCGCTCGATCTCCGCCTCGTGGCCCAGCGCCTCGGTCGCCGCCGCCTGAGCGAGGGCGTTGACGCTGAAGGGCTGGCGGACGGCGTCCACCGCAGCCCGGAACTGTGGTGACGAGATCGAGTACCCGACCCTGAGACCGGCCAGGGAGTGGGACTTGCTGAAGGTCCGGAGCACGACCAGGTTCTCGAACCTTTCGACCAGCCGGACCGAATCCGCCGGGTCGTCGACCTGCTGGAACTCGATGTAGGCCTCGTCCAGGATCACCGTGACTTCGGGCGGTACACGCTCGAGGAATCGCTCCACCTCCGAAAGCGGAAGATAGGTCCCGGTCGGGTTGTTCGGGTTGCAGACCATCAGCAGCCGGGTCTCGGGGGTGATCGCGGCGAGCATCGCCTCGAGGTCGTGAAGCTCACCTTCGCCCAGGGGTACGCGGATCTCCTCGGCCCCGGCCATCGCGGCCAGGTTCGGGTAGATCGAGAAAGCCGGCCATGAGTAAACGACCGTCGCCCCCGGCTCCAGCATCGCGTCGCCGGCGGCCAGCAGGATCTCGCAGGATCCGTTCGACACCGCGATCGACTCCGGGACCACCCCATGCAGCTCGGCCAGCCGGCCCCTGAGCCGGGTCGCATCCGGATCGGGGTACCGGTTCATCGAAGTCGCCGCTTCGGCGATCGCCTCGACGATCTGTGGCAACGGAGGATGCGGAGACTCGTTCGAGGCGAGCTGGGCCAGGTCCGAACCGGCCACGTCTTCGGCGGTCTGGCCTTTCGGGACACCCGGTGTATATCCGGGGATCGAGGAGAGTCTTTCGTTGAATATCGGGCTCATCTTCGCTTCGCTCCGGCGGTTACTGCGCCGCGTTGAGGTCGGCGCGGAGGCTTCGGGTCTCGCCGAGGTAGACGTGGCGGACGGGGCGCTCGGCGGGGAGGTTGCAGTGGACCATCACCCGGATCACCCGGGGCATCGAGCCAGGGACCGGAATCTCCCGGGCGCACATCAGCGGAACCTCCGAAAGGCCGATCCCGCGCGCGGCTACCGCCGGGAACTCGGCATCGAGATCGGGCGTGGTGGTGAATATCGCGCTGATCATCTCCTGCGGAACGAGCTCGTTCATCTCCATCAGCTCACGGACGAGCTTGCCGGTGGCGGCGATGATCGACTCGGCCGAGTTCTCCTCGGCCTGTACAGCGCCCCTCAGGGCCACGACTCTGCTCGGCTCAGCCATCTCCCCCATCTTCCCAGAGCCGCGTCACCTCGGGCTCGTCGAGCAGCCGGGCCTTGCCCACGCCGAGACGACCCAGGCGCAGTGATCCGAAGGAGATCCGCTCGAGCCCGGTCACCCGGTTGCCGACCGCCTCGACCATCCTGCGCACCTGACGGTTGCGGCCTTCGCCGATCGTGATGTCGAAGGCGTCGTCGGCCAGTCGCCTCACCTCAGCCGGCCGGGTCCTGCCGTCCTCGAGCACGACTCCCGCGCGAAGGCGGTCGAGATCGTCATCGCTGATCTCGTTGCGGGTACGGACCCGGTAGGTCTTCTCGACCCCGTAGCGGGGATGGGTCAACCGGTTCGCCAGCTCGCCGTCGTTGCTGAGCAGCATGAGGCCGGTCGAGTCGGCGTCCAGCCTGCCGACCGGATAGAGCCGGGCCGGGCTGTCGACCAGATCTACAACAGCCATTCGCTTGCCTGGCTCATCGGCGGTCGAGATCACGTCGAGCGGCTTGTTGACCATCCATACCTCGCGACCCTCGGGAACCACGGCGTGGCCGTCCACGCGGATGTCATCTCCGATCTCGACGCCATACGCCGGATCGGTAACCGTCTGCCCGTCGACCCGGACCCTTCCGGCCGCGATGATCGTCTCGGCCTTCCTCCTCGAGGCTACGCCCGAGTGGGCCAGGTACTTGCCCAGTCGCATCGCTCAGGGCTCGGCGCGCTGTTCGCCGGCCGCCAGCAGGCGTTCGCGCAGGTCGCGCTCGTCTTCCGGGGTCGGATCGAAACGGGTGGGGTCCGGCAGGGCGTCGAGGCCCTCGAGGCCGAATACCTTCTCGAAGAGCGGCGAAGTCCGGTAGATCATCGCGCCGAACCTGGATCGGCCCGACTCCTCGATCAGGCCACGCTCGCTCAGGCTCGACACGGCCGACTCGGAAGACACGCCGCGGATGCGGGCGATCTCGGGCCGTGAGACCGGCTGAAGGTAAGCGACTATGGCCAGGGTCTCGGCCTGGGCCTGGGTCAGCGGTGGGGTTCGCGGCTTGGCGAGAAGGCGCCGGGCCGCGGCCTCGGTCGAGGGGTCGGTGGCCAGCGTCAAGCCGCCGGCGACCCGCCGCAGCAGCAAGCCGCGCCTGCCGGGTTCGAGTTCCTGCTCCAGCCGTTGAACCGCCTCGGCCAGGTGATCGGAATCCACCTGACAGGCTTCGGCCAGGTCGAGCTCCGAGACCGGATGCGCAGAGAGGAAGAGCAGGGCTTCGACCTGCCTGACCGTCTCGTCCAGGTCCGGCATCAGGCCCTCCCCCCTGCGGAGCCTGCCGGATCAGCGGCAGCTTCGGCGGCGGGCGAGGTCCGCCTGACCGTTATCGGCCCGCAGTTTTCATCCTGCTCCCAGACCGCCTCGCCGGCGCTGTAGAGCTCGAGCAGGGCGAAGATCGTCACCGCCTGGGTCAGGCGGTCCTCTTCACCGAACTGGTCATCGAAGTCGAAGCGCGAAAGCTGAGTCAGGGCAGAGCGCAGCACGGAGAGCCGGCGCTGCAGGGAAACGGTGCTCTTGATGTGGGAGAGGTCGGGTCGCTCGGGCGGCTGGAGCAGGTCACCGAGCGCCGCCGCGAGCTGGTCGGGTTCGTATACCGCTTCGGCCGCATCGAGCTCGAGCCGCCTGAAGTCGGGCGGCAGAGGCGCCGAACGGTACATGTAGCCACGCTGGCTCTCGAAGTGGGCGGCCAGCTCACGGCCGGCATCGCGGTAGCGGCGGTACTCGAGCATGCGGGCGACCAGCTCCTCGACCGCTTCGGCGGGCTCCATCTCGGAGAGCTCCTCTTCGACGCCGGGCAGCATCAGACGTGACTTCAACTCGAGCAGCGCCGCGACCAGGACCAGGAACTCGGTCGCGACCTCGAGCTCGATCTCCCCCTGATCCTCGAGCCGGGTCACGTAGGCGGCGACGATCTCGCCCAGTTCGACTTCGAGCAGGCTGACCTCCTCCCGCAGGACGATGGTCAGAAGAAGGTCGAAGGGCCCGACGAAGACGTCGAGGTCCAGATCAAGGTCCAGATCAAGCCGGGAAGCCACGCCCACAGCCTAGAGCGGAAGCCGGTCGCAACAGGTTCCGTCGGTCAGGTCGGCAACAGGAGGACGGCAGAAACGGCCGCCTCGCTCGATTCCCCCTGGGAGACGAAGAAAGCCCCACCCAGGATCATCAGGCCGAACAGGACAACCGCGAGCCGGACGATCAGCTTGCCTCGGGACATGCTTCGATCCTAGCGGCCGGGCGGGACCCCTACGCCCATTGCCTTGCGCACGTCGGCGAGTGTCGCCGATGCGATCTCGCGGGCCCGGTCCGCGCCTTCGGCCAGCAGGCGCTCGAGCTCCGCTTCATCGGCGCGGATCTCCGGATAGGCCTCGCGCACCGGCGCGAGGAACTCGACCACAGCGTCGGCTACCGCCTTCTTGAAGTCGCCGTAGCCCTTGCCTTCGAATTCGGCCTCGACCTCTTCTTCGGAGATGCCGCGGGCGACCGAGTAGACGCCGATCAGGTTGCTCACCCCGGCCTTGTCGTCGCCCCGCCTGACCTCCCGGCCGGAGTCGGTCACCGCCGAGCCGAACTTCTTGCGGATCGCCTTCTCTTCGTCGAGTACGTAGACCCGGCCGCTGTCGGCTCCCACCGTCGTCGACATCTTGCGCTCCGGCTCCTGAAGGTCCATCACCTTTGCGCCGATCGCCGGAATGCGGTGTTCGGGCACGGTCAGGGTGTCGCCGAAGCGTTCGTTGAAGCGCCGGGCGATCTCCCTCATCAGCTCGATGTGCTGGCGCTGGTCCTCGCCGACCGGCACCTCGTCAGCCCGGTAGGCGAGCACGTCGGCCGCCTGCAGCACCGGGTACGAAAACAGCCCCGCCGAGACCAGCTCACGCTGGCCCGCCGACTTGTCCTTGAACTGATGCATGCGGTTGAGGTCACCGTGGGAGCAGACCGCACCGAGCAGCCATGCGAGCTCGGTGTGCTCATGGACGTCGGACTGTCGGAAAAGGACGCAGCGGGCCGGATCGAGGCCGGCCGCGAGCAGGATCGCGGTCGTATCGTAGAGGCGCTCGCGCAGCTCCTCCGGGCTGTAGGCGACCGTGATCGCATGCAGGTCGACGATGCAGAACACGGCCGGATCCCCCCGATCCTGCCCCTCCACGTACTGGCGGATCGCCCCGATGTAGTTGCCGAGGTGCTTTCGCCCGGTGGGCTGGATTCCGGAGAAGATCCTCATCGGGGCGACGCCGCCGGCTGGCGGATCACCGGGCGGCGGGTCGCACCTACCTCGTCCAGCCGCCTGACCGGAGTCGTATAAGGGGCCTCCGTCGCGATCGACGGATCACGCTCGGCCTCCTCGAGGATCTCCTCGATCGCATCGGCGAAAGAGTCGAGGACGTCCCGGCTCTCGGTCTCCACCGGCTCGACCATCAGCGCCTCGTCGACAAGCAGGGGAAAGTAGACGGTCGGTGGGTGGAAGCCGAAGTCGAGCAGGCGCTTGGCCAGGTCGAGCGTCTTGATGCCGAGCTGCTTCTTCATCGGCGCGCCCGAAAGTACGAACTCGTGCATGCAGTGCCGGTCGTAGGCCACCGGCAGGTACTCGCCGGCCCTGCCCTGGGAGAGCCGGTGTTTCAGGTAGTTGGCATTCAGAACCGCCAGCCTGGATGCCTCCGAGAGTCCGTCGCCGCCGAGGCTGAGGATGTAGGCGTAGGAGCGTACGAAAACCCCGAAGTTGCCCTGGAAACCGCGCATCCTGCCGATCGATCTGGGCCGGTCTTCATCGAGCTCGTACTTCCAGCCCGATTCCCCGTCAGACAGACGGACAACCTGTGGCCGCGGGATGAACGGCTCGACCCGGTCGGAGACAGCGATCGGGCCGGCCCCCGGGCCACCGCCGCCGTGAGGCTGCGAGAAGGACTTGTGAAGGTTGACGTGGACGATGTCGAAGCCCATGTCGCCCGGCCTGGCCTGGCCCATGATCGCGTTCAGGTTGGCACCGTCGTAGTAGAGCAGCCCGCCGACCTGGTGGACCAGATCGGAGATCTCGGCGATGTTTCGATCGAATACGCCAAGGGTGTTCGGGTTGGTCAGCATCAGGCAGGCGACGTCCTCGTCGACCTTCGAACGCAGGTCGTCGATATCGACCCCGCCGTGTTCGTCGGTGGCGACCTTGACCACCTCGTAGCCGGCCATCGAGACCGAAGCCGGATTGGTCCCGTGCGCCGTATCGGGAGTAAGCACCTTGCGTGGATCCCGACCGCGGTCGGCGTGGTAGGCCCTGGTCAACAGCAGGCCGGCCAGCTCGCCCTGGGAGCCGGCCGAAGGCTGGAGGCTCACGTGCGGCAGGCCGCAGATCTCAGAGAGCGACTCCTGGAGCAGGAACATCAGCTCGAGCGCGCCCTGGGCGTCCTCGGGGTCGGTCGCCGGATGGAGGCGGGCGTTGCCCGGCAGGGCTGCGACCCGCTCGTTGAGTCTCGGGTTGTACTTCATCGTGCAGGAGCCGAGCGGGTAGAAGCCGGTGTCGAGATCGAAGTTCCGGCGTGAAAGGCGGTTGTAGTGGCGGATGATCTCCGGCTCGGAGACCTCCGGGAGCTCGGCCGGGGTCTCTCGCAGCAGTCCGGCCGGGATCAGTTCGTCGATCGGGGTTTCTCCGACCTCGCTCGACGGAAGCTGAGCCGCCCGCCGCCCGGGGACCGACTTCTCGTAGATCGTCTCGGCCCGGTCGGCCTGCTGGGGAGTCTCGGTCAGGGTCGGCGCGGGACTCACGAGGCCAGCCTCAGGACGGGGTCTGCCTCTCGCGGCGCGGCGGGGCCAGCGCCCGCTCCGGCAGTTCCTCCTGCTCCGGAGATGGCCTGGCCTTCCGCCGGCCGGGAGCCGGTCTCCACACCGTCACCGCGGGCAACCGCGGCCTCGAGCGAGGAGCAGAGCCACTCGATGTCGCGCACCCCGCGCTGCTCGGTCAAAGCGACGAGGAAGCAGTCTTCGTACTCGGGATAGTCGCGGCCGAGCGGGTAGACCTGGATCCTGGAGCCGTCGCCGGTCCTCAGCTGTTCCACCGGCAGAGAGGTAGAACGGACCGCAAACTCCCGGACGACCGGCGCCTCGTGGAGCAGTTCGAAGCCGTCGATCGCGGCGATCCTGCGGCGGGCGAAATCGGTCCTGCGGGCAAGCATCTCACCGAGCTCGACGAACCCCTGCTTGCCCAGCCACGAGAGGTGAATCACCCCGGCGAGCGCGTTCAGGGCCTGGGAGGTACAGATGTTGCTGGTCGCCTTCTCGCGGCGGATGTGCTGCTCGCGGGTCTGGAGCGCCAGCACGAAGCCGCGCCGGCCGTCGAGGTCGGTGGTCTGACCGGCGATCCGGCCCGGCATCTTGCGCAGGTACTGCTCCCTGGCACAGAAGAACCCGAATGAAGGCCCGCCGAAATCGAGCCGGTTGCCGAGCGGCTGGCCCTCTCCGAAAGCGATGTCTGCGCCGCACTCGCCCGGTGGGCGCAGCACCCCGAGGGTCATCGGATCGACCGCGACCACGACCAGGGCTCCCCGGTCCGAAGCGAACTCGCCGAGACGGTTGATGTCCTCGACCGAGCCGAGGAAGTTCGGGTTCTGGAGAAAAACCGCGGCGGTATCGTCGCCGATCGCGGCCTCGAGCTCTTCGGCTGAAGTCAGGCCATTCTCCAGCCCTGTCTCTGTGAGCTCGGCCCCGAATCCGACCGCGTGGGTGGCGAGGGTCTCGCGGGAATGCGGATGCAGGCCGCGCGAGGCGACCAGGCCGCTGCGGCCGGTCACCGCCATCGCCAGGTACGCGGCCGAGGCGGCCGCCGACGGCGCCTCGTACAGGCCGGCATTGGAGACCGGCAGGCCGGTGATCTCCGACATCGCCGTCTGGAACTCGAACATCACCTGGAGTCCGCCCTGGGAAACCTCCGGCTGGTAGGGCGTGTAAGGCGTCAGGAACTCTGACCGGGAGGTGATCGCATCGACGATCGCCGGCACGTAGTGGTCGTACATGCCGGCACCGAGGAAGCTCGGATCCGCATCCGGGTCACGATTGGCAGCGGCCAGCTCGCTCATCCTCGCGAACACCTCGGGCTCGCTCAGGCCGTCCTCCAGGGCGAGGGGGCGGTCCATCCGCAGCCCTTCGGGTATCTGCTCGAACAGCTCGTCGATCGACCCGACCCCGATCGCGCCCAGCATCGCCTCCTGGTCATCGGACGTTGCGGGTGTATAGCCGGCCACCGGTCTACTCCAGCGATGCGGCGTAGGTGGCGGAATCCATCAGCGCTTCGGCTTCGGAGGGGTCGCTGAGACGGATCCTGATCATCCAGCCGGTGTCGTAGGGGTCGGCGTTGACGGCTTCGGGGGCGTCGGCCAGGCTGTCGTTGACCGCGATCACCTCGCCGGACAGCGGCGCGATCACGTCGGAGACCGCCTTCACCGACTCGACTTCGGCGTAGGGCTCGTCCTTGCTGACCTCCGAGCCGATCTCCGGCCCGTCGTAGAAGACGACCTCGCCGAGCGAGTCCTGCGCGTACCAGGTGATGCCGAGCGTCGCCTCTCCACCGTCAATGCGGGCCCAGTCGTGCTCCGGGTGGTAACGGAGGTCGTCTGGGTAGCTCGGCTCGGACATTCAGGTCTCCTGTTTTTCCTTCGGATAAAGAGGTTTGGAGCTTACGCGCGCCGTCCGACGCTTTCCGCGCACATCCACCTCGAGCAGGGTGCCGACCGCAGCCAGGTCGCTTCGCAGGTAGGCCAGGCCGGCCCCGACCCCGAGCGAAGGCGAGAAGGTGCCGCTGCTGACCTCGCCGACCGTCTCCTCGCCCAGCAGCACGGGGTTTCCGGGCCTCGGTATGCCGTCACCTTCGATCGCGAACGGCACCATTTTCTCGTCGGTGCCGTTGGCCCGGAATACGGCCACCCGGTCGCAGCCGACGAACCCCGTCGATTCGACGCAGGCCCAGCCGAGTCCGGCGGAAATCGGATCGGTATCGACCGAGAGGTCGTTGCCGTGTAGGTGGAAGCAGGCCTCGAGCCGCAGCGTGTCGCGGGCCCCGAGTCCGCAGGGAACGATCCCGGCGTCGACCAGCTCGGCCCAGATCGCCGGGGCGATCTCCGGGTCGATCAGCAGCTCGACTCCGTCCTCGCCGGTATAGCCGGTGCCGCAGACGATCGCGGGGCGCCGGCCGATCTGCCTGGCGGCAACCTGCATTCTTGGCGGGAGTTCGATGTGGAGCTGGGCTGAAAGGACCTGCCGCGCGTGGGGGCCCTGGACCGCGAGCATCGCGTAGTTGTCGCTCGCATCGCGCACGTGGACGTCGAAGCCGCGGGCGATGGTCCCGAACTGGAGAAGGTCATCGCCGTGGTTGCCGGCGTTCGTGATCACCAGGTAACGATCGGGGCCGAGACGATAGGTGAAGAGGTCGTCGATGACGCCGGCCTCTTCGTTCAGCAGGAGGGAGTACTGGGCCCCTCCGATATCGATCCTCGAGACGTCATTGCTGAGCAGCCTCTGCAGGCAGGCCTGTGCGCCCGGTCCCTCGACCTCGATCTGTCCCATGTGCGAGACGTCGAAAATCCCGGCATGGGTCCGCACGGCGATGTGCTCCTCGCGGATGCCGTCGTAGTAGACCGGCATCTGCCAGCCGGAGAAATCGACCATCTTCGCCCCGGCCTCGACATGGATGCCATGCAGAGGGGTGCTTCGAAGCTCGGTTTCGGAGGCGCTCACACGAGCAGCTTAAGGCAAGGGCGACCCCGGCCACCGGCGACCGAAAGGGTCAGTCACACAGGGTCAGTCGCGCAGGAAGGGAGGTACCTCGATATCGCCGTCACCGACCCGCAGGTTGGTCAGGTCGGTGTCGTCGGCAGATACGCGCTTGCGGCTCTCGTAGCGGCGACGGACCCTCTGCGGGGAACGGGCCAGCAACTCGAATCCCTCGAACCCGGTGGCGATGACCGTCACCCTCACCTCGTCGACCAGCGACTGGTCGACGACCGAGCCGAAGATGATGTTGGCGTTCGGGTCGGCCTCTTCCTGAATCAGCTGGGCCGCCTCGTTTACCTCGAACAGGCCGAGCTCTTCCGGGCCGGTGATGTTCAGCAGCATGCCGGTCGCTCCCTTGATCGACTCCTCGATCAGGGGTGAGGTGATCGCGGCCTTGGCTGCGTCGAGGGCGCGGTTCTCGCCCTGGCCCACTCCGACACCCATGAGGGCTGAGCCGGCGTCGCGCATGATCGTGCGCACGTCGGCGAAGTCGAGGTTGATCAGGCCGGGGATCGTGATCAGATCGGTGATCCCCTGGACGCCCTGGCGCAGGATGTCGTCAGCCATCTTGAAGGCGTCGAGCACACTGGTCCGCCGTTCGACGGCGTGAAGCAGCTTCTCGTTGGGGACGATGATCAGCGTGTCCACGTGGTTGCGCAGCTTCTCGATGCCCTCCATCGCCTGCTGCATCCGCTTCTTGCCTTCGAACTCGAAAGGCTTGGTCACCGCGCCGACCGTCAGCGCGCCGATTTCCTCCTTGGCGATCTCTGCGATGACGGGGGCCGATCCGGTTCCGGTGCCCCCGCCTTCTCCCGCCGTGACGAAGACCATGTCGGCACCCTTGAGGGCTTCCTTGATCTCATCGCGGGTCTCAGCCGCCGCCCCCGCGCCGACTTCGGGCCTTCCTCCGGCCCCGAGGCCGCGGGTCAGTTCCTGACCGATCGAGATCTTGATGTCGGCGTCACAGGCCTGAAGCGCCTGGGCGTCGGTATTGACAGCGATGAACTCGACGCCGCGCACACCGGCGTCGACCATCCTGCTGACTGCATTCGTGCCTCCGCCGCCGCATCCGACGACCTTTATCACCGCTAGGTACGTGCTTTCCATCATCCCGTCCCGATCGTGTTACCTGAGTTGAAGCCTGTCTTGAGTTGAAGCGTTGAAGCGTGAGTTGAAAGTTGAGTTGAAACTTGAGTCGATTGCTCTCCGGACCGGACCTTCAGTCCTGCTTCAGGGTTCGCAGCACCAGCCGGTTCTCGGAAATTCCGCTCAAAGTAAGGCATAAACGGCCGACTGTCAACGCTTCGACCACCATCCTGCAACGGGTCTTTCTCAAGGGTTACTTGAGGGTTTGACAACCCTCAGGTTATGATCGAGGGTTATCTGAAAGACGGTTCCGGGGGGTCCGGCAGGCCACTTATCCCCGTACCGGTGCCGGATCCCGGAGCCTCTCCGGCACCTGCGAAGGCGCCCGGTTCAGGGCTCATCGGCCGACTGGCCACGGGGACGTTCGGCGCTGGCTGCCGGGCGCCGCGGAACGCTCAGGTCTACATAACCGACGTCACTCAGTTCGGGATCGGCGATCACCGAGGCGGCCGCCCTCCACTTTTTCGCCGCCTGGCCCGGTTCGCCGAAGAGCAGGATGAGGCCGTTCGAGAGGGTCACCTCGACGCCCTGGCCGGTCACCTGGCCGCTGTCGATGAAGCTGCGCAGCTCTGCCGGCGCGGCCCCGAGCACGATCGCCTGGTCGAGAGCGATACCGTCGAGCCTGCCTCCTTCCGGGGGATCTCCCTCGGTGATCATCGGCAGTGAGTCCGTCCGGTCCCCGGGCGAGCCGAGAACCGTCCCGTCAGAGGCGATCAGCAGGGCATCTGCGTCCTCTCCGAATATCGAGCCGTCTTCCCGCTGCCGCACGAGCACCGTGGCACCGTTGGGAAAGTCCGGCTCGACCGTGGCCGACTCGACCCTGGGGTAGCGCTCCATCTCCTGATCGAGCACGTCCTGTTTGACGTTCAGGGTGGTCATCTCCCCGATCGCGACCTCGATCGACTCTGCGACCTGTTTGCCTTCTGCTGTCCCGGTGTCGAGGCCCTGGATCTCGAGGTTGCGTATCTCCACCACGGGCAGGTCGCGGACCACGAGCCAGTAGAGCGCGCCGATCGACAGGGTGAAGGTCACCAGAGCGAACAGGGTCAGGAGCAGTCGCCGGCGCCTTCTCTCGCGGACGGCGGCCAGCTCCATGGTGCGCCGGACCGAGCGGCCGCTGTCAGCCATCCCCGTCACCGTCGGGCGGCGGTTGAGTGCCGTCCCCGCCCCGGACCAGCCGGTCGGAAAGCCTGGTTATGTCCCCGGCCCCGACGGTGACGACGATGCGTCCCGGCGCCAGCAGGTCGCGCACGACCTTCTCCGCCGACTCGAGATCGGGTGCCCACCAGGTACGGGTCGCCCGGCCACGGTCGGCCGCGGCCCGGAGCACATCCAGCCCGCTCACCCCCTCGAATGGCCCGACGGGCTCCTCCCTCGCCGGATAGACGTCGAGCACCACGACTTCGTCGGCCAGGGCGAGGGCACCACCGAAGGCGTCGCTGAAGGCCTTGGTCCGGGAATAGAGGTGTGGCTGGAAGACCGCGATCAGCTTCGCCGGCCCGAGCCCGCGCAGCGCTGTGAGCGACGCCTCGACTTCGGTCGGATGGTGGGCGTAGTCGTCGTAGACCTTCGCTCCGGAGCAGGTCCCCTTGAATTCCAGACGGCGCTTCACCCCCGGGAAGTCGGCCAGCGCTCCGGCTGCCGCGGCCGCATCGACGCCGACCGCGGTCATGGCCGCGACAGCCGCCCGTGCGTCGAGCAGGTTGTGGAGGCCGGGAACCAGGAGTTCGAACTCGGACGGCCCCGGTTGGTCCCGGTCAAAAGTGATGGTCGACCCGGTGCCGGACGACGATCGCCCGGCGACGGTAGCCGGATCGGGCCGGGGTCCGGGCTCGATCACGGTCGACGCCTTGGCCGCGAAGCTGGCGAAGGCCTCACGCAGCTCAGCCAGGCCGCTCCACCTGGCGTGGTGGTCCATCTCGATGTTGGTGATGATCGCCACCTCGGGATCGAGAACGAGAAAGCTGCCGTCGCTTTCGTCGGCCTCCACGACCGCCCACTCCCCTGAGCCCCAGCCGCTGTTGGCCTCAGCGCCGTCTTCGCCGACTCCGGGCAGCTCCCCGCCGACGAAGAAGGCCGGGTCGAGCCCGAGGGATCGCATCGCCCAGATCAGCATGCCGGTCGTCGTCGTCTTGCCGTGGGTACCGGCGACGGCGATGGTGCGCTTGGCAGCGCAGAGTTCGGCCAGCAGATCCGACCGGTGCATGACCCGCCTGCCCTGCTCGCGGGCCAGGGCGAGCTCAGGGTTGTCCGCCGAGATCGCGGTCGAGACCACGACCTCGGCACCGTCGGGAAGGTTGCCCGCCGCATGCCCGACGGTCGCCGGCACTCCGGCTGCCACGACCCTCTCGAAGTAGGAGGAGCGGCTGCGATCGCTACCGGTCACCGAAGCGCCGAGCCCGTGACAGACCAGGGCCAGGCCGCTCATGCCGGCGCCGCCGATGCCGATGAAGTGGAGCCTCCTGCCGCTCCAGTCCGCGCTCATCGGCCCTCTCCTCCGACGGCCCTAAGCACCTCGTCGGCGATCCGGGCGGCCGCGTCGGGGCGGGCCAGGCCGATCGATGCCTCGGCCATGGCCGTCAGCCGGGCTCCGTCCCCGAACAGCCGGCCGACTTCGGTCGCGAGGCGGTCGGCGTCCAGTTCGCCGTCGTCGATCACGACTGCGGCGCCGGCCGCGGTCATCCACTCGGCGTTGGCGCGCTGGTGGTCACCGGTGGCGAAGGGGTAAGGCACGAGGATCGCCGGACGGCCACGCGCGGTCAGCTCGAAGACCGAGCCTCCGGACCTCGCAAGGACCAGATCGCAGGCTGCAAGGCAGTCCCCCAGGTCGGGTTCGTATTCGAGCAGGGTGTAGCCGGGAGGGTCGCCGGCCGCGGCCAGACGGTCACGGACCTGGGTGAAGTCCCTGCTGCCGGAGACGTGGATCACATCGAAGTCGCGACCGGCCGGTTCGGCCAGCGCCTCGACCGCGGCGAAGTTGATCGTCCGGGCGCCGAGGCTGCCGCCCATGACCAGCAGGACCTTCGAGTCCGGCCCGATTCCGAAACGGCGGCGGGCCGAGACCGGGTCGGCGTCGAGGACCGCCCGGCCGACAGCCCGGCCGGTGACCGTGAAGGAATCCCCTTCACAGCCTTCGATCGGGAAGGCCAGGCAGACCCGCTGGGCGCCCCTGGCCAGCACCCGGTTGGCCAGGCCGAAATGACGGTCAGCCTCGGTCAGCACCAGCGGGATGCGCCTGAGTCTGGCGGCGAGGCCGACCGGTCCGGCGACGAATCCGCCGCCACCGACGACAACGTCGGCCCCCCGGGTGACCAGCAGCCGGCGGGCGGCCGGCAGTGCCTTCGCGGCCAGAGCGAGTGCGCGCGCCGCCTTGAGCGGATTGCGACGGTCGATGCCGGCCAGATCGAGCAGGTCGATCTCGTAGCCGGCAGCCGGCACCAGTTCGGCCTCCAGACGGCCACGGGCGCCTACGAAGGACACCTCCGCCCCCCTATCTCGAAGCTCGTCGGCGATCGCCACGGCCGGCACGACGTGCCCCGCCGTGCCGCCCGCCGCCATGACTACCCTGGGCACTGTCGGCCGTCCTTCTTGTCGGTTTCGATCTGCTCTTGTCCTCAACGAGCCTCAGTCTCGCAACCTGCCCACCCCCGCGCCGGGCGGGCGCCCGGCTCAGCGTCGCGGCCTCCCCGCCACGGGCGACGTTGAGGATCAGGCCGATCGCCACCAGACTCACGACGAGGCTGTTGTTGCCGTAGGAAACGAGCGGCAGCGGTACGCCGGTGAGCGGAGCCAGCCCCATAACCGCGTAGAGGTTGAGAGTTGCCTGAACCAGGATCAGCCCGGTGAGGCCGGAGGCGAGGATGCGTCCGAAGTCGTCGCGGGCCGCTTTGGCGATACGGAATCCGGCGTATCCGATCAGTCCGTAGACGGCGACCAGCAGGAAGATCCCGAGGAAGCCGAACTCCTCGCCGATGACCGCTGAAATCATGTCGGTGTGGGCCTCCGGCAGGTAGAAGGCCTTCTGGACTCCGTTGCCGATCCCGACCCCGTCGATGCCGCCGGATCCGATCGCGATCTTCGCCTGGAGCGTCTGGAAACCGGCGCCGGAGACGTCGCCGGAAGGGTCCAGGAAAGTGAGCAGGCGCTGTCTCCTGTACGGGGCGACGACCGCCAGTGCCAGCGCGGCGGCGGTGATGCCGCCGCCGAGCAGGACCAGGTCGCGAGGCCGGGCGCCGGCCGCGAACAGGGTGATGCCCGCCGCGAATACGGCAACCATCGCGGTACCCATGTCGGGCTGGAGCATGACCAGGCCGCATGCGGCGGCGGTCATGAGCAGAAAGGGCGCCATCTCGCGGATCGAATGCAGCCGGTCGGGCCGGTTCGCGAAAAGGTGGGCGCCGTACAGGACAAGCCCGAGCTTGAGGAACTCGGCCGGCTGGAGCTGGATCGGACCCAGCATGAACCAGCCCCTGGTGCCGTTGACGGCGACGCCGAAGAGCAGGACCGCGGCCAGTGCGACCAGCGCCACCCTGATGATCAACGGGATCGCCGCCCTGACCCGAGATAGCCTCATCCGCATCACGATCATCATCAGGACGATTCCGATCGCGATCGCGATCAGCGTTCTCTGCAGGTAGTAGGCGCTGTCGGCGAGTCCGCCGTCGTTGAGGATCGCCGAAGTCGAACTGGCCGAGAAGACCATCACCGCGCCGAAGGCCAGGAGGATCAGGGTCGCGGTCAGCAGCAGGTTGTACTCGACCGGAGCCTGGAAGGCGGCGCTCGCGTCCCCCCTCCTCCGACGTGAGCCTGACTTGCCCGAGCGCCCCCGGGCGGAGGCACGCTTCTTGCGGCGACCCGGTTCAGGAGACATCGATCGTCCCCACAAGCCTGCGGAAGCGGTCGCCGCGGTCTTCGTAGTCCCTGAACTGGTCGAAGCTGGCACAGGCCGGCGAAAGCAGGACGGTCTCCCCGGCGCTCGAATCGTCCCAGGCGGCCGAGACGGCGGTCTCGAGGTCGCCGCAATCTTCGATGACGAACCCTTCCGCACCGGCCGCCGAGAGCTCCTGGCGGATCGCCCCGGCGGATTCGCCGATCAGGTATGCCCCGGCGCAGCCGGCCCGCACCGCATCCAGGAGCGGAGCGAAGGACTCGCCCTTCTGGCTGCCACCGAGGATCACCCTGACCCCGGAATCGAACGACGCCAGTGCGGTCGCCGTTGCCGCGACGTTGGTCGCCTTCGAGTCGTTGACGAAGCGCACCCCCGCGAGTTCGGCCACCGGCTCCAGCCGGTGGGCCACGCCGGTGAAGCTTCGGAGGCCCTCTGCCACGACCTCGGGCGGCAGGCCGAGGCTCAGCGCTGCTGCCGCGGCGGCCATCGCGTTGGCCACGTTGTGGTGACCGATCAGCTGTAGTTCGCCGGTCCCGATCAGCGGCCTGCCGTCGACCGCTATCGAGCCGTCCTCGATCGCGATGTCCACGTGGTGCCGCGGGTCTCCGGCGGGCAGGAAACGCACCACCGAGGCATCCCCGGGGGGATCCAGCCCGGCGGTCGCCGGGTCGGCCTCGTTCAGGACCGCGACATCGCCTTCGACCTGGTTCATGAAGATCCGCTGCTTTATCCGCCCGTACTCGGCCATGTTGCCGTGGCGGTCGAGGTGGTCAGGGGCCAGGTTGAGGTAGACCGCGCATTCGGGGCCGAAGTACTCGATGTCCTCGAGCTGGAAGCTCGAGCATTCGCAGACCACCGTCGTATCGGCGGCGACCGGTGACTCGGCGAGCGCAGACAGGGGGCTGCCGATGTTTCCCACCGCTTGAACCGGGCGGCCGGCGGTCCGCAGGACATGCGCGACCAGTTCCGTCGTGGTCGTCTTTCCGTTCGTCCCGGTGATCCCCACGAAAGCCGCGTCGATCATCCGCCAGCCGATCTCGAGCTCACCGACGACAGGTATCCCCAGCCGCCGGGCCTCGACGACCACCTCGGCCTCCTTCGGCACACCGGGGCTCTTGACCACCGTGGAAACGCCGGAAAGGGAGGTGATTCCGCTCGAGCCGGTCTCGTAGGGGATCCCCGCCAGGTCGAGATCGCCGAGATCGCCGGGCCTGCCCGCGTCTACGCCCGAAACCTCTTCGCCGTGAGCCTTCAGTGCCCTCGCGACCGCCACCCCGGACCGGGCCAGACCGACGACCAGAAAGGGACCGGGAGGAAGTGGCGGGCGGGCCCTGGATGAGTGGACGTATTCCACCTCCCGTCCTTCAACGCCGGCGCCCGTTTTCCTTTACCCGATGCGGGTTTCGCTCAGCCGCCGATCGACTGCTGGTAGATCGCGAAGCCCAGGCCGGAGCAGACCGCCGCGATGATCCAGAAACGCAGCATGATCTTCGTCTCGGACCACGCCATCATCTCGAAATGGTGGTGCAGCGGCGCCATCAGCAGCACCCGCCTCCCGAACGTCTTGAAGCTGAAGACCTGGACCAGAACGGAGAGCGCCTCGATCACGAAGATGCCGCCGATCACGATCAGCAGGATCTCGGTCTGGGTCATCACGGCCAGGGCGCCGATCGCCCCGCCCAGGCCCAGGGAGCCGGTGTCGCCCATGAAGATCGACGCCGGAAAGGCGTTGAACCAGAGGAAACCGACGCAGGCGCCGACCAGGCAGACGGCCAGCAGGGCCAGATCCTGCTGGCCGACCGTGATGAAACAGATCGCCGTATAGGTGAGCAGGACGATCGCGCTGGAACCGGCCGCCAGGCCGTCGAGTCCGTCGGTCAGGTTGACCCCGTTGGTCGCTCCGGCGATGACCAGGAATACCAGGACGAAGTATCCGACCGGCCCGATATCCAGGCTGATGTCGAGGCCGCGGATCAGGATCACCGGTTCGAGGCCGACTTCGTGCCGTGCCACCCACCAGAGGATCAGGGCAAGGAAGACCTGGCCGATCAGTTTGTATCTGGCCGACAGGCCCAGCGAGCGGCGTTTGACGATCTTGATGAAGTCGTCGGCGAATCCGAGGGCCGCACAACCGAGCGCGACGAAAAAGACGGTCATCGCCGCAAAGCTGTGCTCGGAGAGCACAAGGAACGGCACCAGCACGGCGGTGAAGATGATCAGCCCGCCCATGGTCGGTGTTCCGGCCTTGGCCTGGTGGCCCGAAGGACCCTCCTCGCGGATGTTCTGGCCGAACTCCCGCCGTCTCAGAAAGGTGATGAAGCGGGGCGAGAGGAACAGGCAGATGAGCATCGAGGCCATCGAACCGAGCACGATCTCGCCCATCAGAACTCCTCTCCCGGTCCGCTCGTGAGGGACACGAGCCCTTCGGCAACCGCCTCGAGTCCGGCGGAGCGCGACCCCTTGACCAGGACCACGGTGTCAGGACCGAGCCGCCCGGCCAGCAGTTCCACCGCGGCGGCGGGGTCGGCCGCCGTCTGGTCGGGTTCATAGCCGGCCGCGACCGGCCCCACGCCGATCAGCAGGTCGATGCCGAGGTCCCTGGCGCGACGCCCGACCTCCCGGTGGAAACCGGCCGCGTCGGGCCCCAGCTCGGCCATCAGCCCGAGTACGGCGATCCGGTGGCCGCGATCGATGCCGGCGAGGTACTTCAGGGCGGCCTCCATGGAGACCGGGTTGGCGTTGTAGCTGTCGTTCACGACGAGGGTGCCGTCGGCAAGCTCGATGTGCTCGCCCCGCAGCTTCGAAAACGAGACCGATCCCGCCCGCGAAGCGAGGGTATCCGGGGAGGCCCCGGCCGAAACCGCCGCGGCGATCGCCGCCAGGGCGTTGGTCAGGTTGTGCTCCTCGGTGAAGGGGAAGTCGAACTCAGCCTGGCCCGCAGGCGTCTTCACCAGCGCCCGGGTACGCCCTCGATCGCGCTCGACCGACTCGGCCGAAACCCCACCACCGGGCCCGAAGCGGACCTGGTTCGCGACGCCTTCGAGGTGGGGCTCGAGGTACCCGGCGTCCACCGGCACTATCACCGGGGCCCCCGGATCGAGACCCCCGATCAGCTCCGCCTTGGCCGCCGCGATCGCCTCGATCGAGCCCAGCAACTCGAGATGCACCGGTCCGACCAGCGTTATCACCCCGACATCGGGTTCGGCGATCCTCGCCAGTTCGGCGATCTGGCCGGTACCCCTCATCGCCATCTCGAGGACGAGCGTATCGGTGCCTTCGGGGGCGGCGAGGACGGTCAGGGGCAGCCCGATCTCCGTATTGAAGTTCTCCGACGAGGCGTGGACCCGGCCCGGCAGCAGCGCCCTGGTGATGTCTTTCACCGAGGTCTTTCCGACCGATCCGGTGATTCCGATCACCTTTGCCCCGAGTTCCCGCCGCCAGGCGGTGGCGAGGGACTGCATCGCGGCCAGGGGGTCCTCGCTCACGAAGACCCATCCGGATCCGTCGGCAGCCAGGTCGGCGGTGTCCGGCCCCACCACTACCCCCCACGCTCCGCGTTCGAGCGCGGCCGGGGCGAACCTTCCGCCGTCGTCGTTCTCCCCGGACAGCCCGAAGAAGAGCTCGCCGCCGGTCACCTCGCGCGAGTCGATCGAGGCCCCGCCCGGCCGACCGGCTGCGCCGCGCGCGATGATCGTCGCACCCATTTCGGCGGCGATCCGTTCTGGCTCGAAACCGATCAAGCTTCACCGCCGGAGAGCCCGGCCAGGTGGGACCTCGCCACGTCGCGGTCGTCGAAGGGAATCTTGTGGCCTTCTTTGAACTCCTGGCCCTGCTCGTGGCCCTTGCCGGCGATCACGACGGTGTCGCCCGGCCCCGCCATGCCGATGGCCCGACGGATCGCCTCGCTGCGGTCGACTTCGACGGTGACCTCCTCACGGCCGGAGATCCCTTCCAGAACGTCCTCGATGATCGCCTCAGGCTCTTCCGATCTCGGGTTGTCCGAGGTGACCACGGTGTGGTCGGCCAGTTGCGAACCGGCCCTGCCCATCAGGGGCCGCTTGGCACGGTCCCGGTCCCCCCCGGCCCCGACCACGGCGATCAGCCTGCCCGGTGTGATGTCCCTCGCCGCGCGCAGCACGTTCTCCACCGAATCCGGCGTATGCGCGTAATCGACAAGGACCGAGAAGGGCTGGCCGGCGTCGATCGGTTCGAACCGGCCAGGAACCCTGCCGGCCTCGGAAAGCGCGGCGACCGCCCCTGCCGGCTCTACTCCCAATGCGATCGCCCCGGCCAGGGCGGCCAGCGCATTGGCCACGTTGAAGCGGCCGGGAAGCCCGGTACGCACCGACATCGTGCCGTGTTCGGATTCGACCGAGAAGGCGGCCCCGGCGGCATCGAAGGCGATGTCGGAGGCCGAGTAGTCGGCGGCCGAACCTTCGGCGGAATACGTGATCACGTCGAAATCGACCGCCAGCCGCTGGCCGTAGGGATCGTCGACGTTGACCACGGATGTCGCCGGCCCGGCTTCGAACAGCAGCCTCTTGGCCGAGAAGTAGTCCTCCATGTCGCTGTGGAAGTCGAGGTGGTCCTGGGTCAGGTTGGTGAAGATCGCCAGATCGAAATCGATCGAATCGCAGCGGCCCAGGGCCAGGGCATGGGAGGAGGCCTCGAAGACGCAGGCCTCGTCGCCGGCCTCTTCCATGCGGCGGAAGGTCGACTGGAGGTCGACCGACTCCGGCGTGGTCCGCACGACCGGCTCCTCGACCCCGCCGACCAGCTGCTTGACCGTACCCATGAGGCCGCAGTGGATGCCGGCACTCTCGAGGATGTCGTGGAGCAGGAAGGCGGTCGTCGTCTTGCCGTTGGTGCCGGTGATGCCCGCCACCTTCAGGTCCCGGGTCGGATGGCCGTAGAAGGCGGCTGCGATCGGGGCCATCGCGGCACGGGTCTCTTCCACCCGCACTTCGGTGACCCCGAGGCCGGTCGCGCGCTCACAGACCAGGGCCCGGGCGCCCGCCTCCACCGCGGCCGCGGCGAACTCGTGACCGTCGCTCTCCATCCCGGTGACACAGAAGAAAAGGCCTCCCTCGACGACACGCCGGCTGTCGTAGGCGAGTCCGGTGATCTGGAGCCCCGGGTCACCCGTGATTTCGGCCGACACGACGCCTTCGACGATTTGGTCAAGCCGCATGCGCATGATTGTAGGTGCCTACTCGGTGGGCACGCCGAGGTACGGCAGGGCGAAGGAGGCGATGTCGCCGAAGGCCGGCGCGGCAACTTCACCACCGTAGTAGCCGTTCTTCGGCTCGCTCACCATGATCGAAACGATGATCCTGGGATCGTCGGCCGGCGCCATTCCGATGAAAGACGCGACGAACCGGCTGTCGGAATAGCCGTCCTCGGTCGCGATCTCCGCCGTACCCGTCTTTCCGGCCAACGTATATCCGGGTATCTCGACCTCGGGCGCGGTACCGCCCGGGGCGAGAACGCCCTCGAGCATGCCCCTGACCTCGGCCGCCACCTCGGGAGAGACGACCTGCCGGCCGGGCTTCTGCGGAACGGCCCGGTCGCCGATCGACTTGATCAGGCGTGGTGGCGTGAGGATCCCGTCGTTGGCGAGGGCTCCGTAGCCGGCGACCATCTGGATCGGTGTCACCGCCAGACCCTGGCCGATCGGCAGGTTGCCCATGGTCGAGCCCGAGTAGTCCTGGTAGGGGATCACTATCCCGCTCTCCTCACCCGGGTACTCGATGCCGGTCGGCCGGCCGAAACCGAAGCGGTTGATCCACTTGCTGAACCTCTCGCCGCCGACCTGGAGGCCGATGGTCACCGACCCGACGTTCGAAGACTGGGCCAGGATGCCGCCTACATCGAGGCTCACGGTTCCGCGGGGGTGGGATTCTTCGATCACCCGGTCATATATCTGCAGCGTCGGTGCGAGTGTGAAAGTGCTCGAGGGCGTCACGGTGCCTGTCTCCAGAGCCGCGGCGACGGTGAACGCCTTGAAGGTGGATCCCGGTTCGTAGTTGTAGGAAGTGCCGACGTTCAGGAGGTCCTCGGAGCTTGCGCTTTCGAGGTCGTCGAGATCGACCGGCGGCCAGTTCGCCATCGCCAGCACCTCGGAGCTCTTTGCGTCCATGACGATCGCCGAGGCATTGACCGGGTCGTGGGCCTCCGCCACCTGGGCCAGGGCCTTCTCGGCACTGTCCTGTATCGAAGCGTCGAGCGTTAGCTGGACCGGCTCTCCGTCACGCGGGTCGCGGATCGTCTCCATCTCAATCGGATCGCCGAGGGCATCCTTGACCATTCGCTGCTCGCCGTCCCGGCCCCGCAGCACCGGGTCCTGCGAAGACTCGATCCCGGTCAGACCCTTCCCCTCGGCGCTGACCGCTCCGATGACCTGCGCCGCAAGATCACCCTGGGGGCGGGTCCGCAGGGTGTCGGGGTGCTGCCCGATGCCCTCGAGGCCGAGCTTCTCGACCCGGCCGGCCCGGACCAGGTCAACCTTTCGCTCGATGTAGGAAAAACCGCCGGGCCTGGTGATCGCGCCGAGCACCTCACCGGGTTCGGCGCCAAGGGCCTCGGCGACGTCGGCCGATTCCTGCGGGGCATCCTTGATCTGGTACGGAGTCGCGTAGATGCTCGCCCCCTGCTCGGAGCCGACCAGTTCTCTTCCGTTGCGGTCGAGGATCGAACCCCTGAGCCCCGGCACGGTGATCGTATCCTCCTGCTGGCTGCTCGCCTGGGAGGCGAAAGTGGAACCTTCCACCCCCTGGAGCCAGACTGCCCGGAGCAGGAGTCCGGAGAGCAGGAGGAGAGATACGAAGAACAGGATCCCGACGCGGCGTTCGAGGCGGACCAACGCTTCGTCAGCCCCCTTCGGCAGCCAGGCGCTGGGCGGCGGCCGCGAATGCCTCGGGTCCGAACTCCCGGTAGCGGATCTCATCCGTGGCCGGGGCGGTCATGCCTGCGGCCGCTGCGGCATTGCGTACCCTGGGCATCGAGAGGGCCCGGGTGGTCGAACTGCTGAGGATCGTGTTCTGGCGCTCCAGGGTCTCGATCTTGGCCTCGACCCCGCTGGCCATCGCGCCGTAGCTCACGGTGAGCACGTTTATCGCGACGATTCCGATCAGCATCAGGCCGATGACGGCGATCCAGATCCTCGAACCGGAGATCTTCCTGACCGCTGCGGATTCAGGCAGGCGACCGACCACGTGGGCGCCGCGGCCGACCAGCCGTCGACGCTCCGGACGGCGGTTGGCGGTACGACGGCGGCCGGGTGTGGTCTGGTGCTGCGGACGGCGCCGGCGCCTCGGAGGCAGCGTGGCCGGCGCGGGACGCGGCATCGCTTCGAGCTTGCGGGCGGCCGCCCCCATCAGGAGGCCGTCCGTTCCGCCAGCTTGAACGCCCCGCGCAGGCGGGCCGAGCGCGAACGAGGGTTGGTTTCGAGCTCCTGCTCGTCGGCGGTGATCGAGCGCCGGGTCAGCAGTTCTGCCTCGGGCTCGTGCCCACAGACGCAGACGGGAAGGTCGGGAGGGCAGGTACAGCCGACAGCGAGACCGGCGAAGAAGCGCTTCACACGGCGATCCTCGAGCGAATGAAAAGAGATCGCGGCCATCCGGCCCCCGATCTTCAGGGTGTCCCAGGCGATCGGCAGGGCGGCGTCGATCGCGTCCAGCTCTCCATTGACGGCGATACGCAACGCCTGGAAGGTCCTGCGCGCCGGATGGCCGCTGCCGAAGCGGGCCGCGGTCGGCATGCCGGCCTTGATCGCATCGACCAGTTCCGAAGTCGATTCGAGCGGCCGGCGCCTCACGATCTCACGGGCGATGCCACCGGAGTAACGCTCCTCCCCGAGGCCCCGGAGAACGCGCGATATGCGGTCTTCCGGCCAGGTGTTCAGGATCTCGCCCGCGGTCAGGTCCTGGCGCGGGTCCATTCTCATGTCGAGGGGTGCGTCGTGCGAGTAGGAAAAGCCCCTTTCGGGCGCATCTACCTGTAATGACGACATACCCAGGTCCATATACAACGCGTCTGCACGAATTCCTTCATTTTGCAGGGCTTTCAGGGCTTCGCTGAACTCGGTTGCGATGAACCTGCTCCGACAGGGTGCCTCCGCCGCGAACTGCTCGAAACGGCTCGCGGCGACCGGATCACGGTCGATCGCGATCAGAGTGCCGTCCGGACCGAGCTGCTCGGCGACCAGGCGGGCGTGCCCGCCGCCGCCGAACGTGCAGTCGACCACCGTCTCGCCCGGACCGGGCGTGATCAGGTCGACCAGCTCGGTGGCAAGGACAGGAACGTGGATCCGGGGTGAAGGGCTCATGGTCTGCTGCCAGGCCTCCCGGGCTCGCGCCGCGGCGCTCACTCGGCCTCCCCTGACATTCCTTCGGCGATTTCGGCGAACTCGGCCTCGAGCTTCTGCTGCTCGCGGTCCCATTCATCCGTATTCCAGATCTCGAGGTATTCGCCGGCTCCGATGACGGTGCATGCGCCGTCGAGCCCGGCAGCCTCGATCAGGTTCCGGGGGATGCTGAACCGCCCGGCCGCGTCGAGTTCGCCGTCGGCGGCGCCGGAGTTGAAGAGGCGCCGCATCTTGCGGGCGTTGTTGCCGAACGGGCTGTGCGGCGCGATGTACTGGTCAGAGAGCGCGTCGAAGGACTTTTCGGTCATCAGCCAGAGGCAGCTGTCCGGCCCCTTGACGATGACCGCGCGGTCCGAGAGGTCCTTGCGGAACTTGGCCGGCACGGTGAGGCGGTCCTTCGAATCGAGGCTGTGCTCGTACTGGCCTCTGAACGCCACCTTTTCCGTTCCTTTCCGACTGTCCCGTTCGATGAAGAGAAAGAGTTGGACCGAGGTGGTGAAGTGGGAGGAACCTCACCACCCCGGTCCGTGGCTTCAACTCGATCGGGAATGTATCCCACTTTCACCCACTCTGCACCACCATCTCCCACTCAGGCTTCAGAAGGAGTCGTCGGCCCGGCCTGATAGGCAATCTGGAACCGGGCGATTACTGGCTCCTGATGCCACTTTGCCGATGCGAATACGAACACATGATCGCCCCCGTCCCGAAGTCCCTGCAATTCCTGTTGCAGTTTCCGGCGCTAGGTTGTCGGCATGAACGAGATCGAGCCGAATGAAGTCAAGGACGCCAACGCACTCCGGGGGGCGGAGTTCGCAAAGCTGATCCGGCGGCCGCTGCCCTGGATCCTGATACTGGCCGGAGCGATCGTCCTGGCGGTGGTCGGCGCCGTGATTGGAGGGGACGGCGTCTCATTCATCGGATTCCTGATCGGAATCCCGATCGGGCTGGCCATTGTTTTCGCCGTTGCGGACCATCGGGCCGAAGACGCCTTCTACCAGTCCTATGCGGACTCCCGTGGCCTGATCTGGGAGAAGTCGGGTGATCTCGAGCGGGCGACCCCTCTTCTGAAGAAGGGCGACCGTCGCAGGGCTGACGAGATCTTCACCGGGCCGCTGGCCGAAGACATCGAAGGAACACTTGCGCTCTACACCTACACGGAAGAGAGCACGGACTCGGACGGAAACAGCAGCGACACCGACTACCCGTTCACGCTTGTCCTGCTCGACCTCCCGGAGACGGTAGCCCACATGCCGGAGCTGCTGGTGCAGACTCAGTCCGGATTCAAGGCGCTGGAAGGTTTCGAGGACAAGTTCCGCCGCAAGCACGAGCGTGTCACCCTGGAGAGCGAGGCGATGCGGGACCGCTACGAGATCTTCGTCGGCAAGGAGCAGGACGCAGTCTGGGTACGGCGGCTCTTCTCCCCTTCGTTCATCGTCTGGCTCGCCGACGTCCCGCCGAAGAAGTTCGCCTTCGAACTTGTCGACGGCAGGCTTTGCGCATTCGTGCCCAAACACCGCGACAGCGCCGAGGGCCTCGACGAGCTCGTCGCGACCGGCTGTGAGGTCGCCAGGCGCCTCCGGGAGGAGGCGCAGGGATAAGTCACCGCGCCGGCCGGCGCGGCGCTCCCTTCGTCTCCTGACGGATGTCCGGACGCCGGTCGCAGAAATTTCGCACCTGAACCATCCGGATGTGAGAGGTTCGGAGGTGAAGCTTCAGGCGAACCGCCACCACCCAGAAACGAGGAGCCCGAATGCCAGAGATGACCAGCTACGAACCCGGTACGCCCTCGTGGATCGACTTCGGAGCGCCTGACATGGAGGCCGCGATCGCCTTCTACGAGGGTCTCTTCGATTGGCGGGCCGAAGATGCCGGTCGCCCCGAAGAGACGGCGGGCTACCGGATGTTCACCATGAACGGGAAAGCGGTCGCCGGCGGCATGGAGATGCAGAACGAGAACCAGCCGGCCGCCTGGACCACCTACGTGAGCGTCGAAGACGTAGACGCGACCGTCGGGACGGCCCGGGAACTGGGCGCGCAGGTGATCGCCGAGCCGATGGATGTGATGAGCGCCGGCCGCATGGCGGTGCTGATGGATCCGGAGGGAGCGGTATTCGCGCTCTGGCAGCCGGGCGATCACATCGGGGCCGGCATCGTCAACGAGTTCAACACGCTCACCTGGAACGAACTCCGGACTCGGGATCCGGAGGCGGCCAGGGCCTTCTACGGCAAGCTCTTCGGCTGGGACGGCCTGCAGTTCGAGGCCATGGAGGGCTATACCGTCTGGACCATGGACGACGCCCCGCCGGAACAGGGCAAGGGCGGGATGATCGACATGGCGGCCACCGACATGCCCGAGGGCATCCCCGCACACTGGGACGTCACCTTCTCGGTCGAGGACGCCGACCGGACGGCGGCGAAGTGCCGTGAGCTCGGCGGCTCGATAGCCGCCGGACCGATCGACATTCCGATGGGACGCATGTACACCCTCCAGGATCCGGGAGGGGCTACCTTCACGGCGATGACCTTCAACGAGGGATCCTGAGTACCAGCACGCGCCGGCCCGATTCTCAGGTCAGGACCAGACAGGCGTAGCCGATTCCGAGCAGGGCGTCCCCGTTGGCGACCAGCGCGGCGACCATGAGCAGCAGAACCGAAGGAACCAGGACCAGCGCGATGACCAGCTGGATCTTGGGTGCCGCGCGGGCGGCCCGCTCCTCGATCTGCCGGCGCTGATCCTGTCTGAGGGCGGAAGCCTGTCGCCGGAGCTGGTCGGCCAGCGGCGAGCCGAGCCTGCGCGAGCGCTCGAGCGTCGCGCAGAGCGAGGCGATCTCCCGGCCGCCGATACGCGCCCGTAGCGAGGCAAGAGCGGCCGACTGCCCGCTCCCCCAGGCCATCTCCTGCCCGGCTACCGCGAACTCCCGGCGGAGCGCCCCGCGACCGCCGCTTCCCAACTCGAGCAGGCCCGCTCCCAGTGAGCGGCCGGAGGCCACGGAGACGGCCAGGAGGTCGAGGGCGTCCGGAAGCGAGGCGACCATGCCCCGGTGCCGCCGACGGGCCGAACGCTCGAGAGAGATGTCGGGAATGAGGAAGCCCAGGATGCCGAGCGCCACCAGCAGCAGGGCGCCGGGTCGCGACGGCAGAACCGGGGCGAACATCGAGCCCAGGCAGAGCCCGGTGGCGGCGGTCAGGGCCTTCGCGATCAGCAGGGACCGCGCGGTCAGATCGGCCTCTCGTCCGGCGCGGCGGATCCTGTCGGGCAGCCCCAGGCTCAGAGCCGCGGCCGGGATCGCGGGGCTCCGGCTGCGGCGGGAACCGGAGCCGGTCCGGGACCGTGCGCGGACCTCGGCCAGAGCCTGGTGGGCCAGCACGGCCGCCGCCGCGATCAGACCGAGCCCGGCAACGGTCATGGCCGCTCGATCCTCGCCAGCCTCGAGATGGCTGCGAAAGCACCGGCCTGCATCGCCATCGAGACCGCGAGCATGACCAGGGCGGGGCCCGACCCGAGCAGCGAGCCGATCAGCCCGGGGCGGATCGCCTCGGCGAAGAGGGCCGCACCGGCAGGCATGGCTACCACCAGGTAGCCGGTGAAGCGTGCCTGGGCGGTCGCCGAACGGGCATCCTCGGCGACCTGGTCCCGCTCGGCGGCACCATCGGCGAAGCGACGCAACAGGGCGGCCAGATCGCCCCCGGCCAGTCGCTGGCTGACCAGAGCCGAAGCGAAGGCGTCGATCCGCTCCGAACTGAACCGGCCGGCCAGCGAGGCGACGGCCCGGTCGGTGGGCCTGCCTAACTCCAGGTCCCGGGCAAGCCGGCTGAACTCGACCGCCGCGGGACCGTCGAGGGTGGTGGAGACCGCGGCAAGGGCACCCCGCGGAGAGTGCCCGGCAGAGAGGCAGTCGGCGATCGCCCGGGCGGTCTCCGGCACCGCCTTCTCTACGGCCAGGCGATAGCGACGACGGTCACGGCGGATCAGGGCGGCTGCGGCGAAAGGCGCAGTCAGGCCGAGCAGCAGTGCCAGCACCACCTTGCCGAGCAGCAGACCGGTGGCCACGGCGATCCCGACCGCCAATGCGGCAATCCCGCTCCGCTCGCGCGAGCTCGGGAGGTAGCCCTCGTCACGGACACGCCTGAGAGGCTCGAGAGTCAGGCGCAGCCAGCCCGCCAGGGCCGGACTGTCACCGAAGAACTCCCTCGCGGCCAGGACGGCAAGTATCCCGGCCAGGGCCCCGAGCAGGACCGGCAGCATCCCGATCCCCGGACCACTCGCCACCAGCATCGTGTCGGCGATGCCCCGGTTCACCGCGATACCTCTCTGATCCCGGTAACCCTCCTGCCACCGTCGGGCTGCCTCGAGATGTGTACGACCAGATCGATGCCGCGACGAAGCTGGGCCGAGATCACCTCGAGCGGCAGGCCGATACCGGCCATCAGCGAAAGCACTTCGATCCGGTCGAGGGCATCCTCGGCCGAGCTGGCATGCACTGTCGACAGGGCACCGTCGTGGCCGGTATTGAGGGCGGTCAACAGGTCAAGTGCTTCCGGTCCCCGGACCTCGCCGATCACGATCCGGTCCGGCCTCATCCGCAGGGCGTTCCTCAGCAGATCCCGAATCGTCACTTCGCCGCGACCCTCGATGCTGGGCGGTCGTGACTCCAGTCTGACCACATGCGGCTGGCCGAGGTGGAGTTCGGCCGCGTCCTCGAGAGTCACGATTCGCTCGCCGGGGTCGATGAACGCCGCCAGCGCGTTCAGCAGTGTCGTCTTGCCGGAACCGGTGCCACCGCTGATCAGGATGCTCTTCCGGCCCCGGACCGCCCGTTCCAGGCGCTCGGCCGAGTCCCGGTCGAGCGTCCCGAGCGCGACCAGGTCCTCGGGGCCCGGCCGGGAAGCGGGGAACCTGCGGATCGAGAGCGCCGGCCCGTCGACCGCCAATGGGGGGATGACCACGTTGACCCGGGATCCGTCGGCAAGCCTCGCATCGGCCATAGGACTCGACTCGTCCACCCTTCTTCCCAGCGGAGAGAGGATCCGCTCGATCGTATTGCGGAGCTGTTCTTCATCCTCGAAGGTGACCGTCGCCCGCTCCAGACGTCCCCTGCGCTCGACGTAGACACGGTCGTAGCCGTTGACCATGACCTCCTCGACCGACGGGTCCCCGATCAGGACCTCGAGCGGCCCCAGCCCCGAGGCCTCCCGGGATACGTACTCGACCAGCAGCCCGCGCGAGTCCGGGGACAGGACGGGCGCCGCCTGCTCCACCGCCGTCCGGATCGCCGAGTCGACAGCCTCTCCGTCGTCCGGGTCCGATCGGCGCCGGTCGACCAGTCCGGCGTGGATCTCGCGGGCCAGCCGGTTCAGCGGAGCGCCGTCCACGGGACCCCACTCACCGCCCGGCTCCGGGCAGGACGGTAAGTCTCCGGGCGAATGCCTCGGCATCGATCAAGGTGATCGCCTGGCTCCTGGTCAGCCCCAGGATCACCTTGCTGAGCCCTGCTCCGGCGGCGGGATCCCCACCGCCGACCGCAATCAACGGAACCCGCCGGGCCACCAGACGGGTCGACCCCCGCCCCCCGGTCGCAACCTCACGGGTCACCAGGACGTCGACCTTCGATCCGCTGCCGGCCTCCGAGAGTGCCGCGGCGCCGGAAACGGTCAGTTCGACCGGGATCCGGCCTACGGCCAGCCGCGGCCTGCCGGAACGCTCCTTCGCCGGGCGGCGCAGAACCCCGGTGGTCAGGTAGCTGCCCGAAGCGAGCGGGCCGGTGGTCTCGAAGCCGATCGCGGCGACCGGGTCCGAAAGCGCCCCGGCCGGTACGAAGCGTGAGGGTACCTGCCTGATTTCAGTCTGCCGGCGGAGCAGACCGGAAGTGAGCTCGCGCCCGCCGGCCAGATCTCCGCTGACAACGACAACCGGCTGCAGGTCTCCATAGCTCTGAGAAACCGAAGTCGAGTAGCCGCTGACCAGCGTCACCCCGATCCCCGCCGCGGCGACGGACGCCGCCACCAGCAGTGCGGCGCGCCGGTTCCGGCTCACCAGTTGACCTTCACCGGCACCGAGCTGCCCGCGGGGCGTGAGGATCGCGGCAGCACCAGTGCGGCCCGTGAGCCACTCCCGGCGAAAGCGGTCTCGAGCTTTCCACCATGCAATTCGGCCGTACTTGCCGCCACCTCGAGGCCGTGACCGGTGCGCCCCCGGCCCCGCATTACGGAGACCGTCTGCGCCGGACTGACCGGTCTGTCCGCTGGCCTCGAAGCGAAGCCGTCGTCATGGACCTCGATCCGGATCCGCCGGCCCAGCGAACGTCCGCTGACCGTGATCCGCGGGCCGCCGTGCTCGATCGCGTTGACGATCAGGTTCTCGAGCGCCGAGGCGAGCGCGACCCCGTCGCCACTCAACAGCCCGTCGGGACCGGCCCAGCGAAGCTCGATCGTGGAACCCGAGAGTGCCGCCCTCGACCGCCATCGCCGCACACAGGAATCGGCCATCAGCCTCGCCGCGACCGTTTCGCTGCGGCGTCCCGGCGGAGGCCCCCCGTTCAACTCACGGTCGAGGTCGGAGACGGCACTGATCACCTGGAGGACCGGTTCGGTGACCGGGCGCATGCCGACCGGAACCGGCCCGTCGCCGGGCGGTGAAAGCAGCATCAGGGCCTGCAGCGGCCGGCGGATCTCGTGGAGCGCCCGGTTGAGCGCATGCCGGCGGCGCCCGAGTCGCCACTTCTCGCCGGCCAGCAGCATAAGCAGCATCGCCAGGGCGGTCAGCAGCGCGAGGCTCAAGGCTCCACCAGCCTGTATCCGACACCCCAGCAGTTGACCACGAAGCGACCGCCGTCGGGGTCCAGCTTGCGACGCAGGCGACTGGCATGGGCCTCGAGCGTCCTCGTATGCCCCAACGAGCGGTACCCCCAGACATCCCGGAGCAGTTCCTCCTTGGTGAAGACCCGGGTCGGCTCCTGGGCGAGCCGGCCGAGCAGCCCGAATTCCTTTGCCGAGAGCTCGACCTTGCGGCCGCCGACCGACACCGAACGCTCGGGGTGGCAGATCTCGATCTCGGCGACCCTGGTCACCGCCCGTCCGGCCGCCTGCCTCCGCCTGAGTACGGCTCCGATCCGGGCCAGCAGCTCCGAGTAGTGGTAGGGCTTGACCACATAGTCATCGGCACCCTGTTCGAGCCCCCGCACCCGATCGCGCTCGGAACCACGACCGCTCAGGACGATCACCCCGAGCCCGGGTTCGAACCGGCTGGTCGCCCGGTCGGGGTTGCGGATCTCACGCAGGACGTCGAGGCCCGAGGCATCCGGCAGGGTCAGGTCGAGCAGCAGGAGATCCGGAGAGCCGTACTGGCAGAGCCTGAGAGCATCGGCCGCCGTCGGGGCGGCGAGTACGCCGTACCGGTCGGCCAGCAGATGGTCGCAGAGCAGCTCCAGCGTCGGCTTGTCGTCTTCACAGATGACGACTCTGGCGATCTCCTTGCGTTCCGGAAGCATGCCCGCCTAAGGCCTGAACGGAGAGGACTCTCCCCCCGGCCCCGGGCCACCGGTGCCGGCCGAAGGCAACTCGAGCACACGATCGGCCGAGCGCTCGAAGAGCATTCTCGAGGGCGGCACGCAGTGTGCGACCCGGACCGTGTGACCGGACCCGTCGATGAAGACGAGGTCCAGTGCGAACCGCATTCCGAACGTGTGAACCGAACGACAGCCGGGCAGCAGCAGACCGCTGCCGGCGCGCTCCCGGTCGAGCAGGGCCAGGCCGAGCAGGCGTGAGACACGATTCGACGCCACCGGCACCACGATTCCCGACAGCTCCGCGGTCGGAAGCCCGCGCAACCTTCTGGCAATCGCTCGCTCCATCTATCAATCAGCCGACATGCGCTGAAACTCGCCCCCCGTGAAACTGGCCGTGCAAGGCGCAAATCACCGTTCAGCCGGGGGAAGGCAAGAGCCGTAACTCGCCGCTCAAGGCATGATGCCCTCTGCGCCCTCGTCCAGTCCCGGGCGTGCGAAAAGGCTTCAACTTGGAACGAAAGACAACCCGCAGAGGCAACTACGAGTCGGGCACCGACTACGTGCTCGAGTACGGCGATCTCCGCTTCGCCTTCAACGAGCGCGATTTCAGCCAGCGCGTCGAACAGGCGGCGGTGAGGCTCGGGTTCGTCAAACCCGGACTGACCCACGCCGAGATCCACGACCTGCTTCACCTGGCGGTGAGCGGCGAGATCGACGAGCCCTCTTCCGAACTCGGCATCCACGTGCTCAACCACTGGGAAGACCTCGCCGGCCCCTCCAACCAGAGCTTCGTCCACTGGATCCGCCGACTCGTATTCCGAGGAGCCTGGCTCGACCAGCGGGTCAAGGAGGGTGAGCTCGACATCGTCTTCGACGAGCAGCGCCAGAGCTTCGGCTACATCCAGCCCGACCGCGGACCCGAAACCATCGAGCTTGCCAGGGAACCGTCCTGGCGGCGCGTCGCCTTTCGCCGCTGAGCCTCCGCTTCCGCGCTAAAGCTTTTCGAGCAGCTCTTCGTTGTTCGCCGAGCCGTTGATCAGCTCGACCAGGCGGGCAGCCGCCGGCGCCGGGTCCATCTCGGTCAGCTCCATCCTGAGGCGACGCACGGCGTCGACCTCCGAGGCGGTCAGCACCGATTCCTGGCCGGAGATGGCGCAGGAACGAACGTCCAGCGCCGGAGTGATGCCTTTCGCGGCGAGGTCGGAGTCGAGACGGATCGTTGCGTTCTCGGTCGTGTGGACCGCGTCGATGACCGCCTGGTCCCCCGGGGAGCCCCAGAGGGCGGTGGCTATCACGGTGACCGAACCGGCCTCCTCTTCCTCGAGTTCCCGGCCGGTGCCGAAGAACGGCTTGACCGCGCCGGCATCGCCGCAGGCAGTTGCCAGCCGGGTCAGGGAGTCGACTACAAGCACCACATCCTGACCGGCTTCCGCCTGGCGCCTGACCTTCGCCAGCGCCCGCTCGGCTATCCGGACCTGCTCGCCGGCGCCGAGGTCGGCCGGAGCCGCCTCGATCGAGACGCCGGAGACCTCACGCTTCCAGGCGGTGACCTCCTCGGGCCGCTCGTCGACCAGCAGGACGATCACTTCAGGGCCGTCCTCGGAACCGGCGACGATCGACTTGGCCAGAGCCCGGAGGACCGAGGTCCGGCCGGAACGCGGCTGGGCCTCGACCAGGACCCGCTGGCCGAAAGCCAGCGGCGCCAGCAGGTCGACCGCCCGTGCGAGTACGTCGTCGCTCTCCGCCTTCAGCGGAATGTGACGGTGGGGGGCAATCGCGGTCAGACCCTCGAAAGCCGGTCCACGCTCGTCGACCGGCGGCTCACCGTTGACGGTCTCGATCCGGACCAGGGACGGGCGGCGCTCACCGCGGCGGGCCGGACGGACCGGTCCACTCACTTCGTCTCCGGAGCGCAGTTCACAGCGGCGGATCTGGGCGGGTGAAACATAGACGCCGGCATCGGGCAGGCCCTCGCCACGGACCAGGCCACTGCCGCGGGGCTGGATCTCCAGAACCCCGGTGGCCTCGGTCAGGTCGTCACCTTCGTGCTTGCCGCGACCTTCGTCGTCCTGGTCCTCACGCTCGGATCCGGATCCGGATCCGCCGCGACGCGACCGGTCCCGGCCGCCGCGGCCGCGGCGACGCCGCGAGCGCGATCCGTTCTGGCCCTGGTCGCCCGATCCTCCCCTCGACGAGCCTCCCGATCCGGCTCCACCGTCGCCCTGCTCGAGCTTCTCGACCAGATCCTCACGCCGGAGCAGTCTGAAACCCTCAATCTTTGCGTCGGCGGCCAGTTTGTGAAGCTCGGCCAGGCTCTTCGATCCGAAATCCGTCATTTGATGCTCCTTGGCTATTCGGGCCTTCGTCGTGGACGGCGATGCGCGGCATCGGGACTCGTCCACGGATTCGGCTCCGGTTTCTGTAGGTCCGTACGCGGGCTAGGTTAGTGGAGTGCCGGGACTCAAAGACCGCCGGGCCGGGCCGGGTTGAGCCCTTCGGCGGCGACCGTGGCAACCCAGGCTTCTCGCTGGGATCGCTCTTCAGCCTGCGTCCAGCCGAGTCTCGAGCCCATCACCGAGGCCACGTGGGCCACTGAATCGGCCGAATCGAGACTCGAGGCAGCGGTCAGCCCGAGCCGGGTGCGTCGCAGCAGCACATCGGCAATCGTGCCGGCCTGCTCGAACTCGGCCGCGAAGGCCACCTCCGCCATCAGGTCAGGCATGCCGGGCAGTACCGGCTCGGCGAGAGCCGGCTCCTTTTCCACCAGCCGGAGGACTTTGCGCGCCGCGTGTCCGTAGCGGAAGGCGAGCTGTCGGCGGGACTGCTCGCTCACTGATTCAGGGGCCACCAGTTCGGTCGGGTCGATCTCCATCCCGAGCGGAATCTCGGCAGTCTGGCAGCGGGCCTTCCGACCCGAGCGCTCGACGATGCGGTCGACCGTCTGCTTGGCCATCCGGCGCCACGTGGTCAGCTTGCCGCCGGTGATGGTCAGCATCCCGGAGGAGGTCTCGTACAGCTCTGCCCGCCTGGAGATATCAACCGACTTGCGGGGATCCCCGGTCGCGATCAGTGGCCTCACCCCGGCGTAGGCACCGACGATGTCCGAGTCGGTCAGCGAGGTGCCGGCGAACTCGTTGACCGCTTCGAGCAGGTAGGAGAGATCGTCTCCGGAAGGGGGCACTTCTTCGATCCCGCCGTCGTGGTCGACATCGGTGGTGCCGACCAGGGTCCTTCCGTACCAGGGCAGGGCGAAGATGCTGCGGCCTTCACCCGCCGGCACCACACACGCAGCCCGGCCCATGTCGAGATCGTCGGTCGAGAGCAACAGGTGGGTACCGCGGCTGGGAGAGATCTTCGGCACGTCCTCTTCACGCTGGATCTCGCCGGGGCGGATCCGGTCCGCCCAGACCCCGGTCGCGTTGACCACGTTTTCCGCTTCGATCGCGATCGTCTCACCGGACGCCGAGTCGGTGAACTCCACCCCGGAGGCCTTCCCGTTTCGTCCGGTCACCGAGCTGACCCGGGCGCCGTTGAGGCAGACGGCGCCGAAACGCTGGGCCTCGCCGAGCACGGTCAGCACCAGCCTCACGTCGTCGGTCTGGCAGTCATAGAACAGGTAGGCGGACTCAGGGTCCCGGTCACCGAGCACGGGGGCCAGTTCGACCATTTCTTCGGGACCGATCGTGCGGTGCCGGTCCGGTGACCAGCCGCCCTCGGCCTCCGCCGGGCGTCCCTGTCGGCGGGGTTCGCGGCGCGACTTCGTTCCGCGGCCACCGGCGACCCCGGCCAGCACGTCATAGGCGTTCAGCCCGATCCCGATCTTGCGATCTCGCCGGGCCGCACCCAGGGTCGGCACCAGGAAAGGCGTCGGGTAGACGAGGTGCGGAGCGAGCTCGACCATCAACTGACGCTCGAGCAGAGCCTCTCGTACGAGTCCCACGTCGAAGTTCTCCAGGTACCGGAGCCCCCCGTGAACCATCTTGGAAGAGCGGGAGGAAGTGCCGATCGCGAAATCGCGGGCCTCGAGCAGAGCCACCGAGTAACCACGTGAGGCGGCATCGAGGGCCACACCTGCGCCGGTGATCCCGCCGCCGATGACCACGACCTCGAACTTCTCGCCGGCCACTGCCTCGAGTGCCTCGCCTCTCGTCAGCATCAGATCACCAGCCGAATCGCCGGGCGAGCAGCACCGTGCCACCGGCGAGCCCGCCCGATACGAGCAGGAAGATCAGGATTGCGACCACCGGGGAGGGCTCCGGCCCGGCCTCGGATGCGGCGAGCAGTGCCGCCGTCGGCGGAACCGGGATCACCGGGGCGACCTCAGGCACTCCCGGGGGGACACCGCTGTCGTCCGGCACATCGTCGCCCTGCACGCCCGAACCGCCGGATCCCCCGCCGGCCACCGGGCTGTCGGGAACGAGGCCGGATCCGTCGCTGCCTGAACCGGATCCGCTGCCGGTGCCGGCGGCCGGCGGGGCAGATCCGGAAAGGTCCGGTACGAAGCCGCCGGTCGAACCCGTATCGGTAGCGCCGGATCCGCCGTCGGAGCCGGAGTCGCTCTCCGGGCTGGGCTGGCGGGCCGGCTCGCTAACCGGCAGCGCCTCACCGGCCAGTCCTGGCAGCGCGTCGGCGGTGACCCAGACCCGGGTCTGGTCGGAGTCCTTCGAATACCAGACACTGCCGTCGTCCTGCTGGCGTGCTTCGAGGAAGTCGAGACCCGTATTGCCGTTCTCCCGGAGGCTCGAGTGGGACTTCCCGAGCGCCGCCAGCGCCTGCAGCACGAGTCCGGTCGACTGTGAGTTGACCACCGAGCCGGAAACGAAGCCCCCACTCGACTTCTGGGCCGAACGCAGGTAGTCCATCCCGCGGGAGACCGACTTCTGGCTGCTGATCACCTGGAGCGCGGCCCCGGTCGAGTCCGGGTCGCTCCGTGCCTCCGAGGAAATGCCCCAGCCGCCGTCGCGATCGAGGTTCTGGGCCGACCTGAGCCAGTCGGCCACCGCTGAAGCCGGCCCACTCGCCCCGGCCGAGCGGAAGGCGAGCGCCGAGAACGCGGCCACGTTGACGCGGTCTCCGAAGGAGTCCTGCGACCCGCGGCGCTTGTTCAGGGCTTCGACCAGGTTGCGTCCCTTGAAATCGCGTGGGTTTTCGCCGACAGTCCGAAGGGCGAGGATCACCAGCGCGATATCGCCGGCGTCGTCGAGCTCGTCGCGGGACGACTTGAGAAAGGCCAGCGGCGAGCGGTCGCCGCGACGCACGTCGAGAGGATTCAGCTCCGCCGCGGCCAGCCCGAGCATCGCCCGGCTGGTGACGCTGATCGAGGACTCACTGTCGGGAGAGCTCCCGAAGCCGCCGTCTTCGTTCTGCTGGGCCCGCAGCCAGGACCGGGCCTCCCCGGCTTCGGTGCTGACCGCCGCCCGGGCCGGTGGGGCGAAGACGATCGTGCCCAGGCCGGCGATGACCAGGAGAACGCCGGCCAGCGAACCGGCCTGCTGCCACTCGAAGCGCTCCCGGAACCGGGTCAGGGCGGCGACCATCGCCGGGCCGGCGGCCAGGGCGAAGATGACGTTTCCGGTTATGTGGGCCAGGTCGAAAGGAATTGCTCTTACCTCGAGTGCAAGGTACCGGTCGAGGGTTATCTCCCCCCCGAAACTGACCATCGTCTGAAAATTCATCCAGAGCCCGAAGAACAGGCCGGCGGCTCCGCAGGCGGCCGCAAGCTTGAATCTCCCCGCTTCGCCGCGGGTCAGGTGGAAGAAGATCCCTCCGGCGACGCCGGTCATTCCCCAGCCGACCATCTGCCACGGAGTCCAGACCCCCTGCCCCAGCCAGAAGTTCGAAACCAGCCCGCCGAGCGCCCCGACCGCGAAACCCGGAGCCGGCCCGAGGGCGAAGCCGGCGAAGAAGACGATGTCGGTGGTCGCCACCACGTTCGGGATCGGGGCGAGGACGATACGACCGGCGACCGCGAGCGCCGCCAGGACCGCAACCAGCGCGACGATCTGGGATGGAGGTCGCGAGCGCTCGTACCAGAGCATCCCGCCGCCGATCATCAACAGGACGAGGGCAAGGGTTCCCAGCTGCCAGCTCAAGGTGTGACCCCCGGGTCCGGCCTTCCCTCGGTACCGCGCTCACGTCCGAGCAGCAGTTGCGCTCCCTGCCCGACGCTGGTGATACCCGGGCGCCCCAGCACCCTCGCCACCTCGGAGGCGAAGTACCAGCCGCCGGAAAGCACGGTCCCGGTGTCCGCATCGGCGATCAGTTCGCCGTCACCGAGCAGCACCACGCGGTCGGCGAAACCGACCGCGAACTCGACGTCGTGGGTGGAGATGACGACCCCGGCTCCACCGGCAGCCAGGCCCCGGCCCAGCTCGGCCAGCCTGTCCTTGAGATCCCGGTCCATTCCCCGGGTCGGCTCGTCGAGGGCGACCAGGCCGGGTACCCGGTCACCTTCGATGCGTCCGGCCAAAGCGATCGCCAGAGCCAGGCGCTGCCGTTCACCGCCGGAGAGGTCTCGCGGATCGGCGTCCGGCGGCAATTCCAGGCCGACCGCCTCGAGGGCCGCGGCACCTTCCCGGCCGGGCAGTTCGTCGCCGACTCTCTCGCGCACGATGTAGTCGCCGGGATTCTGTGTCAGCAGGGCCATCCCCTGTGGAGCCTCCACCTTGCCGGCCGCCGGCCTGAGGAGGCCGGCAGCCGCCCTGAGCAGGGTCGACTTGCCGGCTCCGTTCCGGCCCATCAGCGCCACTCTTTCCCCGGGCTCGATCTCGAGGTCGATCCCGCGCAGGACGTCGCTCGGACCCTCCCCCGCGTCGAGTTCGACCCACAGCCCGCGACAGCTCAATGCTCTCCCGGCCGTTTTGCCGGCCTGCGAGCCGGCTTCTGCCCGGTCGGACGCCTGCGGCCTTTCAGCAGCTGGATCCAGGCCACGGACACGGAGGGTCGCCCGGGCATCGCGAACCCCGACCGGCAGCGGGTCGATCCCGGCCAGCGAGAACATACGGGCGGCAGGAGTGGTCAGCGTCTGGTCCCGTTCGACCGCATATTCCAGAAAGCTCCGCGGCGGGCCGTCGAATGCGATCCAGCCGCTGTCCATCGCAACCACGCGGTCCGCGGCGGCCAGGCAACGCTCCAGCCGGTGCTCCGCCAGCACCACGGCCACCCCCCACTCCTCGTTCAGACGTCGAAGCAGCCAGATCAGCTCGTCGCCGGCGACCGGATCGAGCTGCGAGGTCGGCTCGTCGAGCAGGATCAGCGGCGGCCGGGTCACCAGGGCGACGGCCAACGCCACGCGCTGCATCTCACCGCCCGAAAGCGTCGCCACCGTCCGGCCGAGCAGGTCCGGGATGTTCAGAGCCAGGGCGACTTCCTCGACCGCCCGCGCCCGCGCTGCGGGATGGTCACCACGGAAGCGCAGCGGCAGCTCGAGCTCGGCTCCGACCGTGGTCGAGACGATCTGGGTCTCGGGATCCTGGGCGACATAGCCGACCAGATCAGCCAGCTCACCGGGGCCGGACTCCCGGGTATCACGGCCGCCGACCAGCACCGAGCCATCGATCTCCCCGCCGTGGAAGTGCGGGATCAGCCCGCAGCCGGCCCTGAGCAGCGAGCTCTTGCCGGATCCGGAGCGACCGGCGAGCACCACGAACTCCCCCGGGTCGATGACCAGGGAAATGTCGCTCAGACTCGGGACCGGGGCCCCGGCGTACCGGTAGCCGAGCCGGCTGAAGGCGAGCGCGGGCTCAGCGGCCATCCGGTCGCCTCCTCCGCCAGGTGACGAAACCGCCGAGAAGGAAGGACAGGGAAACCCCGAAAGTCAGCCAGTCCGGCGAGTAGGTGACGCTCGGATACGCGCCGAGCTGACCGTCACCGATGGCCAGGTACAGGATCGCCGCGACCATGAGCAGCGCCCCCGAGACGAGGAACCTCCGGTCGTACCTCGAGCGGGCGAGTGCGCCTTCGTGTCCCGGCGCACCCTGGCCGTAGCCGCGCAGCTCGAGCGTGGCGGCGACGTCGACGGCGCGATCCAGCGAACCCCCCAGCAGCCGGCCGGCCATCGCTGCGCGTCCCACCGGTGCGGCTCCAGGACCCCTCAGCCCTGCCGCTTCGCCGAGCCGGGAGTAGTCCGACGCAGCCAGCGGCACCAGGCGCGAGATCAGCGTCGCGGTGAGGGCCGACCTCTTTGCCACCCCGGACACCGCCCGGAGCATCCGGTCGGGGTCGACGCAGGCCGACCAGACGCCGATCACGACCATCGTGCCGAGCGCCCTCAGGCCGATCACCGCTCCGGCGGCCAGTGCTTCGGCGGTCACGTCTATCCGCCCGAACAGCGGCCACTCACCGAGCCGGAGCAGTACCGTCGTGCCGCGACCGCTGACCAGCCCGTTGATCACGATCATCGCCACGGCCAGGGCGGCACCGAGACGCAGTGAGAACCGAACGGCGCGACCGGCACCGCATCCGTAGCCGGCAATCGCCGCCCCCGCCGTGGCGGCGACAAGCACCAACGGATCGCCGGAGAGGAAGCAGATCACCAGGTAGGCCCCCAGGTAGAGCGCGACCGGGCCGAGCCCGGCACTCTGGAGCGTCGCCCGTCGAGGCACGTAGGAAAGTGGCGAGAGGCCGTTCACGATCCCGCCCCGTCGGCCTCGCCGTCGATCGGAAGTCCGGTTGTCGCTCCATCGGATACGACTACTGCGTAGCGGTTTCGAAGGCTCTCTTCAACCAGCCCGGCCGCGGCCGCCTCGACGCCGGTGGCATCGGTCCCGGTGACCAGCCAGACGGGCGGCTCTGTGCCCCTGCGCACCGCCGCGATCAGACCGGCTCCGGCACCGAAGCTCTCCACCGTGCTCCCGGTGAAGTCGAGTCCCTCCAGTTCCACAGCGGGGCCCTGGTCGTCGAACCGGGCGAACACCCCGCTAACCGCAGGCGATGACCGGAGCCGTTCAGCGGCAGGGTCGGCGGCGATGCTCGACCAGTCCCCGACCAGCACCCGCAGTGCCTCGGCTCCGGCGTCTGGCTGAGCCAGTTCCACCCCGTCGGATTCGAGCCGTTCCCTGGCGAGGTCGCAGGCGGCGCCCTCGCGGGCACACTCGACCACGACCGGCCAGGCGGCGCCGTCGAAGCCCGTACTCAGCGGGGCCGGGTAGGAACCGACGACCGCGTTCACGTCCATGGCGTCGGCCCAGTCACGGAAGTCCCACCACATCCGGTCGCCGGGCGCCACCAGGAACTCGGCCGCCCCACGCTCCGCGGCGATCCCGTTCACGAAGTAGAACCAGTCCGAACTGCGCGCGCCGGCGGTCGAGGATATCCCGTCGATCGACTGAACGAAACCGCCGCCGTAGCGGGTCTCGATCTCTGAAGAATCGTCGAGCAGCCGCATCGCCGTGCTCGACTGACTGAGGCCCTCGACCGTGCGCTCGAGCAGAACCTCGGAACCGTAGTCGCGGGTGATCACGAGCCCGGCACTTCCATCCCGCTCACCGGCGCCGAAGCCGACCCCGCAGCCGGAAATCGCGACGGCCGCGACCAGGCAGACGGCCGGGGCCAGAATACGCCCCGGTCGCAGCCGGCTGCCTGTCGCCCGCCGTTTTACTTCCGGACCCTCACAACGGCTCGGTTCGAAACGATCAGGCCGTCAGCCCTCGCGACGAACCTGGTCTTCCGGCTGATCTTCACCCGGGCGTAGCCCCGGGCGTCAGTCCTGCCACCGTTCGAAACAGAGGCCCCCTTGACCGGCCGTTTCCTGCCCTTGTCGTTGAAGGCCAGGACACGCACCCTGAAAGCTCTGTTCCTGCGAACGCGGTCAGGGGCTTTCAGGTAGAGCTCGTCCGGGCTCGTCTCGTTGAACGACTGCGCCAGGTACCAGAGCACTGTGTCGTTCCTCTCCAGCTTCGTCCCTTCGCCGCCGAGCGATGAGGGTCTGTGGTTGTGGCTCAGCTCCCACCACTCCTCGCCTTCGGCGACCGCACCACCCACTCCGCAGATGCCGAGACCGAAATCGAAGGCGTTGGTGATCAGGAGGGGGCGCCGTGGTTTGCGCGCCCGCTGGGCATCCTGGAGTGCGCCGAGCGCGGTCGCCCCGGGAATGCGCACCGAACCGTTGCTTGGTGAACCGCCGAAGCATCCCGCCCTGGCACTGGTCGGCACGGAAGTGGTCCCGGTCCTCACGGTCCGGTCGATCAGGATCTTGCCCTGCCAGGTGACCGCTCTGACGTGGACCGGCACCTTGCCGGCTGCCGCAGCGGACGGGGCCACCCCCGATAACAGGACCAGGGCCAGTAGACCGAAGATCAGTCGACCGGTAGTCGATGGTGAATTCAATTGTTCCCTTGCTTTCCGTGGGCTCTTGCGCGGAGCCGCGTTTATCGGTACGCCGTCAGGCGTAAAGTCGACAGGTTTTCGGACTCGGACGTTGTTGCTCGGAAACAGCCTTCCCGGACCTTGGTCCAGTGGCGTCTGTGTCTCCGCATTGCGTCCCTACCGCTGCGCGCCAGTTCCGGCATCTGACCGGATTCCCTGACCCCGCTTTCGGGGCACGATCGACTTCGTCTCCGATCCTAGCCTGTTCGCACGGACGCCGTGGAGTCTTTCGCAGGCTCGCCCCCGCGCCAGGCGGCCGAGCGACGGCGGTCCGGCGCTATCCGTACCATCGAAGTATGGATTTCCTGCATCAGGTGTTCGCGGAACTGCCGCTTGCCCTCGGCCCGAGCTGGCTCGAGCCCGAGCACCTGATCAAGACCTTCGGCATGCTCGGCATCCTGGCGATCGTCTTCATCGAGTCCGGCCTGCTGGTCGGTTTCTTCCTGCCCGGCGACTCGCTGCTCTTCACCGCAGGCCTGCTCTCTGCCCAGGGCATCCTGCCCGACATCTGGGTCCTGCTGGTCACCATCCCGATCGCCGCTATCGCGGGGGACCAGGTCGGGTACGCCATCGGCCGCAAGTTCGGACCGCCGCTCTTCAACCGCCCGGACAGCCGTTTCTTCCGGCGCGAATACGTCGACAAGTCGGCGGAATTCTTCGAGAAGCACGGGCCCAAGACGGTCGTGATCGCGCGTTTCGTGCCGGTGATGCGCACCTTCGTACCCGTAATGGCCGGAACCTCGAAGATGCACTACCGCACCTTCGTCACCTACAACGTGGTTGGCGGCATGCTCTGGGGCTTCGGCGTCCCGGCACTCGGCTACTTCCTCGGACAGATCGACTTCGTCAAGAACAACATCGAGCCGATCCTGCTGCTGATCGTCTTCCTCTCGGTCATCCCGGTCTTCATCGAACTGTTCAAGGCCCGCCGGGCAAAGCCCGAGGAGCCGATCGAGCCCTTCGCCGCCCCGGTAATCGAGGAGACCGACCCGGTCGAAGTCGATCTCGAACCTCGCTGAAGCGGCCCGGCGCCAGGCGAACGATTCCTTTCGCCGGAGCCCACCCCGTGAAGTCCCGGCCCAGCTTTGTTAGCCTTTCCTAACATGCGTCGAGTCCTGATCTCAATGCTGGTTGCCGGCACCCTCCTGCTCGTCCCCTCCCAGGCCGGCGCGGTCAGCTCGTACACCACGAGTTTCGTCGCTTCCTTCGAGGGTTTCTCCTCCTGCGTCTACGCCGACCCCGCCGGTCACGCAACCATCGGCTACGGACGACTCCTCCACTACGGCCCGCCGACGAAGAAAGACCGCAAGAAGTGGGGCTGCATCACCGAGAAGCGCGGGCTGAAGATGCTGCGCAAGGATCTCGCCAGGTACGAGGCCGAGGTGCTGGCCCGGATCAAGGGCGCCAGGGTCACGCCGCGCATGATGACCGCATTGACTTCGTTCGCATTCAACCTCGGACCCGGTGCACTCGACTACCTGCCGGCCAAAGGCAAAGGCAGCGATACGAACATCGCTTTCCATGTGCGCAAGGGCAACTACCGCAGGGCGGGCAAGGAGATGCTGCTGTTCGACGGCATCATCGTCAACGGCAAGCGCTACGAACTCGAAGGCCTGCAGATAAGGCGGCGCAAGGAGTTCCGCCTGATGGTCAAGGACCTGCCGACCCTGAAGACCTGCAGCAACAAGTGCCCTGGCCGGGTGGTCTCCGGAGGCATCAAGCCCCGGAAGTCCGGCGGCCTGCGGCTGCGCTGAACCGATCACCCGCGCGGTCCCGCCGTCGCGGGCCGCCCCGGCTGACCGTTCTCAGCCGAACATGCTGTCCAGCGCAGCCATTCCGCTGGCCACGACCGAGCGGTCGTCCTGCCGGGCCATGCGCCATGCCTGTGCTCCGCCGTTGAATCCCAGCAGGACGGGCCGGTCGAAAGCTCTCTGACCGTTGACCCATTCGGCCCACAGCCCGGGGCGCGCCGGGTCGATCCAGGAGATCAGTTCAGTGTCGAGGTCCCAGAACGGCTCGTCGAAGGCCAGCCACAGTTTGTCCAGCAGGCCGAGACCCAGGCCACCGATTCCCTCCATCGTCCTGGCCGGCAGTTGCGGCGAGAACCTGATCGATCCACGCTGCAGCACCCCGATGGGCACGGTCACGACCGCGAGGTCGGCCCGCGTCCGCCCGCCCCCGGCATCGAGCAGTTCGACCCCGCCGGATGATCCGTATTCGACGGCCTCGACGACCGTGTTCAGACGCAGCGGAAGCTCACCGGCGGCTTCGACGATCATGTCCTGGTAGCTGCCTCCGAGGAGAGCGTCTCCTCCACGCAGGAAGTCACCTTCATCGGTGGCGAAAACCGAGAGTCCGTCGGGGTCGGCACCGTACTCCTGGCTGATCTGCGAATTGATCGCCCACTCGAGACCGGGCGTCCGGCGCCGTGGAAAGAGGTCCGAAAGCGGAGTGGTGACCGCGTCGCCGCTCCGCCAGTCGAATGAGTTCAGGGCCCGGTTCACCTCCCTGTATCCGGCCTCTCCGGCGGTGCGCTGGCGCTCGCTTGTGAAGCCGGCTCCGTATTCGAATGCGATGCGCTCGACCCCCGCCTCATCGGCGATCGCGGTGAGCGGGTTGCCACTGACGCCGTGGATCCAGGACGCCCCCATCTCGGCCGGCAGGCCGACGATCTCCTCGCTCCACACCCGCCCCCCGGGCCGGTCTCTGGCTTCGATCAGTTCAACGTCGAAGCCGGCATCAATCAACTCCCGCGCGCACGCCAACCCGGCGGCCCCCGCCCCCAGCACAGCGACCCTCGATCCAGGGCGGGCGAGTTCACCGGCCTGGGCCGCCGCGCGCAGGCCGGACTCGATCGCTCCGTGGACCATCGCCGGATTGGCCGAAGAGGTTGCCTCGCCGGCGAAGACGAGACGCCCGGCCACCGGCTCTCTCAGAAGCGCCCGGGCCCGCGGCCCCGGCGGCCCCGGTGGCATGCAGGAGTACGAACAGAGCGCATACGGATCCCTGGACCAGTTGCTCCTCAGCCACGCGGTCGGCTTCGGGATGCCGTAGTCCGGAAGCGAGGCGAGCAGGTCGTCGTCCGACCCCTCCCCACCCCCTGAGGATCCACTGCAGCCGACGGCCCCCGCAAGTGCCGCACCTCCGGCGATCGCCAGCCCGCCGGCGAGGACTTTGCGACGGGTGTGTCTCGGAGTTTCGATCAGGCGTCCGCCCGTGGAGCCGCGTCGCACCGGGAGCGCCCACCGGTTTCTGGCGGGCGCATCCGGCCGCCTGTGCCCTGCTCCAGCCGTCTGCCTCTTTCGATTCTTCGCCGAATCATGGGCGGCCGATTCTACCCGGGCCCCGAACGCGGATCGCCTGCCCGGTTGGCCAGGCCGTCGGCGACGAACAGCAAGTACCGCTACGGGGATTCGAACCCCGGTTTCCGGACTGAGAATCCGGCGTCCTAGACCCCTGGACGATAGCGGCGCGCAGCGGCCATTCTAACAATTCCTCCGATCCGCGACCGGGGCCGTGCGGCCTCGTCGCGGCGACCGGGTGCGGGCGGCGGCTCTTGCCCGCAGTCGCTAGAGTTCGCGCACCGCGCGGCCGTGGCGGAACTGGTAGACGCGCAGGCTTCAGGTGCCTGTGTCCGAAAGGATGTGGAGGTTCGACTCCTCTCGGCCGCATAGTCAGGACCGGCCCCGGCCGGTCCTTTTTTCTGCCCCGGGTGCCCCCTCCCCAGCTCCGGTCGAGTCGCGCGCCCGTAGCGGGGCGGCTCTGGAATAGTTGGTGCGATGAAGATCTACTCCTGGAACGTCAACGGGATCAGGGCAGTGATCCGCAAGGACGAATTCGGACCGTTCGTCGCCGCCCACGAGCCCGACATCCTCTGCCTGCAGGAGACCAAGGCACAGCAGGGCCAGGCCGAGATCGACCTCCCCGAGTACGAGGAGTACTGGAACTCGGCCGAACGCAAGGGCTACTCCGGTACCGCGGTCTTCACCCGTCACAAGCCGATAAGCGTGCTCAACGACTTCACCGAGGACATCTCGATCAGGCACGGTCTCGGCGACGACGGCTACGGAGACCCGCTTTCCGAGGGTCGCGTCATCTCGGCCGAATTCGAAGACTTCTGGGTCGTCACTTCGTACGTACCCAACTCGAAACGCGACCTGACCCGGCTGGACCTGAGGTACTCCCATTGGGACCCGGCGCTGCTGGAACACCTCCGCACCCTTGAGCAGAAGAAGCCGGTTGTCTTCTGCGGCGACATGAACGTCGCCCACACCGAGGACGACCTCGCCAATCCGAAGCCGAACGTCGGCGAGCATGGCTTCACCGACGAGGAACGGGAGGGATTCCAGAACCTGATCGACGCTGGATACGTCGATACGTTCAGGCTCTTCAACGAAGGCAACGGCCACTACTCCTGGTGGTCGATGATGAGCAAGGCCAGGGAGCGCAACGTCGGCTGGCGGATCGACTACTTCCTGGTCTCTGCCGGCCTGAAGGATGCCGTCGTCGCCGCCGACATCCACACCGACGTAATGGGCTCCGATCACTGCCCTGTCAGCGTCGGACTCGACCTCTCCAAGGTGAGCTGACGGAGCCTATGCTCGCAACTGTGACCGACTTCACCCTCGAGGCGCAGGATCTTCTCCGCGATTCGAGCCAGTTCAAGTGGTATGCGGTCACCCTCCTGGTGTTCGTCATGTACGTCTATGCGGTCGAGGTCGAGCGGCGCCGCTGGGACATCGTGCTGGCCGGGGTCGTTTTCTGGCTGGCCGACTGGATAAACGAGATCGCCAACTCCCTGATCCTCCATTTCAGCGACCGCGCCGCCCTCTGGACGGTGACGGGAGACACCGCCTACCTGATCCTCATCGGGCTTACTCTCGAGATCTCCCTGATGTTCGCGGTCTCGGGAGTCGTCTTCGCCAAGTCGCTGCCACCCGACCCGAAGCAGAAGCTGCTCGGACTGCCCAACCGCTGGACCATCGCCATCGCTTTCTCGGTCCTCGCCGTGGCGGTCGAGTTGCTGCTTCACGCAACCGGCTACTTCCACTGGGAGTACTGGTGGTGGAATACACCCTTCGTCCTTCCGATCGTGGTCTTCGGCTACCTGTGGTTCTTCATGACTGCCGCGTGGGTCTACGACCAGCCCGACGACCGCAGCCGGCTGCGGATCGTCGGCGCGATGGCGGCGGTCGTCGTCGTCGCACTTGTCCTGTTCGGACCGCTGCTCGGCTGGATCTGAACCGGCTCAGACCGGGACCGGGGTTCGTCCGGATACGGCATCCGAACGCAACGCCGGGACAACGGGAGGCCTGTGCAGCATCCGTCCCGCCAAAACGGTCAGCCGCCGGGACCCGGGACCAGGCTTCCTGCCTGAAGTCCCTGATCCCGGCGGCTGACCGGCGGAGGCCATTTTTCCGGAGGGCCATCCGGGTCGGACTCAGTGGGAGAACTTGATCCTCGGCAGGATCCTGTCTGCCCAGGCCGGCAGCCACCAGGCGTACTTGCCGGTCAACCGGATCAGCACCGGCAGCAACAGCAGCCGGACCAGTGCCGCGTCGAGCAGCACGGCGACGCCGAGGATGATGCCCATCTCCTTCGGGGGCAGCGGGCCGGAGAGGGCGAAGGTGAAGAACACCGCCACCATCACCGCGGCAGCAGCGAAGATCACCCTTCCGGAATGGGCGATGCCTCCGACCAGTGCTTCGCGAGGGTCACCCGACTTCTCCCAGTGCTCCTTGGCGGAACTCAGGAGGAAGACCGAGTAGTCCATCGAGATCGCGAAGATCATCGCGAAGAAGAACACCGGCGCCCATGCGTTGAGGAACCCCTGCGACTCGAAGCCGAGCAGGGTCTCCAGGTTGCCGTCCTGGAAGATCAGCTTCGCGACGCCGAAGGCTGCCCCGACTGCGAGCAGGTTCGTGACCACGCCGAGCGCTGCCACCACCGGCGCCCTCAGGGCGAACAGCAGCAGCAGGAAGCCGAGCACCATGACCACGCCGATGACCAGCGCTGTCTTGTCCGAAAGCGCGGTCTCGAGATCGTAGTTCTCGGTCGATGCACCTCCGAGCTGCGCCGTGGCGGGCAGATCGCCACGCAGACGGTCGATCGTCTCGCCCATCTGCGGACTGGAGGGATCCATCGTCGGAACCGCCTGGACCATCACCAGGTCACCCTCGCCGGGCATCGGCGGGTATATCTGGGCGATTCCGGAGTCGGCCTCCAGGGCCGACTCGACATCCGCGGCCGAATCGGCCGGCGCGATCACCTGCAGAGTGCCCGGGGCCCCCGGGCCGAACGATGCCGCCAGCTGCTCGTAGCCCTGGCGGGATCCGTCCTGCTCCGGCACGACCTTGATCGAAGGCATGCCGGTATCGAGTGAGAATACGGGCACAGCCAGCAGGACCAGCGCAAGCAGGGCCGGAACGCCGTACAGCAGCGGGCGCTTCCACAGCTTCTCGGCCCAGCGGGCGAAGAACGGAGAGCGATGCTCGCCTTCATGCACCCAAGGCAAAGACAGCTTGTTGATCCTTGGACCCAGCTTCGCCAGGACAGCCGGCAGCAGGGTCAGCGATGCCAGCAGCACGAAGGCGACCGAAAGCATTATCCCGGCACTCATCGAGCGGAAAGCGGGGCTCGGCACGAGCATCACCGCCGAGAGCGAGATCAACACGGTCAGACCGGAGAACAGCACCGCCTTGCCTGCCGTATCCATGGTCGTCTCGATCGCCTCCAGCGGACCCGCCGAGTCGGTCAACGCCCCGCGGAAGCGGTAGACGATGAACAGGGCGTAGTCGATGCCGAGGGCGAGCGCGAACATCAAGGCGAAGTTCATCGCCCAGATCGAGATGTCCACGAACTGGGTCCCGAGGTAAAGGGTGCCGGCGGCGGCGACCAGCCCGAGGATGGTCAGCATCAGAGGCAGACCGGCAGCTACCAGCGAACCGAAGGCGAGCACGAGGATCAGCAGCGTGACCGGCCAGGAGATCAACTCCGACTTGATCATCGCTTCCTTGTTGGCCTCGTTGAAGTCCGACCACATGCCGGATGCGCCGGTCAGCGCGATGTCGACCCCGGCGGTATCGAGCTCTTCCAGCTCCACCTTGAGGTCGTCCGCGGCCCGGACCATCTGGTTCGGATCGGCGGCGGCACCGGCCTGCACGACGACGGTCTTTTCATCCTCGGAGATCCAGCCGCCCTCACCGGGCACCACAACTGCGGAAACATCTTCGCTGGAAGAGAGCGTTTCGTCGACAGAGTCGATCGCGGAGGTGAAGCCGGGGCTCTGCCACGTCTCATCCTCACTGCTCATCACGACCATCAGTGCCGAAGAGGACATACCTCCGAACTGCTCGTCGATCGCCTGACGGACCTCAACCGATTCGGATCCGGTCGCCTCCCAGCCGGCACCCGAAAGAGCATGCTCGACCCGGGGTGCGAAGAAACCCAGCACCAGGGCGACAACCAGCCAGGCGCCGAGTACGAGTTTGAAGTTGTTTGCGGTCCACCGTCCGAGGCGGCCGACTGCTCCGACCGAGTTCATCGTGTCTGCCCCGCATCGGCGCTCCGCACCCAGGCCGAATTCAGGCCGCAGGTCTTGCCGAGGATGAGCGAAGCCGGGCAGGCTCCCACCGCGACGTAGAGCAACTGGTTGAGACCGACGAATGCGGTCAGCAGCAGGAACCACGGCGAGAAGACCGCGGCAAGTGCTGCGCTGAGGATCGTCATCGTCCCGGCCATCAGGAACAGGGCGCGTTCAAGCGGCCACTTGCTTTTCGATTCAGGTTGCTGACTCATTCGATTTACTCCACTTCACAATTGTTTAGTTGTATAGATGGGTGGATAGTAGCACGCCCCCGGGCGGTGCGCAATCCGGCCGGATCAGGCCGCTGGGAACGCCGCCACGTCCCCCGGCTGGCACCACGGCGGGACTGCGCTCCGGGTCGGCAGATCCTGGCTGCCGGCTGGACGCGCTTCAGGTCGGCAGTGCTTGGTTGCCGGCTGGTCGGCGCCTCAGGTTGGCCGCTCGCGGTCGGTGTCTGGGTGGCGTCCAGGGTTCGAGGCCTGGGCGGCGTTCTAACCCTGATACCCGGGCAGCGCCCGGGTCCGGCCAGGGCGAAGGCTGCCCGGACGACGGCCGGGCGGGTCAGGGACGCTGAAGGGCTTCGAGCACGGAGGCCATGGCGCCGAGGCGCTTCTCCATGCTGCCGCAGACCTGGTCGCACATCTCCACCATCGCCGTATCCTGGACCGAGTAGTAGACGGTATTGCCCTGCTTGCGGCGGGCCACCGCCCCCGCGGTGTGGAGCGTCTGGAGGTGCTTGGAGATGTTCTGCTGGGTCGCACCCAGGTCTTCGGTCAACTCCCCCACGCTGCGTTCGCCCGACCTCAGCCGGTCGATGATGCGCAGCCTCATGGGTTCGCCGAGCAGGCGGAACTGGGATGCGATCAGCTCGGCGAGGTCAAGCGGAAGCGGTGAGGGCATTGCCATGGTCCGACAACTATACAACTTCGCAGTTGTCTGTCTGGGATCAGCGCCTGAAGCGAAGCCTGAATCGCGGGGTGCCGGAGGCGGCGCTACCACGCGCCACAGCCACCGCGGCTGCGCGGACCTTTCGCGGCGGGATTCGACCGATCCGCGCCTTGCCACGGAATCCCCGGCCGTCCGCCCTGACGAGGACGTCGCGGGCCGAGGCCGTTCCGAGGTTTCGGACGCTGACCCGATACCTTTCCCGGCCCCGCTTGCCGGCTACCTTTCGGGTCGCGACAACCTTAAGACGCGCGCGACCCCGTTTGCCACTGCAGGGTTTGACGACGTCATTCGATCGTACGATGCTCTCGGCTCCGATCGGGCTGTTGTCGCTGTCGCGCCGCCCGAGAGTGAATTCGGAGAAGCCGCTCCACTGCCCGTCGGCGCAGGTAGCCCTGACGTACCCGGGATCCTTGCCCCGCCTCGCGGGGAAAGGACTGGAGCTGCCGGGGATGTTCAGGTCGAAGGAACCGACAGCCGAGTCGACAGCGAGTTGAGCGATTTCGACTCTGAGGACGTTCTTCCTCATCCGCCCTTCGAAATAGGTCCCGGTGGCGAGTGAGGCGCTGAAGCCGTAGACCTTGAGCCGCGGGCTGCCGTCACGGTAGCGACCTCCGTTGAACATGACCAGATCCCCGTCGGTCAGGCCGGGCCCCTCCGGACGGTTGATCGAAGCCAGGTAGACAGTTGAGCTGCCGTTGCCCAGCACCGAGTCCGGGCACCTGGCGATGATCGTCTCGGGTGGCTCGCTGATGTAGGTCGGCGGCGGCCCCACGGCGCTGTCCGGGCAGGCAGGCATTGCCGGATCCGGGTTGAAGCTCATCTCCTCCGGAAAAACCGTGCGGATGAACTTCATCGGCAGGACCAGGGGTGACTCCGGCGGAGCAGTGATCTCGGCCTCGACCCTCCAGTTCACCGGACGGGGCAGCTCACGGTAGAGCTTCCCGGCAGAAGGGCTCATCGCAATGTCGGCCCTTGCGGTCTCTCCGGCCGCAAGGGCCGGTGCCGCGGGGGCAAGCACCAGTAATGCCGCCGACCAGCCGACCAGCACCGCAGTTCTCCCTTTCATCCCCGAACCACCTTCCTCGCTCGCCGGAAACCCGATTGCCAACGCATTGGAATCTAGAACATGTCGCGGTCGCGGGCAAAAAAACGGGCGGCCCGGAGGCCGCCCGCTTTCAGACTGCTCTGCCGGTTGTCTACTTGACCTTGACGGTCGTCTTGACGTTCTTCTTGCCGGCGTTCTTCGAGGTCACCTTGACGGTGGTCTTGATCTTGCCCTTCTTGCTGAACTTGGCCTTGACCTTGACGGTCTTGACCTTGCCGGCCGGGATGTTGCCCGCGTTGGCCTTGCCCTTGACGCCCTTGCCGGTCATCTTGACCTTGACGCCCTTGGCGGCGACCGCCCCGGTGTTCTTGATCTTGACCTTGTAGGTCGTCTTCTTGTTGCGCTTGACCTTCTTCGAGCCCTTGACCTGGACCTTGCTGATCTTGCCCTTGCCGGTCACGCCGGTGCAGTTCTCGATGCCACCATCGCTGGAGAACGTGTCCGGGCTGGTCGGGTCACCGTTGGTATCGCGGGTGCCGAAGGTGAAGTCGGAGCTCCACTCCCAGCTGCCCGTCGAGCACTGGGCCATGACGTAGTTGTTCTTCACGCCCTTGGGCAGGACGACCGTCTCCATGCCGGGTCCCCAGTTGTTGAGGGTTATATCGGTGCTCGGGATAGCGAGGTTCAGCGCGGTGACCGACGAGTCGGCGGTCAGCGACGGAACCTCGAAGATCAGGCTTCCGTCTGCGTCCAGCGTCGCCTCGGTGAAGATCGCGACGTTGGTGTCGTAGGAGTAGGCGTAGACCTTGACCAGCGGCCGTCCACCCTGGATTCCGCCGTTGAATGCGACCATGACGCCGTCGAGAAGTGTGGCGTTACTGTTGATCTGAGCCAGCGCGAACTTCGCCGTGCCGTTACCGAGAACCGAGTCGGGGCAGCGGTCGACGATATTCGGGACCGGCTGGCTGAGGTCGGTCGGAGGAGGTCCGACCAGGTCGTCGGTACATACGGGCATATTGCCCGGGTTGAAGGTCATCTCACCCGCGGGGTTGCCGATGTCCATCACCTTCGACGGGAGAATCTGAGGACCGGTTGCGGTAACCGTGTTCTCGACGCTCCAGTTGGCGGGCTTCAGACCATTGTTCAGAAACTGTCCACTACGGGGCTCCAGGCTGAAGCTCCCCTCGAGCGTTTCGTCTGCGGCGTTGGCGCTGGCCGGGATGGCCAGAGCGAAAGCCAAGATAAGTCCCGCCGCAGCGGTCTTGATCAATTTCATTGCGTTCTCTCTCCTGTCAAAAAAGTGTGCTGGCCGGACGACGCCCGGACCCCGAATCTCCCATCAAGCCCGCGGGAGTCTACCCGATAAAACCCCGGAAGTCGAAAGAAGTTGCGCAGTGAGAGATCTACGGCTGGCGGAAGACCTGCTGATACTGCTGCGGCGGCTGCGAGGGGTCGCCGATCGCGTCGAACAGCGGCTGCTGAATACAGGCCGGCGCCGGCACGTTGTCGGTCTGGTTGAAGCCCTGGAAGGCGAACTGGATGACGTTGTTGTACTGCTCCTCGACCTCGGCCGGGGTGATCGAATCCGGTACGTAGCGAAGGTTGGCGGCGTACTGCGCCTGCTGAACCGGCGTAAGCGCAGCCCAGGGAGGCATCGTCGCGTTGATTCCACCACCGGTGCAGTTCGCATCGTCGAATACCTGAAGCCCTGCCCCGGCAAAATCAAGGTTCGAGCCGGCCGCCGGGTAAGGGTTGGCGCGGTTGCTGTTCGGCCGTGTGTCGAAGGCGGTGGCCGACTCGGGACCGAGCGTTATGCCGGCCCTGATGTAGCGCACACCGTTGATGTCTGTCGGGTAGGAAGCCCTGGCGTTGAGTGCCGTCGATGCGTTACCGAGGAAGGCGGCCAGCTCTTCCTTGTAGTAGTCGGCGGTCTGCAGGAGCGGGTCGAGTTCGTTCAGGTAGTCGGGCAGGCGCGCCAGCAGCTTCGGGGCCTCGTCATCGAGGAAGCCGCGGAGGGACGGGAAGGCCCTCGGCGCCTTGTTGATGACCGGCTTCACGCCCTTGTACAGGCGGATCAGCTGCGGGTCTAGCTTCTGCGTGGCATCGAACAGCGGTTTGACCTGGCGGGCCACCGGAACCATCTTGCGCATGACCGGCGTACCGACCTCGCTGAAGTCGCCGAGACGCTCCTGGGTCAGGCGCGACTCCCGCAGGAAGGTCGGGAATATGCGGAAGAACTCCTGAAGCTCCCGGGTGCGTGAGGCGGTGGTTCGGAAGACCGTGTTGGTATTGGTGATCAGGCTGCTGAGTTGCCCCTGTCGCTCGCTCAGGGCGTTGAATACGACGCCCGTATTGCGGATCAGCTTGGTCACGTCCTCTTCCTGCTGGTTGAGGATGTTGAGTACGTCGTCGAGCTCGGTCAGTGTCCCGGGAAGCACACCGAGGGTCTGGTTGAGCGTCGAGCCCCGACCGGATACGGCGATCGAGTTGTCGATCGCGCCCTGCTTGAAGGCCTCTCTGGTCTCGGGGTCGAAGGTCCTGAAGATCTCGTCCAGCTGGACCGATTTCGCCACCTGGGCGGCCGGCAGCTCGCCGCCGTCGGGCAGCATGCCGTCACGTGGGTCGCCCGGGGTCAGCTCGACGAATGCCTCGCCGAGTAGCGACTTCGCCCTGAGGATGGCGCGGGTGTCCTCGGGGATCGGCGCGTACTCGGGATCGATCTCCAGTTCGACGATGGCCTCCGCCTCCTGGTCGCCTTCGCCGAGCTCGACCCCGCTGACCCGGCCGACCTCGACCCCCGAGATCTTGATCTGCGACTGCTCGGCGAGCTGTCCGATCTGGGTCATCGGCAGGCTCAGCTTGTAGCCGGAGGCGGCCAGCGGGGTCGGCCCGCCGAAGGCCACCCAGACGAAAAGCAGCAGCCCGAAACAGGCGAGCACGAAGCCCGAGAGCGTGATCAGTTGTCCTATCGAAGGTGCCTGTTTGTTCATGGTGCGGGCGCTACGTTGGGGCAGATACCGCCGTCAACGGGGTTGGTCGGGGGCGGAAGTTGGGCCAGGCGGTAGGCGGTGAAGAGCTGGGGTATGCCACCGAAGCCGTTCCAGGCGATCTGGTTGGCCTGGAGCCCGGTGTTGCAGTTGATCGTGCTGATGCCGCGGCGGACCGGTCCGATCGCGTCCTGGGCGGTGCTGGAAGAGTTGAAGTTCTGGGCCAGCCAAGGAGCCCAGAACAGGAAGCCCTCCTGGGCATCGCCGGGCGGGTTGTAGGCCCAGATGTCGAGCAGGCGATTCAGGTTGCCGTAGAAGCCCTTGACCTTCTTCGTGGTCACTTCCGCCGCCCTGCTTGTCGCCCCGAGGTCGCTGAACACCGGCTGGACCTCACGGGTGAAGGGGCGGATGTCATCGCGGACGAGAGGGGTCACGTTCCTGCCGAGGTCCTGGAGCGCAACCAGCGAGGCCTTCAGGTTCTTGGCTCCCGGGATCAGCCTCAGCAGGGTCGGGCGCAGGACCAGCGAAAGCTGGTTCGACTTGGCCAGGCCGTCCTGCGCGGCGCGGAGTGTCGGAGGCAGCTCGGTGAGGGCTTCACGCAGCGAGGCCTCTTCGTCTGCCCAGGCCTGGAGGTTGTTCTTCGAGTTGGTGATGAAATCGGCGACTACTTCGTCGTTGTTCCCCAGTTCGGTGGCGATCTTGCTCAGCGCGCTGACGCCGCCGCTGATGTTCTCGCGGCGCTTCTCCAGCAGGCCGTTGAGTCTGGCGGTGTATTCGGTGAACGGACCGAACCGCCTCAGACCCTGCATCAGTTCGCGGCCCTTGCCGTCAAGTCCGAAGCCGGCCCCGTTGAGGAGGAGCACGAGATAGTCCTGGGTGTCCCGGTCGAGGGTGTTGAAGAACTGCTCGAGCTGGACGTTGGACATGCCCTGCGAGAGCGGCAGGGTCGAGCCCTCCTCCGGCGGAGGTCCGGTCGTGCCGGGGTCGATCTCGATCACCATGTCGTTCAGGCCGGTCTTGGGGCGGGTCAGGAACTCGGCGTCCTGATGGAGAAGGTCCTTGTACTTCGGCTCGATGTCGAGGCGCACCTTGGCCACACCGTCCTGGAGTTCGGCCGCGCCGACCTTGCCGACGTTGATGCCGGCGATCACCGCTGCCTGGCCCTGCCCGGGGGTGATCGCCTGAGCGGTCTCGAACTCGGCGTTGATCGAGTAGAACTCCTGCCCGAGGCCGGGGATCCACGACGGCAGCGCCGCCTTCTGGTTGGCGAGGATGACCAGCAGGGTGATCAGCGCGATGATGATCAGTGCCGTGATCGCGAGGACGTCCTTGTAATGGGCTTTGATCGCGCGCTTCACGGTGTGTAGACCTCGGGACTGGCCGCGCCCGGGCCGACCGCGGCCGGGCTGTTGAGATCCGGTACGTCCTGCGTGAAGCAGCGCTCGCTGGTGACCAGCGGCGGGGTGCCGAGGTCGAGCGGGCTCGTACCCAGGGTCGGGGTCGGGGTGCGGCCGTAGAGAGGGGTCAGGATTCCGCCGACCAGGGGGTCACTCATCTGAACGCTGTTCTCACCGCCGCCGACCTGGAACCGGACATACGGACCGTTGCCGTCGAAGGTCTGGGTCGAGCCGGCGACGTTGACCGCCGAGTAGAGCGCCTGCCTGGAGGCCTTCTGGCCGTTGCCGAGTCCACCGTCAGTGATCACCTGATCGCCGGTCGGCACGACGTTGTCGGCAACGCAGAGGCCGAAGAACTGCAGTTGCGGCAGCAGTTGGAGCGTCTGCTGGGTCGATGTGGTCGAGGCGGGCGAGTTGCGCTTGATGATCTGGGTCAGGCCGAGCAGCTCGCGCTCGGTCAGCAGCGGCTTGAGCTGATCGGTCAGCGGTGTGACCGTCCTGATCGTCCGGGGGATCTCGTTGACGCCGGGGGTGATCGCCAGGGCGAAGCCACGAAGGGCCGGCAGCGCCCGGTTGAGATTGTCCAGCGAGGTTCTTGCTGTGGTCAGGGTCGGCGGAAGCTCGCGTACGGTCGCCGAGAGGTTTTCCGACTCGGCAGCGAGGGCCCCGGTGAAGGTGGCGAAGTTTGTGACGAAACCCTGAACGTCTTCGGCCCTCTCGTTGACCGTGCCGGTCAGGCGGCCGAGGCCGCGTAGCAGGCTGCTGAGTTCGTTCGGGTTCTCACCGAGGTATGCGGCGTTGACGATCGCCGTGCCCCGGGCCGCCCTTTCGCCCTTGCGGTAGAGCAGGTTGAGTGCCTCGCCGCCGCTCAGTCCGCGGACCGAGGGTTCGAAGGTCAGGTCCTCGCTGGCGGTCGGTTTGGCGTTCAGGCCGGTACCGAGGCCGTCGAAGAGCTTCTGCAGGTTGGCCCGCTGCGGAAGCTGAAGCGTGTTTCGAAGGATGTCACCGAACTGCACGCTGGTCGCGGTCCGGCTGACCGGGATCGTGCCTTCGTCCGGCATCTCGGGTTCCTCCGGCGTGCCCGGGTCGAGGTCGACGAACCAGTTTCCTTCGAGGAAGAGCCTCGGCCGGATCTGGACCGAGGCGTCCTCGCGGATCGGCCGGCCGCTCTCGTCGACCGTGAAGGTGACGGTGGTGTTGTTCCCGTTCGGCTCGAGACCGGTCACCTTGCCGACGTTGATGCCGGCGACCCGGATCGGAGACCCGATCGCGATGTTGACCGCGTTGGTGAAGGTCGCGTTCACCTGGTAACCGGGGCTGGTGAACGGAATCGACTTGGCGAAGGCGAAGTAGAAGCCGGCCGCCACCAGCAGGAGCGCCAGCAGGCCGACGAACAAGGGTCCGACACCGCCCCAGTCGCGGAAGAACTGCTGGTTGTAACGAGAGGGCTTGCGGGGGTCGTGACTCATCCGCCGAGCCCCCAGTCGAGCTGCTTCTGGGTCTGGTCGTTGGTGAGGACCGTGTCCTCGGCGTCATCGTTGCCGATCACCTGGACGTCGGGTGTGTAGAACTCGTTGCCCGCGGCGCAGATCCGGGGCTGCCCGGGCGCGGCGGTATACGGGTACGGGTTCGAGTGCAGGAAGTTGCCGCGGTTGACCGGATAGCCGGGCGAAGGGGCGCCCCCGTTTGCCGGCGCCGCCGCCGGACCACCCTCGGCGTTTTCGCCGACCGGCGGCAGGACGCTGATCGCCCGGACCCACTTGCCGTCGGAGTTGCCGGTCGAAGAGACCTCCGCCACGTTGCGCAACAGCAGCGCCAGGTAGTTGCAGACGTTCTGCGAAGGAGCCAGGAAACTGAACAGGGGTTGCAGGATCTGGTTGGTTTCGATCAGCGAGTCGAGTCCTTCGTTGACGCTGGAGCTGGCACCGAACTGGCGCAGCGAACGGGCGGTCGGCGCGAGCTCGTCGTAGAGCTGGGGGCTGGAGTTGAGCACCGGTATTCCGAGATCACGGGACTTGTTGGCGAGCGGGGCCGCCTTGGCGAGGGACTTCGCGCCCGGCAGAAGAGTGCGGGCGAACTTCGCCGACGCGTACAGGAACGGCCGGATCCGGGGGGCCTCGCGCTGGACTACGAGCTGGGTCTTGACGCTCTCGGTGATCGAGTCCTGCATGAACGGTCTTGCCACCTCGGCGAGTGCGGCGAAAGTCGTATCCAGGTTGACGAACATCTCGGCCTGCTGGTCGGCCACGGGAGCGACCTCCGCCGCGGCCTGGGCGAGGCCTCTGACGAAGCCCTCGAGATCGGTCTCATCCGACGAGAGGTTCCGGGTTACGGGCCTCGCGACCTTCAGCAGCGGCGGCAGCTGACCGAGGATCTCGTTGATGTCGGGTCCACGGACCGCGAAGGTACCGCCGTACTCGGCGAAGTTGATCTGGATCGCCCGGCGGACCTCGGGCTGGAACATGTTGAAGACATCGTCCTGATCGACCGGCTCCGGCGTGGCCTGGCTGATCGGAATCGTCGATCCGGCCTCCAGGCCCTCATCCGAGTCGCCCGGTGTCAGCAGCAGGTACTTGAGTCCCAGGGCCGAACGCTGCCTGACCGTGAGGGTGGAGTCCACCGGGATCGGTTCGACGCTCTTGTCCAGCTTCAGGTCCACGTTGGCGATGGTTTCGCCGTTTTCGAGCTGTTCGGCGTCGACCGCATCGATGACACCGACCCGGACGCCGGCGATCCTGACCTCGTTGCCCGAGACCAGCGACGAGCCGGACGGAAGGTCGGCGTTGATCCGGTAGGAAGGCACGAACGGCAGGCCGGTGTTGGCGTTGTAGGAGAAGAAGACGCCGACGATCACGATCACGGTCGTGACCGCGCCGACCAGCAGCGGGCTCGACGTGATGCGGGTCTTTCGCTTCGACTGATGCATTACCGGCCCATCAGGTAGTCGAGGATGGTCATCTGGCTGCGCATCTCGTCGCTGAGCCGTTCGGAAGCGGGAACCGAACTCTGGGTCGCAGCGGGCTGTCCCTGGGGCTGCGGAACAGCGTCGGCTCCAGGGAGGTCGCCCGCATCGGGACCGGTCGGGCCGGTGTCTCCCGTGTCCCCTGTATCGCCGGTGGGTCCGGTCAGGCCGGTATCTCCGGTCGCTCCGGTCACACCCGTGTCGCCGGTCTCGCCGGTGGGTCCGGTCAGGCCGGTCGGGCCGAAGAGATCGCCGGGAGCGACACCCCCCGAATCGCCGAGCTGACCCAGCTGCTCGGCCCCCTCTGCCGACAGGTTGGTCCTTGTCGATGTCCAGGTAGCCCCGCAGTTACTGAAGATCGCGAGCTTGTACTCGGTGCAGCCGGTGATGATCAGGTTGGTCCGCTGGTAGTGGCCGTACTGGTCGAAGCCGTTGAGCGAGCTGGCCGTGTTGTAGAAGAAGAGCATCAGGTTGCGGAAGCCGTCGGCCTTGCGGGTGCTGCCGAGGAAGAACTCGAGATCGGTGAACGGCTCCTCGCCGGTCCTCGCCTGCCTGCCCAGCTTCTGGATGATCGGCCGCGAGGCGACCAGGTCGGGACCTGCGGTGCGGGTCGCGCGACCGAGGCTGGTCAGTGAAGTCTCGGTCGCTTCCGCGAAAGGCTTGGTCGAGGTCGTGAACTGGCTGATGTCATTCGCCGCGGGTCGCAGGGTGCGGAACACCGGCTCGGCATCCCCGGCGAAGGTTCCGAGCGCGTTGAAGGTGGACCGCAGCTCTCGCAGGGTGGTCGGGAGGTTGGCCAGGTTCTCACGCATGTCTTCGCTGCGTTCAGCGGTCGCCTCGGCGGTGAAGCCGGCGTTGCGGAAGAAGCCGACCATGTTGGTCCGTCGTGCGGCCAGCTTGGTCAGGTTGTTGTCGCCGTTTCTCGCCAGCTGGGCCAGGCGCCTGTTCTGCGAGGCGAGGATGGCCAGCACCTTGTTGACCTCACGAAGGGTCGGGTTGGCCCGGGTGATCGTCTCGTTCAACTCCGGGCCACGGGTCGCAAGTCCGACCCCGAGCTCGTTGAGGATGATCCGGAAACGCTGCGCGTAGGGCAGCCGGTAGATGTTGTTGATCAGGTCCTGGTCGACCGAGCGGGAGTTGTTCTCCACCGGAAGCAGGTACTGACCGGCGCCGGGTTCTCCTTCCGGGATCGGCTGGAGCTCGGGCGGGGGCTCGGTTCCCGGTGGCCGCGGTTCGGTGACGCTGCAGTCGAGGAACTTCTCGCCGATCAGCGACTGCGGACGGATGATGCATGAAGCGTCATCGCGGAAGTCCTGGAAACTCGCATCGTCGATGTTCATGACGACGACGGCCTTGCCCCCCGCGGTCGGGTCCTCCGGATCGCTGGAGGCGGTTTCTTCGTCGAGCGTGACGTCGACCGAGTCGACGCTGCCGACGTTCGCACCGGCGACGCGGACATCCACCCCAGGCACCACGAAGCCACCGTTGTCGAAGATCGCCCGGACCTGGTAGGCGTCGCTGTTGTCGGTGCAGCTGCGGACCAGCAAGAGGGCCGCCACGACCAGGGCCAGGATGACGACTATCTGGATCAGCCTTCTCAAGGGACCTGGCTCGGGTCGCATTTACCGGTCAGGTTGCCGTCATCGAGGAAGGGGTTGGAGCCGGCGATCGGCTGCGTGGAGCCGCCCGGGCAACGGTTGAGACCGCTGATCAGTTCGAGTCCGCCGTAGGTGGTCGGGGCGGTCTGCGGCTCGATCGTCGTGCCGTTCAGCTCGGACAGCCCGGTCGCGGTCGGCCGGACCCGCGTGTAATGCCCGTTCGCGTCGTAGTTCGCCGTGGCGGCACCCAGCTTGGCGAAGGCGTTGAAGATGTCGGGCGCGTAGGCGCGGCTCTCCGAGACTTCCTCCTGGGAGGCGTTCAGGGCGCGGACCACCGCGTTGACGGCCGGCCTGGCCGTGCTCTGGAGGGGAATCAGGGCCTCGAGGAGCTCGTTGGCGTCATTGCTCGGACCGGGCCTCCTGGCGACGGTCGCCAGGTTCGAGGCGACCGGCCTCAGCTTGCGGACGACCGGGGTGACGTCATCGCGCAGGAAGTTGGCCAGTCCGGCGTCGGCCGCGCGGCCGTTGGCAACCAGCAGGGGCTCGACGTCATCGAGCGCCGCCCTCAGGTTGACGAAGGTCGTATTGCCCTGTCTCAGCGTGGGTGGCAGTTCCTGAAGTGCGAGCGAGAGTGACTCGTTCTCGCTGGCGATCGCTCCGAGGGCCGTATTGGCATTGCTGACCATCTCGGTCAGGGTCGGTGAGACGTCGGCCAGCGTGGTCATCAGGCCGCCTGTGTTCTTGACGAACTGACCGAGCTTCGCGTCCTGGTCGGAGAGCTCTGCCATCAGGCGCTGGGTGCTGCTGAACGAGGCACCGGAATACTTGAAGGTCTTGTTGGCGCCCTCGGCCGCTTCGCCCGCGTAGATCGAAGAAACGCCCCGGATCAGGTTCGACCATCCCCTGCGGGTCTTGGCGTCGAAGGTGTCGAAGAGCTGGTCGATCTCGACCGCCGCCGTCGTCGACTCCTCGCCGAAGACCGTCCCCTCGGCCACGGCGGGCGCGTTGTCCGGGCCGGGAGTCATCGAGATGTAATGACTGTGGACGCTCGAGAGTGAACTCTTGCGCACGATGAAGGTGGCGCCCTCGCGAATCGGGTCGTCGAGTTCGACTTCCATCTCGGCGAGGTTGTCGTCGCTGAGCTTGATCGAATCGACCGATCCGACCGGATGGCCGCCGACCATCACCAGGTTGCCGGGAACAAGCAGGCTCACGTTCTCGAACTTGAGCGTGTACTTGTAGCCGGATCCCCCCGAGAAGATCAGCATGGCGACGAGGATCACGGCGCAAACGAGTACCCCCAGAGTCGCGACTCTGAGCAGCGCCGAGGCGCGACCGTGATCTTTTGCACGGCTTGGTTGTGCTGGATTGGCTGGCGTCAATCTGAGCTACCCGGTGAACTCCCCACCGCTGATCCTCCTTCCTGAGGGATTGATCCTACCTGAGGTGCAAGCGGAACCCTCCGCGGTGGCTTTTCCGGCGCCCTACAACTAGCGCTTCTGCAGGGAGCGCAGGTACGGAAGGGGGTCGATCGGCCTCCCACCCTGCTGCCAGGCACCGACCCAGTATTCGAAGTGGAGGTGACAGCCGTAGGCGCGGCCGGTCTGTCCCACATGGCCGATCAGCCGGCCGGCGCCGACCACCTGGCCGGGGCGCAGCTTCGAAGGCCGGATCAGGTGCATATAGGCGAACTGGGTATTGGTCCCGAGGTTGCGCAGGACTACGTAGTGCCCGGCCGCGCTTTGGTACTTGCGGTACAGCACCTTGGCCCTGCGGATCGAAACGAGGGGAGTGCCGCAGGGCGCCATCAGGTCCTGCCCCTGGTGCGAATACCCCGATCTGCCGGCCCCGAACCTGGCGCCGGAGCTCCCGTAGTTGAACGTTCCGCGGACCGGGAATACCTCGGTCGGAATCCTGCTGACCGGAAGGATCTCGAGCTCCCGGGGAGCGCGGTTCGAGCGGAAGCCGGAAGTGCTGACCACGAACGGACGACCGTCGGCGGCCGCCTTCGGCACAACCACACGAACCCAGTTGAAACGGCGCTTCTGGTAGCGGGCCCTGAGCGACCCCGACCTGCCGTTGAAGACGACGTGCCGGGCGCGGCTGAGGTAACTGCCGGCGACCCTGACGGTCGCCCCGGGTGTCGCCTTGCGCGCAGATACGCACTGCTTCAGGCAGACGACGTCCCTGACCTTCGGCTTACCGGGCACACCCAGTCCCCCGCTCTTCAGGGCCGATGCCGCGGCCACCTCGGCGCGGGCCTCGCCCCCCGGTCGCGGCACCACGAAAACGAGAGCAGTGAGCAGCACTGAAGCGACGACGAGCGCGGCAAGGTTCGGGTATCGAATGTCCTGGTAACGGAGCAAGTCACTCTTTCCTGCGCCTGCGGGGTTAGCTGTCGGGCTCGCGCTGAAAGAGTCGCGCTACGGAAGCGGGCTTCCGATTCGCCCCCGGGACGGGTGTCCCTGCGGGTCCCCCGCTTCCCGGGGGTAGGACCCCGGGAACTCGGCGGTTTCTTGTTTCGGCGATCATACATGAGTTCTAGACGATCTTTGGGTGAGTCAATGCACACAATCCTGCAGATCCGGCTCACGGGACGCCCCGGCGGAGTCGCCGACACGGACCCGGCCGCAGGGCTGGACGACAGGAAAGGCGGTCTGTCCTAACCTTAGCCTTGCGTACAAGAGCGCCCCAGCAGGTCGAAACTAGGCTGCTTCTCGCTTTCCATCAATCTTGCCACCAGGAGGTAACGCCCCACCATGTCACCGACCCGCCAGCAGAACGTAACCGCCGCACAGTGGTTCCCCAACGGATCCACGGTCGAGCCGACCGACCTGACGAATGACGAGAACGTCGTCTTCGGCAGCAACGTCTTCTCGATCGAGACCCAGCGCGAACGACTCTCGGAAGATGTCTTCAACCGTCTCCAGGGAACACTCGAGCGAGGCGAAGCCCTCGACGTGGAGCTCGCCGACGAAGTCGCCTCGGCGATGAAGGACTGGGCACTCGAACACGGGGCCACCCACTTCACCCATGTCTTCCAGCCTCTGACCGGCCTCACCGCCGAGAAGCACGACTCTTTCTTCGACCCGACGCCCGAGGGCGGCTCGATTGCGAAGTTCAAGGGCAGCGAGCTGATTCAGGGTGAGCCCGACGCCTCCTCCTTCCCCTCGGGCGGCATCCGCTCGACCTTCGAGGCCCGCGGCTACACCGCCTGGGACCCGACCAGCCCGGCGTTCCTGCTCGACAACCCGAACGGGACACTGCTCTGCATCCCCACGGCCTTCGCCTCGTGGACCGGCGAAGCCCTCGACGCGAAGATCCCCCTGCTGCGTTCGATGGACAGCCTCTCGAAGTCGGCGGTCAAGGCCCTGGGTCTGCTCGGCGACGACGAGACCCAGCGTGTGGTCACCACGGTCGGCCCCGAGCAGGAGTACTTCCTGATCGACGAGCAGTACTTCTACTCGCGCCCCGACCTCATCCTGACCGGGCGCACCCTGTTCGGCACCAAGCCGGCCAAGGGCCACGAGCTCGACGACCACTACTTCGGTGCGATTCCGGAGCGGGTGCTCGCCTGCATGATGGAGACCGAGCAGGAGCTGGCCAAGCTGGGCGTGCCGATCAAGACCCGCCACAACGAGGTCGCCCCGGCCCAGTACGAAATCGCCCCGATGTTCGAGAACTCGAACGTCGGCTCCGACCACCAGCAGCTGCTCATGCAGATCATGCAGAGCGTCGCCCGCAAGTACGGGCTGGTCTGCCTGCTCCACGAAAAGCCGTTCGCGGGCGTCAACGGATCGGGCAAGCACAACAACTGGTCGATGGGCACCGATACCGGCCACAACCTGCTCGATCCCGGGGATACACCCGCCGAGAACCTCAGCTTCCTGTTCTTCTGCGCGGCCGTGATCCAGGCCGTCAACAAGCATCAGGGCCTGCTGCGGGCGACCGTGGCCAACATCGGCCAGGACCACAGGCTGGGAGCCAACGAAGCGCCGCCGGCGATCATCTCGATCTTCCTCGGAGGTGAGCTCGAAAAGGTCTTCGACACGCTCGCCGCCGGCGAAGGTGACCCCCACACCCCGGAGGAGATGCTCGACCTGGGCGCCGAGGTCCTTCCGAACCTGCCGATGGACGGCGGCGACCGCAACCGGACCTCCCCGTTCGCCTTCACCGGCAACAAGTTCGAGTTCCGGGCTCTCGGATCGAGCATGTCGCTGGCCTTCACCAACACGGTGCTCAATACGATCGTCGCCGAATCGATCGACGAGCTGGCCGACAAGCTCGAATCTTCCGATGCCGGCGACCTGGCCGCCAAGGTGTTCAAGGTGGTGGCCGACTCCTACTCGGACAACCGTCAGATCTGCTTCGACGGTGACGGCTACTCGGAAGAGTGGCAGGAAGAGGCAGCGCGGCGCGGACTGAAGAACCTGCGTACGACGCCGGATGCCCTGCCCGAGGTTGTCGCCGACAGCACGGTCGAGACCTTCGAGCACTACGAAGTGCTCTCGAAGCGTGAACTCGAGGCCAGGTACGAAGTCTGGGTCGAGCAGTACGCAATGCAGGCGAACATCGAGGCCGAGACCGCCGCGACCATGGCCCGGACCCAGATCATCCCGGCGACCCTGCGCCACCTGGCCCTGCTCGACGACGCCGACGCCGAGTTCCTCGAGAAGGAAGCCCGTGCCCTGCTCGACGATCTGGTCGACCGCACTCTGGCGCTGGAAGAGGTCAACCACTACCCCGACGGGATCGACAAGGAAGGCATCGACCTGGCGATCTACGCCCGCGACGAGCAGCTCGCCAAGATGCACGAAGTGCGCGTGGTGGCAGACAAGCTCGAGCGCATCGTCACCGACGACCTCTGGCCGTTGCCGAAGTACTCGGAGATGCTGTTCATCAAGTAGACCTCCCCTGATCAGAGGTACCTTCGAAACGGCCGGTGCGACTGCACCGGCCGTTTCGTTCTGCGGGGGCCGGGCTCCGAAGGTAGGGTTGCGGCCATGACCAGACTGGGAGCTGGCACGGGGATAGCTATCGAGAGGGGCTCGGGCTTCGACCTGCTGAAGCAGGCTGTGACCCTGCTGCCGAACTCGGGCGGCATCATCTTCGACAGCGATCTGCGGGTCCTGGAGGCCTTCGGCGAAGCGTTGACCCAGATAGGCCACGATCCGGAGCGGCTGACCGGCCTGTCACTGCCCGACCTGCTTTTTTCTGAACCTACCGAGATGCTCGAATCCACACTGAAGGGCGCCTTCAAGGGCGAGAGTACCGGGCTCGAAGTGCGTTCCAGCGACGGAACCCGCTGCTACCGGATCGACGCCAGGCCGATCGTCGAAGACGGAGTCATCGTCGCCGCACTCGGCTTCGCCACCGACATCACGGACCGGAAGCAGGCCGAGGCGCAGGTGATCGAAGAGAAGGAGTTCTTCGGGGACGTCCTCGACAGCATCAGCCACCTCATTTCGGTCAAGGACATAGAGCGCAGGATCCTCCACGCGAACCGGTTTTTCGAGCAGTACACGGGAATCGACCGGAGAGATGCGATCGGAAGGTCGGTCGACGAGTTCTTCCCTCCCGATCTGGCCGCCCGCCTCCGCCTCGACGACGACGAGGTGCTCGAGAGGGACGCCGCGGTCCGGGTGGAGCGGCGGCTGCCCGCCGCCGACGGTTCGGTCGGGACCCTGCTGACCGAGAGGGCTCCCCTGCGACACGCCGACGGCTCCGTCTACGGCATCGTGACCGTCGGTGTCGACATCTCTGACCGACTCGCCGCCGAACGCGACCTGGCCGAAGCCAGGACTCTTTTCGAGACCGCATTCATGAACGCGCCCAACGGCATGGCCCTGGTCGGGCTGAACGGCAGCTTTCTCCGGGTCAATCCGGCAATGAGCGACCTGACCGGATACCCCGCAGAAGAGCTGACCGAGCTCCGGGTCGAAGACATCACCCATCCGGAAGACATGGAGGAGCAGGTGGACCTGATCGGGCGGGCACTGAAGGGAGAGTTCGAGTCCTATTCGCTCGAAAAGCGCTTCACCCGCAAGTCGGGCGAGATCGTCTGGCTGGTGCTCGCTGTCTCCCTGGTCAGAAGCGAGTCGGGGAATCCCCTCTACGTGATCGCCCAGACGACCAACATCTCCGACCGGAAGCAGGTCGAGGTCGACCTGCGGACCGAGATCGGCCGCGACCCCCTGACCGGGCTCGCCAACCGGCGGCAGTTGCAGGCGGCCCTGGAAGACGTACTCAGCGAATGCCGGACCACCGGCGCGCCCGCTTCCCTGCTGATGCTCGACCTGGACGGGCTCAAGGAGGTCAACGACAGTCACGGCCACGTGGCCGGCGACGGGATGCTGCGACTTGTGGCCACCGAATTGAGCTCCAGGATCCGTACGAGCGACCTCGCGGCACGCCTGGGGGGAGACGAGTTCGTTCTCCTGCTTCGGGGACTCGGGCAGCGGCAGGCTGACGCCAAAGCCGCGGACCTCATGGACCATTTCGACCACGTCGTATACGACCCCGAAGGCCTGAACCTGACCTGCCGGGTGAGCATAGGCAGCGCCAGCATCGACGCGGAAACGCCGGGTGCCGAGGCCATGCTCGCCGAAGCCGACCGCGCGATGTATGAAGCGAAGCGAAGCCGCCGGTGCCCCTGAAGCGACGCGGTCGACTGCACTAGGATCGTCCGATGAAGATCAGAGCGGCGGTCCTGGAGGAGTTCGGCAAACCCCTTTCGGTCCAGGAGGTGGACCTGCAGGAACCGGCTGCCGGCGAGGTACTCGTGCGACTCGAGGCATGCGGCGTCTGCCATACGGATCTGTATACGGCCTCCGGCGCCGACCCGTCCGGTTACGCGCCGGCCGTACTCGGCCACGAAGGCGCGGGAGTGGTCGAGAGGATCGGCGAAGGCGTCACTTCGCTCTCTCCCGGCGATCACGTGGTGACCCTGTTCTCGCCGCAGTGCCGCGAGTGCGTCCACTGCCTCGACTCCCGCACCAACCTCTGCCTGGCAATCCGTGAGGAGCAGGGAAAAGGCCACCTGCCCGACGGGACCACACGCCTCTCCCGCGACGGCGAGCCGATTCGCCACTTCATGGGGACCTCGACCTTCGCCGAGTACACGGTGATGCCGGAGATCGCACTGGCGAAGATCAACCCCGAAGCGCCGCTCGACCGGGCCTGCCTCTTCGCCTGCGGCCTCTCGACCGGGCTCGGCGCGGCGATGTACACGGCCGGCGTCACCGAGGGCTCCACCTGCGTGGTATTCGGCGCCGGAATGGTCGGCCTCGGAGCGGTCGCCGGCTGCGCGCTTCAGGGTGCGGGCCGGATCATCTGCGTCGACCTCTCCGAAGACCGGCTCGACATGGCTCGCGAACAGGGTGCCACGGACCTCCTGGCCGGCGACGAGAACACGGTCGAGCGCATCCTCGAGATGACCGGCGGCTTCGGTGCCGACTTCACCTTCGAGGCCACGGGCCTTGTGAGCGTCATGCAGCAGGCGGTCGAGTCAGCCCGCATGGGCTGGGGTCTCTGCACGATCGCCGGAGTCGCCGGAAAAGGCGAAACCCTGGACATCATTCCCAGGTGGCTGATCACCGGCCGGCGGGTGGCCGGCTCTTCATTCGGCGGAGTCAAGGGCCGCGACCAGGTACCGGAGCTGATCGAGCGCTACATGGCCGGCGAGATCAACGTGGACCCCTTCCTCTCCCACGAACTCACCCTCGATCAGGTGAACCGGGGCTTCGAGCTGATGGAGGCCCAGGACGGCATCCGCAGCGTCATCCACTTCAACTGACCACCGTCACGAAAGGCATCGATGATCCTCCAACGCGTCGAACAGGCAGACTGGCTCTCCAACTCGTATCTCGTCGTCGACGAGCCCGGCGGCAAGGGCGTGCTGATCGACGGCAACGGGGTGATCGAACCGCTGCTCGAGAGGGCCGACCGCGAAGGGACCGAGTTGACTCACATCCTGCTCACGCACGACCACTGGGATCACGTGGTCGGCCTGGGCGAGCTGGCGAAGGAACGGGACATCCCGATCCTGGCGCACGAAGTGACGGCGGGCAACGTCGAGTTCGAGGTCGACCGTTTGCTCGAGGACGGTGATGTGATCGAGACCGGCGGGCTGCGGATAGAGACGATCTTCACCCCCGGACACGCCGGCGGGCACCTCGCCTTTCTGATCAACGGCAGCGACCTGATCACCGCGGACCTGATCTTCAAGGGAACGGTCGCCGGCACGATGGCCCCGGGCGCCACCGGGTTCGAAGACCTCAGGAACTCGATCATGGAGAGGGTGATGACCCTGCCGCCCGAGACCCGGATCCACCCGGGTCACAGGGAGCCGAGCACGATCGCCGACGAGTGGGAGCAGAACCCGTTCGTCCGGATCTGGCGCGGTATCGACGAAGAAGGCACGGGTGCCTGCGAGGTGAACCAGCGTGGCGAGGCGACCCTGATCCTCTGGGCTCCCGACTACGACGGCACCAACAAGGCCTGGGTCCGCTTCCCCGACGGCACCGACTCGATCACCGGTGGCTCCCAGGTGACACTGAAGTAGCTTCCGCTCAGTAGAGCCTGGAGAAGACCCGCAGCTCGGCGAAACCGCCCAGGCCGAGCAGCAACCCCACACCGGCGAGAGCCCAGGCCTCACCGGGGATGCCGAAACCGCCCTGCTCGGTCCCCGACGGAGCGGGATCAGCGCTCTGCTCTGCCTGGGGATCACCCGGAGTGACGACGGTCACCTCTCCCAACGGATCGACCAGCTCGCCCTGCACTTCGACCAGGCCGTCATCCACCGGAGCCGCCGGCTCCGGCTCCGGCTCCGGGGCGGGGACCGGTGCCGGGGAGGGCAAAGGCGAGACCGGCACCGCAGGACCGGGAAGGGCCCCGGGGAAACCGCCGCCGAGCCCGTCTCCGAAACTTCCCGTACCACTGCCGAAACCGCCGCCGAGCCCGCCGCTGCCGCCGTTCTGACCGCCCGTGCCGTCGTTTCCTTCCGGCTGCTCTTCGGGCTTGTTGTTTTCTTCAGGTTTCCTGTCGGGCTCCCCGACCTCGATCAGGATGCCGGACTGGCCGCTGCCGGAGGCGCCGCTCACGTTCAGGATCACCGCGAAGCTTCCTTTGCGGGTGAAGGTGTGGGCGATGGTCCCGGCGCTCGTATTGCGGCTCTTCCCGTCGTCGAAGTCCCAGCTGAAAGAAAGGCTCTCCCCCGCGTCCTGACCGGTCACCTTCGCCCGGAAGGTGACCTTCTGGCCGACCTTGACCGTGGTCCTCGAGGCCGACAGTTCGATCTCGTAGTCCTCACCCGAGCCCAGAGATATCCCGACCGGGGCCTCGACGAAACGGAAGCGGTTTCCGGTCGCAGCCGGCGTGGTGCCGGGCATCACGAAGACGGTCGCCCCGTTGTCTTCATAGAAGACCGGCGGGCCGTCAGGGAAGGCGTCGGGGTCGCGGGCGTCGTCGCCGGAGATGGTGATCGGCCTGCCGCTGGGGCGGTCGATCGTGACCGACGGTGCCGCCTCGAAGTCGATCGCCTCGGATTCGGCGTCGGCCCTTTCCATGATCTGGCGCAGAGAGTGGCCGCTGATCGTCACCTGTCCGGTCTGCAGCCCGTACTCACGGTTGTTGATGTCGTTGGTACCGAGTTCGTTCAGCTTGACGGTCACCGACTCGTTGGTGATGCCGGCCGCCCGGACCGTCACCTGTCCGTCCTTGGCGGAGGCCGGCGCGGCGAGCAGGCAGAGCGCCACCAGGGCTGCACCCACGGCGAGTGCAGCCGTAATCCACCGGGTGCCGAACGGGGCCGGAGTGTCGAGCGGGCGGATCATCCGGTCGTATAGCTCACCGTCAGGGATCCGAAACGGGAGAGTTCGGCCCCGGGGGCACCGGCGTCACCCGGGAAAGGCGGGTAGAAGTCGGCGAAGATGCCGGTCGCCGCCTGCGGGATGTAGCCGGGTATGTCGGCGAGCGTGGTCGTATCGCCCACGGTGGTCGGGGTGACGAGGCCCGGCAGCAGTTCGACCATCACCGCCCTTGAGTTCGGGAAGGCGGTGCCGTCGGTGCCGTTCACCCTGAAGATCAGCCGGGAATCGCCGTCACCATTCAGTTCGATCTCTGGCTCGGACACGGTGAAGTTGATCGTATTGCTGCAGTAGCGGAAACCGACCGTGCCGTCGCCCTTGACCAGCGTCGGCCCGGGGCCCGTCGCACTCCAGCCTTCCGAGAACTCGAAGTTGAAGGAGTAGGTCAACGGAGCGGTGCCACCGATCTGCTCCGGCGGGTCGGCCGTGGCACCGTCGGCGACCGAGGTTCCCGACCCGACCGCCACGTAGCGGATGAACGACTCGCGAACCCGCCACTTGATCGTTGCCGAAGTGATGTCATCGGCCCCCGGGGGACGCTCCAGAAACGGTGGTTCGACCGGAGTCTCGGCCTCGGGGTCGTCGGACTTCTGGTTTCGGGCGGCGAAGACCGAGAGGCCCCCCCAGGCAAAGCCGGCCGAGAGCTTCCTGACCGTGCCCGAGCCCAGGCGACCGGCAATCTTCTTCGCGGCGCGGCGCGAAAGCCTTGCCGATCCGCCGCGCAGGTTCAGCACCCCGGACTTCAGGTTCCGGTTGACCTTTGCGCCGCGGATCCGGAACAGTCGCATCCTGCTGCCCGCCACCTTCGCCGTGATTGCCGTGGCCCGGCCCTTGCCGAGCGCCAGCTTCAGCCCCGATACCCGGACCGCCTTGCCTTTACGGGGATCGAGCCGGAAACCGCCCGACAGCGAGACCGTCGATCGTGAGCCCGCCAGGCCGGCGTTCCTCACCGGATAGGTCGGGCGCCCGGTGAAGGAATTGGCGGGCGAGAGCAAGCGGTGCCGGACCCCCGAAGCACGCAGGATCTTCTTGGTCCCGCTGGAGAGGACCAGGACGCCCTCCCCTTCGAAGCGCTTCGCGGCCGGGGGCGCGGGACACGGCTCGAGCGTGCTTGCCTGAGCCGATGCCCAGCCCTCTTCAGAGGTCGAAAGAATCAGCACCAGAGCCGCAGCCACGGTCACGAAGGTGACCCTGAGCCACCGTTCACGAAGTTCGGCTGCGGCTGTGGAGCTGTCCATCCGGAGAGACCTAGCCCACGGCGAAGTTGGCGGTCACCGTGAGGGCGTCGAGCGGCGTGCCCGGCGGGTAGAGGCAGCCCGCGGGTGCCCCCGGGACGCTCACCTCACAAAGCCTGAGCGCCTCCGATCCGGTCTGCGAGAGTGTCGCCGGCATGTCCTGCCAGGTGACCTCGCCCGGAACGGAGTCGTCGATGGTCGCACCTGCGAGATCCAGGTCGGCCAGATGGACCCTCTGCGGGGGAGTCAGGTCACCGCTGATGTTCGTATTCACGTCGGCGATGATCCGGGACGAAGCCCCGTCGATGACCACCGTCGGATTGGCGATGTTGATCCGGAACCCGTGGGCCTGGTTGCAGTACATGACGTTGCCGGTTCCGTTGAGGACCGCCTGATCGTTGGCGGCGTACTCACCCGAGTCGAATGCGAAGGTGAAGTCCGCCGGCGGCACCTGCGGGGGTGCGAAGGGGTTGCGGTTGACGGTCGCGCCGTCGAGGCCCTGGATGCTGCCGATCGCATTGACGTAGCCGTTGAAGCTGGCCTTGAATCCCCAGGTGATCGGCTCGCCCACCGCGGTCAGGGCATTGGCGAAGGCCGGCGGATCGGCCGCCACCGGGACGGTCGAAGAGGAGATGCTGGTCGCAGACAGGCCGCAGAGGTCGAGGTACGGGTCCTCGATCGCCCCCATGTAGAAGCCGTTGCTGAGGGTGCCTGCCTTGGCTGCCGGGAGCTTCTTCAGGCGCAGCTTCGACTTGATCATCTTCGCTGAGCGCTTGCTCAGCTTCAAGGCTGAAGGGTTGTACTTGACGCTCCGGAACGCCGGATCGACATCGGCATTCGCTTTCGTCGTGAAGAGCTTGATCGACTTGCCCCTGGTGGTGCCCCAGATCTGCATCGGATCGGTGGTGACCCTGACTTCGACCTGCCGGAAGGCCAGCTTGCGCTTGCCCTTGGAGAACTTGATCCCTCCAGCCAGACCGAGGACCTCACCGTCCAGCCTGCTCGCCTTCAGGTCCGACGTGATCCGGACACGCTTGCCGCTCAGCCGCTTCTGCTGGGAAGGCTTGATCGCGCCGAACTTCACGCCCGACTTCTTCATCAGCTTGCCCGACTTGCCGGTTCCGAGGGTCATCGAAAAACTGGCCTGCTCGGGGACGGCCGCGGAGGCCCCGGGCGCGAGAGCGACCAGACCGAGCGCCGCAACGGCGAGTATTGACAGGGCGAATGAAACGAGAGGGCGTGTCCTGCGATCGTTCTCGGTGCGATTTGAAGCGAGGGGCATTTCTGTTTTTTCTCCTTGGGTTCCGGGCTGCCTCGAGGGGTGTTAGGCAAGCCTTATTCAATTCATACTAACAAGCATGGAATTCGGCGAATTCCGCTCAGCTCCGGCCGGTCGGGTCCCCCTCGAGCCACTCCACATGGAGGCCCGAGCGGCCCTGGTGGCGGACCAGTTCGGCCTCGACACCCCAGACATCGCTTATCAACTGACTCGTTAACACCTCGAGGGGGGCTCCAGTTGCGATTGTGCGTCCGTCACTCATCACAACGACCCGATCGGCCACCGCCGCGGCAAGTGCCAGGTCGTGGACGATGAGCAGCACGCCGAGGCTGTCGGCGACAAGTCGGCGCAGCAGTTTCGACACCGCCGCAGTCGCTCCCAGGTCGAGCTGGGCGGTCGGTTCGTCGGCCACCAGGACCGGAGCACCCTGGGCGAGACCGACCGCAACCTGGACCCGCTGCATCTCGCCCCCCGAAAGCGTGTTCAGCTGGCGATCCTCGAATCCGTCCATCCTGGCCCGCTCGAGTGAGGCCCGAATCTCTTCCCGGTCTTCCGCGGTGAAGCCCTGGAGTGGCTTGAGGTGCGCGGAGCGACCGATCCTGACGGCATCGCCGACCGTCACTCCGTTCGGCACCTGGGCCCGCTGCGGTACGAAGGCCCTCAGGCGGGCCAGGTCCCTGCCCTTGAGATCGGAGAGGTCGACACCGGACCAGCGCACGGCCCCGGAAGTCGGCCTGCCCAGACCACAGATGGTCCTGGCCAGAGTCGACTTGCCGGCCCCGTTCGGGCCGATCACGGCCAGAAGCTCGCCGGCATCCAGGGTCAGGTCCGCGTCGCGCAGGATCTCCGTGTCGCCGATCGTCACCCCCACCCCACGGGCCTCGATCAGCGGTGACGCGGGATCGAATTCCGGTGTGCCGCGTCCCAGTGCCATCAGACCGCCTTCCTCAACAGCCAGAGGAATACCGGCACGCCGAGCAACACCAGGAAGGGCCCCACCGGCATCTCGATCGGTGCCCGTATCGTCCGTGCCAGAGTGTCGGCGGCGACCAGCAATGCCGCCCCTCCCAGTGCAGAAACCGGAACGACGAAGGTGTGGTTGTTGGTCCCTCCCGCCAGCCTCACGACATGCGGGATCACCAGACCGATGAACGCCACCAGCCCGGCCACGGCAGCCGCGGCCGAGGCCAGGACAGCCGCCGCGAGGGCCGAAAGCAGTCGGATAGTCCGCGGCTTGGAGCCCAGTGAAGCCGCGACGTCATCACCGAGCAGAAGGCGGTCCAGCGGCCGGATCATGAAGATCGCGAGCACCGTCCCGAAGGCGAAATAGGGCCAGACCTGGTCGAGCGTCTGCCAGCCGGTCGAGGTCAGCCCGCCAACCAGGAAAAAGATCGCTGAGGGCACCCGGTCCGGATAGGCGGCCATCAGGCCTGCGGTGCCGGCAGTGAACAGCGACGCGATCGCGATGCCGGCGAGGATGACCCTGCCGATACCCCCGCCGGAGGTGCCTGTGAAGCCGATGGTGAAGACCATCGCAGCCGCCAGCAGACCGAAGGCGAGCGCGCCGACCGGAAGCAGGGCGATGCTGTCGGGGATCAGGATGATGATCAGGACCGCGCCGAAGCCGGCACCGCTGGTGACGCCGATCACGTCGGGCGAGGCGAGCGGGTTGCCGAGCGCGCCCTGCAGCAGCGCCCCGGCCACGCCGAGCCCCGCACCGACCAGCAGCGCCTCGACCGTACGCGGCGTCCTCAGCGTTTCGACGATCTGGGTATCCGGGCCGGGCGGCGGGTTGCCGAAGATGATGTCGAGTACGTCCCGGAACGGGATGCTGACGGCACCGAGCGCCAGCGATGCCACGATCGAGGCGGCCAGCGCCGCCAGGAGGACACAAACGACGGCGGTTCGCCTGATACTCACAGCCGCCAAGGCTATTCGGTCACGGGCAGGATCAGCGGTTTCGGAGGTACTGAGTGCGGACCTTGCGAATGACCTTGCCGATGTCGGTTCCCGCCTGCAGCAGCGAGTTGTCGGTCGACACGTAGACGCGGTCGTTCTGGGCGGCGTCGGTCAGCTCCCATGCCGGGTTGGTCTTGATGTACTCGATCATCGCCGGGATGTCCTCGGTATTGGCGTGAGGGACGGCGACGATCACCTCGGGATTCTGGGAAACCACTACCTCGTCCGAGATCCGGGCGAAGCCGCCACTGCCGGTAGCACCCCCGGTGATCAGCTGGGCCCCGGCCGAGCGCATGATCTGGCCGCCCCAGCTGTTGGAGAGGAAAGTGAACGGGGTGCGCCCCACGCCGAGGATCAGCATCACGCGGGGACGGTCCTTGATGGCCCGGGTGTTCTTTCGGACCTGGTTCTTCATCTGGCGGACCAGCCGCTTGCCCTTGGCCTTGCGCTTCATGATCCTGGCGATCTTGCGGGTCTGCTTGTACACCTGCCCGACGCTGGTGGGTTCAGCCCGGATCACCCTGATCCCGAGCTGGCGCATCGCCTGGGTGCCCTTGCTCCACTGGGAAGAGGTGAAGACGAGCTTGGGCCGAAGCTTCGCCAGCTGCTCCAGGTTGGGTCCGTTGGGGTGGGTCAGCGTCAGCTTGCGGGTGCGGTTCAGTACGGGGGCCAGCCGGCGGTCGCCACCGAGGGTCTGACCGACCGCGACCGGCTGGACGCCGAGGTTGGCCATCGTATTCGCGGCGAACGGGGTCAGGGCGACGACCCGCTTGGGAGGCTTGCCCGCCGATGCGAAAGGAGCGACCAGGAGCAGTAGCGAAGCCGCGAGTACCAATGCCGGCGCGATCAGGGTCGCGGTCCGGAGCCCGGGAAGACTGGGTTGCTCGCTTTTCGGGGTCATCGCTGGGCTGCTCCTTCGAGGGGGAAAGGGAATTCAAGTGCTCTGTAGTGACAACACGGCTCGGAGGCGTTCGGACCTGCCTTGGTCAATTCCTTCCTTTACCGTCGGGAATAGGGTACCCTAACTGATCGTCCGACCCGCAACTCCAGCCTGAGAAAGCGAGCCCTTGGTGCCGAGCCAGACCAACGACCACACCGACCCTAACGCCGCCGCCGTAGTCGGAGCCCACGACCTTCCCGAAGGCGTCGCGGTTCCCGAAGTGGCGCCGATCGCGCGCAACGGAAACCGACGTTCGCCGGCTGAAGAGGCGAGGACCCTGGTCGCTTCGACAACTTCCGGCACCCTGGCCACGCTGAGCGACGACGGAACGCCCTGGGCATCGCTGGTCACCTTCGGCGTGATGGACGACGGCTCGCCGGTCCTCTGCCTCTCGACCCTGGCCGAACACGCCCGCAACCTGGAGAAGAATCGCCAGGCGTCGCTGATGGTCGCCGACCCGAACCACACCGGCGAGGTGCTGGCCGGGGGCCGGGTGACCCTGGCCGGCAGGGTGCGGCGCTCGGATGAGCACCCCGACGAGCAGTCGGCCCGCGAAGCCCACCTCGAGGCGGTGCCCTCTGCCGCGATGTACGCCGACTTCAACGACTTCTCTTTCTGGATCCTCGAGGTCGAACGGGCCCGCTGGGTCGGGGGCTACGGCCGTATGGATACCGCCTCGGCCGTCGACTACTCGGCCGCCGAGCCCGACCCGGTCGAACCGCAGGCCCTCGATGCCGTCAACCACCTCAACGAAGATCACGCCGACGCGCTGCTGGTCATGGCCAAGGCCTTCGGGCAGTACCCGGATGCGAGCGAAGCGCGATGCGAGAGGGCCGACCGCTACGGCCTCGACCTCGAGCTGGAGACTCCCGGGGGAACCGTCGCGACCAGGGTCAACTTCACCGAGCGGATCAACTCGCCGGGTGGCCTGCGCGCGGCGACGGTCGACCTCGCCCGCCGGGCCAGGCAGGCGTTGCAGCCCGCCTGACCGGCCATGGCCAGTCACACCTGATTCACAACCGGGGCCGACTCCGCCTGTAGCTTTCCGCGGATGAGCCGGCCGGAACCCGAGCCCGACCGGGCGCTACCCGCCGGCATCGCGGGGCAGCCGGGACTGGAGCGTCGTCTGGGAACCTCCGACGCCGTCGTGGTCGGACTCGGAGCGATGATCGGTGCCGGCATTTTCGCGGCGCTCGGACCGGCTGCCCAAGCCGCCGGGGCCGCGATGCTGGCCTCGCTGCTGATCGCGGGCTTCGTCGCCTGGTGCAACGCCACCTCCTCGGCCGAGCTGGCCGCGAACTACCCGGAGTCGGGTGGAACCTACGTATACGGTCGCGAGCGGCTCGGGGAATGGTGGGGCTATCTGGCCGGGTGGGGTTTCGTCACCGGCAAGACAGCCAGTTGCGCGGCCATGGCGCTCGCCTTCGGTGCCTACATCTCCCCCGGGCTGACCAGGCCGCTGGCGGTCGCCGCGGTCGTACTGCTGACCGCACTCAACTACCGGGGCATCGCCCGCACGCTCTCGGCGACCAGGGTCATCCTGGCCCTCGTACTCGCCTGCCTCGCGGGCGTGGTCGTCGCCTCGCTGTTCGGTGGCGAGGCCGACCGGGCCAACCTCGATCCATTCTTCAGCTCAGGTCCCTACGGCGTGCTTCAGGGGGCGGCGATCCTGTTCTTCGCGTTCGCCGGCTACGCCCGCATCGCGACGCTCGGCGAGGAGGTCCGGGATCCGGCCCGGACCATCCGGCGGGCCGTTCCGGCCGCACTCGGAATCGCCGTCGCGGTCTACGGGCTGGTGATCGGCTCGGCCCTGCTTGCGGTCGGACCGGCCGCCCTGGCCGACTCGGCCGCGCCGCTGGAGACCGCGGTTGAGGCCGGCAGCTTCGAGTGGTTCTCGCCGGTGGTCAAGGCGGGAGCCGCCATCGCCTCGCTCGGGGTTCTGCTCTCGATGATCGCCGGGGTCAGCCGGACCACGCTCGCGATGGCCAGGAGGCGGGACCTGCCCGGCTACCTCGCCGCGGTCCACCCGACCTACCGGGTTCCCCACCACGCCGAGATCGCGATCGCGGTGCTGGTCTGCGCAATCGTGCTGGCGAGCGATCTCCGCGGCGCAATCGCCTTCAGCGCGTTCACGATCCTGCTCTACTACGCGATCGCCAACGCCTCGGCCCTCACCCTCGCCCCGGCCGAGCGGACACGCTCACGCTGGATCTTCGCGGCCGGACTGGCCGGCTGCCTGATGCTCGCCGCGACGCTGCCCCCGGCGGCAGTCGCAGCCGGCGTGGCCGTGCTCGCCGCCGGGGCGCTGGCCCGTATGGTCGCCCGCACCCGCAGCCGCGATCCTGGCTGAGTTGGAGCACTTCGTACCCGCATAGCGAGTACTTTCGACTCCACCGCGGGGTCCGGGGCCGCGGGGCCGAAGACCGCAGTCAGGGACGCATCAAGGACGAATCACCGACAGGTCAGCGGCGCATCTCGTAGCCACCGGCCAGCGCCCTGGTCTTCTCCCAGACCGCGTTGAAGCGGTCCTGGTCGACGACCGGCTTGGTGATCGCGTTCTTCGCCCACTCCTGCTGGGCCTCGGTGGCCGAGGTCTTGCCATGCAGCTCGGCCGCATAGGAGGAGAAGTCGCGGACCAGCACGTCGAAGATCTGATCGAGGGTGTCGTGAGGCAGACCGGTCAGTTCGGCCTGCTCGCAGATCAGCTGTCCGTAAGGGATCAAGGTGAAGATCTCGCCCAGAGTCAACAGGTAGTCGAGGTCTTTCTGCTGGGCTTCGTCCGGAGGGGCGTCGACCAGAAGCTGCTTGAGCGACTCGGCCATCTCCGCGAAGAGCGCCACGTTGGGAACGTCGGCGAACGGCTCGAAAGCCTCCTGCCAGGGGCTGAACCGGATCTTGGACAGTCCGCGGGCCGGGCCCTGCTCGAAGAGGAAGCTGTCGTCCCCCGGCTCCAGCGTGCGGGGCGGCACCTCGAGGTCAGGGTCGGCGTTGAACAGGTAGGAGCCCATGAACTTGAGCACCAGGGCCATGTTCACGTGGACCGTGCCCTCGAGCTTGGGCAGGGCCCGGATGTCGCGGGCGGCCATCTCGAACCACATGTCGCGCTCGAAGCCCTTGGCCGCGATCACGTCCCAGAGCAGGTCGACCACTCGCTCGCCCTCGGTCGTCACCTTCATCTTGGTGAGCGGGTTGAACAGCAGGTAGCGCCGGTCCTCGAGCGAGGCGGTGCGGAAGTAGTCGATCGAACGGTTGGCGAAGAGCTTCATCGCGGCGAGCCGGGCGAAAGCGTCGGTGAAGGCCTGGCGCACGTGGGGGAAGTCGGTGACCTTCATCCCGTAGAGCACCCGCGAGTCAGCGTGGGTGATCGCTTCCCAGAAGGCGTGCTCGCAGATCCCGATCGAGCCGAAACCGAGGTTGAACTTGCCGATGTTGACCGTATTCAGAGCGGCATCGAAGGCTCCCGGGCCGGTGTGGAGGACGTCACCGGGCTCGACCGGGTATTCATCGAGCTCGAACTGCGAGACGTAGCTCTGCGAGTTGACCACGTTTCGGATCAGGTTGTACTTCGGGTGCTGCGAATCGGCGGCGAAGAAGACGTAGCCCTCGGGGCCTTCGATGCCTTCGATCCGGCCGAAGACGGAGACCATTCCGGCCTTGTTGCCGTTGCCGATGTAGTACTTGCCACCGGAGGCCGTCCAGCCCTGCCCGTCCTCGCGCGGGGTCAGGACCATGTCGGTCGAGTAGACGTCGGCACCGTGCTCGCGCTCGGACAGGCCGAAGGCGAATATCGCCCCGTCGCCCAGCAGGCGCGCCGCCTTGGTCCGGGCGGCTTCGTTCTCTGACTGGAAGATCGGACCCAGGCCGAGGATCGTGACCTGCCACGTGTACCAGTAGGCCAGGCCGTAGAAGGCCGAGATCTCGTTGAAGGCGCAGATCCGCTGGGTATCCCAGCGGCGGGCCTCGTCCCCGTCGCCGTCGCGTTCGGGCGTCAGGAAGTCGGCGAAGATCCCGTTCCCGGCCTGCATTTCGAGGAAGTCCGCGTACCAGCGATGCTCGCGGTCGTGGTCCTTGAGCGTCTCCTGACCGCGGTCCTCGAACCACTCGATCATCGCCTTGAGCTTCTGCTCGTCAGCGGCATCGAGGTACGGCGCAGACCAGGTCGTCGGGTTGAAGATCAGGCCGTCGCCAGGGGCTCCCGGCTTGACCATGTTCGTCGGATCAGCGGCAATCTCGGCAGGTTCCATAAGGGCAGCTTATTGAGCAGCCGGATGTGCAGTGCGGGTGGCCGATGCGGAGTGCGGGTGGCCGGACGGGCCCGGCCCCGGGACTCAGCTCCCGGCGGCCCGCCGGTAACGGTGAACCGCAAGCGGGGCGAAGACCGCGATGATCGCCACCGTCCAGATGACCGAGCCGACGATGCTGTCACCGGCCGGGGCACCGAGCCAGAGGGCGCGCATCGCGTCGACCACGTAGGTGAAGGGATTGATCTCCGCGAACCACTGCAGGCCGGCGGGCATCGAATCGACCGGCACGAAAGCGGACGAGATGAAGGTCAGAGGGAATACCGCGATGAAGCCGACCGAGTTCGCCGACTCGGGCGAAGAGACCATCAGACCGAGCCAGGCGAATACCCAGGAGAAGGCGTAGCCGAAGAAGATCAGCAGGAGGAACCCGGCGAGGATTTCGCCGAGTGCGGCATTGAAGCTGAAGCCGATGATCAGTCCGGTGACCACGAGAACGATCGCCGAGAGCAGGTTGGTGACGATGTCGGCCGAGGTCCGGCCCGCCAGCACCGCGGCGCGGGCCATCGGAAGCGAGCGGAAGCGGTCGATCAGGCCCTTGCTCAGGTCCTCGTTGAGCCCGATCGCGGTCACGAAACCGCCGAAAGCGATGTTCTGAACGATGATCCCGGGGATCAGGAAGTCCGTATAGGTGAAGCCGGGCGTACTGATCGCGCCTCCGAATACGTAGACGAACAACAGCACGAACATGATCGGCTGGACGGTGAAAGCGAGCAGGAGATCGGGAGAGCGCGGCAGCCGGACGAGGTTTCGTTCGGTGATGACCAGGGTGTCGGCGATCAGTTTCTTCACGGGCTCTCCTCCTCTTCGGCCGACTCGGCAGCGTGTCCAGTCAGCGTGAGGAAGACTTCATCGAGGGTCGGCCGCCGCAGGCCCAGGTCGTCGATGCCGATGTCCTCGGCCTGAAGCCTCTGGACCGCTTCGACGATCGCACCCTTTCGGCGGCGCACGGTCAGCTTGACCGAGCCGTCTTCGAAGACCGGGGCTTCTTCGCTCATCGGACTGAGCAGTGCCACCGCCCGCCCGGCCTTGTCCGCTTCCGAGATCGTCACTTCAAGCCTCTCCCCCCCGACCATGTCCTTGAGTTCGTCGGGAGTGCCGTCGGCGATTACCCGGCCGTGGTCGATAACCGCGATTCGGTCGGCCAGCCGGTCGGCCTCGTCGAGGTACTGGGTCGTCAGCAGGACCGTGGTTCCTTCGTCGACCAGGTCCTCGATCGTCTGCCAGAGACCGAGCCTGCTGCGGGGGTCGAGGCCGGTCGTCGGCTCGTCGAGGAATATCACCGGCGGCTTGGCGACCAGGGCGGCGGCCAGGTCCAGACGGCGTCGCATGCCCCCCGAGTAGGTGCTGGCCGGACGCCCGGCGGCGTCGGTGAGGTCGAAGCGGTCGAGCAGTTCGGTGGCGCGCCTGGTCGCGGTTTCACGACTCATGCCGTAGAGGCGTCCGACCATCGTCAGGTTCTCGGTCCCGGTCAGGTTCTCGTCGACGGCCGCGTACTGGCCGGCCAGGCCGATGTTCTCGCGGAGCTCGCCGCTCTGTTCGAATATGTCCATGCCGGCGACCGTCGCGCTGCCCGAGTCGGGCCTCAGCAGGGTCGTCAGCACACGGACGGCCGTCGTCTTGCCGGCGCCGTTGGGACCGAGCAGTCCCAGCACCGATCCGGTCGGGACCTCGATGTCGACCCCGTCAAGCGCTTTGACGTCCCCGAATGACTTGTTGAGGCCCTCGGCGACGATCGCCAGTTCACCGAAGGGGCTGCCATCGATCCTGGTCGCCCGCGAAGCACGCTGCGGACCTGCTCCCCGGGAGACCTCGCTTTGGGCAGGCTGGTTCACGCGGGCGACAGTAGCAACTGGGTCCGGGAGGGACCGAAATGCGCGAGGGCTGGATTCCCGGACGAGCCGTTGCTAACTTCCCTCGGGTGAGGAGAGGTGATCGAAGCGTCGGACCAGTGCAGCTGTTGCGCGGCCTGGCCGTGGATCGGCGCCGGCCGGACCTTGCCGCCCTTGCCGGCGAGAAGGACTCCGACCGCTTTCTCTGGCAGGTCCTCCCCCACGCCGCCAGGAGCTTTGCCGCCAGCATCGTCGTCCTGCCTGAAGAGCAGGCGCGAGCGGCCGCGGTCGCCTACCTCTACTGCCGCATGCTCGACACCTACGAGGATCTGGTCCCGGAGCCTTCGACGTGCGTCAGCGAGCTGAGGCGGTTCTCCGATCGCTTCGAGTCCGACCCTCCGGCCGCGCCCTCGCCGCTCCCTGACCGGCTGGCCCGCGACCAACGGGACAGGGTCTACCTCCTGCTGATCGACCGCTGCCATCTGATCGACGCGGTGTATGCGACGCTCGAGCAGGGTGCGCGCACGCAGATCGCTGAGCTCGTCCGCTCGATGGCCGAGGGAATGGCGTGGTCCACCGAAGCTTTCTCCAGGCAGGGCGGCGTCCTGCTCGACCAGGAGCAACTGGCCCTCTACTGCCGCAACGTGATCGGCTACCCGGCCCTCTTCACGCTCGATCAGCTGGCCGACCGGGAAATCCCGGGAGAAGCGCGCGAGGACGCGCTGCTGGTCAGCGAGATGATCCAGCTGGCCAATGTGACCCGGGACATCGAGCGCGACCTCGAGCGGGGTATCTCCTACCACCCGGCCCTCAAGCCATACCTGGGCCGCGGAGCGAACGAGAACGGATCGAGGGCCGTGATCCGCGAGGTCCGCGAGGAGTACCTGGCGATGGCCCTCGGACGGGCGCCGGCCTACCGGCGTCTCTTCGAGGGGCTCAACCTCGGGGGTACGGCCCCGGTCAGGATCGCCGCGGTCCTGATGCTGCTGTTCACCGACCTCCACTACCGGGGCTGTGCGATCCGGACCGGGCACCTCGCCTGGCCGGGCCCCAGCGGAAGGTTGCAGGTGATCGCGAGGTCCGTCCCGGCGATGATGTCGCCGTCATGGGCGGCCCACACGATCCGCCGGGTCGAACGCGACTTCCTCGGTGCGCTGGTCGGGATGACCCGTGAGGCCGACGTTTCCGGTGCCGAGCCCGGCGCTTTCGTAGCCGTCTGACCGGTTCCGCCCCGTTTTCCACCGGCCTCGATGAAATCTTCGCCGACTACAGCCTCGAGGCCAAGTTCGCAGTCGTAGGGTCCGGGCAGCTGCGTGGCGGCGGTGTCGTGGCGATGGTCGGAGACGGCGTCAACGACGCCCCGGCCCTGGCCCTGCCCGACGTCGGAATCTCCATGGGCGCGAGGGGCGCGACCGCGGCCAGCGAATCCGCCGACGCGGTCATCCTCAACGCGCTGCCTGTGCTGCGACCGTGACCGGCCCCTGCGAAAGCTGGTTGGCAGGCCGGCCACCCGGGCTCGGCCGGAAGCCGATGCTGGTAAAGAGTGGAGTCGGATGAGCGGCAAGACCCAGCAACATCGGCGGGCATGAGCCCCGATCGCCGTCCGATCGCGGTTGTCGCGCTCGGCGGCAATGCCCTGATGCCACGCGGGACGACACCCGACGGAGACAACCAGCTCCACGCCGCGCGCCGGGCGGCGCAGAAGATGTCGGAGGCCGTCGATGAGTACAGGCTCGTGGTCACCCACGGCAACGGTCCGCAGATCGGCCTGCTCGCGCTGATGGAAGCCGAAGGCGGCAATACCCCGGTGAGTACGCTCGACGTGCTCGACGCGGAAACGGAAGGTCAGCTCGGATACCTGATCGAGATGGAGATCGACAACGCCACGGTTGACCTCGAGACGGCCGCCCTGATCACCCGCGTGGTCGTCGACCGGGATGATCCCGCCTTCGATCGCCCGACCAAGTTCATCGGACAGACCTATGACGAGCAGTCAGCCCGCGACCTGGCCCGGGAGCGTGGCTGGAAGGTCGAGCCGGACGGTGGCGACTGGCGGCGGGTGGTGCCGTCTCCCGAGCCTCGCGAGATCGTCCAGATGCCGGCGATCCGACGGCTGGTCGACTCGGGCTTCCTGGTTGTCTGCGCGGGCGGGGGAGGAATCCCGGTCGTCCGGGACAGCGACGGCCACCGCGGAGTGGAAGCAGTGATCGACAAGGACCTCTGCTCCGCCCTCCTGGCCACCGAACTGGAGGCAGAGGTACTGGTTCTGGCCACCGACGTCGAAGCCGTCTTCCTTAACTGGGGCGAGCCGGGCGAGCAGCCGGTCCTCGAAACGACGGCGGCGGCCCTGCGCCGGCACGAATTCGCCGAGGGTTCGATGGGGCCCAAAGTGGAAGCCGGTTGCCGGATGGCCGAATCGACCGGAGGACGGGCGGCGATCGGATCGCTCGACCGGCTCGATGACCTCCTCGCCGGTTCATGTGGAACCCAGATCCGGGAGCAACCCTCCTGATCCGCGATCAGGGAGGATGACCCCGTGACCCTGAACGCAGCTTCCGAGGTGGGACGGCTCCGGCGCGTACTCGTGCACCGGCCGGGGATCGAACACACCAGGCTGACACCGGAGAACGCAGCCGATCTGCTCTTCGACGAGGTGATCTGGGTCAGGCAGGCGCAGCGTGAGCACGACGCCTTCGTCGCGACCCTGCGCGATCGCGATGTCGAAGTCATTTACGCGAAGGAGTTGCTGACTGAGACGCTGGCCGTTCCTGAAGCGCGCGACTGGATCTTCGACCGCGTGCTGACCGAACGCCACGTCGGACTCCACCTTGCCCGCTCCCGCCGCGAATGGGCCGCAGACGCATCACCGGAGGACGTTGCCGATTCGTTGATCGGTGGTCTGACCAAAGAGGACATCGAGGGAGGCTCGGGACTCAGGTACGACGCTTCGGTCAGCGGTGAGTTGATCGAGCCCCCGCTGCCCAGCTTCATGTTCCAGCGGGACCCGTCCTCCTGGATTTTCGACGGAGTGACCCTGAACCCGATGGCGACGGCCGCGAGGAGGCCGGAGACGGTCTTCATGGAAGCCATCTACAGGCACCACCCGCTCTTCACCGGAGAGGACTTCAGCATCTGGTACGGAGGTGCCGACCAGGACCCCGGTCCGGCCACGATCGAGGGCGGTGACCTGATGCCACTGGGTCGCGGAGTGGTGATGGTCGGGATGAGCGAGCGGACTGCCCCGCAGTCGATCGGCATGCTCGCGCGCGAGCTCTTCAAAGCGGGATCGGCCTCACTGGTGCTGGCGGTCCAGCTGCCGCGCCGGCGTTCCTTCATGCATCTCGACACCGTGCTGACCATGGTCGACCGCGATGCGGTGACCCTCTTTCCGGAAGTGATCGAGGCCGCGAGGGTATGGCGTGTTCAGCCCGGGAAGGACCCCGACATGCCCGAGGCCGAAGAGTTCGAGGGCGGTGTGGTCGAAGCGATCAGCGCCGCCCTGGAGCTGGAGGAGATCAGGGTCATCCCGACCGGCGGCGACCCTTTCGGAACGCTTCGAGAGCAGTGGAACGACGGCAACAACGTCCTCTGCGTCGAACCTGGCGTGGTCATCGCATACGAGCGCAACGTCGAGACCAACCAGAGGCTGCGGGAGGCCGGCGTCGAGGTTCTCGAGATCGAAGGATTCGAACTGGGTCGCGGGCGGGGCGGATGCCACTGTATGACCTGTCCGATCGAGCGCGACCCGGCCTACTGACCCGAAGCAGGTGACCCGCCTTCCGGATCCCGGCCGGAAAGCCTCAGCGAAGGTCGCGGCGCTCGAACAGCACCACCGAGAGCGCAACCAGCACCGCTGCCAGACCGGCGAGTACCGCCGCATGGGACCAGTCGATGCCGTTCGAGAGAGGGTCGCCGGTCAGGTAGTAGTAGAACGGTGAGGCCTTGGCAAAGTCCGCGAGGCCCTCGCTCAAAGGCAGCATCGCGTTGGCCAGGTAGGCCGCGACCGCGGCACCGGCCGCTCCGTAGACAGCCGCGGGAACCCGGCCCGTAGCTGCGCCGATCACCAGGGCCAGAGCCCCGAAAACCAGGCCGAGCAGGGTCGAGAGGAGCGTGATCGCCGCGATCCCGGTGACTCCGACGCCGAGGTCGCCCAACCAGGAACCGAGGCCGACCCCGGCCCAGGTGAAGAAGCCGAGCAGCCCGACCATGAGCACCATCGCGGCGGCCTTCTCCAGCAGGATTCTCCGGCGACTCACGGGGCAGGCCAGCAGAAGGCCCATCGAGCCTGTGCGCTCCTCTCCCCCCAGCGCCCTCGAGCCGATCGCCACCGCAAGGGTTATGACCAGGATCGGTACGAACATGCTGTACAGCTCGCCGGTCAGCCAGCCCTCCGGTGTCGACTCGTCGGCATTGCCGATCAGCGCCAGCACGCTCTCGGGAAGGTCTTCGGTCAGGGTCTTCAGGCTCTCGTCGAGCTGGTTGAACATCGGGCCCATCCAGATGCCCAGCGCGAAGATGATCGTCGACGTCGCGACGAGCATCGTCCGGTGCCGCGAGGCGGTCCTCGCCCAGATGGACGAAACCCGTGCTGAACCCGGGACCCGCTCGGCCAGCCGGTGGGTCGCACGGTTGCGGCGCAGCCGTGCGAGCAGCGAGACTCCGGACGAACGCTCCTTGATGTCCCGCCGCCTGAAGCCGACCAGCGAAGCCGGCACGAGGACCAGGGAGAGCCCGAAGAGCACCGTAAGGTGAGCCGGGTCAACCCCGTTGTTCAGCGGGTCGCTGCCGCTGTAGTAGTACCAGGGGAAAAACCTCGAGAGCCAGTCCAGGTCGCCGACGAGAGGCAGCACTCCTGCGGCGAGGTAGGAGACGACCAGCAGGCCGGCCGAGAAGCCGGCCGCCGCCGCGCTGTTGCCGGTCGAGGCTCCGATGGCCAGGGCCAGCAGTCCGAAGAAGAGCGCGATCGCCAGCATGTGGATCATCAGGGCACCGACGTGAAGACCTTCGGTACCTACGTCGAGCATCGCCGGTGCGACCAGGGCCGCAACCCACAGCAGCGTCGCGCCGGCGCCCACCAGCACGACCAGCCCGGCCGTCTTCGAGAGCAGCATCGCGGCCCTGCTCTCGGGACTCGCGAGCAGCATCGTCATCGTGCCGTTCCGCTCCTCCCCGGCGATCGAAGAAGCGCCGATCGAAATCGCCACTCCCGACAGGGCAAGTGCGCCGACGAAGCTGTAGACGGCGCCGAAGGCGAGCTGCCCGACTCCCGAAACCGAGCCGAGCCCGAAAGCCTCCCTCATCCCCTCCGGAAGGTCCGAGTAGACAGACAGGTCGATCTCCCTGTACATCGCCATGGCCGCCAGCAGGTAGAGGCCCAGCGCCACGGAGGCTACGAGAATCGATACCCAGCGGTCCTTCAGCGACTTCGTGAACACCCCGGCGAGCATCAGGTCCCGGACCGCTCGTCACGGTAATAGGTCAGGAATATCTCCTCGAGGTCTGCTTCCCTCGTGGCGATGTCGAGCACGTTGTCACCTGCGGCGAGGACTTCGAGCAGATCGGCCATCCGGCCGTCGAAGGAGAGCGTCACGCGATCTCCGGAGGAGATGACCTCGCGCACGCCTTCGACACCCCCGAAGAGGTCGTCGCCGACGCGGTCTGCGAACTGGATGTCGATCTTGCGCATCGCCTTGGACCGCAGCTCTGCCAATGACTCGAGCGCGACCAGGCGGCCACGCCGGATGATTCCGACACGGTCTGCGACCTGCTGCACCTCGGAGAGCGTATGGCTGGAGAGAAATACCGTCCGGCCCTCTGCCGCGATCTCCTGCAGCATCCCGTGGAACTCGCTCTGGATAAGGGGGTCCAGCCCGGCACTGGGTTCGTCCATGATCAGCAGCTCCGGCTCGTTCATGAACGCCTGGATCAAGCCCACCTTCTGCCGGTTGCCCGAGGAGAGGTTGCCGACCTTCTTCTCGAGGTCGGCGTTGAATCGCGAGGCGAGCTGATCGACGAAACCCCAGTCGACGCCGCCACGGAGGTTGGCAAAGTACTTCAGGGTCTCCTGCCCGGTCAGGTCGGGGTAGAGGGCGACATCGCTCGGCAGGTAGCCGATGTGACGGCGGATCTCGACCGAGTCGCGGTGGCTGTCGAAGCCGAGGACCGTGGCGCTGCCCGCAGGTCGGATGGAGTTCGTCGAGGATCGTCCTGATCATCGTCGTCTTGCCGGCCCCGTTCGGCCCGAGGAAGCCGAAGATCTCCCCGACCCGGACCTCGAGGTCGAGCGATTCGAGTGCCTTCACATCGCCGAAGTGCTTCGTCAGGCCCTCAGCCGCTATCGGAACCGGGCCGCTCACTTCGAGCGCTCGCGATTCTCGTCCGCTGATTCGGGCCCGCTCAGGGCGGCAACCCCGGCGGCGACGAATTCCAGCCCCTGGTCCAGGACCCTCATCTGCTGATCGCGGGAAGGACCTTCGGCGAAGCGCTCTGCGTTCAGCACGTCGAGTATCGCGGTCATGGCGGCCGCAGCAAGCCTCGGAGCGAGGTCTCCGGGCTCGAGGTCCATATCGCGGGAAATGCTCTCCGCCAGCATCTCACCGAAGGCGTGGTACCGGCTCCTCTCGATCGCCTGGAGTCCGGAATCCGAGTCGATCACCCGCCGCTGGCGCTCGAGCTCGGGCTCCCTGCTCTCCCAGATCTTGCGTTCGCCGGCGATCCAGTCCCGCAACGCTCCGGTGGTGGTTTCACCGGGTCCCCTCTCGTCGAGCACGCGGGCCAGACTCAGGCTCTGGTCCGACCACTGCTCGAAGACGATCTCCTCCTTGAGCGGGAAGTAGGTCGACACGGTGCGCGGAGAGACATCCGCGGCGGCGGCGATCTCCGGAATCGTGGTTCCGTCAAACCCCTTGCGGTCGAACAGTTCCATCGCGACGGCGACGATGGTCTCGCGTGTGCGGGCCTTCTTGCGCTCCCTCAGTCCCTGCGCCGGCTGGGGATCTCGCTCGTGCATGGGACTACTGTAACAGAAACTGCAGTACCAGTAAGTTCGCATTCATTGCGTTTTTGCTGGAGGTGCAGCTTGTGTTATGTTCCACTCCCTGGCGGCACCACAGCCGCGAAGAGCCTTCTTCAATTCTCGACAGGCGCCACCCCTCAGGCCGCAAGGCCGCGCCGCAAGGAGCCCGATGTCCGACTTTCTCGCCGTCCTCGTCCGCGCAATAACCGGCCACTGGAAACGGTCACTGCTGGTCGCCGGCGCCGCTCTGGTCGGACTGATGGCGCTCGCCGCAACCGCGCCCGAGGCCCCGCCGGACAACTTCAACGTGCCGGGCGCCGAGTCGCAGGAAGCCCTCGACCTCTTCACCGACCACGTTCCCGCCCTCGCGGGAGTGGACGCGACCGTGGTCTACAGCGTCGAGCAAGGCACCCTGCGCGAGCCGCAGAACAAGCGGGCGATCGAAGAATCCCTGCAGCAGCTGCGCGATCTGCCGGACGTGATCACGGTCGGAGACCCGTTCAGCCCACAGATGCCACAGATCTCCGAGGACGGCCGGATAGCGGCGTCCGACGTCCGCTACGACCTCGAGTTCGGGGACGTGACCAGCGAGACGGGCGAGACTCTCGAAGCCGCCGCCCGAACCGCTGAGTCCGGCGGTGTCGAGGTCGCCGTACGCGGCATCGTCGTCGATGCCGCGTCACAGCAGGAGTTCCCGATCGGCGAGCTGATCGGCATCGCGATCGCGATCGTCCTGCTTTCACTCCTGTTCCGCTCCAAGTCGGCGATGGCGGCGACGTTGGTCGGGGCGCTGGTCGGAGTGATGGTCGGTCAGATCCTGCTGGTCATCCTGGCCAACCCCCTGGGTCTCCCCGCCTTCGCGTCGACGATCGCGATCATGCTCGGGCTCGGTGCCGGGATCGACTACTCGCTGCTCATCCTCGGGCGGTTCAGGGAACAGTCGGCGATCGGAGACTCCGTCCGCGACGCTGCGGCGAAGTCGGCCGCGACTGCGGGTTCGGCCGTGGTCGCCGCCGGACTCATCGTGATGGTCGCGATCGCCGGCCTGCTGGTGATCGGCATCCCGCTGGTCGGCAAGATGGGCATCGGGGCGGCGATCGGGGTCGCCGCGGTGGTCGTCTCGGCGCTGACCATCCTGCCGATCATGATCGGCGCGCTCCAGAAGCACCTGCGCCCCAAGAAGGCGGAGCACGTGCGTCCCTCCCCCGGTTTCGAAAAATGGGCCGAGCGGGTGACCGGCAGGCCATGGCTGGCGATCGGCGCCGGTGTCCTCATCCTGCTGGTCTTCGCCTCGCCGATGATCAACATGCGCCTCGGCCAGCCCGATGATGGCAACCAGCCCGAAGACAAGACCCAGCGGATCGCCTATGACCGGCTCAGCGAAGGCTTCGGACCCGGATCGAACGGGCCGTTCCTGATCGCAGTCGACCTGGAAGACACCGGGCCCCAGACCCGCGAAGAACTGTCCGCACTCGAGCGTTCCCTGGCGCAACCGGAAGGCGTCGCTTCCGTAACACCGGCCACGATCAGTGAAGACGGTGAGATCGCGAGCATCTTCCTCATACCCACCACCGCACCGCAGGCCGAGGAAACCAGTGACCTGCTCAAGCAGTTGCGGGGCGAGACGATTCCGGCGGCGACCGCAGACAGCGGACTCGAGGTCTTCGTCGGAGGCAATACGGCGAGCTTCGAGGACTTCTCGACCAAGACGGCCGATCGCCTGCCGCTGTTCATCGCCGTGGTGATCGGACTTTCGGTGCTGCTGTTGATGGCAGCTTTCAGGTCTTTCTGGATCCCGATCGTCTCGGCTCTTTTCAACCTGCTCTCGGTCGCCGCTGCCTACGGGGTGATCGTCGCGGTGTTCCAGGACGGGATCGGCGCAAACCTGCTCGGCGTCGACAGCGGTGTACCGATCATCTCGTTCATCCCGGTCATGGTCTTCGCGATCCTGTTCGGCCTGAGCATGGACTACAACGTCTTCCTGCTCTCGCGGATCCACGAGGCCTACAACGAAGGTGACGGCCCCCGCGAGAGCGTGATCCACGGCGTCTCGAGGATCGGCAAGATCGTGCTGTTCGCCGGCCTGATCATGTCCTCGGTATTCCTCGCGTTCGTAAGCCAGCCCGACGTGACCGCAAAGATGTTCGGCCTCGGACTCGGCCTGGCGGTGCTGATCGACGTGCTGTTCGTGCGGCTGCTGATCGCCCCGGCGGTCGTCCACCTGCTCGGGGACAAGGCCTGGTGGCTACCCGGCTGGCTCGACCGGATCATTCCGAACATCTCCCTCGAAGGCCATCTGGTCGAGAACAGGGACCCCAGGGGCGAGCCGCTGGTTCCGGAGCTCGCGGAGGCCGAACAGCGGCTCACCGGCTGAATTCCCAACCTGATTCACAGGCAGACGGACCACGTTTCCGCTCCCGGCGGTTGAGGGCCTAAAGGTTTCGTAATGGCGTTTCTGCGGTCCGTCGGCCGGGTATCGGGAAGACACTACGGAAATCAGGAGAACCAGCGGACCTCAAACCGAGTCCGCGTGAGGAGATGGAAGAATGACCAAGATCAAGCGCAAACTTATGGCCTTCGTTGCCGGGACGAGCCTCTTGCTGGCCCTCGCGTTGGCCTTGCCGGCCGGCGCCAACGCTGCGGACGAGCAGTTGGACGCGAGCTTCTCGCTCAAACCGCGGAGCGGGACGTTCCTGAAGAACGGCCTTCGGCCCGCCAACTGGAGGATCGACACCAACGTGACGGCCACCGGACCCCAGATCCTGCCGTCGAAGGTGATCGACCTTCAGTTCCCCGCGGGTGAGATGACCTTCAACCCGGGGAATCTCCCCGTCTGCCGGGACAGCGACGTTGGGCCGCCTCCGACCGACCTCAGCCAGCCGGTCCCGAACATCGTCGCCCGCTGCCCAGGTTCGGTCGTCGGTAACGGAACCGCCAAGTTCGCCCTGGCACAGATCAACAGCGGCGGCACCCTTCTGGACGGTGTCATCGTCGTATTCAACGGTGGGTTCCAGGGTGGACGGCCACTGCTGAAGGTCTACGCCTACTCCTACGATACGAACGTCGCCGTCTACACCGAGGCCGCACTGCAGAATGACGGCAGCCTGATCTTCCAGGTGCCGCAGCTGACCGCCGACTCGTCGGTCACCTCGCTGAACCTCTCGATCCCGAGCCGGAATATCACGCTCAACAACTGGGGGCCCGGTGCCGAGACCGTCGTCCTGCCCAAGGGCCAGAAAGGCAACTACGTCAAGGCCCAGTGCTCATCGGGGAACTGGCCGTGGAGCGCCGAGTTCACGTTCGGAACCCGCGACACCGCCGGTGATCCGACCGGCCCTGACACCTTCTCGAGCGACGGTGGAATCGAGAACTGCACCGGCGTGAGGGCCAAGGGCCGAGTCGCGAACATCAAGGTCAAGCTCAAGAACAAGCGGCTGAAGGCCGGCAAGAGGACCAAGGTCGGAGTGACTGTCCGCAACGGTGGCAACGCCGTCCTGAAGAAGGTCGTGGTCAAGATGAGGACGAACAACAAGTTCGTCAAGGTGCCCAGAAAGGTCATCTTCAAGAACGTCAAGCCTGGCGCCAAGCGCTCGAAGTCGAAGAAGGTCGTCGTCAAGGCCAAGCGCAGGGCCAAAGGCAAGAAGGTCAAGATCGTGGCCCGCGCCGGCAACCAGAAAGGCAAGCTGAAGATAAAGGTCAAGTAGTCCGATCGAGGAGACCGAGCCGTTCGGATGGCCCCGGGGATTCAACGCCCCGGGGCCATCCTTTTTTTCTCCGCTCCGCGGCCCTGGCTCAGGGCGCGAGGCTTGACGCCTTGCCGTCGAGTCCGCCGGAACGCACCCGGCGCCGTCACCGCAACCTTTGCTCTGCTCCGGGGTTTCTATTTATGGATCGCTAACGCACACCGCGTAACCTCCCTGTTAGTTCTGGAGGGGTGCCCGCTAGTGCCGCCGTCAAGGCGGTGGGCAATGATCCGGGACCCTTCAAAGAAACCAGCTAGGAGACAGAGGAATGACGAGAATCAAGAGCAAACTTAGAACCTTGGCAGTGGGAGCTGGGCTTGTCCTTGCTTTCGCCCTGGCCCTTCCGACCGGCGCCAGTGCCGCCGACGAGACCCTGGAAGCTACCTTCAGCCTTGAGCCCCAGAGCGGACAGCTGCTGAACAACGGCCTCAAGCCAGCCAACTGGAAGATCGACACCAATGTGACGGCAACCGGTCCTCAGATCCTCCCGTCGAAGAACGTCGACCTCCAGTTCCCGGCCGGCGAGCTGACCTTCAACCCGGGCAACATGCCCGTGTGTACCGACGACAAGGTCGGGCCTCCTCCGACCGACCTGAGCCAGCCGGTCCCGAATATCGTCGACCGCTGCCCCGACTCGGTCATCGGTAACGGCACGGCGAAGTTCGCGCTGGCACAGATCAACAGCGGTGGCACGCTTCTCGACGGCGTCATCGTCGTATTCAACGGCGGACTCCAGGGTGGACGGCCGCTGATCAAGGTCTACGCCTACTCCTACGACACCAACGTCGCCGTCTTCACCGAAGCCGCGCTGCAGGCTGACGGGAGCCTCGACTTCGAGGTTCCGCAGCTGACTGCGGATTCGTCGGTGACTTCGCTCAACCTGGCAATCCCGAGCGAACAGATCACCCTCACCAACTGGGGCCCCGGAGCCGAAACGGTCGTCCTGCCGAAGGGCAAGAAGGCCAACTACGCGCAGGCACAGTGCTCGTCGGGCAGCTGGCCCTGGAGCGCCGACTTCACCTTCGGAACCCGCGACACCAACGGTGACCCGACCGGCCCGGACTCGTTCTCGAGCGACGGCGGGATCGTCAACTGCACCGGCGTGACCGGCAAGGGCAAGATCAACAAGGTCCAGGTCAAGGGCCCGAAGAAGGTCAAGCGCAACAAGAAGTCGACCTACAAGGTCAAGATCAAGAACACCGGGGCGGTCGCCGCCAAGGGCGTCAAGGTCAAGATGACCGGCAAGGGCGTCAAGGGCAAGGCCAACGCGGGCAACATCCCGGCCGGCAAGGTCAAGACCGTCAAGGTCAAGGCCAAGTTCAGCAAGAAGGGCAAGATCAAGACCACCGTCAAGGTGACCTCGAAGAACGCCGGCAAGAAGAACGTCAAGACGACCATCAAGGTGCGCTGACCCGCCACCCGTGATTACCGGGGCATGAAGCCCCTTCGAGACCTGAAAAAGGCGGCCCCCGGGCCGCCTTTTTCATTTCCTGTGACGGAGCAAGGGCGGGAGTCGCCGGGGCCGCACGATTGGATGCTGCCGGTGCGCCCGCGAGCAACTTGCTTCTAAGGTTATCTTTGCTATATGTTTTTTAAGTATGAAGCACCGGCCCCTGATCCTCGCCACGCTCTGCCTCTGCGCCTTCGCGGTGAACCTCGACGTGACCCTGGTCAACGTCACCCTGCCCCGCCTGGTCGTCGACCTCGGTGCGGGAACCAAGGATCTCCAGTGGATCGTCGACGCCTACACGCTGACCTTCGCCGCACTCGTGCTGGCCGCCGGCAGCCTCGGCGACCGCTTCGGCAGGCGACGGACCCTGATGGTCGGGCTGGTCGTCTACGGCATCGGGAACGGCATGGCTTCGCTGGCCACCAGCACAGAAGCCCTTATTGCCACCCGGGCGATCATGGGAGTCGGCGCCGCGATCATCTTCCCGACCACGCTCTCGATCATCACCAACGTCTTCACCGAGCGCGGCGAGAGGGCCCGTGCGATCGGGCTCTGGGGGGCCAGCACCGGCATCGCGATCGCCCTCGGGCCGATCGTCGGCGGCGCTCTGCTGGAGTCCTTCTCCTGGCCGGCCACCTTCCTCGCCAAGATCCCGGTCGCCATCCTCGCTCTCGGCCTGGTCGCCTGGGTGGTGCCCGACTCGCGTGACCCCGGGGCGCCGAAACTGGACTACCTCGGACTGCTGCTCTCGACCGCCACGATCGGGGCGATCGTCTTCGCGATCATCGAGGCGCCGGTATACGGCTGGTCCTCGGCCGAAACTCTTGGTGTCTTCGCCCTCGGAGCTCTGCTGCTGGTCCTGTTCATCCTGTGGGAGCGCAGGGTCCGCCAGCCGATGCTGGACATCCGGATCTTCCGCAACATGCGCTTCTCCGCGGCTTCGATCTCGGTCACCGTCGCGTTCTTCGCCCTGGCCGGCTTCATCTTCCTGATCACCCAGTACTTCCAGTTCCTCAAGGGCTACGGGCCGCTGGAGACCGGCGTCCGGCTGCTGCCGGTGGCGACCTCGGTCGCGGTCGCCTCGATCCTCGGAACACAGCTCGCCGTGCGCTTCGGAACGAAGTTCATCGTCGGCGGCGGCCTGGTCACGCTCTCGATCGCTTATGCCTGGGTCTCGACCTCGACGGTCGAGACCAGCTACCTCGAAATCGCCGGCCAGATGGTCCTGCTCGGATCCGGCATGGGTCTGACCAGCGCACCGGCAACAGAGTCGATCATGGGCGCCGTCAGTGATGCCAAGGCCGGCATCGGCTCGGCGGTCAACGATACGACCCGCGAACTGGGTGGAACGCTCGGCGTCGCGGTGATCGGCAGCGTCTTCGTCTCGATCTACCAGGAGGTCTTCTCCGGGGCCTCGGTCCGCGGGATCCCTGCCGCAGCCCTCGAGCCGGCCCGGGAATCGATCGGCGGCGCGTTGATCGCCGCGCAGGGCCTCATCGATGCCGGAGCCCCGGGTGCCGCCCAGTCGCTCGGCGCCGTCGCGTCGGACGGCTTCATCGACGGCCTCCAGGCCGGCTGCCTGGTCGCCTCCGCGGTATGCGCGGCCGGCGCGATCATCTGCTTCGTCTTCCTTCCGGCGCAGCCGCAAGTCGGACCCGAAGTCGATCCGCTCACCGCTACCGGCCCTCGATCCGGGGTCGATCCGGCCCCGGCCGTGCTGAACGACGTGAGCCGATGAAGAACGAAAAGCGAAGCTACGGTCAGCTCTGCGGACTCGCCGCATCACTGGACCTGCTGGGCGAGCGCTGGACCATGCTGATCCTGCGCGAGCTGGCACGCGGTCCCAAGCGTTTCGGTGACCTGCTCGACGAACTCGAAGGGATCGGCAGCAACCTGCTTTCGGCCAGGCTGAAGAGCCTCCGGGAAGCGGGCGTCGTCGAGGCGGTCACCCTTCCTCCCCCGGCGTCCGTCGCCGCCTACGGGATAGGACCCCGCGGCGAGAGCCTGATGCCGATCCTGGAGGAGCTCGCTCTCTGGGGCTTCGAGCTGCTGAGGGATGCCGATCGGACCAGCCTGCGCTCGCGGGCAGCCTGGGCGGCGATGTCGATGAAGGCCTGGATGGACCGGGCCGACCACCCGGCCCCGGACGGCCTCTACGCCTTCAAGGTCGGGGATGAATCCTTCTGGCTGAGGGTCTCCGACGGGGAGTCGGTACTGCGTGACGGCGAGCCGCCTTTCGAGGCCGACGCGAGCCTTTCCACCGACAAGGAACCGTTCTTCGAGATAGCGATGGCTGCCTCGACCCTCTCTGAGGCCGGAGTCGCTTGTCGAAGGCGACACCGAGCGCCTCGAAGCGCTGCTCGAGACGTTCCGCCTGCCCAGCCCCGCCTAGCGCTTTCCCTTGCGCTTCGACTTGACGACCTTGACCTTGCGCTTCGCCTTGGACTGATTGCCGGAGCTGTCGGTCGCGGTCACCGTGACCGTCGCCTTCGAGGCCTTCTTCCGGAGGACCCGCTTGACCAGCTTTTTCGTCTTCCCTCTCAGCTTCAGGTTCAGCTTGACCTGCTTGCCGGCCACCGCGCTCCTGGTCTGCCCTTTGAGCTTCAGCTTTCTGGTCTTCTTGACCTTGCCGTTTGGCTTGAGAACCTTGACCTTGATCCTGCCGGTTGCCTTGAGACTGCACGCTTCATCGACGCACGTGGCCTTGATCACCACCTTCTTCGGGCTCTTCTGCTTCTTCTTGCCGGCCAGCTTCACGGTCGGGGGCGTGGTGTCGGGCAGCGGTGGGTCCACGGGCTCCGTGTAGGTGAAGTTGCGGGTGGCCGGTGTCGGGTCGGCGTTGCTGAACGGGGCCGGGTCGGTGGCGGTCACCGAGAAGGAGTGGGGTCCTTCGGTGAGGCCGGTGTAGGTGACGGTCCCGGAGTCGCAGGCTCCGGGTGGTCCGGCGTCGAGCGAGCAGCTGAAGGTCGAGCCCGGCTCGTCCAGGAGAAAGTGAAAGTGGCCGAATCGGTCTCGATCGTCTCCCCTTCGCCGGGGCCGGTATCGATTGTGGTTTCGGGTGGGTTCACGTCGCTGTAGGCGGCCCAGAGCTCGAGGCCGGTAGTCCCGTCGTCTTGGCCGCGGAAGTAGAGGCGGTCCCCGACCACGATGCCCTGCAGGATGTTCGAGTCTCCGGCTCCAGGGTTGATGTCGGTGAGTCTTTCGGTACCGGCGAGCGTGCCGTCCGAGCGCCAGAGTTCCTTACCAAAGCTGGCACCGTCGTCGAAACCGAAGTAGAGGGTTCCGTTGAAGTCGATCAGATCCACTATGGGGCCGCCGCCGGGAATCGGGCCCGGCCCGAAGTCGACGACCATCTCGGTACCAACTTCGGTGCCATCCGACTTCCAGAGCTGCCACGCATTCCTGACGAAGAACAGCATTCCACCCACAGTTGTCGTATCGGTCGGCGCGCCCCCCTTCACCATGACCGTGCCGAGTTCGGTTCCGTCTGTCTTCTGAAGGCTGAAGTCGCTGGCGAAAAAGAGTTCACCATCCAACTCGGCGAAATGCGCGCCGCCGGTCATGCCGACCTCTTTGACCTTTTGAGTCCCGCCGAGGGTGCCGTCCGATTTCCAGAGATCGAAGCCGGCGCCGTCGTCGCTGGCCCGGAAGTAGAGCTCCCCGTTGTACGAGTGGTAGTCACTCAGCTGCTGGCTGACCGACGGGCCAGGCAGGCCGCTGCCGGCTCCGGGATTGATGTCCTTGACCATCACAGTGCCAGCATTGGTTCCGTCCGAAGTCCAGAGCTCCTTGCCGTTCACGCCGTCGTTGAACGTGAAGAACAGACGGTTGCCGACCGCCGTGAAGTTGTAGACCGGCGTTAGAAGCTCTGATTTGATGTCTTTGACCATCACTGTGCCGGCAGTCGTGCCATCCGATTTCCAGAGTTCCGCGCCATCCGTGTCGTCGGAATTCGCGGCGAAGTACAGCGTGCCATCCACGTTCACGAGGTTCTTGGGGCCGGCAGAGGTCACGAAGGGAACCGGGTTGACGTCCTTGACGAGGACGGTGCCGGCTTCGGTTCCATCCGTCTTCCAGATGCTGGTTCCCTCGAGGCTGCCGGTACTCGCGGTGAAGTAGGCCTCGCCGTTCATCTCGACGAACCACGAAGGGCTGCTGGAAAACAGCGGACCAAGGTCGTTGATCTCCTTGAGCAGAAAGGTGCCGGCCTCCGTTCCGTCTGAGCGCCACAGCTCCACGCCGGACTCCGGGGTAACCCGCGCATCGAATATCAGCACCCCGTTCAGATCGACCGCACCGAACTGGTCGTTGCCGTTGCCGCCCTGGAAAGGATCTCCGTCCTCCGGGCCGGGATCGATGTCCTTGACCTGCGAAACCGACACCGGCGGAAGTGCTGCCCCAGCCGGAACCGCAAGGCCCATGGCCAGAAGCAGCATCAGACCCATGCCGACGACCAGTCGGACAACCAGATTTTCGGAAAGCCCCCCTGCGCGGCGACCGTTCCCTGACGACTCTCTCCCTGCGCTCGCATCCATGCGATAAGCCTAGCCTTTACGTCAGGGGAAGTCCACCGATCGTGTACCGCCTTGACCCGGATCAAACGTCACCCCACGAGTACCCTGCCGGGTCGGTCCGACCAGCGGGACCGGTCGCGCGGTCATCGGCCCGAACCTATCCGTGCCGGTTCTATCAACGGACGATTCCGGCCGAGCATCGATCCCGTGCGCTCCTTGAGTCGCGTAAGCGGCCCGAAGCGGATCTCGCTGGCCGACAGCTGGGTGGAATTAGTCGCTTGCGGGCCAGGCCACCACGGGCTACGGTTGAAGTGAACCCATTTGGAGGGAGGCGCAATGCGCCCGGCAGGAAAAGCATCAAGGATTTCTCCGGCACTTCTGGTGGCCATCGTCGCGCTGGTCGCCTCACTCGGCGGCGGCGCGGTGGCCGGGGTGGCGGTCAACGCCCTGAACAAGAAGGAAAAGAAGCAGGTCAGGAAGATCTCGAAGAAGCAGGCCAAGAAGCAGGTCCGCAAGGTTCCGGCCGGCCCCCGGGGAGCAACCGGCCCGCAGGGCATCGCCGGTACGCCGGGCATCGCCGGCCAGGTCGGTACCACCGGCCCCCAGGGCGATCCGGGCCTCAGCGGCCTGGAAAGAGTCACGAGCCAGAGTGCGAACAACTCGGTCTCAGAAAAGGTCATATCGGCAGACTGCCCTGAGGGAAAGAGCGCGATAGGCGCCGGCTTCGACCTATCGGGGGGTAAGTCGGGGACCCCGCCCAACCATTACTCCGGGGTGGTCGCCGACTCGCTGACCATCCTCCCGGACTCCGCCTCGATCGAGGCCTTCGAGAGCGGATCGGGAACCAGCGGGTCATGGCGGGTTTCCCTCACCGTGATCTGCGCGACCGTGCCCTGAGCGTCGTAGGCTGCACGCCCAGCCCTCGCCGGAAGAGCTCGACGAAGACCGGTTGGCAATCAGGCAGCCGGAGGTGAAGCTATCGGGGCGACTGGATTTGAACCAGCGACCTTTCGACCCCCAGTCACACGGAGCCATCGTCGATCCGTCCAGCGGCTTCCCATGCGCCCCTTCTGTCCCCGCCTACGTACACGCGGGGGACATGGGGCACATCAGTCGGTACCACCGCGGTACCGCGGTGAGTCGCAGGTTTGTATCAGGGGCCCGATAGGACCCTGAGACCGTTCCGATACAGGAACGCTCCATGCCGATCTGTTGAGTCATTCGTACCTCGGCCGTAAGCGACGGCGAACGCGATCTTGCACCGCGGGGGCAGGCCCAGCGGAGGTCCGGGCGCCTGCCCGGACCTCCAGCCGTCCGTTTCTCAGTTGCCGACCCCGGAGTCAGGCGCCCGGAATGAACAGGGCCTGGAGCGTTGCGTCCTCGATCTCGTTGCCGGCCCCGATCCCGACTCCCCTCAGGTTGACAGTGTGATCGCCCGCAGCAACGTCAACGCCGGCGCTCGTCTCACACGACTCGTCGACGGAGGCGGTCTGAAGGGCCGTGCCGCGCGAGGAGGCGCCCAACAGGCTGCCGTTGACAAGCAGGTCACAGGAGTAGATGTCGAGGCTGCCGTTGTTGTTGTCGGGTCGCAGGCCACCATTGATGAGCAGCATGCCGGCGACAGGGGCGTTGATCGTCACCGTCTGCACCGTCTGGTTGCCGCCGCTCCCGGGGATGTTCACGTTGTTGCCCTCCGAGAACGCGGCCCTGATGTTGTTTCCGGCGGCAAAGGCGGCCAGAGGAACCTCGCCGAGGCTCGATTCGTCGACCTTGGGTCCGGTCACCGCGTTGTCCGCGATCTTGGACGTGCCGACGACGCCGTCGCCGAGGTCGGAGCTCAAGACGTCCCCGTCCTTGATGGTCTTGGACCTGACGGCCTGCTTCTTGATGTCGCTGGTCCTGACGGCCTGCTTTGCGATCGCCTTCGAGGTGACGGCGTTCTTCTTCAACTGCTTCTTGCCAACGCTGTTCTTGGCAAGGCCCGCGGCGTAGGCGCCGCCCCCGAGCAACATGAACACGGCAAGGGTCGACATCACGTTCGCGTAGGTGAGCTTCTCACGAAATTTATTCACTGTCTCTCCTGTGTTGGACGGATCCGAGCGGAACCGCGATTTGGCTCCATGATAACGCCGAGCCTGTCCCTCGATGGCGCGCGGTGATGGACCGACCTCGGACCTTGGCCGGGACGATCCCCTACGGTGGGCGAGGCGCGGCTGCTCCGCGCGATGGCCGCTGCTCATCAGCACTGAGGCGTTGCTCGAAACGGCGTTAGCTTTGGCCGGGATCGCCGCGGTGAATTTGCCGATCGATTCCCGAGCAGCACCGAGGCGTCGGGGCCTTTCAGGGCCGATTCCCAGGCAGTCCCTCAGCCAATCGGGGCGACTGGATTTGAACCAGCGACCTTTCGACCCCCAGTCGAATGCGCTACCAAACTGCGCCACGCCCCGTGCGCGGAGGCGGACTTTATAGGGATCAGCCCGGTCAGGGCTTGGGCGCCGATCGGCGGCCCTGGACTTCGAAGCGGGTGACGGGAGTCGAACCCGCCCTAGGAGCTTGGAAGGCTCCTGTGCAACCGATACACCTCACCCGCTGGGAGACTTCGTCACCGATTATAGAACGAGCCGCCCACCGCAAGGCGGCGGGTGGCTCGGACGGCAGACGAACGGGGCAGCTAGGACTCGAACCTAGAATCGCCGGTTTTGGAGACCGGAGCCTTAGCCAATTTGGCCACTGCCCCACAGTTCGGATCTTAGCCATTTCCGCCGATTCGGGATTGTGGTCCGGCCGATTCTCCGTCCGCTGGTTCTGCGAACATATGTTCGTGCCTAGAGCGTTGTCGAAAGAATCTCGAGAATCAGGTTCGAGCCATGCTCGACGAGGGACTCTGTGACGACGAGATCATCCAGGCGCACCGGCGTCGGGAGGGCCACCGTCAGCGGTGGCGACGCCAGGGCTTTCCCACTCCCACCGAGCCGGTCTCTTTCCAGCCGGATCGGTGGGGTGTGGAACGCCGAAGGCTGTATGCCTACCTGCTCGGTCAGTCACCTCGGCGATGGCTACGGTCGGTCTCATCGGGGAGTCCTCTTCACTCGTCATCGCCTGCGACGCCCGGTACGAAGGCATCATCGAGGAATGCTGCGGCGCAATAGCCGAGTTCGCCCCGATGCCCCAGCGCTCGCACCAACGCCCGGAACCCACGGAACGCGAATCGTCTCCTATTGGGCCGGCTGGCGGCTCCTGTTCCCACAGTTCGGTCCGGGCAGGAAGCACGAGCGGGAGATCCGAGCTCGTCGAATTGGCAGCAGCGGATCGTCGACGATTTTCCGGAGCCGTTCATCCGGGGTCTGATCCATTCGGACGGCTCGCGCTGCATGAATACGTTCTCGGTCGAGCTGAAGGACGGGCCGCGTGAGTACTCGTACCCGCGCTACTTCTTCACCAACTACTCGGCCGACATCAGGCGGATCTTCTGTGACGCCTGCGACCGGATCGGGATCCGGTGGAGTCGGTCGAGCTGGCGGAACATCTCCATCTCGCACCGACGGAGCGTCGCCCTGCTCGACGGATTCGTCGGAGCGAAGGTGTGAAGCCCGCGGCGGGCGTTCGACCGGGAATCAGGGCGCGGCGGCGGTAACGGCGTCGATCCAGCCGAGCATCGCTTCGGCCGGTTCTTCCCAGCCGCCGTCGAGCATCAGGTCGTGACCGATGCCGGGAAACTCGATCGACTCTGCGCCGTAGCGTCGGGCCGTGTCGCGCACATCGGAGATCGGGACCAGGGCATCGTCGGGAGTGCCCAGCACGAGTACCGGCGCGCCGCCCTTGGGCGGATCGGCCGGCCGGTGGAGCAGCACCTGGAACTGGGCCAGGGGTGACTCCTTGCCACAGAGCCCCGAGTAGCGGGCCGCCTCATCGGGTTCGAGCCGGTTGAAGAGATACTGCTCGCGCATCGGCAGCGACCCACCGACCATGATCTTCGCCGCGTCGCCGGGGTTGTGGCGGGCGATCGAGACGAGAGTGCCGACGCCGGGCCGGGCCGGGATAGGTGCGACCAGCACCGCACCCCTTGCCGGGTAACGGGCGATCGCCCTCTGAACCACCAGGCCCCCGAGGCTGTGGCCGACGATCACCGGCTGACTGGGCAGCGAAGCCGCGGTGCGGATCACGTCGTCCACGTAAGTGTCGAGGTGGGCCGACAGAAGCGGTCCGGGGCTCTCGCCATGACCCGTGAGGGAGACCGCGTAGGCGGGATGACCCGCATCGGCGGCGGCCTCCAGCCAGTTGTGCCAGCACCAGGCGCCATGGCCGGCACCGTGGACGAAGAGGATCGGAACCCCGGGATCCGGGTCGCCCTCCGGAAGGGCCTGCAGCAGCTCGAGTTTCGAGTAGCGGGAGACTCCGCTCTGGGTGATCGCCATCGCCCGCCATGATAGGGGCGACAGTGCGGACGAGAGGACTCGAACCTCCACACCCTCTCGGGTACCAGGACCTAAACCTGACGCGTCTACCAGTTCCGCCACGTCCGCAGGGCGCGACTTTCGGTGCACGTGAGCCGCGCACCGAACGGATGCCACGACGCACATCCGCGATTGATTCTATGATCGCAGCATGGTAGGAGAGGCGAGACCGGGCTACGAGCTCTGGCGACCGAACCGCGCGAAGTCATCATCGCTGCTGACCAGGTTCGTACTGATGGTGCTTCTGATCGCTTCGATCGTGCTGATGCTGCTTGTCGTACTCGGAGGCTGGTCGCTTCTGACCGGCGGCGCGACCTGGGGTGTGATCTCGCTGCTCATCGTCCTCATCTATGTGGTACTCGCCATCATGGTCGGTCGCTGGAGCCGCGGTGCCGTAACTCTGAGTGTCGTCTTCGCGGTGCTGATGCTGATTTTCAGTTCGATCGGTTTCGAGTCGTGGTTCGCCAGGGACAAGGCTGACTTCGCCGAAGCCGCGCTGCCCTCGGACCTGATCGGGCTGCTCGTATTCCTGATGATCCCGGTCCAGATCGCGCTTGGCATAGTCGCGTCGATCGCTGTCAAGCAGGAATGGCACGTCGAAGAAGAGCGTCCGATCGGCTCCGGAGACGGTGGCTCGCTCGACGCCGGCGCTGAGACGCCCGGTCCGGCCTCACCCAGCGCTGCCTAGTGGAACCGGCAACCGCGGCCCCCGGTCCGGCGGAACGGTCATCCGGCTCGATCCTCCATAGACTTTCCCTCCCTGCGGCGGTGGCGGAACTGGTATACGCGATGGATTCAAAATCCATTGCCCGCAAGGGCATGTGGGTTCGATTCCCACCCGCCGCATGAGCCGGAAGACAGTCGTGGAAGCCTCGCAAACGAAGAAGAGACCCCCGACCGGCATCGCCGGGAGTGACGCCGAGCGGCAGGCGGCCAACCGGCTGGCTGAGGAGCTTCGCCGACGGGGCCGGGCGGCTGCCGTGGAGTCGATCCCGGTCCGCCTGGCTTCGGGCTGGGTGGTTTCGCTGCACGCGTTGCTGGCCCTCGGCGGCGGCCTGCTGTCGATCGCTTACCCGTTGGGCGGCGCGGCGCTCTGCCTGATGGCAGCATTCTCTTTCTACTCCGAGCGGGCGCTGGGCCAGCCGCTGCTCGGTCGCCTCGCCCCGACCCGCGCTTCGCAGAACGTGCTCTCCCCTCCCCCGGGCCCCGCCTGGTCCGAGGTCGAGGTGGTCCTCTGCGCCGGCTACGACCTGGAACGCGCGCACCCGTTCGCCACGTGGCTGTCGAAGCGTTTTTCGGGCAGGCTTACGATCGATCGGATCGCCTTCTGGGCGGGGATGATCCCCGTATTCCTGGCCACGATGCTGAGCGTCGCGACGATCGAGAGCATCGCTGTCCAGATTCTGCAGCTGGTCGCTTCGGCGGTGCTGCTCGCCGTGGTCGCCACCCAGGTCGACGCCTATCTGGCGGAGGATCCCGAGGCCGACGACGCAGACCTCGAGGCGAGCAGTGACATGCTCGCCGTGCTCGACGCGCTGCTGGAAGAGCCCGGCTCTGACCCACCGGTGGCGGTCTGCTTCTTCGGGGCCGAAAACCGTTCCGCGGCCGGAGCGGATGCCTTCTTCGGCGGGCGAAGAAACCCGATCGTCACCAATCCGGCCCTGATCAACTTCGTCCGTGGTGACGGGCAGGGTTCCGGACCGCTCTCGGCCCCGCCGGTGCTGCTGACTGCCCGGGAAGGCGACCTGGCCACCCTTCGAATGAGCTACGAGCTCGGTTCCGAAAGCCCCCTCAAAGTCGAGCCGGCGATTCTCAGACGCAATACCAACGCCGTTGCGGCCCGGCGCCGCGGACTGCGGGCGACCACCGTGGTCGGACGTGGCGAGAGCTCGACCGACCTCGGCCTGGACCTGGTCGAGCGGGTCTTCAGCGAAGACGAGGACCCGGAGGAGTGAGCGAAGCTGAGGCGAGCCCCCTGTGGGAGCCTTCGTCCGAGGCGATCGAGTCGTCCCGGCTCACTGCCTACATGGGCTGGCTGAAATCCGAGCGCAACCTGAATCTCGGGGACTACGCGGAGCTGTGGCAGTGGTCGGTCGAGGACCCGGACGGGTTCTGGCGTTCGATCTGGGACTACTTCGGCGTGATCGCAGACGGAGATGCGGAAACTGTGACCGACGGCTGCCCGATGCCCGCCACGCGCTGGTTCGAGGGCGCCAGCATCAACTATGCCGAACACATCTTTCGCGACCGGGACGAAGAGGCGATCGCGATCTTCGCCGCTTCCGAGACACGCAGCCTGCGCGAGATCTCGTGGGGTGAGCTGCGCAGCCGGGTCGCCGATGCGGCCGCCGGTCTGAACTCGCTCGGGGTCGGCCCCGGCGACCGGGTCGCCGCCTACATGCCGAATACGGAAGAGACGATCATCGCTTTCCTCGCCACCGCCAGCCTCGGCGCGGTCTGGTCTAGCTGTTCACCCGACTTCGGCGCGAGTGCGGTCTCGGACCGCTTCACCCAGATCGAGCCCAGGGTCCTGCTGGCGGTCGACGGCTACGACTACGGCGGGCGTGGTTTCGACCGGCGCGAAGTGGTCGCCGAACTCGCCGGGGCGATGCCGTCGGTCGAGCAGGTCGTGGTTCTTCCCTACCTCGCCGGCGGCGGAGATCTCCGGCCTGGCCTCCCCGAAGGAACCATCTCCTGGCAGCAGCTGCTCGAGATCGACCCCGGTAAGGAGCTCGGCTTCACCCGGGTGCCTTTCTCCCATCCGCTCTGGATCCTCTACTCCTCCGGCACCACCGGCCTGCCCAAGGCGATCGTCCAGGGTCAGGGAGGGATCCTGCTGGAGCACCTGAAGAAGATGAACCTCCACCTCGACGCCCGTGCCGGGGACCGTGTCTTCTGGTTCACCACGACCGGCTGGATGATGTGGAACTTCCTCGCGTCCTGCCTGCTGACCGAAGCCGCGATCGTGCTCTACGACGGAAACCCCGGCCATCCCGACATGGAGACGCTCTGGCAGCTCGCCGCCGACGCCGAGGTGACCTGCTTCGGAACCTCGGCCTCCTACATCGCCGCCTGCATGAAGGCCGGGGTCGAACCCGCGAAAGGCCGTGACCTCTCGAAGCTGCGCTCTGTCGGTTCGACCGGGTCTCCCCTCGCTCCCGAGGGATTCGACTGGATCTACGAACAACTCGGCGATCAGACGTGGCTCTTCTCCACCAGCGGCGGGACCGACCTCTGCACCGCCTTCGTCGGAGGAGTGCCGACCCTGCCGGTCTACCGCGGCGAGCTCCAGGCCCGGGCCCTGGGCGCGGCGGTCGAGTCCTGGGACGAAGAAGGTCGATCGCTGACCGGCGAGGTCGGCGAGCTGGTCATCACCCGGCCGATGCCTTCGATGCCGCTTTACCTCTGGGGCGACGAGGACGGCTCGCGCTACCGGGAGAGCTACTTCGACACCTACCCCGGAATCTGGCGCCACGGCGACTGGATCGAGATCACCGAGCGCGGAACCGCGATCATCTACGGACGCTCCGACTCGACCATCAACCGCGGCGGTATCCGCATGGGCACGAGCGAGATCTACCGTGCGGTGCTTTCCGACCCCGACATCGTCGATGCCCTCGTGGTGGACATCCCCAGGCCGGGCACCGAAGGATGGATGCCGCTCTTCGTGGTGCTCGCGGAAGGCGCCGAGCTCGATGACGACCTTGTCAAGCGGGTCGCGCGTGAGGTCCGCGAGAACTGCTCGCCCCGCCACGTGCCGAACGAGATGGTCGCGATCGAGTCGGTGCCGCGCACCCTCAGCGGCAAGGTCCTGGAGGTCCCGGTCAAGCGCATCCTCACCGGTACGCCGCCCGAGAAGGCCGCCAGCCGTGACTCCCTGGCCAACCCCGAGAGCCTCGATTTCTTCGTCGAGTACTCGAAGTCGCTGGACTGAATCACCGGCCGGCCCGGGAACCCCGGACCCGACCCCCCGACGGCGCCTCGTGACCGGTCGATATCAGCGCGGCCATGGCCAGCGACGCCCAGAAGCCGACGACCATGATCGCCCCCGCGACATCACTCAGGTAGTGCCATCCGGCGACCACGACCCCGACTCCGACCAGCAGGCCGTAGGCGGCACCGACCAGACCGGCCAGCAGCCGGCGATCCGGTGGTGCGGTCAGCCAGAGCGCGAAGCCGACCGAGAACGCTGCCGTGGTGTGGCCGCTCGGGTATCCGATCTCGATCGGGTAACTCGCCCCCAGCTCGCCCTGTACCCGGGGATGTGAGAGCACGATCTTCATCAGCTGGGTCGTGACGTTCGCGAGCACCACCACGAACAGCCCGGCGAAGAGCTGGGCCGGCCGGCGCCAGTAGAGGCCCAGCCCGACCAGGATCGCCGTGAAGAGCAGCAGCGGGCCGCCGTTGGCCAGGTCGGAGGCGGCATCGGCTACCGCTTCGCCGCGCGACCCCTCCGTGGCGAGCAGCTTCGCGGTGGCCCGGACGTCGAGGTCGTTGAATCGGTCTGAGCCGTAGAACAGCAGCGCGAGCACAGCGACTCCGGCGGCACAGAGCAGCGCGAAAACGACCAGTCTCTTGCTTCGCGGCAGCATCGGATCAATCTAGACGGCGGCCGCGGCGGGCGGCACTCCTGCCGCCACGGACTTGAGAGGCAGAGCCGGCCGGCGTCAGGCGGGGGTGATCGGATTGCGCCGCTCGGTGAACGACCGGTCGCGTCCGCGCGCCGAGTCGAAGCGGCTGATCAGCTCGGCACGCAGGTTCTCCGGCTGGATAACGGCGTCGATCACCATTTCGGAGGCAAGGTGGAGCAGGTCCACGCCTTCGGCGTACTCGGCCCGCTTTTCAGCGATGAAGGCCTCCCGTTCGGCTTCGTCCTCGATCGCCTGGATCTGGTTGAAGTAGACGGCGTTGACGGCTGCCTGCGGCCCCATGACGGCGATCGAGGCGTTGGGCAGGGCCAGGCAGCAGTCCGGCTCGAAGGCGGGACCGGCCATCGCGTAGAGCCCCGCCCCGTAGGCCTTTCGAACCACGACCGAGATCTTCGGCACGGTCGCCTCGGAGACGGCCGAGATCATCTTGGCTCCGTGGCGGATGATCCCCTGCTTCTCCACCGCGGTGCCGATCATGAAGCCGGGCACGTCGGCCAGGAAGAGCAGGGGGATGTTGAAGGCGTTACAGGTGCTGATGAAGCGGGCCGCCTTGTCGGCGGAATCGACGAACAGCACCCCGCCCTTCTGTCGCGGCTGGTTGGCGACCACACCGACGACCTTGCCGTCGAGCCTCCCGTAGCCGACGATCAGCTCCTTGGCCCAGCGCTCGTGCACCTGGGTGAATGAATCGGCGTCGAGCAGGGTCTCGAGGTAGTCGCGCATGTCGAAGGGCTGGTTCTCGTCCAGCGGCACGATCTCGTCGAAGGGCGTCTGCGAAGCCGGCCCGGTGCTGTCGGCGGACGGCGGATCCTGGTGCCAGTTGCCGGGCATGTAGGAGAGATACCGGCGACCGGTCTCGATCGCCTCCTCGTCGGACTTGGCCAGGAAGTGGCCACATCCGGACTTCGAGGTGTGCATCTTGGCGCCGCCCATCTCCTCCAGCGTGACCGTCTCCCCGATCACCATCTCGGCCATACGCGGTGATCCGAGGTACATGGAAGCATTGCCCGCGCGCATGATCACCACATCGCAGAAGGCGGGGATGTAGGCCCCACCGGCGGCGCTCGGGCCGAACAGCAGGCAGACCTGCGGCACCCTCCCGGACATCTTCACTTCGTTGTAGAAGATCCGGCCCGCCCCACGGCGTCCGGGAAACATCTGGACCTGATCGGTGATCCGGGCACCGGCCGAGTCGACCAGGTAGACCATCGGAACCTCGAGTTTCAGGGCCCGCTCCTGGATCCGCAGGATCTTCTCGACGGTCTTCGGTCCCCATGACCCGGCCTTCACCGTCGGGTCGTTGGCCATCAGCGCGATCGTCCGGCCGTCGACCGTTGCGGTCCCGGTCACCACACCGTCGGCACCGAGGCCTTCCTTGTCCCAGTTGGCCAGCAGTGCATCTTCGACGAAGCTGCCTTCGTCGGTCAGTAGGGCCACCCGTTCGCGGACCGGCAGCTTGCCCTGTTCGGCCGTCTTCTGGTGATGGCGCTCCGGGCCTCCACCGAGAGCGGCGGCCAGCGCCGGATCGAGGTCGATCTTGCTCACGGCCTGCCGCTCCCTCTGCCTCTCCCCGGTCCGGGCCTAGAGGCCCGGGTTCACCGGGACCGGCTTCTCGCCGGAGTAGTCGTAGAAACCGCGGCCGGACTTGACCCCGTAGAAACCGGCGGCGACCATCTTGCGCAGGGTCGGCGGGGCGGCGAAGCGACGTTCGCGGAACTCGTCGAACATCACGTTGGCGATCGAGGCGAGGGTGTCCAGACCGACGAAGTCGGAGAGGTGGAGCGGACCCATCGGGTGCCCCGCGCCGGCCTTCATCGCGTTGTCGATCTCCTCGATCGAGCCGATGCCCTCCTCGAGGCCACGGATGCCGTCGAGCAGGTAAGGGACGAGCAGACGGTTGACGATGAACCCGGCCTTGTCCTTGGTCTCGACGGTGGTCTTCTTCAGCCTGGCGCCGTATTCCATGCCGACTTCCATCGCCTCCGGCGAGGTCGTCACCGACTGGATCACCTCGAGCAGAGGCATGCGCTGGACGGGGTTGAAGAAGTGAAGGCCGAGGAAGCGGTCCGGGCGCGAGGTAGCGGCGGCCTGGTCGATCACCGGCAGCGAAGAGGTGTTCGTCGCGAAGAAGGCCTCGCCCTTGACGATCTCGTCGACCTGGCTCCAGAAGTCGAGCTTCAGCTGGAGGTCCTCGGTGATCGCCTCGATGACGAGGTCGCATTCGGCAAACTCGTGGGGGTGGAGGGTCGCGGTGATACGGCCACGGATCGCGTCGGCGTCAGCCTGCTCGAGCTTGCCCTTCTCGACCGCGCGACCGAGCTGCTTCTCGATCTTGCCGATGCCCTTGTCGAGCTTCTCCTGGTCGAGCTCGGTGACCACGACTTCGTATCCGGCTTCAGCACTGACCTGGGCGATGCCATGTCCCATCAACCCGCAGCCGGCGACGCCAACCTTCTTGATCTCCATCGAGGACTCCTCCGAGTAGAAATTTCATGCCCGGCAAAGACGGGCGACCGGCATGGGAGCCTAACGGCTCTCAGGCGGGTTCGACTCCAAGTCCCTCGAGCCGCTTCTTCATCTCGTCCGAGACGGCCTGGAGTCCGGACATCGGCCTCACCATCACCGTCATCTCGGCGATCAGGCCGTCCTGGTCGAACCTGAAGATGTCGACGCCCTGGAGCTGCCTGTCCCCCACGCTGGCCTCGAACATCAGCACGGCGAAGTCATCGGTTTCGGTCTGGCCGACATAGGTGAAGTTCTCGAAGATCTCAGCCACGTTGGTGAGGATGAACCTCAGCGCATCGAGCCCCTCGTAGGGCCTGAATACGAACGGGCTGCGAAAGACGATCTGCTCCGAGAACAGTCCTTCCGCCGCCTCGAAGTCCTTTGCCTCTGCCGCTGCCCTGAAAGCGTCGCTCTTCATGGCCCCACCCTATCCCGGTTCGAGTTTTTGTCGGTGCTCGACGGAAACTCGAACCGGAGGCATCGTCAGGCCGGGTAGTGCTCAGGCCGAGGGGTGCCACTCGACCGGGCCGGCCCGCAGCACATGCGAGCCGAGCGGGCGGCCGAGGACGCGCTGGGCCTCTGACGAAGCCTCGATCAGCGCGGGCAGGTCCACCCCGGTCTCTATCCCCATCTCGGCGATCATCGATACGACGTCTTCAGTGGCGACGTTGCCGGTCGATCCCGGAGGGACCGGGCAGCCTCCCAGTTCGCCGAAGCTCGACTCGAAGGAGTCGACCCCCTCCTCCAGGGCGGCGAGCACGTTCGCCAGACCCTGCCCGCGGGTGTCGTGGAAGTGGGCGGTCACTTCAGTGCCTTCGAGCCGGCTCAACGCCTTCTCGAAGAAGCGCCGGACCTGGAGGGGGTTGGCCATGCCGGTGGTATCGCCGAAGCCGACCTCGTGGCAACCCGCGTCGCGCAAACGGGTGACGATCTCCAGCACCCGGTCGGGTTCCACCCTGCCTTCGTAGGGACAGCCGAACGAGGTCGCGACGATCCCTACGCAACGCACTCCTGCCTGGCGCGCCACCGGGATCGTCTCTTCGAGGCCGGAAAGCGACTCTTCGATGCTGCGGTTGACGTTCCTGCGGTTGTGAGTCTCCGAGGCCGAGAGGAAGAAGCTGGCTTCGTCGAACCGGTCCTTCTTCTCCAGGGCCCGGTCGAGACCGCGGCGGTTCGGGACCAGAACCGAGAAAGACACGCCCTGCCGACGGGTGATGCCGTCGAGGACCTGGTCGGCATCGGCGAGCTGCGGGATCACGTCGGGACGGGTGAAGGAGGTGACCTCGATCCGGCGCAGACCGGTTGCCGAGAGCATGTCGATCAGCCGGATCTTCTCGGCCGTGGGGATGACCTCGGGCTCGTTCTGAAAGCCGTCCCGGGGTCCGACCTCGCGGATCCTCACCGAGTGCGGCAGGCCGTCCGGCCCCGGATCACCCACGGCCGCCTCAGTCCGACCCGGGCGGCGGTACCTGGATCGCCCGGCGCTCGTGAATGCCGGTACCGATGACCCGGTCCCCCTCCCGGACCTCGACCGAGAACCTGAACTTGCGGTCTTCGATCACCTCTTCCAGCCGGGCCCAGGCGAAACATTCGGCGCCCTCGAAGGCCCCGGCGACATGCTTGATCGAGACTTCGAAGCCGACCGTCGCCGTCGCCTCGGGCAACTCAGGCTGGATCAGCAGCGTCGCGTTGTGCTCCATCATGCCGATCATCCCCGGAGTCGAAAGTACTCCCACGTTGAGCGTTCCGCCGACGTCGGTCATCAGCAGACCGCCTACGGTGAAGGTTTCTTTCCGTTCGCTTCCGATCAGATCCTGGAGTGACATGGCACCGAAGGATAAGTGGCCCGGCCTGACGGCGGCGTCGCCGGTCGCGTCAGGTCTTAGACTTCGCCGGGTGAGCGAGAACGGCGAAGCACCCATCATCCCTGTCATCGGCGGCACCGGAGCGCTGGGAAGCGGCCTGGCCAAGCGCTGGGCGGCCGGCGGTGCCAAAGTCGTGATCGGTTCCCGCGACGCCGGGCGGGCACAGGAGGCGGCCGGGAAAGACGCCGCCGCGACCGGTGGGGATCTTGTCGGCATGACCAACGAAGAAGCGGCGACCCAGTCGGACATCGTCTTCCTGACGGTGCCTTTCCGCAATCAGTCCGAGTACATGACCAACCTCAAGAACGTGCTGCGGGAAGGGCAGATCCTGGTCGACTGCTCGGTTCCCCTCGCCGCGGCGATCAGCGGCAAGGCCACCCGGACGATCGGCGTCTGGCAGGGTTCGGCCGCCCAGCAGGCCCAGGAGATGGCGCCCAAGGGCGTGACCGTGGTCTCGGCCCTGCATACGGTCAGCGCCGCCCATCTGGACGACCTCGACTACCAGCTCGGCGAGGACGTCCCGATCTGTGGCGACCGCAAGGCCGACAAAGCCCGGGTCGCGGCACTGATCAACCGGATCGACGGCCTGCGGCCGGTCAACGCCGGATCGCTCGAGACCTCGAGGATCGTCGAACAGCTGACCCCACTGCTGATCTCGATCAACATCCGCTACAAGACCCACGCCGGGATCAGCTTCACCGGACTGCCTGACGGCGATCCGTTCTCGTGAGGACGGTCCTCCTCGCGGGAGGGACCGGCGGAGCCAAGCTCGCCGCCGGGATGCAGGAGGTGGTCGGCGAGGACCTGACCGTGATCGCCAACACCGGCGACGACATCGAGACGCTCGGAGTTCACGTTTCGCCCGATCCCGACCTGATCACCTACTGGCTCTCCGGCGAGATCGACCAGGCCCGGGGCTGGGGCATCAAGGACGACACTTTCAGGGTCTTCGAGAGGATGACCCGCTTCGGTGTGCCGCACTGGTTTTCGCTCTCCGACCTCGATCTGGCCGCCTGCCTCTACCGTCGTGACTTCATCGGCGAAGGCGGCAGGCTTACCGACGCCGCCGGCCAGATAGCCAGGGGGCTCGGGGTCCGTGCCCGGGTACTGCCGATGTGCGACGAGCCGGTACGGACGAAAGTCCTCTGTGATGGCAGCTGGAGGGGTCTCCAGGAGTACCTGATCCTCGACGGTGGACGCCCGCAGGTCGAAGGCATCGAACTCGACGGGATCTCCGAGGCGGCACCGACCCCGGAGATTCTGGAGGCGGTCTCCGAGGCCGAACTGATCATCGTCGGCCCGTCGAACCCGGTGATCAGTATCGGGCCGATCCTGGCCGTCCCGGGAATGCGGGATGCGCTGGCGACAGCGGCGGCGCCGGTGATCGCGGTCAGCCCCTACGTCGCCGGGAAGGTGGTCAAGGGGCCCACCGACAACTTCATGAGGGCACTCGACCGGCCGACCACGGCCGCCGGCGTGGCCTCGCTCTACGAGGGCCTGATCGACGCCATGGTGCTCGACACCGGCGACCCGGACCCGCCGCCCGCGGGTCTGCGCTGCTTCTCGACCCCGACCCTCATGCACAGCAGCGAGAGCCGGACCTCGGTGGCAAGAGCGGTGCTCAAGGTCGGCCGGAAGCTGCTCGAGAGTTGAACTGCGTCGCGGTCATAACCGCCAAGCGCTTCGATGACGCGAAGCAGCGGCTGGCCGGGGCGATCGAGGGCGAGAAGAAGACGGCCCTGGTCGCGGCGATGCTGGCCGACGTGCTGGCCGCCGTCGACGAGTCGAGGATGGTCGCGCGGACCATCGTGGTCACCGGAGAGCCCGCCGCGGCCGAGCTCGCCCGGGGAAGCGGAGCCGAAGTGATCGAGGATCCCCGCGGTACCGGACATTCGGGGGCTGCGATGCTCGGGGTCGCCAGAGCTCTCGAGCTCGACGCGGACTGCGTGGTACTGCTCCCCGGGGACTGCCCGCTGCTCGATCCCCGTGAGCTCGACCACCTGGTCAGCGGGCTTCCCGACCCCTGGCTGACGATCGTGCCCGACCGCCACGGCACCGGAACCAACTCGCTCGTGCTGGTTCCACCGGACGTGATCGAACCCGCCTTCGGCGAAGGCAGCAACGAGCGCCACCAACGGATCGCCCGGGAAGCGGGCGTGCCGTTCGGGGTCGAGCAACTGCCCACGCTGGCCCTGGACCTCGATACACCGGCCGACATCGTCGCCCTGACCACCAGACTCGACCTCAGGGGCGGGCGGGCCGAGAATACGGCCAGGGTGCTGGGGATCTGAAGGTGGCCCCCGGGGGTGAGATCAGCCTGGTCCCGGTGGCCGGTCTGCCCGAGATCACGGCGGAATTCGACCTCGGGGCAGCGATCGCCGGAGCGGCCGATCTCGATCGAGGCGACATCGTCGCGATTTCGCAGAAGGCGGTTTCGAAGAGCGAAGGCCGGATGGTCGCGCTGGGGAGCATCGAGCCGGGAGAGGCCTCGGTCGCGCTGGCGGGTCGCCTCGGCAAGGACCCGCGGCTGGTCGAACTCATACTGCGGGAGAGCCGAAGCGTGATCAGGGAAGACGAGAGCAGGGGCATCCTGATCACCGAAACCCGTCACGGCCTGATCTGCGCCAATGCCGGGGTCGACAGCTCGAACCTGCCCGAACCCGACGCCGCCCTGCTACTGCCGGAGGACCCCGACCACTCAGCCCGGGTGATCCGCCGGCAGATCGCCGCCGCCGGTGGTCCGGAGATCGCGGTGCTGGTCACCGACAGCCTCGGCCGCGCCTGGCGAATGGGCCAGGCCGAGGTGGCCATCGGCTGCGCGGGCATGGAGCCGCTGGAGGACTGGCGTGGCCGGACGGATTCCGGGGGCCGCGAACTCAGCGCCACGGTCATCGCCTCGGCGGATCAGGTCGCCGGTGCCGCGGACCTGGCCCGGAACAAAGTCAGCCGGACCCCGGCGGTGATCGTCCGCGGCCTGGGCCACCTGGTCACCCGGGCCGACGGCCCCGGATCGGCAGCCCAGATCAGACCGGAAGCAGAAGATCTGTTCCGCTGAGAGCGGCGGCGGCCAGGATCAGCCCACCGTGAGGACGGATGAGCCTTCGACCCGGCCCTCGCGCAGGTCGTCCAGGGCACGCTGGGCCTGCTCAAGCGGGTAGGTCGTGACCGAGGTCCTGACCCCGGCCCGCCCCGCTTCCTCGAGCAGCCCGTCGCCATCGGCGCGGGTCAGGTTGGCGACCGAATGAAGGCTCCGCTCCTCCCAGAGCAACTCGTAGGGGAAAGAAGGGATGTCGCTCATGTGGATCCCGGCAGAGACGACGCGTGCCCCGCGGGCGCTCGCCCTCAGCGCCTCGACCATCAGCGGACCGACCGGGGCGAAGACGATCGCCGCGTCCAGCGGCTCCGGGGGAGCTTCGTCGGAGCCGCCCGCCCACTCGGCCCCGAGCGAGCGGGCGAACCGCTGCGTATCGCGGTCGCCGGGCTTGGTGAAGGCGAAAACACGACGGCCCTGGGCGACGGCGATCTGGCAGAGGATGTGGGCCGATGAGCCGAAGCCGTAGAGGCCGAGCCGCTCGCCGTCGCCGGCGATCCGCAGGGCGCGGAAGCCGATCATTCCGGCGCAGAGCAGTGGCGCGACCGACTCGTCCGGGATCTCCGGGGGCAACGGGTAGCAGTAGTCCTGGTCGGCCACCGCGAACTCGGCGTAGCCCCCGTCGCGGCTGTAGCCCGTGAACTCCGCCCGCTCGCAGAGGTTCTCCCTGCCCGAGCGGCAGTAGCCGCATTCACCGCAGGTCCATCCGAGCCACGGCACCCCCACCCTGTCGCCCGGACCGAAGCGCTCCGCGCCGGGGCCGCGGGCCTCGACCGTGGCGACGATCTGATGGCCGGGAACCAGCGGCAGTTTCGGCCGGTCGAGTTCGCCGTCGATGATGTGGAGGTCGGTGCGGCAGACGCCGCAGGTGCGGACCCTGAGCAGTACCTCGCCCTGCCCGGCGGAGGGTGTTTCGACCTCGGCCTGCCGGAGCTTTCCCGGCTGGCTGTCGAGGACCATCGCCCTCAATTCAGCCTCCGGTGGACCCCGCCATTGCCACCTCGCGCCCGGGACCGGGACCGTGCACGCCGATCGCGTCGGCAGAGGAATCCGGCCAGGCGCGGAGGATGCGGTAGGAGGTGTCGCGCTGCGCGGCCCTGCGGCCCGCCCTGTGGGCGGCGCCGATCAACTCGTCGATCTCGAGCCTGATCCCGTGCTGGGAGCCCGCCATCCGCGAGATGCTCTCTTCCATCAGCGTGCCACCGAGGTCGTTGACACCCCACCTCAGCGCTTCTGTGGCACCTTCAAGGCCCATCTTCACCCAGCTCGCCTGGAGGTTGGTGATCGATCGGCCGAGGCCCAGCCTGAAGGCGGCCGTGTGCTTCAGGTTTTCTTCGATCGAGATCTCCTCGACCCCGTGGGTGCGGCCGAGCAGGGTGTTGAAGGGGATGAAGCTGAGCGGTACGAATTCCGTGATGCCGCCGGTGCGCTCCTGGAGCGAGCGCACGACCTCGATGTGCCGGGCCAGCTCGCGCGGCTCCTCGATGTGTCCGAACATCACGGTCGAGGTCGATTTCAGGCCGGCTGCGTGACTGGCTTCGATGATCTCGACCCATCTCGCCGCGGGCAGCTTGTTCGGTGAGATCCGCTGCCTGACGCCGTCGTCGAGGACCTCCGCCGCGGTACCCGGGGTCGAATCGAGGCCGCATTCGACCAGGTACTCGAAGACCTCGGACGGCGGCAGCCCGGAGACATCGCACATGTGGTCGATCTCCATCGGTGAGTAGGCATGGAGGTGAATCCCGGGAGCGACGCTCTTGGCCAGTTTCAGCCAGCCTCCGTAGTCCTCCAGCGTGATGTCCGGATGGATGCCGCCCTGCATGCAGAGCTCGGTCGCCCCGAAATCCACCGCCTCCTCGACCCGGGCGACGAAGTCGGCCTCGCTGGTCTCGTAGGCATCCGGGGAGCGTCGTCCCTGACCGAAGCCGCAGAAGGCGCAGCCGACGGTGCAGATGTTGGTGAAGTTGATGTTGCGGTTGACCACGAAGGTCGCGGTATCGCCCGCCAGCTCGGCCCTGAGGGAGTCCGCTGCAGCCCGCATCGTCTCGATCACCTCGGGCCTGGTCTCCGAAAACAGCGCCGTGAGCTCGTTCTCGCTGAGCCGCGCGCCCTCGCGCCCCTTGGCGATCGCCTCGAAGGCGAGCCCGGGATCGATCTTCTCCTCGCTGATCCGGCCCGAGCCGAGCCTCGGGATGAAGCTCCAGTACTTGAGCTTGATCACGTCGAGCACGCCCTGCTCCATCCACTCGTGGTTCATGTACTTCGCATAGACACAGAGCCTCTCGGTGAGGGCCTGGCCACGCGGGGCGAGCTGCTTGCGCACCTGATGAGGGCTGGGGAACGGGTGCTCGGGCGAGATGTGGTCCCCGTTTGCGGAGAGCCCGCCGAGATCGGTCGCGCCGGCGTCGATCAGCTCGGGCCACCAGTCGGAGAGGTTCGGCGGAACCTGAACCCCGACGTCCGGCATCAGCCTGGCGGTCTCGGAGATCAGGAACTTCAGGTCGTCGATGGTGATCGGACAGGCCCAGTCCGGAAGCGCGACCTCGCGCCGGTCCGTTCCGGGTTCCGGTCCGCTGCCGGCCGCGGGCCCGGCAAGGCCGGAGTCCAGGCTGGCGGTCGGTGCATCGCCGCCCTTCCAGCGACGGTCGGACGCCTCGGCGGCGATGTCCGCCGGCTCCTGGCCGTAGTAGCGCGGATGAGGGACGAAGTTCTGGATGATCACTTCCTGGATGTGGCCGTAGCGCGCCTGGAGTTCAGCGATCGCCTCCAGCGACTCGATCCGCTCCTCCGGCGTCTCGCCGATACCGACCAGAATCCCGGTCGTGAAGGGGATGCGAAGCTTGCCGGCAGCCTCGATCGTGGCCAGTCGGTGCGCCGGGTGCTTGGTCGGGGAGCCGGCGTGGACCGTCTGCATCAACCTCTCCGACGAGGATTCGAGCATCAGCCCCTGGGAGGCGGTGACCTCCCTCAGGCGCCTCAGGTCGGCCTCGGAGACGGCACCGATGTTCGTATGGGGAAGGATCCCCCGCTCCAGCGCCCGCTCGCAGGCCCAGACGACGTATGCGGTGAAATCCCGGTGCCCCCAGGCCTTCAGCTGTTCGGCGACGATCGGGTTGACCTCCGGCTTTTCCCCGGTCAGGAAGAGCAGCTCCTTGGCCTTTCGCCTGACCGCCTCGTCGAGGCGTCGCTCGACCTCATCCGGGGGGTGGATGTGGGCCTGATGGGTCGCGAAGGCGCAGTACTTGCAGTAGCACTGGCAAGTCCTGGACAGGGAGATCGTGTAGTTCCGGGAGAAAGTGATCCTTCGCATCTGACAGGCAACCTAGCGCAGCGCCGAGCGGGGCGGACAGGCACGCGGGGTAGGCTCAATTGATCCGGGCCCCTGCCCGGCACCCCCACTGAGTACTGGAGAAGCGACATGAAGAAGCGCCTGACATACCTCGCACTGCCGATCGCGATAGCCGCCCTGCTGGTCGGTTGCGGGAGCGACGACGATTCGAGCGATACGAGCAGTACCTCGGAGGCTCCGACGACCCAGACCGAAGCCCCCGCCCCCGAACAGAGCGCCGGCGACACGATCGCACTGGCGGCCGACCCGACGGGAGCCCTCGCCTACGACACGAGCAGCCTCGAAGCCAAGGCCGGAACCGTCTCGATCGACTTCACCAACGATTCGCCGATCGGTCACGACGTCGTGGTCGAGCAGGGAGACCAGGAAGTTGCGCGGACCTCGATCATCACCGAGAGCAGCGAAACGGTCACCTTCGATGCCGAGCCCGGCGAGTACACCTTCTACTGCTCGGTCCCCGGGCACGAAGCGGCCGGCATGGTCGGCACGCTGACCGTCAAGAAGTAGCCGCAGCACGCAGACATGAAAAAGGGGCCGCATCCGCGGCCCCTTTTTCATGTGTTTCAGCCCCCGGTGGGAGCGTGATCAGGTCAGCTCTGGGTACCCGGTGCCACTCCGGTCTCATCGGCAGCGTCGGATCCCGAGATGACGAACCTGTAGAAGAGGAACGCCAGCGCACCGCCGACCAGCGGGGCGAGCACGTAGACCCAGGCGTCTGCGAATTCACCGGAGACGAGAGCCGGGCCGAACCAACGGGCCGGGTTGACCGAGGCGCCGGTCAGCGGTCCGAAGACCATGCCGATCGCGGCGAAGGTGAGGCCGATGGCCAGCGGGGCCCACTCCTTCTTGGCCCTGATGCCGAGTGCCACGGCAAGGACGGTGAGCACGAGCAGGAAGGCGCCGAGAGCTTCGACGATGAAACCCTGTGTCGCGCCACCGAGCAGCGGACTGATCTCCGCCAGTCCGTAGTTCGACGCGCGGCCTTCGTCTTCAAGCAGGCCCTTGGTCAGAAGGGCACCGAGGACGCCGCCCGAGAGCTGGGCAAGTACGTAGATCACGGCGTCGACCGGCGCGATCTTCTTCATCAATGCGGCACCGAACGTGACGGCGGGGTTGAAGTGACCTCCGCTCGCTATTCCGATCCCGATGATCAGTACGCACAGGATGAAGCCGTACGTCAAACCGACGACCGCGAAATCAGACCCGAACTGGGCTGTATCCCCCGCAGCAATGAAGAGAACGCCGACGGCGGTAATGAAGAAGACGAGGAAAAACGTCCCGACGAGTTCTGCGATGTATGCGGAGAGACCGCGATCTTCCATGTAAATCAAACCTCCCGTGGCGTGTGTACGTGGCTTCCCACCATTGCCTGATGAGTGCGGGGCAGTCTAGCCATCCCGCATTTCGGAGCGCAAGTGGTTCGGATGCTGGGATGCATCCGGCGCGAGTCTACCTCCCGTGGGACCGGGCGGGCTTCAGAGCAGCCGCTGGACGAGGTCCGGCAGTTCACGGGCCATGCGTGAACGCGGAACCGCCAGATCCATGCCGGCCGCGGTCGCGGCGTCGCGGGTGGTGATGTCGACGTGCGAGTAGAAGCCGAGCGACGGTACGGGCAGGGCGGCGACCTCGACCGGATCGACCGCCTCCAGGTCACAGACCACCAGGTCGGTGCCCGGGGGAAGCTCGAGCGGCGGTCCCGCCGCTACCCGGACGACCTCGTGGCCGGAAGCGCCGAGCGATTCGGAGACCCGGCTGGAAAGCATCAGGTCGGGGACGATGGCGGCGATCAGGGCCAAGCGGGCTCCGGTCAGAGCGATCGGCGGATGCGGAACTCTTCGCGCACGCTCTCCGGCCGACCCCACATCTGCACGACCTCGGAGCGTCCCTCGCGCACCTCGCGCAGCCGGATCTCACCGGTGAAGCCCTGGGCGTCGACCTTCTCGAGCAGGCCGATGACCGTCTCGGGCGCCGCCGCATGCCCGAAGTCATGCGCGACCGGGACCCGCCAGTGCCATTCGGCCTTCGAGTAGGGCTGGGCGTTGATCAGGCTGAGCAGGACCGATCCGTCGACGTAACGGGACTCGTCATCGATCCGGAGGTCGAACTCGAGGTCGGTCCAGTCGGCCGGCAGCGAGTCGAGAATCTCCCGGAAGTCATCGGCGAAGGACATGGACGAAGCCTAGCGGTATCCATGCCCGCATAGAATCGCTCTCGTGGCAACCGACCTGATCCCCGACATTGACGCCGAGTACCGGCAGATTCGCGAAGAATGTGGTCTGCTCTCGCGGGAACGTGCCGGAATCGAAGTGACGGGCCCCGAGGCCGGCGAGTACCTCCAGGGGCAGGTCACCAATGACGCCGAAGGCCTGGCCACCGGGAGCGGCTGCTACGCCCTGCTGCTGGACCGCAAGGGCCACATCCAGGCTGACATGCGCCTTCTCAGGACGGCCGACGACCGGTTCCGGATCGACACCGCCGAGTCGGCCGGCCGGAGCCTGCTCAAGCACCTCAGGACCTACATGATCGGTCGGCAGGTGGAGGTCGCCGAGAGCGCGATCACCGTGCTTTCCCTGATCGGGCCGGGATCGACCGCGGTCACCGGACTGGCCCCCGGCGACGAATTCGAGTCGACACCCGCGAAGGTCGCCGGTGTCGACTGTCTGGCCGTGGCCACCGCCTCCGGGCTCGACCTGATCTGCCCCCCGGAACAGGCCGGCGCGGTGCGGGAACAGCTGACCGCCGACGGAGCCGTGCCGGTGTCCGAGGCCGCTGAGGAGATCCTGCGGGTCGAGTCTGGTCGCCCGGCTCTGGAGAACGAGATGGCCACGGCACCGATGCCCGCCGAGGCGGGTGTCGTCGAGCGGGCGGTCGACTTCACCAAGGGCTGCTACGTCGGCCAGGAGCCGGTTGCCCGCCTCCACTACCGGGGCCGCCCCAACCGTCACCTTCGCGGCCTGCGCCTAGAAGGCCCGGCAGCGGCCGGAGACACGGTGCGACTCGGCGACAGGGACCTCGGCAGAATCGGGACCGCGGTGCTTTCACCGGCATCGGGCCGAATCGCGCTGGCGATCCTCCGGAAGGAAGCCGAACCCGGGTCAACCGTGAGCATCGAGGCCGCCGACGGCGAGACCGCCGCAACCGTGGTCGAGCTGCCATTCCCGGCCGCGGAGGAATCATGAGCTCCCGCCACCAGGGGCTGGGCGGAAAGCCACTCGGATCTGACAGCCCGCTGTTCGGCGGGTCATCGGAACCGGGACAGACCAACGGGCGGTCCGAAGTCGAGGAGCAGCCGGTCAAGCCGATACCACCGTGGGATCCGCGGGCCGACGAGTATGCGTCAGAGGACTCTGCGGAGATCGAGACGCCGGAACAGGCCGAGGCCGCACTGGCTGAGCTGAGGTCGCTGCTGCCGGCCGACGAGGCCGAGCGCAACCTCGACGACTGGGGCCGGTCCGAACGGGTCGTCTCGCTGGTCGAGCCGCTGCTGAACTTCTACTACCGGCGGTGGTTCCGGGTCGAGACGAGCGGGATCGAGAACATCCCGGCCGAGGGTGGAGCGCTGCTGGTCTCCAACCACTCCGGTGCGTTGCCGCCCGACGCGCCGATGATCATGCAGGCCATCCGTAACGAGCACAGCAGCCCGCGTCCGCTCTACATGATGGGAGAGCACTGGTTCAAGGGCTATCCGGGCGTCTCGATGCTGGCCAACAAGATCGGGCTCGTCCCCGCCCATCGTGAGAACGCCCAGCGGCTGCTCCACGACGAAGGAAGGCTGGCGATCGTCTTCCCCGAGGGCCAGAAGGCAACCCGCAAGCTGTACTGGCAGCGCTACCGGCTGCGACGTTTCGGACGGGGTGGCTTCGTCCGTACAGCGATCCGGGCCCGCGTGCCGATCGTTCCGATAGCCCTTGTCGGCGCCGAGGAGTCGATGCCGATCTTCGCTCACCTGGGATTGATGAAGAAGCTGACCGGGCTGATCTACTTCCCGGTCACCCCGTCCTTCCCCCACTTCGGACTGGCCGCCCCGCTCATGTACATGCCGGCCAAGTTCAAGATTCACTTCATGAAGCCGATCGACATGTCCCGGTACCCGATCGAGACCGCCTCCGACCCGGCCGAGATCCAGGTGATCTCGGAGCGCATCCGGAGATCGATTCAGATCGAACTCGAGGAGATGCTGCAGGACCGCAAGTCCGTCTGGACAGGATGACGCCCCGGGGTCGGGTACATTGCTACCTGTGAGGGGAATTCTGTCCTGCGTGAGCCTGCTGATCCTGACCGGAGCACTGGTCACCGGCTGCACGGCCGAGAGCCATCCCAATGACCCCAGGCCGCCGCTGGTTCCGGTGGTCAGCGTGTCGGTTTCCGAAGACTCGATCCAGGTCGCCCCGCGCGGAATCGGCCTGCCCGGCGAGCGTACGGCGAATATCAACCAGAACCGGACGGCACCCCAGAACCAGGGCGACCGGGCCGCCCCCGCGGTCGTGAACTTCCGCACTTCGAACCTGATCAGGTCCGAGGCGCCGCTGATCCTCGAAGGTCCGGTCGACCGGACCTACCCGATGCCCCCGGCTTCGCCGGGATCGTTCCTGGTCGGACTCGAGCCGGGCATCTACCGGCTGAGCTCGCCGGCAAGCAGCGGTACGGCCCGCCTGCTGGTGGGTGGCAGCAGAGTCTCATCCTCGAGCGACCTGCTCACGCCCTGACCCGGACGCGGCCCGGGAACGCCGGCGCGAACGCATCAGCATCCTGGTCAGCACCCCGTAGCGTGGCGAGAGCATCAGGGCGACCGCGAAGCAGAGCGTGGCGACCAGCCCCATGGCGCCCGCGATGGACGCGTCCATCGCGACCGCTGAACTGTAGCCGCCGATCGCGCTGACCCAACCGATGGCCACGGTCGTCAGGACCAGTGGCAACAGCCGCACCGTGAGCAGGTAGGCAGCGGCGGCCGGAACGATCAGCATCGTTACCACGAGGATCGCGCCCACGGACTCGAAAGCGGTCACGGCGGTAACCGCCACGGCGATCAGGACGAGCCGCGAGACCAGCACCGGCGAAACGCCGCTGACCCGGGCGAAGACCGGGTCGAAGGTGGACACCTTCAGTTCCTTCCAGAGCAGCGAAAGCAGCAGCAGGTTGGCCAGCGCCACCGAACCGAGCAGCGGCAGCGACCGCGGGAGCTCCAGCCCGAAAGCCTCCCAGGTCCGGAACGGAGTGAAGGCGATCTCGCCGTAGATGGTCGAGTCCAGGTCGAGATGGACACCGGAGGCGAAGGTGGTGATGCCGATCACGCCGATCGCGAAGAGGACGGGGAATACCAGCCCGATAGCCGCGTCGGCCCGGACCAGCCCGGTCGCCCGGATCTGCTCGATCCCGATGACGCAGATGATCGCGAACAGCCCGGCCCCGAGGATCACCGGCAGGGGAGCGCGCGAGCCGGTCAGCAGGTAGACCAGGACTATGCCGGGCAGGACGGCGTGGGCCACCGCATCGGAGAGCAGCACCTGCCGGCGCAGGATCAGGAACGGCCCGAGCAGCCCGCAGGAAGTCGCCAGCAGGCCGGCCGTCAGGACGATCGCAAGGTCATCACTCATCCTGTGCCCTCCCTGGAAATCGCGACGAGGCGGTTGGTCATCTCGTCGCCGATCGAGCTGCGCAGGTCCCTCGGGTCCGGCTCGCGGGCATCCGGAAGATCAAGCTTCCAGCCGTGCTCGAGCCATACGCTCCACAGCTCGCGGCGGTCGAGCAGCGCGTGAACTGCCGCGGCACCGGATTCGGAAAGGAACAGGTGCTCACCGTCGCGGCTGAGCGCCCCGGCGCGATCCAGGTCGCGCAGTGCCCGGCGCACGGTGGCCGGTGGCCGGCCGCTGAGCGCCGCCAGCTGGTCGGGAGTGGGCGGTGCCCCCGAATGGACCGCGATCTCGAGATCGATCAGCACACCCTCGTTGGTCGCGCGACGACGGTCCCTGAGCGTCTGCCCGGCCTTCCAGGCGACTCCCCGGCCGGGAGCGAAGAGGATCGCGGCCATCGCGACGACGAAGCCGACCATGACTATCACCGGGCCGGTCGGGACCGAAGCCGCGGTGGAGATCAGCGACCCGGTCGTGCCGACCGCGGCGCCGACCAGTCCGGCCACCACCAGCAGTACCGGCAGCCGGTTGGTCAACTGCCGCGCGGTGACCGTCGGCACGATCAGCATCGCGACCATCAGGATCGCGCCGACCGTCCGCACCCCGATGACGATCGCGATGACCAGCATCGCGGTCATCGAGAGCTCGATCAGCCGGACCGGCAGGCCGACCGAACCGGCGAAAGAGAGGTCGAAGAGGGCTGCCTTGAGGGGCCGGAACGCGATCACCACGAAGCCGAGCGAAACCAGGCAGAGGGCGCCCATGACGATCAGGTCGCTCTCGAGCAGACCGGCAGCCTGCCCGAAGAGGTAGGTGTCCAGTCCGGCCTGACTGGAGTTGTTGAAGTTGGCGAGGAAGGTCAGCATCACGATGCCGAGCGAGAAGAAGCCGGTGAGTACGACTCCGATCGCCGCGTCGGGCCTGATCCTGCCCGTCCGCTCGATCAGCAGGATCAGGACCGCGGCGATCACACCTGCGATCGCCGCCCCGACCGCCAGCGTGGCGGCGTCCTTGGCTCCGGTGGCGACGAAGGCGACGCAGACGCCGGGCAGCGCCGCATGCGAGAGCGCGTCACCGACCATGCTGCGCTGGCGCAACACCGCGAAAGCGCCGAGTACACCCGCCGCCACGCCGAGGATCACGGCCCCGACCAGCACGACGGAGTCGGTGTAGTTGAGGGGGATCGCATCGATCAGCCAACCCATGTCGCCTCCCCCACGCCGTCCTCGCCGGCCAGCCCGCCATAGGCCCGCCGCAGCGATTCCTCGGAGAGCGACTCGGCCACCGGTCCGCAGGCGACAGTCCTGACGTTCAGCAGCAGCGCCCAGTCGAACCGGGACCGCACCGTCCCGATGTCGTGGTGGACGACGATTACCGTCCGTCCTCCGGCGCGGATCGCGGCGAGCAGGTCGAGCAACGCGACCTCGGTACGGGCGTCCACCCCGGCGAAAGGCTCGTCGAGCATCATCACCGGGGCGTCCTGTGCCAGCGCCCTGGCGATGAATACGCGCTGCCGCTGACCACCAGAGAGCTCGCCGATCTGACGGCGGGCGAAAGAGGACATGCTCACCCGCTCCAGCGCCTGGTCGACGTGCTCGTGGTCCGCCGCCTTGAGGCGTCTCACCCAGCCGGCAGAGCGGTAGCGCCCCATCTCGACGACTTCGCGCACGGTGATCGGGAAGTCCCAGTCGACTTCGTCGCGCTGGGGCACGTAGGCGACGCGGTCGAGCGCCTCGGTAGCCGGCCGACCCTCGATCAGCACGTGGCCGGCGTCCAGCTTGAGCAGGCCGACCGCAGCCTTCATCAGAGTCGACTTGCCGGCCCCGTTGGGGCCGACGATTGCCGCCAGCGTGCCCGCGGGCACGGTCGCGTCGACATCCCAGAGCACCGGCCTCGACGAGTAGGAGGCGGTGAGCCTGCGCACCTCGAGTGCCGGCGGCGAAGAGGGACTCATCTCAGGCCTTCGGCGAGCAGATCGACGTTGGACTCGAACATCCCCTGGTAGGTGCCCTCGGGGCTGCCGTCCTCCCCGGCGGCGTCGGAGAACAGTTCGCCCCCGACCACCGCGTCCTGCCCCTGCTCCCGGGCCGAAGCCAGAACGGCCTCGAGCGTCTGGCGAGGCACGCTCGACTCGACGAAGACCGCCTTGACCCCGCGGTCGGCGATCAGGCCGGCGATCCGCTCGATGTCGTCGGTTGTCGCCTCGGCGGCCGTGGAAAGCCCCTGGATCGCCTCGACGTCGATGTCGTACCTGCGCCCGAGGTAACGAAAAGCGTCGTGAGAGGTGACCAGCACCCGCCTGCCCTCCGGGATCTTGCCGAGCTTTCGCTCGGCCTCGGCGTCCATCTGCTCGATCTCCGCCAGCAGTCCGTCGGCGTTGCGGTTGTACGCGGCGGCCCCGTCCGGGTCGACTTCGGTCAGACGGTCGCGTACGGTCTCGACCGCGAAGCTCCACAGCGACGGGTCGAACCAGACATGGGGGTCGAACTCCTCTTCGGCGGTGGCGTTCACCGGCGCATCGAGCAGCCGCTCGCGCGGCATCGCCTCGGTCACCGCGAAGACCGGCTTCGATTCACCGATCTCCCGCAGAACCTCCTCCATCTTGGCCTCCAGGTAGAGCCCGCCGTAGAAGATGATGTCGGCCTCGCGGAGTGCGGTCACATCACCGGCGCTGGCCTTGTAGAGGTGCGGATCCACGCCCGGACCCATCAAAGCGTCGACCGAGACCCGGTCGCCGCCGACCTGGCGGACCGTGTCGGTGATGAAGTTCGTCGTCGTAACCACCTTGACCTCGCCGTCGCCCGAATCGGACATTCCGTTCTGCTCGCCGAGGTTGGAGCAGCCGACGAGCAGCAGGCTCGCTGCGACCAGGGCTGCAAGCGCGGGCACCCGGAGTGCCCGAAGAAGGTTGAGCCGAACGACAGGAATGAAGTTCGAGTGTCCAATCATTATTTTGAGTCTAGCCTAAACATCGTCTGAATGTAGGATGCCCAGCGACCTTGATGAACCCGAGAGGAGCGATGTGCCAATAGACCTCGCAGATGTGAGCAAGCTTGACGTCGAGCCGGGCGAGCTGCCCGAGAAGATGGCCGCGTGGGTGATCCGCGAGGAAACTCAGGGCGAACCCAAAGACGCCTTCAAACTCGAAGAGATCGAAACCCCTGAACCGGGCGCCTTCGAGGTCGTGGTCCGCGTGATGGCCGCCGGGGTCAACTTCAACAACGTCTGGGCCGCCCTCGGGCAGCCGGTCTCGGTCTTCGGCTACGGAGACCACCCCGAGTTCGGCCACCACATCGGCGGCTCCGACGCCTCCGGTGTCGTCTGGAAGGTCGGCGACGGCGTCACCCGGTGGAAGCCGGGCGACGAAGTCGTGATCCACTGCAACCAGGCCTCCTACGAAGACGTCGAGGTCCACGGCCTCGACCCCATGGCCGCCCCGAGCCAGCGCATCTGGGGCTACGAGACCACCTGGGGCTCCTTCGCCCAGTTCACCAAGGTCCAGGCCCAGCAGCTGCTGCCGAAGCCGAAGAACCTCTCCTGGGTCGACTCTTCCTCCTACGGACTGACCTACTTCACCGCCTACCGCATGCTGATGGACCAGGCCAAGATCCAGCCCGGCACCAACGTGCTGATCTGGGGTGCGGCCGGCGGCCTCGGCGTATTCGCCGTCCAGCTCTGCAAGGCCGCCGGGGCCAACGCCGTCGGCGTCGTCTCTTCGGACGAGAAGGGCGAACTGGTCAAACAGCTCGGCGCGGTCGACTACATCAACCGCAACGAGTTCTCGGGAATGATGCGAACCGGCACCGAGACCAAAGAGGAAGAAAAGGCGCGCTTCGCGGTCACCCGCGCCTTCTCCAAGCGTGCCCAGCAGATCCTCGGAGACAAGCCGGATGTGATCTTCGAGCACGTCGGAAAGGCGACCTTCCCGACCTCGGTATTCATGGTGAAGCCTTTCGGCAAGGTCGTGATCTGTGGTGCTACCTCGGGTTACAACCTCGATTTCGACGTGCGTTACCTCTGGATGCGCCAGAAGCAGATCATCGGCTCCCACTTCGCCAACGCCTACGAATGCATGAAGGCGAACCAGCTGATGGCTGAAGGCAAGGTGCGGCCCGTGCTCTGGAAGACGATGGGCTTCGACGGAGTTCCCGGCGCCCACCAGATGATGCATGAGAACCAGCATCTCGGAAAGATCGCGATCATGGTCGGCGCCCAGAGCGAAGACGAGGGTCTCGAAATCGAAGGACCCGGAGCGATCCGGGCGGAGGTTGGCGCCTAGGCGTCAGCCGGACAAGGAGAAACCGAGCCATGGCATACATAAGCGAGCTTTCCTGGCACGTGACCCCATTCCGGGCGCAACGCTGGATCGACCTCTGGGAGCCGGCCGCGGCGCTGGCCCCGAAGTACGGCGCGCTGGACTGGAGAATCTACCGCTCGACCGAGGACCCGCTGTCTTTCCGGCAGGTCATCACCTGGAATGACAAGGCCGACTTCGAGAGCTACTGGTTCTCGGAGGAGGTTTCGGCGATCCGCGAGCAGATCATCGACATGTACGACAAGCCGCTGCTGCCGGTCTGGTGTACCCCGATCGTCGGTAGCTGAGCGGCGGGCCCGCCCCGGCGTGACGCCGACCGTGTCCGGCTGAGCCATGACCGGCCGGACCTCAGCGAGGAGAGGTCAGTTGTCGAACGGGTTCGGCATCCGGACCCGAATCCCGGTGAAGCTCCCGAAGGCGCCTTTGGCACCCTTGTTCGAGGCAATCGAGAAGGTCGTATCGCGGCCGTCCAGTTCGCCTCCGCGGGCGTCATCGGTGAAGCCGAGCAGCTTGCCGTTGACCAGCGCGACCAGGCGGGCCGAGCCGGAGGGCTGCCCGGTGATGCCGTTGTAGGCGCGCAGCGCCATGCGGTTGGCTTCGTTGAAGCCGCGGATCTTCTTGCCGGCCTTGCCGCCCTTCAGCACCTCGATCCGTCCACCGTTCCTGATCTTCCTGATCTGCCAGCGGCGGCCACTGGGGTACACGGCGAGCTGGTAGCGGCTGCCGTCTTTCGCCTGCCGCAGATTGACCGAGAGGAAAGTCTTCGGCTTGAGCGCCTTCGGGGTCGACTTGAAGAGCCGTCCGGTCGCCGTCACCTCGAGGTCCCGGCCGACCACGGGCACCATGTAGGCGCATTCACGCGTGCTCTTGCCGATCCGGAACTTGATCGAGTTGCTGGAGCTGCTCCGGGCGCAGTTGCCCTTGCCGCGGTACTTGGTGACCTGGGCGCGGTTATCCACCGTAGAGAGCTTGTTCTGGTAGATCGTGATCGAAGAGGCGGCATCAGCGGCTGCGGCCAGCGACAGCGATGCCACGAGCGCGACCAGAAAGGCGGCCAGAAGGGCTTTGGCCTGCCGGGCGGACAGGGCGGACATTGAGGGGTTCGTGAGGAGGCGCATACAAAAAGCCTAAACACAGCAGACCCGCAAAGGGTGCGGCGAAGGTCCACAGTATCTTTTAGCCCATGAGCGACCACCGTCTGCCCGAGCGCGATCGCCCCTGGGTGATGCGCACCTATGCGGGCCACTCCGATGCCCGGCGATCCAACGAGCTTTACCGAAGCAACCTCGAGAAGGGCCAGACGGGTCTTTCGGTTGCCTTCGACCTGCCGACCCAGACCGGCTACGACCCCGATCACGTGCTCTCCCGCGGCGAAGTGGGCAAGGTCGGCGTCTCGGTCGCCCACCTCGGCGACATGAACACGTTGATGGACCAGATCCCGCTCGGCACCATGAACACCTCGATGACCATCAACGCGGTCGCGGCCTGGATGCTCGGCCTCTACGTGGCCGCGGCCGAAGAGACCGGTGTCGAACGGTCTGAGCTGTCCGGGACCACCCAGAACGACATCATCAAGGAGTACCTCTCCCGCGGCACCTACGCCTTCCCTCCCGAGCCTTCGATGCGGCTGATCGCCGACATGGTGGCCTTCACGGTGAACGAGGTCCCTAAGTGGAACCCGATCAACATCTGCAGCTACCACCTCCAGGAGGCAGGAGCCACGCCTGTTCAGGAGATCGCCTACGCGATCTCGACCGCGATCGCCGTGCTGGACGAGGTCAAGGCCCGCGGGCAGGTGGCCGACGAAGACTTCCCCAGGGTGTTCGGCCGGATCTCCTTCTTCGTCAACGCCGGCATCCGCTTCATCGAAGAGATCGCCAAGCTCAAGACGATGGGCCGTATCTGGACCGAGATCGGACGCGAGCGCTACGGGGTTGAAGACCCGAAGATGCTGCGCTTCCGCTACGGCGTCCAGGTCAACTCACTCGGCCTGACCGAAGCCCAGCCGGAGAACAACGTCCAGCGCATCGTGCTCGAGGCGCTAGCGGTGACCCTGGCCAAGGACTCCCGGGCCCGGGCCCTCCAGCTCCCCGCCTGGAACGAAGCGATGGGTCTGCCCCGCCCCTGGGACCAGCAGTGGAGCCTGAGGATCCAGCAGGTGCTCGCCTTCGAGACCGACATCCTCGACTACCCGGACATCTTCGAGGGCTCGACCGTCATGGAGGGCCTGGTCGAGGAGTTCACGGCCGGAGCGAAGGACGAGATGGCCGTGGTCGAAGAGAAGGGTGGCGCGGTCGCGGCCGTGCCGTACATGAAGGCCCGGCTGGTCGAGTCCCACCGGGAGCGATTCGCCCGGATCGAAGACGGCTCCCAGAAGGTGGTCGGCCTCAACTGCTTCGAGACGACCGAGGAGTCACCGCTGACCGCCAGCGTCGACGGCGGAATCATGAAGCCGGACCCGGAAGTCGAGCGCGAGCGGATCGAGGCCCTCGAGGCATGGAAGTCCGAACGCGACCAGGCCGCGGTGGATGAAGCCCTGGCCGAAGTCGCCAGGGTCGCCGAAGGGGACGGCAACGTCATGCCTTCAACCATCGCCGCAGCCAAGGCCGGGGCGACCACCGGCGAATGGGCCGAGACCCTCCGAAAGGTATTCGGCCCCTACCGCGGTCCGACCGGCGTCGGTGGCGCCGCCCCCGGCAGCGACCGGGAGAGCCTCTCGGCAACCCGTGAGAAGGTGGACGCGGTCTCCGGGCAGATCGGACACAGAATCCGGATCCTGGTCGGCAAGCCCGGCCTCGACGGTCACTCCAACGGCTCCGAACAGATCGCGCTCAGGGCACGGGACGTCGGCATGGAGGTCATCTACCAGGGAATTCGCCTGACCCCGGAACAGATCGCCGAGTCGGCACTCCAGGAAGACGTCGACATCGTCGGCCTCTCGATCCTCTCCGGGTCGCACCTGGAACTGATTCCAGAGGTGGTCCGGCTGCTTGCCGAAGAGGGCGTGGACGTGCCGGTCGTCGCCGGCGGCATCATCCCGCCGGAAGATGCCGACCGCCTCCGCGCGGGTGGCGTGGCCGGCGTCTATACGCCCAAGGACTTCGACATGAACGAGATCATGAATCAGATGGTCGACCTGGTCGCAGAGCGTCACCAGCGGTCCGGCAGCCCCACAGCGCAGCCCGTGTAGGGTTTTTCAGATGGGAGCAAGCGCCTCGCGCAAGCCGTCCGAAGGCCTTCTGCGGATCCTCGCGGGGGTCGTCGGTCTGGTCGGACTCGGCATCGCCAGCTACATCATGGTCAACGAGGTTCGAGGCGAACTGGTCGCCTGCGGGCGCGAAGGCGGCTGCGAAACCGTGCTCAACAGCCGCTACGCCGAGATCTTCGGCGTCCCGCTCTACTACTTCGGCGTGGTCGGGTACATCAGCATCCTTGCGGCGACCCTGATCGCCGGCGACCGGGGTCGGCTGCTGGCCTTCGTGCTCTCTTTCTTCGGCTTCGGGGTGAGTGCCTACCTGACCTTCCTGCAGTACGTGGTGATCGAGAGCATCTGCGTCTGGTGCAGGGGCAGCGCCATCGCGATGACCGTGCTCTTCCTGATCTGCCTCGCCAGGCTGCTGATCTACTACGGAACCGACGACCCGGGCCCTGACGGTCTCGTACGGCACGAAGAAGGGCCACCGGGCGACGCCGCCTCGACCGGCCGGGTCTCCGACCAACCCACTTAGATTCAGTTCAACCGACTCAGATAGGATCCCCTCCCTATGGCTACAGGACCCCAGCAGAAGAGAAAAGAACTCCGCGAAAAGCGCCTCAAGGCCGAGGCCCAGGCCAAAGGCAGCGATCGCCGCCAGAACATGACCAAGATCGTCGGCATCGCCGCCTTCCTCGGCGTCCTGGCGATCGCCGTGGTCGCCTACATCAGCCTCACCGGCAACGACGATCCGACCAAGGCGAGCGAAGACGTCCAGAAGCAGCTGGCCGGTATCCCCCAGAGCGGAGACCTGCTGGGCGATCCGGACGCCCCGGTGACGCTGGTCGAGTTCGCCGACCTTCAGTGCCCCGCCTGCCAGCAGGCCGCCGAAGAGATCATCCCCGACGTGATCAGCGGCCCGGTCAAGAACGGCAAGGCCAACTACGAGTTCAACAACTGGGCCATCCTCGGCCCGGACTCGGTTACCGCCGCCAAGGCTGCACTTGGCCGCCCAGGAGCAGGACATGCTCCAGCAGTTCGTCGAGAACTTCTACGCCAACCAGGGCATCGAAGGAACCGGCTACGTCACTGACGACTTCCTGCGGGACATCGCCGAGAAGGCCGGCATTCCGGATATCGACAAGTGGGAGGCCGACCGGGATCTGCCGAGGTGGGACGAAGTCCTGCTCGAAGTGGACAACACCGCGATCGACTCCGGCTTCAGCGGTACGCCCAGCTTCGCGATCAGGAACGAGGACGGAAGCCTCGACCAGATCCAGGCGACTTCGTCCGACGACATCATCAGGGCGATCAACCAGGCACAGTGACCCTGGAAAACGGCATCTCGTCGTGGCTCCGCTGCTACCGGTGCTGGTCCCGCAACCTCGAAGTCCAGGTTCACTACGACGCGATCCGCAAGGTCGACCCTGAAACCGGCCTGCCGGCCGAAGGCGTCGACGAGGTCCAGGAATCGGTCGTACAGTGCCTCGACTGCATGCACGACCAGCCCCACCTGACCTTCGAGGGCGATCGTGTGGTCCCGGTCGGAGACCGGTGGGAGCGCATGGTCGCCGGAACGCCCTGGGTGGCCTCGGTCACGGTGACGGTCGACGCCGACCGGGTCGAAGCCTGCTCCGGGCCCGAAGCGGTCGAGTTCCTGACTTTCGGGGCCTTCGGCGACGCCGGCACCCGCGAATTCTTCACCCACGTGCGATTCCACAAGCACCAGGGGGAACAGATAGCGATCCACCTGCTGGTCGAGCTCTACGCCCGCAACCCGGAAGAGGCGACGGCAGTACTCGAGGATGCCGCCAGCGGAAACCTCGAGATCACCTCACTGGCCGAGGAGTCCCGTCCCCCGGCCCACGCCTCCGACAGCCCTCACTGAGCCTCCGGATCGTCGGCCGCGCCCGGCTGGTCGCGGTCTATGACCTTCTCTTTGGCTTCGCGGGCTTTCTCGGCCAGCGAGCCGTCGCCGGCGAGGATCTCCCTGAGTTCCCTGCCGTCCCTCTTCAGGTTTTCCGGCTCCGCCCGGTCGCCCAGCCTGTCTTCAGCCTGCTTCCTGAGCCGACCCGCCTGCTGTCCGAGCTTCCTGAAGTCCACCCCTGCACCCTAACCACCCCACCCGGTCTGGCCACGATCTGAATCCGGGGTGGATTCAGATCGTGGCCAGACCTTCGTGGGGTTGGAGGAACTACTCGGTTTCGGGGGTGCCGTGGACTTTGCGGGGGATCAGGGCGGTGCGCTTGAAGTGCGCGACCAGGACGCCGTCCTGGTTGTAGACGCGGGTGTGGACCTTGACCAGGCCCCGGTCGAGCTTGGACTTCGACTCACGGACCTCGAGTACCTCGGACTCACAGAAGAGCGTATCCCCGTGAAAAACCGGAGCCGGGTGGCTGAGTTCGTCGGTGGCGAGGTTGGCGATCGCCTTGCCGGAGAAGTCGGAGACGGACATGCCGACGGCGAGCGAGTAGACCAGCGGTCCGACGACAACGTTGCGACCCTGCTGAGAGGCGTTCGCGTGAACGTCATTGATGTGAAGCGGGTGGTGGTTCATGGTCAGCAGGCAGAACAGGTGATCGTCGTACTCGGTCACGGTCTTGGCCGGCATGTGCTTGTAGACGGCACCGACCTCGAACTCCTCGAGGTAACGCCCGTAAGGGTGCGAGCCGCTTTCCTCGCGTTCGCGCTGGTCGGTCGTGAAATCGCTGCTTGCTTCTTCGCTCATCGGTTGGTCGGTTTCCTTTGTTGGTATATCCGCGGGCGACTGGCCCGACGGTGTTCAGTGGACTTTCTTCAGCTTGGCCCGCTGCTCATGGGTCTCGAAGACCCTGATGATCAGCTTTGCGACGTTCGAGTCGCCTTCGAACCGGATGTGACCGGTTTCCGCCGCCCGCCTGAATGAGGCGGCAGTGCTCTTGTCGTCGGCCAGCGTGTTGAACTGGGCCCGGTCTATTTCGACCCGGCACCGTTCGTCTTCTCCCCTGCCCTTGCTTATCTTCGGCCCGGGAACCTCGACCCGGTAAGTCTGCATGTCGCCCTTGGCACGGATGTCGAGACCGAAGACGAGCCTCAGCTTCTTCAGGGCCGGGATCTCCCTCTGAAGGTTGTCCAGAGTCGACTCGATCATCTGCGCGGTTGAAGGCATGACTGTTGTTTATCAGGCAACTGGCCGTCCCGGCTCAGCCGCCCGACCGGCTCTCTTCATAGATTCGGATGTACTCGTCGACCGACCTCTTCGCGATCGCCTCACCAACCAGATCGAGCGGCAGGTCGCCCGCCTTCCTGAAGCGGACACAGGCCTTGCCCATGTCCAGCTTCGCCCCGCGTTCACTGGCCTCGCGCTCGAACCACTGCCGGGTGCTCTGGTCGCAGTAGACACCCATCAGGTAGAGCGACATGTGGCGCTTCTGTGAGGCCAGCGCCGCGTATGAGAGCGGCTGCCCGTTGTAGGTCTCCGGGTAGCGCTCGAGCGGGATCTCGTAGGAGATCATTCCCCGGCGGGTTTCCTCGACGTAGCCGTCGGGGAGCTTTTCGATAATCACGTCGCGAACCGCCGAGATCGCCTCGCGGCGATCTTCGGGGAGGGCGGCGAGATAGTCGTCAGCGGTCTCGGCGTCTATCCGCACGGCCCTCCCCTGCCGATCAGATCTTGTTGCGCTCGAGCAGCTTCTTGCCGATCACCATGCGCTGGATCTCCGAGGTGCCTTCGCCGATCAGAAGCAGCGGGGCGTCCCGGTAGAGGCGCTCGATCTCGTACTCCTTCGAGTAGCCGTAGCCACCGTGGATCCGGAAGGAGTCTTCGACGACCTCCTTGCCGGTCTCGGAGGCGATCAGCTTTGCCATGCCGGCCTCGAGGTCGGAGCGGATTCCCGCGTCCTTCATCATGCAGGCCTTGCGGGTGACCAGACGGGCCGCTTCGATCTTGGTCGCCATGTCGGCCAGCTTGAACTGGATCGCCTGGTGCTGGGCGATCGGCTTGCCGAAGGTCTTGCGCTCCTGGCTGTAGCGCAGGGCGAGCTCGAGCGCACGCTGAGCGATGCCGACGCCGCGCGCGGCGACGTTCACACGACCGACCTCAAGCGCGTCCATCATCTGGCCGAAGCCCTTGTTCAGGCCGGCCTCCTCTCCGCCGAGGATGCGGTCGGGCGAGCACTTGTAGCCGTCGTAGACCAGCTCCGTGGATTCGACGCCCTTGTAACCCATCTTCTTGATCGTCGGCGGAACCGTGAGACCGGCCCATTCACCGGTGTTCTCATGCGCCCAGGGCTCCTTCTCGGTGATGAAGCAGGTCATGCCCTTGTAGCGGGGGTCGGCGTCCGGATCGCTCTTGGCGAGCAGGAAGACGAGGGTCGATCCGAGACCGTTGGTGACCCACATCTTCTGGCCGTTGATCTCCCAGTTGCCGTCGTCGCCCTTCTTGGCGCTGGTCTTGAGAGCCTGGACGTCGGAGCCCATTTCCGGCTCTGAGAGCGAGAAGGCGGCGCGGACCTCGCCGGTTGCCATCCTCGGCAGGTAGGTCTGCTTCTGCTCGTCGCTGCCGAACTTCATCAGCAGGTAGGAGCCGATGAAGTGAGTGTTGACAACGCCGGAGATCGAGATCCAGCCGCGGGACAGTTCTTCGACGATCATCGCGTAGGTCGTCAGGTCGAGGCCCATCCCGCCGTACTCCTCGGGGATGGTTACGCCGAACAGGCCGAGTTCCTTCATCTGCTCGACGATCGGCTCGGGGAACTTGTCCTCGTGGTCGTAGTGCTCAGCGTTGGGGATGATCTGCTCGTCGACGAACTGGCGCACCATTTCGGTGATCGCCTTCTGGTCGTCGGTCATCTCCTGATAGGTCGATTCGGCCATGGCTCCTCTTTAGGTCTGTGAGGGGGAAGGGGTCGCCGGATTGCGGCGAAGAATGAGAGAAAATGAAGAATATCGGTCCGTCGGCTTCGTCCGGGCCCACCTCCGGCAGGTGGCGGGACGTTTCTTCGTGCCAAAGGCAGATAAATTGCCTGTCGGCGGCAGACCCCTCCTCCGCCCCAGCCACCGACTTCAAGGAGCAAAGTGCGCAATCCCAGAGATTTCTTCAAGCCCATGGCCATCGGCGCCCCGGACCCGATCACCGAAGTGCCTTTCGGCCCTTCCCGCATGATCCACTTCTTCGACGCATCGAACGAAAAGATGGCGGCGAAGGTTCCCGACATGGCCAAGAAGGCGGACATCCTGCTCGGCAACCTCGAGGACGCTGTCCCGGTCGACAACAAGGTCGCCGCACGCGAGGGCCTGGTCAAGGTCGCCAAAGAGGCCGACATGGGTGATACCCAGCTCTGGACCCGGATCAACTCGCTCGAGAGCCCCTGGGTGCTCGACGATCTCACCACCCTGGTCACCGAAGTGGGCGACAAGATCGACGTGATCATGGTGCCGAAGGTCGAGGGTCCCTGGGACATCCACTACATCGACCAGCTGCTGGCCCAGCTCGAAGCCAAAGCCGGCGTCGAGCGGCCGATCCTCGTCCACGCCATCCTCGAGACGGCCCAGGGCGTGACCAACCTCGAAGAGATCGCAGCCGCCAGCCCGAGGATGCAGGGAATGAGCTTCGGACCGGCCGACCTCGCCGCTTCACGGCGGATGAAGACGACCCGCGTGGGCGGCGGCCACCCCGGCTACCGCTCGATGGAAGACCCGGTCGCGGATGATCCCGATGCCGCCCGGGTGACCGCCCAGCAGGACCCGTGGCACTACTCGATCGCCCGCATGGTCGACGCCTGCACCGCCAACGACATCCTGCCCTTCTACGGCCCCTTCGGAGACATCAAGGACGTCGAAGGCTGCGAGACCCAGTTCCGCGCCGCCTTCCTGCTGGGCTGCGTCGGAGCGTGGTCACTCCACCCGGTCCAGATCGGCATCGCCAAGAAGGTCTTCTCGCCGCCGGCCGACGAGGTCCTGTTCGCCAAGAAGGTGATCGAGGCGATCCCCGACGGCCGTGGAGTCCACATGATCGACGGCAAGATGCAGGACGACGCCACCTGGAAGCAGTGCAAGGTCATGGTCGAGCTGGCCGAGATGCTGGCCAAGAAGGATCCGGAGCTGGCCGAGCAGTACGGGATGTAGCGAGACGGCCGGGCCGGCCTGCCGGCCCGGCCCGAAGCCCGGGGCTCATCGGCGCCTGGCCGCCCCGTTCTTCCTGGGAACCGGTTTGGCCTTGAACCTGACCAGCTTGACGGCGCCCGGTCGGCCGCTCGGGTAGAGCGGCCGGACCCGGAAGCTGTGCCTGCCGCGATCGACGCGGTACCTGCGCGGCGACTTGCAGGAACGGAACTGCGCGCCGTCGAGCCGGCACTGGAAGCCGGATACGTTCTCCGAGCCCGTGAAGGCGAACCTGACCTTCTTCTTCTTCGGCTTGCCGCTGCGGGCCTTTCTTCCTAGCCGGACGACCTTCGAGGGTCGCTTGGAGATCCTGGCCCTCGGCTCGGCGTAGGCGGCGAGCCGTCCGGCGACGAAACCGACCACGGCCGGCGTGGCCCCGGTGGCGTCGGTCGGCGAGCCGATCGCCCTGTTGATGCCGTTGTGGCTGAGGGGAACCGCGACAACCGTGGTGGGCTCCTGTTCCAGCTTCGTCGCCATGGCCAGCTGGCGATTGATGCGGGACGGAATCGTCTGGACCACGAAAAGGTGGCGCGGGTCGACGGCATCTGCCCAGGTCAGGGGCGAGGCGGTCTCCCAGTCGCCCGTCGCGGCGTTCTCCGCCGGCGTGCCGAAGGCGTTCGCGAAGAGCAGTGAGGGTTCGTCGGGGTCGCTACCGAGGACCGACTGCTCGATGTCGAAGGCGGCCGTGTCGAGTGGGATCGCACCGAGGATCTGACGCCGGTCCACTCCGTAGCGCTCGATGTACCTCGGATCCGTGCTGACCAGGGATGCCAGGTGGGCGCCGGCTGAATGTCCCATCAGGATGATCCGGTCGGGGTCGAGGCCGTAGGCGGCGGCGTTGCGGTCCAGCCACGCGATCGCCTCGCCGACGTCATCAGGATGGTCGGGGAACCTGATCCGGTCCGGGTCGGGATTCTCCGGGTCCCCGGTCGAAGGTGACAGCCTGTAGTTGATGCTGACCAGTCCGTAGCCGAGGCCGGTGAAGAGTTCCGCCTTGTCGGGCATCGAGGCGTTCGCCTTGTCACCGACCCTCCAGCCGCCGCCGTGGATGTGGAGGACGAAGGGCCTCAGTCCGCCCGAAGGCTCGTCGGGCAGGTAGATGTCGAGCGAGTTGCGCGCCGGGTCCGCCGGCGGCGATCCCAGGTCGTAGCTGATGTCGGCCTGCTTCAGGTAGGCGTCGGCCGGACGGGGCAGCAGAAAGGTCAGGAAGAACGCGAATGAGACGAGCGCAGCGAGCCTCCAGACCGGGAACGAAGGCCTTTCGAATACTCGTCTCATCTATCTCCGGAACAGGTTTCGCGGCCGGGAGTTGCGCCGCGGGGTCAGACCCGGAGGGCGAGCGATGCGATCAGCGCCTGTATCGGGTCGAGCATCTGCGAGACCTTGCTGAAGACCTCATCGGCCGTGAGTTCATGCGTGGCCAGGCCGGCGGCCAGGTTGGCAACCGGACAGATCGCCGCGTAATCGAGGCCGGCCTCGCGGGCCAGCGCGGCTTCGGGCATCCCGGTCATTCCGATGATCGTGCAGCCGTCGTTACGGAAGCGCCGAATCTCGGCGGCGGACTCGAAGCGCGGGCCCTGGACGGCGGCGTAGGTGGCGCCGTCGGCGAACTCGATCCCCCCGGCGCCGAGAGCCCCGAGGACCTCACTACGCCAGGACGGCGTATAGGGCTCGGTGAAATCGACGTGTGGCACCGAGTCCCCCGGTTCGTGGAAGGTGTGGTCTCTGCCCCATGTGTAGTCGACGATCTGGTCCGGTACGGCGATCGTGCCGGGCAGCAGGCTCGGGTCTATCGAGCCGACGGTGCAGACTGCCAGCACCCTGGTCGCACCCGCCCGGCGCAGGGATTCGACGTTGGCCTTGTAGTTGACCAGGTGCGGGGCGATCGAATGATCCTCGCCGTGGCGGGCGATGAACAGAACGGCCTCGCCGTTCAGCCGCCCGCGCACCAGATGGCCAGAGGTCTGGCCGAAGGGCGTATCGACGCGGCTCCGGTCCTCGACCTCCATCCCCTCAAGGCTGTACAGGCCGCTGCCGCCGACTACGGCGAGCATCGGCCCGGCCTCAGCCGAGGCGCTGTTTGAGGGCTTCGAACTGGTTCCGGATCTCGTCCGGAAGCGCGTCGCCGAACCTCGAGAGGTGCTCCTCGATCTGTGGCAGCTGTTCCCGGACGGCGTCGTCGTCCACGGTCAGCAGTTCATCCAGGGCATCCGGGCTGATGTCCAGGCCCTGCAGGTCGAGGTCACCGATCGCCGGCAGCAGGCCGAGCGAAGTCTCGAAGACCTCCCCCTCGCCCTCGCAGCGGCGGAAGACCCACTCCAGGATGCGGCTGTTCTCGCCGAATCCGGGCCAAAGGTAGTCGCCGGCCTCATCCTTGCGGAACCAGTTGACGTAGAAGATCTCCGGCAGCCTGGCACCTTCGGTTTCTCCGATGTCGAGCCAGTGCTGGAAGTAGTCGCCCATGTTGTAGCCGCAGAACGGCAGCATCGCCATCGGGTCGAAGCGCAGCTGACCGACCGCACCGGTGGCCGCCGCAGTCGTCTCCGAAGACATGGTCGCGCCCAGGAATACACCGTGCTTCCAGTCGAAGGCCTGGGTCACCAGCGGGATGACGCTGGCCCGGCGACCGCCGAAGAGGAAGGCGTCGATCGGTACGCCGGCCGGGTCCTCCCACTCCGAGGCGATGGTCGGGCTCTGCCCGGCCGGAGTCGTGAAACGGGCGTTGGGATGGGCCGCCGGGTGGTCCGACTCCGGAGTCCAGTCCCCTCCCAGCCAGTCGACTACGTGGTCCGGGTCGTCGTGGGTCATGCCTTCCCACCAGACGTCGCCGTCGTCGGTGAGGGCGCAGTTGGTGAAGATCGAGTTGCCCTGCGCGATCGTATCCATCGCGATCGGGTTGGTCTTGGCGCCGGTGCCCGGGGCCACGCCGAAGAAGCCGGCTTCGGGATTCACCGCGTGGAGCCGACCGTCGTCACCGAACTTCATCCAGGCGATGTCGTCTCCGACAGTCTCGACCTTCCAGCCTTCGACCGCGGGTATCAGCATCGCCAGGTTCGTCTTGCCGCACATCGAAGGGAAAGCGCCGGTGATGTACTTGACCACGCCTTCCGGGCTGGTCACCTTGATGATCAGCATGTGCTCGGCCATCCAGCCCTCGTCGCGGGCCATCGCCGAAGCGATCCTCAGCGCGAAGCACTTCTTGCCGAGCAGGGCGTTGCCGCCGTAGCCGGATCCGTAGGACCAGATCTCGCGGGTTTCGGGGAAGTGGACGATGTACTTGTTGTCGGCGTTGCATGGCCACGGTACGTCGTCCTGGCCCTCTTCGAGAGGCATGCCGACCGAGTGGATGCAGGGCACGAACTCGCCGTCGTCACCGAGCACGTCGAGTGCGCCTTTGCCCATGCGGGTCATGATCCGCATCGAAACCGCGACATAGGCCGAATCGGTCAGCTGGACTCCGATGTGGGCGATCGGGGAGCCGAGGGGTCCCATCGAGAACGGCAGCACGTACATGGTGCGGCCCTTCATCGATCCCTCGAAAAGGCCGTTCATGGTCGTACGCATGTCAGACGGGTCCCGCCAGTTGTTGGTCACCCCGGCGTCTTCCTCTTTCTCCGAACAGATGAAGGTCTGGTCCTCGACCCGGGCGACGTCGCCGGGGTCGGAACTCGCGAGGTAGGAGTTGGGACGCTTGGCCTCAGAGAGCTTCGTGAAGGTACCGCTGTCGACCAGATCCTGGGCGAGGCGGTCGTATTCCTCGGCTGAGCCGTCGCACCAGTAGACCGAGTCGGGCTGAGTCAGCTGAGCAACTTCGTCGACCCAGGCGATCAGCTTGGCGTTGTTGGTCGGCGCAGACACCTCGGTGGTTTCACTCACGAGTGCTCTTCAACTCCTTTGTTACCGCCCGGGGCTTGCGACTCCAGGGCTGTTGAGGCCATCCGGCCACCTGTCGCTTCTGATTGTTGCGCAGATACGGGTCACTTTGCGGTCTGATCCGGACGCAGGCGGCGGCCTCAATCCGACCCGGATTCAGGGATTTGACAGCCCCAGCACCTTGAGGTCCGCATTGTCGTTGAGGATCTCGATCTCGGCCACTGCCTCGGTGCCGCTGTCAGCGGTGACGGTGCAGGTGAAGCGGGCGCCTGGAATGACTTCGACATCGCTCGGGCACTCGACCTTGGCAATCTCGGTTCCGGTCGCCTCCTGGACGTCAAAGCGGACGGCGATCTCGGTCTTCAGCGGATCGACCACATCGGCGGCACATCCCGCGAGCGTCGCTCCGACGGCGACCATCGCCGCCCCGGCGGCGATTGCCCTGCGCGTCCGGCGAAGGCCGGTATTTCGACTCAGGCTCACGCGGCGCAGGCTACAGGCGCGCGATTCCTAGTGCCTGAATCGGAATGACTTCATGGCCGGGCATCGAATAGATTTTCGCCTTCCTATGCGCTTCTACGAATATGAGGCAAGAAAGATCGTCGAGTTGGCCGGTATCCCGGTCACCAAGTACGGCTTCTGCCAGACAGCTGACGAGGCACGCAAGGTCGCCGAGGACATCGGCGGGCCGACCGTGATCAAATCCCAGGTACTGACCGGCGGCCGCATGAAGGCCGGCGGGGTTCAGTTTGCCGATACCCCCGAGGAAGCGGCCGAACACGCCGCAAACATCCTCGAGCTCGAGATCAACGGGCTCAAGCCGGTCGGCGTTCTGGTTGATCCGAAGGCCGAGATCAAGCAGGAGTACTACGCCGGGGTCGTCTGGGACGGCACCGCGAAGAAGCCGCTGATGCTGTTCAGCGACATGGGTGGGATCGACATCGAACAGGTGGCCGAAGATCACCCCGACCACGTCGGCCGCGGCCACATCTCGAACCTGCTGCCGGTCGGTGACTACGAAGCCAAACAGGTGATCGCCGCCACCGGCGTGACCGGCAGCCAGCTCAACCGGGCAACCCCGGTCCTGGCCAGGCTGGCCCGGCTCTTCCGCGACAACGACATGCTGCTGGCCGAGATCAACCCGCTGGCCGAGCTGACCGACGGCTCCTTCGTGGCCCTCGATGCCCACATGGAAATGGAGGACGAGGCGGTCGGACGCCAGAAGAAACTGCTCCGCAAGGAACTCGGCATCGCCGAAGAGGACACCCGCGACAACTATGTGCCCAGCCAGTTCGAGAAGAACGTAAAGGCGATCGACGCCTCGGACCACCGCGGCGTGATCCAGGGCAAGGACCACGGTTTCAAGGGCAACCTCGGCCTGGTGATCGGAGCCGGAGGCGGCTCGCTGACCCTGACCGACGCGGTCCGCAGCCAGGGCGGCAAGCCGGCCAACTACTCGGAGATCGGTGGCAACCCGTCGGTCGCCAAGGCCTGCGGGCTGGCCAAGGAGGTCCTGCAGAAGGACGGCGTGGAGAAGATCGCCGTGATGATGTCGATCGTCTCCAACACCCGGGTCGACATCGTCGCCCGAGGGGTGATCAAGGCCTGCCTCGAACTCGGCAAGGACCCGGCCGAGACGATCGCGATCTTCCGCATCCCGGGTGCCTGGGAAGACGAAGGTTCGAAGATCCTCGACCACTACGGCGTCGAATACTGCGACCGGACGGTTTCCCTCTGGGATGCCGCCGGACGAGCGGTCGCCAAGATCCAGGGAGCCTCCGCATGAGCATCCTCCTCGACAAAGACACGACCTTCATCGTCCAGGGAATCACCGGACGCGAGGCGATCAACCTGACCCGCGAATGCCTCGACTACGGCTCGAAGATCGTCGGCGGCGTGACCCCGGGCCGCAAGGGCCGCGAGGTCCACGGCGTGCCGGTATTCGACACCGTCGCCCAGGCGGTCGAGAACCACGGCGGTCCGATCGACGGCTCGGTCGTCACCGTCCCCCCCGGATTCACCAAGGACGCGGTGATCGAAGCAATAGCCAACGGAATCAAGCTGCTGGTCATCGTCACCGAACGCATCCCCAGGGGCGACGTCGCCGAGATGGTCGAGTTCGCCGACCAGCACGGTGCCCGGATCATCGGCCCCAACTGCCTCGGCCTGATCGTCCCCGACGTCTGCAAGATGGGCGGAATCGGTGGTCCGGCGAAGGATGCGGCCAAGTCCTACGAGCCGGGAGTGGTCGGAGTGATGTCACGTTCCGGCGGCATGACGACCGAGATCTCCTCCTCGCTGACCGCAGCGGGACTGGGAGTCTCGACCGCGGTTTCGATCGGCGGAGACGCGATCATCGGATCGACCTACGCCGAGCTGATGCCTTACTTCGAGGCCGACGAGCAGACCAAGGCCATCGTGATCTACACCGAACCCGGCGGACGGATGGAAGCCCAGCTGGCCGAGTGGAAGACCGAGAACAACTCGCGCCTGCCGATCGTCGCTTTCATGGCCGGCAAGTTCATGGACGACGAGGAGATGCAGGGCATGAGCTTCGGCCACGCCGGCACGATCGTCGAAGGCAAGGAAGACTCGGCCAACGAGAAGATCAAGCGCCTCGAAGAGGCCGGCATCAGGGTCGTCGAGCGGATCGACGAGATTCCCGACGCCGTCAAGGAAAGGATCGCGTGATGAGCGCCACCGAATCGATGGACAGCGTCTTCATCGACGTCGAGATCGCCGAACCGGCGGCCTCCGACGTGGATCTGGCGAAGAAGCTCGAAGAAGTCTGTCCGGTCAACATCTTCAAGGCCACCGGCTCCGGCACCGAGATCGTGGGCGGACAGCTCGACGAGTGCGTGCTCTGCGAGCTTTGCGTCGAGGCCGCTCCGGCCGGCGCGGTCACGATCGTCAAGAAGTACGAGTAGCCGCCCCCGGAGGATCCGGTCGGCAACGGCCCCGTCACCGGATGCCGACCGCTGTCCGGGAATCCGGCCGGCCCCTCGGGCGCTCTTCGGTACCGGACGGGGTTGCCCATGCCCGCCGGAACTCTCTGGTCGAGGCGGTCTGGCGCCGAACTCCACCGGCTGAGATGATCGGACTGCCTTGAACTTCATCGAAGACGTAATCCAGCGCTTCCCGTTCTCGCAGAAGGCGGTGATCGGGATCGACGCCGAAGGGCGCCGGACCGTCCACCACTTCAGCCACCTCTTCGCACGCAGCCTCGGCCTTTCCGGGGTGATGCTGGCAAAAGGAGTGCGGCGGGGCGACACGGTCCTGATCCTGGTCGGAAACCGGATCGAATGGGTGATCGCGATGCTGGCCTGCTTCCGGATGGGTGCTGTGGCCTTTCCCTGCAACCCTCAGCTGACCGCGGGCGACCTGGCAACACGGGTGGCCGCGACGAATCCGGCACTGGCGATCGGTGAAGCGCAATACCTGAGCCACCTGCCCGGAGGGGTCGATTACCTCGACATGGACGACCTCGCCCGGTCCTTCGACGAGGACCTCGACCAGCCCACACCGGCCCGCTGCGCCCGGCTCGATCCGGACGACCCGGCCCTGATCGTCTTCACTTCCGGGTCGACCGGCGAGCCGACGGGGGTGATCCATCCGCAGAGCTACCTGACCGGCCAGAAGCTCCAGGCCGAACACTGGTTCGGAGCGCGGCCCGGCGACCTGGCCTGGTGCACGGCGGCACCGGGATGGTCGAAGTCGTCTCGAAACGCCTTCATCGCACCGTGGCTCTGCGGGGCTACGGCCCTGCTCGTGGATGAGCGCTTCGACCCTGCGACGCGACTCGACATCGTCCGCCGGGAGAAGGTCAACGTCCTCTGCCAGGCCCCGACCGAATTCCGCATCCTGGCACGCAGGACGGAGCTGAAGGCCCTGCCTTCGGTCCACCGGATGGTCTCGGCCGGCGAGAGCCTCAACGCCGAGGTGATCGGCGCCTTCCGCGAGGCCACCGGACTGGAGATCGCCGACGGCTACGGCCAGACCGAAACCGGCGCGGTCACCGGCATGCGTCCCGAGGACCGCGTAGCCGGACGGGAGGGGTCGATGGGCCGCCCGCTGCCCGGGATCGGGACGCGGATCGTCGAGGGCGAGCTGCAGGTCCGGGCGGACAGCTCGCCGACCTTCTTCTCCACCTACCTCGACGGAACCAGGTTCGAGGGTGAGTGGTGGCCGACCGGAGACGTGGTCGAGTCCGACGAAGACGGCTTTCTCTACCACCACGGCAGAAACGACGACGTGATCTCATCCGCCGGCTACCGCATCGGACCGGTCGAGGTCGAGTCGGCGCTGCTCTCCCACCCCGCGGTCGCCGAGGCGGCCGCGATCGCCGCACCCGACCCCGAGCGGGGCTCCGTGGTCAAGGCGGTCATCGTGCTTCGCGACCGGCATCCGGAAGGGCGAGCGCAAGCCTCCGACCTTACGGCGGAGATCCAGGCCCACTGCCGGGAAGTGACCGCGCCCTACAAGTACCCGCGCCTGATCGAGTTCGTCGACGAGCTGCCCAAGACGGCCAGCGGCAAGATCCGCCGCGGCGAGCTGCGCGACAGCCAGGACTGAGCCCGGCCGCAGAGGTGCGGCACGAGCTCCCCGCCCCGTCAGTGGGGACCGAGGCCTCCGCCGACGATGTCCCGGAACTTCTCCTTCAGCCGCTGGGTGCGGCGGTCGGGCGGGAAGCGCTTTTCCGCCCGGACCTGTTTTTCCGGCCGCCGGCTTGCGTATCGCCTTCGAGCCCAGGCAGAGTTCGGCTTGGCCAGGCGCATCGCCCCGTAGATGCCCACCGGGACGAAGAAGAAGCCGATGATCCCGTGCAGGATCCGATCCTTGAGGAAACAGATCCCGGCGAGCGCGAGATTCGTCAAGGCGACCAGCAGGCTGGCCACCACGAGACTCGCCGACCCGGTCTCGACCTCGAACGGCCGGATCCCGAAAAAGATCAGGGCCATCGCCAGCCCGGCGATGACCGTCGCGTCGATCGAGCGACGACCCTCTTCGGCCCAGTAAACGTCGTCGAGGTGAACCCAGAGGGCGAACTCGTCGATCGTCAGCCCGACCCCGATGCCGAAGGCGAAGGCGCAGAGCTCGAACCACGGACTGGTTTCGTACAGGGCGAAACCGAGAGCCCCGGCCGCCATCATCGTGACGATCCCGAATACGAGGTGGTGGAGGTGGACACCACTCTCACTGACGATGCTGCCCGGCCACCAGGGCACCTTCGGGCTCCGCATCAGCCGGGTGCTGATTCGGATGAATACGAAGGAACCGAGGAAGCCGACCAGGACCAGAAAGAGCGCCTGCCGATCGTGTTCGACGAGCTGGTCGTTCCAGAAGTCACTGAGTATCGAGGCGCTCAGGGCGACCGCGGACGGGTCCATCGCCGAGACGATACGACTTCCCGCAGGGATCGCGCCGGTCGCCTGCGAAGATGGGGCGATGCCCAACCGCCTCGCCGAAGAAACCAGTCCGTACCTGCTCCAGCACCGGGACAACCCGGTCGACTGGCAGCCCTGGGGCCCAGACGCCCTCGCCCGCGCCCGCGAGCACGACCGCCCGATCCTGCTCTCGATCGGCTACGCCGCCTGTCACTGGTGCCACGTGATGGAGCGTGAATCCTTCGAAGACCCGGCCACCGCGGCCTACATGAATGAGCACTTCGTACCGGTCAAGGTCGACCGCGAAGAACGGCCCGACATCGACGCGATCTACATGGAGGCGGTCCAGTCGATAACCGGCCAGGGAGGCTGGCCGCTGACCGTCTTCCTCGACCCGGACGGGGTCCCGTTTCACGGCGGTACCTACTTCCCGCCGGATTCATCGCGCGGTATGCCCAGCTTCATGATGGTCATGGAGGCCGTTGTCCAGGCCTTCGACGAGCGCCGCGACGAGATCCGGTCCCAGTCGGAGAACGTCAGGACCCGCCTCGGTGCGGTCGCCCTGATCAGTGCACCGGAGGGAGAGATAGACCCCGGGGTCCCGGCCGGGCGCGCCTCGGCGATCGCGGAATCGGTCGACCTCGAACACGGCGGCTTCGGGCCGGCCCCGAAGTTCCCGCCGGCCTCGACCCTCGACTTCCTGCTGGCCCGCGGGAAGACCGCGCCGGTCGAGGTGACACTGGACCGCATGGCCGCCGGCGGCATCTACGACCAGATCGGCGGCGGATTCTCCCGCTACTCGGTGGACGAGTTCTGGCTGGTCCCTCACTTCGAGAAGATGCTCTACGACAACGCCCTGCTCGCACGGACCTACACCCACGGCTGGCAGGAGCTCGGCCACGAGCGCTACCGGAGGATCGCGGTCGAAACCCTGGACTGGGCGATCAGTGAGATGGGTGATCCGGAGGGCGGCTTCTACGCCTCGCTGGACGCCGACTCCGAGGGAGTCGAGGGCCTGTTCTACACCTGGACCGGGAGCGAGATCAGGGAGGTGCTCGGAGATCGGGCGGAGGCCGCGATGCAGGCCTTTGGCGCGAGCGCCGAAGGCAACTTCGAGGGACGGAACGTGCTCCACTTTCCTGACGGTATTCCGCCCGCAGAGCTGGGGGACGAGCTCGAGTCGGCCCGGAGGGAACTGTTCGCCGCGCGGTCGCGCAGGGTCCGGCCGGACCTCGATGACAAGGTGCTCTGCTCCTGGAACTCCCTGATGATCTCCGCCCTCGCCGAAGCCGGTGCCGTCTTCGGCCGGAAGGACTACATCGACGCGGCCGGCCGCTGTGCCGACTTCATCTGGTCGCAGATGCGAGACCGGCAGGGCAACCTGCTGCGAAGCTGGCGGCGTGGCGAGGCCCGCCTCAACGCCTACCTGGAGGACCATGCCTTCCTGCTCGAGGCACTGCTGACGCTGTACGAGGCCGACTTCGATCCGGCCGTGTTCAACCGGGCGGTCGCCGTGGCCGAGACGATGATCGACCGTTTCGCCGATCCCGACCGTGGCGGGTTCTTCTCGACCTCACACGACCACGAGGAGCTGATCGCACGGCGAAAAGACATCGGGGACCACCCGATCCCTTCGGGCAGCTCGTCGGCCGCACTCGGCCTGCTGCGCCTGGCCGGCCTGACGGGCGAAGCCCGCTACCGGCGCCAGGCCGAAGGCGTGCTGAAGCTGCTGGCTCCGGCCACCGCCCGACAGCCCGGTGCCTTCGGCCACCTGCTTCAGGCTCTCGACCTCTACTCCGCACCGGGCGGTGAAGTCGCGATCGTCTGGCCCGGCGAAAGCAGGGCGGCGGCCGAACCTCTTCTCGGGGTCTATCGCGGGCGATACCGGCCGCGTTTCGTACTGGCCGCAGGGCCGCCGGACAGCTCCGTCCCGCCGCTGCTCCGGGGGCGCACCGCCGGGGACCGGCCGGCCGCCTACGTCTGCCGGGACTTCGCCTGCCGGGCTCCGGTCACCGACCCGGACGACTTCGCCGACGGCCTGGCCGCCGACGCAGACGGCTAGAGAACCGGCAGGAAGGTCTCGATCTCGTAGGGGGTCACCTGGACCCGGTAGTTGTCCCACTCCTGCCGCTTGAGTTCGATGAAGCGACGGAAGGTGTGTTCGCCGAGGGTTCGCAGCACCAGCTCTGAGTCGGCCGCGAGTTCGACCGCCTCGCCCAGGGTCGAAGGAAGCTGCTCGATGCCCCGGGCGGCCATTTCGTCAGGGCCGAGGTGGTAGAGGTTCTCCTCCATCGGTTCCGGGAGCTCATAGCCCTTCTCCACGCCCTCGAGGCCGGCCTGGAGCATGCCGGCCAGGCAGAGGTAGGGGTTGCAGGCGGGATCAGGACAGCGCAGCTCGGCCCGGGAATCCCCCTCTTCGCTGAACTGCCGCTGTGGCACCCGGATCAGCGACGAGCGGTTTCGGCGGGACCAGGACAGATAGACCGGGGCCTCGAAGCCGGGAACGAGTCGCTTGTAGGAGTTGACCCACTGGGCGTACAGCGGGGCGATCTCGCGTGCATGCCGGAGCTGGCCGGCTACGAAGGCGTTCCCGACCTCGGATAGATGGCCGGGCCGGTCGGCATCCTGGAAGACGTTCTGGTCACCCTTGACCAACGACTGGTGGATGTGGAGGCCCGATCCGTTGGCGCCTCCGATGGGCTTCGGCATGAAGGTCGCATGCCAGTCCTGCTGAAGGGCGTACTCCTTGACCACGATGCGGCTGGTCATCATGTCGTCGGCCGCGGCGAGGGCACCACAGGCCTTGATGTCCAGTTCGTGCTGGGAGGGGCCGGCCTCGTGATGGGTCGAGGCGACGTGGATTCCCATGCGCTCGAGTGCGAGCACGGTTTCGCGGCGGACGTCCGATCCGGCATCGAGCGTGGTCAGGTCGAAGTAGCCGCCTTCGTCGAGTACCTCCGGCACGCCGTCTGCCGGGCGGGCGGAACGGAAGTAATAGAACTCGATCTCCGGGGCGACGACAAAATCGTCGAAACCCATGCTCTGCGCCCGCTCGAGGGCCCGTTTCAGTACCCACCGCGGGTCGCCTTCGTAGGGCAGGCCGCCCGGAACCTCGATGTCGCAGTACATGCGTGCCACTGCGTCGATTCCCTCGGGTCGCCAGGGGATCAGGGAGAAGGTCGATGCATCGGGCCTGGCGATCATGTCCGACTCCTCGACCGAGTTGAAACCGGTCAGGGAGGCCCCGTCGAAACCGATGCCCCTTTCGAATGCCCTCTCGAGTTCGGTCGCGTTGATCGAAAAGCTCTTGAGATGTCCGAGCACGTCCGTGAACCAGAGCCTGATGAACCTGACGTCGTGCTGTTTGACCAGCTCGTAGACATCGGCTGCTGTTCTCGGTTGTTCTGACATCTGGCTCCTTGGATTGCCCGGACTGCCGCGGTCGGCCACGGTCAGTCGGAAACGATACGCGACCGGGCTTGCGAACCGCCGGTTGAACCGGTATAACTTACTCGTGGTAAGTAACTAGCTAAAAGTAAAGTAATGGGATCCTAAGTGCCATCTAAAGCGCCTCGGGTTTCGTTCAATGACAGATTGGAAACGAGTCGATCGTGACCGTAAAAACAGAAGTCAGCCGGTTTCATATCCATGACGAACTGACGGCGCCCGACCAGAGTGCGCCCATCCTCAAGAGCATTCAGGTCGGTGGTCGGCAGGTCAACAAGCTTGTCGGGGTTCTGGCGGGTTCGCCGGCAGTGCTCCGCGCCTACACCCGGATGAGGGCCGAACTCCAGCAGGGCAGCCTGCCGAAGGCGACCCGGCACCGGATCGCCCTGGCCGTCGCAGAACACCGGGGCGACAGCTACAGCGTCGTCCAGTATGCGAAGTCGGCGAGAGCAGCCGGCCTCGGACTGGACGAGGTCTCGCGGGCCAGGAGCTTCACTTCGGCCGACGAGCACGAGAACGCCCTGCTGATCTACCTGAAAGCGGCCCTCGACGCCGAAGGAGATCCGCCCCTCTACCTCCATGAAGAGGCACGTGAGGCCGGTTGGGAGGACGAGCACATCCTCGAGGCCCTGGCACATGTCGCCCTGGCAGAGTTCCAGAGCCTGATGGCCGCCGCAGCTGCGCTGCCCAAGGACCAGGCCACACCGCGAGTACTGCCACAAGCCGCCTGACCGCCGGACCCCTCTACCCCCCGACAAACCCTCCCCCTCAGCAGAAAGGACATCCCTCGCGGGATGTCCTTTCTGCTTCAGGCCTTCAGTGCCGGGTTCAGTCGAACTTGAGCTTGGCCGTGAACAGAATGCGACTGCCCTTGAAGTTGCAGGCGTAGAAGCGCTTGCTGCCGACCTTCAGCTGGGAACTGGACTGGTCGATCGAGCCGGGTCCGCACTTTTTGGGCTGGCGACTGCCGCGCCAGGCGTACCGTGACCCGAGGCTGTCAGCGAAGGCCGGGGCCCAGGTCGGGACCGCGAGCGCCACGAACTGGCCCTTCTTGATCCTGATCGGCTGCTTCAGTTTGAAGGTGGCAATACCGCCGAGCTCGCGGTTGAGTCCCTCGACCGGGCTCTTCCGCTGAAGACGGAACTTGGTCCCGTTGCTGGTCTTGACCCGCTGGAGAACGGTGATGGCCGCCTGCGGCGGGCTGCCGAAGCGGGCGTTCAGGGCCGCCCGGTCCGAAGCGTTCGGCTTTCCGAGCCATAGCTTCCAGGCGGTGATCTTGCCGTTCGCCGTCGCGCGGTAGGGAGAGGATCCCGTCGGCAGGGACTTCTGGATGCCGTTGACGGTCGGGATGACCTGGCAGTTCTCCGGGCAGAGAGGATCCTGCATCGTCGTCGCACCGCCGAGCACGGTCGACTTGCTCTTGGCGGCGTCGGCGCTGTTGCCCGCGTTGCCGGCGACGAGTACGAGGAGGAGCGCGAGCAGGCCGATCGCGGCGCCCGCGGTACGGACGAGCCTGGGGCTCTGGTTGATTCGGTCACTTCTACTGCTGAGCATCAGATGGGTTCTCCTGGGTGCGAGGTGGCATGCGTAGAGGCCGGAATGCGGCGGCACACAGTACAAACACGCGCCGGACCGGAATGGATCGCATGCGGCCCTGAATCCGATCTGCCGAGTGCGGCGGGGCCGGTCAGCCGCGCCTGATGATCAGCCGCGCTTGATCACGGCGTGGCGCACATCGCCGACTCCGCTGAAACGCAGCGCCTTGCGAGTGGCATTGGTGAGGTCCCAGGAACGGCCGGCGGTGTAGGGGCCCCGGTCGATGACCCGGGTGATCACGAAACGTCCACGGTTCCCGATCAGGACCTTCGTTCCGCAAGGGAGCGTCTTGTGGGCTACGCCCTGGGTCCCCTTGCGCAAGGTCTGGCCGCAGGCGGTGCGATTGCCGTAGAAGCCGGGTCCGTACCAGGACGCCCCGGAGCTGCGCATCGACCCGACCAGACGACGGGCCGTGCTGCGGTTGACCACGCCGTTGGCGGCGATCTTCGACTTCTTCTGGAAACGGCGTACCGCGCTGGTTGTCGGAGCGTCGAATCGGGGGTTCACACCGGTTCCGCGAAGAAGGGACTGGGCGCGGACGATGCCTTTGAGCACACGAACGTCCGGTCCGCTCATACCCTGGCGCAGAGTCCGCGTGCCGAATCGCGGCGCCAGCTTCGGGGTACTCACGGTCTCGGTCAGGTTGAGCCCTCCGCCCGAAGCTACACCGCCGGCAGCGGTTGCCAGGTCGGCGTTGCGAGCGGTCCCGAAGCCGATCCACGCGACGACCGCGAGGGTCAGCGCGACTGCGGCCATACTCAGTTTTTTACTCCGCCCATGGCGGACCGTCGAATCGTTCATTTCTCTTTCCGGTGCTTGCGGGGTTAGCTGTCGGGCTCGCGCTGAAAGAGCAGCGCTACCTGGCGGATGCCAGTGATTCGCCCCATGGACCGTGTCCTGGTGGGTCCCCCGCTCCCCGCGATCTTGTGGCGGGGATTCAGCTGAAGGTTGAGCAGAACATTAGCAAACGCTCACGAGGGCGGTATCGTGCCATCGCTCCGGATTCGGCTGACCGACGCCGCAATGGGAAAGGCCCCTTTCGGGGCCCTTCCGTTAGCGGGTCTGTAAGCCGGATCCTGTCGTGAACGACCATCTATCTCGCCGGCTGATCACACCGGCGGGGACCGGGGCGAACCCCGGATCACCTGCGACCTACCTGGATCTCGCCGGGCCGGGTCGACGATCCTGTTTGGTCTTGCACCGGACGGGGTTTACCTGGCCGCCGCGTCACCGCGACGCCGGTGCGCTCTTACCGCACCTTTTCACCTTTGCCTGTTCGCAACTCACGTGTGGCTGCGTCATCGGCCGTGTATTTCTGTGGCACTTTCCTGCGGGTTTCCCCGAGTGGGAGTTATCCACCGTCCTGCCCTGTGGTGTCCGGACTTTCCTCGAAGGGATTTCTCTCCCCCCGCAGCCGTCCGACCCACGAACGTACATTCTAGACCGGTTTCAGCCTGTCGTACCGCTCCCGAGGAAACCGGGGCTGAAAGTGCCGGGTCCGGCGGCTCACCGGGGCCTGTACTCGACTCAGACCTTGCGGAAGCAGCCGATCACTTTGCCGATCACCTGGGCGTCGGTGGTGATGATCGGCTCCATCGAATCGTTCTCGGGCTGCAGGCGCATGTGGTCGCTCTCCTTGAAGAGCCTCTTGACCGTCGCCTCCTCTTCATCGAGCATGGCGACGACGATCTCGCCGTTGTCTGCGTCCGGGGTCGGGTGGACGATGACGTAGTCACCATCCATGATGCCGGCGTCTTTCATGCTCTCACCACGAACCTCAAGCACGTAGTCGCCCTCGCGTCCGCCGATCACGGAGGGCACGGAGACGTAGTCCTCGATGTTCTCTTCGGCCAGCATCCCCGGGCCGGCGGAGATGCGCCCGAGCAGGGGCAGCCCGTTGCCGCCGGTACCGCCGGGCATTACCGTGTCTACCGCCGCGTCCCGCGCGCTCCTGGCCTTCTCGACCAGGATCTCGATCGCCCTGGGCTTGCTGGGATCGCGGCGCAGCACCCCGGCCTTCTCCAGGTTCGCCAGGTGAACATGCACGGTCGAAGAAGAATGCAGGCCGACAGCCTTGCCGATCTCCCTGACGGTCGGCGGGTATCCGGTCTTTTCGGCGTACTTGCCGATGTAGTCGAAGATTTCGCGCTGCCGCTTGGTCAGGTCAACCACGTTTCTCCTTCACCGGCCGCTCTGGCCGTTCGATTCGTCTGGGGACGGTATCCGCCGATGGCGAACTCATGTTCGTAACCTAGCCGCCCCGGCGGACGTATGTTCGCCCGGAGGCGTTTTCGCAACAGCTCGCCCGGCAGGGCAAAGCGCAGCCCGACCCGCATCTCCTAGAATCCTCTCCCCTCCTGCGGCTGTGGCGGAATTGGTAGACGCGCAAGCTTGAGGGGCTTGTGTCCGAAAGGACGTGGAGGTTCGACTCCTCTCAGCCGCATGAACCCGTCGGTGCCGTGGCCGGGTGGCCGCGGCTCGGCGACCGGGTCGGACCGGGATGGCATACTCGGTCCCGATGATGACGGAGGCGGACCAGCAGACCTCGATCATGTGGTTCAGGCGCGACCTCCGGGTCCACGACCTGCCGGCGCTCGCCGAGGCCGCCGGCACCGGCCCCGTCTTGCCCTGTTTCATCTTCGACGAGCGGCTGCTCACCGGGGGCCGTTTCGTTTCGCCGACCCGGGTCCGCTTCATGCTGGGCTGCCTGGACGACCTGCGCAAGTCGCTGCGGGCTCTCGGCTCCGACCTGATCCTCCGCCACGGACATCCCGAGTCGGTACTGCCGGAACTGGCGGCCGAAGCCGGGGCCGGACGGGTCCACTGGACGGCCGACGTCTCGCCCTGGGCCGCCTGGAGGGACGGGCGGGTCGAAGACGCCCTCGACCGGGCCGGGACAGGCCACTCCGCCCACCCCGGCGCCTACATCGTCGACGACCCGGGGGCGATCGTGTCCGGCAAGGGCACTCCCTACACCGTCTACTCGCCGTTTTACAAGGCCTGGCTGGAGGTCGAGCGACGAGAGCTCGAAGGTCCGCCTGATTCGATCCTTACACCCGGCGGAGTCGAAGCCGGGCCGCTGCCCTCGCTCGCCGACCTGGGCATCGCCGGGCAGGCCTCCGAGACATCCTTCGAGCCGGGTGAAACCGCCGCCCGCGAGGCGGCGCGGGACTACCTCAACGGCGGGCTTGCGCGGTACGGGCAGGAGCGGAACAACCCTTCCGGCGGCTCGTCCCGGCTGTCGCCGTACATGCGCTGGGGCTGCGTGTCGGCACTCGAGCTGGAGATCAAGCTGGGGCTTCGAGAAGGCAAGGGGCCGCGTGTGTACCGAAAGGAACTCGCCTGGCGTGAGTTCTACGCCTCGGTCCTCGCCAACTTTCCGACGGTGACCCGACAGGAGTTCCAGGAGCGCTACCGCGGCACCCTCGACTGGCAGGAGGACGACGAACTGCTGGAGGCCTGGAAGCAGGGAAAGACCGGCTACCCGCTGATCGACGCGGGAATGCGCGAACTGCTGAACGACGGCTGGATGCACAACCGGGTCCGCATGGTGGTCGCTTCGTTCCTGACCAAGGACCTCCACATCGACTGGCGCGAGGGCGAGAAGTGGTTCATGGAGCGTCTGGTCGACGGAGACCTCGCTTCCAACAACGGAGGCTGGCAGTGGACGACCTCGGTGGGAACCGATCCGGCACCGTACTTCCAGCGGATGTTCAACCCGATGACCCAGCAGGAGCGTTTCGATCCCGACGGCGAGTACGTGCGGCGCTGGCTGCCCGAGCTGCGGGCGGTCCCCGATGAGCACCTGGTGCGACCCTGGCTGATGGACGAACAGGATCAGCAGCGCTGTGGCTGCCTGATCGGCACCGACTACCCGGCCCCCGTCGTCGATCACGCCGAAGAGCGACGGATCGCCGTCGAACGCTATCGCTCCGCCGTCGGGCAGACCGGGGACTGACGTTGGGCAGCCCCGGCAACCCTCGTCAGCCGTTCACCTTCGACGAGGAGATAATCCGCGAGGGCGAACCGGAGATCCTCACCGAGCTGTCCGACTCCGAGCGGCTCGAACGGATCCGGGCCGAAGCCGACAAAGGTTTCAGGCTCCTTGCCACCCTCGGTCCGGCGGTGTGCATTTTCGGCTCGGCCAGGACGAGTGAGGACGATCCCGAATACCGCCTGGCACGCCAGGTGGCCGCCACGATCGGCGAGGCGGGTTACAGCGTGATCACCGGCGGCGGCCCCGGCACCATGGAGGCCGCCAACCGGGGTGCCCGCGACGCGGGAGCGACCTCGGTCGGGCTGAACATCGAGCTGCCGCATGAACAGGGCCTGAACGAATACGTGGACATCGGCATGGAGTTCCACTACTTCTTCCTGCGCAAGCTGATGTTCGCCCGCTATTCGTGGTCCTTCGTGATCTTTCCCGGCGGGTTCGGCACTCTCGACGAAACCTTCGAGGTCCTGACCCTGACCCAGACCGGCAAGACCCGGCCGGCTCCGATGGTCCTGGCCGGTTCGGGCTACTGGAACGGCCTGGTCGACTGGATGCGAGAGCAACTTCTGGACGAAGGCCGGCTGAGCGCCGGCGACTTCGAACTGGTCAGGGTCGCCGACGACCCGGCCGAGATCGTGCGACATGCGACCGCCGGATTCCCGAACCTGCCCGCCGGCCTGACCTGAGCCGGTCGGCGGAGCGAGCGCAGCATGCGCTCTCCGACTACTGCCGGATCGCGTCGAGCAGGATGCGGCAGTGGCGGTCGATCAGGTTGATCACCTCGTCGAATCCGTCACCGGCGCCAAAGTAGGGATCCGGCACGTCGAGGTCTTCGTCGCCACCGAACTCGCGCAGCAGCCGGATGCCCGGGTCTTCGCCGCCGGCGAGCTCGATCAGGTCGGCGTGGTTGGAGCGGTCCATGGCGACGATCAGGTCGAAGTTCTCGAAGTCCGAAGGGGCCACCTGTCGTGCCTGTCCACCGACCTCGAGGCCACGCTTCGCCCCCGCCTCGACCGCCCGCGGGTCTGGCGGGTGCCCGATGTGCCAGTCGCCGGTGCCGGCCGAGTCGATCGTGATCTCGTCGCGCAGTCCGGCTTCCGTCACCAGGTCGCGCATGACGGCCTCAGCCGTTGGTGAGCGGCAGATGTTGCCGAGACAGACGAAGAGAATCCGCATGATCAGGGGTTCGATCCACCGCTCGACTGGTTGCCGATCCGCTGGTTGGTCCTGTCGATCCGGTTGTTGAGCGAATTGAAGTTCTGCTGTACCTGATTCTGGAGGCTGGAGATCTGGTTCGCCTGCTGCTGGTTGGTCGACTTGAGGGCATCGATCTGGCTCTGCTGGTTGTTGACCTTCTGGCGCAACGAGGAGATCGCCTTCGAATTGGAGTCGATCTTGCCGAGCTGGTTCTGCTCCGTCTTGCTCAGGCTGTCGACCAGCCTCTCCGCTTCGGAGACCTGGTCCGCCTCGAGATCGTCCTGGCGCTTCTGGGCCTCGGCGAACCTCTGCTCGACGACCGCCGTGACTTCCTGGTTGGAGTTCACGTCGTCCCTGGCGTTGAAGGCCACGATCGTGCCGAGCGTGCCGAGCGCGAGGCCGAGCGCGCCGAGTGTGACCGCGAGAATCAGCTTCGTCCGGTCGCTCATCGCCGCGATCCTAGACGATCAGCTGGTCGACCGATCGAGTTCCGGGGGCCGCTCAGAGGTTGAGCAGGACGATGGTATTGACGACGAAGATGATCGCCGTGGCGATCGTCGCCCGGGTCAGGTTGCGCTCGACCATCGAGCCGCCGCCCACCGAACTGCCGCCACCACCGATGCCGAAAGCACCGGAGAGCCCGGCGTCCTTGCCCGAATGGAGCAGGATCAGAAAGATGAGCAGGAAGGCCAGGCCGGCCTGTATGACTGAAAGGAAAGTGAACATGCGTCCGGGGAGTCTAGCCTTTTTCGGGCTCTTCGACGGCGCGTGCCTGGTCCAGCTTGCGCAGGATCTCGACTGCGTCGCTCCTCAGCTCCGCGTTGACCCGGTCGTAGTCCTCCTGAGTCAGCTTGCCGGTCTTCAGGTCCACCTCGGCATCGCTGATCTCCCGGTATTTCGCCTCCCGCGCAGCCTCGAGCGCCGCGATCGCGGGATCCTCGGTCGCCGTGGCCCGCCACTTTCCCCAGAACGGGTAGCTGACGAAGGTGGTCGCCGCGGCCAGCATCAGCACGAAGTAGAGCAGCTCCATCAGGAGGCCTTCCGGCGTCGGTTGCGGCGGGCCGGCCAGACTGCGAAGAGGGCGCCGAGGATGGTCACGATCGCGCCGGCCCAGATCCAGCTGACCATCGGGCTGACGATGATCCGGAAGGTCGCCGGGGTGGCCATCTCGGGCCGGGTGTAATCAGCGATGATCCGGTCGGTGGCCAGCCCCTGTACCGCGACCAGCTGCTGGGTCAAAGCACCAGCCTGGGACGGGTCTCTCTGGATCGCCGGCAGAACCCGGGAGCGCATGTAGGCGCCGAAGCGGCCGTCGGCGGTCTCGGCCCGCTCGCGGATCCGTTCCGTATCGGGCTCGATCGAGACCCAGAAGTCCTTGCGGGTCCCGGCGCTCAGCCCGACTTCGCTGGTCGCCTCACCCTCGAAGTAGCCGGAGATCGTCCGGGTGCCGGACGTGCGCTGGTAGTACCGCCTGGTCGGGGTCATCGTGGCGAAAGGCTCGCCCTCTCGACGGACCGATACTTCGGCCCCGAAAACGATCGCCTGGCCGTCTCTCGATACCGTCGGCTGCTCGTAGGTCAGTGTGTACCGCTCGACCTTGACCGACTCACCCGGGGCCAGGGTCACGTCGCGCTTGTCCTCGAAGCTGGATGAGGCGGCGACTCCCACCAGGAGGATGACGAAGCCGAGATGCACGGTGTAGCCGCCGTACCGACGGCGGTTACGGGTCGCGACGGCCCAGATCGAGGCCGGGATCGAGCCACCCGCGCTCGCCCGGCGTGCGGCCGCCCCCCGCCAGGTCTCCTGGCCCAGCGCGACCACGGTGAAGGCGGCCAGCACGAATACCGCCAGGGCCCAGGGGTTGTTGGCCGCGTCGGTGAAGACGAGCAGCAGGACCAGCACGACCAGGGAGGCGGCGGTGGGGATCGGAAAGACCCGTTTGATGCCCTGCCATGAGATCTTCCGCCAGGCGAGCAGCGGACCGATCCCGGTGAACAGCACCAGGGCGACCGCCAGCGGGGTCGTATAGCGGTCGAACCAGGGGGCGGCGAGCACTGACTCCGTGCCGGTGAAGAGCTCCGAGATCAGGGGGAAGAACGTCCCCCAGAAGACGATCACGCAGAGGGCCACCAGCAGCAGGTTGTTGATCAGGAATACGGCCTCGCGGGAGGCCATCGAATCGATCTTCCGGTTCGCTCGCAGCAGCGGCAGCCGGGAGATGATCAGGGTGGTCGATCCGACCAGCATGAGGATGATCAGCCCGAGGAAGTACGGGCCGACCGTGGAGTCCCCGAATGCGTGGATCGACTGAAGCACCCCGGACCGGACCAGAAAGGTGCCGAGGATCGCCAGGGTGAAGGCCGCCACGATCAGGCTGACGTTCCAGACCTTCAGCATTCCGCGCTTCTCCTGGACCATGATCGAGTGGATGTAGGCGGTGGTGATCAGCCACGGCATGATCGAGGCGTTCTCGACCGGGTCCCAGGCCCAGTAGCCGCCCCAGCCGAGTTCGGTGTACGACCAGCGTGCCCCGAGGATGATGCCGATCGAGAGAAAGATCCAGGCGATCAGGGCGAAGCCGCGGGTCGACTTGATCCAGGCGGCATCGATGCGCTTCGCGATGAGCGCACCGATCGCAAAGGCGAACGGCACCGCCAGGGATGTGTAGCCGACGAAGAGCATCGGCGGGTGGATGATCATCATCGGGTGCTGCAGCAAGGGGTTCAGGCCGACCCCGTTGGCCGGCACCTCGCTGAGCGTGTCGAACGGGTTGACCCCGCCGCCGAAAAGCATCAGCGAAGTGAAGAAGACGATGAGCCCGAGCATGATCGCCGCCGCCCACGGGACGACGTCGCGCAGCTTCTCCCGGGTGAAGTACAGCGAGACCGAGGAGACCAGCGAGAGCATGAATCCCATCAGCAGCAGGGATCCCTCCTGGCTCGACCACATCGCGGTGAACTTGTAGAAGAGAGGGGTCTCCCGAGCCGAGTGGCTGGCGACGACGCTGAGGCTGAAGTCACTGGTGATGAAGGCGACCTCGATCGCGACCACGCAGACCAGCAGGAGGGCGAAGATCGTGTAGGCCGAACGCCGGGCGGCGTCGACCCAACGGCGGTCTCCTCGGGTCCCGATCAGGGCCGCTACCGAGCCGAAGACGGCGGTCAGAAAGGCGACCCAGAGGGCAGCGCCTCCGAGGCTACTGATTCTTCTTCTCCGAGAATTTCGAGGGGCACTTGGTAACGAGCGTATCCCGCTCCCCCACGAAAATCCCGTTCTCCACGGTCCCCTTCAGGACGATCTCGCGGCCGTCCCGGAAGGGGTCCGGGATCACACCGCTGTATGTCGCCGGGATCGAGCCACCGCCTTCGCGGTCGCGGACCTCGAAGCTGATTCCGTCACCCTGCTCCTCGATCGAGCCCGGGACGACCTTGCCGGTCATCTCGTAGCTCTTGCCGGGAATGGCGTCGGCGAGTTCGGAGGGCTGCCGGGCCTCGCTCGAGGCGTTGAAGGACGTGTAGACGAGGCCCGTTGCGAGGACGAGTGCAAAACCGAGAGCGACGAAAAGCCTGATCTGTCGTTTCTTCGAAGGATCCATGCGACAGAGGGATTATTGCAAGGCTGGACCGTCGGCGTGTGGTGCGTGCGAGAATCGGCTCATGAATGCTGAAAAGAAGGTCCTCCTGATTACCGGCGCCGGCAGTGGAATCGGGGCGGCGACCGCCCGCGCCGTCAAAGACCGCTACCGGCTCGTGCTCGCGGGGAGGCGGCTGGAACCGCTCGAGAAGCTGGTCGAAGAGGTGGGTGGCGCGGAAAACGCGGTCGCCGTTTCCTGCGACGTCACCGAATGGGACCAGGTCGAAGCGATGACCGCCACGGCACTCGAATCCTTCGGCCGGATCGATGCCGTCTTCGCCAATGCCGGCTTCGGCGCGAGCCGTGGCTTCCTCGAAGAGTCGCCAGAGCACTGGAAGTCGATGGTGCTCACCAACGTGCTCGGCCCGGCGCTGACGATCCGGTCCACCCTTCCCCACCTGCTGGAGGAGGGGAACGGGCACTTCCTGATCACCAGTTCGATCGCCGGCCGGCGGGCACTGCCCGGGTCCCTGTATTCAGCGACCAAGTTCGCTGCCACGGCCATGGGTGAGGCCCTGAGGGCGGAGCTGCGCGCCCGCGAGGACGGAAACCGGATCAGGGTGACCCTGATCGAGCCGGGGATGGTCGATACACCGTTCTTCGACAACCGCCCCGGCGACCGGGCGCTCAGCGACGATGACATCGCCGGGGCGGTCGATTACGCGCTCTCCCAGCCCGACTCGGTCGACGTGAACGAGATCCTGATCCGGCCGATCGGACAGGCCCTCTGACCCGGCCTCACCGCAGCAAGAGCCGCAGGCAGCGCCAGTAGAGGCGCATCGCCGCCCGGACCGGATTACGACGCACGAAGCCCGGGAAGTACGGCGAGTCGAGGTCGGCCGTGAGGTTGGCGGCAAACTGCGCCGCGGTGATCCTGCGGGAGGCCTGGATCAGGCGGCGCTCTTGCAGCAGCCGTGGGGTCCAGCCGATCAGGGCCAGCCCGGCGGACAGCTTGGCCCTCAACCAGCCCTGGCGCGCGGCGACCACGAGAAGGGCCAGCTCGGTTGCGATCAAGGCCGGTAGCAGGAGAAGGATAAGCGGCCCCGGGAAGTTCCGGGCGATCATCGCCAGCCGGTTGCGCTCCAGCCAGAAGTACTTGCGCCCACGGGACCCGAACTCGTAGTCGTGGTCGACCACGGCGTCGGCGGCCAGGCCGATCCGTTCTCCGGCCAGGAGCAGCCTCACCGAGAGGTCCGTGTCTTCCTGGTAGAGGAAGAAGTGGCCGGGAAAGCCGCCGACCCGCCTCCAGGTCTCGAGGGGGATCGCTATGCAGGCGCCAGAGAGCGTGGCGAACTCGCTGCCGCCGGCGGCAGCGTCGTCCGGGTCGAGCCCGTGCCCCCCGGCCCACGAGAAGCCCGTGAAGTGGAGCGGATTGCCGCGGGAGTTGACCAGCCGCCTGCCGTGCTCGTGGCAGACGACGAGCGCCATCCAGGCCGCCCAGCCGGAGCCGTCGGAGAGTGGCCGCCGGATCGCCTCTCCGAAGCCGGGCTCGGGCATCGCATCCGGATTCAGCAGGACCAGCAGGTCGCCGCGTGCTTCGGCGGCCCCGCGGTTGACGGCCGCCGCGTAGCCGGCGTTGCGGTTCATGGCGACCACACGCAGACGGGGAACGAACCGGGCAGCGACACCTCCGGGATCGTCGTCGGAGCCGTTGTCGACCACGATCACTTCGTCTTCAGGGCCGAGCTCGGCAGCCAGCGCGGGCAAGGTGCGGGCCAGATCGCGGGCCGAGTTCCAGGCGACGATCACGACTGAAATCGATGGACTCAAAGCGGACGACGGGGATCGAACCCGCGACCTCGAGCTTGGGAAGCTCGCGCTCTACCAACTGAGCTACGTCCGCGCCGGGGGCATACTACGCGAGCACCGGAGCACTCTTCTTCATACTCTGAGGCGGTTTGAATACAAAGACCCCGATAGGCGCAACCGTAGTCACCGCAGTCGTCGTGATCGCCGTCACGGCATTCATCGGCTTCCTGGTCTGGGGACTGTCCAGTTCCAGCGGGGGAGCCATCTCCACCGGCGAGCCGGTGCCAACCGCGACCCTGCCGACCCTGCCGCCCGGCGGCGAAGGGTCTCTCTCCGACTATCGGGGCCAGTGGGTGCTGCTCAACGTCTGGGCTTCCTGGTGCGTCCCCTGCCGGGACGAATCGCCCGCCCTCGACCGCTTCGAACGCGAGAACCGGAACCGGATCAGCGTGCTCGGGATCGACACCCGGGACCTGACCGATGACGCGCTGGCCTTCATCGAGGAGTTCGACATCACCTATGACCAGCTTCGCGATGCCGACGGCGAGTATGCCGATGACCTCCAGACCACCGGCGTGCCCGAGTCCTTCCTGGTCGATCCCGACGGCAACCTGGTCGCCCACTTCGCGGGACCGTTCCGGGACCTCGGTGAGGTCGAGGAGTTCGCGGCGCCGGCCCTGGCCGACGGCGGGGCGGCCCCCGCTGGAGGCGGGAACTCTTGAGGATCCGGCCGGGCATGCGGCGGTTCCTGGCCACCCTGGCAGCCCTGGTCCTGCTGGCCGCGGCTCCGTCGGCGGCCGGTGCCGAGGAGCAGCCGGGCGCAGCCGCGTCGGACGGGAATGCCACCGGATCGAGCCAGGCGGCACCGGTAGCACCGCGGGCCGACCTGCTCCAGCTCGAAGAGGAGGTGATGTGCCCGATCTGCGGCACCCTGCTCGGTATGTCCCGGGCACCGGCCGCCGAACGCCAGCGCCTTTTCATGCGTGGCCTGATCGAAGAAGGCAAGACCGAACAGCAGATCAAGGACGCGCTGGTCGCCGAGTACGGGCCCCAGGTCCTGGCGCTGCCGGACGACGAGGACACCAACTTCTACGTCTACGTGGTGCCGGTGGCAGGCCTGCTGCTCGCCGCCCTGGCGGCACTCTGGGTGGCGATCCGCTGGCGGCGAAACCGCGACGACGGACGAGGTCCGGACGGCGGTGCCGGACCGTCGGCGGCCGACTCCTCCCGGCTTGATCGCGACCTCGCGGAATACGACCTGTAGGCCGCTCCGGCCGGATCGGCCAGGACGCGGATAATCCGTCTACATGCTGTCCGGTGCCGAAATGCCGAGCAGCTCGAGCGAAGCGCTGAGCGTTGCCGCGGTGCTCTCGCAGAGGGCCAGGCGGGCCGCTTCGAGGCCGTCCCCCTCGGCGCCGACCACCTGGCAGTCGCGGTAGAAGGCGTGGAAGGCGGCGGCGGTCTCGGTCGCGTAGGCGCAGATCCTGTGCGGTGCCCGGCGGGCGGCGGCCTCGTGGACCTCTGCCGGGAATGCCAGCAGCCTGCCGATCAGGGCCTTTTCGGCCGGATCGACCGGCGGCACCGCTGTCATCCCGGTGGGTGCCTGGTCCCCCGCAACGGCCCCCTCCGCCGCCTTGCGCAGAATGCTCTTGATCCGGGCGTGGGCGTACTGGACGTAGTACACGGGGTTGTCCGAGGACTGTGAGCGCGCCAGGTCGAGGTCGAGGTCAAAAGTGCGGTCGTGGCTGCGCTGGAGCAGGAAGAAACGGGATGCGTCGGTGCCGATGTCGGCGACCAGTTCGTCGAGCGTGACGATGTCTCCCGCACGCTTCGACATTTTGGTTCTCTGGCCGCCTTCGACCAGGTGGATCATCTGCAGGATGCGGGCCTCGAACTCGACCTCGCGTCCCAGCGAGCGCACGGCCGCGTCCATCCGGGCGACATAACCGTGATGGTCGGCGCCGAGCACGTCGAGCAGCCGGAAATGGCCACGCTCGACCTTGTCTGCGTGGTAGGCAACATCGGCTCCGAAGTAGGTCGGCTCACCCCCCGAGCGCACCAGGACCCGGTCCTTGTCATCCCCGAAATCGGTCGTACGCAGCCAGAGGGCGCCTTCCTGTTCGAAGGTGTGGCCCGCCTCGCGGAGCCGCTCGATGCCTTTTTCGACCAGCCCTCGCTCGTAGAGCGAGCGCTCGGAGAAGAAATCGTCCATCTCGACTCCGAATGCGACTAGCGAAGAGCGGATGCTCTCGACCATCCAGGCAACACCCTCCAGGGTGAGCCTCTCGACCTCGCCGGGTTCCATCCCTTCGCTGCGGGCGCGCTCGGCGAGCCGGTTGACGTAGTCACCGCGGTATCCGTTCTCGGGCGGTTCGCGGCCCTCCATGCGGGCGGCGATCGAAAGGCCGAAGTTCTCGACCTGACTGCCCCCGTCGTTGACGTAGTACTCGGTCGATACATCGTGTCCGGTGCGCCTGAGCAGCCTCCCCACCGCGTCCCCGTAGGCCGCATGCCGCCCGGAGGCGGCGGTCAGCGGTCCGGTCGGGTTCGCCGATACGAACTCGAGCAGGACCCTTTCCGGTTCAGCCACCGGCGGCACCGGGGCCTCCCCTCCCCCCAGGTCGGCCACCGCCCCGCGGTACCAGTTGTCGGACAGGAACAGGTTCAGGAAGCCGGGCCCGGCGACCTCGGTGCGCTTGAGTGAGCTACCCAGATGGTCACCGATCCGCTCCGCCAGCTCCGCGGCGATCTCTCTCGGCGGGCGGCCGAGCGGCTTCGCCATGAGCATCGCGGCATTCGAGCTGAAGTCACCGAGTTCGGGCTTCGGGGAAGGATCGAGTCCGGGCTCGATCGACTCGTCACCGGCGAGTTCACGCGAGACCGAGGCGACAACTTCGAGCAGGCCGGATACGGGGTCTGGGGCTGACACGAGAGCCATCCTACGGTTCCGGCTACAGGTGGTACTTCTCCCCCGCGAGGATCTTGCCGGCCCTGAAGATCTGCTCGAGCAACACGATGCGTGCCAGCTGGTGGGCGAGGGTCTGGGGTCCGAGCGAAATCGATTCGTCGCTGCGGGAGAGCGCCTCGGCGGGCAGTCCGGAGGGCCCGCCGACCAGCAGGCTCACATCGCGGGCGGCCAGTCGCCGCTGGTCGAGCCAGGTCGACCAGGCGATCGAGTCCATCGCCCGGCCACCCAGGTCGAGCGCCACCACGTGAGCCTCCTTGTCGAGGCGTCGCAGCATGGCCGCGTCGTCTTTGACCTCGACCACCTCGAGCTTCTGCCGGGGCTTCAGCAGCTTCAGGTAGTGCGCCTCTGCCGCATCGAAGGGCGAGCGGATCCGGCCGACCGCCATCAGGGTGATCTTCACGGCGACCGCTCCCCGGTCCAGGCTTCGGCCAGGCCGATGCGCTCGAGGATTGCCGGGTGGGTGCCGAACAGCGAATGCCACAGCGCCGGCGGGTCGGGATCGGTCAGGTTGCTCGCCGCGATCTGGCGCTGGAGCGCGATCATCCCCGCCGGGTCGTCTGTGGTCTGGAGGGCGCTGTAGTCGGCCCGGATCTCGATCTCCCGCGACAGCCGGTTACCGGGGAAAGAGAGCAGCAGCGACATCACCGCCAGGCCGAGGGCGAGGGCGAGCACGATGCCGGGACCGTCGGTCCTGTCCCTGTTCCTCCTGGCGATCACCGCCGCGCCCAGCTGGATCGCCAGTGCGCCGAGCGGGATGACCAGGATGGCGAAAGCGAGGCCGCGGTAGATGTCATTGGACTCGACGTGTGCAAGCTCGTGGGCGATCAGGGCCGACAGGCTCCTCGGGGGCACGGTGGCGAGGACGTTGTCGTAGATCACGACCCGCTTGCTGCTTCCGATTCCGTGGACGTAGGCGTTCAGGGCGACCGAGCGGCGACTGGCATCGACCGAGTAGACCTCGCCGATGTCGACGCCGGAGCGATCGGCCAGATCGAGCACCTCGCTCCTTACCGGCCCCGCGGGCAGCGGCTCGAAATCGTTGAAGAGCGGAGACACGGCAACCGGCCAGATCCAGAGCCAGACGACGGCGAAGGCGACTGCCGCCGCGCCGGCCACGATCCAGAACCGGCGCCGGAAACGGCGCCAGGCCGCGAAGGCGACCACTGCGGCGCCGGCGTAGAGCGGGAGCGCGAATGCGAGTGACAGCAGGCGGTCGCCCGCCCAGCCACCCGGCCCCTGTGTGATCAGGCCGTAGTCGCGCCCGAGATCGAAGGAGAGCAGGGCCGCCGGCAGTCCCGCCAGGGAAAGCGCGAGGGCGAGCAGGGCCCCGATGGCCGCTGCGCCACGCAGTGGATGCAGCGCGGCGCGGTCCAGCAGGCGACGCATCGGTGGCCCGCGATAGAGGGCGAGCAGGGCCAGCAGCCCGATCTGGGAGGCGATCGCCAACAGCGCGATGGCCCGGGAACGGCTCCGGTACTGCTCGGCTGTCTCGATGCCTCCCGGACCGGCCCGCTCGAACCAGGTGGCCGCATCGGCGCTCTGGAAGTCGATCGGGGGGCTGCCCGGCCCGACGGCCCAGCCGACCAGGAAAGCGAATGCCACCGCGGCCAGCGCGACCGCCACCGGGGCGTAGGCGTTCAGGGGCGCTCTGGGCTTGGGCGCGGAAGGCATGGGGCTTTACGATAGAAGGCCGCGACCGGCACCATGCCCAGCTTCGCCAAGCCTTCGTCGCGACCGGAAATGAAAGCGGCCGTAATCTCAGACATCCACGCGAACCTCCCCGCCCTCGAGGCGGTACTTGCCGATATCGACGAGGCCGGGGTCGATCAGATCTGGTGCCTCGGCGACGCGGTCGGATACGGCTCCAGCCCGAACGAGTGCCTCGGGATCCTCGCCGAGCGCTGCTCGGTCTGGCTGGTCGGCAACCACGATCTGGCCGCACTGGGTGAGATCGACATCTCGACCTTCAGCCCGAGCGCGGCCGAGGCAGCACTCTGGACCCGCGGACAGCTGAGCGAGGCCTCCGACCAGGCCCTGCGCAGGCTCGGCCCGGAGGCCAGGGACCGGCGCGAGGGTTTCGGCCTGTACCACGCCTCTCCACGTGACCCGATCTGGGAATACGTCGTCGATGTCGACCTCGCCGAAGACTGCCTCAACGTCCAGGAGGAGAGGGTCTCGCTGATCGGCCACTCCCACATCGCCCTCTACTTCACCCGGATCGACGAGCTTTCCAGGATCACCTCGGAGCTGGTGCCTGACGGAACCAGACTCTCGCTGGCCAAGGGACAGTGGCTGGTCAACCCCGGAAGCGTCGGCCAGCCCCGGGACGGCGACCCCCGGGCGGCCTGGCTGAACCTCGACACAGAAGCAATGAGCGCGTCTTTCCACCGCGTCGACTACCCGATCGACGCGGCGGCCGAAGCTATCCGGGAGGCCGGCCTGCCGCCGCACCTGGCCGACCGCCTGTACCAGGGACATTGATTCGGAACCCACTCACAGACCCCCGGAACACTCACTCTAGACTCGAACGCGATGCCTCCGAAAGCCCGAAAAACAATCCTCTGCCTGCTCGCTTCAGCGGCGATCCTGGCGATTTCGGGATGCGGCGAGGAACGCAGCAACCTGCTTCCGCCCGACACGGCCGAGCGGATCGACGAAAACCTCACGGAGGTCCGGATGCTTGCCAGAGAGGGCAACTGCTTCGAGGCCCTGGCCGCCGCCGAGGAGGTCCGGACTGAGGTGGAGGCTCTCGGAAGCGATGTAGACGACGTACTTCGGCGTAACCTGATCGACGGCGTGACCGAACTCCAGATCACCGTGCAGGACACCTGCGTCGAAGCCGACCTCGATCCGGTCGAACCGGTGACCCCCGAACCGCCGGTCGAAGAAGCGCCGGCGCCGGACGAGGGCGCCTCGGGACCCACCGGGAACACGGGCGACACGGGAGACGCGGAAGACACGGGGACGACCGGTGGCGGCGGCAATCAGCCGGAGCCCCAGCCCGAGCCGGAGCCCGAGCCCCCGGTCGACAACGGCTCAGGCGGAGTCGGCCCCGGGACCGGAGGAGCCGGACCGTGAGCACCCCGACCGTACTCGGCGGACGCTACGAGCTGATGGACCGCCTCGGGTCCGGAGGCATGTCGAACGTCTACCGCTCGAAGGACCGGATCCTCGAGCGCACCGTCGCCGTGAAGGTGCTGGCCGAGCACCTCTCCGACGATGACCGCTTCGTCGCCCGCTTTCGCCGCGAGGCACTGGCGGTCGCCAAGCTGATCCACCCCAACATCGTGCAGGTCTACGACACCGGCGTCGACAGCGGCCGCCACTTCATCGTCATGGAATGCGTCGAAGGAAGGTCGGGGGCACAGATTCTCAAGAGCGAGGGCGTGCTCGACCCGGAGATCGCGGTCGAGATCGGCGTCCAGGCCTGCGCCGGTCTGGAATACGCCCACCGTCACGGAATCGTCCACCGTGACGTGAAGCCGGGCAACCTGATGGTCGTCGGAGGCCCGGTGGGCGGCGGCCCGATGACCTGCAAGCTGACCGACTTCGGCATCGCCCGCGCCGCCGAGCAGACCCGGATCACCCAGGTCGGGTCGGTCGTCGGCACTGCCGCCTACCTGGCACCTGAACAGGTCCGCGGGGACGAAGCGACGCCGGCCACCGATGTGTACGCGCTCGGCGTGGTGCTCTACCAGTTCCTGACCGGGAGGCTGCCCTACGAGGGCTCCTCCCTGGCCGAGCTGGCGGTGCGCCAGCAGAACGAGAAGCCGCTCTCCCCCAGGACCTACAACTCGGATGTGCCGGAGACCGTCAGCGCCTCGGTGATGCGTGCCCTCGAGGGCGATAACCGGATCCGCTTCCAGACTGCCGGGGCGTTCTCCGACGGGCTCGAGCGCGGGCTCAGAGGCGAAGACGTCACGCTCCTGCTCGACGATGACGAGCCACCGGCTCCCGAGCACTTCCCGATGGCGGAAACCGCGACCAGGCCACTCGAGCGCACTTCGCGCACGGCACACCGGCCGGCGCCCCCGCCGCCGCGGTACAAGGGCCCGCCGCCGCGACCGAAGGTCAAGAAGCGCTCGCTGTTCAGCCGGATGGTCCGTTTCGTGGCCGGCCTGCTGGCCCTGATCGCGGTCGCGCTGGTCGTGGCCGGCCTGGTCATCTTCCTGACCGACCGGGCCGCATCGGTCGAGGTCAGGGACTGGGCCGGGGATTCGGTCAACCAGATCACCCGGGAACTCAGGGACTACATCCGCGACAACACCCAGTAGCGGCCGGACTACTTGACGTCACTGCGCCAGAGGCGCAGCCAGCCGAGTCCGCCGAGGCCGATCAGCCAGGCGGCCAGGATCAACACCGCCTGGATGGTCGAATGTCCGGAGTCGAACTCGCCGAAGCCGCTCTCGGTGCCACGGATGCCGATCACGACGTCGGCCAGTGCGATGCCGAAGCTGAAGTCGCCGACCTCGGGCACCACGGCAAGCACGGTGTCGATGATGAAGACGAAAACCAGGGCCACGGTGACGCCGCCGGCCATGCTGGCCGTGATCAGCGCCAGCGAGCCTCCGACCGTCACGTAGACGAGGTTGGTGAGCAGCGCCCCGAGGGCCAGGTCCCGGTACTCGCCGACCCCGACCGACTGGCCGTGGCGGTCGGCAGCGAGATCGTAGAAAGGGAAGAAGACGAGGTGGATCAGGGCGGTCACCGTCGCGACCAGGACGAGGGCGACGACGAGCTTGGAGACGAACAGGCGCAGACGCCGGGGATCGGCGCTCAGCGTGCGCCTCAGGGTGTTCTGGCCGTACTCGACACCGAATATCCAGACCCCGAACACGATCGAAGCGATCGCCATCGGGAAGCCGAGCGCCAGCTCGATCGCCAGGAGGTCCGATCCGAGACCCCACTGCCAGGTCGCGGCGACACCGAGCAGCGCGCAGGCGAAGCTGATCGCAACGCACCAGGTGGGGGTCGGCAGCGCCCGTACCTTGGACAGCTCAGCCCGCACCGACGCCCCCCTCCCCTTCGGTCAGGCTGAGGAAGACCCGCTCGAGGTCGGGCTTTTCCTGGCCCAGCGCCGAGACGTAGATACCTTCGGCGGCCAGCACGCAGCTCAGCTGTGAGCCGTCGCTGATCGCGCCCGACACAACCAGTGTGCCGTCGCCGCGACGCTCGACCGCGAGTCCGAGACCGGAGAGGGCCGCCACGGCCGGCTCCAGCTCGGGACCTGGGACGGTGACCAGGAAAGAGCTGCCCGACCCGGCGTGGCCGAGCAGCTCGGCCATGGTGCCGTCGGCCACCAGGCTGCCCCGGTTGATGATTGTCGCCCGGTCGCACATCAGTTCGACCTCGGAGAGCAGGTGCGACGAGACCAGCACGGTCACACCGCGCTCGGGCAGGGCCGCGATCAGCTTTCGGATCTCGACGATTCCTGCCGGGTCGAGGCCGTTGGTGGGCTCATCGAGAATCACCAGCCGCGGCCGGCCGAGCAGGGCGATGGCGAGGCCGAGCCGCTGCTTCATGCCCATCGAGAACCCGCCGGCATTCGTATCCGACCGCTCCGAGAGCCCGACCAGTGCGAGCAGCGAATCGATCTCGGAACCGGCCCGCCGTATCCCGAGCGCATCCGCCTGGATCCTCATGTTCTGGCGGGCGGTCGCCCGGGAGTAGAGAGACGGACCCTCGACCAGGGCGCCGGTCTGGCGGATCGCTGAAGCGAAGCCTCTCCCCCCGGTCGGTACCCCGAGCAGGCTGGAGGAGCCGGAGTCGGCCCGGGTGAGGCCGAGCAGTACACGGATCGCTGTCGTCTTGCCCGAACCGTTCGGCCCGAGCAGCCCGCAGACGGCACCCTCGGGCACGCCGAAAGAGAGACCGCGCAATGCGACCGTGCCGCCGAAGCTCTTCTGGACGCCCTCGAAGCCGGCCAGCATCAGGTGGCCTCCGCCGCCTGCCAGGGGCTGGAGCCGGCGAGAACGGCCTCGCCGTAGGCCGCGAAACGACCGGCCGATATGGCGTTCCTGGCTTCAGACATCAGCTGCTCCATGTAGGAGAGATTGTGTTCGACCAGCAGGCGCACCGCGGTCAACTCCTCCGAGCGGGAGATGTAGTTCAGGTAGTCGATGTCGTAGTCGCGGCAGGCGGTGCAGCCGCAGCCCTCGACCAGCGGTCCCCTCCGCCCCGCCGCGTAGCCCTTGCGGATGTCGATCCGGAAACGGCTGTCGGGGGCGGGCGCCAGGGCCATGCCGTGGCGGGCAAGCCGGGTGGGAACCGCACAGTCGAATACGTCGAGTCCGAGGGCGACCCCCCGGATCAGGTCGTCGATCTCGCCGATCCCCAGCAGGTGCTTCGGTGCATCTACCGGCAGGCGGGGGACGGTGAAGGCGAGGACTTCGGCCATCTCCTCCTTGTGCCTGCCGAGCGTGCCGCCGATCGCTATCCCGTCGACCCCGGCGACGGAGACCGCTTCACAGGACTCGGCCCGCAGGTCCTCGTAGGTCCCGCCCTGGACGATGCCGAAGACGGCCTGCGACTCGGGTCCGTTGTCCTGGTGCCAGTCGAGGCAGCGCCCGAGCCAGCGGTGGGTGCGCTCGGTCGAGCGCGCCGTGTACTCGCGGTCGGCGTGGAAAGGAGTGCATTCGTCGAAGACCAGGGCGATGTCGGAGCCGAGCGCGGCCTGGACACCCATCGAGGTCTCAGGCGAGAGCATCAGCTCGGAGCCGTCCCGGTAGGAGCGGAACCGCACCCCCTCTTCCTCTATCCCGAGGGTCTTGGCCAGGCCCTGCATCTTGCGGCCGGTGCCCTTGATCTCCTCGCTGACCCCGCCGTGGGCCAGTGAAAACACCTGAAAGCCGCCCGAGTCGGTGATGATCGCCCGGTCCCAGGCCATGAACTCGTGGAGCCCACCGGCCGCCTCGATCCGCTCGGGCCCCGGGGCGACCAGCAGGTGGTAGGTATTGCCGAGGACCATCTCGAAGCCGATGCCCTTGACCTCACGGGAGGACATTCCCCTGACGCTGCCTTTGGTCGCCAGGGGTATGAAGGCCGGCGTCTCGACCGGGCCGTGTGCGGTGATCAGCCGACCGCGCCTCGCGGCGCCGTCGCGGGCCTCGATCTCGAAGCTGAGTCTGGCGGGGTCCTGGCGCACGGACCCGCAGGCTACCCGGATACGGGGCTCAGACGATCAGGGACCGGCCGGTCATTTCGACCGGCTGGGCGATCCCCAGCATCTCGAGCACGGTCGGAGCGACGTCGGCCAGAACCCCGCCCGAGGCGAGGTCGGGTCCGGGCACCGTGAGGATCAGCGGGACCGGGTTCAGCGAGTGGGCGGTGTTCGGAGATCCGTCCGGCTCGAGCATGTGGTCTGCGTTGCCGTGGTCGGCGGTGATCAGGCAGGCACTTCCCGATTCGTGAACGGCGTCGACAACGTCTGCGAGGCAGGCGTCCACAGCTTCGATCGCGGCCACCGCCGCCGGGATCACGCCGGTGTGGCCGACCATGTCGGGGTTGGCGAAGTTGATCACCCCGAAGCGGGGCCGGTACTGCCGCCAGCCCTCGATGAAGGCATCGGCCGCTCCACGGGCGCTCATCTCCGGCTTGAAGTCGTAGGTCGGCACGTCGCGCGGCGACGGAACCAGGCTGCGGTGCTCACCCTGCCATTCCTCTTCGCGCCCGCCGTTGAAGAAGTAGGTCACGTGGGCGTACTTCTCGGTCTCGGCGACATGCACCTGCGGCCCGCCGTCCTCGGAGATGACCTGGGCGAGGGTCACCGAAGGCCGATCCTCCGGGAAGGCGACCGGATAGGGCCAACCCTTTCGGTAGGAGGTCATCGTGGTCAGGTCGACCACCGGGCCGCCGGAGCGCGGGAACTCATCGAATGCGGGGTCGGCCAGGGCCATGGTCAGCTCCCGGGCCCTGTCGGGACGGAAGTTGATGAAGATCGCGACATCCCCTTCGGCCATGCCGTCGTAGCCGCCGATCACGGTCGGCTTGATGAATTCGTCGGTCAGGTCGCTCGCGTAGGCGTCGGAGATCGCGGCGGCGCTGTCGGGAGCCTTCGGGCCCTCCCCGTGGACGATCGCGTCATAGGCCAGCTTGAGCCGCTCCCAGCGGGTGTCCCGGTCCATGGCGTAGTAGCGGCCGCTGACCGTGCCGACACGGCCGGTCGAGCGCAGCCAGCGCTCGAGCTCCTCGAGGTACTGGGCGCCACCGTGGGGCAGGGTGTCACGGCCGTCGGTGATCGCGTGGAATACGACGTCCGGCACGCCCTCCTGGCCGGCCAGTTCGACGCAGGCTTCGAGGTGTTCCCAGCCGGAGTGCACGCCGCCGTCGGATACGAGTCCGATCAGGTGCAGCCGGCCACGCGGGCTCGCGGCGGCACGGCGGCAGGCGCCGACCAGCGCCTCATTGTCGAAGAACGAACCGTCGGCCACGGCCGAATCGATCCGGGCGAGGTCCTGCTTGACGATCGCACCGGCGCCCAGGTTGAGGTGACCGACCTCCGAGTTGCCCATCTGCCCTTCGGGCAGTCCGACGGCGGGGCCGCAGGCGGTCATCTGCGTGGTCCTGCCCTCCCGCCAGAGACGGTCGAAGGTGGGCGTCGAAGCGAGTGAGACCGCGTTGCCCGGACCTGGCTCGGCCAGGCCCCACCCATCCAGGATGATCAACGCGACGCCCGGAACCGGCAGCGTCTGCGGGGCCTGTGGGGCCATCTCAGCCCGCGGTGGCCGCGTCGACGATCGCGGCGAAGTCGTCGGGGTCGAGGGCCGCGCCTCCGACCAGGGCGCCGTCTATGTCGGGCATGCCCAGCAGCGCCGCGGCGTTGCCCGGCTTGACCGAGCCGCCGTAGAGGATCCGGACCTTCTCGGCCTGCTCGTCCCCGCGGGTGTGGAGCAGGCTGCGGATGAACTCGATCGCTTCCTGGGCCTGCTCGTCGGAGGCGGTCTTGCCGGTACCGATCGCCCAGATCGGCTCGTATGCGATCACGACCTTCTCGAGGTCGTCGGTATGCACCTCGGCCAGGTCGGTGAGCACCTGATGCGAAAGCACCGCCTCCATGTCCCCGGATTCCCTCTGTGCATCGGTCTCGCCGCAACAGAGGATCGGCTGGAGGCCGGCTTCGATCGCGCGGCGGACCTTGCGGGCCAGGGCTTCGTCGGTCTCGCCGAAGAACTGGCGGCGCTCGGAATGGCCCAGGATGACTCCGTCCACCCCGAGATCGAGCAGCATCGGCGCCGAGATCTCACCGGTGTAGGCGCCGGAATCCTCGAAGTACATGTTCTGGGCGGCGACCCTTACCGGCGTGCCGGCGCAGCGCTCGGCCACCCTCGCCAGGGCGAGGTAGGTCGGGCAGATCGCAACCTCGGCACCGTCGGCCGACTGCTTCGGCAGGAACGGGTCGAGGAAGTCATCCGCCTCATCGGCCGTCTTGTTCATTTTCCAGTTGGCGGCTATGAAAGGTCGTCGGCTCATGGCTTCATCATGCCTCGTTCAGCGCTTCGACGCCCGGCAGGTCCCGGCCTTCCAGCAGTTCGAGCGATGCTCCCCCACCGGTGGATGCCCAGTCGACCTCCGCGGTCAGGCCGAACTGGACCAGCGCGGCCACCGAATCGCCGCCACCGACCACGGTGAAGGCCGGCGAACCCGCCACCGCTTCGGCCACCGTACGCGTACCCGCTTCGAAGGGTGCGAGCTCGAAGGCCCCCATCGGTCCGTTCCAGAGGACCGTTCCCGCGGCGGCGATGCGCCCGGCGTAGTCGGCGGCCGAGGCGGGGCCGATGTCCAGCCCCATCCAGCCGTCCGGCACTTCGGTCCCGTCGGCCTCCGTGGTCTCGGTTTCGGCCGAGAACTCGCGGCCGAGTGTCAGGTCCACCGGAAGACAGAGCTCGCAGGAGCTGCCTTCGGCTTTTTCCATGGCCTCTGCGGCCAGCGGGATGCCGTCCTCTTCGACCAGGGAATCACCGGTACCGGTACCCAGGGCCCGGTAGAACGGGAAGCACATCGCGCCGCCGATCAGCACCTGGTCGGCGATCTCGATGAAGCGGTCGATCACTCCGATCTTGTCCGAGACCTTGGCCCCGCCGAGCACGACCACCAGCGGGCGCTCGGGATCGTCGGCCACCGCGCTCAGGTTGGTGACCTCCATCTGGAGCAGTTCGCCGGCGTATGCGGGCAGGTGCGCGGCCACCCCGACGTTGCTTGCGTGGGCCCGGTGGGCGGTCCCGAAAGCGTCGTTGACGAAGAGGTCGGCCAGTCCGGCGAAGGCCTGTCCCAGCCCGGGATCGTTCTTCGTCTCGCCGGGCTCGAACCGGGTGTTCTCGAGCAGCAGTACGCCGCCCGGCTCGAGCGCCTCCGACATGGCCTGCGCCCGCTCGCCGACCACCTCGGGTGAGAGCTCCACCTCCCGGCCCAGAAGCTCGGAGAGCCTCACCGCAACCGGGGCCATCGAGAGCGAAGGAACCACTTCGCCCCCCGGCCGGCCGAGGTGCGAGGCGAGGATCACCTTCGCCCCGCGGTCGAGCAGGCCGTTCACGGTCGGCAGGGCCGCCCGGATCCTGGTGTCGTCGGCGACCTCGCCGTCGGCCAGGGGGACGTTGAAGTCCACCCTGACCAGCACCCGCCGGCCGTCTACCTCGGCGTCACGCACGCTCTGCTTGCTGAAGCCCATGAGACCGGCCTCCTGCGGTTTCGGCCGCCTCAGACCTTGCCGATCAGCTCCACGCAGCGGTTCGAGTAGCCCCACTCGTTGTCGTACCAGGAGACCGCCTTGACCAGATTGCCGTCTCCGATGATCTGGGTCAGCCCGGAATCGAAGATCGAGGAGTGCGGGTTGGTGATGATGTCGGTCGAGACCAGCGGCTCTTCGCTGTAGGAGAGGATCCCCTTCAGCGGGCCCTCGGCAGCAGCCTTGACCGCCGCGTTCACCTCTTCGGCCGAAGTCGCCCTCGACGGGGTGAAGGTCAGGTCGACCAGCGATCCGGTGATCACGGGGGCGCGCACGGCGAAGCCGTTGAGCTTGCCGGCCAGCTCGGGCAGAACCAGTCCGACGGCCTTGGCGGCGCCGGTCGTGGTCGGGATCAGGTTCACTCCGGCTGCGCGGGCGCGCCGGAGATCCTTGTGAGGCATGTCCTGGAGCTTCTGATCCGAGGTGTAGGCGTGGATCGTCGTCATCAGGCCCTGCTCGATTCCGACCGCATCATTGATCGCCTTGGCGAAAGGAGCCAGGCAGTTGGTGGTGCAGGATGCGTTCGAGATGATGTTGTGCTCGTCCGGGTTGTAGTCCTCGAAGTTGACACCGAGCGCGACGGTTACATCGGGATCCTTTGCGGGAGCCGAAATGATCACCTTCTTCGCGCCGGCCTCGAGGTGCTTGGCGGCATCCGGGCGGGCGGTGAAGAATCCGGTGGACTCGAGTACGACGTCGGCACCGAGCTCTCCCCACGGGATGTTGGCCGGGTCACGCTCGGAGAGCGCCGGGACTTCCTTGCCGTTGATCGTGATCGAACCCTCACCGGATGTGACCGTGTCGGGGTTCGGGCCCAGGATCGAGTCGTACTTGAAGAGATGGGCGAGCGTCTCGTTGTCGGTCAGGTCGTTGATGGCGACGAACTCGATGTCCGCTCCTGCAGCCTCGGCTGCGCGGACCACGTTGCGGCCGATCCTCCCGAAACCGTTGATTCCCACCTTCACGCTCATCTGTTGACGCCTTTCCTTTTGTTGATCCGCTTGCTTTGCCTGCCGGCCGAGGTTATGGGAACTGCTGAAGGCCGGTCAAGTCGATTTCACAACTCAGTCACTTCCGACCGTTATCTCGATTTCCTGTCCGTCCGGATCGCGCAGATAGGCCGAGTAGGAACCGGAGCCGTGGCCGGTCGTCTCACCCGGGGCGGCGACGCTGCTTCCACCCGTCGCACAACCCGCCTCCCACGCGGCCTTCACGGCAGCGATACCGGGAGCGGCCAGACAGATCAGGGCCCCGTCGGTACAGGCGTTGGCCCGTTTGGTTATCAGCAGGACCGACCTGGATATTCCGTAGCCGATCGCCCCGTTGCCGTTGTCGTGGCGACGCCAGCCGAGTGGCGAGATCACGGCGTCGTAGAAAGCCGCCGAGCGGTTCATGTCCGAGACCTCGATGACCACGTGGTGAAGCACGCGGCCAAGGCTATTGGAGTTCAGCCCTTCGGCGTCCAGCGGAAGAAACGCAGGGCCAGCAGCAGCCCGGCAACTCCCCAGAGCGCCACGAACAGCATGCTCTCCCACTGGAATCCGGAATTCGAGGCGACCGGGCTGTAGGCGGCAAAGAAGGACTCGAAGAAGTTCCGAATCGGGAACAGGCTCGAAAACGATAGAACGCCGTCCGGGATCTCGCTTTCCGGGATGAATACGCCGGAGAGGAAATAGAGCGGCAGGGTGATCACGTTGGTGACCGCCGGGGCCGCTTCGCGCGAGGGAATGACCGCGGTCAGGGCGATACCGAGGCAGCAGAAGGCTGCGGCCCCGATGACCAGGGTCAGGGCCACTTCCGGGATCCCGCCCCAGGGGATCGGGGCGTCGTAGAGCAGCTTGCCGATCAGGGTCACGACGATCACCATCAGGACCGAGACGACGATCGAATTGCCGACCCGGCCGGCGATGAAGACCCACGGCGGCTGCGGGGTTCCGCGGCCACGCTTGAGCAGGCCCGCTTCCCTTGCTGCGGTCAGGTTGACCGCGAGGCTGGTCATGGTCGCCGAGACCACGGCCAGCGTCACGATCGCCGGCACGTAGTAGGTCGTGGTCGGCACGTTGCCGAGCTGCTCGATCGGATCGCTGCCGAAGATCGTCCCGAAGATCACCAGGAAGATCACCGGCAGCAGGACCGTGAAGAAGACCGAACCGGGGTTGCGCCAGAAGATCTTCTGGCTGAAGCGGAACTCGTGAAGGGCCATCGCGAGCGAGTTCACTGGCTGGTCAGTTCCAGGTATATGTCCTCCAGCGACGGCCGGCGGACCTCGAGGCCCTCGAGCTCGACCCCCTGCTCGATCGCCCAGGCCGACAGCCGGTGGAGGTCGTCGGTCGGCGAGTCCGACTCGAAATCGAACTCGAGCGTGCCGTCGGCGGCTTCGGCGACGGCCCGCACACCAACCGGGGCCGGAATCTGTCCTTCGCCTGGCCGGGGCAGGCCCGGGGCCAGGCGGAAGCTGATCCTGCTCGGGTGGTTCTCCCGGTCGCCGAGCTTCGAGGGGGCGTCGACCGCGACCACCGTTCCGCGGTTGATCACCGCCACCCGGTCGGCCAGAAACTGGGCCTCGTCCATGTAGTGCGTGGTCAGCAGCACGGTCTTGCCCAGGTCTCGCAATCCCGCGATCATCTGCCAGGCGTGGCGCCGGGCCGAAGGGTCGAAGCCGGTGGTCGGTTCGTCGAGGAAGAGCAGCTCGGGGTCACCGATCATCGCGATGCCGACGTCGAGCCTTCGCTTCTGTCCCCCGGAGAGCTTGCCGGCCCGGGCCTCGGCCTTGTCGCCGAGCCCGACCAGCTCGATCACTTCGTCGACCGGTCGCGGCGCCGAGTAGTAGCCGGAGTAGAGCTCGAGCGACTCGCGCACGCTCAGCGCGGTCTCGAGGGCGGTCTCCTGGAGCACGATGCCGACCCGCTCACGCCAGGCCTGTGTCGGACGGGAGGGATCGACACCGAGAACCTCGACCTTTCCGGCATCGCGGTCGCGATAGCCCTCGAGAATCTCGAGCATGGTCGTCTTGCCGGCACCGTTCGGGCCGAGCACGGCGTAGACCTCTTCTTTGTCTACCTCGAGGTCGATACCCCTTACGGCCTCGACTTCGCCATAGGACTTGCGCAGCCCTTCGATCCTGATCACCGGCTCTGGCACCCCCCGATCCTACGCCGCAGCGGGTACCGGCCGGACCCCGGCCGCCGATTGCGCCTTCAGGGCAGGTCCCGGTGGGTGACGCTGAGGATCGCGTCCTCGCGCTGGGCGAGGTCGCTCCAGAGGCGCTCGGCGACCGTGACCGAGCGGTGGCGGCCGCCGGTGCAGCCGATCGCCAGCGTCAGGTGGCTCTTGCCCTCGGCGACATAGGCCGGGATCAGGAACTCGAGGAGCGGCAGCAGCCGGCCGTAGAACTCGCCGGCCAGGGTTCCGGCTTCGACGAACTCCCTGACCTCGGGGTTGAGCCCGGTCATCGGCCGCAGCTCCTCTTCGTAGTGCGGATTGGGCAGGAACCTCACGTCCAGCGTCAGGTCCGCGTCCCGCGGCGGGCCGTTCTTGAAGCCGAAAGTGAGCAGGTTGACCGCCAGGCGGCCGTCGTCTTCGACCTCGACCATGCGCTCGCGGATCTTGCGGCGCAGCATCGCGGCGGTGTCGGTGGAGGTGTCGACGACGAGGTCGGCCCTGAGCCTCAGCGGCGCCAGCAGCTCGCGCTCGGCCCGGATTCCATCCAGCGCCCTGCCCTCGGGTGCGAGCGGATGCCGGCGGCGGGTCTCCTTGTAGCGGTCGGTGAGGGTCTCTTCGTCGGCCTCCAGAAACAGGACCTGGGTCTGAAGGCCTTTCTCCTCGAGATCGTCGAGTACGTTGAGCAGCTCGTCGAAGTACTCGCCTCCGCGGACGTCCGATACGACCGCCGCCCGCTCGACCCCGCTACCGGGCAGACCGAACAGCTCCCCCAGGGCCCCGATCATCCGTGGCGGCAGGTTGTCCACGCAGAAGTAGCCGGAGTCCTCGAAGGCGGCGATCGCCTCCGACTTGCCGGCCCCCGAATGGCCGGTTATCAGGACGAGTTCGACGACCTTTTCTTCCGGCTTGTCTTCGCTGTCTTCGCTCATCCGATTCGATTCAGTTGGTCGTGGATCTCGCGGGCCACCTTACCGGGCAGTCCGGGCACCGCCTCCAGCTCTTCCCGGCTCGCCGCGAGCAGCTCTTCCGGGGAGCCGAAGTGGTTGAGCAGCAGACGTTTTCGGGTCGGCCCGACGCCGCGGATTCCGTCGATCGCCGATCCGGTCATCGCCCGGTCGCGGCGACCGCGATGGTGGGTGATCGCGAAACGGTGGGCTTCATCGCGCACCCTCTGGAGCAGCATCGAGGCCTCGGAGTCGGCCGGCAGGTCGATCGCCGTCGACCGTCCCGGTACGAACACCTCCTCGAGTTTCTTCGCCAGGCCGATCACCGTGACCCCTGCCTCGATGAACGGCTCCAGGGCGCGCATCCCGGCTGCCAGCTGCCCCTTTCCACCGTCGATCAGGATCAGTGACGGCGTCGCCGCGAAGCTCTCGTCCCGGCTTTGGTCATGAGGCGAGAGGTCGGCCTGTTCGCGCCAGGCGCCGGCCCGGCGGCCGAGCACTTCTTCCATCGAGGCGAAGTCGTCGGGACCCTCGTGCGAGCCGTCGCCGCGAACCCTGAAACGGCGGTAGTCGGACTTCTTCGGCCGGCCTCCTTCGAAGACCACCATCGAGGCGACCGTATGCTCGCCGCCGAGGTTGGAGATGTCGAAGCCCTCGATACGGACCGGCAGCTCCTCCATGCCCAGCGCCTCCGCCAGCGCCCCGAGCGACTCGACCCGGCGCTGGCGGCGGTGCTCGGTCCTCAGCCGGTCCTGGTCGAGGGCCAGCTTCGCGTTGCGCTCGGCGAGCTCCCGCAGGCGCCGGGTATCCCCCCGTTCAGCGATCCGGACCTCGACCCGCGAGTCCCCCCTGCGCTCGGCCAGGAACCCGGCGACCTCCCCGGCGCGATCGGCCATGTGAGGGCCGAGCACGATGCGCCTGGGCACCGCCGGCGAGGTCGAGTAGTACTGCCGGATGAACTCGGAGGTCACTTCGGCAAGGTCGCTCTCCACCGGGATCTCCAGATAGAAGCTCTGCCGCTCGGCGAGGATTCCGTCCCGGACCTGGAACACCTGGGCGTTGGCGTCCGGCCCCTCGGTGGCGATCCCGATCAGGTCGGCCGTGCCGATCGTCGACCCGGAAATGCGCTGGCGCTCGAAAAGCGAACGGACCGAGAGCAGACGGTCCCTGAAGATTGCGGCGGCTTCGAAATCCTGGGCGGCCGCGGCGGCTTCCATCTGGGCCTCGAGGTCCTCCTCGATCTGCCCGTAGCGGCCGGAAAGGAAGTCGATCACCGAGTCGATGTTCGCCCGGTATGAGTCACGGTCGATGTAGTCGACGCAGGGAGCCCCGCAGCGCTTGATGAAGTAGTCGAGGCAGGGGCTGCCCGAGCGACGCCCGGGCTCCTTGCCCTCGCAGGTCCGGTACTGGAAGAGCTTGCCGAGCAGGTCGAGCGTATCGCGCACCCGACGGGCCGACGAGAAGGGTCCGAAGTAGGCCCGGCCGGGGCGGTGCCGTTCCCGGGTGAAGTAGACCCGCGGGTACTCCTCGTCGAGGCTGACGGCCACATAGGGGTAGGACTTGTCGTCACGAAGCTTGACGTTGAACCGGGGCCGGTAGCGCTTGATGAAACTCTGTTCGGCGATCAGCGCCTCGGACTCGGAACCGGTCACCAGGAACTCGATCTGGTCGATCAGCCTGGTCATCTCGGCGTTTCCCCCGCTGAAGTGGGAGGCGACCCGCTTGCGGATCGAGATCGCCTTGCCGACGTAGATCACCCTCTCTTCGGAATCCCGGAACAGGTAGACCCCCGGAGCATCAGGCAGCGAACGACGCTCCGAGACGATCCGGCGCGTCCTCTGATCTGCTGTCTCGGTGTGTTCGCTCACTTCCGAAAGAGTAGGCACTGGGTAGGGTTGGGGCCGATGAACACGCCCACCACAGCAATTCCGGACCTGAAAACCATGCGCCTCGAGATCGACGGAGAGATCGGGACATTGACCCTGGACCGTCCCGAGTCCTTCAACGCGATGAGCCCGGAAATGATCTCCGAGCTGCCGGTCGTCTTCGGCTGGCTGGCCGACGTGGCCGAGATCAGGGCACTGATCATCACCGGCGAGGGAGCGGCTTTCTGTGCCGGCGGAGACATCAACTGGTTCAAGAAAGGCATCGAGGACCCCGACGTCGACATCGTCTCCGGGGTCAGGGCCGGAGCCGAGACCCTGCACCAGGGAATCGTCGACATGCAGCGGATTCCGTATCCGGTGATCGCCGCGATCAACGGCCCGGCGGCCGGAGCGGGCCTCTCGCTGGCGCTGGCCTGCGACACCCGGATCTGCTCCGAGAACGCCTTCCTCGCCTGCGCCTATGGCCGCATCGGAGCCTCGCCGGACGGCGGTATGACCTACTTCCTCCCTCGCGTGGTCGGCCCGAGCCGGGCGGTGGAGCTGCTGCTCAACGACCCCAACCTGACCCCGCAGGCCGCCCTGGAAGAGAAGATGGTCTCCGAGGTGGTTCCGGCCGACCAGCTGATGGACCGGGCCCGGGAGAAGGCCGCCAAGCTGGCTGCCAAGGCCCCCTACTACGTGAAGATGGCCAAGCAGCTGATCCACACCAGCCTCGACCATACGCTCGCCGAGCACCTCCAGTTCGAACGCCACGGCATCGCCGACTCGATGGGTACCGAAGACCTGCGTGAAGCGGTCACCGCCTTCCTCGACGGCCGGGCATCCGAAGTCGAGTTCAAGGGGCGCTGAACGCCCGCCTCCCCGGGGTTCAGCCGGCCAGCAGGCGGCCGACGCTGTCGGCCACGCAGCAGGGCTTCTCGCCGCCTTCGACCTCAACCGTGAAGCGGGTCACGTTGTGGTACCAGCCGCCACCCAGATCCTCGGATGCGACCAGCTCGGCCGAAGCCCGCAGCCTTGACCCGACCGGCACCGGCGCCGGAAAGCGCACCTTGTCCCAGCCGTAGTTGATGCCCATGGCAAAGCCGCCGGTGACCGTGATCAGCTGATCCCGGAAGCCGTCGATCATCGAGAGGGTCAGGTTGCCGTGGGCGATCGTCGTGCCGAAGGGGCTCTCCGCCTTCGCGCGCTCCACATCCACGTGGATCCACTGGTGATCCCCGGTCAGCTCGGCGAACCGGTTGACCATGTCCTGGGTGACTTCCCTCCACTCGGTCGGACCGACCGACCGTCCGACCAGTCCGTCGAGGGATTCGGGCCCGGAAATCTCAAGTGCGTTCATGCCGGAACCCTATTGCCTGAGGCTCAGCCCTCCCTGGATGTCCTGGCCTCGGCCACCAGCGCCTCGATCGCGGGCAGGTGCATCGCCCGTTTGATTCCACCGAATACCGGCCCGGCCTTGGCAGCCAGCGGCGCGACCACCTCGACCGCCGCTTCCAGGATCCGGTCCTCGGCAGCGAGCATGTCCACGATTCCGGCCGTCTGGGCGGCCGGGCCCCCGAAGCGCCGGCCGGTCAGCATCGAATCCCTGGCGGCGGCAAGGCTCAGCTTGCTCGTAATCAGACCGTTCATGCCCGGAACGAAAACCAGGCCGATGTCGATCTCGGGAAGGCAGAAGAAGCCGCGGTCCTCACGCATGAGCCGCCAGTCACAGGCCAGCGACATCATCGCGCCGGCGCCGAAGGCATGACCGTTGATCGCCGCGACTACCGGCGCCGGATACTCGAGCAGGCGCGCGAACATCTCGTAGATCCGGGCCAGGCACTCGCGTCGTCCCGCGTCGTCGGCCTGCCCCAGCCAGTCCAGGTCGAGGCCGTTCGAGAAGAATTTTCCCTCGCCGGTCAGCACCACGGCCAGCGGACCCTCCGAGCTCTCAAGCTCGTTCAGCGCGGCCTCGAGCTCGTCCAGGAAAGACGGATTGAACCGGTTCTCGCCGTGCCGCATCCGGATCACCGCAACTCCGTCGTCATTCCTTTCGATCTGGATACTGCCCGCGGTCGGTTCCACAGTCGCCCCCACTGTCACTTTCAAAGGTTGGCTGGAGGTAGAGCCTACGGCGCCTTGCACATGGTCGGCCGGAGGTCGATGCCCCGGAGAGAGCGCCCGTCCCGGTAGGGCGCCGCTCCAGGTCTGCCGGCCATCCACCACAGCCCGGCGGCTGATCCTCGCCGCCGCCCGGCAAGCGGTCTGGATTCTGGTTCCTATATGGGCCTTGTCCCGTCCGCTTGCCCGGAGCGACGGTTCGAACCGCCTCGGTATTTGTTCGGAGCCAGGCGGCCCGCGGCGGCCGGCGTTTACCTGACCAGCTCTACCTCCATCGGCAGCGGGGCGATCGCGCCGGCGCCGCCGAGCAGGGCGAGGATCCTGGCCACATAGGCCTGGGTCTCCGGGTAGTCGGGAATGCAGTCGCAGGGGGCCACGGCGCCCGGCCCGGCGTTGTAGGCAGCGAGAGCCAGGGCGGGCTTTCCGCCGAACTGGTCCAGCAGGTCCTTCATCAGCCGGGCCTGGGCTTCGATCGCCTGCTCCGGGTCGAACGGGTCGCGCAGCCCGTAGGCGGCGGCCGTACCCGGCATGAACTGGGCGATGCCCCGGGCTCCCGCCGGGGATACGGCAGCCGGGTCGAAGTTGGATTCGGCGAGCAGCTGGGCAGAGAGCAGCGCCGCCGAAACCCCCCACTCCATGGCCGCACCGAGGATCGTGTGCCGGAAGCGTGCCGGCACGAAGGACGGAACCGAGGAGGGCAGGGACTGGGACCGGTCGGGCCCTGCGGTGATCCGGTTTCCGGCACCGGAGCAGGGTGCGGGTCCGGCGGTGAAGCCGAAGTGCCAGGGTTCCCAGGAATACCTCTTCGTGAAGCCGAACCGGCCGGCATTCGCGGCCAGCCAGGAGTAGGCCGAAGATGGCCCCAGGTCGAGTTCAGTGCCGCAGCGGTGGAGAGAAGTACCCGGCCTCGCGACCCAGGTCGGGTCCGGATTGGCGGCGAAGAGCGCCGCCTGCTCGGAGTCCGAGCGAAAGGCAGAGTTGATCACCAGGGTCACGCCGGCGGCGGCCGCCGCCGAGCTCATGCGGTCGAAGGCGGCGGCCGTGTCGGGCCGCATGCCGTGACCGAGGCGTTCGGCAAGCGGCCCCGAGTAACCACCACCGGAAGCCACCGAAGGGACCGCCCCGAGCGAGATCGCCGCACCGACCCGGGCCTCTGCCCAGGTCGGGTCGGCGACCCCTCCCCCTTCGGTGGATGTCCGGATCGTGACCCTGGCGGTGACCGGCGCATATGAGAAGGCGTCCGGGAAGCGGACCGATACGGTCAACGGCGAGGCACCGTTGGAAGTGGCGATCCTGACCGCCGTGAAGCGGGCCCGGGCCAGGTAGACGGGCTTCGGCATGTGGGCGGGATTCGGCAAACCGTTGGGCAGGGTCGGCGGGGCGAGCAGCCGGGGCAGGTCGTCTTTCATCGAGCGGGCGGCCGAAAGAGCGGACAGATCGGCGGCGCCCTGTGCCCGGCCTTTGCCGGTGATGGCGCCGGCGATCGCGACCAGCACCACGGCGCCGGTGACCAGCGCGAAGACGGCCCCGAGCACCAGCGGGGTTGCCTGGCCGCGCTCACCGGCCATCCTCGAGCGCATTCGCTGACGCCAGCTCGCGGCAGGAGCAGGAGCCTGCTCATTGTGTTGCGGGGCCGAGCCGGCCAGCGCCCGGCGGCAGGCCAGCCGTCCCGGACGCCCGGTCAGGACCTCGACATCAACCCCGGTCTGCTCCGCCTCGGAACGGGTCAGCTCGACCAGGGCGAGATCTCCCGGCGTCGGGTCGGACGGAGCGACAAGCAGCACACGGCCGAGCAGCGGACCGAGGCGTTCGGCGATCCCGAGGTACTCGCCCGGCGGGGCGACCACGGTCACGGGGCCGGTCGCGACCGCGGACCGGACGACCGCCTCGGTCCGGGAAGCGGCATGCTCGCCCGCCTCGATCGCGACAGTGCAGAGCCGCCCGCGTGCGGACACGCCTGCCCCGGCTTCGAGCGACCGGATCCGGGACTCCAGTCCTTTCGCAGCCGCGGTCGCGATCACGGTCGGCGGGCGCCGCCGGCCCGAGCCGACCTCGACCAGCACCGGCACCTGATCACGATCCACCTCGTCCAGGGTCCGGATCGCCGCGATCCCGGCCGGATCGCTCGCAGGAGAAGGATCGGGACCCATCCGGACGGCGGTCAGCAGCGTCACCCGGCCCATGGCTGCCTCATCCCGATCTCGCGCTCGCGCTTGCGCTGATCGCCAGCCGTTCCGAGATCGAGTCGAACAGCGATGGTGGCCTGACCCGGATCCGGACGGTCTCGCCGAACCTGGCTACCGAGACCCTCGACCTGGCCCAGCCCGGCAGTGCCCGTCGCACAGCGGCTTCGACCGGCCGGCCACGAACCAGGGCGACCGCGCCGGCTTCAGCCGCACCGTCGACCACCGTCGCCGTATAGCCGGTCGCCAGCAGCTGGAAGCAGAGCAGGGCCGCCAGCAGTAGGGCCGCCATGCCGCAGACCGCCTCGATCGAGGCCTGGCCACGCCGGGAACCGGTCCGCCCGCCGTCCACCTCAGCCGCCCCCCAGGTAGCCGGTACCGAAGATCCTCGCCTCCGGCATCAGCGGGATCAGCCTCGGAAGGTTCACCCCGACCCGGACCGTCCGGCCGCGCTCGACCCGGACCTCGGCGTTGAGGCCCGGTGGCAGCGCCCGGCGGGCGGCACCGGCCGGGTCGCGCCCGGTCAGCTCTGCCCTCGCACCGGCCCGGGCCGCCAGCCCGGCCGACCACAGCGCGTAGCCGCCGACAGCTACCTGCGCGGCAAGCAGCAGGCAGAGCAGGACGACCGGCACCGCGCCGACCAGCTCGAGTGAAACCGAACCCCGGTCACTGGAGAGCGCCCTTCTGCGGTGCCTTCGCCTCGACATGGGGCGAGCATCGGCCGACCGCGCTCAGCGGTGTTTCGACGACCGACACAAGACCGTGACGAATCGGTGACGCCGGATGGAAGGCCGCTTCGGCCGGGGCCTCACGCGGAGATGCGGCAGACCACCGGAGTGTGGTCGGAGAGCCGCAGCTTGAGCCCGCTGACAGGGTCGGGTACATCGCGGCGGACCTGGGGCCAGGCCTCCGCTGGCTCCACCGTTTCGGCCCCCCGGCTCAGGAGGTGGTCGATCGACGCCGGCCCGGTGATGCCGGTCAGCCCATGGAGGCTCTCCAGCTCGGTGAAGACCTCCGAGGATGCGGGCCGCAGGTTGAAGTCTCCACCGAGAACCAGTGGGGCGTCCCCGGCCCAATCGACCGCCAGCCGGGCAGCCCTGAGCACGTCGGCGCCCGCCCGCTCACCGGTCGATGCGTGGAGGTTGGCCAGGCAGAATCCGGAACCCGTCCGGACCATCGAGACCATGCGCCGCTCGGGCCACAATCGGAGCGAGGCACGCTCACGGCCCTCGATCGAGGTCCCCGGGCGTGCCTTGCGGACCAGGATCAGGTTGCATCCCCCCTCCCAGCTTCCGGTCAGGTGGGGACGGCTGCGGGCCACCGGCCAGGTCAGCGGCCGCATCCAGTTGCGTGAAGTCAGCGTGGTGAGGTAGTTCGAGCCGGTCGCATCGGCGAGCCGGCCGGCCCAGCGGGGCGGTACCTCCTGCAACAGCGCGGCGTCCCATCTGGCCGCCGACAGAACTGCGGCGAACTCGTAGAAAAGGTCGCGGTTGGCCGCGACATACCGCTCGCCGGGGATCGCTCGTCCGAAAAAGCGCCAGGCGGGCCCGCCCTGTGCCGGTTCGGGCGGGAAGTCGCGGCCGTGGTAGAGGTTCCAGGCCAGCAGGCGCCAGTTCAGAGGCTCTTCGCCTCCGACCAGACCAGCCAGATGCCGACGAGCGCAGAACCGAGCAGCAGGATCCAGGCGAGGGTTCCGAGTCCGGTCTCGAACATCTGCGAGGTGCCGGCGATCAGGAGAACGATCAGGCCCAGAGCGGCGTAGAGGACGAACCTGCGTGAATCGGGCAGGCCCAGCAAGGTCATCTGGTTCGACTGCGACGCCCGGAAGACGGCCAGTGTGATCACCGCCAGGAAGGCCATGGTGATCAGCGTGAACACGGCCGAGGCGAAGTCACCCCCGCGGGGAAGGAAGGCAACGCCGAGCGCGAGCACGGCGATGATCGCGATGTTCCTGGCGGTCCGCACGGTGAAAAGGATGCTACCCGGCCGCTCAGCCGTTGCGGATCAGGATGCCTTCGATGATGTGGGCGGTCGATTCGGTCGAGTCGATCGCCTTCTCCAGTACCGCGAAGATGTCCTTCCAGCGGATCACGACCATCGGGTCGATCCCGTTCGAGAACAGTGAGGCGACCGCGTCGCGCGATACCCGGTCGCCGTCGTTTTCGAGGCGGTGGATCTCGATCAGATGGGAGTCGAGATCATCGAAGTGCCGCAACTTGGTCAACAGCTCGGCCAGCTCCTCACAGCAGCCGACGAGGATCGAGGTCAGCTCGTAGGCCTGGGTCATCGGCGCTTCGATCTTGTAGAGGCCGAGGAAGTCGGCGGCCTCTTCGATGTAGTCGACGACGTCGTCCAGCTTGGTCGCGAGCCCGTAGATGTCGTCACGGTCCAGCGGCGTGAAGGTGCTCGTATTGAGCTTGCGGATGATGTCGTGCGTGATCCGGTCACCCTCCTGCTCGGTGATCAGGATCTCCCGGTTCAGGCCGGAGTCCTCGGGCCAGGCGGCCATCATCTCGTCGAGCAGACGGGCCGATCGCAGAGTGTTCTGGCCGGCTTCGTTGAACAGGTCGAAAAAGCCCCGGCCCCTGGAAAGAAAAGGGAAACGCAATCCAGGCCTCAGCCTGCCAGCTGCGGGGCGGTCGTCGCCTCCAGCGCGTCGTGGCGCTCGCGCAGCTCCTTCTGCACGTCGCGCTGCTCGGCACCCTCGGGCCGCAGGCGCGACCATGTGCCGGAGCTGTCGAGCACCCAGGAGTTCATGTTGTCGGCGAAGCAGCGCTCGAGCACGTCGAGTGCCTGGTCGCGGGCGGTTTCGTCGAGCAGCGGAGTAACGAGTTCGACCCGGCTGTCGAGGTTGCGCGGCATCAGGTCGGCAGAGCCGATCAGCACCGTGCTCTCGTCTCCACGCTTGAAGGCGTAGATCCGTGAATGCTCGAGGAAGCGCCCGACGATCGAGATCACCCTGATGTTCTCCGATACGCCCGGAACGCCCGGCCGCAGGCAACAGATCCCGCGCACGTTGATCTCGACCTTGACCCCGGCCTGGGAGGCTTCGTAAAGGGCCTGGATGCACTTGCGATCGACCAGCGAGTTCAGCTTGAGGGAGATCCGCGCATCGTGCCCTTCGCGGTGGGCTTCGACCGTCTTCTCGATCTGCTCGAGGATCCCGGGCCTCATCGTGTCCGGCGAGACCAGAACCCGCCGGTAGGCATCGGGTCGCGCGTAGCCGGTGAGCACGTTGAAGAGGTCGGATACGTCTGCGCCGATCTGCTCGTCGGCGGTGAAGATGCCGAGGTCCGTGTACAGGCGGGCGGTGGTCGAGTGGTAGTTGCCGGTGCCGATATGGACGTAGTTGCGGACCCGGTCACCCTCGCGGCGGACGACCAGCAGCGCCTTGATGTGGGTCTTGAGACCCGGGATTCCGTAGACGACATGAACGCCGACCTCTTCGAGGCGCTTGGCCCACTCGATGTTGGCCTGTTCGTCGAAACGGGCCTTGAGTTCGAGCATGCAGACGACCTGCTTGCCGCGCTCGGAAGCGCGGATCAGCGATCCGACCATCGGCGAGTCGTCGCTGGTCCGGTAAACCGTCTGCTTGATCGCCAGGACCTCGGGGTCGGCGACTGCCTGGGCTATGAATCGCTCGACCGAGGTCGAGAACGAGTCGTAGGGATGGTGGACCGCGATGTCCCCCTGGCGGATCGCCGCGAACATGTCGATGGAGCCGCCGTCTTCATCACCCTGAAGCCTCGGCTGGGTGACCGGGTTCCAGGGCTCGTCGCGCAGCTTCGAGTAGCCCGGAAGCTTGACCACGTCCCAGAGGTCGGCCATGCCCAACAGCCCGGCGCTGATGAAGACCTCGTCCTCCTGGAGCTTGAGTACCTCGATCAGCGAATCGCGCAGCTCGTCGATCATGTTCTCCGACACCTCGAGGCGCACGACCTCGCCGAACTTGCGGCGTCGCAGTTCGTTCTGGACCGCCTCGAGAAGGTCGTCGGCTTCGTCGCTGATGTTGAAGTCGGCATCCCTGGTGACCCGGAAGGCACCGTGGTCGAGCACTTCGACACCGGGGAAGAGCAGGGCCAGGCTGCCGGCGATCACCTCTTCGAGCGGGACCAGGATGCGGTCGTCGTCCTGCCCGACCTCGATGAACCGGCCGAGCAGCTCGGTCGGCACCTTTATCCGCGCCATGACCCGGGTCGAGGTTTCGGGGTCGCGCAGCAGGACGGCAAGGCTGAGCGAAAGGTTCGAGATGTAAGGGAAGGGCCTGCCGAGGCCGATCACCAGAGGCGTCAGCGCGGGAAGTATCTGCCGCCTGAAGATGCGGTCGACGTCGGCCCGCTCATCGGCGGACAGCCACTCGAGCTTGGAGATCCTGATGCCCTCCTGCTCCATCAACGGCTCGAGCACGCCGGCGAAGCAGGAGTGGAGCCGGCGATCCAGCTCCATCGAACGCGAGCGGATCGCCGTTATCTGCTCTGAAGGTGAAAGCCCGTCCGGGCCGCGGGCATCGATCCCGGCGTCGTTCTGGTCCCAGAGGCCGGCGACCCGGACCATGAAGAACTCATCCAGGTTGGACCCGTAGATCGCGCAGAACTTGACCCGTTCCAGCAGCGGAACCGAATCGTCTTCGGCCAGTTCGAGAACCCGCTCGTTGAAGTCGAGCCAGGAAAGCTCACGGTTGAAGAAAAGGGAAGGGTCGTCCAGATCTGGCAAGGGTCCATCCTAACCGTTAATCGGCAGGGAGTTGTTACCCGTCAGTCCCCGAGTGAACTCTCGAGTGAGACCCATACTCCCTGCCTCGACTGCTCGTGCCAGAGGCGCCGGAAACGGTCGAACAGGATTCGCCGGCGCGCCTGCAGGTGTACTGCGGCCAGATGAGGGCCGCGGTAGAGCGTCCGGTTGGGAGCGGCCTGCACCAGCAGCGGGTCGAGGTCCCGGCTGCCCCTGGCCCGCTCGAGGATCACCTTGACGTCCTCTTCCTCGAAGACGCGGACCTGATCCCGTGCGGCGGGCAGGGCGAGGTCGCAGTCGCGCATCTCGCCGAGCACTTCCTGAAGAGCCCGGGCCGCCCGGCGGGCGGTGTGAGCCTGGGTTCCGAGGGCTTCGGCGGTCAGCTCGAGCGAGTAGCGCAGCCTTTCGGCCGAAACCCGCATGCGCTGCTGCTCCCGGAACGCGGAGGGCTCGAGCGCTTCGGGGACTGAGGTCCGAAGCCGCTCCAGCCTGCGTCGGACCAGTCGCCTCGCGCTCCCCGGGAGCTGGTCGGGCGTCCGGTATTCCCGCTGCTGGCCATCCACCCCGAGTTCGAAATTGCCTCCGGTGAGGTCTTCGACCCTCACCCTCAGGGCCTGAAGCCGGCGTCCGTTGCTGAGCGAAGCCAGCATGCGGTTGCAGTCGGCCTGCTCGCGCCGGAGTGAATCGACCAGCCGGTCGAGGCTGGACCCGCCGCCCTCGTCCATCTCGGCAGCGATCGCCTCGAAGGCGACGATCATCGAATCCACGTCACGGCGCCTGCCGAGGCTCTTGGTCAGTTGCCGGACCTCGTCACGGGTAGCGGAAAACTGGGCCTTGGACAGCACCGGCTTGAACATCTCCAGGGCGGCCCTCAGCCGCCGCGAAGCCAGCCACATCGCTTCGGCCGGTTCGGTATCTCTCACGTCCAGCAGCCCGCGGCCGATCTCGGTCATCTGGTCGACGCGCTGCTCGAGCACGATCGCAGCGACCTCACGGAACTGGCGCTTTTCCTCTTCATCCTTGTCAGGCTTCGCTGTGATCACGGCAGTGACCCTAGTGACTTGGCACCGGTTCGAGTCGTCGTCGAATCCCGACCGAAAGCCGAACCGGAAGCGGGGGCGGTTGAGCGGGCGGTGCGGACCCGATCCGGGTCCCGACCGAATGGGCCGCGCAGGAGTACCTGGGTCCGGCCGGCTCAGCCGACCATGGCCGGTGCGCCGGTGTCGACCTGCCCGTTCAGCATGTCGAGCACGATCCCCTCGCGGATGCCTCCCTTGCCGATCTGGAGCGGCTGGGCGAGCAGTTCGGAGATCTTTTCGAGGACCAGCACTCCGGTAGGGAGAATCCTGACCCTGACGGGATCCAGTTCGTACTGCCGCGCGACTTCGCCGCTGTCGCCGCCACACAGCACCCGGATGGCACGCTCCAGGGTCTCGTACTCGAGTACGACCCCGGTCAGCCGCCGCAAGGACGTGGAACTCCCGCCCACCGCCACCACCTGTTCAGGCTGTTCGATCTCGACCCCTTCGAAGACGTCCCCGATGCGGTCCCTCACCTTGCGGATCTCCGATGCGGACGGCGGGTCACCGGCGATCAGCTCGTCGGCCAGCATGCCCGAGCCGATCGGCCATGACCTGACCTCTTCCACCCCGTCGGAGATCGTCCCGATCGTGATCTCGGTCGAGCCGCCGCCGACGTCGACCACTGCGATCCGGCCGCCGGTCGGATGTCCGAGCGCCTTGGTCGCGCCGATGAAAGCCAGCCGGCCCTCTTCGTGCTCGCTGACGATCTCGACCGGGATGCCGGCCCGCTCGGAGATCGCCTCGGCCACCTTCCTGCCGTTCTTCGAGTCCCGGATCGCCGCTGTGGCAACCGCCCGGAAGGACTCGGCACCCACCTCGCGGGCCAGCTTCACCTGGGTCTCGACGACCTCGGCGACCTCTTCGATCTTCTCCCGGGAGATCCGGCCCTTGGAGTCACGGGCCTTGCCGATACGCGTATAGGCCCGCTGCTCCATCACTTTGGTCAACTGGCCGTCCTGCGGCTCGGCCACGAGGATCCGGGTGGTGTTCGAGCCGATATCGATTGCAGCGCAGATCATCTGGAACCAGGGCCGATACTCGCAGACCGCGCGGATGAGCTCAGGGCAGATCCGGGTACGACGGGTGCTCGGCCGAGCGGAACAGCCCGGTGACAGTGAATACCACCTGCTCACCGACATCCACTGCGTTGTCGCCGATCCTCGCCAGGGCTCGCGCCGCGAGCAACATGGTCATCGCCCACTCCCTCGTATCCAGGTCGTCCCCGACCTCGATCGCAACCTTGAAGATCTCACGGCTGGTCTGATCGACGCGGTCGTCGAGGGTGCGCAGGTTCCAGGCCAGCGGGACGTCCCTGTCGGCCAGCGCCCGGCGTGCCTGGGACACCTCGATCCTGACCTGCTTGCCCATCTCGAGAACGATCTCCATCAGACGGTCGTCCACCGGCGGCTCATGGCCGACCAACGGGATCAGCTTGGCGATGTTCACGCACTGATCGCCCATTCGCTCGAGCGCTTTGATCACGTGAATCAGCGCCGCGATCAGCCTCAGGTCGGTTGCCACCGGCGACTGGGTCGCCAGGAGGGTGATCAGACCCTGGTGAACCTCCAGGTAACGACCGTCGATCTGGTCGTCGTCGTTGACCACGATCTGGGCCAGCTCGATGTCCTGGGTCTCGACCGCCTCCATGGTCCGGTCGAGAGACCGGATCACCATGTCGAATCCTCCTGCCGCCTGAGTCTCGAGCCGGGCGAGTTCGTCGTGGTAGCCGCTCCTCAGCTTGCTGCTGACCGCAGGTTCGGCCATCAGCCGAACCTCCCGGACACGTAGTCCTCTGTGACCTTGAGGGCCGGATTGGAGAAGATCTTCTCCGTATCGTCGATTTCGACCAGGACTCCCGGATCGCCGCTCTTCTCGATGTTGAAGAAACCGGTGATGTCGCTGGCCCGGGCGGCCTGCTGCATGTTGTGGGTGACGATGACGATCGTGTACTGCTTCTTGAGTTCGTCGATCAGGTCTTCGATCGCAAGCGTGGCGATCGGATCGAGGGCGGAGCACGGCTCGTCCATCAGCAGCACGTCCGGCTGGACCGCGGTGGCCCGCGCGATGCAGAGCCTCTGCTGCTGACCGCCGGAAAGGCCGGCTCCCGGCTTGTCGAGGCGGTCCTTGACCTCGTCCCACAGATGGGCGCCGCGCAGCGAGCGCTCGACGATGTTGTCCATCTGGTCCTTCTTCATGCGCTTGCTGTTCAGCTTCAGACCGGCTGCCGTGTTGTCGTAGATCGACATCGTCGGGAACGGGTTCGGCTGCTGGAAGACCATGCCGATCGACGAGCGCACACGGACCGGGTCCATCGAAGGCGCATAGATGTCCTGGCCGTCGAGCATCACCGACCCTTCGGCGTAGGCGCCGTTGATCAGCTCATGCATGCGGTTGAGCGAGCGCAGGAAGGTCGACTTGCCACAGCCCGACGAACCGATCAGCGCGGTCACCTTGTTCGGCTCGACGGTCATCGTCACGTCCTTCACCGCGAGGAAGGACCCGTAATAGATGTTGAGGTCCTTGACGTCGATGCGCTTCGCCACGCCGGCGCCGGTAGACCGGGGATCCTCTGCCACTGCTGCCATCTGTTGCTCCTTGGTTTCCATTTCTACTTTCGAAGTTCGATTCCGTAACGACGCGAGACCAGGCGGGCGGCAAGGAAGAGAACCATGACGATCAGAATCAGGACCAGCGCCGCACCCCAGGCGCGGGCGATGTAAGGCTCGGGTGGGACCCCGGGGAACTTGTAAGAGTTGTAGGTGAAGACCGGCAGGTTCGCCATGCGGCCCTCGAACGGGTTGAGGTTGACCGAAGCGAAAACACCGGTCGTGATCAGCAAGGGTGCCGTCTCGCCGATCACCCTGGCGATCGCCAGCATCACGCCGGTGACGATCCCGGCGAGGGCCGTCGGCAGGACGACCTTGGCGACCGTGCGCCACTTGGAGACACCGAGGGCGTACGAAGCCTCACGCAGGCCGTCGGGCACGACCCTCAGCATCTCTTCGGTCGAGCGCACCACGATCGGAATCATCAGAACGGTCAGGGCGACCGAACCCATCACACCGAGGCGGATGCCGGGCCCGAAGAAGATCGCGAACAGGGCGAAGGCGAACAGGCCGGCGACGATCGAAGGGATGCCGGTCATCACGTCGACGAAGAAGGTCAGCCAGCGCTTGAGGCGTCCTTTGCCGTACTCGTGAAGGTAGACGGCCGCCATGATCCCGATCGGAACCGAGGCCAGGGTGGCGAGGCCGGTGATGATCACCGTGCCGACCGCGGCGTGGAGAATGCCGCCGCCCTCACCGAGCACGTTGCGCATAGAACTGGTGAAGAACTCTGAATCCATGCGGCCGATGCCTTCCGAGACGACCGTGTAGAGAAGCGATACGAGCGGAGCCATCGCCAGCGCGAACAGGGAGGTGATCGCAAGCGTCACACCACGATCGAAACCCTGCCGGCGTCCTTCGACCTTCGATGACCAGAGGTAGGTGATGAAGATCGCAACCAGCACCGTGCCCACGGCGAGCAGCGCCAGGTTGAAACCGATCACCGAAAGGACCGCCGCGAGCACCGCGGCCGTACCGGCGAATACCGCCCATGGACCCCAGGCCGGTATCCGGCCGGCGTTTCCTTCCGTGATGTCGGCCGAGGCATGTGTCGGGGGCACGGTCGGGGGTGTCAGCCTGTCGTCACTCATCGACCTTCTGCCTTTCGATGACCGCGCGGGCCACCATGTTCACGATGAGCGTGATCGCGAACAGCACCAGGCCACTGGCGATCAGCACGTTCACGTCGAGACCCGAGGACTCGGGGAAGTCGAGGGCGATGTTGGCGGCGATCGTCGAAGGGTTCGAGGGGCTGATCAGGTTGAAGGTGACCCCGCCAGAGACCGAGAGGATGATCGTCACCGCCATCGTCTCGCCGAGGGCGCGGCCCAGGCCCAGCATCGAACCGGCGATCACCGCCGAGCGTCCGAATGGCAGGACGACCATGCGGATCATCTCCCAGCGGGTGGCACCCAGGGCGAGGGCGCTCTCCTGGAGACCACGCGGGGTCTGCGTGAACACCTCGCGGGCAACGGCGCTGATGATCGGCAGGATCATGACGGCGAGCACCACGCCGGCGACCAGCATGGTGCGGCCGGTCGTGGAAGCCGGGCCTTCGAAGAAGGGGATGAAGCCGAGATTGTCGGCGAGCCACTGGGTCAGACCTACTGTCGCCGGGCCGAGTACTGCGATGCCCCACAGTCCGTAGACGATGCTGGGAATGGCGGCCAGCAGGTCGACCAGGTAGCTGAGCGTGTCAGCGAGGCCCTTGGGAGCCAGATGGCTTATGAAGAGTGCGACCGCAACCGCCATCGGTACGGCGATGATGATCGCGATCACCGCAGCCAGCACGGTTCCGAAGGCGAGCGGGGCGATGTACGCGATCAACCCGTCGCCGCCCGGGATATCTTCGGGGGCGGCGGTGATCGCGGGCCAGGCCTCAACAAGCAGGAAGATCGCAACACCGGCGAGCAGGGCGAGGATGGCCACACCGGCACCGGTGGCCAGGCCCGAGAAGATCCGGTCCCCCGGACCTCCGGTCTTGACGCCCGCGGGAGGTCCCGCGGTGCCGGCCTGATTTGTGCTCTTGCTCATCTGCTTGTCGTCAGTCTGTTCTCGGTATCGGAGCGGGTCTGTTCAGTTGAGGAGTTGACGGCGTTCAAATACCGGCGCCGGCCGGGAGGTCCACCCCTGGGGGCGTCCCTCCCGGCCGTACCGGCGTCGTTCCGGCCTTGGCGCCGGTTTGATTCGAGGTGGTGTCCTGCTAGTTGGTTCCAATCGCATCGACCGAGGGCTGGATCTGCGTCCTCAGAGAATCCGAGATCGGAGCCGATCCGGCAGCCGAGGCGGCTGCGTCCTGTCCTTCGGGGCTGATGATGTACTGGTAGAACGCCCTGACGAGCTCGCCGTCGGCGGCCGAGTCGTACTGGGTGCAGGCCATCTCGTAGGAAACCAGCGAGATCGGGTAGACGCCCGCCGCGGTGGTCGTCCGGTCGATGTTGAAGGCGAAGACGTTCTCACCCTGACCGGTGATGCGCTCTGAGCTGTCCAGGATCGCGGCTGCCGCCTCCGCCGAAGGCTCGACGTACTCGTCGCCGACCTTGATGTTGGCGGTGCTCAGGTCACCGACCTGGCTGAGGTCGGCGTAGCCGATGGTGCCCTGTCCCGAGTTGATCGCGCTGACCACTCCGGAAGTACCCTGAGCCGCCTCGCCGCTGTTGACCGGCCAGTCGCCGGAGACCTCGAAGGTCCAGACATCCGGTGCCGCATCCGACAGGTAACCGACGAAGTTCTCGGTCGTACCGGACTCGTCAGAACGGTGAACCGGGGCGACCGCGAGGTCAGGCAGTTCGACCCCTTCGTTCTCCGCCGCGATGGCCGGGTCGTTCCAGTTGGAGATGTCGCCCTTCATGATCCCCGCCAGAGTCTCCGCTGAGAGATTCAGGCTGTCGACACCGTCGACGTTATAGGCGACCCCGATCGGAGAGATGTAGGCCGGGATTTCGACGAAGTTGTCAACTCCCCCACACCTGTCCTGGGCGCCGGCGAGTTCCTCGCCTTCCATCGGAGCGTCGGTGCCGCCGAACGGCGTGGCACCCGCGACGAACTGCTCACGGCCACCGCCCGAACCAACCGGGTCATAGGTGATCGTGACGTCGGGGTTGTCGGTCTGGAAGTTGGCAATCCAGGCCTGCATGGCTGCTTCCTGGGAGCTGGCACCGGCTCCGGCGACCTGGCCGGAGAGGCTGCTGCTGCCGCCGCCACTGCCGCCGTCGTCGCTACCACCGTCGTCGCTGCATGCGGCGACGCCGAAAGCGAGTACCGCGGTGAGCGGCAGTGCGATCAGCAAGTTCTTGATTCTCACTAGTTTCCTCCAGTAGTTCGGGTTGATGGGGCCGTGCATTCCGGACCGCCGCAAAGCAGTGAACAGGCAGGAAGGGCCGGTGGTGTTACCGGAGTGTGAAAGTCGCGAAAACGGATAGAGACTCCCCTGGACTGGGTCGGCGCAGATTAGCCGTTCGCGGCAAGTGGATGTGGCGACCAGCAGTAGCCGAAGCCGATATGGGTCTCGATGTACCGCCAGTGCGGCAGGGCGCTCTCAAGCTTCGACCGGACCTTGGATACGTAGACGTCGACCGAACGGTCGTCGTCGCGCATCTCGCGCCCCCAGACCAGTCGGTAGAGCTCCCGGCGATCGACGATGCGATCAGGCCTGGCGGCGAGAGCGGTGAGGATCTGGAACTCCCGCACTGTCAGGTGAAGCGGGCGCCCGTCGGCCAGCACGGTCCGCTCGCCCGCCCGGATCTCGAGCGGGCCCGCCCTGAGGTTCTCTTCCACCTGCCTTGAAAACGTCATCCGCCACCTCTCGAAGTCCCGACAGGCGGCGGTTCGCCGCGCCATCGACAGCCGCCAGCAAAGCGGTTCCCGGAGCTTCAGTTGTTACGGCTGTGTGAAAGCCGTGAAAAAGACGCGGCTCCCGGCCCTGAACTCAGATCGGATGGGAGGCGTCTTCGAACTCGCGGAAGAGCCCGGTGACGATGAAAGCGACCTGTTCACCCACATCGACGGCGTTGTCCCCGATCCGCTCGATGGCCCGCGCGGCCAGCAACATCGTCATTGCCCATTCGCGGCGCTCGGGACTGTCGCCGATATCCAGAGCCACCGAAAAGCACTCCTTGTTCAGCCGGTCGATCAGGTCGTCCTGGCGAACCAGGTCGAGTGCCAGCTCCTCATCCCGCTCGGCGAACGCCTGCTTCGCCTGGGCGACCTGGAGGTTCGCCTGCCGCCCCATCCTCGAGATCCGGCCGAGCATCTCTTCGTTGGCGGGCGGGTTCGGGCCTACCAGCGGAATCAGCTTGCAGATGTTCACGCACTGGTCACCCATGCGCTCGACCCCCTTGATCACATGGAGAAGCGCGGAGATGAGGCGCAAGTCGGTGGCGACCGGAGACTGGGTCGCCAGCAGCGTGATCAGGCCCTGGTGAATCTCGAGGTAACGGCCGTCGATCTGGTCATCGTCGGAGATCACGAACTCGGCCAGTTCGGAGTCCTGGTTTTCGACCGCCTCGATGGTGCGGTCGAGGGACTTGGAAATCAGGTCGAACCCTCCCAGTGCCTGGTCTTCGAGGCGCTGGAGATCCTCCTGGTATGTGATTCGGACCTTTTCGCTCATGGACTCCCCACTCTCTCAGTGCTCGATGCCGGCCGTGTTATCTGGATGTCTACCACTCGTGACCAAATCGTGAATGTGCCCGGGTAGAGGTGGAACGTCTTGGTATCGGACGTTCTCACTACCAGGAAGCGGCTCTAGACCGGGGCGGAGAGCTTATCTGCGCTCTCAGGGGCGGCTCGGTCGGAGCCTTCCTTGTCCGCAGCGGGTGGCTCCGGAACCGACGCCTCGGCCGCAAAGCGGTATCCGACGCCGAAGTGGGTATGGATGTAGCCGAAGTCCGGGGAGCGCTTTTCGAGCTTGTGCCGGAGCTTGCGGATGAAGACGTCGACCGAGCGGTCACCGTGAGCCATGGCGTACCCCCAGACCCGCTGGTAGATCTGCTCTCGCTCGAGCACATTGCCCTGGTTCTCGGCCAGAAGCTGAAGCAGTTCGAACTCGCGCCGGGTCAGGTCGAGGCTCTCGCCACCGATCATCGCCTGGTACTGGTCCACCCGAATCTCGATTTCCCCGACGACGAGCGGGCCGCTCCGGGTTTCGTTCCTGACCCTGCGGCGGCGTCGGGCGACCGCCTCGATCCTGGCGATCGCTTCCTCGGGGTGGCACGGTTTGTTGATCCAGTCGTCGGCGCCCATCCTCAGACCCCGGACACGCTGGGAAACGGTGCCGTTGCTGGTACATACGATCACGCCGAGGTCGGGGAGCAGACCGCAGATCCTTTCCAGGTAGGCCCAGCCTTCCTCGGCCATCACGCTGATGTCGATCAGGACGGCGCTGACCTTCATCGCGACCAGTTCCTCGGGCGGAACCGCGGAGGCGAGAACCCGGTGCTGCCAACCGGCCGAATCCATCCGGTTGGTTAGGACCCGGATGAAGCCGGACTCGTTGTCGATGACCGCGACCCGCAGCGCTGACCGTGACTGGCTCATTGCCGTAAGTGTAGGGGGCCGGGACGGAGAAAAGCCGCACTGCTGCTCAAATTTCACAACTCGGTCACAATTGGCGGCCGGGCCGGGCCGACGTACAGGCGCCTTCCGCACTGTCCGCCTCCCGGTTGCGCTAGATTTCAGGGCGTGATCAAAGTCAGCAAAGCCTCCGCAGCAGCTCTCGCCGCCATCACCACCTTCATCTTTCTGGTGCTCGCCCCGGCCGCGATGGCAGCCGACGGGGTCGGCCTCGCCGGTCGGGTCGATGACAAGTTCATCACCTTCTTCTGCTTCGGGGTTCTGGCATTCTTCGCCACCTTCGTGATCGTGATGTCTCTGATCCAGGGTCATCTCGACGCCAAGAAGGAACGGCGTCGCCACGATCTCGACCGCTTCAACTCCTGAACGAGCCGGGCCGGAAGGCCCGCTGAACCTCTTCTATGTGACCCAGCCTCTCGGCCCAGTCCTCATGGGCAGCCGCCGTGTGTCCGCCGGCTCTCTCCCCGGCCCAGGGGTCGCCCAGCCCGACCTGGAAACCGGCGAAGCCGGCCAGGATGGCGTGGTCGATGACCGGCAGGGTCTCCGGGTTGTAGCCACCCTCGTGGACGGCAACCAGGCCGACGCCGCGGTCTGACGCGAACTTCGCGGTCCTGGCGGCGAGGTCGTCGTAGCCGGCTACGGTCAGATCCTGGCTGGACAGCGGGTCGGCCACGTGGCCGTCCTGGCCGGCGGAGACGATCACCAGGCCCGGGTCGAATTCGTCCATGACCGGCAGGACGACCCGTTCCATGGCCTCGGCATGCTCGGCATCACCCGAGCCGGGGGGCATCGGCAGGTTGACCGTGAAGCCCCTGCCCGCCTCGCTCCCGACTTCGTCCAGCCAGCCTGAACCCGGGTAGAGCGGCCACTGGTGGAGCGAGATGAAGAGCACCGACGGATCGGCATCGAAGATGTCCTGGGTGCCGTTGCCGTGGTGTACGTCCCAGTCGAGGATCGCCACCCGCTCGATCCCGAGTACCTCCTGGGCGTAGCGGGCCGCGACCGCGGCGTGGTTGAAGAAGCAGAAGCCCATCGCGCGATCGGCGGTGGCGTGGTGGCCCGGTGGCCTGATCAGGGCGAACAGGCTGTCGGGCGAGTCCGATGTGCCCGACTCTCCCTTGCCGCTGACTTCGTCGACCGCGACCATCGCGGCTCCGGCCGCCCGCATCGCCACTTCGTAGGTGCCGGGGCTGGCCACCGTATCCCCGTCGATCCAGACCGGCCCGGCGATCGAGCTGTCTTTGACCAGATCGATGTGGGCCTGGCTGTGAACCCGGGCGATGTCCTGCTCGGCCGCGCGCCGCGCCTCGAAGAACTTCAGCCGGTCGCGGTCCGGGCCCGCTCTCAAGTGGTCGACCACCGCGTCCAGCCGCTCGGCGTTCTCAGGGTGGCGACCGGTCTCATGCTGCTCGTGGCCGGGCAGCAGCACGACTCCGGTGGAACGGCTTTGTCCCCCGCTCGGACTCATCCGGGCAGGCGGAACCCGGTCAGCAGGCGCTTCTCGGATTCGCCGCTGACTCCGGCCACGACCTCGATAAGGTCGGCCAGCGGGGTGTCCCGGATCTTCGTCGCCAGCAGGTCATCGACCTGGAAGATGCCGGCCGAGTTGTTCAGCTCGATCTCGATTCTCACGGGCCGGGTTTCGCCGGCCGAGATCCGGACCTCGTCGATCGCCGCAGCCGAGATCGAGTGGATCCCCTCCTGGCCGGCCTCGAGCGGGATCCTGGTCCGCCCTTCGGCCATGTCGAGCGCGTCGGCGACCCTGACGATTCCGGCTTCTACCGTGTAGGGCTGGCCTCGCCGGCGGTGGCCGATGATCGCGTGCAGTGCCTCGGCGATCACGATCGAGCGGTCCGGCTCGGAGTAGATGTCGGCGAGCAGCCGTTCCAGCGCCTCGCGCGCCAGAAAGAGGCTGTAGGCCTCGTGGTCGACCCGGTGGATCGACATGCCGACGTCGTGGAGCAGGGCGCCGGCCGCGACCACCACCTCCGCGTCCTTCACCGACATCGCGTGGTCGGTCACCATCGCCGGCTGGACCCCGCCCTTGGTCAGCAGACGGCTGAGTCGCAACGCGATGTTCAGGACGATCTGCATGTGTACCCAGGAGTGGTCCGACATACCGAGGCGCTCGGCGTGTACCTGGGCCATGTACCACCAGGTCCTGACCTGATCGTCACGGTTGACCGCATCGAGGAACTTTTCTAGCTTGCGGTTGCCACGGGTAGGTGCCCGGACCGCCACCGAGCCGATCCCTTCGCGCGTGGAGCGTTCGGGCTCCTTGTCTTTCGTTTCTTCCGCCATCAGATCCCACCTTCGGTGCCGGCCGTCGCCCGACCAGCCTCCGCCAGCCAGTGCCGGCCGGCCACCGGGTCGCCCTCGCGGGGCTCGACCGGGATCCCGAAGACCTCAGCCAGCCCCAGGCAGCAGATGATCGTCGCCGGCAGCAGCCGCCCGCGGCCGGAGTCGACGCCGAACCAGGCGGCGATGTCGTCTCCGGTCTGGCCGAGGATCGAGTCGAGGCCGCGGCGGGCCGCGGCGGAGTCGATCAACGGGCCGCAGATCCGTTCCAGTGCGCCCGACATGGGTGTCGAGACGAAGAGCCTTTCGGTGGCCGGAGGAGCCATGGTCTCCAGCTTTCTGATCGAGGCCGTGACCGCCGCTTCGATCTGGTTCGGCCTCGGCGGGTCGGAGAAGCGGGCTCTCTCGCTCAGGGTTGCGCAACCGATCGGACGCGAGCCGATCCACCCGGGCAGCTCTCCCGGAATCCCGACGGCGACTCCGGTATGCGACTCACCGACCCGGGCGACCGCGACCGTGCCGTCGAGCGGACCCGTGAGCGGGACGGTGACCGAGAGGAAGGCCGACGCCAACCGCTCGCGCGGGTCGGGCAGCCGGATGCCGCCGGCACCACTGGCCCGGGAGACCCGGTCCAGCAGGCGGAGCAGGCGTGTGCTCCTCAAGGACCTGGTCGCAATCACCTCGACCCTGTCGGCACCGCTATCCCTCGCAGCCTCGATCTCCGCCATCAGGAGGGCGCTGAGTCGGTCGCAGTTTCGGAGTTCGGCCGAGACCAGGCTGCTGCGATCCAGGACCAGGCGAGAACTGCCGGCTTCGACTTCGGCAACCCGCAGTCGCGTGGTGCGCTTCGATATCTCAATGGCCCCCAGGATCAAGTCCGGACCATCCTTGCAGTTCTCCGGACCCGGACGCAAGCCTGAAGAAGGCCGGGGCCGGTTCCGGCTCAGCTGTGGGCGTGCCGCCGGTTCAGGAACCGCAGACCGGCCACTGGCCGGGGCCGGACTGGACGTAGAGCAGGGCCGCGCGGTAGTCCTGCTCGACTTCGGGTGCCTGAGAGGGCAGGCCGCTGCCACCTACGGCCGCCCAGGTAGCCGGGCTGAACTGGTACTTGCCGTGGTAGAGCCCGCTGGAGGAGACGATCGTGGGATCGCCACCCGACTCGCATGAGGCGATCGAATCCAGGGTCGCCCTGGAGACTCCGGCCGGAAGATCCATGAACGGCCGCAGCTCGCGCAGGCGCTCGCGGCGAGCCTCGATCCGGGCCTGCTCGCGGGCCAGGACGGCCGCCGCGCGCTCGACGCGGTGCTGGTGAAGGCGACCGTGGAAGTCGAAGACGAGGTCAGTAGCGTCACCCTTGAGGACGGTCTCCGCCGAAGCCGCCTGACCGGTTCCGACAGCCGCCCGCTCCCCGATTTCGGAAACGAGAAGGTTGCCGGCGACCATGATGGCGGCCAGGACGAGGAGCAGGGTTACGGATGTCTTCCGGTTTAGGATCGGTACCTCCTGAGGAGAAAGAGGGGAAAAGAGGGGAAAAGGGGAAAAGAGGGTGGTTTACGCTTCTGTGAGTAAATACTCATATCAAAGCCATGAAAAACATGCAGTCTGATTTCGAGTTGCTGCGGGACGCCTTCCCGGAGTCTCCGGCGATGGGTCCGGCACTCTCGAGGGTGCTGATGGATCAGGTCGCTGCCGGTGAGCGGCCGCCGACCGTCAGGCTGAGCCGTCCCGGGCGGGTGGTCGCCTTCGGCCGCCGGGATACGACCTCTCCTGGCTACCCAAAGGCGGTGGCAGCCGCACACGAGGCTGGGTTCGACGCGATGGAGCGGATCGCCGGCGGGCGGGCGGCGGCCTACTCGGAGGGCACCCTGAGCATGACCATGACTTTTGCCGACCCGGCTCCGGCCAGGCGGACCAACGAGCGCTTCGAGTACGCGGCGGGCATCGCCCGCGACGCGCTCCGCGACCTCGGTGTCGACGCCCGGGTCGGAGAGGTCGAAGGCGAGTACTGCCCTGGTGCCTTCAGCGTCAACAGCGGCGGCAAGACCAAACTCGTCGGTATCGGACAGCGCATGATCCGGGGCGCTGCCCACGTCGGGTTCGTCATTGCCGTGCGGGACGCCGCTCTGATCAGGCGGACCCTAGAGCCGGTCTACGCAGCCCTCGAACTCGAGTGGAACCCGTCCACCGTGGGAGCCGTCGAGGACGGCCTGCCCGGGGCCGAGCTGGCCGCGGTCGAGGCGGCGCTGATCGCTCGGATCTCGGCGGGGTCCGGGTTGGTCGCGGCGGAGCTGGACCGCGAGACCGTGAGCCTCGCGGAGGACCGGTCGGGCCGTTTCCTCTCCCCCGGTTGAGGCGGCACCGTACCTGCGGGGTAGGCTAGGCCGATGGACGTGGAGAAAGACCCGCCGATTCCCGCAGACCCCGATCCGGCCACCGAAGCCGCTGAGCGGGCGACGCCCGGCGAAAGCGGCCGAGACGAGGCACCCGGAGGCCACTCCAACGGCGGTACCCGCGACCGGTCGCTGGCCGGCCGGATCTTCTCGACCGGAAGCCGCGGTGCGCAGCGCTTCGCCGACATCTCCGGCCTCGACGAGGCGATCGAATCGGCAGTGGAAGAGGCGATCGTGCGCTCGATCGAGAGTGAGGCAACCGAGAACGCGATCGCCCGCGTGATCAACGGTCCGTTGATCGAGCAGGCGGTCGCCGAGGCGATGGCCAGCGAATCGGTCGAGAAGGCGATCATCGATGCCCTCGACAGTCAGATGGCCGAACGGGTGTGGGACCACGTACTCGACGGCCCCCACACCCAGCGACTGATCGAGAGGATCGCCGAATCCCCCGAGGTGCGCAGCGCGATCGCTGCCCAGGGAATCGGGCTGATCGGCGACCTCGGCTACCAGGTCTCGAAAGTGACCCGGATACTTGACTTCATCGGCGAGCGGGTGGCGCGGCGAATCCTGCTGCGACCGAAACGGGAGCGACCGACCAGCCGGGTCGGCCTGTTCACCAGAGTCCTGGCCCTCGGAATCGACGCGGTGATCATCAACATCACCCTGGTCCTCCTCGGTGCTGTGCTCGGCGCGATCGGAAACGCACTCGGAATCTTCAGTGGCGATGTTGACCCCGGGGTCTTTGCGGTCGGCGCTGTGTTGTGGTTCCTGATGAGTTCGCTCTACCTCTACGTCTTCTGGTCGCTCTCCGGCCAGACTCCCGGCATGCGCTTCCTCGACATCCGTATCGAAAAGGAGGGTCAGTACCGCATCGGAGCCCGGGCGGCGAGGCGCAGGCTGGTCGGTTTCTGGCTCAGCGCCGCGGCCTTCGGGATCGGGTTCATCGGCGTGCTGATCCGGCTCGACCGTCGGGGCTTCCACGACCGGATGGGCGATACGACGGTCTACTTCATCGACCCGACGGCCGCCGACGCGGCCCATGAGCGCCCGACGCTTTAGCTCCGGTTCCGGGCGCTACAATGGCCCCCGGCCACGGGAGGCGTAGGTAACGGAAGTGGAGGGGGAAAGTTGAGCTTCAGGGGTTTCTTCGCGCTTTGCGCTTCGCTGGTCGCATTGGCGTCGGCCGCGGCAGTCCTGGCCGGACCGGCGTCTGCCGAACCCGCCCCGGACCTCCCGCCGGGCCCCGTCCTTCCGCAGTCCGAGTGGCCGAACGACCCTGACTTCGCCCGCTGCGAGTTCCAGGATCCGGTCACGGGCTGCACCGACAGCGGGCAGTGGAACCTCTACGGGCCGATGGACGGCCTCTGCCGGGCGCCCGGTGGCGTCGAGTTCGACCAGCCGAGGCCCGACGGCGGCCTGCCCTGCTGGGCCCGCAACGCGACCGACCCCGAGAGCTCGTCCGGAATCAACATGACCGGCGCCTGGGCACAGGGCAACCTGGGCCGCGACGAGATGCTCATCGCCTACATCGAGGGCGGGGTCAACTACCGGTCAAACTCGATCAAGGACGGCCTCAACGCGATCTACATCAACCCCGGGGAGCTGCCTTACCCGCAGGGCTGGAACGGGCAGGACCTCGGCCGCCACGACTTCGACGGCAACGGGCGCTTCGACATCCGCGACTACGCCAGGGACCCGCGGGTCAACCCTGCCTGCCCGGCGGGCACGGATCAGTTCGTCGCCGAGCAGGAAGGGACCACGCGCGGCTGCGCGAACGCCGGCGAGCATGAGTACCTGAACCAGGTCAACATCGGCGGTCCGAAGCTGGGCTACCTCTCCCCACAGGACCTGATCGTGGTCTTCGGCCGTTGCCGCCTCGAGGGCAACCGGGTCGCCGAATGCCCCGGGAACGGCCGCTTCGACAACGACGGCAACGGCTATCCGAACGACGTCAGCGGCTGGAATACGTACAACAACAACAATGACCCGCAGACCGAGGACCCCGGCTACAACCACGCTTCCAGCCTGATCAGCCTGATCGGAGCCCAGGCCGACAACGGCTTCGGCGGGGTCGGCGTCTGTCGTGAATGCCGGGTGCTGCCGGTCAAGCAGGGGGCTGAATCGGTCGGCAAGACCGACAACTGGACCCCGGCCCTTACCTACGCGGTCGACGCCGGGGCCAAGGCGGTCTCGTCGGTGGTCGTCTCCTACACCTACTCGAGCGCGGCCCGCGAAGCGGTGGCCCACGCAATCGACAGGAACGTGCTGCTCTCCTTCGACTCGAACGACTTCGACGCCATGGACCACACCGACGGCCACCTCTACGACGAGGTGTTCCCCGGCAACTCGGTCATCCAGGACATCGAAGGCAAGGACGTCCGGAGTTTCCGCGCCCGCTCCAACGTGACCAGCTACGGCACCCACTCGGTCTTCTCCGGGGGCGAGACGACCACCTCGGGGGCGACGCCCTTCCAGGCGGCATACCTCGGAATGGTCCAGTCGGCGGCGATGGACGCGGTCGACGAAGGTCTCTACCCGCGGACCCTCACTCCCAACGAGGTGCGCCAGATCCTGATGAATACGGCGAGTGAGGTGATCCCCCAGCGGGACCACCCCACCGTACCCCGCCAGTGGCCCGGCAACCCCGATTCGAAGACCGACGCCACCCACACCAACTGGTCTACCCAGTACGGCTACGGCCGGGTCAACATCGGCAAGGCCACCAGACTGGTGATGGACGGCAGGGTGCCACCCACAGCGCTGATCACCTCACCGGGCTGGTACCGGTACGTCGATCCGTCGCGACAGGAGCGGCTGCAGATCAAGGGCAGCGTCAGCCCCTCCGCCTGGGGATCGGAGGGGCTCGACTGGACCCTCGAGTGGGCCCTCGGCGCGGATCCCGGCGATGGCGACTTCAAGACGATCTCGACCGGCAAGGCGGCAAAGTCCGGTGTGCTCGGCACGCTCGACCTGAAGAAGATCCCTTCGAGCTTCGCGGCGAAGGAGCCCGGGGTCACGCTTCCGCCCACAGGCCCCGAGCAGTACACGGTGACCATCCGGCTGCGCGCCCGCGACGGCAACGGCCTCAAGGGAGAGGACCGGCGCTCGATCGGTGCCCGCACCGACAAGGACATGGCCCCGGGCTATCCGAAGCCGATCGGCACCGAGATCAGCGCCGCGCCGAGCTTCGTCGACCTCGACGGCGGCCGCGACCTGGAGCTGGTCTTCGGCACCTATGACGGCGTCGTCAGCGCGCTCGGAACCAAGGGCGAGCAGATCAAGGGCTTCCCGGTCAAGACCAGGCAGCTGCGCTTCGTCGACCCGTTGAACGCGCAGAACTTCGAATCCGAGGCCTACGGCTCGGTGCGGGCGCTGCGCGAAGCCCGCGACCCGGTCAGTGGGATCGCGATCGGGGACATCGACGGCAACGGAGCTCAGACGATCGTCGCCACCACCGCCAGCGGCTGGGTCTACGCCTGGAGCAGCTCCGGAAAGCTGCGAAAGGGCTACCCGGTCCGGCCGAAGCCCGAATTCGACACCCGGCCGGTCCCGACGCCGGTGAACGAGTTGAACGGACAACGCTCCCCGACCAGGGGCAACTGGTCGGCGCCGGCCCTCGCCAACCTGACCGGCGACGGCAAGCTCAGCATCCTGATGTCGTCCTTCGACGGCCACCTGTACGCCTACCGGCCCAACGGAAAGGCCGTGCCGGGCTGGCCGGTGAAGGTGGAGCTTCCCTCCTCGATCCGCGACGAGATTCCCGGTAACGACTTCGTCCGCGACCCGAAACTGATGATGACCCCGGCAGTCGGCGACGTGCTCGGTACCGGTCGCGACCAGGTCTTCGTGCCGGGCTTCGACTGCAACGAGGTCAATAACAGCGTCTACGCATACGGGATCAACTCCGACGGAAACAACAGCCCCGGCGGTGCCTACATGGAGGGCTGGCCGGTCGCCCTGAGCGCCTTCGGAGGCTGCTACTCGCAGTCGATCGACTTCGTTCAGGGAGGACTCAACTCCGCTTCGATCGGCGACTTCGACAACTCCGGCAGCCTCGAGGTTGCGATCACCCCGGTCTCCGGCTTCCCGGTCGTGCTCAACGGCGACGGCAGCCGGTTTCGTGACCTCTCCGGCCTCTGCCAGAGCCCGTCCTGCAGCAGCACCCCGCCCTACTACCCGGCCGAGCCGCTGATGGCCGGGGTCACAGGCCAGGGCGCGATCGGCGATCTGAACGGTGACGGCAAACCGGACTTCATGCAGCCCATGGCCGGCGGAATCACCCTCCAGGCCGCCCTCGGGACCGCCGGCCAGGCGGGCCTGATCCAGGTCTTCGACATGGCCTGGGACGTCTCGACCGGCAAGGCCCTGCCGGGCTTCCCGACCGATCAGGACGGCTTCCCCTTCTTCGTCTCGCCGCTGGTTTCAGGCGTCGGCAGCGGCGGTGAGCAGGCGATGATCGCCTCCAACGACTCCTACTGGATTCACGCCCGCCAGGCCGACGGCTCGGAAGCCCCGGGCTTCCCCAAGTGGACCGGACAGTGGACGTCGTTCGGCGGCGTGATCGGAGACCCCAGGCTGAACGGTCGCCAGTTCATGGCCTACGGCAGCCGTGAAGGATTCCTGTTCATGTGGAAGGTCGGCGGCAAGCCGGCCGAGAACGACCAGTGGTGGCACTACCGGCACGACGAGCACAACTCCGGCCGCTACGGAAACGACACCCGTCCTCCGGCCAGCCTGAAGATCAAGGTGACGCGCAAGAAGAAGCAGGCGAAGGTCGTCTGGAAGGCGCCCGGTGACAACGGCGTCGGCAACGGTCGCGCCGCCGGGTACCAGGTCTTCGTCTCGAAGAAGCCGATCAAGCTCTCGAAGCTGAAGAAGGCCAAGCGGGTCAAGGCACCGAAACCGGCTCGCCCGGACCGCAACCAGAAGGTCACGGTCAAGCTGCCCCGGAAGAAGAAGCGCTTCGTCGCCATCCGGACGAAGGACCGGGCCGGAAACTGGTCGGTCCTCAGTCAGAAGAAGATCAGGAAGTACCGGAAGAAGTCCGGCGGCAAGCGCCGCTGACGGCCGGAGCCGCCGGCACTCAGATCCGGCCGGCGGCGAGCAGTCTCCGCAGGAACCTCCGGGTCTCGGGGCGCTCGGGTGAATCCATGATCCGGTCGGGGCTGCCCGACTCGACGATCCGGCCCTCATGGAGGAATGCGACCGTATCGGCGACCTCGCGGGCGAAGCTCATCTCGTGGGTGGCGATGATCATGGTCATGCCCTCCTCCTTCATCTCTCGTACGGCCTCCAGCACGTCGCCGACAAGTTCCGGGTCCAGGGCACTGGTGACTTCGTCCAGCAGCAGGGCCCGCGGCCGGGAGGCGAAGGCACGGACCAGTGCCACCCGCTGCTGCTGACCTCCCGAGAGCTGATCGGGGCGGTCCCGCTCGCGTCCGGCCAGGCCGAAGCGGTCGAGTAGTTCGCGACCGCGCTCGAGGGCCTCACTCTTCGGCATGGCGCCGCTGCGCACGGCGCCCAGGGTGATGTTGTCGATCACCGACATGTGCGGAAACAGGTTGAAGGCCTGGAAGACGAAGCCGAGCCGGCGCCGGACCGCGACCGGGTTGACCGACGGGTCGGTGATCACCTCCCCGTCGAGGAAGATGTCCCCGTCGTCGATCTCCTCGAGCAGGTCGATACAGCGAAGCAGTGTCGACTTGCCCGAGCCCGAGGCACCGATCAGCGCCACCGCTTCGTGTTCGGCGATCTCGAGGTCGATGCCGTCAAGCACCAGCCGGTCGCCGAAAGACTTGGTGACTTCCTCCATTCGAAGGACGGGGGTACTCATCCCGCGGACCGCCCGATTCCCGGGAGGCGATCGCGGAGCCTGATGGTCGGCCCGCCTGAGCCGATCTCTCCCCGTCTGGTGATGTGGTCGAGGATCCTCGCCATCGGAATGGTGACCGCGAGGTAGAGCATCGCGGCGGCGATCAGCGGTGTGTAGTTGAAGCTTGCTGCCGTTTCGATCTGTGCGACACGGAATGCCTCGAGGATGCCCAGTACCGAGACCAGCGCCACGTCCTTCTGTAGCGAGATGAAGTCATTCAGCAGGGGTGGCCGCACCCTGCGCACCGCCTGTGGAAGCACGACATGCCTCAACGCCTGAAGCTGCGTCAGCCCGACCGCGAGGGCGGAGTCGGTCTGGGTCCGGTGAACCGAGGCGATTCCCGCCCGGTAGACCTCGGCCACGTAAGCGCTGTAGGCCAGTGACAACGCCAGGCAGGCGAGGAATATCGGCTCGGCGAGCAGCCCGCCGGTTCCCAGTGCGGGGATGCCGAAACCGAAGAGGTATACGAGCAGGAGAACCGGAATGCCACGGAACAGATCGCAGTACACGGCCGTCAGCAGACGGATCGGGAAGAGCGCAGCGCTCCGGCTGGTGCGGACCAGCGCGATCAGCAGGCCGAGGATCAGAACCACGATCTCGACGGCGATGAACATGCGCACGTCGAGCCAGAAGGCGCTGAGTATGTCGGGAAACGAGCTGCGAAAGGCCTCGGGTGAAAAGAAGGTCTCCTGAACCTCGGGCCAGCCAGGGCTCGTGAGTACGAGCAGAGCGAGGCCGCCGAGCACAATCACCGAGGAAACCACCGCGATCGCCTGACCGCGGCGCGAGCGGGCCCTCTTGGCCCGTTCGCGTGCCTCCCGCCGCTCCCCCTTTCTCAGGGCACGGGTGTCGGCCCGGCCGGCTATGGCCGGGCCGGCACTGTCGTCAGGAGAGTTCAGGGGCGCTCGCGGCGTCGCTCATCCACTGACGGGTGATCTCATCGAGGGTGCCGTCTTCGGTCATGGACTCAAGTGCGAAGTTCACGCACTCGGTCAGGTCGGAGTCCTTGGAGAGCAGGGCCCCCCACTGGTCTCCGCCCGGGGCGTCGAACTGCCCGACCACGGAGGATCCCGATACCTCGACGTCACGAAGGTAGATCGCCTGCGGCAGATCGACCACGATCGCGTCGACCTGACCCGACTTGAGCGCGGCGACCACGTCGTTCGAATTGTCGAACACCTTGGGCTCGTTGGTCGGCTCGATTTCGTCCTTCACCGCCTCGAGGCTCGTGGTTCCGATCTGGACACCCATTGTCGCGTCCTTCAGGTCCTCGAGACCGGTGATGTTCTCGAGGTCACTGTCCTTGCCAACCAGGACCCCCTGTGAGGCCGTGTAGTAGGGCATCGAGAAGTCGACGACCTTCTCGCGGGCCGGGGTGATCGAGATCTGGTTCACGTCGAAGTCGAACTTCTTCGGGCCGGGGGCGTAGGAGGCGTTGAACGGAACCGTGGTCCACTCGACCGAGGAGCGGTCGAAACCGAGCTGGTCGGCGATCGCGTAGGCGACGGCAGACTCGAAGCCTTTGCCGTTGGTCGGGTCGTCATCTTCGAAGTAGGGCGAGTAGGCCGGGCTGTCGGTGCCCACCGTGAGCACTCCGTCTTCGTAGGTATTGAGGTTCTCGGGGGTGCAGTCGGCGGCGGTGACGGTGGCGGTGGTGGTGCCGGATTCATCGCTGGATGAATCGTCGCTGCCGCAGCCGGCTACGAAAGCCATTGCGAAGACTGCGAACAGCAGTGGGACGAGACGGGTCTTGGACATGAGAAGGGCCTCCCGGTTAGGACTTCGGACGCCGGAATCCTACGGCAAGCGCAGCGGCAGTGACCCGGAGCGGAGATAGAGTGGCACCCGACCTTGTCCTGCAGGCACAAAAGAACCGGGCTCCGGCGCCGACCTGAACACGGGCGGGGACGGAGCCACGCTTGAGCTTTTCCGACGCACTGCTCGCTTCGCTGGAGGTCGCCGGCTTCGTCTTCGCTGCGCTGCTCCTGCTCGGTCTGGTTTCGCTCCTCTGGCGGCGGCCGCCCCGCGGGAGCTGGCGCGAGCGCCTGCCGCACCTCGGGCGCTACTGCGCGATCCGGGCGGTGCTGGCGCTGTCCGTCGGAGCCGCCTTCCTCCTGATCACACTCACCGCGCTGACCCTGAACACACACCGACCACCGGCCGATACGACCCCGGCTCTGCGGGTCCTGCAGCCGACCGGCGGTGCCGCGGTGACCCTGGCGATGGACGACTGCGAGGAGCCGGTCACCGGACGCGTTTTCGCGCCGCCGCTGAGACGCTCCGATGCCGGGACGGACGGCTCCGTGAGGGTCTACTCGGACGCCGACGGATTCCAGCGGGTGAGCCTGGACCGGGCCGGGCGCGGCGAGTTCACGCTTTCAGAGGCAAGCTCGAGGAGAGGCCTGCTCTCCTGCTACATGCAGCTGCCCGTCATCAGCGGCGCCCGCGGTCCGACCAGCGTCAAGCTCGCGCTGTCCGAGAGCATGGAGGTCAACACCACGGAATCGGCCCCGGCGCCGACCGGCTACTTCAGCGGATCCTGGCTGTGGCGCTGCCCCGCCGGCCAGACCTGTCCGTCCCTTGCCACGATCGAGTACGACTTCGAGGACGGTGCCAAGCAGGTCATCGTGCTGGTCCTGGCAGCGATCTTCGGAGCGATAATCGCCATCCTCGTCACCGAGGTCGGGATCGGGGCGGTCCGACGGCGCCTGCTGCGCGACTCAGAGGACTGACTCGGCCTCTTCCCAGAGCTCGTAGAGATCGGCGACCTTCTGCCTGGCCCGTTCGTGACGCCTGGTCGCCTTGGCCGACTTCTCCGGAGTCGACCACCTGCCGGGATCGGAGAGCTCGTCCTCGAGTTGGGCCAGCGCGGCTTCAGCCCTTTCGATCTTCTTCTCCAGCCCGGCCGCGCTGCGCTCAGCCCTGGCCCGCTCCTTGCCCGGTGAGCCCCCGCGCACAGCGCTGGCGCTCCTCGGGCGGTCCCCGCGGTCGTTCTTCGCCGCCACGGCTTCGGCCTTCTCGTCGCGCTCGCGCTGGTACTCAGCCCAGCCCTTGAGGTGGTTTTCGAGCCGGCCGTCTTCGCAGACCAGCGTACGACTGCCGACCGCCTCGAGCAGGGCGCGATCGTGGGAGATCAGGATCAACGCGCCGGGGAAGGCCAGCAGGGCGTCCTCCAGCGCTTCGCGGCTCTCGACGTCAAGGTGGTTGGTCGGCTCGTCGAGCAGCAGCACGTTGGCTCCCGAGGCGACCAGGATCGCCAGCGAGAGCCGCCTCTGCTCGCCGCCGGAGATGTCGGCCAGCGACTTGTTTATGTCGGCCCCCGTGAACAGGAAAGCACCCAGCAGGTCCCTGACCTTCTGCCCCGAGAGGCCTGTCTCCCGGGCCGCGGCATCAACCACCGAGCCCTCTCCGGCAGCGGTCTCGGCGTGCTGGGAGAGGTACCCGACCCTGGCGTTGTGGCCGAGCCTCACCGTCCCGGAGGCCGGTTTGCGCTCACCGGCCAGGGTGGCCATCAGGGTCGTCTTGCCGGCCCCGTTGGGCCCGACCAGGACGACGTGCTCGTCCCGCTCGAGCTCGAAGCCGGCCGACTCGACCAGAGTGCGTCCGGGGACCTCGATCCTGGCGTTCACCACCTTCATCACGACCTTGCTCGCCCGCTCCGGCTGGATGAACGAGAAAGCGAGCCGCCGCTTGTCCTCCGGCGCCATGGTGGCGGCGTTCTGCTTCACCTTCTCGATCTTCTTCAGCTTCGACTGGGCCTGCTTGGCCTTGGTCGCCTTGTAGCGGAAACGCTCGACGAACTTCTCCATCCGCGCGATTTCCGCCTCCTGCTTCTCGATCGCCTTGCCGAGCGCCAGCTGCCGTGCCGCGTACTCCCGGCGCCAGGCATGCCAGGGCCCGGAGAAGTACCGGCTCCGGCCGGCCTCGATCTCCAGCACCGATGTACCGACCGACTCCAGGAACCAGCGGTCGTGGGCGACCAGGACAACCGCGGCGTCGAGACCCTTGAGGTAACCCTCCAGCCACTCGAGCGTGCTGATGTCGAGGTGGTTGGTCGGCTCGTCGAGCAGCAGCAGGTCGGCACCGGTAGCCAGTGCGCGGGCCAGCGAAGCCCGGGTCAGCTCGCCCCCGGAGAAGGTCTCCAGCGGCCGGTCGAACTGCTGCTCGCCGAAGCCCAGGCCGCGCAGCACGATCAGCACATCGTCACGCCAGCGGTAGCCGCCGGCGGTCTCGAGCTTCTGCTGCGCCTCGGAGTAGGTGCGCATCGTCTCTTCGGTGTGGTCGCCTTCGGACATCCGCTTTTCGAGCGACTCGAGCAGCTCTTCGGTCTCGATCAGGTCGCTGCGGGCAGTGAAGACGTACTCCTGCAGGGTCAGCCCCGAGCCGCGCGGAGGGCGCTGGTCGTGGAGAGCGACCCTGACTCCCTTCTGGAAGCTGAGGCTGCCGGAGTCGTTGCCGGCCTCACCGGCCAGGATCCGCAGCAGGGTCGACTTGCCGGCACCGTTCCGGCCCGAAAGCGTCATGCGCTCGCCCCGTGTCAGCTTGAACGACACGTCGGCGAAGATCGGCTCGCCACCGAGGTGGATTCCGATACCTGATGCGGTGACCACTGCCATAGTGAAACTGAGTCTGCCAACTCCGCGTGCAGGGTTGCGATCAGAGTGGACAGCGGCATCCCCGGTGTGCCAGCATCCACGCTTCATGAGCAACGGTGCCTTCTCCCCCAACCCCGGTCCGACGCCACACTACGGCTCGACCTGGGAGAGTCAGCTCCCGATCGCCGAGTCGGCGCCCGGCGTCTCGCCCTATCCGCCGATCGCCGATTACGGCTTCCTCTCCGACGGTGAAGTCTCGGCCCTGGTCGCTCCGAGTGGAAACGTCGAGTGGATGTGCCTGCCGCGTTTCGATTCTCCCAGCGTCTTCGGCTCGATCCTCGACCGCAGCGCCGGCAACTTCAGGCTCGGGCCGGCCGACATCCACGTCCCGACCAACCGTCGCTACGTGCCGGGCACCATGGTCCTTGAGACCAGCTGGGGAACCGGCGACGGCTGGATCATCGTGCGCGACGTCCTGCTTATCGGGCCCTGGCACCACGACCGCGACCGCTCTAACACGCATCGCCGGGCCCCCACCGACTACGACGCCGATCACGTGCTGCTGCGCATGGTCCGGTGTGTCCACGGCGAGGTGCAGCTGACCCTCGACTGCAAGCCGGTATTCGACTACGGCCGCAAGCCGGTGAGCTGGGAGTACACCGGTGACGGCTACCACGAAGGAGCCGCGACCGCCCCGGACAGCGATGTGGAACTGCGCCTGACCAGCGACATGAACCTGGGCTTCGAGGGACCACGGACCACGGCCCGCACCCTGCTCAAAGAGGGCGACACCCGCTTCGTCGCCCTTTCCTGGTCCGAGCACGAAGCCCCGAAGGACTACGAAGAGGCCCACGACAAGCTGGTCTGGACGGCCCACCACTGGCAGAACTGGCTCGCCCGCGGAACCTTCCCCGACCACCCCTGGCGCAGCTACCTCGAGCGCTCCGCCCTGACCCTCAAGGGCCTCACCTACTCGCCCACAGGCGCCCTGATCGCGGCCGCCACGACCTCGCTTCCGGAGACCCCGAAAGGGGAACGCAACTGGGACTATCGCTACTCCTGGATCCGTGACTCCACCTTCACCCTGTGGGGTCTCTATACGCTCGGCTTCGACTGGGAGGCGAACGACTTCTTCTACTTCCTCGCCGACGTCACCCGCGATACGGACGACCTGCAGATCATGTACGGCGTAGCCGGCGAGAAACGGCTCGATGAGGAGATCCTGAGCCACCTCGAGGGCTACGAGAAGGCTTCGCCGGTCCGGATCGGCAACGGTGCCTATGACCAGCGCCAGCACGACGTCTGGGGTGCGGTGCTCGACTCCTTCTACCTCCACACCAAGTCCCGCGACAGCATGCCGGAGGAGATCTGGCCCATCCTCAAGCGCCAGGTCGACGCCGCCCTCGAGAACTGGCGCAAGACCGACCGTGGCATCTGGGAGGTACGCGGCGCTCCGCAGCACTTCACCTCTTCGAAGGTGATGTGCTGGGTGGCGGTCGACCGTGGTGCCCGGCTCGCCCGGCTGCGCGAGGACTTTGACCTCGCCGCAAAGTGGCAGCTGGCCGCCGACGAGATCCACGCCGACATCTGCGAGAACGCGGTCGACGACCGCGGAGTGTTCACCCAGCACTACGAGACCGACGCCCTCGACGCCTCCTGCCTGCTGCTGCCGTTGCTGCGCTTCCTCCCCCCCGACGATCCCCGGATCCGCAATACGGTCATGGCGATCGCCGATGAGCTCACAGTGGAAGGCCTGGTCATGCGTTACCTGGTCGACGAGACCGACGACGGCCTCGACGGCGAGGAGGGCAGCTTCACGATCTGCTCTTTCTGGCTGGTCAGCGCCCTGGTCGAGATCGGCGAGCTGGACCGGGCCACCCAGCTCTGCGAACGGCTGCTCGGCTTCGCCAGCTCGCTCCAGCTCTACGCCGAGGAGATCGACCCCCGCTCCGGCCGCCACCTCGGCAACTTCCCCCAGGCCTTCACGCACCTCGCGCTGATCAACGCCGTAATGCACGTGATCAGAGCCGAGCAGGAGAACCCGACGCTTCCCTGAGTCACCTCTGTCCTGGTGACCCCAGAGCTTCGTCGGTCAGATGACACCACGCCGAGGCCGGTCACCCTGCCGACCCCCGGCGGATTGCCCCGGCCGATTGCCCCCGGCTATTCTTGACCAAGTTGCGCAGGTAAGTACTCAAACGCCGCCGATTTGTGTATCGTGCCCGCGCTATGAGCGTTGATGCGTGGATAACGGCGGCCGTTGTCGCCCTGATGCTGGCCTCCCTGGCCCTGGACCTGATGCCACCGGCGGCCACCGTGCTGACGGCCACCGTGGCGCTGCTGGTCACCGGCGTCATCGACGAGACGCAGGCGTTCTCCGGATTCTCGAACTCGGCCCCGCTCAGCGTCGCCGCCCTCTACGTGCTCGCCTATGCGGCCGACAAGACCGGTCTGCTCGGACCGCTGGTCAACCGGATGCTCGGCAAGGAGGGCAAAGTGACCCAGACCTCGCAGGCCCGGCTCAACGGACCCACCGCGGTGCTTTCCGCATTCATCAACAACACCCCGCTGGTCGCGATGCTTATCGGGCAGATCACCACCTGGTGCAACCAGCGCGGCGTATCGCCCTCGAAGCTGCTGCTGCCGGTGTCCTATGCGGCCATCCTCGGTGGCACACTGACCGTGATCGGTACCTCGACCAACCTGGTCGCGTCTGGCCTGCTCCAGGAGACCGGGGAACCGCCGATCGGCATCTTCGAGATCACTAAGGTGAGCGGAGTCTCCGTATTTTTCGCCATGATCGTGCTGATCTTCGTCGTGCCCCGGCTACTGCCCACGCGACGGGCGGCAAGCGAAGAGTTCGCAGAGGAGTTGCGGGAATTCACGCTGCAGATGGAGGTCGTGGAAGACGGACCGCTTGACGGCTCCACGATCGCCGAGGCCGGGCTGAGAAACCTGAAGGGCGTCTTCCTGGTGGAAATCGAACGTGATGGCGCGGTGTTGCCCGCCGTCTCCCCTTCCCGGCGGCTGTCCGGCGGCGACCGGCTCACCTTCGCAGGCGACTCCGACTCGGTCGTCGGCTTCCAGCGCACCCCGGGGCTGCGCTCGGCCGAGACCCAGCACATGCTCGAAATCGACAGCCCACAGCACACTTTCTTCGAGGCCGTGATCGGAGCCGACTCCCGCCTGGCCGGCCGCAATCTGGCCGAGATCGGCTTCCGCGGCATCTACCAGGCCGCCGTGGTCGCCATCCACCGCGCCGGCGTCCGGGTCGAGGGCGGCCTCGGCCGGATCGAACTCGAACCGGGAGACACCCTGCTGCTCCTGGCCGGACCGGACTTCCGGGCTCACTCGCGTCGCAGTCGCGACTTCCTGCTGGTCACCCGCCTCGGCGGCCCCCCACCCTCGGCCACCCGAAGGGCGCCGTTCGTCGGACTGCTCGCACTCGCGGTGATCGGGCTCGCAGCCTTCGAGGTGATGTCGATCCTCGAGGCCGCACTGCTTGCGGCCGGTGCGCTTCTGGCTACCAGGACACTCAGCTTCTCCGAGGCCGGCGAGGCGATCGACTTCAGCGTGATCCTGCTGATCGCCGCCGCCTTCGGCATCGGCGAGGCGATGCAGTCGACCGGCCTGGCCGAGACCCTCGCCAGCGGTCTGCTCGACGTCTTCAACGGCTGGGGCGATTTCGGGATCATCCTCGGACTGGTGCTGGCGACGACGATGCTGACCGAAGTGATCACCAACAACGCCGCCGTCGTCGTCGTCTTCCCGATCGCGATGGCGGTGGCCGTCTCGGCCGGACTCGACCCGCGCATCATGGCGATGACGATCGCCGTCGTCGCCTCGTCGTCCTTCCTCACGCCTATGGGGTACCAGACCAACACCATGGTCTACGGTCCGGGCGGCTACAGGTTCTCCGACTACGTCAGGGCGGGACTGCCGATGAACATCACCGTCGCCATCGCTGTAACCCTGACCGCCTGGCAGCTCGCCTAGTCCAGGCAAGTCGCCCTCCTCAGCAACTTCGTCCTCACGCTCGCCCGTGATCGCCGACCCGGCAACCTCGACACTCCCCCCGGACGCCGGTGCCACCGTTCACGGTCCTGCTCGCCAGGCGAGGAGGACCGTGAACGGTGCCGATTTGATGGAGACGGCGGGAATTGAACCCGCGTCCGCGGCCGCGTGACGGGAAGCGTCTACAGGTTTAGCCGGCTCTTTGTTCTCGTCTCCCGGGGTCCGCGCCGGCAGGCACTGCGGAAGACAAAGCCCCTGAAATGTCCCCTTGAGGTCGAGGCGATCCTCGCGGGTGAGCCCGTTTCTGAAGCCGGTGCCCCACCCCACGGGCCGAGGGTGGACCGACTCTCATCGCTTAGGTTCTAGCTAAGCGGCGAGGGCGAACTCATGGTCCGCACGTATTGGTTTTTTGCCGATTTTTTACGAGGCCATCGACATCCTCGACCTGCAACTCTCCGCACGTACGACTGCGTCGAAGCCTGTCGTCCCCGCGGTTGGTGCCTTTCCAGTGTACGCCCCTTGAACCGGATCAGTTGGATTCCGGTCATAACGGGTATAGAGAGAGTCGAAGCGGCGAGCGGCTTCTGACACAGTGCCGAGGCCGGCCCAACAGCGAGAGGACCCGACTTGAAGAGCGATGACAACACCGAATTCGACGCGATAGTGATCGGTGCCGGACCGGCCGGTGAGGTCCTGGCCGGCAGGATTGCCGAAGCGGGACTCTCGGTTGCGATCGTCGAACGGCACCTGGTCGCAGGCGAATGCTCCTACTACGCCTGCATGCCCTCGAAGGCGCTGCTGCGCCCCGGCGAGCTCCTGGGAGAAGCAGCCCGGGTCCCCGGCACAAAGGAGGCGGTAACCGGGAACCTCGACGCCGCCGCAGCCCTGAGCCGGCGGGACGAAGTGATTCACGACCTGGACGACTCGGCACAGCTCCCGTGGCTCGAGGACCGGGGAATCGAGCTCTTGAGGGGGGAAGGCCGGCTGGACGGGGACAGGCGTGTAACGGTTGACGGGAACCCGCTCACCGCCCGCCGGGCAGTGGTGATCGCGACGGGCACCGGTGCCTCGATGCCGCCGATCGACGGGCTCGACCGGGTCGAAGCCTGGAACAACCGTCAGGCGACCACGGCTTCGAAAGCGCCGGACTCGATGATCGTGCTCGGGGGCGGCCCGGTGGGGGCCGAGCTCGCCCAGGCCTGGGCTTCGTTCGGAACCGAGGTGACCCTGGTCGAGGCGGCCGACCGCCTGCTGCTCAAAGAGGAAGTCTTCGCCGGCGAACAGGTCGAACAGGCCATGAGGGAGCGACACGGCATCGAGGTGATCACCGGTGCCGAAGCGATCAGGGCCTCCCGGCGGAACGGAAGGACATCGCTGGAACTCGAAGGCGGCCGTGAGGTCTCGGCCGACGAGTTGCTGGTCGCGGTCGGACGCAAGCCTCACGTCGAAGATCTGGGCCTGGAGTCGATCGGCATCGATCCGGGTGGGTTCCTGGAGACCGGAGACGACCTCAGGGTCGGGGGCCGGGATTGGCTCTACGCGGTCGGCGACGTCAACGGCCGTGCGCTCCTGACTCACATGGGCAAGTACCAGGCCTGGGTGGCGTCCGAGCAGATCCTCGGCCGGGGAGCGCTCGCCACCTCCGAGGCGGCAGGCTCACCGAGGGTGACCTTCACCGACCCCCAGGTCGCCGCGGTCGGCCTGACCCTGGAGGCAGCGAAGGACGCAGGCATGGACGCGGTGGCCGTAGACGTTCCTACCGGCTCGACCGCCGGGGCTTCTTTCATCGGCAAGGGTGTCGAGGGGACCTGTCGCCTGGTCGTCGACCGGGAACGGCAGTTGCCGGTCGGGGCGACCTTCACCGGCCACGAGACGGCCGAGTGGATCCACGCTGCGACGATCGCGATCGTCGGTGAGGTGACCATGGACAGGCTGCGGCACGCCGTCCCGGCCTTCCCGACACGGAGCGAGATCTGGCTGCGGCTGACCGAAGCCTGGGAGGGTTGAATAGTCTGGCGCCATGCGCCTACTCGCTTTCAGTGATCTGCATCGGGACCTCGACCAGGCGGCGAAGCTCGCCGAAATGGCTGATGAAGCCGACGTAGTCATCGGCGCCGGGGACTTCGCCTCAGCCCACCAGGGGCTCGAAGAGGCGATAGATGCGCTCTCCGTCATCACCAAGCCGACCGTACTCGTGCCCGGGAACAACGAGACCCGTGACGCCCTGGCCGGGGCCGTCGCCGGATCCTGGCCCTCGGCCACGGTGCTCCATGGCGAGGCCACCGAGATCGAGGGGCAGGCCTTCTTCGGGCTGGGCGCGGGAGTCCCGGTCACCCCCTGGGACTGGAGCTTCGATCTCGACGAAGAGGAGGCCGCGGAGGCCCTGGAGGCACTGCCCGCCGGAGCCGTCCTGGTAGTTCATTCGCCCCCGAAGGGCCACTGCGACGCGACCTCGGACGGCCTCCGCCTGGGAAGCACCGCGATCCTCGCCGCGATCGAGAAGGCTCAGCCAAGGCTGGCGGTCTGCGGCCACATTCACGAGGCCTGGGGCGAAGTCTCGACAGTGGGTACTACCGAGGTAGTGAACCTCGGTCCGTCCGGGCGCTTCTTCGATATCGGCTAGACGGTGAAGCGGTCGCGGAGGCCGGAGATCGCGTCGGCCGGGAAACCGGGGACTTTCTCCAGGTCCTCGATCGAGGTGTAGCCGCCGAAGCGCTCTCTGTAGGCCAGGATTCTGGTCGCCTGTGTGACTGAGAGCTCAGCCTCGCGAAGCTCCTCGAAGCTGGCGCTGTTCAGGTTCACCGCCTCAGTACCCGCGCCCGCGGGCGCGGCCGGAGTGGACTGCGGGGCCGGCGCCCGGCCTGCCTCGGGGGCCGGCGCCCGCCGGGTCGACCCGGCGGGCTCGGAACCGGATTCGGGTGACGAAGCCGGCGATGCCTGTTCGGGGGCTTCTTCAGCCTGTCCGGAGCTGGTTGGCGGGGCCACCGGACCACGGGCGGTGCTTCCGCTCTCGAGGGCGGAGGCCGCTGCCTGCTCGGCTGCCTCCGCTCGCTTCTCGGCTTCGATAGCGCGCTCCTCGGCCCTGTCGATCCCGGAGATGACTTCATCGAGACGGCGTTCGCGCTCACTCTCTTCGATCTTGAGCTGGGCGAGTCGCTCGGCGAAGGCCGCACGCCTCTCTGCGTCTTCGGCACGACGTTCGATTTCCTGAAGCCTCGCTTCCGCCTCCTGGAGGGCGCGATCGCGCTCGATCCGGTCGGCGCTCAGCTGGCGCTCGACTCCGGCAAGGCCGGCAATCGGCGGTGGTGCCGGCCGCGAGGGGTCAGGACGATCCGGCATGACCGGCTCGTCGGGGAGTTCGGGTTCCGGCTGGACTTCGGGCACCTCGGGCTCTTCAGGCTCAACGGCTTCAGGCTCGGCAGGCTCAGGCGCGGCCTGGGCAGCCTTGATTTCGGCAACCTTGGCCTCGAGGGGGTCCTGGGATTTCGAACCGGCGGCGCTTCCGGCCACGGCACCACCGGCGGCACCGGCGGCGAAGGCCGCGGCGGCACGCCCGACCGCGGCGTCGGGGCCGGGGGCGATGATCTCCTCGCCGTCGGTATCGGGCAGCGGGTTGACCGCCGTCGGAGCTTCGGCAGGCGGCTGGATAGTCCCGGCACCCGGAACATCATCCGGCTGCGCTTCCGGGGAGGCCTGCGTATCCGGTTCCGGGGCGGACGGTGCCGGCTCGGCTGCAGCTGCTTCGGCGGACTCGCCGGCACGGGACGCTGCGATCCCCCCGGCCGCGGCGCCCGCGGCGGCGGCGCCGGCAGCGGTTACGACCCCGGCGGCGGGGGCGCTCTGGCTCGGAGAAACCGGAGCGGGCACGGCGCCGGTGGCGGTTGCCGGGGTTCCTGCGGGCCGGGAAAGCACGGTTCCGGTGCGCGCGACGGCGCCGGCGGCGCTGGCCTGATCGCGGGCGGCCTGCTTTTCAGCCTCGACCGGATCGAGCCCCGAGGCAACCGGGCCGGCCTGGGCCGCGCGGGCCGGGGCGCCTTTGCCGCGACGGCGCAGCCGCTCCTCTTCGCGGGCGCGCTGCATCGCGGCCCGCTTGCGACGCCTCAGTTCGGCCGCACTGGGAACCGTTGCCGGTGCCCCGGCGGCCGAAGCGCCGGGGGCCGGCTGGCCCGCGGCCTGCCTCGAAGCGCCGCGACGGCGTCCGCGCATGATCAGGATCCCGGCGATGATCGCCGCGAGGATGACGATGCCGATGATGAACCAGGGTGCGTTGTCGCTGATGAAGTCACCGGTGTCGCCGACGAAGCTCGAGTTCTCGGAATCGGGGGCCTCAGCCGCATTCTCGAGGGCGGTTATCTCCTCGGGGGTCAGGGTCAGCGGAGCGGTATCGGCGCTCGAGGCGGCCGGGTCTTCCTCGGCCGCGAAAGCGGTCGCGGGCAGGGCGAAAAGAAGCGCGAGGACGATGAGCAGGTGGGCCGGACTGAGTCTCGTATTCATTGGCTGGATCCTCTCATGCCGCCTCGGGTTCTGACTGAGCACCGGACGGGCTGGTGTGCATCTTGCCTCGGTCGCGAGGGTCAGGAACGATACCTGCCCTTGAACTCCCGCTCAACATCCCGCTGGACATCGCGATCGGCGATCTCGCGCCGGCGATCCCGACCCTCCTTGCCTTTCGCGAGGGCGAGCTCAACTTTGGCGCGGGGGCCCTTGAAGTAGATCCTCGAGGGGATCAGGGTCAGCCCCTTCTGCTGCGAGGTACCGATCAGCCGCTCGATCTCGCCTCGATGGAGCAGCAGCTTGCGCGGGCGCTCCGGTTCGTGGTTGTTGGTCGTAGCCGGGGCATAGGGAGGGATGTGGAGATTCCTCAGCCAGACCTCACCGTCCTCTATCGAGGCATAGGAGTCGATCATCTGGGCGTTGCCCTCGCGCAATGCCTTGACTTCCGTGCCGCGCAGGACGATGCCGGCCTCCATCTTCTCGATCAGCTCGAACTTCTGGCGGGCCCGCCGGTTGGTCGCGACGTCGCCGGAGGCCGGGGCCCTCTTTTTCTTGTTCTTCTTCCCCATCGAGCTTCAATCTAGCCGTCTGCGGGATCGAGGTCGACCCGACCCCTGACCGCGTCGACACGCTGGACCTTGACCTTCACCGGGTCTCCGAAGCGGACCGCCTTGCCGCTCCTGCCGCCGATCAGGGCGGTCTCCTCCTGGTTGAGGTCGTAGTGGTCGCCGCGCATGCGCCTCACCGGGATGAAGCCTTCGTAGACATCACCGAGACTGCCGCCGAAGGTGACGAATGCCCCGGCTCCGATCACCCCGGATACCTCGCCCTCGAAGCGGCGCTCCCAGCCACCCTCGAACAGTTCGCGCTCCAGCAGGAAGGCGGCGCAGACATCGTCGGCGTCCCGCTCGATCCGGGCTGCCTCCCGCTCGCGGTCGGAGCAGTGTTCAGCGGCGTCGGTGACCTCTCCCGGGTCCGGTGGCTGCTCGCCGCCGCCGACTTCGGAGAGGAGCCCGCGGTGCACGAGCAGGTCCGGGAAACGGCGGATCGGTGAAGTGAAGTGGCAGTAGGCCTCGCTGCCGAGACCGGCGTGACCCAGGTTGCGGGCCGAGTACCGGGCCGGCTTCAGGGATCTGAGGACCAGCGAGCCGAAAGGCACGGCCCCGTGTCCGCGGCGGTCGGCCTCGGCCGCGATCGACCGGGAGGCTTCGACTGCGAACTGCCCTGCCGCCCCCGGGCCCATGCCGTCGGCGACGGCGGGCGCCGGCAGTCCCAGCGAAGCGAGCTGCTCGGCCAGGCGGCTTATGCGGTCAGGGTCGGGCTGCTCGTGGACGCGGTAGAGGGTCGGGGTCCGCCGCTGCTGGAGCAGCTCCGCCACCTGTTCGTTGTTGAGGACCATCAGGTGCTCGATCAGCCGGTGCGCCTCGGTCTGGACATCTGCCGTCGCGGAGACCACGTTGCCGTCGCCGTCGAAGCTGAAGCCTGGCTCGCTCGAGGTGACTTCCAGCCGGGTCCTGTCCTTGCGCGCCGCCAGCACCGAGGCGGCGGCCCGGGCCAGCCGGATCGGCTCGGCGACGGTCTGCGGAGGACGCTCGCTCCCGGCGAAGACACGGTCGAGCTGTTCGTAGTCGAGACGGGCGTCGGAGACGATGCGACTGCGGTAGAAGGAGGACGAGACGACCTCCCCCGAGCCGGAGAGCAGGATCTCGGTGGTGACGGCAAGGCGCTGCTCGCCGGGCGAAAGCGAGCAGACGCCGGCGCTCAGGACCTCGGGCAGCATGGGCTCGACCGAAGTCGGCACGTAGACGCTGTTGGCCCGCTGCCAGGCCAGGGCCTCGAGGTTGGACCCGGGCCTCACGTAGGCGGCCACATCGGCGATGTGGATCCAGAGCCTCACCGAGTCCCCCTCCGATTCGGCCGAGACCGCATCATCGAAGTCCCTGGCGGTGGCAGGATCCACGGTGAAGGTCGCCAGTCCGGTCAGGTCGCGACGCTCAACCGACGAGACCGGATCCAAAGCCGCCGCCTCGGCTTCGGCCTCGATCGCTCCGGTGAATCCACGACGGCGGAGTCTCTCCAGAGCGAGCGCCTCGCAGACGTCCCGTGCGTTGTCGACCCGGCCGAGTTCGCGCAGCAGCCGTGCCCGGCCCCCGCGAAACTCGACCCAGGCGATCTGGCCCTCCCGGATCCTCGTCTTGCGATCGAGGGCGACCTGTTCGCCGGGCTCGAACAGCGGCTTGGCGACCGTGAACCGACCCCTGCGACTGAGCAGGGCGACGTGGCGCTCACCGGGGCGTCGCCGGCCGCGGCCGCCGGAGGACGCCACTAGGAGCCTTCGGCCGCGTCGACCTCGGAGCCGAGGACCTCGAAGGCGCGGTCGAGCTGTGTGTCGCGCCCGGCATCGGGCCGTGGGCGCGCGACGACGTCGGGCTTGAGGCCTTCGCCGGCGAGCGAGACGCCCTCGGCCGTGAGGAACTCTCCGACGGTCAGGTCGAGCGCACCGCCGTTGTCGAGATTGATCACCTGCTGGAAGACGCCCTTGCCGAAGGTGCGGGTCCCGACCACCGGATCGTCGTTGCTGGTCTGCAGCGCGGCGGCCAGGATCTCGGCTGCCGAAGCCGTATCTCGGTCGACCAGGACGACCATCGGAGGCGGATCGAGATCGCCGCCGACCGCCTCGTAGGTCCTGTCTCCCTGAGTCCTCGAGCTGGTTTCGACCACGACGTCACCCTCGGGGATGAACAGGCTGGAGGTGAGGATGGCTTCGGGAAGCAGGCCGCCGCCGTTGGCCCGCAGGTCGAGCACGATGCCTTCGGCCCCCTTTCGCTCGACCTCGCGCACCGACTTGCGCAGCGCGACGCTGGCGCCGTCGCTGAAGGTGCTGAGACGGACGTAGCCGAGGGTCCGTCCGTCGACTTCGCGAACCCGTTCCGAGGTGACCGGCACCTCGATCTCCTCCCGGGTCAGCTCGAAGTCTTTCGGCCTGCCCTCGCCCTGGACCTTGACCCCGAGGGTCACCTCGGATCCTTCGGGACCCTTGATCTTGGCGACTGCGAGGTCGACGTTGCTGCCGAGGATCGACTCGCCGTCCACCTCGACGATCACGTCCCCCGACTCCAGCCCGGCTCCTTCGGCGGGCGAGCCTTCGAAGACGCTCCCGACCCGGAGGCCGTCCTCGTCGAGCTCGCCGACGGTCATCCCCACCCCGCTGAAGCTCCCGGTGATCGCCTCGTTGAACCTGGCCAGCTGCTCCGAGTCGAAGTAGTGCGAGAACCGGTCGTCGTACTGCTCACGCAGCCTCCTGACCATGCCCCGGATCGAGGCGTCGTCGAGCTGCGCGGCGTCGGTCTCGCGGAAGTAGTTCTCCTCGATGACGCTCATGGCATCGTCGCTCGCCGATGCCTCGGGAGCGATCCTCGACTCGACGAAGACCTCCCTGACCCCGTCGGGCAGGTTGTCGGGGTGGCCGCCGATCCACATGCCGGCGATCAGGGCGACCAGCGCGGTCGCCAGAACTGCCCAGGCGGTCCTCACCTCGGGACCGGACCGGTTTCGGGACTCAGACCTTGAGGAAGCGGCGCAGTGTCAGACCCGAGCCCAGTGCCGAGACGATGATCGCGGCTCCGAACAGGCAGGCGGCCAGCACGATGAAGGACATCGAGTCCTGAGCCTGCATCAGGGCGAAGCTCTCCGAGAGCGGGTCGACCACTGTGACCTTGCCTATCCACAGGACAAGTATCGCAATCGCCCCTCCGAGGACCCCCACGACCACGCCTTCGATCATGAAAGGCCAGCGGATGAACCAGCGCGTTGCGCCGACCAGTCTCATCACCTCGATCTCCCGGCGACGGGTATAGATCGACAACCGGATCGTATTTCCGATCAGCAGGAGCGAGGCGCCGATCAGCAGCGCGGTGATCACCGTCAGGACCAGCTTGAGCGCCCCGGTGACCTCCTCGATCCTGTTCGCGGTCGCCTGCCGGTTGTCCACCTGCTGCACTATCGGCGAGATGTAGGTCGGTTTCCCGCTCTGGTTCGGTGGCTGGATCGCAGCCCGGATCGCATCGAGGTTGGCGGCATCGTCGGGGCGCACTATGAAGTTCGCCGGCAGCGGGTTTCCGCGGAGCTCCCTGAGCACGTCGCGGTTCTCCTGGCCGTAATCCCGCCGGAATTCGGCCAGGGCGCCTGCCTTGCTGAGGAAATCGACCTCCTGGACGCTCGGGATCGCCTGGATTTCGCTCTGGAGCGAGTTGATCTCGGCCCGGGTCGCGTCATCGAAGAGGAATACCCGCAGCTCGAGCTGATCCCGGACCTCGGCGCTCTTGCTCTGGGTGGTCTGGAAGATCGGCACGAGAACGCCGATCAGGATCGCGGTCAGGACGGTGGTCACGACGGCGGCGGTCGTCGGAGCGACGTTGCGCCGCATCGCCCTCAGTGCTTCGCCGGTGAAGAAGAAGATCTTTCCCATCAGTGGACTCCGTTCGAGTGGCCTTCGAGCCCGACACCCATCTCGGCGCGCATCCGCACACCGAACTCCGTGGTCGACTCCTCTGTGTATCCGCCGGCGACTTCGTCGCGGATGACCCGTCCTTCGTAGAGCTCGATCACGCGGCGCCGCATGCGGTCTACCATTTCCCGGTCGTGGGTGACCACGACCACCGTGGTCCCGGTCTTGTTGATGCGGTAGAGCAGCTGCATGATGCCGACCGAGGTCACCGGGTCGAGGTTGCCGCTGGGCTCGTCGGCCAGAAGCAGCGGCGGGTGGTTGACGAAAGCCCGGGCGACAGAGACCCGCTGCTGTTCACCGCCGGACAGCTCGTCCGGATAGTTGTGGAGCTTGGTCGAAAGTCCGACCAGGCGCAGTGTCTCGGGGACCTTCTGACGGATCTCGGCCCTCGAGGCCCCGATCACCTGAAGCGCATAGGCGACATTGTCGTAGACCGTCCGGCTGGGAAGGAGCTTGAAGTCCTGGAAGACGGTTCCGATGTTCCGGCGAAGCTGCGGGATCTTCTTGTCGGAGAGCTTGCCGACATCACGCCCGGCGATTGAAACGGTGCCGTCGGTCGGCTCCAGTTCGCGGATCAGCAGCTTGATCAGGGTTGACTTGCCACAGCCGGTGGGCCCGACCAGAAAGACGAAGTCGCCCCGGTTGACGGCCAGGGAGACGCGGTCCAGGGCCAGGTGCCCGCCCGAGTAGACCTTGCTGACGTCACGCAGCTCGATGATCGGCGTGCCGCCCTTGCGCGGACGCTCGGCCGCCTTTCGCTCGCGCGCCTGCTCGAGTTCGACTTCTACCTGCTGCTGTTTCTTCTTCTTTCCGAATGCCATCTGTTCCCGCCTATTCACGCAGAGCCTCCCGATTCCTTCAGCCGGTACGGAACGCCCGGCCGGTCAGTCAGCAAAAAGTGAGCGGAACCTTAGCACTTACTAACACTTACCAACCGATACTCTTCATGGATGGTCTACAGCGCCCAATCGGCGAGGTTCCGGGCCGCTGTCTACTGCGGCCTGGCCCTGATTGCAGCGGCGGCGCTTCTTGCCGGCCCGCCGCGGTCGGCCGACGCTTCAGGCGGGCAGGATGCCGGAGTCAGCATCATCAACGGCAAGGGGACCAAGATCAACGCCTGGCCCTGGCAGGTCGCCCTCGTGGCCGGGGGGCCGGGCAGCGGCTCCGTTTCCGCCCGGAAGCGCTACTTCTGCGCCGGTTCGCTGATCGCCCGCGACCTGGTCCTTACCGCAGCCCATTGCGTCGCCGATCTCCGGCCGTCACAACTCAAGAGGCTTCAGGTGGTCGCCGGACGGACGCGGCTGAGCAGCGATGCAGGCAGCAGTGCCTACGTCGAGAGCCGGATCATGCCTCGCAACCGCAACGGCCGCTTCAAGTACCAGAGCGCCAACTTCAGCCCGTCATGGGACATCGCCCTTCTGAAGCTGAAACGACGCCTGCCGGAGGAACCGGTCAAGCTGGCCGGCGGTGCGGAATCTGCGGTCCTCGAACCAGGCAGCGAGGTGAAGACCACCGGATGGGGAGTCACCGGGCCGATGAACCGCCTCGGCAGCAACGTGCTCAAGGTCGCCAGGCAGGTGGTACTGCCCGATGCCCTCTGCCGGCGCGACAACGGGCGCGGATACCAGCCGAAGACGATGCTCTGCCTCGGCGGGCCCTCCGGCAATACCTCGACCTGCTTCGGCGACAGCGGCGGACCGCTGGTGGCCCGGGTGGATACCGGCTGGAGGCTGATCGGCGTGACCAGCTTCGGCGACCCGTTCTGCAACCCGATCGTGCCCTCGGTCGATACCCGGGCAGCCGGCAGGTCGATCCGCGGATGGGTACGGAGGACGGCGATGAGGGTTTCCGGTGTCGACCCGGTGGGAACCGACGGAAAGGCCCGTCCGAAACCGGACTGGTGCCGCGTACCGAAACTCGCCGGGAGGAACCTGACTCAGGCCAGGACTGCGCTGGACAAGGCCGGCTGCCGACTCGGTTCGGTGCGCAGGAACCGCTTCGGCTACGGGCGGACCGGCCGGGTCAGCTTCGCGAGCCTGCCGCAGGGCTGGCTCACCCTTCCCGGCAACCGCATACGGGTCTGGCTCAACCCCTGAGCTCGCGATCGCGCCACGGACACCCCGGGGTCCGATCGGTAACAATCACGCCATGAACGGATTCACAGGTAGAAAACTGGCGGCAGCCGTGGTGGCGGCGGTACTTTCGGCCTCGGCCCTTGTGGCCTGCGGCGGAGACGACGATCCGGTGCCCGGCATCGAGTCGGGAGTCACCGGCCAGACCGGCGGCTCCGGCTCCGGCGGCGGGAACGGAAACGCCGGCGGGTCGGACAACGGTCCCGCCAGCTCCGGCGATCGCAACCCCGACGCGCCGGACCAGGGCATCTCGACGAAGCCGGGTGGTCCCGACCAGTCGAACGGCACTCAGAAGGACGGCAAGTCCGGCGGCAACGGAAAGAACGGCGGCGGAAGCGGGGGCATCACGCCTCCTCCCCAGCCTTCTCCAGTTGCGCCGTAAGCGAGAAGGCGAGCAGCACGCAGCCCGTCGCCACGGCCGAGAGCAGCAGTACGACCCCGAGGTAGAGGCCCGGCCCGCCGTCGAAGAAGAAGGTCAGGCCGCCGCCGATGGCCGCCAGTGCGATCGTCACAGCGACCGAGCGGCGCCTCGGTGAACCGAGCGGGGTCAGCGGGTCGCCGTCCCTTCCCTGCACCAGAGCCGGATCCTCCACAGCTTCGCCACCCGCGGGATCGAAGCGCCCGGCCAGGACCAGCCCGTAGAGCAGGATCAGCGAAGGAACGAGGACGAAGAGCCCGATCACGATCGCCACGAGCAGGGCGATCAGGACGTTGTCGGCGGCGGCCGCTTCGACCACGGTCAGATCGGGCGGCAGGATGTACGGGGACTGGGCGATTCCCCAGCCGGCCACGATCGTCACCACGGCGCCTGCCGCTGTGTAGCGCGCGGCCGGGAAGCGACGGGCCGCCAGCAGGCCGATCGTGACCAGGCCGGCCGCGCCCGAAACGGCAAGGTCGGCCAGCCCCAGGCCGGATGTGAGTCCCTCGTAGACCAGCTCGCTGTCGTCCTGGAGGACCAGCACCCCGGCGACCGCGACCAGGCCGGTGACTGCACCCGCGACCAGGCCGCGAATCCTGAAAGCCTCGGCGAGGTCGGCTCTGTCCTTGCGATTCGCATCGGCAGCCAGGTAGACGGCTGCGAGGTAGGCGCAGAGAGTGACCGCGACCACGCCGATCATGATCGAGGTCGGATTCAGCCAGCTGGAGATGATCTCTCCCTGGGCATTGCCGACCGGGACCCGGCCGGAAACCACCGCACCGATCACCGCGCCGAGCATGAACGGGGTCAGGAAGGAGGCGACGGTGGCCAGCCAGGTGACCCAGCTCCGCCTGGCGTAGCCGCCGACCACGTAGCCGACCGCCCGCATGATGATGCCGATACAGGCCAGGACCAGGGGAATCCACAGGGTGGAGAAGATCGAGGCGAAGACTTCCGGGTAGGCGGTCCAGCAGACGACCAGCACGAAGATCAGCCAGACGTGGTTCGCCTCCCAGACCGGAGCCATCGAGTTGTGGGTCTGCTCGCGGATCTCCTCGGCCTGCTTGCCCCGCGCGGTCAGGATCCAGAACGGCGATCCGAAGTCGGCGCCGGCCAGGACGACATAGGCGGCGATGCCGATCAGCATCAGCAGGGCGGGTACTTCAGCGAGTTCCATTTCCGTCCCCCTCCTTTTCCGGCCGGTCGGCGGCGGCCGCCCGGGACTCTCCGGACAGGTCGCTGCGGTCTTCGTACTCGAGTGCCGCGATCTCCGGCGGGAGCGGCGTGCGGGCCAGCTTCCTCAGGACCCAGAATGTGGCGCAGACAAGGGCCACGTAGACGACTACGAGCGCCGCGAAGCCGAAGACGATGCCGTCCGCGCCCGAGACAGCCTCCTCGGTCCGCATCACGCCGTAAACCACCCAGGGTTGTCTCCCGACCTCGGTCGTCACCCAGCCGGCTATCAGGGCGACCACTGCCGCAGGGCCTGCGGCGATCACGGACCTGTAGAACCACTTGCTCTTCGGGAGACGCCTGCGGCGCCACCAGGTGAACAGGAACCAGACCGCCAGCGCGGCCAGACCGGTGCCGATGCCGACCATCGTCTGGAAGGAGATCCGGACCACGTTGATCGGCGGCCGGTCCTCTTCCGGCACGGTCTCGAGACCCTGGACCACCGCGTTGGGATCGTGGTAGGCGAGCAGCGACAGAAGCTTCGGGATCTCGATTCCGTACTCGATCGTATTCTCGTCCGTATACCAGCCGAAAATCGTCTCCGGCGCGCCTTTGGTGGTCTCGTAGAGCCCTTCGAAGGCGGCCAGCTTGATCGGCTGGTCCTCGGCCACGGTCCGTGCCGACCAGTCGCCGATCAGGATCTGGGTCGGGGCCGCCAGACAGGCGATCGCCAGCGGTATGACCATCGCCGTCCGGAAGTATGGACCGCGGCGACCCTTGAGCCAGGAGAAGGCGTAGACCCCGGCGATCAGGAAACCGACCACGATGAAGGCGGCCACGTACATGTGGGTCAGCTGCGGCCAGAGGCGCTCGTTGCCGAAGAGCGCGGTCCACGGCTCGACGTTGGCCACCTCTCCCCCGACGATGTCGAAACCGGTCGGATTCTGCATCCAGGCATTGACCGAAATCACCATCAGCGAGCCGGTGAAGCCGGTGACCATGACGGGAATGCCGGTGAGCAGGTGCTTCTTCGGCGCGAGCCTGTCCCAGCCGTATACGTAGATCCCCATGAAGATCGCTTCGATGAAGAAGGAGAAGCCCTCGAGGCCGAAGGCCAGGCCGAATACGTCGCCGAAGGCGGACATGAAGCCGGGCCAGAGGATGCCGAGTTCGAAGCTGAGCAGGGTGCCGGTGACCACGCCGGCGGCGAACAGGGTGATCATCACCTTCGACCATCGGCGTGCGATCGCCGTGTAGTGGGCTTTGCCGGTCCGCAGGCCGAGCCACTCCATGAAGATCACCATCGCCGGGAAGGCGACCCCGAAGCAGACCAGCGGGATGTGCATCGCGAAAGACAGCGCCTGCATCTGGCGCGCTTCGAGGAGATAAGCCTGGTCGACCGCCGGAAAGGCGTCGGTTGCCGGAAAGACCTGGGTGGCCGCGGCCAGAAGGTCGATCAAGTCAGCCGATCGACACCATGCGCTCGATCGGCAGTCGGGCCCGGCGGGCGAGATCCTCGTCCACCTTGACCTCGAACTTCATGTCCCGGAGCGAGTCACGCAGCTTCGGCAGCGTGATCATCTTCATGTACTTGCAGTAGGCCATGCGGTTGGCCTCGATCAGGGTGGCCTCCGGTGCGATCTTCTGGATCGGGTAGAGCATGCTGTTCTCGGTCGCGATCACGAAGCTGCCGCCGGGGTTCTTCTCGACGTGGTCGATCATGCCCGAGGTGGAGAGCATGTGCACTCCCTCGGGATCGATATCTCCCGAGGCGACGTACTCCATCGCCTGGGTCGCACAGCCACACTCGGGGTGGATCAGGAATTCGGCATCCGGATTCTCTTCCCGCGTCCGCTTGATGTCGTCGGGGCGGATTCCGGCATGGACGTGGCACTCGCCGTCCCAGACATGGAAGCGCGCCGCACGCTCCGGGTCTTCGGCGAGCCCGGTCTCCCGGGCCACGAACTGGCCCAGCCACATGTCGGGTCCGAAGAGGATCTCGGTTTCGGTCCCGTGCTCTTTCCAGATGTGCTCGACCACGCTGACCGCATTCGAAGAGGTACAGCAGTAGTCCGTCTCGGCCTTGACCTCGGCCGAGGTGTTGACGTACATGACGACCATCGCGCCCGGGTACTTCGCTTTCCACTCGCGGAGCTGGTCGGCGTTGATCGAGTCGGCCAATGAGCAGCCGGCGTCGAGGTCCGGGATCAGGATCTTCTTTTCGGGCGAGAGGATCGATGCCGTTTCGGCCATGAAATGGACCCCGCAGAAAGCCACCACCGAGGAATCGGTCGCGGCGGCCTGGCGTGAGAGTCCGAGCGAATCGCCGGTGAAGTCGGCTACGTCCTGAATCTCGGGCACCTCGTAGTTGTGGGCGAGGATCACGGCGTCGCGCTGCGCTGCCAGCTCGCGGATTTCGGAACTCAGCTCCGCGATCCTTTCCGGCTCGAGCTGCACCGCCATGCCGGACGGCACCATCGGAAGTTCCTTCATCGCCATGGAACGATTGTAGGGCCTCGCTGCGAACGGCTCCGCAGGGGGCGGCAGAGAGCAGGCGCAGGGCCTCCGCGCCGGTGTCGCCCTTCGGTAGCGGAAGGGAGGGCAGGCCGATCGCGGCGTGGGTCAGGCGGGTTCGGGCATCAGGCCGAAGCCGAGTTCAGACGGGTTCGACCAGCAGGCTGAAGTCGAGTACGGGAGCCGAGTGGGTCAGGGCCCCGATCGAGATGAAGTCCACCCCGGTTTCCGCGACGCCCCGGACGTTCGAGAGGTCGATTCCGCCCGAGGCCTCGAGTTCGGGCCTGCCGCCGGTAGCGGCGCCGTCGCGGATCGAGACGGCTGATCTCAACTCGTCCGGGGCCATGTTGTCCAGCAGGATGCGGTCGACCCCGGCGGCGATGGCGGCTTCGACCTGGGTCAGGTCCTCCGCCTCGACCTCGATCGCAAGCTCCGGCCGGGCCTTCTTCGAGGCCTCCACGGCCCGGTCGATGCCGCCGGCGACCGCGATGTGGTTCTCCTTGATCAGGACGGCGTCGAACAGCCCGATCCGGTGGTTGAGGCCGCCGCCCCATGAGACCGCCTGTTTCTCCAGCAGGCGCATTCCGGGAGTCGTCTTTCGAGTGTCGAGGATGCGGGCACCGGTCCCGGACACCGCGTCGACGAACTGCGCGGTAAGGGTCGAGATCCCCGAAAGGTGTCCGAGGAAGTTGAGCGCCACCCTTTCGCCGGCCAGGATGGCCCGCGCCGGACCGTCGATCAGGGCCACGTCGAGCGGGACCCCGTCATGCCAGTGTCCCTCCATGGCGATCCGGTCGAAACCCCGGACCCCGGCCTGCCGGAAAACCTGCCCGGCCACACCAAGGCCGAAAACCACACCGGGCTGCTTCAGCACGATCTTCGCGGAGGCCTCGAGGTCGGCCGGCACGGTGGACTCGGCGGTCACGTCCCCCGAACCGATGTCCTCGTCAAGGGCCCTGGTGATCAGCTCGGTCGTTCCGAGGGGAAGCTCACTCATGCAACGACCATAAAGAACCCGGGAGCCCACGGAGGTTCCGCGAAACGACGATCGGTCTCCCGCCATCCGGCAAGGGGGCGGTCGGGGCGGGTCGCCCCCATGACCTCGAACGCCAGGTCCTTCAGTTCCGGGCACTCAGGCGGTCCGCCGGGTCAGACGGTGCGGTTCAGGTACTCGCGGATGAAACCGTCGATGTCGCCGTCGAGCACACGCTGCGTATCGCCGACCTCGAACTCGGTCCGGTGGTCCTTGACCATCGTGTAGGGATGGAGCACGTAGCTTCGGATCTGGGAGCCCCAGGCGACGTCCTGCACCTCGCCGCGCTCCTTGTTCACCGCCTCCGTGCGCTTCCTTTCTTCGAGCTCGATCAGCTTCGAGCGCAGCATGTCCATCGCGACCGCCTTGTTCTGAGTCTGGGAGCGCTCGTTCTGGCACTGGACCACCACCCCGGTCGGCTCGTGGGTGATCCGACCGCGGAATCCGTCTTGTTGACGTGCTGGCCGCCGGCGCCGGAGGCCCTGTAGGTGTCGATGCGCAGGTCGGATTCGTCGATGTCGATGTCCACGGTCTCGTCGACCACCGGCGCGACGTCCACCTGGGCGAAGCTCGTATGGCGACGGGCGGATGAATCGAAGGGAGAAATCCTTACCAGCCGGTGGACTCCGCGTTCGGCGGCGACCAGACCGTAGGCGTTTTCGCCCTTGAGCAGGAAAGTCGCCGACTTCAGACCGGCCTCGTCCCCCTCGGAGGCCTCCTTCATCTCGACCTTGAAGCCGCGACGCTCGGCCCAGCGCAGGTACATGCGCAACAGGATCTCGGCCCAGTCCTGAGAGTCGGTACCGCCGGCCCCGGCGTGGACCGTCACCAGGGCGTCGCCGGAGTCGTATTCACCGCTGAACAGCCGCGCCTCCTCGAGGGCTTCCAGGCGGCCTTCGATCGAGACCAGCGACTGGCTCAGCTCGAGTGCCATCTCGTCGTCGGACTCGGCCATCTCGGCCATGTCGGCGAGATCCGCAGCCTCGGCCTGGAGTGAGAGGAAGTCCTCGAGCTTGCGCTGGGCCCGGGAGTGCTCGGCCGAAACCGAGGCCGCCTGCTCCTGGTTGTCCCAGAAGCCCGGCTGCTGCATCTCGTTCTCCAGGCGCTCTACTTCGCGCTCCAGTTCGTTCAGGTCGAGGTACTCCCCGAGCAGGGCGAGGTTCTCCCGGATCGAGGTGATCCGGGCCGGTATCGAGTCGGTGTTCACTGCCTCGGCCACCGGGTCAGCCTAACGCTCTGGGAGTATGCAGTGGATGACCGGCAACGGCGAGGAGAGCCGCCGCAGAAAACGGCTGATCACGATCATCTCGGTTGCGATCGCCGTATCGCTGCTGACGATCTCGATGAAGACCGTCGCCTGGCTCCTGACCGGCTCGGTCGGGCTTCTCTCCGATGCGCTGGAGTCGGTGGTGAACCTGGTCGCGGCCCTGGTCGGCCTGATCGTGATCCTGTGGTCAACCCGTCCCCCCGACGAGGAACACGCCTACGGCCACGAGAAGGCCGACTACGTTTCCGCCGGCTTCGAAGGGGCGATGATCCTGCTGGCGGCCTTCACGATCGCCTATGCCGCGATCGACCGGCTGCTCAACCCCGCCGGCCTGACCGAGATCGGCATCGGCCTGACGATTTCGGTCGTCGCCTCACTGATCAACCTCGGAGCGGCGACGCTGCTGATCCGGACCGGCCGGCAGGAACAGTCAATGACCCTCGAGGCGGACGGCCGCCACCTGATGACCGACGTGTGGACCACCGCCGGGGTGATCGTCGGCGTCGCGCTGGTCTGGCTCACCGGTCTCGAGCGACTCGACCCCGTCATCGCGCTCCTGGTCGCCGCCAACATCGTCCGGACCGGTTCCGGCCTGGTGCGGGATTCGATGTCGGGACTGATGGACAGGGCCCTGCCCGCGGAGGACCTGGCTGCGGTCAACGCGGTGCTCGAGCGGTACTCGGACGGCAGCGTGGAGTTCCATGCCCTCCGCACCCGGAAGGCGGGGCGACGCTCGTTCATCACCGTGCACGTGCTGGTACCCGGGGAATGGAGTGTCCAGGCGGGACACGACTTCGCCGAGAAGGTCGAGGAGGACCTTCGAAAGGCGGTCGAGCCGGCGACCGTTTTCACCCACCTCGAGCCGATCGAGGATCCGATCTCCTTCGAGGACACCGAACTCGACAGGACCAGCAGCTGACCGGGGGCGCCGACACCGGGACCAGGCCGGTCGCCGTGGTCGGGGGGACCGGAATGCTCGGTTCGGCCGTGGTCGATCAGCTGCTCGGGCAGGGTGCCGAGGTGCGAATACTCTCGCGGCGGAGGCCCGGGATCCTGCCCCCGGGTTGCGAGCACATCGAACTCGACCTGGCGGACGAAACCGGCGGGCTGAACCGAGGGCTGGCCTCGGCACTGGAAGGCGTGGGTACGGTCGTCGACGCGGCAAACAACACGGCCCGGCCGGGTCCGGTGATGATCGATGGGAGCAGAAGGTTGATCTCGGCGTGCCGCCCCGCCGGCGTAGATCACTTCGTCGGCGTATCGATAGTCGGTTGCGAGAAGGTCGGCCTCCCCTACTACAGAGCCAAGACCCGGCAGGAGGAACTGGTTCGCCAGAGTCCCGTCGGGTGGAGCCTGTTGAGAGCTACTCAGTTTCACGAGCTCATCGATGGCCTGTTCCGAGCCTGCGCAAGGTTCCGGCTGCTACCCGGCGGCCGGGCGCCCCTTCAGCCGGTGGCCGCGGCTGTCGCCGCCGCGAAGCTCGCCTCGGTGGCGACCGGACAGCCGCTCAACTCCACCTCCGAGCTGACCGGACCGGAGCCCCGATCGCTCGGCGACCTGGCCCGGCAGTGGAGAGCCGCCTCGGGACGAGGCGGCCTCATCGTGCCGATCCCGCTCCTCGGGCGGACCGGCCGGGCCGTTTCGGCGGGCGCTTTCACGGGGGCGGCCGGGCTGGATTCAGGGCCCACCTTCGGCGAATGGCTCAAGGCCCACCGCGCCTGACCGACCCGCCTTCGCCGGAGCCCGGTTCCACCCTCCCTACCCCGCAATCCACGGCCCAACCCCCCGGGGTCCGGTGGGGCTGCGTTCTTCGGGCTCAGGGCAGGGTCGGCGAGTAGGGGCCTTCGGACTCGAAGGCCTCTCTGGCAGCCTGCCTGTCCTCGAACGGCCGCCAGGAGCAGACCAGGCCGTCGCGGAAGCCGAACAGCCAGGCCAGCTGGTCGGTTGCCGCGTGGCTTCCGTCTTCATCCCAGTGCCAGTGCCGGTCCACGATCAGCAGGACTTCGTCGTCGCGCTCCGACGAATCACCCACTTCGATCGTCTGCTGGACCCCACCCGGGGCCCGGGTCGCCCAGGCCCGGGCAGCGTCGCGGCCTTCGCGCAGACCCCGCGCCGAGTGGATCTCGATATCCGGGTCGAGCACCCCGTTGAAGGCGTCGAGATCCCCTTCGTTGAAGGCCCGGACGAACTCCAGGGCGGTGCCGGTCAGGCCCCGTGGCACTTCTTGAACTTCTTGCCCGAGCCGCACCAGCAGGGGTCGTTGCGGCCGATGTTCTCGCGCTCGTCCTTGACCTTGGTCGCGGTACCCCCCGCCGGAGCGCCGCCGGTGTTGGGTACCCCGGCCGGCACCACCCCCGGGATACCGCCGGCGTCAGCCGGACCCGGCGTGGTGCCCGCAGCCACCTCGGCCAGCGCGGACGGCTGCTCCTCGAGTGTGCCGCCGGAGTAGTCGAGTTCTTCGACGCCGTCGTCGGTAGCCGCGAAAGCCCGCTGGACCTCGTCCGGCTCGAGCTGGACCTCGACGTTGAATACGAGCTTGCTGAACTCCTCCCAGATCGCATGCATCAGCTCCGAGAACATCGAGTAGCCCTCGTTCTTGTAGGCGACCAGCGGATCGATCTGGGCGAAGCCGCGCAGATGGATGCCTTCGCGCAGGTAGTCCATGTCGTAGAGGTGTTCGCGCCAGCGGTTGTCGATCACCTGGAGCAGGATCGTGCGCTCGATGTAGCGCATCACCTCTTCGCCGAGTTCCTTCTCGCGCTCTTCGTAGGCGGCCTGCGCGTCCTCGTGGAGATCGATTTTCAGCGACTCACGCTCGACCGAATGCGGCTGCATCCCGGCCACGTCGACCGAGCAGGGCCAGATCAGGTGGAGCTGTGTGTCGAGTTCGGGAAGGTCCCACTCCTCGATCAGGTCGCCGGGCGTGTATTCGTCGACCAGCCGGGAGATCACTCCGTCGAGTTCGTCGCGGGCGATCACGGACATGTCGCGCCCTTCGAGGATCTCGCCGCGGTACTTGTAGACCACGCGACGCTGCTCGTTCATGACGTCGTCGTACTCGAGCACCCGTTTTCTGATCAGGAAGTTCTGCTCTTCGACCTTCTTCTGGGCGTTCTCCACCGTCTTGGTCAGCATCTTCGCCTCGAGCGGGAGCTCTTTTCCGTCGTCGTCGACCGGGCCGAGCCGGTCGAGGATCTTGTAGATGCGGTCCCCGGCGAAGAGCCTGATCACGTCGTCTTCAGCCGAAAGGAAGAAGCGCGAGGCTCCGGGGTCGCCCTGACGACCGGCGCGGCCGCGAAGCTGGTTGTCGATCCGCCGTGACTCGTGCCGCTCGGTGCCGCAGATGAACAGGCCGCCCAGCTCGCGGACCTCTTCGGCTTCGGCCTTGCATTGGGGGCGGAGTTCGGCGGCGAGTTCGTCGACAGCCTCGCGGTAGCCCTCGTCCTCCGGGGCCAGACCGCGCTTGGCGACGATCGGGTGGGCCATGCCTTCGGGGTCGCCGCCGAGCTTGATGTCGACGCCGCGACCGGCCATGTTGGTGGCGATGGTGACCGACCCCTTGCGGCCGGCCTGGGCGATCGTCTCGCCTTCGCGCTCGGCGTACTCGGGCTTTGCGTTCAGCACGACGTGTGCGATGTCGGCCTGCTTCAGCGCGCTGGAGATCATCTCGGAGGTCTCGACCGAGACCGTACCGACGAGGATCGGCTGACCGGTCTGGTGGCGTTCGACCAGTTCATCGATCACGGCCTGCCACTTGCCTTCGCGGGTCTTGAAGATCTGGTCGTTCTGGTCGTCGCGGACGGTCGGCCTGTTGGTCGGGACCTCGACCACCGGGACCTTGTAGATCTTCATGAACTCGGTCGCCTCGGTCAGGGCCGTTCCGGTCATGCCCGAGAGCTTCTCGTAGAGGCGGAAGTAGTTCTGCAGGGTGATCGTCGCCAGGGTCTGGTTCTCCTCACGGATCGCGACCCCCTCCTTGGCTTCGACCGCCTGGTGCAGGCCTTCGGACCAGCGCCTGCCTTCGAGGATGCGCCCGGTGAACTCGTCGATGATCATGACTTCGCCGTCCACCACCGCGTAGTCCTTGTCCCGGCGGTAGAGCGACTCGGCCTTCATCGACTGGATCAGGTGGTTGACCAGGCTGCCGTTTTCGGCCAGGTACAGGTTCTCCACCCCGAGGAACTTCTCGGCGTTCTCCACCCCGAGCTCGGTCGGGGCGACAGTCTTGTGCTTCTCGTCGTACTCGTAGTCGTACTCGGCCTCTGAAGTGTCGCGAGTCTCACCCTGGGACTTGAGCTTGGTCTTGGCCGGTACGCCGTTGAGCTGCTTGGCGAGCCGGGCGAACGTGTAGTAGGTCTGGGCGGCCTGCTCGGGGGCGCCGGAGATGATCAGGGGGGTCCGGGCCTCGTCGATAAGGATGTTGTCGACCTCGTCCACGATCGCGAAGTCGTGGCTGCGCTGGACCTTGTTCTCCAGCGAGGAGGCCATGTTGTCGCGCAGGTAGTCGAAACCGAACTCGGAGTTGGTCCCGTAGGTGATGTCGCAGGCATACTTCTGGCGCCGCTCTTCGGGTTCGTCGTCCTCCTGGATCCAGCCGACCGTCACTCCGAGCATGTCGTAGATCGGTTTCATCCAGAGCGCGTCGCGCTTGGAGAGGTAGTCGTTGACGGTGACCACGTGCACGCTGCCGCCGGCGAGCGTATTGAGCACGATCGCCAGGGTGCTGGTCAGGGTCTTGCCTTCGCCGGTCTTCATCTCGGCGATGGCGCCGTCGTGAACGACCATGCCTCCGATCAGCTGAACGTCGTAGTGGCGCTCGCCGAGCGTGCGGCGTGCGGCCTCACGGGTCAGGGCGAACGATTCCGGGAGCAGCTCGTCGAGCGACTCTCCGTTTCGGGCGCGCTCGCGCAGCGCATCGGCCTCTTCCTTGAGTTCGTGATCCTCGAGGACCTCCATCTCGGGCTCGATCCGGTTGATCGAGTCCACCCGCTTCTGGTAGGCCTTGAACTTGCGTCCTTCGCCCAGTCTCAGGGCACGATCGATTAGCTGTTTCGCCATTGGTCAAGATTAGCCGCTGTAGGACCCGAGGGCACCCGGACCAGGACGAGGGCCCCTTCCGGGGCCCTCGTGATCACCTCGCTGGTCGGCCGCGCCCGTCGCCGGGCGCGGGGTTTTCAAAGGCTGGCGGAGGCCCCTCCCGAAGGGCGGCCGTGCATCTGGTTGACCAGGCGTCTGGTCTCCTTGCGTTTGCGACGCTTCTCGCGGTGGCGCTTGACCTGGCGCCTCATGTCATCGGCCAGTTCGTTGACCGTGCGGATCATGTCCGGAGTGGCTTCGTGAGCGTGAAGTGTCACGCCCTTGAGGTGGAGCTTGGCCTCGGCGACGAACTTGTCCGCCACAGCGGGGTTCTTCTCCTCGAAGAAGACCACCTCGATACGGGAAAGAGGAGATACCTGCTTGCCTATCGCCTCGAACCTGTGGGCCACCTGCTCGCGCAACTCGTCCGTTACTTCGACGTTGCGACCACGAATTTCAATTCGCATGGGACCTCCGATACGGGGTTGTGAACCTTTTCGAGATCCTAGCCACCCCGCCCGACGGTGACAAGGGGGTTTTCCCGAATCAAAGCCTCCGGGTGAAACTGAGCGCGATCACCGGACCGGCCCCGCACCGCTTCAGCGCGGCGGCGCAGGCGCTGACGGTGGCGCCGGTGGTGATGACGTCATCGACCAGAAGGACCGGGCCTCTGAGCCTCCCCGCGGGCAGTATCCGTGGTGGATCAGCGAGCCTCGACTGTCGCCCCCGTCCACGCTGCCGGCCCGTTCCGACTCTGCGGATCAAACCGCTGGCCGGTGGATCGCAGTCGATCCGCCGGCAGATCGCACCCGCCAGCATCCCGGCCGGATCGAAGCCGCGTGTCCTGCGGCGAAGCCCGGCCGGCGGCACAGCCACGACGGTGCGTCGGCCGGGTGCCGGATCCACGTGCTCGGCCATGTAGCCCGCCAGCAGCGGCGCCAGCCCGGCCATGCGACCGAACTTGAAGGCACGCAGCAGATCGGCCGCGGGACCCTCGTGGCGGAAGCTGGACACAGCCGCGAAAACACCCGGAGGCGGATCGCCCCAGACCGGTGCCTCCGAGTTCAGCTCACCTACGCAGGATTCGCAGAGCAGGACGCCGGTGGCGCAGGGCGAGCGGCAGGCGGCACAGCACGGCGGGCAGAACAACCTGAGCAGATCGAAAGCGTCCACGCAAGCAGCCTCGCGAGCGCCTGCTCACCTGGGACCCCGGGTCTGCAACGAATCGAAACCGGAACTGTCACCGATCCCCGTCTTCCGGGTCAGCGACCGACCACGCCACCGACCGCGAAGCTGCCGTCGACGAGCTCGGCTCCGTCGAGCAGGACCGCCTCGCGGATCCTGACTCCGGCTCCGATCCGGCAGTCGCTGCCGAGCACTGCCGGTCCGGTGATCGCCGACCCCGCGCCGAGCTCGCAGCCCGGTCCGATCAGAACCGGCCCCGCGATCTCGCAGCCACCCGTCTCGACGCCTTCGGCGACCCAGACACCAGGCTCGATCTCCGGTTCGGAGATCTCCAGCTTCACCTCGCGGGCGAGGCCGTCGAAGCAGCCCTGGAGCAGCTCGCCGATCGTGCCGACGTCATTCCAGTAGGCGTCCACCTCATGCGAGTAGAAGGCTTCACCCGATTCAAGCAGGGCGGGGAATACGTCCATCGCCCAGTCGGCAAATCCCTCGGGGTCGTCGGCACCGGCGAGTGCGCTGCCGCCCGGCTCGGGGAAGAAGTCGAAGATCGCCGGATCAAACATGTAGATGCCACAGTTGGCCAGGTCCGAGAGCGCCTCACTCGGCTCGGGCTTCTCCTGGAAGCCCTGGATTCGACCGGTCCCGTCGGTGATAACCACGCCGAACTGCGAGGTGTCCTCGACTTTGCGGGTGGCGAGCGTCGCAACCCCGTCATGGCTCTCGTGGAACTCCCGCATCGCGCTCAGGTCGATGTCGGTCAAGGCATCGCCGGAGATCACCAGGAAGTCCCCGTCGAAGAAGTGGGCGGCGTTGCGGACCCCGCCGGCGGTTCCCAGCAGGGCCTCCTCGGGGCTGTACTCGAGCTCGATGCCGAAAGACGAACCGTCGCCGAAGTGGTCGGTGATCGTCTCCGGGAACCAGTGGAGGTTGGCGATCACGCTGTTCAGGCCGTGGCTCTTCAGCAGGCCGATGATGTGCTCCATCACCGGGCGGTTGAGCACCGGGACCATCGGCTTCGGTACCGAGTAGGTGATCGGGCGCAATCGGGTGCCGAGCCCGGCCGCCAGGACCATCGCCTTCATCAGCGTGACCCGAGCTTCTTCTTGAAATCGACGATCTGATTGACCGGCAGCGGATCGACCCCGCGTTGCTCGGCGAGGTTGACCGAGACGAGATCCCCCAGCATGACCGCCCAGAGCAGGCGGTCGGAAGGGGTCTCACCCCTGGTTTCGACCGAGAAGACCGAAGCACCGGTGCGTTCGATCGCCTCCGCTGTCAGCTCCATGCGCTGGCGCTCGCGATCGGTCTGGTCGCGGTCGAGCAGGAATATCGCGCCGAAGCCGCCGTCGCCGGTCGCCCAGGCCTCCATCAGGTTGTGGTTGGCCTCGGGGATCTCGGCCGCGAAGGCGAACTGCTTGGTGTTCTCGTTGATCTGGTTGGCCCATCGCCGCGCCACCGGCACGGTCATGTCGACGCCGTGGATCACCATCGGCATGCCGTCCATGCCCAGGGCCAGGTCGGCTGCCGTCTCCTGGAGCTCTTCCCTGGAGTCGTCCAGGAAAGCAGCGGTCTCCTTCAACTCGGCGCGTACGTCGGGCGCGACCCCTGCCAGGCCGGCAGCCAGTGAAGCTGCCACGGTCATGTAGGCGACGGTCACCCTGGGCTGGAAGTAGCCGGGCAGGCCGACGAAGCCGATTTCCTCTTCGCGAGCGTACTCGCCGAGCTTGCCGCCGGTGCCGACGACCCAGCGATGGGCGCCGACCTCGCCGGCTTCGGCGAAGGCGGAGACTGTCTCTTCGGTCTCGCCGGAGTAGCTGGAGCCCAGCACGGCCCAGTCCGAAGTAACCCAGCGTGGCAGCCGGTAGCTCCTGACCACGACCATCGGTCCGGTGAGCCGCTCGCCGAGGATCCCCCGGGCCAGTTCCCCGCCGATCGCCGAGCCGCCCATCCCGCAGACGAGGAAGCCGACCGACGGCCGGGCAACCAGCCGTGCGGAGTCGGTCCGCCAGATCGCGTCCCGGATGTGATCCGGAATATCGAGTATGTCGTCAAGCATCTATGCGCTCATTCTTCCCGAGCACGCGTTTCCCTACCGATGCCCCGGGCGCGACCGTGACCCCGGGGGAGAAGATCGACTCGGTGACCACCGCGTCTTCGCCGATCCGGCAGCCGTCGAGCAGGACCGAATCCGAGATCCGGGCACCAGCGGCAACTGCGCAGCCGTCGCCGATCACGGCCCGGGGGCCGATCCGGGCACCGTCGGCGACTTCGGCCGACGGGGATACGTAGACCCCGTCCCGATTCGCCGGGGCGGCAGTATCCACCCTGCCCTCGATGATGTCCCAGCTCGCCTCGAGGTAACGATCGGGCGTGCCGATGTCCATCCAGTAGCCGTCGAGGCGAAGTCCGAACAGTCCGTCGTCGACCAGCCGGGGAAAGACCTCGCGTTCAATCGAGACGTTGCGGTCCTCGGGAACCATCTCGAGGACCTCGCGTTCGATCACATACGTACCGGCGCTGATCATTCCGGGGCCGGAATGGTCAGGGTCGGGTTTTTCGTGGAAGTCGAGGACCGAGCCGTCGGCGTCGAGGTCCACCAGTCCGTAATTGCTCGGGTCGTCGACCGGATAAAGGCCGAGGCTCAGCCGCGCGTTCCTCTTCTCGTGAGAGTTCCAGAGCTCGGTCAGGTCGAGGTCGGTGAGCACGTCGCCGTTGAGTGCGAAGAAGCGTTCCTCCAGGTAGGGCGCGGCGAACTTGATCGCCCCCGCGGTGCCGAGCGGCTCCGGCTCGACCAGGTAGCGCAGGCTTGGTCCGCTCTCGGAGCCGTCACCGAGGACCTCCTGCAGCTGGTCCGGGAGGAAGCCGCAGGCAAAAACCACCTCGTCCACGCCGTGGGAAGCCAGCCATTCGATCATGTAACTCAGGAAAGGACGATCGACCAGGGTCAGAATCGGTTTCGGGATTTCGGTGGTCAGGGGCTGCAGGCGGGTGCCCTTGCCTCCGACCAGAACCAGTGCCTGCAAAGCTATTACTCCGTTTCGATGCCGGCACCCGGGCGGCCGATGCCTTCGTAGGCGAATCCGGCGGACCTCAGAAGCTCGGCATCAAGGTAGTTTCGTCCGTCGATCAACAAAGGCCGAGTCATCCGTTCCGCTGCCCCGGCCCAGTCGATCTCCCTGAACTCCGGCCACTCGGTGACCAGCACCGCAGCATCGGAGTTTTCGAGAGCTTTCAGGGCCGTATCCCTCATTTCAACCCCCGGAAGCAGATCCCTTGCGACGTCCATGGCGACCGGGTCAAATGCAACAACTTCTGCACCCTCGCCGCGCAGACGGGCTGAAAGCACCAGGCTCGAAGCCTCCCGCATGTCGTCGGTCTCCGGCTTGAAGGCAAGTCCCAGAAGGGCGATCCTCTTGCCCACGAGCGATCCCAGGTGACGGTTGAGCTTGTTCACGACCCGTCGCTTCTGAAGCTCGTTGACCTCGATCACCGAGTTGAGCAGCTGGAAGTGGTAGCCGGAGTTCCCGGCGAGCAGCTTCAGCGAGCTGACGTCCTTGGGGAAGCAGGATCCGCCGAAGCCGATTCCCGGCCTGAGGAAGTGCGGCCCGATGCGCTCATCGAGCCCCATCCCGCGGGCGACCTCCTCGACGTCGGCGCCGACCTCCTCGCAGACGTTGGCGATCTCGTTGATGAACGAGATCCTCGTCGCAAGGTAGGCGTTGGAGGCGAGCTTGACCATCTCGGCGCTGGAGATGTCGGTCCGGACGGTCTCCCCTCCCAGCGGTTCGTAGAGCGCGGCCACCTCGAGTGCGGCCTCTTCGTCTTCGGCTGCGGCCCCGATCACCACCCGGTCCGGGTGCATGAAGTCTTCGACCGCGGTTCCCTCCTTGAGGAACTCGGGACAGGAGACGTAGGGCATGCCGGGCAGCTCCCGCCTGACCTTCTCACCCGTTCCGGCCGGCACGGTGCTCTTCATGATCAGGACATGCCCGGTGTCGCCGCCGAGGTCGCTCACCACCGAGTTGACCCGGGAAAGATCGGCGTCGCCGGAGTAGGTCGGGGGCGTATCGACACAGACGAAGAGCAGACGGGCGCGATCGAGCACCTCGCTCATCTCCGTGGTGAAGTGCAGACGCTCCTGGTTGCGGGCGATCACCTCGGCGAGACCCGGTTCGTGGATCGTTACCTCACCCCGGCTCAGCGCCTCGACCTTCTCCGGGATGACGTCACGCGCAAACACCTCGTGGCCGAGGTCCGCGAAACAGGCGGCCGTGACCAGGCCTACCCAGCCGACGCCGATCACGCCGATAGCCGGCTTTTCTGAACCTTCCACGAAGAGGGCTCCTTCCTAGTTCGGCGTGAAGGCCCGCGTCGCACGGGCCATCCCCAGCATCTGATCGTTGGTCAGGGTCAGCAGCAGCGAGTTCGAGATCCAGTAGGTGTTGCCTCGATCGAACCAGGAGATGAGCCGGATGCGATCGCCTTCGGTGTAGACCCGGAACTTGCGACCGTCGATCTCCATCTCGTCATGTGGCGCTTCGAGTATCGGCGGGTCCTGCCAGCCGCGGATTCCCTGCAGGCCGAAGTAGTGGAGGCCGTCCGGAGCCTCGAGGACCATGACCATGCGATAGGCGGCGTGTGAGTTCTTGTCGAGATCCCGAACGTGGTACGACCGGCTGCCCTCGGAGTATGCGGTCGCCGAGGGCAGGCGTTTCGTGTAGTAGATGTCGAACTTGCGGCTCTTCCTCCCGCCGAGGATGGTCAGCGCCTGTTCCTGGCCCGCGGTCGAGGCATCGACCAGCCCGTCCTCGGCCTTGCTGGGAACCCTCGTCGCGGCAATCCGCTGCCGCTCCTTCTTCGCCTTGGCCTTCGCCCGCTTCCTGGCGCTGTTCTTGCCGCTGCCTTCGGCCAGGGTGCCGACCGGTCCGGCCGACTCCTCGAATCCGAGGAACTGGTCGACTGCCCCCTGGATCTCATCCGGGGTGGCGGTCACGTACGACGGGCCCAGGGTCGCCGGGAACTTGACTTCGACCACTCTTGCGCTGCGGGAATCGAAGAGCAGCTTGAGCAGTTCCAGCGACTCCTGCGAACCCGAGATATCCGAGCGGGTGTTCTCGACAAAGGCGTCGATCAGCTCGCCGCGGCGCTTGAGGATCTCATCGAAGGAAAGCCGGTTGCGGACCTCGCCGAGCAGGTCCTGCTGGCGCGAGGCCCGCACCAGGTCGGTATCGGTGTGGCGGTAGCGGGCGAACTCGAGCGCGTCCGGCCCGCAGAGCTTCTGATAGCCCGCATCGATGTCGATCTCCGCGTACTGCTCTGAGGCCGCCTTGCCTTCGTTCGAGTTGAAGTAGTCGCGGTCGACGTCGATGAAGACGCAGCCGATCGCGTCGACGACCGAAGCGAAGCCCTGGAAGTCGACGTTGATGACGTGGTTGATGTCCAGGCCGGTTACCTGCTTGATCGTCTTCAGGGTCAGCTTGGTGCCGCCATAGCTGTAGGCGGCATTGAACTTGTCGGTACCGAATCCCGGGATATCGACCTCGAGGTCACGCGGGATCGACAGCATCGCGATCTGGTCGGTAGACGGATCCAGCCTCAGCAGGATGGTCGTATCGGAGCGCCCCGGATCGCCCTCCGGCGCACCGCCGCCGGTCCTCGCGTCCGAGCCGAGGATGGCGATGGTCTGCGGGCCACCGTTGCTGTCGGGCAGGATCTTGTCGCTGAGCTGCGTGAATTCGGAGTCCTGGAGCCGGTCGGTTATGTCGTCGACCATGTTGAGGATCGAAGCCGAAGTGGCACCTGCGAAGGAGAAGACGATGATCACCGTCGCCAGCGCAAAGCGCCACATGATTCCCTTGCGCTTCGGAGGCGGCTCGAAATCCCCCGAGACCGGCGGCCGTGGTGGATCGAACGGCTGGCCGGTGCGGCGGGCGGTCTCGATCGCCTGATGGACCTCGTTCTTCGCGACGGCGCTGAGGATCGCGGTCTGCTCCTCGGTGATGTAAGGCTGTTCTTCTTCGCCCTCTCCGCCCTCCTCGGCCGGCTCGGTTTCCCCCTCGTCCCCAGCAGGGGCGGCAGCACCGGCGGCGGGCACGGACCCGGAGCCCGGGTCGTCGCCGCTGGAATCCGCCGGCTCCGCTCCTCCGGGAGCAGCAGCGCTCTCCGGGCTCTCCAGCAGTGCCGCCCGGAAGACAGGGTCGAGTTCGGGGACGTCGTCCCCCTCCCGCAACCTGGCCTCGAGCGCGAACACTTCTTCGGTCGGCTGGTCTTCGTAGTCGGGATTCGCGTCGGGCTGTCCTCCGGGCGCGGCGTCGGGCTGCGCACCCGCATGCTCGTCAGGCTCCCGATCGGACGCTGCGCCCGACTGCTTCCCGGGCTGTTCACCTGCCTCTGCTTCAGGACCGGCCTCGGCGCCTTCTCCCGGGTCACCGGCCGCACCCATCAGGTACTCCTCGGTCGATTCGTCGTGTTCTTCGTGATCACTCATCGGCGCCTCCGGATACCGCCGAGGCGCTCTCGGCCAGGAACTCGCGCAGACTCAGGTGGTAAGTGGACAACGAGCTGATCGATACCCATTCGTCGGGCCCGTGGTGGCCGGCTCCCACCGGGCCGAACTCGACCGCCGGGATGCCCGCCTTGATGAAGGAGACCGCGTCCGAGGCCCCGTCCCGCCCGACCGACATCGTCGGTCCGTCGTGATGGCGCCCGGCAACTTCGATCAAGCGGCTCACCCAGGGGCAGTCCGCATCGCTCTGAATCGGGGGCAGGGTGATGATCGGCTCCATGGAGACGGGCCCGAGACCGCGAATCTGCTCGCGGATCGTCTCCGGGTCCTGGTGCGGTAGGTAGCGGATGTCGACGTCTATGGCGCAATAGTCGGGAACCTTGTTCAGTGCGTCTCCGCCCCAGATCCGACCAAGGCTGATCGAGGGACGGTCGAACAATTCGGAACTTTCCTTTGCAAACGGTAGCGACTCGACCGCACGGAACATCTCGACCGCCCGCAGCACGGCGTTATCTCCCAGCCAGGGGGTCGAGCCGTGGGCCGAGCGTCCGCCGACCCCGAGCCGGATTCCGAGCACGCCCTTGGCGGCCACGCCGACGTGGAAATCGGTCGGTTCCCCGGTGATCGCGAAGTCCCCGGTCATCCCGGTCTCGACCAGGTGATCGCTGCCCCGGTTCTCGCTCTCCTCGGACTCTTCGTCGGAAACGATGCCGAGCGCGACCCGCAGGCCCGGGATCGGCTCCCTGGGATCGGGCAGGGCCATCATCATCGCCGCCAGCGCCGCCTTCATGTCGTAGGCGCCACGGCCGATCAGCCGGTCCCCTTCGATCCGGGGCTTGAACTGACCGGACTCGGCCGGAACCACGTCGAAATGGCCGTGGAGGATCACCGTCGCGCCTCCGGGGTCTCCGACCGCGGCGCGGATTACCGGCAGCCCGCGGCATTCGTCCTGCTCGGCATCGATCCCGCGGGCGTCCAGCCAGCCTTTTATGAACCCCGCCGCCTCGTGGACACCGTCCACGCGGGAGGTGTCGTAGGCGATCAGGCGCTGCGCAAGAGCGAGCAGGTCAGAGACTGCCTACTCACCCTTCGCGATCGCGATGAAAGCCTTGATCCGCTCGAGATCGCGTTCGGCGACCGCACGGGCGGCCTCGCCGGCCTCGGGATCGGCGAAACGCTGCTCGGCACCCGCGAGTTCGGTCTCGAGGTCCCCCAGGTCGAGTTCGCCGGTCGGAACGGCTTCTTCGAGAAGGACCTGGGCGTGGTTGGCGAAAACCTGGAGCACGCCGTGGGACTGCGCGTATTCCTCGACCTCCGAATCCGAGATCCGGAGACGGAGACGGTTCGGCTTCAAGCCGGCCAGGACGGGCACGTGGTTGGCCAGCACGCCGAGTTCCCCGTCGACGGTCCGGGTCGAAATCTGCACGACCTCGCCGCTGAAGACCTCGCCCTCCGGGGTGAGGACGTCAACCGTAAGTGTGGATTCGTCGGCCAAGGTCTACGCCGCAGCCTTGCTCTCCGAGGTCACCTGGTCGATCGTGCCCTTCATGTAGAAGGCACTCTCCGGGTACTCGTCCAGCTCACCGTCGAGAATCTGGCGGAAGCCACGTACCGTCTCGGCGACGGGCACGTACTGGCCCGGGCTGCCGGTGAACTGCTCCGCGACGAAGAACGGCTGCGAGAGGAAGCGCTCGATCTTGCGGGCGCGGAATACCAGCACCTTGTCTTCGTCCGAGAGTTCGTCGATTCCGAGAATCGCGATGATCTGCTGCAGCTCGCTGTAGCGCTGGAGGATCTCCTGGACGTCGGTGGCGGTCCGGTAATGCTCCTCGCCGAGGATGTCCGGCTTGAGGATGGTCGAGGTCGAATCCAGCGGGTCGACGGCCGGGTAGATGCCCTTCTCCGAAATCGCCCTCGAAAGCGCGGTGGTCGCGTTGAGGTGGGCGAATACCGAGGCGGGGGCCGGGTCTGTGAAGTCGTCGGCGGGCACGTAGACGGCCTGGATCGAGGTGACCGATCCACGCGAGGTCGAGGTGATCCGCTCCTGAAGCTCACCCATCTCGGTCTCCAGCGTCGGCTGGTAGCCGACGGCGGAGGGCATACGGCCGAGCAGCGCCGATACCTCGGAGCCTGCCTGGACGAAGCGGAAGATGTTGTCGATGAACAGGAGCACGTCCTGGCCACCGGACTCGCGGTAGTACTCGGCCATGGTCAGGCCCGAGAGCGCCACGCGCAGACGGGCTCCCGGAGGCTCGTTCATCTGACCGAAGACCATCATCGTCTTGTCGATGACTCCGGACTCGGTCATTTCGATGTAGAGGTCGGTGCCCTCTCGGGTCCGCTCGCCGACACCACAGAAGGCCGACAGCCCGCCGTGCTCCTGGGCGATGTTGTGGATCAGCTCCTGGATCAGCACCGTCTTGCCGACGCCGGCGCCGCCGAACAGGCCGATCTTGCCGCCCTTGGCGTAAGGAGCGAGCAGGTCGACGACCTTGATGCCGGTCTCGAGGATCTCCTGGGTCGGGGTCAGGTCGGTCGCCTCCGGCGAGGGCCGGTGGATCGGCCAGCGCTCTACGTCGTCCGGAAGGGGATCGCCGCCGTCGATCGGCTCGCCCAGCAGGTTGAAGATCCGCCCGAGGGTCACGTCACCCACCGGGACGGTGATCGGACCGCCGGTGTCGACCACGCGGTCGCCACGCTCGAGGCCGTCGGTGGCGTCCATGGCGACGGTGCGCACACGGTCGTCTCCGAGGTGCTGCTGGACCTCGCATACGACGTTCATCGCTTCGCGGCCATGGCCCTCGTCGACTTCGATCACGATCGCCGAAAAGATCTCCGGGAGGCTATCCGGGAAGACCACGTCGACCACGACGCCGGTGATCTCTTCGATTCGTCCTACGTTCTTACCGTTGTTCTCTGACATATCTCCAGTTTCCAGTTTCGGTTTGGCGTCCGTCTAGCCGAGCGCTTCCGCGCCTCCGACGACTTCCAGGATTTCCTGCGTGATCTCCGCCTGCCTGACCCGGTTCATCTCGAGGGTGAGGTCGTCGATCATGGTTTCGGCATTGTCGGCGGCACTGCGCATCGCCGTCATCCGGGCACCGAGCTCGGATGCTGCCGAGTCGAGCAGGGTGCGGTAAAGCGAAGTGTTGATGTAGTCGGGGATCAGCTGAGCCAGCAGTTCGTCGGGCTCGGGTTCGTAGTCCCAGAGCGAATGGCTGTGCGCCTCGGCCAGCTCTCCGTCCTGCTCGACCGCGTTCTCGTCTTCGGCGCCCTGGCCGACGACCTCCGCCTGCTGCACCGGCAGCAGGGTCATGGTCTGGACGTACTGGGTGAGCGGCGAGACGTAGCGGTTGTAGACGACCTCGATCCGGTCGATCTTCCGGTCGATGTAGGCCGAGGTCAGGGCGTCGCCGATCGCCCGGGCGTCGGTGAAGCCGGGGCGATCGGTGAAGCCGGTCCAGGCCTCACCGATGTTCTGCTTGCGGAAGGTCATCGCGCCGTCTCCGCGCCGGCCGACCACGTAGAAGACGACCTCCTGGCCGTTCTCGAGCGCCCGGTCGCGCAGGTGCAGGCCTTCGCGGATGATGTTCGCGTTGAAGGCTCCCGCCAGACCGCGGTCGCCGGTGATCAACAGGATCGCCAGGCGTTCGACGTCCTTGCGCTCGTCGAGGATGGCCAGATGAGAAAGGCTGCCGGCTTCGGCCGCCGCCCTGCGGGTCAGGCTCTGGCGGGCCTGTGCGTAGGGACGAAGGTGGGCGATCCGGTTCTCCGCCTTGCGAAGCCGCGCGGCCGCAACCGCTTCCATCGCCCGTGTGATCTGGCGAATGTTCTTGACGCTCGCGATCTGGGTCGCGACTTCCTTGCGGTTGGCCATCGGCTAGTCGTTTCCGTCCGATGAATACTTGCCCGCGCTCATGGCGGTGGCGGTCTCTTCCCGCTCCTCTTCGAGCTTCTCCCGGTCGGCTTCGGTCTCGGCCTCGGCGGCGTCCAGGCGGCTCGTATCCCCGTCGGAGATCGGTTCACCGTTGTCGTCGAAGTCCGGGCCGAAATCGCTCACGTACTCCTCGATGATGCCGGCGAGTTCTTTCTCGTCCTCTTCGGGGAACTGGCCGGTCTCGTTGATCCGCCCGCAGAGTTCCGAGTTCTCGGTGTGGAGGCGGGTCAGCAGGCCCTCGAGGAACTCCTGGACGCGCTCGACGGCGATCCGGTCGAGGAAGCCGCCGGTGCCCGAGTAGATCGATGCGACCTGGTCGGCCACCGAGAGGGCGTTCCTCTCGTTCTGCTTGAGCAGTTCGACCAGGCGCTCGCCGCGGGCCAGGGTCTTCTGGGTATCGGCGTCGAGTTCGGATCCGAACTGGGCGAAAGCGGCGAGGTCCCGGTACTGCGACAGCTCGCCCTTCATCTTGCCCGCGACCTTCTTCATCGCCTTGGTCTGGGCGTCACCACCGACTCGGGATACCGAGATGCCGACGTTGATCGCGGGACGGATGCCCGAGTTGAACAGGTCCGACTCGAGGAAGATCTGACCGTCGGTGATCGAAATCACGTTGGTCGGGATGTAGGCCGAAACGTCGTTGGCCTGGGTCTCGATGATCGGCAGGGCGGTCAGTGAGCCTCCGCCCTCTTCGTCGCTCAGCTTGACCGCCCGCTCGAGCAGCCTCGAGTGGAGGTAGAAGACGTCACCCGGGTATGCCTCACGGCCCGGCGGACGCCGCAGCAGCAGCGACATCTGACGGTATGCGTAAGCGTGCTTGGTGAGGTCGTCGTAGACGCAGAGCGCGGCGCCGCCCTTGTAGAGGAAGTACTCGGCCATCGCCGTGCCGGCGTAGGGGGCGATGTACTTGATCGGTGCGGCTTCGTCAGCGGGAGCGGCGACGATGATGGTGTTCTCCATGGCGCCGGCGGCCTCGAGGACCTCGCGGACCTGGACCACGGTGGCCATACGCTGGCCGATCGCGACGTAGACCGAGATGACCCCGGTGTCCTTGTTGTTGATGATCGAGTCGATTCCGACAGTCGTCTTGCCGGTCTGACGGTCGCCGATGATCAGCTCACGCTGGCCACGGCCGATCGGGATCATTCCGTCAATCGACTTGATTCCGGTCTGCATCGGCTCACGGACGGGCTGGCGGCTGATCACGCCGGGCGCCTTGAACTCGGCCGGGCGGGATTCGGTGGCGTTGATGTCGCCCTTGCCGTCCAGCGGGCGGCCGAGCGGGTCGACCATGCGGCCGAGGAATTCCTCGCCGACCGGGATCTCCAGCAGACGGTTGGTCCGCTTGACGGTGTCGCCTTCGACGATCTTGTCCCACTCGCCGAAGAGCACCGCGCCTACGTTGTCCTGCTCGAGGTTGAGGGCAAGACCGGTGACCCCGTGGGGCAGGTCGAGCATCTCGAGCGACATACAGTTGTCGAGGCCGTGAATACGGGCGATTCCGTCGGCGATCGAGAGCACGGTTCCGACTTCGGACAGGTCGGCACTTCCGGGGTCGATGCCCTCGATGCGCTGCCGCAGAATGCTGGCAATCTCGTCTGGCTTGATCTGCATCTCGGTTCTGATCCTCCTTATGCCGCCCGAGCCACGCTCTGACGGAGTTTCTCCAAGTTATTTCGAATACTGGTGTCGAGAACCATGTTCCCGACCTGAAGCACCAGGCCGCCGATGATTCCCTCGTCGACGCGGCTGGTCAGTTCGACCTCTTTGCCGGTCTGTCTCTCGACTTCAGCGCCCACCTGTTCGGCGATCGCGGGGTCGAGCTCCACGGCGCTGGTCACCGTGACCTCGAGCCGGCGGTTCTCCTGCTTCCAAAGCTCCTCGAACTGCCGGCTGATCCGGAAGATCGCGGGCATGCGGTGCTTCTCGATCAGCAGTTCGAGGAAGTTGTGAAGCTCCGGATCGGCTCCGCTGACAGCGGAGTTCAGTCCGTCGAGCTTCTCCTTCGATGAGAACGAAGGACTGAAGAAGAAGACCTGAAGGTCCTTGTCATCTTCCAGGGCAGCGCTGAACTGCCCGAGCTGCTCGCGCACCGTATCCAGAGATCCTTTCTCCTTGGCTACGCCAAAGAGGGACTCGGCATATACGCGGGCCAGCTCTTCCATCAGTTGTTGCGCTCTCCCGCCAGGCTCGAGAAGTCGACCTCACGCAGCGCCTCTTCGACGAGCTGCTTCTGGTCGGCCTCGGTCAGTGACTTGCGGGTGACCCTCTCGGTCGCGAGCACGGTCAGGTTGGCGACCTCCTTGCGGATGTCCTCCAGTGCCTTGCGGGTCTCGGCCTCGATGTCACGACGGGCGGCCTCGACCAGCTCCTCACGCTTTCCCTGGCCCTCGGCAGCGGCCTCGGACTTGGTCGCCTCCGCGGCCTTGCGGGCGCGGCTGATGATCTCGTCGGCCTGCTCACGTGCCTCGGTCAGCCGCTGCCGGTAGTCGGCGAGCAGCAGGTCGGCTTCGGAGCGGGTTTTCTCAGCCGAGGTGATCGAGTCGTTGATCAGCGTCTGGCGCTCGTCCAGAACCTTGCTGATCGGCGGCCAGGCGTACTTCCTGAGGATCAGCATCGATACCCCGAAAGCGAGGATCGTCCAGATCATCAGACCGGGTACGACCTTGACCAACGGGCTGAGGCCGTCCTCGGTGCCCTCGGTTGCCGCTACGAGAAGCGGCGTCGCGGTGTTCAGCAGTTCGCCGAGCATCGGCTTATACGAAGAAAGCGATCAGGCCGGCGATGAAGCCGTAGAAGACGGTCGCCTCGGTCAGTGCGAAGCCGAGCCACTGGATGCTCTGGATCTCTGACTTCAGTTCGGGCTGGCGCGAAACGGCTTCGATCGTCTTGCCGAAGATGAAACCGAGGCCGATGCCGGTACCGAGAGCAGCCAGGCCGGTACCGAGGCCGAGGCCCATGGCGCGGCCGGCGGTCTCTGCGTAGGCGCTGGCGGTTTCGACGTCAACGGCGGCAATGATTGATGGGTCCACTTGTTCTGTTTCTCCTTAGTGTTCCTCGGCGACGGCGCCGTCGAGGTATATCGCGGTCAAAGTGCAGAAAATGAAGGCCTGGAGCGTTGCCACCAGGCCGATCTCGAAAAGGAAGAAGGCCACGGCCAGGACACCGGTCGCGAGCCCGAGGATCGTCGAACCGACGAATCCCATGCCGAGCAGGATCACCAGTCCGCCGCCCATGAAAAGCAGCAGCAGGTGTCCGGCAAGGATGTTGGCGTAAAGACGTACCGAGAGCGAGATCAGACGGACGAACTGGGAGAGGATCTCGATCAGCAGGATCGGGCCGACCATGAAGCCCTCGACCCCTGACGGGACCCAGCCGCGTACGTAGCCGACCACGCCTTTGGCCCGGATCCCCTCGACGTGGTACGAGATCCAGACGACCAGGGCGAGCACCAGCGGCATCGAGATGTTCGCCGTGGCTGCGTAGAGCGCGAAGGTCGGCAGCTCGATTCCGAAGATCTCCATGGTGTGCGAAGTGTTGAACGGAAGCGGGATGTAGCCGATCATGTTCGAGAACCAGATGAACAGGAAGAGCGTGCCGATGAAAGGGAACCAGCGGGCCGCCATCTTCGGATCGAGGTTGCCGTCGGTGATGTTGTCCTTCATCAGGCTGTAGCCCAACTCGAGCGTGGTCTGGACCCGGCTCTCGGGGCGCACCTTCATCCTGCGGGCGATCAGGCTGACCACGGTCGTGGTCAGGATCGCCGCCACGACGATGTAGAGCACCGCCTTGTTGATCGACATGTCGATGCCGAAGACCTTGATCTCGATCCAGGTCGGGAGGGCGAACTCGCTGGCCGGGTCGAACTCCTCTTCCGCGGCCGCGGCGGTCGCGGGGGCGATCAACCCGAGCGCCAGGACGGTCAGCCAGGCGAAGAAGGCGTACCTGCGGTCGAGCAGCCTCATGCTTCGTCCGCCTTGGTCGGCTCGGCCGGGCTCTCGCGGGTCAGAAGGGTGATGGCCAGGTAGGCGGTGAAGAGGATCGCCGACATCACTGCGGCTGTGAGTCCCGCCTGGTCCTCGATCAGGCCGACGGTCATGATGCAGATGACGAGGAACCAGGTGCGTCCGATTATCGAACCCGCCATCAGCTGGAAGAAGCTCTTCGTATCCTCGGTCTTCGCCGCCTTGGCCTCGACCAGGGACTGGATCAGCCGCTGACCGCTCCAGCCCACGGCGGCTCCGGCCCAGCCCAGCAGCGGAAGTCCGGCGAGCAGGAAGACCGGCAGGGCGATTGCTATCAGGGCAAGGTCGGCGTACTTGAGCAAAGCGATACCGCGCCCGCCATCGTGGCCCTCTCGGGGTCGTTCTATGGCAAGCGTCGTCAAGGGACCGCGACTATATCCGAACGCCGCCCGCAGCGCCGTCCGGTCCTTCTGGTGGCAACCGTCACTAATCGTTTGTCAGAGCCAAACAGAGCGGACCCGGACTCGCTTCAGGTCCGGTCGTTCTGGGTCCGCTTCAGCTTGACGATCTCGAGCACCACCACCAGATAGGCGGTCACCGCCACGGCGGCGAGGATCACGAACACCATCAGGGCGGTCCAGGCCGGGTCGAAATTGCCGCGGTTGTCGCTGTAGGGCACGAATCTGAGCGCCAGGGCGAGCAGCGCGAGAACCAGCGTCCATCCGTAGAGATAGGCCAGCGTCCGGCGCTGCGAAAAGCCCTTGTTGGCCATCCGGTGGTGGAAGTGCCAACGGTCGGCCTGGTAGATCGGCTGCCTGTACTTGATCCGCTTGGCGACGACGAAGGCGGTGTCGAGGATCGGCACCGCGAGGATGACCAGCGGGAAGGCCAGGGCGACCACCGCATTGGTCTTGAGCGCCCCCTGGATCGAGGCGACCGCGATCATGTAGCCGAGCAGGTTCGATCCGGCGTCACCCATGAAACTGGTCGCGGGCGGGAAGCCGTGCCGCAGGAAGCCCAGCGCACCGCCTGCGGTGAGAGCCGCCAGGATGCCCGCCTCGGTGCGGTCCAGCGAAAGCGCTATGACCGCCATGGCGCCGGCGGCGATGGCGCAGACTCCGGCCGCGAGTCCGTCGATGCCGTCGATCAGGTTGATCACGTTGATCACCGCGACGATGCCGAGTACGGTCAGCGGCAGGGCGGTCCAGCCGAGTTCGATGCCGCCGAGGAAAGGCACGGTCAGGACGTCGGGATGCACTCCTCCCGCCACCGGGATCGCGGCTGCCGCGATCTGGCCGAGAAGCTTGACCAGCGCCGGCAGGTCGAAGACGTCGTCAAGCGCTCCGACCAGGGTCACCATCAAGGCGCCCAGCAGGATCGTGGTCGTCTCCGAGTCGTGCGGAAGCCATATCCATCCGGCCACCTGGATCCCGGCGAGGATGGCGATACCGGACATTCGCGGCGTCGAGACGGTGTGCTGGCTCCGGGGCCCGGGCTCGTCGATCGCACCGACCCTGCTCGCCAGCATCTCTGCGACGGGCACCAGTGCCCAGGTGATCAACGCCGCTGCAACAAAGGCGAAGACGGCATCCGTCGTATCGACCATGCCGGAAGGGTCTCACTCCGGGCCGACGGACCGCCTCCCGCCTAGCCCGGCCGACCCTCCGGGGCGCCCGGCACCGCCGGGGCGGTCAGTCCAGGGCGCCGAGGATTCCGTCGACCAGAATCTGCGGATCGCGCGGCTCACGAGGGCCGGCCAGCCCCTCGCGCTTGACCAGTTCGAAGCCGTCGGCGTCCTCGAGTACAGCCAGCCGCCCGTCGGCGATCAGTTTCTCGTCCACTCCGCCCATCCGGCCGGCGAAGGTCGTATAGACGGGCGTACCGAGCGCCACGGCTTCGCGGTTCATGGTCCCCCCCGCGCTGACCACGAGGTCGCTGAAGGCGATCAGGCTCTGGGCGTCGATCGCCCGCTCGGGCACGATCAGGTTCCGAGACTCCCTGCCACGGGCCCGCTCTGCCTGGGCGTCGGTCCGCGGGATCACGACGGCGGTCACCCCTTCGGCCGCGGCCAGGCGGTCGAGCACGCGCTCGTAGAGCGGGTTGTCGGCGTGATACTCGGAGGTCTCGGGCGGAGGCCTGACCACGACCAGAACCCGCTCCAGGTCGAGTCCGAGCTGGTCGACCACGGCCCGGTCCGGGACGAAGTCGGCCAGGTAGTAGTCCTCCTTCAGCCCCGGATAGCGGACCAGCTTGCTGCCTTTGGCCCCCACCTTGGCCATGCGTTCGACCGGGATCGAGTCCGGGACCAGGACCCGCCTGGCTATGCGGAAGGCGAGCTGGCGCTGGAGGCCGGCGAACTCGTAGTCCTGGAGCTGCGCCGAGTGGATCCGCAGCGCCGATGAAACGAGCGCGAGGTCGACCGAGCCGTGGCCCACCGCCAGCTCCGGCCGGAACCGCCAGATGATCCGAGAGAGCTGCGCCGAGCGCGAGCCGAGGGCGAAGGCCTTGCCCGCCCGCGAGGCACCTCCGTGGGAGCCGACCACGGTGTGTTCGATCCCGAGCAGCTCCAGCAGGCCGACCGTCTGGCCGTACTCCCTCGCGGTGACGAGGACTTCGTCACCGTTCGCAGTGAAACGCTCGATGATCGGCCGCAGCACCAGCGGGTGCGCGGCGGCTGTGCAGTCGAACCAGACCTTCATCGCGGTGGGCGGGGTTTCATCCCCGGAGGCCGGGAAGACCCCCCGGAGGCCTCCTCAACCGAGGCCCGGGTAGAGCGGGTAGCGGTCCATGAGGGCGCGGCTGCGCGCGATCAGCGACTCGCGCTCGCCCTCGAATCGATCCGAGAGTGCGGCGGCGATGATCGCCGCGACCTCCCGCATGTCGTCCGGCTCGAAGCCCCTCGTGGTCAGTGCCGGGGTTCCGATGCGCAGGCCGGACGGATTCATCGGCGGCCGCTCGTCGAAGGGGATCGTATTGCGGTTGACGGTTATCGCGACCTGGTCGAGACGGTCCTCACCCTCCTGGCCGTCGAGGCCGGTCGAAGTGAGGTCGACCAGGACGAGGTGGACATCGGTGCCGCCGGTGACGATGTCGATCCCGCCCTCGATCAGCCCCTCGCCGAGGGCCTTGGCGTTGGCGATCGTGCGGCGCTGGCGCTCCGCGAAGGCTTCGCTCTGGGCAATCTTCAGCGCGACCGCCTTGGCGGCGATCACGTGCATCAGCGGGCCACCCTGCTGTCCCGGGAAAACGGCACGGTTGATGTCGGCCTTGAGTTCCTCCCGGCAGAGGATGATGCCGCTGCGAGGGCCACCGAGGGTCTTGTGGACGGTACTGGTGACCACGTCGGCGTAGGGCACGGGGTTCGGATGCTCGCCTGCGGCGACCAGTCCGGCGAAGTGGGCCATGTCGACCATCAGCTTCGCGTCCACGGAGTCGGCGATCTCGCGGAAGGCCGCGAAGTCGATCTGACGCGGGTAGGCCGAGCCACCGGCGATGATCAGGTCCGGCCGGCGCTCCTCGGCCAGCCTCGCCACTTCCTCCATGTCGATCCGCTGATCCTCACGGGAGACGTGGTAAGGGACCACCCCGTAGAGCTTGCCCGAGATGTTCAGCTTCATGCCGTGGCTGAGGTGGCCTCCGTGGTCGAGTGCCAGGCCCATGATGGTGTCCCCGGGCTCCAGCAGCGCCATGTAGACGGCATTGTTGGCCTGGGCGCCGGAATGCGGCTGGACGTTCGCGTGTTCGGCCCCGAAGACCTCCTTGGCCCGCTCGATCGCCAGCGTCTCGACGATGTCGACCTGGTCGCAGCCGCCGTAGTAACGACGGCCCGGGTAGCCCTCGGCGTACTTGTTGGTCAGCACCGAGCCGGTCGCCTCGAGGATCGCCTGGGGTACGAAGTTCTCGGACGCGATCATCTCCAGCGTGTCGCGCTGGCGGGCCAGCTCGCCGTCCAGCGCCGCGGCGACCTCGGGATCGACGTCTGCCAGCCTGGCATCCAGGAGGTTCTCGGAGAGGGTGCTCATTTCAGGGGTCGGCCTTTCGGACGAACGCGGCCTGCGGGCCGGGTTCCGGAGTTGAAATCGGACTTTCAGCCTAGCAATGCCGGAGGTCGAATCAGGCGGGTGGATCCGCTTTCTGCGGCTTCTCGAAGTACTCGTTGCCCTCGATGTCGACCTTGGGCACGATCCGGTCCAGCCATCCGGGGAACCACCAGTTGCGCTTTCCGACCAGCACCATGGTCGCCGGCACCAGCAGACACCTGACCACGGTCGCGTCGATCGCGACAGCGAAAGCGAGGCCGACGCCGAACTGCTTGACCACCGGATCTCCGTTCAGCACGAAGCTGAAGAACACGGCGAACATCACCAGCGCGGCCGAGGTGATCACCCTGCCCGAAGATGCGAGGCCGGCGATGACCGCGGCCCGGTTGTCGAGTCCCCGGTGCCAGGCCTCCTTGATCTGGGTCAGCAGGAAGACCTCGTAGTCCATCGACAGGCCGAACAGGATCGCGAACATCACCAGGGGCAGGAAGCTGACCACCGGCACCGGGCCGTCGAGGCCGATCAGACCGGCACCGTGCCCCTCCTGGAAGATCAGGGTGACCAGGCCGTAGGCGGCTCCGATCGAGAGCAGGTTCATGACCGCGGCCTGCAGAGGGATGAGCAGTGATCGGAAGGCAAGGATCAGCACCAGGAATGAGAGCAGTACGACCAGGGCGATCACCCGGGGCAGCTTTTCGCTGATCTCGTCCGCGAGGTCCACGTAGGCCGCCGTGGAACCCCCGACGTACGCGGTCGAACCGGTCCCCTCGAGCGCGTCGGGGATCGTCTTCGACCGGAGCCGGTCGATCGTATTCTCGGTCTTCCTCGAAGAAGGGGCGCTGGTCGGTATCGCCGTGAGGATGGCCGCGTTCCCCTTGTTGTCGAGCTGCGGCGGGCTGACCGAGGCGATGCCCCGGTCGGAGGAGATCGCGTCGCTCAACGCGGACACGCTGGAGCTTTCGTCGCCGACGTCCATCGCGATCAGCAGAGGTCCGTTCTGCCCGACCCCGAAGCCTTCGCTCAGCAGGTCATAGGACTGCTTGGTCTGGGTCGACTTGGGCAAGGCACCGTCGTCCTCCTGGCCCAGATGGAGGTTGCGGACCGGCAGGGCGACGATCAGCAGCAGCAGCGTGGCGAAAACCACGGCGGGAACGGGCCGGCGGGCGACCCCTTCGGCCCATCGTGCCCAGCCGTGGGAGTGGTCATCGCGCTTGTGCCGCTCGCCGAAGGGGAGTTTCAGGCTGTCGATCCGGCGGCCGACCAGCGCCAGCAGCGCCGGGAGCAGGGTGATCGCAGCGAACATCGCCACCAGCACGGCGATCGCCGCCGAGTAGCCGAGCGTCCAGACGAGCGGGATTCCGGCCAGGCCCAGCGAGAGCAGCGCGACGACGACAGTGCTCCCGGCGAATACGACCGCCCCGCCCGCGGTCGCGGTCGCGCGGGCCGCGGCCTCGTCCGGCTCCAGCCCCGCCCTCATGCCGGCCCGGTGCCGGGTCACCACGAAGAGCGCATAGTCGATGCCGACCCCGAGACCGATCATCGTCGCCAGGGTGGGAGCGGTGGTGGCGATCGTGGTCACGTGGCTGAGCAGGCCGAGCATTCCGAGGCTGATCAGCAGCCCGGCGAGCGCCGAGAAGATCGGCATGCCCATAGCAACCATCGTTCCGAAGGTCAGGGCGAGCACGATCATCGCCATTACCAGGCCGACCACCTCGCTGGACTCGGTAGAGGGTTTGGAGACCTGCTGTCCGAGATACCCGCCGGCCGCCACGTCGAGGCTGCTGCCCTTGACCGAGAGGGCCCTGTCGATGACTCGCTGGGCGTCTTCGGTGCTGAGGTCCCCCGCGCCTTCGGTGAGGATCACGTTCGAGTAGGCGAAGCGCTGGTCAGAGCTGATCTGCGCCGCTGCCTCCGGACTGAACGGATCCGAGGCAGAGGCAACCAGGGAGTCGGACCGCAACCTCTTCAGCGCCGTCTCTATCTGTTGCTCGGTGGCCGAATCGGTGACCGTGCCCTGTCGGGCCTTGAAGACGATCGGGTTGTTGCCGTTGGCCTGCGAGGGGAAGCTCTTGTCGACGATGTCGGTGGCACTCTGGCTGTCGCGGCCCGGCAGCGAGAGGTTGTCGGCGAACTGGTTTCCGACCAGTCCGGAAGCCACGGTGAAGGCGATCGCGACCAGCAGCCAGAGGGCGATCACCTTGCGCCGATGGCGAATGGAGAAACGGGCTGTCGAGTAGAGCCGCCCGGTCATTTCGAGATCGACCGGTGCCGGCGTCTAACGATCGCCTCTCTCGACTTCCGTGATCTCGTTTACGCGGCGCTCGTGCCTGCCGCCTTCGAATCCGGTCTCGAGGAATGCCTCGACGATCGGGACCGCCTGCTCCTCGGTCAGCCTCTGGCCGGAGAGGGTCACCACGTTGGCGTCGTTGTGCCGGCGGCACATCTCGGCCTCGTCGGTGTCATGTGCGTTTACGGCCCGGATTCCGGGGACCTTGTTGGCGACGATCGCGACGCCGTTGCCCGAGCCGCAGACGAGAACTCCCCGCTCCGACTCGCCGCCCGCCACCAGCTCCGCCGCCCTGGCCGCGAGGGGCGGGTAGTCGATCGACTCCGCGGAGTGCGTACCGACGTCCGTCACCTGGTGGCCGTCCGCCTCGAGCCGGGCCTTGACGACCTGCTTGAGCTCGAATCCCGCGTGGTCTGAGGCCATGGCGATCTTCACCGGCCCGAGGTTATCCGAAGCCGGTGACGCCCCGGATCAGCGGCCCAGCGCGGCGACCAGGTCGCCGCGGCTCATGCCGCCTTCGCGCAGCACGGTCCAGACGCCGTTCTCGTCCAGTTCGGTCAGGTCGACCACGGTCGAGGGCAGGCCGGTCAGGCGCCCACCGTCGATCGCCAGGTCGACCGCCTCGCGGACTTCAGGCACGACGCCGGCAAAGCTCGAAGAGGGCGGCTCGCCGCTGAGGTTCGCGCTGGTCTGAAAAAGCGGGTAACGCACACCGGCCAACGGTCCGCCGATCACCCTCACGCCGAGTCGGGAAGGGTCCTCCCGGCAGGCGAGCGGGTAGCGGTGGCGCGGGTTGGGAACGATCAGCGTCACCGGACCCGGCAGCAGCCGCGCGAAAGCCTCGCTCACCCGCTGGCCGAGGTCGCGGATCAGTTCCCGCATCGCCAGCGGCGAGAGGTACATCACCGCCGAGGGCTTGCCGTCGTCACGGCCCTTGATCTCGTGGATCCGCGCGATCGCTTTTTCGTTCAGGGGATCACAGGCCAGCCCGTAGATTCCGTCGGAGGGGAACAGTGCCACCCCGCCCTTGCTGATGCAGCTCTCCAGGGCCTGCCGGGCGGCGTCTCCGCCCTTGATGTCCGTCGTAACGACCTTCACCCGGAAATCATCTCAGGCGGGACTCCCCGGCCACCGGCCGACCACCACCCGCTCCAGCCCGGCCAGGTCGTCCAGACATTCGGTCCGCTCGAAGCCCGCCTGACGCACCAGTGCCATGACCGCCTCCCCTTGGCCGTGTCCGATCTCGAGCGCGATCGCCTTCGCCCCCACACCCGATTCACCGAAGGAGCCGAGTACGGACTCGAAGGACTCGAGGCCGGTCTCCCCGGGGAACAGTGCCGCGGCCGGCTCCCAGTCCCGGACCTCCGGCGGTACATCGTCTCCCTCGGCGACGTACGGAAGGTTGGAGACGATCAGGTCGAAGCCGCGCGGCTCCGGCCAGGTGCCTTCGAAGAACTCGACCCGCCCGGCCAGACCCAGCCTGCGGGCGTTCTGCCGGGCCACGTCAAGGGCGTCGGCCGAGGTGTCGCCGGCGGCCACCAGGCAGCCGGGGATCTCGTCGGCCAGGGCGAGGGCCACTGCGCCGGATCCGGTTCCGACATCGAGCACCGATTCGGGCTCGAGCGAAAGCGCGAATTCGACCAGCATCTCGGTCTCCGGCCTCGGGATCAGAACCCGGCGGTCCACCTCGAGATCGATGTGACGGAAGCCCTTGCTCCCGAGTATGTAGGCCACCGGTTCGCGGCGGAGGCGCCGTCGCACGGCCTCGGAGAATGCCCGGGCCTCGGCCGGGGCGATGCCCGCTTCGCGATCGGCGATGAGATCGGCGGGAGAGCGCCCGGTGATCCCGGAGAGCAGGGCCTCGGCATCGATCCGGGGCGTCGGCACACCGACCGCCGCCAGGGCGTCGGTGGCCGCGGCGAGCGCGTCGCGCGCGCCGGCACCGGATGAACGCCCCCCGGCCATCCGGTTCAGGAGGCCTGTGCTTCGAGCAGCTGCCGCTTCTCTTCGCCGGCCAGCGCACCGGTGAAGCCGGCCAGCTCGCCGTTCATCACGGCGTCCAGGTCATGGGAGGTGAGCTTGATCCGGTGATCGGTCACCCTTCCCTGGGGGTAGTTGTAGGTGCGGATCTTCTCCGACCGCTGCCCGGTACCGACCTGGGCCTTTCGGTCGGAGGCGATCGCCGCCTGCTGCTCGGCCAGCTCGCGCTCGTGGACCCGGGCCCGCAGTACCCGCATCCCTTTCTCCCGGTTCTGGAGCTGGGACTTCTCATCCTGCATCGAGACCACGATGCCGGTCGGCCGGTGGGTTATCCGGACCGCCGAATCGGTCGTATTCACCGACTGGCCTCCGGGTCCCGAAGAGCGGTAGACGTCGATCTGAAGGTCGTTGGGGTCGATCTGAACCTCGACTTCCTCTGCCTCCGGCAGGACGGCGACGGTCGCGGTCGAGGTGTGGATGCGGCCCTGGGATTCGGTCTCGGGTACACGCTGGACCCGGTGGGTCCCACCCTCGAACTTGAACACCGAGTAGGCCCCGTCGCCGCGGATCTCGAAGGTGACCTCCTTGAAGCCACCCTGCTCGGCCGGCGAATGGGAAAGCATGCCGGTCGCGAAGCCGCACTCTGCGGCGTAGCGGGTGAGCATCTTGTAGAGGTCGCCGGCGAAGATCGCGGCCTCGTCGCCGCCGGCCCCCGCCCGTATCTCGACGATCACGTTCTTCTCGTCGCTGGGATCGGCCTCGACCATGGCCAGACGGATCTCCTCCTCGAGCTCGGTCAGCCTGGCCGGAGCTTCGTCGAGCACCCGGCGGAGCTCCTCGTCGCTCTCGTCCTCCTCCATCAGCTCCCGCGCGCCTTCGAGGTCGTCACTCAGCTTGCGGTACTCGACGACCAGCTCATGCGCAGGCGAGATCTGCCGGTACTCGCGGCCGACCTCGGCGTAGCGGGCCCGGTCGGAGATCACCCCGGGGTCGCTCATGTCGCGTTCGAGCTCGGCGAAGCGCATCTCGATCTGGTCGGCGAGTTTCTGGATCATCGGCCGTAGTCTGACGGTCGCACCGAGGGGTCGCCGGGAGACCGGGTACGCGGACGGCACGCGCCTGGGTCAGGCGACGATCTCGATCGGCTCGAGGTCGGCGTTCGCCTCGGGCCTCTCAACTTCGAAGACAGCCTCGAGGGCGGTGATCGCAACCTCGAGCTGGCTTTCGTCCGGCTCCCTGGTGGTCAGGTTCTGGAGCATGAGCCCTGGCCACATCACCCGGCGAACCCAGCCCCGGTCGCGGTTGCGTCCCGCCCAGCGGATCACCTCATACGAGAGGCCGGCAACCAGCGGGATCCCGATCACCCGTGAGGCCAGCAGCCAGTACCACTCGGGCAGGCCGACCGGCGCGAAGACGAAGATCGCCAGGACCATCACGACCAGCAGGAAGCTGGTCCCGCAACGCGGGTGGAGGCGGGAGTAGAGCCGGGCGCGGCCCGGGGTCAGTTCATCACCGGCCTCGTAGCAGGAGATCGCCTTGTGTTCGGCGCCGTGAAACTCGAATACCCGTCTCAGGTCCGAGATCCGGCTGAGCATGACGATGTAGCCGATGAAGATCACGGTTCGCAGCAGCCCTTCGACCAGCCAGAAGAGCAGGGCCGAGCCGAGCTGCTCCCGGAAGAGGCTGGTCAGGCCGACCGGGACGAGGAAGAACAGGGTGACCGCAGCCAGCATCGAGATCAGGATGGTCATCAGCCAGGCGAAGCCGCCGATCTCGTCCTCCTCGCCGGCTTCGTCTTCCTCGAGCTGGGCGTCGGCCGATATCGCCAGGGCCCGGAAACCGATCCCGAGGGATTCGGCCAGGGCGACCATGCCGCGGACCACCGGCCAGCGCAACACGGGATGCCGCCGGGCCCAGGGTTCGATCGTCCGGGTCGTGACCTCGATCTCGCCGTCCGGCCGCCGGACGGCCACCGACCAGGTCGTGACCCCACGCATCATCACCCCTTCCAGTACGGCCTGGCCGCCGATCGGGGCGTCGCTGCCCGCAGGCAGGGGACCGTCACTCATGCCGGTCGCGAACCGCAGGGGTCCGCGGGGATTTCAGCTTCAGCTCTTGGTGGCGCCGGCTTTGGCGCGCTTGGCGGCACGACGCTGGAAGCGCTCGACGCGGCCGCCGGTATCGACCAGCTTCTGCTTGCCGGTGTAGAAGGGGTGACATTCCGAGCAGAGTTCAACATGCAGGTCCGACTTGGTCGAGCGGGTGTAGAACTGGTTTCCGCAGGAGCAGTGGACGTTGGCGATCGTGTATTCGGGATGGATGTCGGCCTTCATTCGAACCATTCTAGAGCAACGGTCAACGGGGGACCTCGACCCCGGACCGCGCGGGCGGTCGGCGGGTCTCAGGGGCCCGGGCGAAATTTCCGCGATTTGCGGCAGGTTTTCCGTCCGACGGGGCGAAGAGACTTTCCATAACCCCCGTTGGTAGGAGAGGATTGCCCCTATGGCTAAAGAGGTATTCGATCAGGCTCAACCGCGCAGCACGAAGGCGCAGCGTTTCGCCGACGCTTTCATCGGTTGCGAGGAATGGGTCGTGCCGCCGAAGAAGCGCCGCCGGCAGACGCCAGACTCGGTCTTCGACGTCCAGGCCATCCGGCTTCAGGAGCAACCGGCAGACTTCCGCCGCGCCGCCTGAGCACCTCCCTGGCATCGCCCGCCGCCGGATCACTGCGACCGGGTCCCTGCACAGCGGTCGCCGCGGTCGCTGCCCCGCAACGAGAAGCGGCGCCGTCTCTCGACAGCGCCGCATTCTGAATCCTCAGATTCGAGTTTCCGTGATCCGGTCCCGGATCAGGTCTCGGTGTAGAGCGGTCCGTCGCCACCTTCGGGCAGGGTCAGCCTTCCGCCCTTCGCGGTGATCGCGCCGCACTGAACGCAGTTGGAGGCGGTCACGTGTACGTCGACCACTGAAGCGTTCGACTCGAGCTGGTCCTCCGGGATCTCGTAGACCTGCGCCGGGCACATCGAGACCCAGGTCTGGGCGATCTCCTTGGGCACCTCGGTCTGGATACGAACGTGGTTGGGGGCGTCATCGCGGGTCGCGTTGCCGGTCAGGAAGACCGAGGAGAGCTTGTCGAAGGTCAGCTCGCCGTCCGGTGCCGGGTAGTCGTCGGCCGCTTTGCCGATCTCCATCTTGTAGGTGGCGTCGTCGTGGTTCTTCCAGTGGCCACCCGGGAAGTGCCCGCCGGTGAGGGTCATGGCCGAAGCCAGTGCCCCGCCGACGAAGAATCCCTTGGTGAAGGGCTGGCTGGCGTTGCGCACCTTGTAGAGGTCCTTCTCGATCATCGAGTTGTGGACCTTCTCGTCGTAGGCCGAGAAGTCGACCGAGTCCTTTTCGAGAGCGTCGACGATCGCCTCGGCGGCGTACATGCCGGCGTGCATCGCGTAGTGGACACCCTTGAGCTCGGCCACGTTGACCATGCCGGCGCTGTCACCGGCGATGCACATACCCGGTACGGCCAGGCGCTTGGGCATCGACCAGTAGCCACCGGCCGGGATCGTCTTGGCGCCCCAGCCGACACGCTTGCCGCCCTTGAGGATCTTCTTGATGAAGGGGTGGGTCTTGAGCTGCTGGAGACCGTCGTGGACCGAGAGGGTGGCGTCGGTGTAATCGAGCCCGACGACCAGGCCGATGCAGATCTTGTTGTCCTCCATCGGGTAGATGAAAGAACCGCCGAACTCCTTGTACTTGGCGGCCTTGCGCAGCGGCCAGCCCATCGTGTGGATGACCTGGTCGAGCGGTTCTTCGACCTCCCAGATCTCCTTGACCCCGAGCTCCCAGCGCTGCGGATCGAGGCCGTTGATGTCGAAATGGTCGAGAGCGGCGTAGGTCAGGTGGCCGATCGTGCCCTCGGCGAGCACGGTCGCCTTCGCGATCACGTCGGAGCCCGGCTCGAAGTTGGCCAGCTCCTCGCCCTTCTTGCCGCGACCCTTGTCGCCCGAACGCACGCCCTTGACGATCTGGTCCTCGACCAGCAGCTTGTCGGCCGCGGTCTCGGAGAGGATGTACCCGCCCATCTCCTCCACCTTGTCGGCGAGGAAGCGGGAAAGCTTGGAGACGGAGGTGACGTAGTTGCCGTGGTTCTTGAAGTTCGGCGGCATCGGCTTGAGCGGAAGCGCCTGCTTCTCGGTCAGCAGGTAGACCGCGTCCTTCGTGACCTCGCGGTAGACCGGCCACTCGGACTTCGGCAGATCGGGGAACAGCTCTTCCATCGCCGAGGGACGCATGTTGGCGCCCGACATGGCATGGGCGCCGGCCACCTTGCCCTTTTCGACGACCGCGACCGGAACCTCGCCGAGCTTCTCGGTCAGTTCGGGACGGTCCTCGAGCAGCTGGAGCATCTTGACCGCGCAGGCCAGGCCGGCGGGGCCGCCACCGACGATGGCGGCGCCGACTTCAATGCGCTCGTCCTCCGGATCGGTCGGCCGGGAGATGACGCTCTCGGACTGGAAAGGGGGCGGATACGCGGAGGGCGCTACGGGGGGCATTGCGGGTCCTTTCGGGAATTACAAGTCAGATGAAGCGTAAAGCCTGGTGAAGCGTAAACAGCGGACCTGACCGGGGAAAGCGGGCCCTCGCGGGCAACCGCCTCCCCCGGCCGGGGTTCGCTGCGCCTAGCCCTTCTTGGCCTTGATGGCCTCGGTGAGCTTGGGCATGATCTTGTTCAGGTCGCCGACCACACCGAGGTCGGAGAACTCGAAGATCGGAGCGTTCGCGTCCTTGTTGATCGCAACGATCGCTTCGGAGTTCATCATTCCGACCTTGTGCTGGATGGCGCCGGATACACCGACCGCCAGGTACAGCTTCGGCGCGACCGTCTTGCCGGTCTGGCCGATCTGGGCGGCGTAGGGATACCAGCCGGCATCGACTACAGCACGGGTGGCTGCGACGGCACCGTTGTCGAAGGCGCCGGCGAGGTCCTCGCAGGCGTCGAACCCTTCGGCGGAGCCGAGTCCACGGCCGCCACCGATCAGTACGTCGGCGGCTTCGATGTCCACGTCGGCGCCACGCTGCTCGCCACGGGTGATCATCTCGGCCTTGGTCGACCACTCGGAGAGCTCGACCTCGACGTCGACGACCTCGGCGCTGCCGCCGGATTCCTTGACGTCGAAGGCGTTCAGACGGCCGATGATGATGCCGGGCTCGGAGACGTAGCCGACATCGGCGATCTCGGAGTCCTGCAGGATCGGACGCTCGGAGACGAGCTTGCCGTCGACCACCTTGACAGCGGTCACTTCCATGGTCACACCGGCACTCAGACGGGCGGTCAGACCGGCACCGATCTCGAAGCCGAGCAGTCCGCCGCCGAACAGGGCGTAGGAGAAACCGTCGTCGGTGATGATCTTCGCCATCACGTCGACGATCGGCTGAGCCAGGCCCTCGGAGACACCCTTGGCCCGGTAGACCTTGGTGACTCCGTAGTTGCCCAGCGAAGCGGCGCCTTCGTCGGAGACGTCTCCGACTACGACGGCCGCAGCCTCGGTTCCGAGCTCGCCGGCCAGCTTGGCCGCCTCGGAGAGGGCTCCGAGGGAGTTCTTGTTGAAGTTGCCCTCATCGTCATGCAGGGCGTATACGAGGATGCCGGCCATCAGATCAGCTTCCTTTCGTCGAGCCAGGCGACGATCTTCTCGACCGTCTCGGCAGTGTCTTCGTCTTCGATCACTTCACCGGCCTCCTTCTGGGGCGGCGGGTTCAGTGCGACGACCGTTGTCTTCGAGCCGGCTTCGCCGACCTCATCGGGACTGAGGCCCATATCGGCCGCGGACTTGCTGTCCAGCGGCTTCTTCTTGGCCCCCATGATCGCCTTGAGGCTGGGGTAACGCGGCTCGTTGATCGCGTCTCCGACCGAGATCACGGCCGGGAGCGAGAGCGCGACGGTGTCGTAGCCGTACTCGGCCTGACGCTCGCAGCGCAGCTTGCCGTCTTCGACGTCCATCTTGACCACCTGGGTCAGCGAGGGCATCTTCAGGTGATCGGCCAGAACGGCGCCCATCGTGTAGCACTCGCCGTCGTCGGACTGCTGTCCGAGCAGGACGATGTCCGGGTTCTCGGACTCGAGAACCTTGGCGAGGGCCACGCCGGTGGCGCAGACGTCGGATCCGACCAGGGCCTCATCGGTGAGATGAACCGAGCGGTCGGCGCCGAGTGCGACGGCCTTCTGCAGCGCGCGCTGGGCCGAACCGGGGCCCATCGTCACGGCGACGACTTCGTCGACCTGCAGTTCGCCGCCTTCTTTGAGCTGCATGGCAGCCTCGATGGCATGAGTGTCGAAGGGGTTGAGATTGTTCTCGCCGCTGCGATCGAGCCGCATGGTGCCGGTGTCGATTCGCTTCTGGACCGCGGCGTCTGGCACCTCTTTGACCAGGACGCAGATTTTCAAGGGGAGCCTCCTTAGGGCTTGTGACTGGCTGACTCGTCAGGAATCCAATTGACGAGCCGAAAGTTGATCTTCAGAAGCCAATCTTAGCGACTGCGCCTCCTTGTTGACTGACGAGTCAATCGGGAAGCGGTGAAGTCAGGCTCTCGCAGAGTTCGAACAGCCGTCTGCGGTCCTCCGCTGTCTCCCTCGTTCCGGGGATGCGGTGCTTGGGGCGGGGCTTGCGGTCCATGTAGAACTCGCCGCCAGGCGCCTCCTCGGGAGTAGCCCCGGCCAGCCAGACCGCGGTCTCCCCTCCTTCCGCTCCGGTCCGCAGAATCGGCCCCATCACTTTGTTGAATGCGGGCAGGGCATCGCTCACGCCCTGGGTCTCGGCCCACCCCGGATGCATCGAGCAGAAGACCGGTCCGCCTTCCGGCTCGCGGTCCTGCCATTCGTCGGCCAGCATCACTTCCGCCCGCTTGCTCTGGGCATAGAACCTGGGCGGGTCGTACTCGCGGTGCTCGAGCTGAGGGTCGTCGAGCTTGAAGTCGCTCGAATACATGCCTCCTGAGGACATCATCACCACGCGTCCGTTGTCGCTCTGGCGCAGTTTGGGAACCAGCAGTTCGGTCAGCAGGAACGGCCCGAGCACGTTGGTGGCGAAAGTCAGCTCGAAACCTTCGTCGGTCTTTCGGCGCTCGGTCGGCATCACGCCGGCGTTGTTGACCAGCACGTCGAGTGCCCGGTCCCCGGCGGCGAAAGAAGTCCCGAACTCACGGACCGAAGCCAGGCTGGACAGGTCACAGATGTGGAGTTCCGGCTCGAGGCCGCTTTCGAGCGCGATCTCCTCGCGGGCCGCCTCGCCCTTCTCGGGATTTCGGCAGACCATGTGGACCCTGGCTCCGCGTCGGCTGAGCTCGAGCGAGATCGCCTTGCCGATCCCCGCGTTGGCTCCGGTGACCATGACCGACCGGCCCTCGAGCCGACCTGCCTCCCAGCCGAAAATGCGCTTGCGCGTCCGGTAGCCGATCGCACTGAAGCCCGGCACGATAGTCAGATCCAGAGCCGAATCAACCAGATCCGCCGCACGTCCTTTGACCAATGCCACCACTGAGCTCCTTTCGTCGGTTTGCCGAGTCAGCAGCCTATGCGAGCGCGGACTCCGGCGTCACCGGCGGGCTCAGCCGGCGGCGAGCCGGTTCAGCACGAAGAGGTGGAACTCGGCCATGCCCACCAGGTCGGAGACCATCAGCCGTTCGTCGGCGCCGTGCATCGAGTCGAGGTAGACGTCGACCCCTGTATCGACCACCGGCGCCATGCCGTAGGCGACCGTGCTGAAGGCCTGTCTGACCCAGTGGGAGTCGGTGAATCCCGGCGTGATCATCGGCATCAAGGTGGCACCGGGGCAGCGCTGCTCGAGGTAGTGCTCGCAGATCGACCAGAGCTCACCTCCGGCCGGTGACTCGTAGCCGCCCTCGAGCGGCTCAAGAAACTCGACTTCGTACTCGATGCCCTCGCCGAGCGCATCGGCCAGATGCCGTTCGACATCGCCCTCATCCTGTCCGGGAAGAGCCCGGCAGTCGCAGGTGATGTCGGCGAAAGGCGGGATCACGTTGCTGGGCTCGAAGGTCGCCAGGCCGGTCGGCGTGATCGTCATCCGGGTCATGACCGGGACCAGGTCGGCCAGCACCGGATGCTGGGCCGAGGCCCAGGCCAGGCGCTCGGAATCATCCCCCGCCGGCGCACCGATGGCGTCGAGTGAGGCGCGCACCGAGTCGGACACCTGGGGCTCGAAGTCGTGGGAGAAGAGCCGCTCGATCGCCTTCGAGACCGTCAGCAGCGTGTTGTCATCCCTGTCGGGCACCGAAGCGTGGGCCGAGACCCCCTTGATCCTGACTCTGAGCGCGGTGACCTTCTTCTCCCCCACCGACACGGTCATCACCCGGCGGCCGTTCGCCAGCTCGAGCAGCTGGCCGCCACCCTCATTCAGGGCGAAGTCGCACTTCAGGTCCGGGCGTTCGCGCACAAGCCAGGACATACCGACATCGGCCGTATTGCGCTCCTCGTCGCTTTCGGCCACCAGCACGACGTCACCCCGGGGCCGAACCCCGCTGCGGGCGAAATTCGAAAGCGCCACGGCCCGGGCAGCAAGCTCGTTCTTCATGTCGACCGCGCCGCGACCGACCAGGTGGCCCTCGCGCAGGGTCGCCTCGAACGGCGGCACCGTCCAGTTCGCCGGGGGCGCCGGGACCACGTCGGTATGGGCCAGGAGCATCAGCGAGGGCCCTTCGCCGGTCCCGGCGATGCGGGCGATCAGGTTGAGGCGCCCGGGGTCGGGGCCGGCCAGCTCGCATTCGATACCCGCCTCGCCGAGGTAGCCGGCAAGCAGTTCGGCCGCAGGGGTCTCGTTTCCGGGCGGATTCGAGGTGTCGATCCGGATCAGCTCGCGGGCGAGCGCGATCACTTCGGCCTCGAGGCTCTCGGCGAGCCGGTCGCCGGCTTGAGTCTCCATCAGGATTCCTCGGGCCCAGCGGCGGCGCGGTCGGCGGCCAGCCGCCGCACGAGCTCGACCGGGAAGGCGTCCTGCATTGTGCCGTCGCGCCGGGTCGAAGGCTGCGCCGCGACGAGGCAGTTGTAGACCGCTTCGTGCCCGGCCTCCCACGCGGCCGCGAGATACGGGTTCAGTTCCGGGTTGGGCAGGCCGGGTCCCTCGGCGACCGTGAAGGCGATCCCGATCTCTCCCGACCCCTCTGATCCGTAGGAACCGGCCCGAGCCAGACCGAGCTGCGGCCGCAGCGAGAGCCGTCTGAGCTGGCTGACCGACAGCGGCGCGTCGGTCGCGCAGACGGCGATACAGGAGCCGTGGGAGTCAGCCTTTCGCTGCGCGGGGTCCAGCCTGTGTCCGAGCAGGTCCAGGTACTCACGGTCTCCGAAGTTGCAGAGCAGGAGAACGCCGACCGTGTGGCCGCCGACCCTGCGCGAGGCCGTGCCGATCCCGCCGGGGAAGTCGAAGCAGGTCATTCCGGTCCCGGCCCCGACCGTGCCTTCGGCGACCGTCGAGCCGAGGCGGTCGCGAGCCCGGGAGACGTCAGCGGCGGTGATCCTGCGCGAATCCGCCATCTCCCCGTCGTCGCATTCGCCGACCACCGGCAGCACGATGTTCTCCGGACCCCGGCCCGAAGCGACGATCGCCGCCTGGAGCACGGTGCCGATCGCATGGGAGCCGCAGAGGTGCACCGCGGTTTCCATGACCCCACGCTCGTTGATCTCGAGGTTGCCTGTCAACTCGCCGACCCCGTTCACCGTGGTCACCGCGGCGGGGGCGGGCAGTTCCGGAGGGGCGACGATCGTGACGCCGCTCTTCTCGCCGCTTTCGGCCTGGGAGTGCCCGACCAGTATCCCGGGCACGTCGGTGATCCGGTTCCCGGGTCCGGTCGGCAGCAGACCCACCGGACCGGCGAGATCCCGCCAGCGCGGCTCAGCCATCGAGAACCCCGGCATCCGGGCGGACGGTCTGCGGGGGCGCCGCGCTGCGACCGGACGGATCGGCTCCGTCGTAGAGCAGGCAGGCGGCCCGCTGACCGTGAGGCCCGACGTCGGCAAGTACCGGATCGACCGATTCGCATCCCTCGAAACGCTTCGGGCAGCGCGGGTTGAAACGACAGCCGGAGGGCAGGTCGGTGGCGTCTGGCAACTCTCCCTTGAGCAGGGCGCGCGCCTCGCCCTTGCCGACCGCCGGCACCGGCACCGCCGCGACCAGAGCCGCCGTATACGGGTGCTTCGGCTTCTCGATCACGTCGACCGCACTCCCGACCTCGACCACACGACCCAGGTACATGACCGCGATCCGGTCGCAGAGCGACCAGGCGAGGCTGAGGTCGTGGGTGATGAAGATCAGGGCCAGATTCCTGCTGCTCCTGCAGGTCCATCAGAACGGTCAGAATCTGGGAGCGGACCGAGGCGTCGAGCATCGAGACCGGCTCGTCGCAGATCAGGCCCTCGGGTTCGAGTACGAGCGCGGCGGCGATCGCCACCCGCTGGCGCTGGCCACCGGAGAGCTGGTGCGGGTAGCGCTCGCTGTAGGTGTCGGGGTCGAGCCCGACGTCAAGCAGTGCCTTCTCGATGCGCTGCTCGTGGACCGACTTGTCGACCCCCTGGACGACGAGCGGTTCGGCGACGATCGCGCCCACTTTCTGGCGCGGATTGAGCGTCTGGTACGGATCCTGAAAGATCATCTGGATCCGGCGGCGCAGGTCCCTGGTACCGGAGCGGCCGCCGATCGCCCGGCCGTCGAGCAGCACCTCGCCGCCCGAGGTCTCCTGGAGGCCGAGCATGGCCCTGGCCAGCGTCGACTTGCCGCAACCCGACTCGCCCACGACTCCGAGCACCTCGCCCCTGTTCCATTCGAGTGATATCCCGTCGAGGGCACGGGAGCGCCGGCGGCGCTGGCGGAACGTCACCTCGAGGTCTTTCACGCCCATCAGAGCGCCGCTCATCGCTTCACCGCCGTCCCGGCCGCTTCGACCTCGGGCCAGCTGCTCCAGGGCGAGAAATGACAGGCGGCGACATGGCCCACACCGACCTCCCGCGTCTCGGGTTCGGTCCGGCAGACATCCCTGGCGTATGGGCACCGGGGGTGAAAGGCGCAGCCCTTGGGCGGGTTGCCCGGATCGGGCGGCGAGCCGGGAATCGGCGGTGCCAGACCGCGCTCGCCGCCGATAACCGGCAGCGAGTCGAGCAGTCGCTTCGTATAGGGGTGCTGCGGGTTCGAGAAGACCGATTCGACCGAGCCCGACTCGACGATCCGACCGGCGTACATGACCGCGATCCGGTCACAGGTCTCGGCCAGCACGCCCAGGTCGTGAGAGATCAGGATCAGCGACAGTCCGAGCTCTTCCTGAAGCTTCTCCAGCAGCTCCAGGACCTGTGCCTGCATGACCACGTCGAGCGCGGTGGTCGGCTCATCGGCGATCACCAGCGAAGGCCGGCAGGCCAGCGCCAGCGCGATCATCACGCGCTGGCGCTGACCGCCGGAGAGCTGGTGCGGGTAGCGCTTGCCGAGGGCCGGCGTCAGCCCGACCGTGGTCAGCAGGTCGGCGATGCGGTCCCTGACGGCTCCACTCGACACGCCTTTCTCGTGGAGCCGGATCACTTCGGCGATCTGGGAGTCGACGTACTTGACCGGGTCGAGCGAGTTCATCGCCCCCTGAAAAACCAGCGACAGGTGCCGCCAGCGCACCAACCGCATGCCTGCTTCGGTGCGCTTGCCGATGTTGATCGGCTCTTCCACGCCGTCGGGCCTCAGGGTTATCCGGCCGGTCTGCGTCAGTCCGTCCGGAAGCATCTTCAGCAGCGACAGCGCCGTTGTCGTCTTGCCGCAGCCGGATTCGCCGGCCAGCCCCAGCGACTCGCCTTTGCCGAGCTCGAAGCTGACCCCGCCGACGATCGGCCGGCCGCGGTACTCGACCCGCAGGTCTTCGACTTCGAGCAGGTTCTTCAGGACTGCCTCTGGGTCAGGGGGGTCACGGCCTCTTCGGCCACCACGGCCTGGTCAGACTCCTTCTGGAGCCGCGGGTTGATGAATTCCTCGAACAGGAATCCGATCAGCGAGACCGCCAGCACCAGCAGCGTGATGCAGAGCCCGGGCGGGATCACGTACCACCAGGCCCCGGCGCTGGGGGCGCCCGAGTTGAAGGCGTTCTCGAGCATGGTGCCCCAGGAGATGCGCGTCGGGTCGCCGAGACCGAGAAACGAGAGGGCCGCCTCGGAGAGGATCGCGACCGCGACGATGAGCACCGTATTGGCGAAGATCAACGGCAGGGTGTTGGGCAGGATGTGCTTGCGGATGATGTAGAGGTCACCGGCCCCGAGTGCTCTGGCGCGCTCGACGAAGGCCCGCTCGCGCAGGGTCAGGACCTGCGCCCTGACTATCCGGCCGGTTCCGGCCCACGAGGTCAGGCCGATGACCACGATCAGCACGGTCAGCGAGGGGTCGAGCAGACGGGCGAGCACGATCATCAGTGGCAGCGTCGGGATGACCAGGAACCAGTTTTCGAGCCCGTCGAGGATGCGGTCGGTCCAGCCTCCGTAGTAGCCGCTTGCAAGGCCGACCACCGAGCCGAGCACCGCCGATATGAAGGCGGCGGCGAAGCCGACGACAACCGAGACACGAGCCCCGACCAGAATCTGCGAGAAGACGTCGGCGCCGTTCTCGGTGGTCCCGAGCAGGTGGTCGAAGCTCGGCGGCTGAAGTACGTTCAGGCTCGAGGCCTCGGGGTCATAGGGCGCGATCAACGTCCCGAAGAGGGAGACGAAGACGGAGATGCCGATCACGAAAAGGCCGAACCGGCCGCGCCAGCTGCCGAGCACCAGGGAGAACGCACCCGACCAGGTCATGTCGCCTTCACCCGAGGGTCGAGGTAGAAGTAGAGGATGTCGGCGGCGAGGTTGGCTGCGATCACGGCGAAGGAGAAGATCAGGAAAGTGCCCTGCAGCACCGGGAAGTCCTTGTCGTTGATCGCCTGGAAAGTGAGCTCACCCAGCCCCGGCCAGGAGAAGACGGTCTCGATCGTGATCGCACCACCGACGACCGCCCCGAACTGGATCGCCGAGAGCGTCACCAGCGGCAGCAGCGCATTCGGCACCGCGTGCTTGCGGACGACGCGGTCCCAGCGCTGGCCGGTGGCCCGTTTGACCGTGATGAAGTCCTCGGTCAGCACGTCGACCATCGAGGAGCGCATGATCAGGAAGTACTGACCGAGCAGCATCAATGTCATCGCGGTCGCCGGCAGGATCAGGTGCTCGGCTACATCTGCCGCCTCTGCCAGGAAGCTCGAGAACTCGACCCCGGGGGTCACCTGCAGCCCCGATGGCAGGATCGGCAACCAGACCGCGAAGACGAGGATCAGAATGATGCCGATCCAGTATTCGGGCGATGCGTAAGTGAACAGGCTGAAGCTGAGCAGCCCGTCATCGGCCTTTTGTCCGCGCCGCGTGGCGGCGATCACCCCCATCCAGCTGCCCAGCAGCGTGGCGATCAGGGTCCCGGTTCCTACCAGCAGCAGAGTCCAGGGCAAGGCGTCGACGATTTCGTCCCAGACCGGCCGCCTCGACCTCTGGCTGGTGCCGAGGTCGAAGCGGGCGGTGTCGGACGCGTAGTCGACGAACTGCCCGACCAGCGGCTTGTCCAGGCCATACGCAGCCTGGAGCTTCTCGATCTCTTCGGGCGTGGCACGGGGCAGGCGGGCTAGCTGGGTGGTCGGGTCACCCATGACCCTGAACAGGAAGAAGTTGAACAGGATCACGAACAGCAGTGTCAACACTGCCGCAGCGACCTTCCCGGCCAGCCAGCGCCCGCTCATGCCGCGAGCCTCGTTTCACGCCCTCGTGTCAAGACGCGGTCACTCCTCCATTTCCACCGGCTCGGCGTCCCGCCGGCGACGGCCGCGCAGGATGAAGAAGCCGGCTCCGGCGATCAGCACGATCGCGATGATCGCGATGATCGCCCCGTTGCCACCACCGTCATCGGATGACGAGGATCCGGCCGCCGGCGAGATCGTGAGCAGCGGGCCGTAGCCGGCCTGCTCGCAGATGATGTCGCCACTCTCGGCCGGGCAGGCGGGCTCCACCCCGGCGATCCGGTCGGTCCGGTATGCCTGCAGGTTCGGGTCCTCGGTCAGCACGACGTAGGCGACCTGCTCCTGGAGGATGTTGTTCATCCGGCTGATCAGCTCCCTGCGCTGGTCGACGTCGAAGATGCCGGCCTGCTCGGTGAACAGCTGGTCGTACTCCTCGTTCGAGAAGAAGGAGTCCGAAGAGCCACCGATCTCGTCGGTGGTCATCAGGCTGAGCAGGAAGCTCGGGTCGTACGGATCGCCGCCCCAGCCCCAGATGAAAGAGTCGAAGTCGGGCGCCGGCTTGCCGTCGACCGAGCGGATCGTCAGCTCGGTCAGCTTGTCGACGCTGACCACGTCGACGTTGTACTCGATGCCGACCTCACGGGTCATCTCCGAGATCAGCTTGGCCGCCTGGATGTTGCTCGGTGACTCGGAGCGGACCAGCACGTCGAACGACAGCTCCTCGCCGTCCTTGGTCCTGATCCCGTCGCCTTCACGGGTCCAGCCCGCGTCGTCGAGGATCTGGTTGGCCTTCTCCGGGTCGAATGCGTAGATCTCGTCCGGCTCTTCGTAGAAGGACTCATAGAACGAAGGCAGGAAGCCATTGGCCACGAACGATGTCCCGCGGTTGGCGATCTCGTTGATCCTCTCGCGGTCGATCGAATAGGCGATCGCCTTGCGCACATCGAGGTCCTGAATCGCCGGGTTGAAGTTGGCGTCAGGGCACAGCTCTGCCGGGCACAGGTTGAAGGCGAGCTGGGTGAACGAAGGTGACGGACTGTCCACGGTGTCGATGTTCTCCTGCTCACCGAGGCGTTCGAAGGTGGAGGCCTGAACCTCGACCACCGAGTCGATCTCGCCGAGCTGGAGGGCGCGCTCGGTCGCGTCCTGGGTGCCGTACTTGACGAACTGGACCTGGCTGAACTCCGGCTTCGGCTCGAACTCCGGGTTCTGCTCCATTCGGATTATGCGTCCGCGCTCGAACTCGGTGACGATGAACGGCCCGGTTCCGACCAGCGGCAGTTCGGGCTGGTAGGTCGTGGTCAGTTCCTCGAGCGGCACCTTGCCCCAGATGTGCTCGGGCAGGATGTAGATGAACAGGCCGCCGACAATGCGCGCGTCCGGCCTGGAGGTCTTGATCACGACGGTCTCGTCGTCCGGGGTGGCGATCGAGGTGACGTTGTTGGTGTAGCTGGTGAACAGCTCGCCTTCGCCGCCGAGGGTCTCCAGGGACCACTTGACGTCCCTGGAGGTGACCGGGGTGCCGTCGGACCAGACTTTGTCCGGGTCGAGCTTGAAGGTGACGGTCTTCCGGTCGTCGGAGACTTCCCAGCTCTCGGCGATTCCCGGGGAGGGCGAGAGGTCCTCGGTCGAGAAGTTGACCAGCAGGTCCCAGTTGATCGCCCAGACGGTGTAGCTCTCTTCGTCGAGGCCGATGAAGGGATTCAGGGTCTGAGGGTCCTGGGCCCAGCCGATACGCAGGATGTCCTCGCCGGAATCGCCCGTGGCTCCGGTGTCACCGGTCGTCTCGGCGGACGCCGGCGCGACCGCCAGCAGCAACAGGACCGTCGCCGCAAAGGCGACTCCGATCAACTTCTTCAATTCCTTCAGGACCACTGGTTACTCCTCTTCCTTGGTTTTTTCCGGCCTGACGGCCGACTCCGTCACTTCAAGTGTCTTCGCCCCGCCGTCAAGCCGGACCTCGGCTCCGAGCGGCATCGTCGCCATGTGCTTTCCGTGCCCCACCGGCACGTTCGCGATCGCCGGGATACCCAGCGGCCCGATCAGCTCGTCGAGCACCTCTTCGATCGAAAGCGTGGACTCGGGGCCCTCCGGCGCCTTCGGTGGCAGCAGGTTGACATCGGTACCGAAGACGAATCCGGCCGCGTCGTCGAGCTTGCCCGCCCTGACCAGGTGGTTGATGAGCGTGTCGATCAGGTACGGGTCGGTATTGAGGTCCTCGACCATCAGGATCTTGCCTGCGGTGTCGACCTCGAACGGCGTTCCGAGGCTGGCGCTGACCAGAGTCAGGCAGCCGCCGACCAGCTGGCCTTCGGCCACGCCCTCGCCGACGGTCAGCACATACGGGTCGTCGGGGTCTTCGAAGACCCTGCCGAGCGGCTCCGGCTGGAAGGCACGGTGGAACCACTCTTCGGTCTCTTTGGTCAGTTCGTCCTTGCGGCGGGTGAAGCGCAGGAAGTTCGGACCGTAGAAGGTCACCCAGCCCGGCTTTGCGGCCAGCGCCAGGTGGAGGCCGGTGATGTCGCTGAAGCCACAGACGATCCGCGGGTCGCCCAGGTCTTCCCAGTCGATCAGGTCGTAGAGCCGGGCGCAGCCGTAACCGCCGCAGAGCGCGTGGACCATGTCGATCCCGGGCTCGCTCAGCGCCCACTTCAGGTCGGCAGCCCGCTCGGCATCGGTGCCGGCAAGGTAGCCGTGGACCTTGCGGTGGTTGGGCCCGAACAGCACTTCGTGCCCGCGCGATTCGAAGTAGCGGGTGGCCTGTTCGATCTCGCCGCGGGTCTGCGGCGGGCTGGCCGGGGCGACGACAGCGATCGTCGCCTTCTCCGGCAGGGCGGGTGGCTTTATCCGGTTCAAGTGGACCTTCCCGCGGTCGCGCCGACCGCTTCTTCGATCAGGGAGTCCTCTGCCCGCAGTGAGCCGAGTACGAGCTGGACGTGGAGTTCGGCGATGCGCTCGAGGCCGAGTGGCCCGTCCGGCTGGTACCAAAGGGCGACGCCGGTGCACTGGAGCAGGATCGCGTAGGTCGCGACGGACGGGTTCGGGGCTCGCAGATCGCCTTCGTCGATGCCGTCGACGATCAGCGAGCGGAACATCGCCTGATACTCGTCGCGACTGTCGAGCAGTGCTTCCCGGTTTTCGTCCGACAGCGCGCGGATCTCGCTGTCAGTCACGAAGGCCTCGCGGGCATGAAGCCCGTGGTAGACGACGTGTTCGCGCACCGCTGCCGCCAGCTTCAGCGCCGGCCGGCTCACCCTGGCCATCGCCGTATTCACCGCCGCGGTGAGCCGCTCCATGAAGTCGTTCTGGAGCTGGATCAGGATCGACTCCTTGGCCGGGAACCAGTGGTAGATCGCCGCCGGCTGGATGTCGGCGGCGTCGGCGATCGCCCGCATCGAAGTCGCGTGGTAGCCGAGGCTGGCGAACAGGTCGACCGCGGCCTCCTCGATCTCGTCGCGGGTTTCAACACCCTCGCGGGTCGGGTCCCTGGGGTCGATGTCAGTCAAGGCCCAGCAACTCCCTCGCGGTCGGCTGGTCGGCGACTTCGCGGCCCAGTTCACGGGACAGCGCGACGGCCGACTCGACCAGGGCGGCGTTCGAAGGCGCGTGTACGCCGCGGCTGATGTAGGCGACGTCCTCGAGTCCCGTGCGGATCCCCGGGGCGCCCTTGAGCAGGGCCAGAGCCATCATCCGGCGGTGGTGACGGCCGATACAGGTGACCGTCCAGAAGGCGTCGGAGGGCAGCGGCCTCAGCATCGCGTCCAACGCCTCGGGGGACGCGTCGATCCCCCCGGGCACACCGAATACGAGGTTGATCCTGAGCGGCCCCGGCAGGGTGCCGTCTTCGAGCCAGCGGATTGCGCTGACCACATGCCCGACGTCGAAGCACTCGACCTCGAGGCCGATTCCCGACTCCAGCGCCCGTTTGACGATGCCGCGACCGGCCGGCGGAGCGGTGATGAAGGTCTCGTCACCGAAGTTCATCGACCCCGATTCCACCCCTGAGATATCTGGCGAGGCCTCGAGCCCGGTGGTCCGCTCTTCGATCGTCATGTCGTTGCTGCCACCGGTGGAGACCATCGTGATCAGGTCGCTGCCCTCGCGAATCCGGTCGATCACGTCGACGAACAGTTCCGGCCTTCCGCTCGGCGTACCGTCTTCCTCCCTGACGTGGAGGTGGGCGATATTGGCCCCGGCCGCTGCGGCTCCGATGGCCGAGTCGGCGATCTCCCTGGTCGTATAGGGGATGTTCGGGTTGTTTTCCCGGAATACGTCAGCTCCGGTCACCGCGACCGTGAGTACGACCGGATCGCTGTCCCATGCCTTCATTTACTCGCCCTTCCCGGACTGCTCGAAGGCGGTCCTCTCTTCGTCGTTGAGCGGTCGCGAGGCCCCGGCCCCGCGGTCCCACATGACCAGCGCGAAGTCGGCCTCGACCGCAACCTCGCCGTCGGCGTCGCGCAGGACCTCCCTGGTCCCGAAGCTCTTGTTGCCGACCCGGGTGACCTCGATGCCGAACGAGACCGGGCCCGAAGCCAGGGTCAGTTCCCGGTTGAAGCTGACCGCGCAGTGCCCGACCACATACTGGCTGCGCTTCATCCCGAGGCTCTCCAGGAAGCGGTCACGGCCCTCCTCCAGGTAGGTCAGTACGACCGCGTTGTTGACGTGGCCGAGTCCGTCGATGTCGCGCCACCTCATGCCGACGCTGAACTCGTTCATGTCCTCGCCCCCGACATGCCGAAGGCCTGCTGGAGGGCCGGAGTGCGGCGCAGCAGGTCGAGTGAGTACTCACCGACATCCGGGGTGAAGCCGGAGCCGACCAGCATGCGGATGTCCCGGCCGATGCCGTCGGCGGTCAAGGCCGCCGTCTGGAAGCTGGTCGCCATCGAGAAGAAGAGCACCGTGCCGCCAGTCGCTGTCGCGACGATCGCCGAAGGCTCGCAGCCGGAAGCGTTGACCACGACCACGGTCAGATCGGCAGCCGGAACGCCGGCCTCGGCCATCGCCGCCAGAGTGCCGGCCGGGTCGCGTAGATCGACCGCCAGGCCGATGTCACAGAGCCCGAGCTGGATCGCCCGGCCAACCGCGGTTTCGTCCACGTCGAGGCAGACGACGGTGCCATCCTCCACGGTCTCCTGCGCCGCCGCCATCGCCAGCTTGCCGGCGTGGCCCGCACCCATCACCAGCACGGTCGCACCTTCATGGGCCAGGTCGCGTACGTGGGATCCGGCTCCATAGACGTCGTAGACCTCGAGCGCTGTCTCGAGCGGCAGGTCCTCAGGCAAGGGGCCCCACGGCGCGCTGTCGAATACGAAGGCCGTGCCTTCGACTTCGATCTGGGCCGAATCCGGGTCGAGCCGGGTGACCGCATCGATCCGCAGCGGGGTCAGGGTCAGTGAGGCGAGGGTGACCACCCGGTCACCCGCCGCCGGGGGATCGGTGAAGCGCTCGCCGACCGCGGTTACCGTTCCGAGCGCGACTCCGCCCGAATCGGTTTCCGGGTTGTGCATCTTGCCGCGGGCGCGCACGATCTCCATCACCTTCAGCCCCATCAGCTCCGGATCCCCGTCCGAGGATTCGCGGATGTTCCGGTGCGAGGTCGAGTCGAGGCAGAGCCTTTCGACCGCGATCTCGAACTCGCTCGGGCGCATCGGCAGAGAAGCATCGAGGCGCCGGGCCGGCTGCGGCAGCGCATGCGGCGGGTCGATGACCCTTGCCGTGCCCAACTGCTCTGCGCCTGCATCCACCCGAACTCCCCCGAATGATTCGAAGCCCGTCCATCGAGCTTCATGAACGATCGTTAGGCTAGAGGAAACCGGGCCCCCGCGTCAAGGGCACGCCTCCGAAAGCCGCAAATTGGGACTTGAGATGCCGATCGTCTGGAGCGAGACCCACCGGGAACACCGCCCGGAGGGAGAGGTCTGGGTCGGCGTCAGGATCCCGGGGACCGAACACCCGGAGAGGGCCGACCGAATCCTCGCCAGCCTGCTGGAGGCGGGAGCCGGCGAGCCGATCGAGCCGCGACCCCTGCCGCCCGGCGCACTGGAGAGGGTCCACTCCCCCGCGCTGCTCGAGTACCTCGCCGGTGCCTGGCCGGCCTGGCAGCAGTCGGGCCACGAAGAAGACCCGGGACAGGACCGCGTCGTGCCTTACCTCTTTCCGACTCCGGGACTGCTCGGTGACCTCGCCCCGGCCGAACCGGCCTCAGCGGCAGCAAGGGCCGGCCGCTTCACCTACGACACGATGACCCTGATCGGCCCCGGCACATGGGAGGCGGCCCAGGCCGCCGCCTCGGTGGCACTGGGCGCAGCCGAACTGGTCATCGGTGGCGCCCCGGCCGCCTACGCCTGCTGCCGCCCACCCGGCCACCACGCCACCCGCGAGGCGATCGGGGGGTCGTGTTACCTCAACAACACCGCGCTCGCCGCCGCCCGCATCGCCGACGCGGGCCACGGTCCGGTCGCGGTCATCGACATCGACGCCCACCACGGCAACGGCACCCAGTCGATCTTCTACGAGGACCCCGAGGTGCTGACCTCATCGATTCACGTGGACCCCGGCCGCGGCTGGTTCCCCCACTTCCTCGGTTTCGCCGCAGAGACCGGCGGAGGTCCCGGAGAAGGGGCAAACCGCAACCTGCCCCTCGCCCCCGGGACAGGCGACCTCGGCTGGCTGAACTCGCTCGCATCACTCATCGAGTGGGCGGCCGACGGCGGCGCAAGGTCACTGGTCGTCGCCCTCGGCGTAGACGCCGCCCATCACGATCCCGAAAGCCCGCTCGAGGTGAGCATCGACGGCTACCGCGAGGCCGGCCACATGCTCGGCGCGATGGGTCTGCCGACCGTCTTCGTCCAGGAGGGCGGCTACGACCTCGACAACGTCGGCCCGCTGGTCAGGGAGACCCTGCTCGGTTTCGAGTCCACCCGCTGACGACGCTCAGTCGAGGCCTGTTCCTCGACGTGTCGCGGACCCCGGTGGAACAGGGGGTACCGCTTCCTCGGCCCGAAACGGGTGGGACCGGGGATACCGCCTCCTCGACCCGGAACGTCGTCGGCGGTACCCCCGGTCCCACCTCGGGGCGCTGCGTTCACGGGTTGTTCCGGCGATCAGGCCGGTCGGGGGAGGTCCGCCCGGAACGGCGGGTTGTGGCAGGCGGGCCTCCCCCGGCCGGCCTCATGACCGAGCGGTTGAGATCGAGCGGTTCAGATCGAGCGGTTGCGGCCTTCGACTCCGCTGCGGATGAACTCGACGATCTCGTCGGTATGCGAGCCCGGTGTGAAAACCTCGTCGACTCCCAGGGACTTCAGCTCGTCGATATCGCGGGTCGGGATCGTGCCGCCCACGGTGAGCAGTACGTCATCGACACCTTGGGCCTCGAGCAGCTCGACGATCTTCGGCACGAGGGTCATGTGGGCGCCGGAGAGGATCGAGATGCCGATCGCGTCGGCGTCCTCCTGGATCGCCGTCTCTGCGATCTGCTCCGGGGTCTGGTGGAGGCCGGTGTAGATCACTTCCATGCCGGCGTCACGCAGGGCGCGGGCGATGATCTTCGCGCCGCGGTCGTGCCCGTCGAGTCCGGGCTTGGCTACAACCACGCGGATCTTACGGTTGATCGTGCCGGAAGAGGCGCTCGCTGTCTCGGTCTCTTCGCTCAACTTCGCCTCCTAGAAGACCGGGGTCTCTGTGTAGGTCCCGAAGACGTCCTGGAGGGCGCTGATCATCTCGCCTTCGGTGGTCCGGGCCCGGGCTGCTTCGATGATCGGGTACATCATGTTGCCGTCGGCCTCGGCGACCTTCTTCAGCTCGGCCAGCGCCGTATCGACCTCGGCCTGGCTGCGCTCTTCTTTGGTCTTCCTGAGCCGCTCGACCTGCTTGGCCTCGAGCGCCGGGTCGATGTGGAGCAGCGGCACTTCCTCTTCGTCGTGGACGTGGCTGTTGACGCCGACGATCAGCCGCTCCTTGTCGTCGAGCTCGCGCTGGAAGGTGAAGGCCGCCTCGCCGATCTCGCGCTGCGGGAAGTTCTGGCGGACCGCCTCGACCATGCCGCCGAGCTCGTCGATCCGGCGGAAGTAGTCGTAGGCGTCGGCTTCGAGTTCGTCGGTCAGCGACTCGACGAAGTAGGAGCCGCCGAGCGGGTCGACCGTGTTGGTGACGCCGGTCTCCTCCTTGATGATCTGCTGGGTCCTGAGCGCCACGCGCACCGCTTCCTCGGTCGGCAGGGCGAGGGCCTCGTCGAAGGAGTTGGTGTGTAGCGACTGGGTGCCGCCGAGCACGCCGGCCAGCGCCTCGATCGCGGTGCGCACGATGTTGTTGAGTGGCTGCTGGGCGGTCAGCGAAACACCGGCGGTCTGGGTGTGGAAACGCAGCCTCATCGACTCCGGTTTCTTCGCACCGTAGGTCTCCTTCAGTTCACGGGCCCAGATCCGGCGCGCGGCACGATACTTGGCGATCTCCTCGAAGAAGTCGATGTGCGCGTTGAAGAAAAAGGACAGCCGTCGGGGCGAAGGCGTCGACGTCGATGCCGCGTTCGATCGCGCGCTCGACATAGGTGAAGCCGTTCTTCAGGGTGAAAGCGAGCTCCTGGGATGCGGTCGCCCCGGCCTCGCGGATGTGGTAGCCGGAGATCGAGATCGGGTGCCAGCGCGGCATGTGGTCGGTGCAGTACTCGACCATGTCGGTGACCAGCCTCATCGCCGGCTCGACCGGGAAGCACCATTCCTTCTGGGCGATGTACTCCTTGAGGATGTCTGTCTGGATCGTGCCTGCCAGCTTCTCGGGTGAGACCCCCTGGCGCTCGCCGACCAGAACGTAGAAAGCGAGCAGCATCGCGGCCGGGGCGTTGATCGTCATCGAGGTGCTGACCTTGTCGAGCGGGATGCCCTGGTAGAGCCGCTCCATGTCGTCGAGCGTGTCGACGGCGACGCCCTCGCGGCCGACCTCGCCCAGCGAGCGCGCGTGGTCGGAGTCGTAGCCCATCAGCGTCGGCATGTCGAAGGCGGTCGAGAGGCCGGTCTGGCCGTGCTCGAGCAGGTAGTGGAACCGCTCGTTGGTCTCTTCCACCGTGCCGAAGCCTGCGAACTGGCGCATCGTCCAGTTGCGCCCCCTGTACATCGACTCGTAGGGGCCGCGGGTGAACGGGTACTGCCCGGGCTCGCCGATCTTGTCGGCCTGCTCGCCCTTCACGTCTTCGGGTCCGTACCTGCCCTTGATCGGCTTGCCCGACATCGTCGTGAACTGCTCTTCGGTCTCTGTCCGGGCGTCAGCCGGTGTCGTTGAAGGCTCCATCTGCTGCAGATACTAGACCCCGGACTCCAGGCGCCGAATCCGGTCAGCGTCGCTTTGAGAGGTAATTACCAAGGCCGCCGAGCACCGCGGCCAGGGTGACGGTGCCGACGACGGTGAGGTTGCGGCCGAGCCGGTCGAACCGCATGATCCGCCAGCCATTCTCTTTCGCGACCTTGGCCAAGGGGCCGTCGGGGTTGACCGCGACGGCGCTGCCGACCGCGCCGAGCATCGGCAGGTCGGAGGCAGAGTCAGAATAAGCCCAGGATTCCGCGAGGTCGAGCCCGTGCTCATCCGCAAGCTCCTTCATCGCTTCGACCTTGCCCGGTCCGTAGACGAAGCGGCCATCCAGCCGGCCGTCGTAGACCCCCTCTTCGTTGATCACGTAGCGCGTGCCGACCCCGCCGTCCATGCCCGAGTACACCGGCGATCGCCTCGACCAGGTCGTGCCCGGCGGCGCTGACGATGAAGGTCCTGCCGACCCGCGTCCTGCTGGCTGTGGATCTCGGCCAGCATCTCGGGGTAGATCCTCGGCAGGACCCCGGCCAGGACCTCCGGCCACATGCGCTCGATCTCCCTCGCGGGGACGTTGGAAAGCGTATCCCGGGCCATCTTCAGGACCTCGTTGGTCTGCTCGTCGGTGGCGCCCCTGAGGCGGTACCGGAAATGATCTCGCGCCCATTTGAAGATCTGGACCCTGGAGATCAACCCACGCCTGCGAGCCACCCGCGCGAACTCCATCCCGCTCGACCCCGCCATCAGGGTCTTGTCAAGGTCGAAGAATGCGGCTGTGGTCGAATCGCTCACGCCGCAGACGGTATCGAGCCGTCCCTCCGGGCGGACCGGCGGGCCGACTCCGATGGGTTGGCGGTCGCGGGCTGGCTCCTGCCGGGCGGGGAGGGGGGCGGCTCCGTATGGGTTGGCGGGGTAGGCGCGGAGGGGCCTTCCCGCCCCTCCCCCCACCCCGACTCAGACCTCGACGAAGATCGCGTCGCCCTGACCGCCACCGGAGCAGATCGCGGCGCAGCCGAGGCCTCCTCCGCGGCGCTGGAGCTCACGCACGAGCGCACCGATGATCCGGGCGCCCGAGGCGCCGATCGGGTGGCCGAGAGCGATCGCACCACCGTTCACGTTGACCTTGTCTTCGTCGATCCCGAGCATGTCGACGGTGTTCAGCGAAACCGAAGCAAAGGCTTCGTTCACTTCCCAGACGTCGACCTCGTCTGCGGTGCGGCCCATCTTTTCGAGGCCGGCCTTGGCGGCCAGGGCCGGAGTCTTGGCCAGGCAGGCGTATTCGTCACCGATCTGGCCGTAGCCGACGATCGTGCCCATGATCTCCTTGCCGTTTGCCTTGGCCCAGTCCTCGGAAGCCAGCACCAGAGCACCGGCGCCGTCGTTGACCCCCGGAGCGTTGCCGGCAGTGTGGGTGGCGGTCTCGCCGCCGATGGCCCGCAGCTTGGCCAGGCTCTCCTGGGTGGCATCGGGGCGGATCGCCTCGTCGGTGTCGACCACGGTCTCACCCTTGCGGCCCTTGACCGTCACCGGGACGATCTCCTCGGCCAGCACGCCGTCGCCCTGCGCCCGGGCCGCGTACTCGTGAGAGCGGGCGGCGAAGCGGTCCATGTCGTCGCGCTCGACACCGAGGTGATTCGAAACCTCGCTGGCCTCGTTGATCATCTGAAGGTGGGTGAACGGGTTGGTCAGGCCGTCGTGGGTCATCGCGTCGACCGTCTTCGTATCGCCCATCCGGTAGCCGAAGCGGGCGCCGGGAAGCAGGTACGGGGCGTTGCTCATCGATTCCATGCCACCGCCGACACCGACTTCGATGTCTCCGGCACGGATCGCGAGGTCGACCAGTCCGACCGCACGCATCCCGGAAGCACAGACCTTGTTCACGGTCTCCGAGGGGATCTCCTTCGGGATGCCGCCCTTGATCTGGGCCTGGCGCGAAGGGATCTGTCCCTGACCGGCCTGGATCACCTGGCCGAAGCTGACCAGCTCGACCTCGGAGGGACTCACACCGGCCCGCTGAAGGGCTCCGGCGATGGCGACGCCACCAAGCTCGGTCGCGTCGACCGGGGCCAGGGCCCCTCCCATCTTGCCGAAGGGCGTACGTGCTGAAGAGAGGATCACTGTGCGGGGCATCTGCCGCCTTTCGTAAGTCGGGTCGATTGAAGAACATGCCCAAGATAGCGACCGGAGACGCAGGCGGGCTATCTAGACTGCGCTCCATGAAGGCCTACTCGAGTGATGTTGCCCTGTCCGAACTCGATGCCGACCTGGTCGCGGTCGGACTGTTCGAAGACGACTCGCTGTCCGAGCCGCTGGGCAGCACGCCCGGTGCCGGGGACGCGTCCTCCGACTTCAAGTCGGCGGTGACCGTCTTCCCGGGCAAGCCGGAACGGGTGGTCATCGTCGGTCTCGGCACCAGGGAAGATTTCACTCCCGAGCGGGCCCGGGTCGCCGGTGCGGTCGCCCATTCGGCCCTGAAGAAGGTCAAAGGCGAAGCCCTCGGATGGATCCTGCCGGATGCCGGTGACGACGGCCCCGAGCCGGGCTCCGTCGCAGCCGCGCTGGTCGAAGGAGCCGCACTGGCGTCGTTCAACTTCGACCGATTCAAGAGTGGCTCCGACGGCGAGGAGGCCGCCCCCGAACTGAAGGCGGTCGAGATCTCCTCCGCCGAGGACGTCGCCGAAGCGGTGAAGGCCGGGGAGGCGATCGCGAATGCCGGCAACCGCGCCCGCTACCTTCAGAGCCTTCCGGCAAACGTGGCCACTCCCGAGTACCTCGCCGAGCGGGCGACCGAGATCGCGGACCGGTTCGATTCCGTCACCGTCGAGGTACTCGACCGCGAAGGCATCATCGCGGCCGGCATGGGAGGCCTCGAGGCGGTCGCCAAGGGCGGCGAAGACATCGAACCCCGTCTGATCACCCTGAAGTACACCGGCCGCGGGAGCGGTGAGAGGCTCGGGCTGGTCGGCAAGTCGGTCACCTTCGATACCGGCGGCATCTCGATCAAGCCTTCGGCCGGCATGCATGAGATGAAGATGGACATGTCCGGAGGGGCCGCCGTCCTCGAGGCGGTCGCCGCTATCGCCGAGCTGGAAGTCCCGCTCGACCTGATCGCCGTCCTGCCTTCGACCGAGAACGTGCCTTCCGGAACAGCGCTGAAGCCCGGCGACGTCATCACCCAGCTCAACGGCAAGACGGTCGAGGTAACCAATACCGACGCCGAGGGCCGGCTGATCCTTGCCGACGCCCTGGTCCACTGTGCCCGGGAAGGAGCGGACCGCATGGTGGACATCGCGACCCTGACCGGAGCGGTTGTGATCGGCCTCGGCTCGACCTACGCCGCACTGCTCTCCAATGACGATGATCTCGCTGCCGAAGTCAGCGCCGCCGGCGAAGCCTCGGGCGAGCTGGTCTGGCGCCTGCCACTCCACGACGAGTACAAGGATCTGACCAGAGGCGAGATCACCGACCTGGTCAACGCCTCGGCTCAGCGCAAGGCCGGCACGATCTACGCCGCCTCCTTTCTCGAGGAGTTCACCGAAGGAAAGCCGTGGGCGCACCTCGACATCGCCGGGACCGCCTGGGACACGGGTCGCGAGTACTGGGGCAAGGGTCCGACCGGCTTCGGGGTCCACCTGCTGGTCACCCTCGCCCGGCGAATCGCCGCCGGACAATCCTGAACCGGCCCGACTGAGCAAGCGGCCCGGAATCAGGTTCCTATTCGATGCAAATCCTGACCGCTTGCCCGGCTGAAGACCCGAAGGCGCGGGTGCGCGCTCCGAGAGCGCCATCCATAGGATCCGCAGCATGAACTTCGACCTGAGCGATGAACAGCGCCTGATCCGAGACACCGTCCGAGACTTCGCCCGCAACGAGGTGGCCCCCGTTGCCGAGGAGCTCGACCGGACCAAGTCATTCCCCTACGAGATCGTCGAGAAGATGGCCGGGCTCGGCCTGATGAGCATCCCGTTTTCCGAGGAGTACGGCGGAGGCGGAGGCGACATCCTCTCCTACGCGATGGCGGTCGAAGAACTGGCCCGGATCGACTCCTCGGTCGGGATCACACTGGCCGCTCACACTTCGCTCGGTACCTCGCCGATCTACAACTGGGGCACAGAAGAGCAGAAGCAGCAGTGGCTGCCAGACCTCTGCGCCGGCAGGAAGCTGGCCGCATTCGGCCTGACCGAGCCCGAGGCCGGATCGGACGCCGGCAATACGAAGACCCGCGCCGTTCTGGACGAAGGCGAATGGGTCGTGAACGGCGCCAAGCAGTTCATCACCAACTCCGGCACCGACATCTCCGGTTGCGTGACAATCACCGCCGTCACCGGCACCGACGATCGCGGCCGCCCCGAAATCTCGAACATCATCGTGCCCAACGGAACCGACGGATACGAGGTCGGTGAGCCGTACCGCAAGATGGGCTGGAACGCATCGGACACGCGTCCGCTGACCTTCGAGGACGCCCGTGTGCCAGAGGGCAACCTGCTCGGCCCTCGCGGCGAAGGCTTCAAGCAGTTTCTCCAGATCCTCGACGGCGGAAGGATCTCGGTCGCGGCGATGGGAGTCGGCCTCGCCCAGGGGGCTCTCGACGAAGCTCTGAAGTACGCCAAGGAGCGTCAGGCCTTCGGCAAGTCGATCTCCAAGTTCCAGGCGATCCAGGCCAAGATCGCCGACATCTCCTCACAGCTCGAGGCCGCGAGACTGCTGACCTACCGGGCCGCGGTCGAGAAAGACCGCGGGGAGAACTTCAGCCTCACCGCCGCCCAGGCCAAGCTGATCACCGGCCGCCTCGCCGTCCGCGCAGCCGAAGAGGCCGTCCAGATCCATGGCGGCTACGGCTACATCGAGGAGTACCCGGTCTGCCGGTTCTACCGCGACGCGAAGATCCTGACCATCGGTGAAGGCACCGACGAGGTACAGCAGATGGTGATCGCCCGCGCCCTGGGCTGCTAGCCGGACGAGTCCGGAACGACCTTCCGGCCGGTCACCTCGTAGACCAGGTGGGCGAACTGGCCGACCTGGCGGACGCTCTCCAGCCTGAGCAGGTCGGATCCGACCTCTCGGGGAAAGAGCGGCGCTCCGCCGGCCAGAGCGACCGGGGTCAGGGTCATCTGGAGTTCGTCGAGCAGGCCGGCATCGAAGAACTGGCCGGCCAGGTCACCGCCACCGATCACCCAGACATCACGGTCGCCTGCGGCATCCTGGATCTTGTCGAAGTTCTCGCCCACCCCGCCCGATACGAACCGGACGTCGGCGCCTTCGGGGGTCGGCAACTCGCGGCTGGTGAAGACGAAGGCCGGACGCTCGCCATAGAACTGCCGCCACTTCTGCGGTGACTCGGCCAGGCCCTCGTGTTCGAAGACCCATTCGTAGGTGGTCGAGCCGCAGACGAGCACGCCGATCCGCTCAAGAAATGAGTCGAAGTCGACCGATTCGGGTGAATCGACTGCGAACAGCCAGTCGAGCGAATTCTCGGCGGTTGCGATGAAGCCGTTGAAACTGGTCGCCGTGCTGTAGACGACGCGCGGCATCAGGCCGGAGGGACCGCCGTGTTCGTGCCTTCGGGCCGGTCGGCGATCTCGGCTGCGCGGCCGACCGATTCCGGGATGCCGTAGTACTCGAGAACCTGGAGTTCCTGCTCGCGATTGAGCGGCATGGCCGGGTCGACGGCGGGTGCGTTGCGGATCACCTCGCGCTCATGCGGCACCCAGACGCGGCCCGCAGCTGCGGCGCACTCCCTGATCGATACCGGCACGATCTTGCCGAAGCGTCCGAGCTTGGCCAGGACCCAGGCGGGCTCGCCGCTCTCCTTGTCGACGAAGAGGCCTTCGACCTTGGCCACGCCTTGGCCCGAGATCTCATCCAGCTGATAACCCTCCCACGCCTTCACGTCCTCAACGGTGGAAATTGTCGTTGCGGTGGGCGCCGGCTGTGCGGCTTCACCTTCGCTCTTGCCTTCAGACATCCAACTCTCCTTCCAGTAGTTCCGCCGCCGCAGAGGCGGGGTCAAGTTCGCGACTCACGACCCGGTCGAGCAGGGCGGCCACGGAGGGATCATCGCCGATCGCCGCTTCGAGGCGGCGGCGCAGCCTCGCGGTGGCGATTCCGAGGACCTCGCTTCGAAGGTTCCGGGCGCGTCGCTCGGCCAGTGTGCCGGCACTCTCGATGAAGGCGCGGTGCTCGGCGATCTTCGCCGCAAGCTCTTCGACACCCTCTCCCCTGGCCGCTTCCGTGCGCAGGATCGGAACCCGCCAGTCGCCGGGCTGATGGGCCAGCGAAAGAGCGCCCCGGACCTCGCGGATCATCGTGTCGGTCATCGGGTGGTCGGCCTTGTTGACCACGATCACGTCGGGGATCTCCATGACCCCGGCCTTGAGGGCCTGGATCGAGTCGCCGGAGCCGGGCATCAGTGCGAGCACGATGGTGTCGGCGTGGTCGACGATGTCGATCTCGCCCTGGCCGACCCCGACGGTCTCGACCAGGACGTCGTCCTTGCCGGAGGCGTCCATGACCAGAGCCGCCTGCAGAGCGGCTTCCGAAAGTCCGCCCAGGGCACCGCGGGACGCCATCGAGCGGATGAATACGCCTTTGTCGAGGAAGTGGTCGCTCAGCCTGATCCGGTCCCCGAGCAGGGCTCCCTGGGTGAAGGGGCTGGACGGGTCGATCGAAAGCACTGCGACCTGGCGATCCTCCTTGCGCAGTTCTTTGGTCAGCGCGCCGATCAGGGTGCTCTTGCCGACTCCGGGCGGCCCGGTGAAGCCGACGATCCGGGCGCGGCCGGTGCGGGGGAAGATCTCGCGCACCAGGTCCCAGCCGGCCGGGTCATCGGACTCGATCAGGGTGATCGCCCGGGCCAGCGCGCGCTTGTCACCGTTGACCAGCCGCTCGGCCAGGGAGGAAAGTGCGGCGGTCGGCTCGGTGGTTGATTCGCCCATTGCTCAGGCCAGTCTAGAACCTGATCCGGCAGGCCAAGGATCCGGCGGGGCAATAATCTCCGGGGCGTCTTGAGCAGCTCTATCCAATTCTTCCACCGGCACCGAATGCTGACGCCGAAGTACGCCCGGCTCTTCCTGCGCTACCTCCGGCGGCGACTGCTGACGAAGACTGGCTGGAGGTGGCGGACTGACGGCCCGGTCTTCTTCGGACGCAACCTCCAGCTTCAGACCGGGAAGAAGGCATCGATCAGCTTCGGCCGCTTCGTCTGGATCGGGGACGGCACGAAGATCCGCTGCCACGAGGGCCTGGTCGAGATCGGTCCGAAGACCGTGATGGGTCAGGAATGCACGATCTCGGCCTACCGGCATGTGAAGATCGGAGCCGAATGCGTGATCGCCGACCGCACCATGTTCATCGACTTCGATCACGGCGTGGTCGAGGTCGACCGTGCGATCAGGCACCAGGGCATCTACATGGAGGACGTGCGGGTCGGATCCAACGTCTGGATCGGCTACGGCGCCTGCATCCTGCGGGGGGTCTCGGTCGGCGACAACTCGATCATCGGCACCAACTCGGTGGTCACCAAAGACGTCCCGGCAAACGCCGTGGTCGGAGGCGTGCCGGCCCGGGTCCTCCGAATGCGAGACGAGCCCGAGCACCTCACCTGGCCCGACCCGGTCGAACCCGACCCCACCGAGCCAGGCGTCCTCGACCTGCCCTGACTCCTGTCTCGCACGCAGGTGGTCATGAGGTGGCGGGCAGGGGCCGCTGCGCCTACCCCGCCAACCCATACAGCGACCCCCGCCCGCCACCTCATCGCCGCAGCGCCGCGGAGGGCTCGTCGGGAGCCGGCGAAGGGCTCTCGGGTCTCGTCTCCGGCGCCCCGGCGATGGGGGTGGTCGGGGGAGGGTCGAGTTGGGATGGTTGGGGTAGGCGGGAGACCCTCCCCCGGCCGCCCCCATGACCGTGGACGGTCGTCGTACGCGACCAGGGGGCGCTTTTCGCGGCTAGGACGGGTCGGCGACGGCGGTTACTTCGCCGTAGAGCGCGAGGGTCTGGCGGGCGACGTCGGCCCAGTCGAAGAGGCGGATGTGGGAGGTGCCCTCCTCGACCATGCGGCGACTGAGTTCGTCGTCGTCGAGGACCTGGACCGCGGCTTCGGCCAGGTGCTCGGGGTCGCTGGCCCGGAAGCGCAGGCCGGCCCCCTCGAGCGGCACGACCTCCCGCAGCCCGCCGGTGTCGGCGGCGATACAAGGGCATTCGGAGGCCATTGCCTCAAGCGCCACCAGACCGAACGGCTCATAGATCGACGGTACGACCGTCAGGTCGGAGATCCGGTAGAGCGAGTGCAGGACGTCGTCACCGATCCAGCCGAGGAAGGTTCCGTGTTCCATCAGGCCGAGGTCTTCAGCCTGCTTGTGTAGTTCGGCTTCGTGAGTTCCGGACCCGGCTACCAGGAAACGGGTGTTCGGCACCTGCCTGATCACTTCCGGCATCGCCTCGAGCGCGAGCTGGAACCCCTTTTCATAGACCAGCCGACCGATCAGCAGAACCAGGTTCTGGTCAGGCGCGGCGAACTCGGCGCGCAGCGCGGCGAGGGCCTCGGGATCGTCCGCGGGCAGGTCGGCCGGGTCGATGCCGTTCGGGATGACCGTGACCTTCTCCTGCTCGACGGCGAAGATCTCACCGATCTGCTCCTTCATGAAGAGCGAGCAGGCGATGACCCGGTCGGAACGGTTGGCGATCCACTTCTCCACTCCGTGGATGTGGGCCTGGGGATGCTTCTCGACCCAGCCTTGATGGCGTCCGAATTCGGTGGCGTGGATCGTCGTCACCAGCGGCGTCCCGTAGCGGCGTGCGAGGTGGTCACAGGCGCTCGCGACCAGCCAGTCATGGCCGTGGACGAGGTCGAATTCGTAACGATCCCCGAGTTCCACCCCGGCCGCCAGCATGTCTGAGTTCATGCGCTCGACCCAGGTCACGAACTGGGCCAGGTCGGTCGGGCGCTCCGGTTCGACGATCCGGTGGATCTGGACACCGGCCATCTCTTCTTCGATCGTCGCCTGCTCCCCGCCCCGGGTCAGAACGTGGACTTCCACGCCAAGGTCGACCAGGGCCTCGGAGAGCTTTCGCACATGGCGGGCCAGGCCGCCCTCGATCAGCGGCGGGTACTCCCAGGAGACGATCAGAATTCGGTTCATGGTTCGTTTCGCGCCTGCTCAGGGAACCTTCAACGGCGCCAGAGTCAGGTCCGGTGCCAGCGAGCGCAGCTCGGGTTCCACCTTTGCGACGCTCCCGGAGTCTATGGCCTCGAAGGCGAGCGCCGCGTGGTCGACCGCGCGATCGAAGGCGTAGTCGCCGGCCTGCCTGCGGCCGTCGAGAAAGGCCCAGTCGCTGGACTGCACCGCCAGCAGCTCCCGGGCGGCACGCTCAGCCCGCTCCGGCGCGAGCCCGCCTGCCACCGCCCGGTTGACCGCCAGCTCGAGGTTCCGGGCACCGGTCGCGAGGTCGGCCACCTCCGGCGAATCCCAGGTACGCAGATCCTTCTTCTCCCCCCAGGTCGAGGTCTTCAGCTCGACCCTGCGGGGGTGGGGACCGTTTCCGTCGATTGCCCGGCCGGCAGCATCGCCGAGCGTGGTCAGCCGGATGCCGTGCTCTTCTGCCCCTTCGAGCACCGCCTCGAGCCAGACCGGCCCCTCCGCCCACCAATGGCCCAGCAACTCGCAGTCGCAGGCGAAGACCATCAGTCCGGTGGATCCGGTGCGGCCCCGGTATGCGTCCAGCCTCTCCGCCGCCGCTTCGAGGAATTCGGAGGCCTGCTTTTCGGCCATCGCCACAGCCGCCTCGCGGTCGTAGGGCTCACCATCGATCCGGCAGATCCTGACCCCGTTCATCGAAAGCGCGTGGAAGTCGAGGTAGCCGGGCCAGGACGGATAGCCGCTCATGTCCCACAGCCAGGAGACGGCGGGCCAGTCGATCGTGAAGGCCAGCGGCCCGGCTTCCGTCGCCACCGGTGAGAGGGCCTCGTCGCCGGACTCGAAAGCGCTCTGATCAGTGCAGAACCACTCGACTCCGTGCCGGGAGAGCGCCTCCTCCAGGCCGGGCTCGTAGGCGCACTCGGGCAGCCAGAACCCTCCGGACCAGCCGAAACGGCGGCGGTGCGAAGCGACGCCGGTCTCGACCTGGAGGTCGATGCCGCGGTCGCTGGCCAGCAGCGGCAGGACCGCGTGGGTGGCGCTTGAGGCGGCCAGCTCCACCCGCCCGGCCGAAGAGGCCGAATCGAATGCCGAAAGAGGGTCGCCGTCCGCTGCGTCAAGCAGTTCGAGCGCCCGGGCATAGCGGTCGCGCTCAGCGAGGGCGGCGTCGCGGAACCGGGGCTCGCATGACTCGACGTCGTTCTCGGCCGCGCCGAGCCGGTGGTCGGCCAGAAAGCTCCTCAGCCGCTGCCGTACACCGGGCGCCTCGAGCTGGTCGGCGAGAACCGGGGTCACGGTCATGGTCAGGTCGCGGGCCACGTCCAGAACCGGCAGGTGAGAGTGGAGGACCGCGTCGAAGAGCCACTCTTCGCCGAAGGGGTAGGTGCCGAAGCCTTCGACGTAGGGCATGTGGGAGTGGAGGACGAGCGCCAGGTCGCCGACCCGCTCATGCATGACAGACGGCGATGAAGTCGAGTGCGCTTTCGAGGTTGTCGTGGCTGAGGCGGAAGTCGGCGGTCGAGATCGCCGGTGTGAAACGGTCGTAGAACGGTTTGCTCAGGCCCAGCCCCGCGTGTACCCGGTCCCAGCCGAGCGAGAGGGCCAGTTCGTGCCAGCGCAGCTTGCGCGCATGGGACAGCCCGAGAATCTCGACTCTCGAGAAGTGCGGCTCCAGCAGCGCCCGGTACTCCTCGAGCCGGTACTCCTTGATGTGCCACGGGTTCTCTGACTTCTCGGCGCCAGGAGGGGCAAGGGTGAGCAGGTTCGGAGTCGAGATCCAGGAGACCGGGGCGATCCGGGCGAAGCCTTCGAGCAGCGGGTCCGGATCGGCGATGTGCTCGATCGTCTGCAGGAAGACGACCGCGTCCCGCGGCTGGTCGAAGCTCTCGACCAGCTCGCGCCGGAAGCTCAGGTTGTCCGAGGTGTACTTGGCCCGGGCGTGGGCGTAGGCCTCCGGGTTGGCGTCGACGCCGATCACCTCGGCGGCGGTCCGGGCCAGTATCGAAGAGCCGTACCCCTCGCCACAGGCCAGATCGACGACCTCCAGGCCGGCTACCCGTGCGGCTATCCACTCGTAGACGACCAGGTGGCGGCGGTACCAGTAGTTCTCCTCGGGCACGTCGGGAAGGGTCCGCTCGCCGGTCAACTCCAGTGGTGGCACGCCTTCCGGCTGGTCGCTCTGAACGTACGTCTCGGTCAAGGAAGGCGATTCTTCCCTATCTTTCGCCCTCGTGCCTGCTTCCCCGACAGCCACCCCCGAGCACATCAAGGACGTCAACACCCGCTACCACGACGCGGCCGCGGGTTCCTACGACTCCAAATGGGGCATCGACTTCGGGCCGATCGGCCAGGAGCAGGTCGCGGCCAAGGTGCGCAAGGCGCTCGGGACCGAGACGATCCCGGTCTTCGGCGACGCGCTCGAGATCGGCGCCGGCACGGGCTACTTCTCGCTGAACCTCGCAGGCCGGGGCATCATCGGCAACCTGACCGCGACCGACATCTCACCAGGCATGCTGGCCTCGCTCGAGAAGACCGCCGGACGGCTCGACATCCCGGTGACGACCGTGGTCACCGAAGCCGAGACCCTGCCGTTCGAGGACGAGAGCTTCGACGTCGTCCTCGGGCACGCCGTGCTCCATCACATCCCCGACCTCGACCGCGCCTTCTCCGAGTTCCACAGGGTCCTGCGCCCCGGCGGCTCGATCGTTTTCTGCGGCGAACCTTCGCGATACGGGGACCGCCTTGCCGCGGTGCCCAAGCGGGTCGGCTCGACCGTCGCACCGGTCTGGCGCCGCATGCTCGGCGCCGACCGCCTGACCCATGACGCCGCCGAGCTCAAAGACGACGAGCACAGCCTCGAGCCCGAGGTGGACGTACACGCCTTCGTCCCGGCCGACCTGCGGGAGATCCCGCCACGGGCCGGTTTCGAAGCGACCGTCGTCAACGGCGAAGAGCTGGTTGCCAACGTCTGGGGCTGGGGGATGCGGTCAATGGAGTCGACTGCCGTCCCGGACAGCGTTCCGACACGCTGGCGGCACTTCGCTTTCCGCAGCTACATCGCACTCCAGAAGGTCGACGTCGCGGTACTGGAGCCGCGTCTGCCGGCAGAGCTCTTCTACAACCTGCTCCTGTCCGCCCGTAAACCGGCGTAGGCTTACCTCCATATGGTGAGCCTTCACCCATGAGCGTCGAGCGGATGAAAGCGCTGGTCATCGGAGCCGGCGAGGTCGGCACCAACGTCGCCCGCACCCTGAGCGCCGACGGCCACGAGGTGACCGTGATCGAGAGCGACCCGTTCCGCTGTGCCCAGGCCCAGGACGAACTCGACGCGCTCGTAGTCGAGGGCAACGGTGCCAGTCCGCGGATGCTTCGTGAGCACAACGCCGGCGAGATCGACCTCCTGGCCGCGGTTACCGCGATCGACGAGGTCAACATCGCGGCCGCGGCGGCAGCCCATCAACTGAAGGTCAAGGCCACGGTCGCCCGGGTCCGGGATCCCGATTTCTTCGGCGCCGACGGTGCCTTCGCCAAGCAGCTGCTCGGCATCGACTTCGTGATCGACCCCGACCGCGCCGCCGCCGCGGACATCGCCGAAGCCGTCCAGATCCCGGGGGCGGTGTCGGTCGAGTACTTCGGTGATGGCAGCCTGGCCCTGGCCGAGGTGATCGTCACCGAGGGCTCGCCGCTGGCCGGCATCCCGCTCAAGGAACGCGAGCGACCCCATCCGGCCTTCATCGTAGGCCTCAGCCGGTCGGGCGAAGGCCGGCTGACCCGCCCGGAGATGGTGCCGATGCCGGGCGATCACCTGCTGGTCACCTGCCCGCGCGAGTACGTTCGCAAAGCGGCCGCGTTCTTCGCCGGCCATGCCGACGAGGTAAGGCGCTGCGTGATCTTCGGAGGCGGCAAGATCGGCCTCCAGCTGGCCAGGCGCCTCTGCGAGGCGAAGATCGAGACGACCGTGCTGGAGCGCGACGAGATGCGTGCCCGCGTGCTGGCCGAAAAACTGCCCGGGGTCACCGTACTGCACGACGAAGGCGTCAGCCAGGAGGCCCAGAGTTCGGCCGGCGTGGCCGAAGCCGACGCTTTTGTCGCCTGCGCGGGCGACGACCGGGCCAACCTGCTGGCCGCGATCAACGGCAAGCGGCTGGGGGCCGGCATGTGCCTGGCAACCGTCTCGCGCGAGGAGTTCACGCCCCTGGTCGACGCCCTCGGGATCGACGCCGCTTTCTCGCCCCGCCTGATCGCCGCCGAGGCGATCCTCAAGTTCGTCCACACGACCAGCGTCAAGGGCATCCACCTCCACCGGACCGGCTTCGAGGCGATGGAGCTCGAAGTACGCCCGGGAGCGCAACTGGTCGGGATGGCGATCGGCGAGACCCACGGAGTCCTGCGGCACTGCCGGGTCGGGGCCATCCTCAGCGAAGGCGAAGTATCGATCCCCTCGCGCGGCTCCCAGATCGGGGTCGGCGACCGGCTGCTGATGCTCGGCCCGTTCGGAACGATGAGCGAAGTGGAGCAGGCGTTCGCGGGAGACAGTTGATCGCACGACTGAGGCTTCCGGTTTCGCCTCTGATCGGCCTCACCCTCGGAGGCACCTTCACTGCGAGTGCCCTGGCGATGCTGGTCTGCGCGCTGGTCGGATTCGCGGACGGCAGTGCGGGAGTCGCTTTCGCGGTTCCGGGGGGCCTGATCCTGATCCTCGGCCTGCTGCTGTTGGCGTCTGCTTTCGACCCTGACCGCAAGACCGTGGCGGTGACCCCGGTCGGCGGGCTGCTCGCCGTGACCCTCGCCTGGACACTGGCTTCAGCCACGGGTGTCGCGCCCCTGCTGGCATCGGGCGCCTTCGACTCCCCGCTCGACGCCTTCTTCGAATCGGTCTCGGGTTTCACGACCACCGGAGCGACCCTGCTCAACGACATCGAGGCCCAACCGGACGCCGTGCTCGTCTGGCGCAGCCTCATGCAGTGGCTCGGGGGCATCGGGATCGTCGTCCTGGTCGTCGCGATCGCGCCGATCAGCGGACCCGGCATCCAGAAGGCCTTCTACGCCGAGACCTCCAGCGTCACCAGCGACCGGTTGACGCCTCGCATCATCGACACGGCCAAGATCATCGCCGGCATCTACCTCGTCCTCTCGCTGGCAGCGGCGCTCGCCTACCTGGTCGCCGGCATGGGACCGTTCGACGCGATCAACCACTCGATGACCACGATCGCCACCGGAGGCTTCTCCACCAGGACAGCCTCGATCGGCGCATTCGACTCGAATGCGATCGAAATCGTCGCGATCGTCGGGATGATCGTCGGCGGGATCAACTTCGCCTTCTACTGGCGGGCGATCCGTGGCAAGGGGCTGCGTCCGCAGTCTTCCGAGGTGCTGGGCTTCCTGGCCATCCTCTTCGGGATCTCCCTGGCGGTCGGGGTCAGCCTCTGGCTCTCCGAAGACTCGACCGGCCTGGGTCGGACCGCGCTCGACTCGGTCTTCAGCGTGACCACGGTGATCACGACCACCGGCTATACGACGGCCGATTTCGACGCCTGGAACTCTTTCGCCAGAACCTCGATCCTGCTGATCATGTTCATCGGTGCCTCGGCCGGATCCACCGCCGGCGGCATCAAGGTCATCCGGGTGATGCTGCTCGGCAAGGCGGCCTTCCAGGAGCTTCAGCGCCAGGTCCGGCCGAACGCGGTCAGGGTGCTCCGGATCGGCAAACACGTCTACCGGGAGGACGTGAGGCGGGCGGTACTCGGCTTCTTCCTGATCTACCTGATCGTCTACGCCTTCGGGACCCTGGCGATGGCTGCGGGTGGGCTCGACCCCCTCACTGCGCTGAGCGCCGCATCCGCCACCCTGAACATGGTCGGGCCCGGAATCGGGGAGATCGGTGCCCTGGAGAGCTACCAGGCGCTCTCGCCGTTCAACCGCGCCGTGGCCTGCGTGCTGATGATCGCCGGGCGCCTGGAAGTTTTCACCGTCGTCGCCCTGCTGGCCGCCGGCTGGGACCGCCTGCGGGCTGTCAGGCTTGGCGCCTGACCCGGAACAGCCGGACCGGCTTGCTCAGGCCCTTGAAGCGGTGCTCGCCGGCGCTGGAGTAGGCGAAGCCGTCACCGGCGGCCTCGACCGCCCGGGACTCGGCGAGCACGCTGTCGGGCCGGGCGACCTCCGTTATGCGACTGGCCAGGTTCACGGTGTGGCCGAACCAGTCTCCCCCCTGCGGGATCGCATCTCCGCGGGCCACTCCGACACGCAGCGCCGGCAGCTCCTCGCCGGCCTCCTGGCCGACCTCGATGAACCTGAGCGCCGCGTCGAGCAGTGCGGCACCGTCCTCCGAGACCAGCATTGCCGCGTCCCCGATCAGCTTGACCAGCCTGACCTCGGGATTGCTCACCTCGATCGCGACCGATTCGAGCAGTTTCGCGACGCTTCCGAGGCGCTCCAGTTCGCTGCGCTCACCGAGCCGCGTGAAACCGACGAGGTCCGCGAAGCAGATCGACACCTCGGTCGGCTTCGCCCTCCCAAAACTGCCCGGCTCAGCCGCAGCGATCACCTCGTTGCGCATCAGGTCGACGAAATGGAGCCTCAATGCGTAGATGGCCCCCTGCTCCCCGAGCGGCAGCAGCTCGTCGGCAGCCTGTCGCAGGGCCATCGCCGCTTCGAATTCGTCGGCCTCCGGATCGATCAGGCCACTTGCGGCGATCTCGCGATGGACGTCGGCAATCCGCGAAGCGGCGCTACCGACCTGGCGCGAGACCTCGAGGAGCTTGTCGATCGGGATCCCTGCCATCCGCCATCCGACGCAGCCGTATCGCCGCGCCGAGGTCGTTGTCGTCGAAGCTCCGCTGGTCGGGGGCGGGCCGCGGAAATCCGAGCGCAGCTATGAGCCTGAGGAAGTCATTTACCTCCAGGCCGCTCTCGGCGGCGATATCGCGAGGCGTATAGCGGTTCCGGCCTGCCCCGAGCACGAGATCGGCAGGCATCATCGCCAGCCTGTCGGCCGCCGCCTCGGCCTTCAGGTCTTCGATCTTCACGCCGGCGTCGAGAAGCCATTCGAGAAGCTTCAGTCTCGCCGGCAGGCCGGACTCATCGACCCCGGCCAGCAGCCCTTCGGCCTCGAAATCGGGGTTCTCAGGCAAAAGCCACCGCCCCGCCCCGGCGCGGGTCGCCACCACCGTCGAGCAGCCCCGTTTCCGGGTCCCTGGTCACCACCTGGACGCCACCGAAGAAGAGGTTCCTCTCGCTCCAGCGGACCACTTCGGTTCCGGACTCGAGCAGGTCAAGGACCGCCGGGTCGATACCGGGCTCGGCCTGGAGTACTCCGCCCTCGAGATGGATCCGGGGCGCGTCGACGGCCGCCTGCGGATCCATGCCGCCGGCGATCAGGTTCACGGTCGTCTGCAGCACCGCCGAACGGATCCGGTTGGATCCGGCACTGCCCAGCCCGGCGACGACCTCGCCGCCGCGCAGCAGCAGGGTCGGGGCCATCATCGAGCTGATCCGGGAACCCGGTCGCGACATGTGGAATCCGAGCGGGTTGAGGTCCTCCTCGCCGAGCATGTTGTTCAGGTGGACACCGGTGCCGGGAACGACCATTCCGGAGCCGGTTCCGTTCGAACAGGTGACCGAGGCGCAGAGGCCGTCGCCATCCATGGCGGCGAGATGCGTGGTCGACCCGAGCCGGTCCTCGTTGGTCAGCGCACGGATGACGGCGGCTTCATCGAGGAACTCCGTGGCGAAGCCATCCCGTTCGAGCGACTCGGTGAAGCCCGACTCCCGGGCACGATTTGCGGCGGACATCGCCCGTGCCATTTCGACCGTGCCCGAAGCGCCCGTACGTTCGAGCAGGGCGAGGCTGTAGGCGATCAGGAGCCCGCCGGCCGAGGGCGGAGGATTGCTCAGCAGTTCGTAGCCGCCGAAGCCGGCGGCGACAGGCTCCCGCTCGATCGCTTCGTAGGCGGCGAGGTCGGCCGCCGACAGCAGCCCGCCCCGCGAACAGACGAAGTCCTCCAGAGCGGCGGCCACCTCGCCACCGTAGATCGAGTCGCTGCCTTCGGCCGCGAAGCGCTCGATCGCCAGGGCCAGATCGGGGTAACGGAAGGTCTCGCCCTCACCGAGGATGTGCCCGTCGGGGGCGTAGATGTCCCGCGCCGCCGGGGTAGCCGTGTAGATCGGCTCGAGGATCCTGAGCACGTAGGCCTGCTGCCGGTTCAGGGGTGCGCCCTGGCGGGCCAGCGAGACCGCCGGCCCGATCAGGTCGACCAGCGGGGCCGAGCCGAAACGCTCCAGCGCCAGCGCCAGACCCGCCGCCGTACCGGGGACTGCGCAGGAAGCCGCGCCGACATTGAAGACCTGGGTCGTCTTGGTATCAAAATGCACCGGCACCGGCCGCAGTTCGTCGCCAAGTTCGTGGCCACCGAGCCCCGGAGCCGCGACGAAGAAGTCGATCAGTGTCGCAGTTTCGCCAGGGCACTTGACGATCATGAAGCCGCCGGCACCGAAGCCGGTCAGGGCGCTTTCGACCGAGAACGAGGCCAGCACCGCGGCGACAGCCGCGTCGACTGCGTTTCCGCCGTCGCGCAGCACGGTCGCCCCCGCTTCAGCGGTCAGTGGGTGACCTGCCGCGACGACCCCGCGCGAGGTCAAGGCTCAGGAAAGGAACTCGGGAACGTCGCCCCCGCTGACCGCGGGCATCGACTCGCCGCTCTTGCTGCGGCCCGGGTCCGTGTCGCGCGACCTCTCCGCAGAGCCCCGCGTTTCGACCTGACGGCGCCGGCCGTCGGGCTTTGAATCGAAACGGGTCGCGACGACGGTGATCCAGATCTGGTCGTCGAGCTCCTCGTCGACGTTCGCGCCGAAGATGATGTTTGCGTCCGGATGAGCGGCCTCGCCGACTGCGCGGGCGGCCTCGGAGACCTCGATCAGCGACAGGTCGGAACCACCGGTCACGGAAAGCAGGATCGAGCGCGCCCCGTCCATGGGGGTCTCGAGCAGCGGTGAGGAGATCGCCTTCTCGGCAGCGATCATCGCCCGATCGGGTCCCGACCCCATGCCGATCCCGAGCAGGGCGCGGCCCGCGTCGGACATGATCGAGCGCACGTCGGCGAAGTCGAGGTTGATTACCGAGGGCAGCGTGACCAGGTCGGAGATCCCCTGGACCCCCTGCCGCAGTACGTCGTCGGCAACCTGGAATGCGTCGACCATCGGGGTCGACTGGTCAAGCACCTCGAGCAGCCGGTCGTTCGGTATGACGATGAGCGTGTCGACCTCTCCCGCGAGCGCCTCGATGCCCTGCTCCGCCTGCTTGGCGCGGCGGCTGCCTTCGAAGGTGAAGGGCTTGGTGATGATGCCGACCGTGAGCGCGCCGATGTCGCGGGCGAGCCTGGCGATCACCGGCGCTGCGCCGGTCCCGGTACCGCCTCCCGCGCCGGCTGCAATGAAGACCATGTCCGAGCCTTTGAGCAGGCGCTTGATCCGGTCCTGCTCCTCGAAGGCGGCCCTGAACCCCAGCGACGGATCGGCGCCGGCGCCGAGGCCCTTGGTCTCCTCGCCACCGATGTGGACGGTGAGGTCGGAAAGACAGAGCTGAAGCGACTGGAGGTCCGTATTGACGGCCATGAACTCGACTCCGGGGATCTGAGCTTCGATCATGCGGTTGATCGCGTTGACACCGCCGCCACCGACTCCGACGACCCGGATCACCGGCGTATGGGGAACCCCTACTCCGGAGCCGCCTGAAGAGTCCTGGCGGCCGTAGCGGGGACCGTCGTCGGCCGCCGCGGGAGGGGTCTCGGAAAAGATGCGCCTGAGGCGATCCTGGGGATCGGGCGTGCTGCCGCTGTCGGCCACCGGCTCGGGAGGCCGCACCGGAGGCCGCTCCCGGGGAGGCGGAGAAGCCGGAGACGGCCGGGTGGCTTCGCGTTCGATCGGATCGGTGCGGCCGTACCTGCCGGCCGAACCGGGATCGGGCCCGGTCGGGGGCTGGCGGGCCGGGTCCCCGGCGGCCGGCTGCTCGAGACGCTCTTCGGGCGCCTCGTTCCGCTCGTCGTGAAGGGCGGGCTCACTCTCATCCGCGGCGGGAGCCGTGCCGGCTTCCTCCTCGGGCAGGCCGGAATCTGCCCCGGGCTCGTCGGAGGTGGAGCGGAACAGGTCCGCGAGGGGACCTTCACGCATGCTGGCGCGCTTACGCCGAGCCATCGCTCAGGACCTCCTTGGCAAGGTTTCGGTAGTACGAAGCCGCACGACTCTGCGTATCGTACTTCAGCACGCTGGATCCCCGCACAGGAGCCTCCGCGAACTTGACCGCCTTGCGGATCCTCGACTTGAAGACGAGGTCTCCGAAGGTCTCCTCCAGCATCGAGACCGCTTCCCTCGCATGAAGGGTGCGTGAATCGAACATGGTCGGAAGGATGCCCGCTATCTGGACATCAGGATTGAGGTTTTCCTGGATCATCTTGAGAGTGTTCTGGAGCTGGACCAGCCCGCGCATCGAGAGGTACTCGCACTGGACCGGGATGATCACTTTGTTCGAGGCGGTCAGAGCGTTGATCGTCAGCAGGCCGAGACTGGGTGGCGTATCGATGCAGATGTAGTCGTAGTCGGCCTGGACCTCGCGCAGCGCCTTCTCGAGGGAGCGCTCCCGGCCGATCTTCGTGCTCATCGCGATCTCCGCCCCGGCGAGATCGAGCGAGGCCACGGCGATGTCGATCTCCCGGTGAACGATCACTTCGGAGATCGGCAGGTCTTCGACCAGAACGTTGTACATGCTCTTCTCGACCCGGTCCGGATCGATTCCCTGGCTCATCGTGAGGTTGCCCTGGGGATCGAGGTCGATGCAGAGGACGCGGTTGCCCAGCTCCGCCAGCGCAACTGCCAGGTTCAGGGTCGAGGTCGTTTTCGCGACGCCGCCCTTCTGGTTGGCGAGGCTGATCACCTCGGCGAGATCCACCGGCACTTCAGGCTCCTCGACCTTGGGAGCATGCATGGTGCGCATGTCGGGTCCGAGCAGGTCGGCAGCCTTCATCCGGATCTCGGTCTGCTCGGCAGCAGCCTCTTCCTCAACCTGGGCGAGCTCCTCTTCTACCGCCGGGACAGGGGCGGCCGGAGCCTCGACCGTCGCCGTCCGGCCCTCATCGGGCCGGGCTCCGGCGGGTGCGGCCTGACCCTCGACCGGAGCGGCCTGGGCTTCGGCGGGCGGGGACTGAGCCCCTGCCGGCTCGGCCGCAGCCGGCGAAGACCCTGTGGCCTCGTGAACCGTCGCAGCCTCCGGGCCGGGCTCGGGGGCTTCGGACGCCACGACCTGTTCATCGGTGGCGTCCCTCTTGCGGTCGTGGTGCTTGCGGCTAAGAATTCGCATTTGGGGCGTTATTCGTATGAATCCGACGTTTTCCTGCCACCCGACCCTGCCGGGCGGCGAATTCCGGTTGAATGTCCTGATGCTCGACTATCTGGACAAGCGCCTGATCTTCGTGACGGGCAAGGGCGGCGTCGGCAAATCGACCGTGGCGATCGCCATGGGCATCCGTGCCGCCCTCGAAGGCAAGCGCACGATCGTGGTCGAAGTTGCCTCGACCGAGAACACCTCCCGCATCTTCCGCCAGGAGGAGGTCGGCTACAAGGAGGTCGAGGTCGCCAACGACCTCTGGGCGATCTCGATCGACCCCGACGACTCGATGCGCGAATACGTGCTGCTTCAGCTCAAGGTCAAGGCGATGCGCGACCTGCTGTTCCGCAGCCGCATGTTCACCTACCTGGCCGAAGCGACCCCCGGGCTCAACGAGCTGGTCACCATCGGCAAGATCTGGGAGCTGGCCCAGCCCGACCGCAAGATCAAGCACGGTCGCCGGTACGACCTGGTGATCGTCGACTCGCCGGCCACCGGACACGGCATCAGCTTCCTCCAGACCCCCCGCACCTTCGGCAACATCGCCCGGGTGGGGCCGATGCACAACCAGGCCCGGGAACTCGAGGAAATGATCTGCAACCACGCGCTCACCGGCAGCGTGATCGTTTCGCTGCCGGAGGAGATGCCGGTGAACGAGACAGCGAGCCTCGAAGCCGAGCTGACCGGCGACATCGGTATCGCGGTCGACCGCGTGATCATGAACGCGCTCTATCCCGACCGCTTCCCGGAGAAGGACATCGCTGCGCTCGAACCGTTGCGATCCAGCGACGACCCCGAGCTGCGAGCCGTCCACCGTGCGGCCCTGACCCAGTCAAGACGCACGATCGCCCAGCAGGAGCAGGTCACAAGGCTTCACGAAATGGTCTCGGCTCCGATCACCGACCTGCCGTTCATCTTCGAACCGGAACTGACCCTCAAGGCTGCCCGCCGACTCGCGGAAGGACTGAGCTGATGCCTTCGATCGAACACCTGCTGGAAGGTCGTGACATCTGCATCTGCGCCGGCTCCGGCGGAGTCGGCAAGACGACGACCTCGGCCGCGATCGCACTCGGCATGGTCGACCGGGGAATGAAGGTCTGCGTACTCACCATCGACCCGGCCAAGCGGCTGGCCGACTCGCTCGGCCTCGAAGAACTCGGAAACGAAGCGACCCGGGTCGACCCCGCCCTGCTGAAGAAGAACGGCGTGACCGGCGACGGTGAGCTCTGGGCGATGATGCTGGACGCCAAGGAGACCTTCGACAACCTGGTTGCCCGACACTCGGAGGACGAGGAAGCCCGCGACCGGGTTCTCGGCAACCCGATCTACCAGCAGATATCCAGCGCCCTTGCCGGGTCCCAGGAGTACATGGCGATGGAAAAGCTGTTCGAACTCCACAGCGAGGGGCGCTTCGACCTCCTGGTTCTCGACACACCACCGAGCCGCAACGCACTCGACTTCCTCGAGGCCCCGACCAAGATCACCCAGTTCATCGAAGGGCGCTCGCTACAACTGTTCATCAGGCCGAGCGGGTTTGCCGCCAGGGTCGCCTCCCGTGGAACCGGCGTGGTGCTGTCGATCCTCAAGCGCATCCTCGGCTTCGACCTGCTGGCCGATCTCTCCGAGTTCTTCACCGCCTTCAGCGGAATGGTCGACGGCTTCCAGGAACGGGCCCACCGGGTCAACACCCTGCTGCGGGCGGACGAAACCGCCTTCGTGGTCGTCTGCGGACCGCAGAGCGAGCCCCTCGAAGAGGCAGTGTTCTTCCATTCGAAGCTGGTCGAAGCGAAGATGAATTTCGCCGGCGCGGTCGTCAACCGGGTGCGCTACCGGCTGGGCACCAGAGTGCCCAAGCTCAAGGCATTGACGACGAAGGTCGAGGCCGCGAAGATCGACCCCGGCCTGGCCGAGCGTGCCGCCCGGAACCTGATCGAGTACGACGTGCTGGCCCGCCGTGACAACGACAACATCGCCGGGCTCTCAGCCCAGCTTGACGGCGACCCGGTGATCCGGATCCCCTACCTCGACACCGACGTGCACGACGTCGCCGGCCTCTGCGAGATCAACCGCTTCCTCTTCACCGACGAAGAGACCCGCGTCGAGCTCGCCACCGGCTGACCGGCGGCAGTTTCTCAGCGCGCGGGACGGCGCCGGTACTCGAGTTCTCCGACCGACCACTCGGTCGTACCGGGACTCGGGAAGAGGCGTGAATCGCGCGGCGGGTGTTCCTGTTCGCGGGCGCTCTCGCTCCTGCTTCGACCCTGGGAGACCGACGGCCACTCCATTGTCGCGCCCGGACGGGCTTCGCTCAGCCAGTCCTCCTTCAGGGTCGAGCCGATCTCACTCGAGGCCGAGACCTTGATCTCACCCGGATCCGGCACAGGCTCGAGCAGGCGGGTCGAGCCGGCGTCCGGGGTCTCGGCCCCGGAAGGCGGGTCGGCCGGCTCGCCGACGATGCCGAGAGCGGCCTCGATCTCCGGCATCGACTCGAAACGTCCGGGCTCGAACGCTTCCGGCAGCGGCTCGGGCTCGAACTCGGGAACCGATCCGAACAGGGGATCTTCCCCTGCCTCCACTTCCGGACCGAAGCTTTCTGACGCGAAGGGCCTGAGAACGTGGATCTCGGCCTCCTGCGGGGCCTCCTCAGAAGCCGGCTCCGGCTCCGGCTCGGCATCGTCGGCGGCGATCACACCCCACTCGGCTGTCGCGCCCATCTGCGTGGCGCTGACTTCACCGCCGCTCAGGCCACCGGTGATCAGGATCTCTTCGGCAGCGACGTTCAGGTTGGGTCCGAACTCACCCAGCACCGCCCCACGCAGGACGCGGCGGGCGGAATCCTCGATCCAGGCGGAGAGGTAGGCGGATGACTCGTTGCCCGCGGTCATCGAATCTTCACCGTTGATCAGCGAGAGCTCGAGGTCCATCGCGGCCTCGATCCGCTCCCGGGCCTTCGTATCGTCGGCCTCTCCGGTGATCAGAGCCGCGGCACGGGCCGACAGCGGAGCGTCGATCACGCCTTCACCGCCGAGGGCAGAGCGGATCGCGAGCAGGTGGTCGCTGAGCGCGTCGAGCGGCCGGCTGCGCTCGCAGCCGTACTGGAATCGCTGCTCGGCGAAGGCGAGCCGCTCGGCCGATGCCGACTGTTCGGCGATGCTGCGGACGAACTCGTCCAGACGCGGGACTTCGGACTCGATCAGGAAGTAGCTGCCGGGGCGGTTCGGGGTGGCTGCCGTCTCGATGCGGCGCCAGGAGTCGTCTCCGACAGGCGCGTAGGCGTAAGGACCGAGGCCGACGCTTCCCTCCTTGAAGAGCCGCAGTGCCCGGACCAGACCACGAAGACCGTCGAGCGCCTTGCGGGGGCCGTCCGAGCTCTCTGCGAGCGGCACCATTGCGAGGTAGGCCGGCTGCCAGGCGCTGCGCTCGCTGCCTTCGCTCGAAGTGGCCTCGAGCGGGGCGTCGACGGACTCAGCCTGGACGATGCGGATGCCGTTGCTGAGCTCGACCTCGCTGGGAGTCATCTCGAATCCGGTCAGCGGCGCGATCAGGAGGTCGGCCTCGTGGATGTCACGCGCGGCGACCTCGAGACGTTCGAGCGCCTGATCGACCCGGCTCAGGTCGAGGGAAAACTCGGTCGTGCCCTCCCACAGCTCCCGCAGGAAGACCTCGAGCATCGCTTCGGCCCGGCGGTCGGGATCGGAGGTGACCGGAAGCCCACGGGACTCGAGGAAAGGCGCGGCCACTCCGGCGGCGACCACGGCTCCACGGGCCGGCCCGTAGCCCGGAAGCGAGCTGAGCTCGGCGGCGTGGCTGTCGATGAAGTTCGAGGTCAACGGCACGTAGCGGTAGAAGTGCGAGCTCTCGCCGTTGTTCTCGGCGACGTCGAACGGGATCTCGTCCCCGGTCGCCACCAGCGAGGTGAAACGGGTCGACGCCTCGGCTGCGAGCCGCTTCAAAGCTTCATTGAGTACCGAATCGTGCATGGTCCGGGAGTTCCCCGTCCCCGGTCGAATCCCTGCCGGGCCCCGGATGGCTGCAGGTTTGGTTGCAGGCACCACAACTACGGTGGGCGGTACGGTTTGAATGATCAGGGCACCTCCTCAACGCCGAGGGGACCCGACCACGGAAGGAAGCCCGAGATGAACTCAGCTGCCGGACCTGTTTCGAGAGCCCTGATCACCACCAGCTTCGTGCTCGCGTGCCTGCTCCTGTCGTCATTCGTGGTTTCCGGTTCCGCCGACGCGAGGCCGGGCAGCCGCGACGCCTCCTTCGGCGCGGGCGGAGTAGCCAGGTCTCCGGTAGAGCCCGGCGGGCAGGAGATCCCGCGGAATTCCGCCCGCGAGAGCGGCGGCTCGATAGTCGTCGTCGGCAGCAGCAAGCCCGGTCCGCTCGGCCTCGTCTCGCGTTTCCTTCCCGATGGCACTCCGGATCCCGGTTTTGGCTCCGCCGGCAAGGTGAAGGGCGGAGCGAGTCGCTGGGATGGCGTGTCCCTGCAGAGTGACGGTCGCATCGTCGTTTCCGGAACCTCGGGAGACGAAGCCGTCCTCGCCCGCTACGACAGTGACGGCGGCCTCGACCCGGGCTTCGGTTCCGGCGGCGTTGTCGCCCTCGATCCCCAGCCCCTTCTCAGCGAGCAGTTCGCCGACCGCGAGATCGAAGTCGCGGTTCGTGACCTCAAGGTTCTCGACGACGGCAGCGTGCGCGCGATCGGAACGTACTTCAAGTGCGGCTGGGACCTGGACTCCGAGTGGTGCACCAACCTGATGATGGTCGGACTGAACCCTGACGGCACTCCCGCCCCGGGATTCGGACCGTCCGGCCTCAAGCCGCTCCCCCAGGGAGGGATGGAAGCAGCCGCGGTGATGCTCGACGACGGCGGGGCGATCGTCGTGCGGTACTCGGTATTCGACGGCTCGCACACTTTCGGCGCCCTTTTCGTCACCAGCAAGGTCGATTCCGCGGGCGAGCTCGTGCCGGGCTACGGAGGGATCCGTTCCTTCGACGACAGCAATCTGGAACTGTCGCCGGGGCCGAGTGCCGCCGCCCTCGACGGCGAAGGCCGGCTGCTGGTGGCCCTGGAGCACGGCCTCCTGCGCTTCGATTCAGACGGCAGAGAAGACCGATTCGCCGAGCCCGACGGCTACCTGGCCGGCAGCAGCCTCGGCAGCTACATAGGACACCGGCTCCCGATGACGCTCACCGACATCGAAGTCGATCCGCAGGGGCGCATCCTGCTCGCGGCCGGACTCAGAAATTCCAGGAAGGACAAGAACCAGAGCGACGTCTGGGCCAGTTCGGGAGTCGTGGCCCGCCTGCTTCCTGACGGCCGGCCCGACGCAACTTTCTCGGGCGACGGAGTCGCCCCGCTGTGGCGCGGACGATCTTCGGGAACGGCTGTCGCCAGGCACTTCTCCGGCAGCCTCCGGCTCCACTCCGACGACTCAGGCTCCTTGACAATCGCCGGCCTCGGCCCGGTGGGTGAGAGCTTCGGAATGACCCTCGGCCGGGTGAAGCTCGGAGATGCCCCCCTGCCCACCTGCGACGACAGGCCGGCCGACTTCGTCGGTACGCCCGGCGACGACCGGGTCAAGAGCGTCGGCGACGACGTCATCGTTACTTACGGCGGGAACGACTCCATCAAGGGCTTCCGCTCGACCGTCTGTTCTGGGTCCGGACGCGACCGGATCGAAGTCAAGGACGGCCGCAATCTGGTGTGGGCCGGATCGGGAAACGACACGGTCGAAGGCGGACCGGGGCGTGACCGGCTCTACGGCGGCCCCGGCCGCGACCGGGTCAGCGGCAACGGCCACGACGATCGCCTGGGTGGCGGCGAGGGCAATGACATCCTACTCGGCAAGGGCCGCGACGACCGCATCTTCGGCGGACGCGGGAGCGACCTGCTGGAGGGAGGATCAGGCCGCGATCAGCTCTTCGGAGGACCAGGGCGCGACCGCCTTCGTCCCGGCCCGACCGGCCCGCAGATGCACACCTACACCAGCCGGAAGCCGAACCTGAAGCTGAGCGTGACCCGCTCGCACGGGCGCGTTAAAGCCAGTCTGAACATCCACCTTCGCTGCTGGGGCGACGGTCAGCCTGGATACCGCGACTACCCGGACTTCGTCTACAAGGAAATGCGCCCGATCAAGGTGAACGGGAGCAACGGTCGCTTCCGTTTCCGCTCGAGCCCCGCCTGGCGCAACTGGCAGGGAGAGATCTCCATGATCGAAGACATCAAGGGGAGATTCCACGGGAAGCTCGTGAACGGCTACTTCCAGATCATCGATTCCGATCACCTCACCGACAACTACACCTGTTGGAGTGGCAAGAACTACAAAAACCCCTGGGCCCGCTTCAAGGCCAGGCTGGAACCGCGGCAGAGGCAGTTCGCCCGCCAGTAGCGATTCCGTCAGGCAGGAACTGGTTCGACTCTTGCCTCGGAGTCCTCGTCGAGCCAGCGCATTCCGTACTGGCGCATGTCCTCGATCAAGGGAACGAGGTCACGACCCTTGTCGGTCAGGGCGTAGGTGACACGCGGCGGCACCTCGGGAAAGGTCTGGCGCTCGACGATGCCCTCCTGCTCGAGCGTGCGCAGGCGGAGCGAGAGCGTGCGCGGGCTGATCCCTTCCAGCGAGCGCTCGAGCTCACAGAACCGGCGGCTCTCGCCGGCCAGGTCGCGGATCACCAGCAGGGTCCACTTGCCGGAGATCACTTCGGCGGTGCGGCAGACCGGACACTGGTCGTTGCTTGCGGAGCTCATCGAAACATCACTTCAACAAGTATAGGCATATCGCTTCACTTACTGAAGCGGCTGGGCGGCTGAAATCAGTACCGGCACGGTTCCGAGGGCGAGGAAGGGTGCCAGCGGAAGTGCGACCTGGGAGGGTGCCCTCCGGCCGCCGATACAGACCAGGAGGCCTCCCAGGCCGGCCAGCAGGCAACCGACGAGCACGGCTGCCGCGGCCTGCCAGCCGAGGCATACCCCGAGTGCCGCCACCAGCTTGACGTCACCCATGCCGAGGCCGTCGGGCCGGACCAGGGAAAGCACCAGGAGTGGCGCCGAGAGCACGGCTCCGGCCAGGACTGAAGTGGCCAGTGCCGGCCAGGCCCTGGGTCGCGGCCAGAGCCAGCCCGCAGAGCCCGGCCCCGAGGGTCAGGCGGTTCGGTATCAGCCGGTGTCGCAGGTCGGTGATCGAAGCAGTGAGCAGCAGCGCCAGGACGAGGGTCGTGGAAAGCGGCGACATGAAGCGATGCTCGACCGTCGCCGCTCAAGCCTTGCTCGACGGGTGAGAAGAGAGCGGGACCGGGCTGCAACGAAAAGGGCGACGGTCGCCCGTCGCCCTTTCGAATCTCTTGCCGGCGGCCCGAAGTGGCCGCCGGAAACTCTGTGAATCAGGTCGCTTCGCGCAACTTCTGGGCCTCGTTCAGGCTCTGCAGCTTCTTCAGCGACTGGTTCTCGATCTGACGGATCCGCTCGCGGGTCACGTTGAAGGTGCGGCCGACCTCGTCGAGGGTGCGCGGATGCTCTCCACCGAGTCCGTAGCGCAGCTCGAGCACGCGGCGCTCGCGGTAGGAGAGGTTCTCCAGCGATTCCTTCAGCGCTTCCTTGGTCAGCAGGTCGGCGGCACGATCGAACGGCGACTCGGCCTTCTCGTCGGCGATGAACTGTCCGAACTCGGACTCCTCCTCGTCGCCGACCGGCTTCTCCAGCGACACCGGAGACTGCGCGGAGCGCTTGATCGAGTCGACCTCTTCCGGATCGATGCCGGTGACGTCGGCGATCTCCTCCGGGGTCGGCTCACGACCGAGTTCGGTGACCAGCTTGCGCTCGGCACGGCCGATCTTGTTCAGCTTCTCGACCACGTGGACCGGGATGCGGATGGTCCTGGCCTTGTCGGCCAGCGCGCGGGCGATCGCCTGGCGGATCCACCAGGTCGCGTAGGTCGAGAACTTGAAGCCCTTGCGGTAGTCGAACTTCTCGGCCGCACGGACCAGACCGAGCGTGCCTTCCTGGATCAGGTCGAGGAAAGGCAGGCCCTGGTTGCGGTAGTTCTTGGCGATCGATACGACCAGGCGGAGGTTCGACTCGACCATCTTCTGCTTGGCGTCGAGGTCGCCGCGTTCGATGCGCTTGGCGAGGTCGACCTCTTCCTGGGCAGTCAGCAGGCGGACCTTGCCGATGTCCTTGAGAAAGAGCTGAAGCGAGTCGGTGGTCATGTCCGGCTTCAGGTCGAGCGAGTCCTTCTTGCGCCGGCGTCCGCGGCGGCCGTCGGAGCGCTCGTTCTCGGCCGAAGCCTTCAGGGCCGGGTCGACGTCTTCGACGAGCTCGATTCCCTGCTTCTCGATGTGGCCGTAGAGATCCTCGATGTCGGACTCGTCGAGGTCGACCTCCTTGACCGAGGTGGCGATGTCGCCGAAGGTGAGCACGCCGAGCTGCTGCCCACGATTGATCAGGGTCTTTACTTCTTCAAGTTCCTGTAGTTCCGCTACGAGCATGTTTTCCCTATCTGATTTCCCTGGGGTGCAGGGCTTTCCTGTCTGCGAACATCCACGGGGGGAGACAGACACTGTAAATGCGGATCACCCGTCAAGGTCCGCCTTTGGTCCCGTATCGAGAGGAACACGGAAAACCGCTGCTATGGGGTAAGTGGTCAAACGGGTGTTGAGATAATAGCCGCTTCACTTAGTAAAGTCAATGCTTCTGTTCGCTATGAATCCAAACTCGCGGCGGCGCCTTGAGTTGCGCTGACTGCGACGAAAACGACGAAGAAAACCGGTCGGGCCGGAGATGAGCCCCTTCCTTCTTCCTGGGGAAGGTTCCACTGGCTGCAGGCGTTCTGGATGCGGGCCTACCGCGAGAACATCACCGGGCTTTCCGGGCATGGTCGCCTACAACCTGCTGCTCTCGATCTTCCCGTTCGTACTGCTGGTGCTGTTCGTCTTCAGCCAGGTGCTGCGGATCGAGGGCGTCGACCAGGGCGTCACCGCCGATCTCCAACGGCTGTTTCCGGATGCGGAACAGCAGACGCTCAACAACGTGCTTCAAAGCATCCAGTCCAACTCGGCGACCATCGGTGTGGTGGCCTTCCTCGGCTCGATCTGGATCGGGGCCTCGTTCTGGGGGGCCATGGACACGGCGTTCTGCCGGATCTACCACGTCCAGTGCCGTGGCTGGTGGGAGCAGAAGCGCTTCTCGCTGGCGATGCTCTTTGTCGTCGCGCTGTTCATCCTCGGCTCGGTCGTACTGCCGGCGATCGAAGGCGCATTGATCAGATCGACCGACAACCTGCCTTTCGGCCTGAACGAGGTCCAGAACCTCGACAGTGCGGCCCTGGTCTCGGTGACGCTCACCCTGAACTTCCTGGTCTGCGCGATGATCTACTGGCTGGTTCCCAAAGGTCACATGCCCTGGCGGGCGGTCTGGCCGGGGGCGCTTTTCGCGACCGTCGTGGCAGGCCTGGCGAACTGGCTGTTCCCGGTCTACCTGAGCAACCTCTCCACGCTCTCGAGGTTCGGCTCGACCCTCGGTTTCATCCTGGTCGCGCTGCTCTGGTTCTACCTCGTGGCGCTGACCGTGCTGGCCGGCGCCGTGATCAACTCACTGCGCCACGAGTTCCACGAGACCGGCCGTTTCCCCTACGGCATCGTCAGTCGCAGTGCGGCCCTCGCCGCCGACCCTCCGACCGCGGAGGTGGAACTGCCGCCGGCGGCCGAGCCCTACCGTTCGCTGACCGCGCCGGTATCGGGCCGACCGGAACCCACCGAGGCGCCGCCTGCTGAACAATCGGCTGATGCGAAGGTCACAATTCCAGCCGTGCGAAGCCGGGACTGAAACCCCGTGAGCGTCGAGATCGACCTGATGCCGGACCCGGTCCGGCACGGACTGGCGAAAACAGGACCGATCGGCTGCGTCCAGACCGCCCTGATCACGGTTGACGACGCGGTGTTCGAGCAGATCTGGACGCCGTCTACCCTCGAGCTTCTGGCCCGTTCCTACTGGAGGTTCATCCGCCGGCGGTCGCTCGGCCTGATCCGGATGAGCTACGCACCCGGGTCGAGGTCGGTCAACCTGGTCTCCCGGCGAATTCCGCTGCTTCGATTCCATGAACCGGAGTTCGACAGCGGGCCCGACTACGGCCGCGTCGAGTGGCCGATCGACCGCGGCATCCTGGTCGCCCAGGAAGGCCGCAGCCAGGGATACCTCCGGATCGAAGTAAGGCGGGACTCCGAGCGTCCGGCGAAGCCGGGCCACCAGGCGATGACCGTGTCGAGCGAGGTCGTGAACTTCTACCCCTGGATTCGCGGGACCGGCTGGTTCGCGCGGACCGGCACCTGGATCTACTCCCAGACCCAACTCCGCATCCACCTGTGGGTGACCCGCGGCTACCTGCGCTCGCTGGCCGACCTTCCTTCCTCGGTCATCCGCGAGGGCGAGGATCCGGCAGCAGCCTCCGCCGGCGACTGAGCCGCAGACGCGTGGATCGGGACCCCTGACCGGCTTGAGCTCCATTCTTCGCCGAGCAGCCGCAATACGACCGCGAGCCACCGCTCAGGCGAGGTCCTGGGCTTCCTTCACGGCCGACTCCATCGCCTCGACCATTCCGGTCGGCTCGATCCCGAACAGTGCCATGCCGCCTGGATCGGTGATCACGGTCTCGGTCGAGAGTCCTTCGACCAGTGGCCGGGCCACGCCGGTGTCGACCGGGGTCACCAGGCCGATCCAGAGCGACGAGAGCCGGGGGGTGAGGATCGGAATGCGGACCATCAACGGCCGCCGCTTGCCGATCGCATCGGCCATGACCTCCATCATGCCGCCGTAGGTGGTCACGTCGGGGCCGGCGATCTGGATCTCGCGCCCGACCCACTCGCCCTCACCGCGCGCCTCCGCCAGGTAGCTGATCACGTCATCCACGGCGATCGGCTGGGTCCGCGTAGTGGTCCACTTGGGCGTGACCATCGCGGGCAGTCGCTTGATCAGGTGGTAGACGGTCTGGAAGGACTCGCTTCCGCCACCCAGGACGACCGCCGCCCGCAGGTAGGTGAGTGGAACGCCGGTCGAAGCCAGGGCCTCGGCCGTCTCGTGCCGGGACCTGAGGTGCTTGGAGCGGCCCTCTCCGAGTCCGCCGAGGTAGACGATCTGGCGGACTCCCGCATCCGCCGCCGCGCGGGCGAAGTTCTCCGCCCCCTGGCGGTCGAGCTGCTCGAAGTCGCCGTCTCCGCCCCGTCCCATCGAGTGGACCAGGTAGTAGGCCACGTCCACTCCCTCGAGCGCGGGGCCGAGTGTTTCGGGGTCGAGCACGTCACCCTTGACGACCTCGCAGCCGGCCGCCGACAGATCTCCCGCGCGCTCGGGTCTTCGGGCCATGCATCGGGTCTGGACACCCGACTCGCTCAGCCGCCGCGCCAGCTTGCCACCGATGTAGCCGGTGGCGCCGGCGATCAGTACGAGCTCAGCCGTAGAGCCCACCGGTCACTTCGCGCAGCTTGGCCCGGTCGTGGCGAGCCTGCACCTTCCTCACCGTTCCCGACCGGGACCGCATGATCAGGGACTCGGTAGTGGCAAAGCCCTTGCTTCGGTGCACACCGTCGAGCAGGTCGCCGTCGGTCACCCCGGTGGCCGCGAAAAAGACGTCGTCTCCGCTGATCAGATCGTGGGAGGTGAGGGTCTTCTCCAGGTCGTAGCCGGCCGCCAGTGCCGCTTCACGCTCCCCTTCGTTGCGCGGCCAGAGTTTGCCGATGATCTCTCCGCCGAGGCACTTGATCGCGGCTGCCGCCAGCACCCCCTCAGGAGTCCCGCCGATGCCCCAGAGAAGGTCGATGCCGGTGTCCTCGCTGACCGCCAGCAGGGCGGCCTGGACGTCACCGTCGGTGATGAAGCGGATCGTCGCCCCGGCCTCGCGGATCTCGGCGACCCCTTCGTCGTGCCGGTCTCGAGCCAGCACGGTCAGGGTCACCTCTTCGGCGCCGCCGCCCTTGCGCTCGCCGATCTTGCGGATCAGCTCACCGATCGGCTCGTCGAAGCTGAGAAGGTCCGCGAACTCGGAAGAGCAGGCCAGCTTCTCCATGTAGACGCAGGGTCCGGGGTCGAACATCGTGCCACGCTCCGACAGGGCGATCACGGCCAGCGCGCCGCCGAATCCACGGGCGGTCAGCGTCGTGCCCTCGAGCGGGTCGACCGCGATGTCGACCACGGGCGGGCTGCCGTCACCGATGTTCTCGCCGTTGTAGAGCATCGGGGCTTCATCCTTTTCGCCCTCGCCGATCACCACGACGCCGTCCATCGGCACCGTGTCGAGCAGCAGCCGCATGGCGTCGACCGCGGCGCCGTCAGCGGCGAGCTTGTCTCCCCTGCCGACCCACCTGGAGGCCGCCAGCGCCGCCGATTCGGTCACCCTGACCAGTTCAAGGGCGAGGTTTCGATCGGGCTTCGATCCTGACCGGACATCCTGCGAAATGATTCCCATTGAGCAGCAGGGTATAACGGCTGGCCGACCACGGGCGGGCGGCCGCCCCGCAGCGATGTAGGCTGGCGCGATGAGCTCATCCAGATGGGGACTGACCCTGCCCTTGCCGGGCACAGCACTGGCCGACCACCGGCCCTTCGTCGAGCAGGCGGAGGCCGAGGGCTACACCGACCTCTGGACTGGCGAGACCGGCGGCCCGGACGGCTTCACACCGCTGGCCCTGAGTGCCGCCTGGACTGACAGGATCCGCCTCGGCACCGGCATCGTCGGCGTATTTCAGCGCGGACCGGCACTTCTGGCACAGCAGGCCGCCGCCATGACCGACGCCTCCTCGGGACGCTTCGCCCTGGGCATCGGCGCATCCTCCGACCGCATGGTCGCCGGCTGGAACGAGATTCCCTTCGAGAAGCCGCTGAGCAAGGTCGAGAAGACGGTCGACTTCCTGCGGGTGGCCCTGGCCGGCGAGCGCACCGATACCGGCTTCAAGCTCGAAACGGCTCCCGCCCACCCGACCCCTATCGTGCTGGCGGCCCTGCGCGGCAAGATGCTCAGGCTCGCCGTCGAAAAGGCCGACGGTGCCTTCACAAACTTCCTGCCGCTCGGAGGGCTGCCTCAGGTGGTCGAAGGAATCGAAGGAGCGGGACCCGACTTCGAACTGCTCTGCCGCTTCTTCTGCATCCCGGGCGAACGCGAGCAGGTGGAGCCGCTGGCCCGCTTCATGTTCTCCTCCTACGTGACCGTGCCGGTCTACGCCAACTTCTTCCGCTGGCTCGGCTACGGGGAAGAGATCGAAGCGATGGTCGAAGCCTGGCAGGCGAAAGACCGCGCCGGCGCTGCCGCCGCGGCCCCGTGGGAGCTGATCGAGGACACCTTCCTGCTGGGCTCGCCGGAGCAGATCCGCGAACGCCTCGACGCCTATGTGGCGGGCGGCATCACCCTGCCGGTGATAACCCCGATAACCGGCCCGGACAACCTCGCCCCGCTGATCACCGCCCTGGCCCCTTAGAGCCCGCCCTCCCTGTCGTTCCCCGGCTCAGCCGGTACCTTCGGCCTCGGCCTGACGCCAGACTTCCTTGCGCCAGGGTGGCGTGATCGGATCGAAGCCAGCCGGGCGGGCGAGCGGTCCACCACGGGCCTGCTCCAGCGGGATCAGCCTGACCGAGTCCGCCGGGGTGAGGGTCGGATAGTCCGCTGCGGCGTCGTCGACGTTTCCGGCGTGGCTACCGCCGGCGACCAGCAACCGGCCGGTCGAAGAGCCCCACCCTCCCGGCTTGCGCAGTCCGGCCGCCTCAGCGGCGTCGCGCAGCAGACCCCAGCCCATGTCGGAGCCCCAGTTGGCGACAGAGCGCCCGTGGTTGTAGCCGGCGTGAGATGAAGCGCGCTGCGAAACCTCCCCGTCGGGGCCGATCCGGACCTGGACCGACTCCCAGTCGTGGGCGTGGTAGCCCTCGTCCTCGAGGACCGGAATTCCGCGAAGCGAGGCGCTCTCGGGGTAGTAGGCCCAGTACTGGATGTAGAGCTGACCGGCGGTCGCGCCTTCGCAGTCGGCCTGGTTCTGCAGATCCGGCGCCGGCTGCCCGCGACAGTCGACAACCCTGGTGAACAACGTCACCGGCTCGCCCGCGGTCGAGCGGGTGACGACCCCGGTGCCGGCCGAGTCGGCGCAGGCAGGGGAGCGGCAGGAGCGGAAGTCGACCGGCAGACCGAGCAGATCCGGACCGAAGCGCAGCTCGGGCGTGTTCTCCCGCACCAGCCCGGCGACCTCGCTCCCGTACTCGCCCTCGAGCGATCCTTCGCTGAGGCAGCCATCCGAAAGGGATACCGCGCAGAGCAGCGAGCGGCTGAGCGAGTGGACCAGCGCGGTCCCGGGTACCGCCGGCAAAGTGAAGCTCAGGGCGCCGAACAAGGCCGCGATCAGCAGAACCAGACCGACCCATTCGACGCTTCCCTGACCGGACTCGCCCGACCGGGCATCGATCGCCTCGTCATCTGCCCGCTCGCCACCCATGGCCGCAAGCTAGGCGCCGTCGCCGAACGGGTGTGAGACCGGTGCAACGAAAGCTCAACGTGAGGCACGCACGAATCCGACTCCGACCGCTGGGACCCACCTGCCCGCTTGCTCTGGCCACGGTTTGGAGCGCTACGCGATCAAGATCGTGGCCAGACTGGGAGTGTCGTCAGGGCTGAGGTGTCGTCAGGGCTGAGGTTTCGGCAGGGCTGAGGTGTCGGCAGATCAGGAGTAGCGCCAGACCTGGGATGTCGCCAGGGCTGGGGTTGGCCGGCTTGCGGGTCGCACCTGCTCCGGCCTCCGGGTTCCGGGTCGCGCTGTAGGGTTCGGAACATGGCCAGCCGATCAGAGCAGCAGCGCAACCCCGACCAGTCAGAGACCCAGTGGAAGAGGTGGGCCCTCGTCGTCGTGGCCATCCTCGCCCTGATCGTGATCCTCCAGAACTCGCAGACGGTCGACTTCAACCTGCTCTTCGTCAACACCTCGGCGCCGCTCATCCTTCTGCTTCTGGTCTTCACGCTTGTCGGCGCCGCGATCGGATACTTCGTCCCGATCATCCGCCGCGGCCGCGACAAGGACTGAGCCACCGGGCCTCCGGCTTCAACCTTCGGTAACCGCAGGCCCAGGTCCCCCGGCGACAGCAGCCAGCCGGGAGCGGGCGATGTCGACAGCCTCCGGGTTCGAGTCGACCAGCAGGTAGTGCCGGTCCAGCCTGGCCGCCACCGCGCCGAGGGTCCCGCTGCCGCAGAAGAAGTCCAGGCACCAGTCGCCGGGCCGGGTCGAAGCCGCGACCATTCTTCTCAGCACGCCTTCCGGCTTCTGGCTCGGGTAGCCGGTCTTCTCGGCGCCGTTGGTCGGCACGATCGTGTGCCACCAGACGTCGGTCGGCAGCTTGCCGCGGGCGGCCTTCTCGGGCGTGACCAGCCCCGGTGCCATGTACGGTTCGCGGTCGACCTCTCCGGAGTCGAAGTAGTAATCCTTCGGGTCCTTGACGTAGACCAGGATCGTGTCGTGCTTGGCGGGCCACCGCCGTTTGCTCCTGCCGCCGTAGTCGTAGGCCCAGATGATCTCGTTCAGGAAGTTGTCCCGACCGAAGATCTCGTCCAGCAGGAGCTTGCAGTAGTGGGCCTCGCGGTAGTCGATGTGGAAGTAGAGCGTCCCGGTCCTGTCCAGCAGCCGGTGGGCCTGTTCCAGGCGTGGGGCGAGGAAAGCGAGGTAGTCGTCGAAGCTGTCGCGATAGGAGGAGCTCTCCAGCAGTTCGGTCCGGTAGCGCCGGCCTCCGAATCCGGTCCGGTCTCCATGCTCGTCGGCGACCGTGGATACGCTGCGCCGCGTCTGCTTTTCCCCGGTGTTGAAGGGCGGATCGATGTAGACCATCTGGAAGGCGCCGTCGGGGAGGCGGGGCAGGACCTCGAGATTCTCGCCGAGAATGACTTCGCTCCGCTCGGGCCGGCCGGACATGGACGCAAGCCTAGCCCCGACGGTCCGCAGAGCGCCGGCCGGACCGTGGTCGTGCCGCAACGTCGGGGTCGTCGTGCCGCAACGTCGGAGTCGAACTGCTAGTTATCGTGCCGAGTCCTACGAAAAGGAGTTGCCGATGGTTGATGTCGACGTTACCGTGCGGGGCGACCTGCCCGCGGATGTTTCCGAGTACGCCAAGGAGAGGATCGGGACGGTCGACCGGCTGATCGACAGCCCGATAAGCCACGCCCGCGTGGTCCTGACCGAGGAAGCCAACCCGCGGATCGAACGAAGCTCGCGGGCCGAAGCCGAGATCGGCCTCAACGGACCGATCATCCGGGCGAGCGTCGCCGACATCGAACCGATGGGGGCGATCAACCAGGTCGCCCAGAGGCTCGAGCGGCAGTTGCGCAACTGGGTGGACCGGCGCACCGACATCGCCCGCCGCAGCAAGGAGCGAGCCGCAGGCGAGTGGCGTAGCGCCGACTTCTCGGCGGCCAGGCCGCGGCACGTCTCACGCCCGCCCGAGGAACGGGAAATCGTACGGCGCAAGACCTTCGCAGCCCTTCCGCTGACCCCGGCCGAAGCGGCCGAAGAAATGGAGTTCCTCGACCACGACTTCTATCTGTTCAGCGACGCCGAGACGGGTGCCGACGCGGTCGCCTACCACCGCGACGACGAGCGGCTCGGAGTGATCGGCCCCAGCGGCATCGGCTGGTCGGGAGAGACCGGAGGGATCGTCCACGAGGAGAGCCGGATGAGCGGTCCGACCGAACTGGCGGATGCGGTCACCGAGATGAATGCCTTCAACCACCGATTCATGTACTTCACCAACGCCGAAACCGGGCGCGGCAACGTGATCTACCTGCGCTACGACGGCCACTACGGACTGATCGGACCGGCCACGGCCTGAGCGCCACGCCGGCCCGGAAGCGCTCCGGCTGCGGGGTGGCCCGGAGGAGAGCCGGCCGGGAACGGCGGGTAGTTCCAGGGGCCCCCTCCCGGCTGCCGCGGGACCTGGCAGAGTCGGGCTAGAGCGTGCCGAGCTCGGCGACGATGTCGGAGACGATCGCCTTCGCATCGCCGAAGACCATCGAGGTCTTCGGGTCGTAGAAGAGGTCGTTGTCGATTCCGGCGAAGCCGGGGCTCATCGACCGCTTCAGGACCAGGCACTGCTGGGCCTCGCCGACTTCGATGATCGGCATTCCGTAGATCGGGCTGGACTCGTCGGTCTTGGCGGCCGGGTTGGTGACGTCGTTGGCACCGATCACCACGCAGACGTCGGTCTGCGGCAGCTCGGGGTTGATGTCGTCCATCTCGCGCAGCTTCTCGTAAGGAACGTCGGCCTCGGCCAGCAGTACGTTCATGTGGCCGGGCATGCGGCCGGCAACCGGGTGGATCGCGTACTCGACCGTGACCCCGCGCTTCTCGAGTTCGTCGGCCATCTCCCGCACCGCATGCTGTGCCTGGGCCACGGCCAGTCCGTAGCCGGGCACGATCACGACCGAGTCCGCGTATGCGAGCTGGATGGCGGCGTCCTGTGCGCCCATCGACTGGTGAGGCCGCTGCTCCCCGTCGCCCCCCGCACCGGCTACCGGCGCGCCGAAACCGGCAAAGAGGATGTTCGCAACCGAGCGGTTCATCGCGGTCGCCATCTCCAGGGTGAGGATGGTGCCGGAGGATCCGACCAGGGTGCCGCCGACGATCAGCGCGGTGTTGTCGAGCGCGATACCGGCCGCGGCCGCCGAGAGGCCGGTGAAGGCATTGAGCAGCGAGATGACGACCGGCATGTCGGCGCCGCCGATCGGCAGCACGACCATCGTTCCGAGTACCGCCGCGACCACCAGCATCAGGATGAAGACAGGCTGGTTGAGGTCGGCCAGGTCGTTGTTGAAGCCGAGGTAGACACAGCCGGCAACCAGCACGAGCAGCAGCGCGCCGTTGATGATCTTCTGGCCCGGAAGGCCCATCGGCTGGCTCGGGATCAGCTCCTGGAGCTTGGCGAAGGCGACGTTCGAACCCCAGAAGGAGATCGAGCCGACGATCATCGCCAGCAGGGTCGGAACCAGGATTTCGAGGGGCACCGAGATCGAGATGCCGAGGGCGTCAGAAATCTGACCGGTCAGTCCCGCCTTGTCGGCCTCGACGATGCCCTCGTCGAAGGCACCGGTCGACGACCCCGAGCCGAAGAGCAGCTTTTCGATGTGGACCCAGTGCCGGTACTCGGCCCAGGCGATCAGGGCGATGGCGCCGCCGCCGAGCCCGTTGTAGAGCGCGACCATCTGCGGCATCTCGGTCATCTTGACCCGCTTGGAGGCAACCGCCCCGATCAGCGAGCCGACGACGATGCCGCCGATGATGATGCCCCAGTTGCCGATGCCGGTCTGGGCGAGGGTGGTCGCCACGGCGATCGCCATGCCGACTGCGGCCAGACCGTTTCCGCGGCGGGCCGTGGTCGGGTGCGTGCCCAGCTTGATGCCGTAGATGAAGAGCGAGAAGGCAACGATGTAGAGCAGGCCGACGGCCGCTCCGGTCGGGTCCAGCGCAGCAAGCGGAGTCATCAGGCCGGGCCCTCTTCGCCGTCCGCGGACGAGCCGGCTTCAGCCGACACGGGGGCGGCCTCCGGTTCCGGCTTCTTCTTCTTGGTCCCGAACATCTCCAGCATGCGGTCGGTGACCATGAAGCCGCCGACGATGTTCACCGTGCCGAAGACGATCGCGATGAAGCCGATCACTTCGTCGAGTGTGCTGTTGGCGTAGCCGACGACGATCAGGCCACCCAGCAGGACGATGCCGTGGATCGCGTTGGTCTGCGACATAAGCGGCGTGTGCAGCGTCGCCGGCACCTTCGAGATCACCTCGAAGCCGACGAAGGCGGCGAGTACCAGGATGGTTATCTCGGTGACCAGGTCCATTACTTCGCCGTCCTCTCGCCGCGGACTTCGCCCTCATGGGCGATACAGGCGGCGTCGATGATGTCGTCTTCGAAATTCAGGTTGAGGTCTCCCCCGTCGGCGATCATCAGGCCGAGGAGGTTCTCGAGGTTCTTGGCGTAGAGCTGAGAGGCGTGCCCGGGAAGGTCCGAGGGCAGGTTGGTCGGGCCGACGATCTTCACGCCGCCGGCCTCCACCGTCCGGCCGGCCTCGGTCAGCTCGCAGTTCCCGCCGGTCTCGGCGGCCAGGTCGACGATGACCGAACCCGGAGCCATGTTGGCGACCGCATCGGCGGTGATCAGCAGCGGCGCCGGACGGCCGGGGATCGCGGCAGTGGTGATGATCACGTCCTGGCGGGCGGCGTTCTCGGCCAGTGCCTGGCGGACCTGCTCGTTCTCCTCTTCGGTCAGCGGCCGGGCGTAACCACCTTCGCCTTCGGCGTCCGGGATGAAGTCGAGTTCGAGCGGCCGGCCGCCGAGCGAGCCGATCTGCTCCCAGGCGGCGCGGCGGATGTCGAAGCCGGTGACGATCGCTCCGAGGCGCTTGGCCGTGGCGATCGCCTGCAGTCCGGCGACGCCGGCACCGAGCACGAGCACCTTGGCCGGGCGGATCGTGCCGGCGGCGGTCGTGAGCATCCCCCAGAAGCGACCCGATTCGCGGGAGGCGATCATCGTCGCCGAGTATCCGGCGGCGGTGGCCTGCGAGGAGAGCGCATCCATCGCCTGGGCCCTGGTCGTGCGCGGGATCGCCTCCATCGCGAAGGCGGTCACGCCTGCCGAGGCGAGTGCGTTGTTGGTCTCGGCCGAAGTCCAGGGGGCGAGATGGGTGATCAGGACCTGGCCCGACTTCAGCTCGCCGATCTCTCCGGTGGATGGAACCGCTACCGAGAGGACGACGTCACCGGAGAGGGCATCCGAGCGGCCCGCGACGGTCGCGCCGGCTTCGGTGTACTGGTCATCCGGGTGACCGGAGGCCTCCCCGGCGCCGGATTCGACCACGATCTCGACGCCCTCGCGCTTGTTCAGCGAACGGACGGCGTCGGGTACGAGGGCGACGCGGCGCTCTCCGTCGGCGGTCTCTTTCGGTACTCCGATCTTCATAGACAAGACGGGATGAGCCTAAACAATGAGAGCCGACCGGGTAGTCCGATCTCGATCCTCACTTGACCAGTTCGGCAAGGCGGGCGACCGTATGCTGCTGCTCGGCCGGGTCGGTATGAACCGGAGTCACGATCAGGCGGTCGATGCTGTTCTCGCGGAAGCGGGCCAGGCGCTCGGCGACCTCGTCTTCGGTGCCGATCAGCGAGACGGCGTTGACCAGGTCATCGGACAGCGCCTTGAAGGCGCCCTCCTTGTCGCCGGCCTGGAACAGGCCCTGGACCTCGTCGGCGACTTCTCCGAAACCGAAGCGGTGGGCCAGGTCGACGTAGAAGTTGGTCTTCCGGCTGCCCATGCCACCCAGGTAGAGAACCAGGCCCATGCGGACCATGTTGCGGGCCGCTTCGAGGTCGCCGTCGATCGCCACCTGGACCGAAGGAGAGATCTCGAAGTCTTCCCTCTTGCGATTTCCTTTGGCGAGGCCGGTCTCGATGTGCTCGCCCCAGGCCTCTTCGAACTTGTCGACGCTGAAGAAGATCGGGATCCAGCCGTCGGCGATCTCGGCCGCGATCTCGACCGACTTGCGGCCGATCGCTCCCAGGAATACCGGGATGTAGTCGCGATCCGGCTTGAAATTGAGCTTCAGCGGTTTACCCTGGCCCTCCGGAAGGGGCAGCTGGTAGTGCTCGCCCTGGTGGTCGAGCTTGTCTTCGCGGGCGATGATCTCCCGGACGACTTCGACGTACTCGCGCGTGCGGCCCCAGGGCTTCGAGTAGGGCACTCCGTACCAGCCCTCCGAGACCTGCGGACCGGACGGCCCGAAGCCGAACATGAACCGGCCGCCCGAGAGCGCGTCGATCGTGGCCCCGGCCATCGCGGCCGCGGCCGGCGGGCGCGCCGGGACCTGCATGATCGCCGCGCCGAGCTTGATCTTCTCGGTCTGCCCCGCCAGCCAGGCGAGCACGCTGACCACGTCGGAGCCGTATGACTCGGCCACCCAGACCGACTCGAAACCGACCTCTTCGGCGAACTGGACCGCGTCGAGTGCCTCCTGACCGCGCGGACCGATGCCCCAGTAACCGAGATACAAACCTAGCTTTAGCGCCATTCGCTCACCCTATAGAGATCGCGGCGGTGCCGGTCGGTCTGAGATCAGCTTCGATCGGAGAGGGGCCTCAACCCGGCTTCGGACCGGGCAGCGGGACTGTGCAGCCGGTCGACCACCGAAACAGGGACAATCAGAACGTGCTGGAGACCGAGACCGAAGTCCTCCCCGAACAGGGGCTTTCCGCCGCCGAGGCAGAGCGCCGCCTGAACGAACTCGGCCCGGCCGAACCCCACTCTTCCCGCTCCACGTCGAGCATCGTCGCGGGCAACGTCTTCACCCTCTTCAACGCGATCATCGGGGTCTTCTTCATCCTGATCCTCTCGCTCGGACTGTTCGCCGACGCGATCTTCGGGCTGATCGCGATCGTCAACTCCTGGATCGGCATCCGGCAGGAGATGAAGGCCAAGGAGACCCTCGACCGGCTGGCCGTCCTGGTCGCCCCGCGGGCGGCGGTCATCCGCGACGGAGGCGAACTGGAACTGCTCGCCGACGAAATCGTGCCCGGCGACCTGGTCCGGCTGGTTCCGGGCGACCAGCTCGTCGCCGATGGCCGGGTCGTCTCCTCCCGCGGCCTGACCGTTGACGAATCGATGCTGACCGGAGAGTCCGACGGCATCGCCAAGTCGGTGGGCGACGAGGTCCTGTCGGGTGGTTTCGTGCTTTCCGGCTCGGGCTACTGCGAAGCGACGGCGGTCAGGGAAGACAGCTACGCCGGGCGGATCGCCGGTGAGGCGAAGGCCTTCCGCCACGCTCCGTCGCCACTGCAGCACGAAGTCAACCGGGTGATCGTCGCCTGCACCTGGGTGCTGATACCGCTGGCCATCCTCCAGATCGGCTCGCTGATCGTGCGCCAGGTGGACCTGGTTGAGGCTGCGCAGACCGCGACCGCCGGGCTGATCACGCTGATACCGGAAGGTCTCGTCCTGCTGATGAGCGTCACCTTCGCCGTCGCCGCGGTCAAGCTTGCCCGGCGCGACACCCTGGTGCAGCAGATGAGCGCAACCGAGTCCCTCGCTTCGGTCGACACGATCTGTGTCGACAAGACCGGCACCCTGACCGACGGAAACCTCAGCCTGGTCGGGATCGAGTCGGCATACGTGACCGACAGCAAGCTCGCCGGCCGCGAACTGGGCGCCTTCGCCGCCAACGCAGGTGAGCAGAACCGCACCCTCGAGGCGATCGGCGAGGAGTTCCCCGAATCGGCAGAGCGGGTGCTGGATGAGATCGTCTTCTCCTCGGAATGGAAGTGGAGCGGTCTGACCTTCGACCGCGAAGATGGTCCGCGGACCTTCGTCCTGGGGGCGCCGGACGTGATGATCGAGTCCGGCGTGCTGAGCCTGCCGGAGGCCATGTCGGCCCGGCTTCAGGCCGAGACCGCTGCCGGCCACCGGGTGGTCGCGCTCGCTCAGACCGCCGAGGCGCTCCCGCCGGAACCGAAGAACGGGCCGCCGGCCGGCCTCGAGCCGATCGCTCTGGTGGTGCTGTCTGAAAACCTCAGGCCCGGAGTCGCCGAGACCCTCGAACTGATGCGGCACGAGAAGGTCGACCTCAAGCTGATCTCGGGCGACGCCAGGGCGACGGTCGTATCGGTGGCGGGCGCGGTAGGCATCCCCGCGGACGCCGGAGTCGTGCTCGGCAGCGATCTGCCGGAAGACCCCGAGCTGCTGGCGGAGGTCGTCCGCAAGAACACGATCTTCTGCCGGATCAAGCCCGAGCAGAAGAAGGAACTGGTCGCCGCCCTGTCAAGGGCCGGCTGCTACACCGCGATGATCGGTGACGGCGTCAACGACGTACCCGCCCTGAAGACCTCCGACATGGCGGTGGCGATGGGCTCGGGAAGCCAGGTCACCAAGAGCGTCGCCGACGTGATCCTGCTCACCGACGAGTTCTCCCGCCTGCCGGAAGCGGTCGCCGAGGGCCGGCGGATCGCCCGCAACATCCACCGGCTGGGGCGCCTCTACCTGACCAAGACCGTCTACGCCGCCGCCCTGATCCTGCTCGTCTCGGTGCCCGGATTCGCCTTCCCCTTCCTGCCGCGCCACCTGACCCTCGCCGCGCTACTCACCATCGGTATTCCTTCGTTCGTCCTGGCCCTGGCACCCAGCGACGGGCCGCTTTACCGCGGCCGCCTGCTCAGAGCCCTCGGTGCTTTCGCCCTGCCGGCCGGCCTGGCGACGGCGCTCGCCACGATCCTTTCTTTCTTCCTGATTGACGGCGTCTTCGGCGGGTCGATCGAGGACGGCCGGACGGCGGCGACCACCACGCTGATCGTGCTGGGACTCTCGTTCGTACTTCTTCTGGAGAGGGGCCCGGGGCGGGATCACATCGCGATCCAGAGCTACATGCTGGCCATGGTCGCCGGCCTGGGGGCGCTGTTCGCCGGAATCCTCGCGGTCACTCCGCTGCGCGAGTTCTTCGAGATGTCGATGTTGACCGCCGACCAGTGGTTCATCACGATGCTCTCGGCCGCGCTCGGCCTGGTCGTCGCCAGCCTGATGTGGCGGCTGCAGTTCATCCAGGACTGGGAAGCGACCGAAGAAGAGGACTTCCCGCCCCTCGAGCGCTGAGCTCCGGCCGGGCTCCCCCGGCGTCAGACTTCGCAGCCGCCGTCGCCTTCGAGTTCATCCCGCACGCTGTCGCCGACGCGACTCAGGAGTTCACTGATCGCTTCAGCCTCGGCTTCGCTCAGCGCGCCTGCCAGGTGCTCGGAGAAAACCCGGTTCCTGATCGGACGCATCGCGGCAAGGGTTCGGGCTCCCGCGTCGGTCATCACTATGAAGGTCCCGCGACGGTCGGAGGGGCAACGGGTGCGTTCGACGAGTCCGGCTTCCTCGATCCGGTCGATGAGCCGGGTCAGACCGCTCTTCGTAACCCCGACCCGGCAGAGCAGGTCCTTCGGCCTCAGGGGATCGGCGGAAGCCTGGAGGCTGGCGAGAACGTCGTACCAGGCGAGTTCGGGCAGGCCGGCTTCAGAGAGATCCCTGCCGACCAGGTCGTCGACGATCTGGTGGCTGCCGCGGATTGCCTGCCATGCGTCTTCGAACGGTTCAGCGACGCCCTTGTCTTCGGCTGCTCTTTCGGATGTGGCCGGATTCATGCCACTCATTGTAGCGCGAATGGTTGACAACGCAACGAATATGTTATGGTGCTTGCGCAACGGTTGTCCAAGCAACCATTATCTGAATCCCCCCTTTGAAAGGCATCCAATGAGCACCATCACGCAGACGACAGGCATCGAGAGCGGCACCTACGGCATCGACCCGGTCCACTCGCGAGTCGGCTTCGAGGTCCGCCACCTCGGCATATCCACATTTCGCGGCAGCTTCTCTGACTTCTCTGGCGCAATCGAGGTGGACGACGGCAGCATCGAAAGCATCGAAGGCTCGATCGTCGTCGGCAGCGTCGACGTCCCCGACAAGACTCTTGCCGGGCACCTTGTGAGTCCTGACTTCTTCGATGCAGAGAACTACCCGCAGGGTGGGTTCAGGTCCACCTCGATCGAAGCCGCCGGCGAAGGCAGCTACAGGGTCAGCGGAGACTTCACGCTGCGCGGGGTGACCCGTCAGGTCGAGCTGCAGGTCGACGTCGAGGGTGCGGGCCCGGGCATGGACGGCACGCCGGTCCTTTCGCTGGCCGCCGCCGGCGTCATCGATCGAACCGACTACGGCATCTCCTGGGGCGCCACGGTCGAGAGCGGTGCCGCTGTCGTGGCCGAAAAGGTCAAGCTCGTCATGAGCATCGAAGCCGTGAAGGCCGGTGAGTGACGATGAAGATCCTCGCAATATCGGGAAGTCTCCGCCAGGAAGCGAACTCGACGATGCTCGCGCGTTCCGCGGCTGAACTCACGCCGGAAGGAGTCGAACTCTCGGTCTTCGGCGGACTGGGCTCGATTCCCGGCTTCGACCAGGACCTCGAACCGGGCCGTGTACCGGAGCCGGTCGAGGACCTGAGGATGCAGATCGCCGACGCAGATGCACTGTTGATCGTGACCCCCGAGTACAACGCGTCGATCCCCGGAGCCCTCAAGAACGCGATCGACTGGGCGTCCAGGCCGACCGGGTCCTCCGCCCTGATGGGCAAGCCGGCAGCGATCGTATCCAGCAGCCCTTCGCCGTTCGGCGGCGCCTGGGCCAACCAGCACGTGCGCAAGGTCTTCTCGATCACCGGAACGCCGGTAGTCGAGACCGAGCTTGCCATCGGCAAGGTCGACGCCGAGTTCGGCCCCGACGGCGAACTGGTCGGACGGGAAACTCGCGACCGGATCTCGTCGCTGCTGCTGGAACTCGAGGAGCTGGTCGACCAGGTGAGCCAGGCCGAGATGGAGTCCCAGGCAGCCTGAACCGGCCTCCGTCCGCCCCTTGCGGCCCGGCGATCGCCGGGCCGCTGGCCGGACGGCGATACTGCCGGTCATGGACCGGTTCCAGCCCCCACCACGAGTGGCCGACTTCGCCGTCGTGGGCGGGGGTATCGTCGGGCTTGCGGTCGCCCGGGAGATTCTGGGCAGGAACCCCGGAGCCCGCCTCGCCCTGGTCGAGTCGGAGGACCGGCTCGCCGCCCACCAGACCTCCCATTCGAGCGGCGTCGTACACGCCGGCGTCTACTACGAACCAGGTTCCCTGAAGGCAACGCTCTGTACGAAGGGTTCCGCAGCCCTCGCCGACTACTGCGCCGAGAGGGAGATCCCTTTCGATCGCAACGGCAAGCTGGTGATCGCGACCAGAGGGGAAGAACTCGGGGCGCTCGACGAACTGGAACGCCGGGCCAGGGCCAACGGTGTCCCCGGGATAGCCAGGATCGGCCCCGACGAAATCCCCGACGTCGAGCCCGGGGCCCGGGGAATCTCGGCACTCCACTCACCCGGAACCGCGGTCGTGGACTTCGGGCTGGTCAGCGCCTCGCTGGCTCGCGACGTCGAGGGGTCGGGCGGCTCGATCCACCTGTCGGCACCGGTCACAGGGGTCCGTGTGGACTCGGACCGGCTCTTCCTGCACACGGGCAACGGCAGCCTCGAAGTCGGCCGGGCCGTTTTCTGCGCCGGCCTCCAGTCCGACCGGCTGGCAGCGCTGGCCGGTGGCGACCCCGAGCCGCGCATCGTCCCGATCCGCGGCTCCTGGCTGCGAGTACGTCCCGACAAGGCCGGCCTGGTCAGGGGCAACATCTACCCCGTGCCGGATCCGGACCTGCCTTTCCTGGGTGCCCACCTGACGCGGGGTCACGACGGCTCGGTACTGATCGGCCCCACGGCGATGCTGGTCGGCTCCCGGGAGGGCTACAACCTCAGCGACCTGAACGCCCGCGACATTCGCGAAACGGCGGGCTGGCCCGGGACCTGGCGGCTGATCCGGCGATTCCCGGGGGCGACCGCGCGCGAGATCCTGCACTCGGTGAGCCGCCGGTCGCTGGTCGCCGAGGCCCGCCGGCTGGTTCCGGCCCTGCGCCCGGAAGACGTGGAGGCCGGACCGGCGGGGGTCAGGGCCCAGGCCCTCGGTCGCGACGGACGGCTGATCGAGGACTTCCTGGTCGAGAAGACCGGACCGGCCGTTCATGTGAGAAATGCCCCCTCTCCAGCCGCTACCTCCTCCCTCGCCCTCGCCCGCCTGATCGCCGACCGGGCCACTGGTTGAATGACGCTTTAGAATTCCGGTTTAGGTTTTCGCCATGACGACGACTCTGAGCTGTCCCAAGTGTGCTTCTGAAATGCGGACCTACGAGCGCAACGAAGTCGTCGTCGACCAGTGCACTGGCTGCGGCGGGCTGTTCCTCGACCGTGGCGAACTGGAGCGACTGGTCACCGCCGAAAGCGCCTACTACGGCGCGCCCGGAGGCCAGACGCCCCAGGCCGCCGCCCCGCCCCATCAGCCCCCGCCACCCCGCCACGACGACCGCGGATACGGCAAGCCGAAGAAGAGCAAGAAGAGAAGCTTCCTCGAAGAACTCTTCGAGTAGGTCCCCGGCAGACCACCCGAGCAGGGCCCCGCCGAAGGCGGCCCGGCGAGCGTCAACCACCCGCGCAGCGAGACTCGGCTGTCACTCCACGCGGGTGGTTTCCGGGGGCCTCCAGGGCGTGCCTGGCAAGGAGTAAGCGAGAGCGCGAAGCGATTTGCCGTCCGGCAATGAGCGAGCCGCGCGAGCGTCGACGAAGCCAGGCGCGCCCTGGTGGTTCCCGGGGGCCGCCCGCCCCCTCAGCCAAACAGAAAGCGCCCCCTGGCGGGGGCGCTTTCGAAAGACGCGGCAGCCCCGAACCGGGGCAGCAGCCCTAACTCAGGCGTTCGACGAGAGTCGCCTCTCCCTGCCCGCCGGCGACACACATGGTCTCGATGCCGAACTGGTGGTCATCGGTCTCCATGACGTTGAGCAGCGTGCCCATGATGCGGGCGCCGGTCATGCCGAACGGGTGGCCGAGGGCGATCGCGCCACCGTGGGTGTTGAGCTTCTCCATCGGGATGCCGACCTCTTCCGAAATCGGGATCACCTGGGCGGCGAATGCCTCGTTGAGCTCGACGGTGTCGATGTCGCCGATCGTCATGCCTGCCCGGTCGAGCAGCTTCTTGACCGCACCGATCGGGGCGACGCCCATCAGCTCCGGCTCGTTGCCGGCGGTGGCCGAGGTGATGATCCGGGCGCGCGGGGTCAGGCCGAGCTCCTTCGCCTTGGTGTCGCTCATGATCAGCACGGCAGCCGCGCCGTCGTTCAGCGGGCAGGAGTTGCCGGCGGTGACGCCGCCTCCACCGAAAGCCTCCGGAAGTGAACCGAGCTTCTCGCGCATGTCGCCTCCGTCAGCCCTGGGGCCGTCGTCCTTGGAGACCACGGTTCCGTCGGGAAGGGTCACCGGGACGATCTCACGATCGAAGAAGCCGTCCTCCTGGGACTTGACCGCGAGGTGCTGCGAGCGCAGGGCGTAGTCGTCCATCGCGTCGCGGCTGACTCCGTACTTCTCGGCTACGTTGACCGCGGTGATTCCCATGTCGATGTAGGCGTTGGGCTGACCGTTGTTGCCGATCAGGTACTCGCTCTGGTCCTCCTGGCCGGCCGCACGCGATCCGGCGATCTCCGCCCGCTCGTTGAACGAGCTGACGAACTCGACTCCGGCGGCGATGTAGATGTCGCCTTCGCCGTTCTTGACGGCGTTCGAGGCGTGGCGGATCGCGTCGAGGCTCGAGGCGCAGTAACGCGAGACGGTGACGCCGGTTGTCGCCTGGGTCAGCTTGTCCGAGAGCAGGACGAGGATTCGGGCGAGGTTGTAGGCCTGCTTGCCCTGAGGCATGCCGACGCCACAGAAGACCTCTTCGACGGCCGCGGGATCGACTCCCGGGTTGCGCTCGAGGAGCTGGTCGATGGTCCAGGCGCCGATGTCGTCGGGGCGAAGCTGGGAAAGCGAGCCCTTGAAGGCACGGCCGATCGGGGTGCGGACGGTGTCCACGATCACTGCTTCAGGCATTCGGAGGTTCTCCTTGGTCGGTTTCGGCCGGGAAAGTTGCTCGGGCCGATTCTTGTAACAGTGAAAGTTAGTGAACTCGGCTCTCGCGGGCCGGGTAGATTGACCGGGATGACCACGCCTCCTCGCCCGGCCGGCACGAATCCGCCTCCGCCCGGAACCACTCCCCCGCCCACGCCGCCGCCCGGAACCGGCGCGCAGAAGCGCGTTCCGGTGGGTGGCACGCCCCGGCCGCAGGCCGATCTCGCGACCCGGCTCGACGGCCAGCGAGGCTGGCTCAACGAGATCGACCGCTCGCTGAAGAAGCGCTCGATCATCGCCCTCGTTCTGACCTGCCTCGCGGTCGGTGCCGGCGCGGCCGCGATCTACATCTCGGTCACCAAGAACAGCGACGCCGATCGGATCAGTGCCCTCGAGACCCGGATCGAGGCGCTCGAGGCGGCCGGAGCCGCTTCGGGCGTGGCCCCGTCTACGACGCTGCCGGAGACGGGGACGACCGATCCGTCCACGCTCTTGCCGGATACCGGCTCCACCGACTCGACCGATGGAGCGGTACCGCTTCCGACCATCCCCGCGGAGTGACCGGGTGACAGCATCGGAGGCTGCTCCCGGCACGGTCCGCCTCGAGACCCCGGACCCCGGCGTGAGGCTTCTCACGATCGATCGCCCCGAGCAGATGAACGCGATCGGCGCCGCCGAAGCCGCCGGCCTGACCCGCGCCCTGAATGAATTCCGCAACGACGATTCGGCTCATGTACATGGTCATCACCGGGGCCGGCACGCAGGCCTTCTGCGCCGGAGCCGACCTGCGCGCCGTTGCCGCGATGTTCGCTCCCGGGACGGAGACGGAACCGCTGTTCGAGATCGACCCGCAGAATCCGGGTTCGCCGGCCGAAGGCAACATCGGTCCGACCCGGTGGACCGACATCCACAAGCCGATAATCGCCGCGGTCAACGGCGCCGCCTACGCCGGCGGCCTGGAATGGGCCTGCTTCGCCCACCTTCGGATCGCCGACCGCCACGCATCTTTCGGCGTCACCTGCCGGCGCTGGAACGTGGGACTCGGAGACGGCGGCACCCAGAGGCTTCCCCGCCTGGTCGGACTCGGACCGGCCCTGGATCTGATCATCACCGGCCGGGTCATCGGCGCGGAAGAGGCCCGGCGGATCGGACTCGTCAACGAGATCACTCCGAGCGGCCGCTGCGTCGAAAGGGCGCTGGAACTCGCCGGCGAGATCGCCCGGCTCCCCCAGCCGGCCCTGCGGACCGACCTCGAGGCCGCCGTCCGGGGCTTCGGACGGCCGCTCGAGCAGGGTCTGGAGGTCGAACGGGAGTGCTTCGACCGGCTGCTCGACGAACCGGAGCTGCGTAAGGGCGCGGAGCGATTCCTGCGGCGCGAGCACCCCGACCGGGCCCCCGGCGCGGAGCCACTGCACCTGCCGGGCAAGGCCTACGCCTTCGCCGAGGAGGCCCACCGCGGCAGGCTCGACCGCTACGGACTTGGTGACTTCATCGAACACCCGGTGGCGGTCGCCGAACTGGTCAGCGTCCACGATGACCCGGTGATGGAGGCGGCGGCATTTCTCCACGATGTGATCGAAAAGACCGAGGTCACCCGGGAGCAACTGCTCGAGGAGTTCGGAGAAGAGCTGTTCGACCTGGTCATGACCCTGAGCCAGGACCCGGAAATCGAGGACCGCGTCGAGCGCCGGTCGGACCACCGGCACCGGATTCGCGACGCGGGCTGGCGGGCCCAGGTGGTCTATGCGAACGACCGGGTGGACGGCATGCGACGGATGAGCCAGCTTCTGTCACACGGACACGACGCCGACGAGATCGAAGCCCGAAGAAGGATCGAGGCCTGGCGCGGGGATCTCGCGGTGATCGGCGAGATGAAGGTCCCGGCCGAACTGAAGGCCACGCTTGCCGATGAGATCGAGCACCTGGACCGGCTCGCCGGCTGAAGCGGATGCGGCGGTCGGGCCGGGTGGGAGAGCCGCCGGTCCGGCGGGGCGGCGCTCGTGCGAAGCTTGCATACGTGCCCCAGGCCCCTCCGACATCCCGCATCTCCGGCCGGCCGGGCGCCGGTGGACGACCAGCCGACAGCGGCTTCGGCCGGATCTTCCGTGAGGTATTCACTTTCGACCGGCTCGAGGTGGTCAGCCTGGTCCACTCGACGATCTACTTCGCCCTCCTGATATCCGCCTTCCTGCTCGACGGGCCCCAGCCCTGGACCTTCATCTTCGGCCTCTCCCACGGTCTTATCTGGATCGCCATGTCGGTGATCAGCGTGCTGGCCGTCCACTACCGGGTGATCAACCTCCGGCTCGCCGTGGCTGTCGCGGTACTCGGCTGCGTCGCCCCGTTCTTCGGCTCCGCCGAGTTCCTCCGGCAGAAACACCAGATGAAGGCCGGGTCGAGGTGAGCCCGAACGGGAACATCTGCGTAGTCAACGCCACTCTCGAAGGCCGGAAGGTCGGGCTGCGGGCGAGCAACGGCACGATCGAGGAGATCGGCCCCGGAGTCTCGGCGAGAGACCGGCAGTCGGGCGACGGCGAGTCAGTGATCGACGCCGACGGCGCGATCCTCGTACCGCCACTGGTCAACGGTCACACCCACGCGGCGATGACCCTGTTCCGGGGACACGGCGACGACCTCCCTCTGATGCGCTGGCTGCAGGAGGCGATCTGGCCGGTCGAAGCGAAACTCGAAGCCGATGACGTCTACTGGGGCACGAGGCTGGCCTGCCTGGAGATGATCCGCACCGGCACCACGAAGTTCTGGGACATGTACTGGCAGCCGGCCGCGGTCGCCCGGGCGGTCGAGGACTCGGGTCTGCGGGCGACGGTGGGGCCGCCGATGATCGACCCGAGTGCGGTTTCCGAGGTCGGCGCACGGGACCGCACCCTGGTCGAGCAGCTTGACCAGCTCGCAGCCTGCGGTCCACGGGTCACGCCGGCAGTCTCGCCGCATTCGATCTACACCGTCTCGACCGAAGGGCTCGAGAAGGCGGCTGGGCTGGCCGCCGAGAGGGAGTTGCCGCTCCAGATCCACCTCTCCGAGACGCTTCCCGAAGTCGAGGACTGCGTCGCGAAGTACGGCGTGCGACCCGCCGTCTACCTGGACAGCATCGGCCTGCTGAACGAGACGACCGTGCTCGCCCACGGAGTGTGGCTCGACCGTGACGAGCTCGAGCTGATCGCCGAACGCGGCGCGACCGTCGTCGCCAACCCGGTGGCCAACATGAAGCTGGCGGTCGGCGGGGTCCTCCCGTACCCGGACGCCCGCCGGGCCGGAGTCAGGCTCGCCCTGGGGACCGACGGGGCGGGATCGAACAACTCACTCGACCTGCTGGCCGACCTCAAGGTCTTCGCCCTGACCCAGCGCCACGCTGCCGGGGACGCGGAAGCGATACCGGTCGAAGAGGCATGGGCGATCGCCACCGGACGCCGGTCGGACCTGGTCGGCCACCGGGACCCGCTGGCCCCGGGGATGCCGGCCGACTTCCTCCTGCTCGATCCAGGGGCCTACGAACTGGCCCTCGGTGACCTCACCTCGAACCTCGTCTATACGGCGACAGGCTCAGTCGTCAGGACCACCGTCGTCGACGGGCGCGTGCTGATGGATGACGGCAGGGTCGACGACTCGCGAAGAGGTCATCCTGAAGGCCCGGGAGCGGGCCGTAGGCCTCGGCCTGGCCTGAGCCGGGCCGCCACGGGAGAGCGCTACAGGTAGCCCATCGGATCCTGGGCCGCACCGTTTATCCGGACTTCGAAATGGAGGTGCGGACCGGTGCTGCTGCCGGTGTTACCGGAGTATCCGATGACCTGGCCCTGGTTGACCGATTGGCCCGCGGATGCGGCGAAGGCCGACTGGTGGGCGTAACAGGTCGAGAGCCCACTGCCGTGGTCGATGCAGGTGTAGTTGCCGTAGCCGCCGTTGTACGAGGCCATGATCACGGTTCCGCCCTTGGAAGCCCGGATCGGCGTGCCTTCGGCCACGGCGATGTCGATCCCTTCATGCATTCGTCCCCAGCGGTACCCGAAGCCGGAGGTGAGGAGCCCGTCGAGCGGCCAGATCAGGCCGGCGGCACTGGGAGCCGACATCGGGCCGGCGGGTAGCGGGCTGAGGCCCGACGCGGCGGCGATCTGCTCCTGGATCTTTGCCTGGAGGTCGGCCTGGATGTCTTCGAGCTGACCGACTCGCTGGTCGACCCTGGAGAGCGCCGCCCGGCGCTGCCCGCGAGCAGCCACCAGTTCGTTCTGCTGGCTCTCCACGGCCTGCCTGGCGACGGCCAGGTTCTGCTCTTCGGCGGCGATCGAATCCCTCGCGGCCTCGATCGTTTCTTTGGCGTTCTTGAGCCTGACCACGGTGGCCTGCTGCTGGTCGCGCAGGTCGCGGACCCGGGTGACGATCGTCTCGTCCTGGTTCTGGATCTGCTCGAGGTACTCGGACTGCTCGATCAGCTCGCCGTAGTCGGCAGAGGTGAGGAAGAGATCGGTCACATCGGTGCTGCCGCTCTGGTAGATCGCGACCAGTCGGTCGCTGAGGATCTCCAGGGATCTCTTGAGGCGGCCCGCCAGGACTTTGAGCTCACGGTAGGCCTCGGTCACCTCGGCCTCAGCCTGGTCCAGTTCGGCCTGCTTGGCCGCGAGGCGGACCTCGGCCTCCCGCTCCTCTGCTCGCAGGGCGGATACGCGCGCCTCGTACTCGCCGATCCGTTCGCTCAGTCCGGAGACCTCCTTCGAGAGCACGCCCTTGCGGTCGTTGGCTTCGGCGAGCTTTTCTTCGGTCTGGTCGAGGCGATCCTCGACCGCCGCCGTCGCCGGGCCCTGGGCCCAGGCGAAAAACGCCAGCCCGAGCGCGCACATCGCAAGAAGCAGCCGGGTCTTCGCCGGCCGCGAGTTGAGGGGTTTCGGATCAGGCACTTCGAGAAGTGTAAGCAATTGCTAACAAAGGTCCCGATTCCGGGCGCATCCTGCACGCCGGATTGCCGAGCGCTCAATTCGGCGAAGACCCTTCGGGACGGCGCAGCAGCCGCCGCCCACCGGCCCCCGGTCGCCCTTCGTCCTGTGGGACCCATAAGGTTTAGGCAGTGACAGCCGGAGAATCAGTCCGTGAACACTCATCGGAAGACGATGGATCAGCCTCGAACGTCCGCTACGAAAGCGTGTCGAAGCGCTATCCAGGCGCCGAAGGTTTCGCTGTACATGAACTCAGCCTCGAAGTTCCCGCAGGTGAGATCTGCGTCCTCGTAGGACCGTCGGGCTGCGGCAAGACCACCGCCATGAGGATGGCCAACCGGACGGTCGAGATGACCTCCGGAGACATCCTGATCGGCGACCGCTCGGTCAAGGACGGAGACGCCGCGAAGCTGCGGAGGGAGATCGGCTACGTGATCCAGCAGATCGGCCTCTTCCCCCACCGTACGATCGCCGAGAACATCGGCACCGTGCCGAACCTGCTCAAGTGGGACAGCTCCCGGACCCGGGAAAGGGTCGAAACGCTGCTCGAGCTGATCGGTCTCGACCCGGAGTTCGCCGACCGCTATCCCGGCCAGCTCTCCGGCGGACAGCAGCAGCGGGTCGGAGTCGCGCGGGCGCTGGCGGTCGACCCCCCGGTGATGCTGATGGACGAACCCTTCGGCGCGATCGATCCGATCAACCGCTCGCGGCTGCAGAACGAGTTCCTGAGACTTCAGGCGGAGATCCGCAAGACGGTTCTCTTCGTGACCCATGACGTCGACGAGGCGATCAAGATGGGCGACCGGATCGCGGTGATGAAGAAGGGCGGCGAGCTGGCCCAGTATGCGACCCCGACCGAACTGCTGATGGAACCGGCGGACGCGTTCGTCGAGGACTTCGTCGGCGCCGATCGCGCTCTCAAGAGACTGGCCCTGATCAGGGTGAAGAACGTCGATCTGTGGAAAGCCCCGGTGGCCCGCGCCGGCGACCCGACCGCGCCGATCAAGCTCGAGGTCGATGCGGCCGAGGTCCGCTACGCCGTGCTCGTCGATGACGAGAACCGGCCGCTCGGGTGGCTCTCGAACCGGGATCTCGAGCTGGAAAGGGTTCCCGCACAGCCGGACTCGCTCGCCGCTCCGATGCTCGACGGCGACATGACCCTGCGCGACGGCCTTGCGACGCTGCTG
>CAVQVQ010000001.1:0-272455 GCA_963717235.1 uncultured Solirubrobacterales bacterium | reverse complement strand
CTCCTGTCGCTATTGGCAGCGCTCGTCTTTGTGGCCCTGCCTGGAGCGGCGTCGGCGGAACTTCGAGACGGCTACCGTTTCCGGTCCCCGGGCCGCCACGTCCTGCGACGTGAAGCCGAGCGTAAGGACGACTGTGGGCGGCGTCGAGTTCGTGCGCACGCCGGCTTCGTGCTTCGACGGTCTCCCCGGCTGGCCCTACAGGAGCCGACACGTCGTGATCGACGGACTGCGCCAGGCGTATATCGACGAAGGACGCGCCGACGGCGATGTCGTGCTGCTGCTTCACGGTCAGCCGTCCTGGTCGTACCTGTACCGCAAGATGATCCCCGTGCTCGCCGACGCCGGGTACCGCGTCATCGCCATGGACCATCTCGGCTTTGGCCGCTCCGACAAGCCGACCAAAATCGAGACCTACAGCTATCTCGTTCACACCAATCGCCTCAAGCGCTTCATTGACAGGCTCGGGCTCACCGACATCAACCTGTTCGTACAGGACTGGGGCAGCCTCGTCGGCCTGCGGGTCGCGGGGATCAACCCCGGCCGCTTCGCCAACATCGCCGTCGGCAATGGTGCTCTGCCGGTGATCCCCGCCGGGGTCCAGCCTTTCCCGCCGGTCGAGAACCCGGACGAGCTCACCGACCTGCCCGCCCCCTACGCCGCGATCCCACCCCAGCAGTTTCCGTTCTACGACGGATGTTCCCCGATCGTCGCCCCGACGAGCGGATACTTCGCCGACTGGATGGCCCACGCTATGACCTCCAGGTCCTTCCGGGCCTCCCGAACCGTCGAGGCGATGACCTGGTTCGACCTTCCCGCGCGCCAAGAGGCCGCCTATGACGCTCCTTTCCCGAGCCGACCGTACATGGCCGGAGCGCGGGTGTTCCCGTCGCTGATTAACGACGTTCCCGGCACCAACGCCGAGGCGTGGGCAGGGCTGACCGCCTTCGACAAGCCGTTCCTGACCATCTGGGCGAGCAATGATCCGGGCCAGCTCGGCTCCTGCGCGGCCCAGCAGGTCTTCATCGACAACGTCCCCGGCGCCACCGGCCAGCCGCACGCCCGTCTGCCCGAGGCCAGCCACTTCCTCCAGGACGACCAGGGAGAGGAGATCGCCCGGCGACTGCTCCGGTGGTACGTCGACGGCACCGCGACCGCGAAGAGGACCCAGAGGCAGAAGGGCAAGAAGATCGTCATCAGGGTCAAGGTCAGGGCCAGCGAGGATCTCGAGGCCGAGATCTCCGGAAGGATCAGGGTCAACCGCACCTACAAGCTCAAGACCCGGACCCGGAAGGTCGCCAATGGCACCAGGATGACCCTGAAGCTGAAGCCCGGGAAGAAGCGCCAGGCGAGGAGGATCACCAGGGCGCTGAAGAACGGGAAGAAGGCGAAAGCGAAGCTGACCGTGGAGTTGAGCGACGAGACTAACAACGAGAAGACCGTGAAGCTCGGCGTGAAGCTGAAGGGGTAGGCGGCTCCGGTGCGCCCTGCCGCAGGCCGGGTCTCACCTCAACTCACGGCGCCTCGGAACCGGATGCGGGAGCCCGATGGAGATCAGGCCGACGTTCTTTCAGACCGGACAACGGCTGAATCGCTCATAGAAGACGCGGCTCTGGAGGGTCCGAACAAAGCCCTCAACCGCGCCGAAACCTCTGCCAGGCCAAGCCTCTACGAAATCGAAGCCCGCAGGTTCGAATCCTGTGGGGCGCGCTTTGAATCTGGCTTGACCGCTGGCGAAGCTCGGAGCGGCCTCGTCGGAGGTTGTTGAAAAGGCGCAGTCAATCCGGCAGGCGAGCAGTCTCCTGTACAAACCAGTCGCTGAGTTGTACAATCGGACGATGGCAACTTTCAACATCAGCAAGGCCCGGGAGAAACTCTCCGATGCGGTTGAACTGTCTCAGACAGAGGCAGTGTTCTTTGAGCGTCGCGGAACCCCTGCGGCAGTCCTGGTAAGTCCTGAGCGCTACGCGGAAATGATGGACGCCCTCGAGGACACCGAAGATGTAGCTGCCTTCGATTCCGCCATGGAGGAAGAGGGTCCGAACATCCCCTGGGAAGAAGTCAAAGCCGACCTCGGCTGGGATTGAGCAAGTACCGCATAGAACTGCGCCCGGCGGCGCTTCGAACTCTGCGCAAGCTTGATCCCCAGGTTCGACGACGAATCCAGGGGGCCATAGCTCTGCTGGCGGAAGATCCGCGCCCACCGAACGCGAGGAAGCTCAAAGGGCGCGATGCATTCCGGGTCAGGACGGGCAGCTACCGCGTGATCTACACAATCGAGGACGACAAGCTCCTGATCGTTGTGGTCACTCTGGGGCATCGGAGGGACGTCTACGAGCGCTAGCTGTTGGGCCCCCGTCGGACATGTGGCGGTTCACCGCCTTCCCGAGTTTGCGGGTAGCCAGCCAGAGGCTCACCCCGAATCAGTGCCCAGCGATTCTGAGCCTCGAATGACTTGAGCTCTACGAAACCGAAGGTCACAGGTTCGAATCCTGTCGGGCGCGCTGAAGATCTGGCTCACTGATTGCGTTCGCGGTTGGCTCGCCTGACTTGTTGACCCCGCAAAGGGCAGTCAGGCGGACAGTCATCCGCGGGGTCAGGAGTTCATCCTCGCGAGCGGCTTCGGTACTAACTACTGATGAAATCCGGGTTCAGGGTGCTACCAATTGGGTTTGACGAGGCGTGAGTCTGCGCGCATAGGCCCGAGTGGAAGGGTCCCGGCAACGGGGGGTAAGAGTCAAGTCATGAAGACACTGATCGGCGTTGTACTCACTGCGACCTTGGTCGCACTTGGCATCGCGTCTCCAGCGATGTCCGCGCCCCAGGGGCCCTGGATGCTGCCAGCTGTGGACCTCTCGGCACCCGGACAGGACGCAGTCGGTTCCGAGATCACAACCGGCCCCGACGGTGCCGCCACCGCGGTATGGCGTCGCAGCGATGGTGCCAACAGCATCATCCAGACCGCAACACGCCCGCCGGGCGGAGAGTTCAATGCCCCGGTCAACCTCTCCGCAGCCGGTCAGGATGCCTTTGGACCCCAGATCACCACTGACCCAGGTGGAACCACGACCGCGATCTGGAGCCGCTCCGACGGTGCCAACGGCATCATCGAGGTCGCGACACGCCGGCCGGGCGGAGAGTTCAACACCCCGGTCGACCTCTCGGCCCCCGGACGGAACGCCGTCGGACCCCAGATCACCACAGCCCCGGACGGCACCACGACCGCGGTTTGGAGCCGCTCCAATGGCAGCAACTTCATCATCCAGGCCGCAACCCGCCCGCCCGGAGGGACCTTCGGCACCCCCGCCGACTTGTCGGTCCCCGGGCAAGACGCCTTGAATGCCCAGATCACCACAGACCCCGGCGGAACCTCGACCTCGCTCTGGTATCGCTCCAACGGCGCCAACGATATCGCGCAAGCCGCCACCCGCCCCCCCGGCGGCACCTTTGGCACCCCGGTCGACCTCTCCGCAGCCGGGCAGGATGCATCCGGTGCCCGGATCGTCGCATCCACCGACGGAACCACGACCGCGGTCTGGTATCGCTCCGACGGCGCCAACAACATCATCCAGGCCGCAACCCGCCCGCCCGGAGGGACCTTCGGCACCCCCGCCGACTTGTCGGTCCCCGGGCAAGACGCCTTCGACCCCCAGATCGCTACGTCACCAGACGGAGCAGCGACCGCGGTCTGGTCTCTCTTTGACGGAAGCAACTTCATCATCCAAGCCGCAACCCGCCCGCCTGGCGGCACCTTTGGCACCCCGGTCGACCTTTCCGCAGCTGGGCAGGATGCCTTCGGGTCCCAGATCACCACAGCCCCCGATGGAACCGCGACCGTGGTCTGGCGCCGCTTCAACGGCTCCGACTTCATCATCCAGGCCGCAACCCGCCCGCCCGGAGGGACCTTCGGGGCCTCGCTCGACCTCTCGGCCCCCGGGCAGGATGCCCTTTTTCCCCAGATCGCCATAGCGGCGGACGGAGTAGCGACCGCTAGCTGGCAGCGCTCCGACGGCGCCAACTCCATCATCCAATCGGTCTCGACTGAGCAACCGCCGGTCGGCAAGCCGAAGCTAGCCAACCTCCAGATCAAGCCGAAGTCGAAGGAGGTAAGGCGCGGCAGGAAGGTCACGTTCAAGGTCAAGGTGAAGAACACGGGCAAAGCAACAGCCAAGAAGCTCAAACTCTGCGCCAAGGGCCCGAAGAAGCTGGTCAAGGTGCCGAAGTGCCGAAAGCCCGGCAAGCTGGCAGCCGGCAGGTCGAAGACGGTGAAGTTCAAGGTCAAGGTCAAGAACCGTGCCAAGAAGGGCAAGAGGGCGAAGGTCACCTTCACTGCTTACGCCAAAGGGGCCGAGAAGAAAAGCGGCAAGGCGACGGTGAAGGTGAGGTAGGTCCAATGAGGCGTGAGTCTGCGAGCAAAGGCCCGAATAGAAGCGCGCCGAAACCAGGGGGTAGAAGAGAAGTCATGAAGACACTGATCGGCGTTCTGTGCTCGACTCTCCTTGTCGCGGCCGGCATCGCGTCTCAGGCTGTGGCCGCGCCCCAGGGATCCTGGGTTCCGCCGGCTTCGCATACCTCCGCCTCCCCGGTGGGTGCTCTCACCCCGCAGATCACAACAGCCCCCAACGGAACCGCGACGGCGGTCTGGCGTCGCCGCGACAGCGCCAACTCCATCATCCAGGCCGCGACCCGCCCGCCGGGAGGCTCGTTCGGCGCTCCGGTCGACCTGTCGGCCTCCGGGCGGAATGCCACCTCTCCCCAGATCACCACAGCCCCTGACGGAGCCGCGACCGCCGTCTGGCGCCGCTTCAACGGTTCCGACTTCATCATCCAGGCCGCAATCCGCCCGCGGGGCGGCACCTTCAGAGCGCCGGTCGACCTCTCGGCCCCAGGGCAGGACGCCGACCTGCCCCAGATCACCACAGCCCCTGATGGAACCGCGACCTCGGTCTGGGAGCGCTCCACCCGCTCCATCGGCTACCCCGACATCATCCAGGCTGCCACCCGCCCGCCGGGAGGCTCTTTCGGCGCTCCGGTCGACCTGACGGTCGCCAGGCTGAATGCCTACTCGCCCCAGATCGCCACAGCCCCCGACGGGACTACGACAGCGGTCTGGATCCGCTTCAGCGACGCCGACGGCGACATCATTCAGGCCGCCACCCGCCCGCCGGGAGGCTCTTTCGGCGCTCGGCTCGACCTGTCCAGCCTCGGCCAGGGAAGTGTTCAACACCAGCAGATCACCACAGCCCCCGACGGAACAGCGACCGTGGTCTGGTGGGCCTCCAGCTCCATCATCCAGGCCGCCACCCGCCCGCCGGGAGGCTCGTTCGGCGCTCCGATCGATCTGCCGGTCGTCGTGCGGAATCTAACCTCTCCGCAGATCACCACAGCCTCCGACGGAACCGCGACCGTGGTGACCGTGGTCTGGCGTGGCAGCGACGGCGTCATCCAGGCCCTAGCCCGCCCGCCGGGAGGCTCCTTCGCAGCTCCGGTCGACCTGTCTGATCCGAGTCAGGGAAGTGCTTTGAACCCGCAGATCACGACAGCCCCCGACGGAACGACGACGGCTGTCTGGCGTAGCCGGGACGGCGCCAACAGCATCATTCAGGCGGCAACCCGCCCGCCGGGAGGCACCTTCGGCGCCCCGGTCGACCTCTCGGCTCCCGGGGGGGATGGCTTCTCTCCCCAAATCGCCACAGCCCCCGACGGAACCGCGACCGCGGTTTGGCGCCGCTTCGACGGCACTAACAGCATCATCCAGGCCGCAACCCGCCCTCCGGGCGGCTCGTTCGGCGCTCCGGTCGACCTGTCATTGGAGCCTAGGCTCGCCAACCTGAAGATCAAGCCGAGGTCGAAGAAGGTGAGGCGCGGCGAGAAAGTCACCTTCAAGGTCAGGGTCAAGAACACCGGAGACGCAACCGCGAAGAAGCACAAACTCTGCGCCAGGGGCCCGAAGAAGCTGGTCAAGGTGCCGAAGTGCCGTAAGCCCGGAAAGCTGGCCGCGGGTAAGTCGAAGACCGTGAAGTTCAAGGTCAAGGTCAAGAATCGTGCGAAGAAGGGCAAGAAGGCGAAGATCACCTTCATCGCGACGGCCAAGGGGGCCGACAAGAAGACCGCCAAGGCGACAGTGAAGATCCGCTAGCGGTAGGGGTTTCAGAGCGGCCGCCTGCTCGAGTATCCGAGCGGCACCCTGAGGAACGAAGCGGGACCCGCTGTGTTCGTCGGGCTGCAAATAGGTCAGTTGACTTGCCGTCTACGAAACCGAAGGTCACAGGTTCGAATCCTGTCGGGTGCGCTGAAGGTCTGGCACGGCGATTGCGATCGCCGTAGGCCCACTCGATTAGGCGTTCCGAGACAGGCAGTCAGAAGGACAGTCACCGAGAAAACCGAGGCTGCCGAACCGGCGGCTCGGCTTTGGAGGGAAACCTCTTCTCGCATGACGTCAGGTCGTCTTCTGTAGAGTCACCGAAACTCATCGCCCGATGCGGGGCGCACACCAAGTCCAGGGAGACTCATGTCAGAAGTGTCGTCTCGCCGTTTCGCTCGCAGCCTCGCGATCGGATTTTCCGCGATCATGGCCACGCTGGTTCTCGCAGCGCTTCCACCTGCCGCATCGGCGGCAGGGAGCGAAGGTTCCCTCTCCCAGAAGTCCGGCAGCGAAGCCTGCGTATCCCAGGCGGGCGCCGGCGGCTGCTCAAGCGGAGTCGGCCTCGGCACTGCCCGCTCGGTCACCGTCTCCCCGGACGGCAAGAGCGCCTACGTCGCTTCGGGCTCCAGCAGTGCCGTGGCCGTCTTCGATCGAAATATCACCACCGGAGCCCTGACCCAGAAGTCCGGTACTGCAGCCTGCATCTCCCAGGGAGGGTCAGGCGGCTGCACGAGCGGAGTCGGCCTCGACGGCGCCTCCTCGGTCACCGTCTCCCCGGACGGCAAGAGCGCCTACGTCGCTTCGGGCACAAGCAGTGCCGTGGCCGTCTTCGACCGAGACACCACCACCGGAGCACTTACCCAGAAGTCCGGCACTGACGCCTGCGTGTCAGAGACCGGCACAGGCGGTACCTGCGCCGACGGAGTCGGCCTCTTTTTTGCCCTGTCGGTGACCGTCTCCCCGGACGGCAAGAGCGCCTATGTCGCCTCGTTTGGTAGCGACGCCGTCGCCGTCTTCGATCGAAATACCTCCACCGGAGCCTTGACCCAGAAGGCCGGCATCGAGGCCTGCGTCTCAGAGTCCGGTTCGTCCGGCATCTGCGCCGACGGCGTCGGCCTCGAGCGCGCCGCCTCGGTCACGGTCTCCCCCGACGGCATGAGCGCCTACGTGGCTTCGGGCACCAGCGACGCCGTCGCTGTCTTCGACCGGAACACATCGACCGGAGCAATTACCCAGAAGGCCGGCGCTGAAGCCTGCGTATCCCAGGGAGGCGCAGGTGGCTGCTCAAGCGGAGTCGGCCTCGACGCTGCCGCCTCGGTCACGGTCTCCCCCGACGGCATGAGCGCCTACGTTGCCTCGCGCGTAAGCGGCGCCGTGGCCGTCTTCGACCGCGACGCCACCGGGGCACTTACCCAGAAGGCCGGCACAGAAGCCTGCGTGTCCGAGGACGGATCGGGCGGCGACTGCGCCGACGGAGTCGGCCTCGACGGCGCCCAGTCGGTGACCGTCTCCCCGGACGGCAAGAGTGCCTACGTCGCTTCGGGCACCAGCAGTGCCGTGGCCATCTTCGACCGGGACACCACCACAGGAGCCCTGACCCAGAAGGCCGGCGCTGAGGCCTGCGTTTCAGAGACCGGCTCATCCGGCGTCTGCGCCGACGGCGTCGGCCTCGACATCCCCTCCTGGCTCGCCGTCTCTCCTGACGGCAAGAGCGCCTACGTCGCCTCGCAGACCAGCGACGCCGTTGCAGTCTTCGACCGCCTCCGGGTTCCTTCCGCCGATGTAAGCCCCGCCGCGCTCACCTTTGGCTCTCCGGCACTCGTGCCCCAGGGAACGGTCAGCCCGCCGCAGCAAATCACCATCAGCAGCAACGGTTCCGCGCCCATCAGGGTGAGGGGCTTTTCGTTCGCCGGCACCGATCCGGACGACTTCTTTCTTGGCAGCCACACGTGCCTTGACCTGATCGAACCGGGGGAGAGCTGCCTGGCCAAGGTGCGCTTTGCCCCGCAGGCAGATGGCGTCCGCTCGGCGACGCTGGACGTCCTGACCAACGCACCCACCGACCCGAGCGTTTCGCTCACGGGTTCGGCGGGGCCCCTGTCGGAAGGTCCCACAGGCCCGACCGGCGCAATCGGAGATACGGGAGCCACCGGAAACACCGGAGCTACCGGAGCAACAGGCGATACCGGAGCGACCGGGGACACCGGAGCCACCGGACCGATCGGGCCGACCGGCGAGACCGGAGAGACCGGAGCCACCGGCCCGACCGGCCCGACAGGTCCCACCGGTGACACCGGCCCGACCTCGACCCCGCCGACGATCACCAAGCTGAGCAAGGGCAGGCCGGTCAGCCTCGCCGGCACCAGGCGCTTTGCCGCGGTCACGGTCAACTGCCCGGAGAAGGATTCAAACGGCAGAAGCTGCCAGGTGACCAAGGCCAACGCCTCGGTCAAGGTGAAAGGCAAGAAGTCCCCTGCCAAGGTAATCGTGCCCGAGCAGATCGGCCCGGGCGAGAGCGCCAAGGTCAAGGTCAAGGTGCCGAAGTCCGCAAAGCGCATGCTGAAGAAGAACCGCAAGTCCGGGGTCTCGATCCTCGGGATCGAGGTGGTCTCCGGCAGCGGCGGCAAGCTGAACCGCCAGTCGGTCAGGCACGGGCTGAAGCGCTAGGCCGGATTCCGGTCCGGCCCGGGGCAGTCAGACGGGCAGTCAGAAACCGTCCGCGAAGCTGGGGATCGCGCTGACACTGGGAAAGAAATGACCCAGGACCACCTACGAAACCGAAGGTCACAGGTTCGAATCCTGTCGGGCGCGCTGACCAAAGGCGGCGGATTCCGCTCAACGTTGCGAATTCCCGCGGCGCTGGCGGTTTCTGCTTCATCTGATGTCGCAGAAGCCGGAGTGGACCCGGGCGACCCGAGCGGCTACGCTCTTTCATCTACAGCTAAGTGCTCCGTGCGGCCGCACCGGCAGTTGCGCCCGGCAGCCTCTCGGACTTTCTCCAGCGACGGCAAATCCGCAACGCATTTCCCAGGGAGGCTCGTTCGTGATTGGCAAAGAGTTCGATCAGATCTTCAGCAGGACCGCAGTTGGCGGCGAACTGTCCCGACCCGGTCTCGGACCCGGCCCACTGTCATCACCGATTCGTTCGTGGTCAGGTGCTGTGATCGTCTCGCTTGCTGCCCTGTGTGCCCTGGCCCTGGTGCCGGCGACCGCCTCCGCCGCCCCGCAGGGCCCCTGGCAGGTTCCGGCGACCGATCTCTCCGCGTCCGCAGCAGACGCGATCGCACCTGATCTGAAAATCCTCCCGGATGGCAGCGCCATTGCTGTCTGGTGGATCAATGACGGCCCCAGCAACTCCATCCAGGCCTCTACCAGACCGCCAGGGGGCTCGTTCGGCGCACCGTTCGATCTCTCCGAGCCGACCGAGAACGCCGTGGGGCCGACACTCGCAATCGGCTCCGATGGCTCCGCTGCCGTTACCTGGCTGCGGGTGGACACTCCCGACCGTATCGTCCGAGCAGTGACCAGCGCCCCGGGAGGTTCGTTCGGTGAACCGGTGGATATTTCGGAAGCCGGGCAAGACGCCTTTGAACAAGAAGTCGCTGTTGGTCCCGACGGATCCGCCACCGCTGTCTGGCGGCGCGCCGGAATCATTCAGACCTCAACCCGACCCTCCGGCGGTTCGTTCGGCACACCGGTGGACATCTCGGCGACCGGAGCGGAGTCTCCCCAGATAGCGATCGGTCCCGACGGAGCCGCCACCGTTGTCTGGAGACGCGCCGGCATCATCCAGGCCTCAACCCGACCGCCCGGCGGTTCGTTCGGCATACCCCTGGATCTCTCCGAGAGCAGCGAGAACGCGAACGGGCCGACGATTGCCGTCGGATCCGACAAGACCACGATCGTCGCCTGGCGTACGGGCTCGGGATGCGACGTCTCAACCCCTTGCATCATCCAGTCGTCGACCCGTCCTCCGGACGGCTCGTTCGGCACTCCGGAGGATCTCTCGGACGCCGGCGGGACTTCCAGAGGACAGCAGATCGTGATCGGCCCCGACGGAGCTGCCACGGCGGTCTGGCAACTGTTCGACGGCACCTGGTGGATCATCCAGACCGCAGACCGTCCTGCGGGTGGACCGTTCGGAGCGCCGGTGGACCTGACCGGGATCGACAACTTCTCCACTGCGCCGTCAATCGCGATCGGCCCCGATGGCACGAAGACCGTCGTATGGCAATTCAATGCCGTAGATTTCTCCACGCCCGGGGTCATCCAGTCGGCAACCCGGCCACCCGGCGGCTCTTTCGGCCCAGTCGCAGACCTTTCTGCGAGTGGTCAGGGGAACGCAGTTGATGCGAAGATCGCGATCGGTCCCGACGGTACGGCCACCTCGGTCTGGACCAGCGACGATGGCACCAACGAGGACATCCTGACGGCGTCCACCACCTCACCGATTTACGCCCTGGGCGTGAACGGGAGTGGCTCCGGCCAGGGCACGGTAACTTCGAGTCCGGGTGGGATCGACTGCGGGGATGAGTGCGTGGAGGTTTTCACCTCCCTGACCGAGGTCACCCTCACGGCTACTGCCGAGCCCGGAAGCACCTTCACCGGCTGGACGGGACCCTGCTCGGGAACCGACACCTGCGTGCTCACCATGGACCAGACCCGTTCGGTATCGGCAACCTTCGAGCTCCAGGCCCGACCTGTCGCCGTGGCGAAGATCAGCAAGGTGAAAGTCAGCGGCCCGAAGAAGGTCAAGAAGGGCAAGAAGGGCACCTACAAGGTCAGGATCTCCAATTCAGGCAACGCTGCCGCAAACGGAGTCAAGCTCAAGGTCAAAGGCAAAGGCGTCAAGGCGAAGAGGTCCGTCGGCAAGATCGCGGCCGGCAAGTCGAAGACCGTCAAGGTCAAGGTCAAGCCGAAGAAGCCGGGCAAGGTCAAGGCCTCCTTCAAGGTGACCTCGAAGAACGCCGGCGGCAAGACTGTGAAGAAGACGATCAAGGTCAAGAAGTAGCTCGCTTCCGCATGACTGGCGGCCGCGGCAACGGTTGCCGTGAGCGGTGGTGGAATTCGCAGAAGTCTGTTTGGGCGAGCCCCTGGCCGGCCTGAGCACAGTCAGACGGACAGTCAGAAGCAGAGGGGGAAGCTGAGAATCGCCCTGACACTGGGAAAGAAATGAGCCAGTATCACCTACGAAACCGAAGGTCACAGGTTCGAATCCTGTCGGGCGCGCTCAGCAAAGACGGTGGATTCCGCTCAGGCGGTGCGAAGTCCTGCGCCGCCGGCGACATCTGCCTGATTCGGCCGAAACCGCCGTTCCTGCCCTCAAGCCCTGAAGCAGGACGATTCCGCCGACCACTGTGGGATAGTCGTCTTCGTCGATGTCCGTCCCCGTCCGACACGAGAAACAGGTCCGGTCTGTTGACCGGGTCTGATTCGTCCCCCGTGACACCGACACCGGGCGGCCATAGCGGCGAGCAGGGAGCGTCTTCGCCGGCGCCTGCTTCGATCTCGATGTCGGTGTCGACCAAAACGATCCTGATCTTCGTCGGTCTGGTCGCGCTCACCTGGAGCCTGGTCGTCGTCGGAAGCACCCTGCTGGTCATCTTCGTCTCGGTATTCCTGGCGATCGTTCTGGCGCCCGTGGTGGACGCGGTCCAGGTGCGTTTCGGCATGGGCAGGGGAGCTGCGTCTTCCCTGGTGGTGCTGAGCCTGACCGCGGTCATCGGGCTGTTGATGCTGATCGTGCTCGCCCCCGTCATCGAATCGATCGGCGAGATCGCCGACGACGCCCCGGCGATCGTTGCCGAGTTCAACCAGAGCGACCTCGGCAAGGAACTCAATGACCAGAGCCACGTGAGCGAGGTCCTCCAGCAGAACACCTCGAAGATCGTCTCGGGCGTGGGCAATGCCGCCGGTGGGATCCTCGGCTTCACGGCATCTGCGTTCGGCGTGTTCGTGATGGGCTTCTCGGTTGTCTTCATGACGCTGTTTCTGGTCAAGGACCTGCCCAGCTACCGGCGATCGCTGCTCGGTCTGCTCGGCAACGACAGCGCCGGCAAGTGGGGCAGAATCAGTGAGAACGTCATCACCACCACATCGCGCTACATGGTCGGGAACATCGTGATCTCGGTGATCTGCGGGGCGGTATACGGCTTGACGGCCGTACTTCTCGGCGTCCCCTACGCACTGGCGCTCGCGGTCATCGCCGGCATCCTCGACATGATCCCGAACATCGGTTCGCTGATCGCCGGGGTCATCATCGGAATCGTCGCGCTGACCGTGAGTCCGTTCGCCCTCGTCGTTTTTGTCATCGTGATCCTCGTTTATCAGCAGTTCGAGAACTACGTGCTGCAGCCGACCATCATCGGCAAGGCCGCGGACATCTCCGGCTTCCTGGTGATCTTCAGCGTCCTGTTCTGGGGTGCGATGTTCGGAATCGTCGGTGCGATCGTAGGGGTCCCGATCACCGCGGCGATCCTGATCGTCATCAACGAGCTGACGGCCGACCGGCAGGCCAGGATCGCCGCCGAACGGCCGGCCGGCGGAGGTCCCTAGGGCCCGGTTTGCGCCGGGCCTCCAAGGTCGGCGCCGGGATCGACCGCTGCTGAGAAGTCCTCCTCCAGCAGTCGCCGGACCCACTCGTATCTGCGGAGCCGGCGCAGTCCCGGAAGCGACAGCAGGAGCTCCAGCAGGCTGCCGTATCGCTCGTAGACCACCGCGTTTACGACAAGGCTCGCGACCATGATCCGGCTGGCCACGAAGAGCCAGCCGAGGGCCACCGCGGTCAGCCCGAGCCCCCCCAGCATCTCGGACCCCGAATCCAGACGCGGCTCGAGGTAAAACTGCGACACCCAGCCCAGGCCGGCGAACGTGACTCCGGTCAGCGCGGCTCCCGGCAGCAGCGAGCTCGGATCGCGGGTGGCGCGGGGAAGCACGAGCGTAAGTGCGAACCAGACTGCGGAATATGCGACGAAGATGGCGACGAACGACGTCGCGGCCACTATCAGGCCGGCGCTGTCCTGGACGAGTCTCAGCACGCTGGCGAAGACCATGACTGCCGAGATCAGGCCGATCACTACGCCCACGGCCCGGGCGGATGTCATTCCGGCGGGCCTCGGGATTCGCCACGCATTGGCGCTCGCCGCGGTCAGGGTGATCGCGAGGTTCCTTCCCGCCCAGGCGGTCGCGGCGATTCCACCCAGCACCAGGAGGATGCCGGACGAATCGTTCTGGTTCAGGGCTTCGTCGACCTGGGCCGCGAGCGACTGGGCCAGGCCAAGGTCGTCACCAAGGCCCTCCCCGAACCAGCCCCTCCCGAGCACCAGCACACCGACGCCGACGCTGAGGACGACCAGCGAGAAGAGAAACAGGAAGAAACGGAAGGCGACGGCGCTGCCCAGCACCGAGCCGAAGTTCTGGTGGTCGCGCTCGTAGATCCGAACCGCGACGTCTACGGGACCGCTGTACTGGCGGAGATTGGCCAGCCACAGCTTTGCGGCACCGGCCGTGTCCTCGGCCCGTCGCCTGCCGCGGTTCAGCAGGCTTTCCGGGTCGTCTTCGTCATGGTCGGACATGTCGCCGTTCACAATAGGCAGAGTCGGCACCCGTCGGCCACGAACTTCTCGCCGACGTCTTCCCTCGCGTAGACCTCGGCCACCGCCCTCAGCTCCGAGTTCGAGTCGAAGACGAGGTCGACCCGGCTGCCGGTCCACTTGAGCTTGCCGTCGGTATCGCGCGCCTCGAAGGCCCCCCGTCGTCCGAGGCCTGCTTCCACTCGGTAACCAGATCAAGCAAGTTGACGAAGAAGTCGCTGCTCAGCGAACCGGGGGAGTCGGTGAGGACCCCCTGCTGCGAGCCACCGTGGTTGGCACCGAGTACTCGCAGGCCGCCGGCCAGCACGGTCATCTCCGGCTCGGTCAGAGTCAGCAGGTACTCGGTCGAGAGCATCTGCTCACCGGCCACCTAGTTGCGGAAACCGAAGGTCACAGGTTCGAATCCTGTCGGGCGCGCTGAACATCTGGCTCAACGATTGTGATCGCGGTCGACTCGCCTGGTCCGGGGGCTCCGAAAATGGGCAGTCAGACGGACAGTCATTTCAAGTCACGGGGCCACCCGCCCGCGTCCGGCCACCTCGGTCGACGCCCGGCAAGGATGAAGATCATGAGAAGCCTCAGCGATCTGTCAGTCGAGAGCATCGCCCAGGAAATCGCAGGCCGACCGGTGCTGGCCGACGGGAGGACGATGATCTCAATGGCCGTTCGATGATGTTGCGCTGCGATAGTTCACGTTGAAGGTGACCGCAAAATGAGATTTCAGCCCTATCGGCGCACAGGAGCCGACCTTCCCTGGGGCGATCAGCTCCGGGCCCACCCCGGCGTCCGTATGGAAGGTTATTTCTGGCGCTTCACGGCTCCCCGTGAAGATGGCCGGGTCCTGATCGCGCTCTGCGGGGTCAACCGGGCCGATGACGGCTTCTGGTCGACGCTCGGCCTCGGTGCCCATCCGTCCGGCTTCCTGCGGGCGCTCGAGCACCCCGAGGGCCGGGCGGATCCGGATTCGCTGGGCGCACAGGCCGGCACCGCCTTTGCCGGCTCGCGCGACCGGCTCCGGGTGGACCTCGGTGATGACGCCGGGGTCGACGTTCAGGTGAGTTCGCCGGTGGGCTGGGGACGCCGTGCTTTCGGCGGCTCCAGCTTCTTCCAGTCGGTACCCGGCCTCAACCAGTACTGGCATCCGTGGCTGCTCGGGGGAAGTGCCACCGGCAGTGCGACGGTCGGCGAGCAGTCATGGGAGATCGACGGTTGGCAGGTCTATGCAGAGAAGAACTGGGGGAAGGGCGGGTTTCCGGACTCGTGGTGGTGGGGGCAGGCCCAGGGATTCGCCGAGCGTGAGGCCTGCGTGGCCTTCGCCGGCGGAGAGATCAAGTCCGGGCCGCTACAGACCGAGGTGACAGCCGTAGTCGTGAAGCTGCCGGACGGCCGGCTCCTTCGCCTCGGCAACCCCGGCACATCACCAGTCGAGGCCGAGGTCACGGACGAGCGCTGGTCGCTCAGGGGAAAGAGTCTGCGCTGGCAGGTCGAGATCGAAGGGCAGGCGCCACGCGGCGAGTCCCACGTGCTGCCGGTGCCGCTGCCGCGGGAACGCCGCAACGTAGCCGGAGCCCTCGAACACCTCGGCGGCACCATGGAGGTAGTGGTCAGATCCCGCCGCGGTGTCGTGGTCTGGAGGGGCGAATCGCGGTCGGCCGCTCTCGAACATGGCGGCCTCGAGCGAGCGCAGCGAGAGGCGGAGCGCCGCGGATTCCCCGGTGCCCCGGCGGTCCCCCCGGCCAGCGCGCTGCGAGCAAAGAATCAATAGCCGAACAGGACAATCGCCTGAACAGGCCCGGGAGCTCCATCGAAACACGAGTGATTCGACGGACCGACAAGCGGTGCTCTGATATCCGAAAGAGTCGCGGGGTCGGATCCGGCCGGGTATTGGATTCCAGAGTGACCGACTCACAGGCTGGCCTGACCGAATCGACAGTCTTCGAATTGCCTCCGGCGACCTCTGTCGATTGCTACGGTCGGCCCACCGCGATGGCCGATCCTGATGAACATCCGATGGCCACTCACGTTCTCTTCGTATGCATCCGGAACTCCGGCCGTTCACAGATGAGCCAGGCGTTCTTCGATTCTGCCGCCGCGGCGAAGGAGCTGAGCGCCCGCTCTGCCGGCACCAGCCCCGCCCGGCAGGTGGACCCCACGGTCGTCGGCGTGATGGCCGAGCTGGGCCATGACCTCAGCAGCCATAAGCCGTCGCCGTTGACCACGGAGCTGGCCGAGTGGGCAGATCTCGTCGTCACCATGGGCTGCGGTGATGCCTGTCCTTATGTGCCGGGGACTCGCTACGTCGACTGGGACCTGCGTGACCCGGGAGGACTGCCGCCGGAAGAGGTAAGGCTGATCCGCGACGAGATTCGGGAGAGGGTTGAGACGCTGATCATCGGCCTGTCCGGCCACGGGTCTCCACCGGAGCCGGAGGCCTCCGATGACCGCTAGTCGGGCCGGCGACGAGTCGCTGGTGATGAAGCAGCTCTCGACCCTGGACCGGTTCCTTCCGCTCTGGATAGCGGTCGCGATGGCCGTCGGCCTCGGCCTCGGCTCCCTGATACCCGACATAGCCGACGCGCTCGACACATTGCGGGTCGGAACCATCTCGTTGCCGATCGCGCTCGGGCTGTTGCTGATGATGTATCCGGTGCTGGCCAAAGTCCGGTACGAAGAGATCGGGCATCTCGGTGGGGAGCGGAGGCTGCTGGTGACCTCGCTCGTCCTCAACTGGGTGATCGGCCCGCTGCTGATGTTCGCGCTCGCCTGGTTATTCCTCGCCGACCAGCCCGAGTACCGCACCGGGCTGATAATCGTGGGGCTGGCGCGGTGCATTGCCATGGTTCTGATCTGGACTGACCTCGCCTGCGCTGACCGGGAGGCGACGGCCCTGCTGGTGGCGATCAACTCGCTCTTCCAGATCGTCGCCTACAGTCTGCTCGGCTGGTTGTACCTGACGGGCCTGCCCGACCTGCTCGGTCTCGACACCCAGGGGTTCGAGGTCTCGATCTGGGAGGTGGCCCGAACCGTGCTCATCTTCCTCGGTATTCCACTGGTGGCCGGATTCCTGACCAGAATGATCGGCGTGCGACGGCGCGGGGCCGCGTGGTACGAGGCCGAGTTCATCCCCCGCATCGCCCCGTTCGCCCTCTACGGCCTGCTCTTCACGATCGTGATGCTCTTCGCGATCCAGGGCGAGGCGATCACCGACGACCCGCTGGACGTGGCCCTGATCGCCGTCCCGCTTCTTTTCTACTTCATAATCATGTTCTTCCTCTCGTTCTTCATCAGCAGAAGAGCGGGATTCGGCTACCCGCGGACCGCGAGCATCGCTTTCACCGCCGCCTCGAACAACTTCGAACTGGCGATCGCGGTCGCGATCGGGGTCTTCGGCGCGACCTCCGGTCAGGCGCTGGCCGGCATCGTCGGGCCCCTGATCGAGGTACCGGTTCTGGTCGGCCTCGTCTACGTCTCGCTGTGGCTGCGCCGCCGCTACTTCCCGGCCGCGGCTTCCGGCTGATCGCATCCGAGTGAAGTCTGGCGGTTAGGTTGTCTGCAATCCAGACAACTCGACCACGCGATCGCCGGTTGCGGGGGAGGACGCACCATGGAAACCGTAGTTGCTGTTCACGAAGTAGACGACGTTGATCATTGGCTGGCCTCGCCCAAGCGGGCCGAGTTTTTCGGGGAGCACGGAATGTCGGTGCGCACCTTCCGTGATCCGGACGGTTCGAATCGGGTCTGCCTGATCATCGAGACACCCGACATGGAGACTCTCAGGACGGCGTTGGGGGGCGAGGACGCGGCGCAGGCTATGAAGCACGACCGGGTTCGCCCCGAGACGCTTCTGATGCTGGTCGAAGGGTAAAACGACGCCAGGGGGAGCAGGAGGATCCGGCGGTTTCAGTCCCGGGTGCTTTCTTGACCTTCCCTTCCCGGGGCGCCCCAGCCTCAACGAAAAGGCGATCGACGATCAGGCGTCGCGCGCTGCTTCCCCTTCGGCCTCCATCACAGCAAGCCGGGTGTAGTAATCAGCGAACTCATTCAGGTGGGCAAGTGCGATTTTCGCGGTAACGATCGGATCGTCCCCGGTTACGTCCGTCGACGGGTCCTGGGTGCCGTGTTCCAGTTCGACATTCATGCCCATCCGGAACTGTTCCACGTCGAATGGCGAAGTTCCCCAGTCGATGCCGATCTGCTCGCCGGCAGCCCTGGCTTCCTCCAGAGAGATATGCGAATGTGCGCTCATTGAGGCGAAGCTAGCAGAACGGATAACGGCTGTTGTTACCCGCTTCGGTGGCAGCCGCCTGACCGGCAATCTACGAAACCGAAGCACGCAGGTTCGAATCCTGTCGGGCGCACTCACCCGGGGCGGTGGACTTCGCTCAACGGTACGAAGTTCTGTGGTGTCGGCGAGAGCTACCCGATCCGCCGAGCGGCCTCAGGCAGGTTCGGTGGCAGGATCCTCGGGAGCACGGTCCGCGCCTGCTCAAGAGGCCTCGGCTCCCATGCTGCCATGCGTCGGCGCACCATCTTCGCGACCGAGTCCGCACGCTTCCTCGCAACGCCGAGCAGTCGTAGCTGCCCGGCGGCTATGAACTCACCGACGTCGTCCGGTTCCTGCCCGGCCAGGACCGATCGCGCCCCCACTCCCAGCATCGCGATGATCACTCCGGCGAGGTGCTGAGCGGGGGCCTCCACGGGGAACTCGCCGGACTCCCTGCCCTCGCGGATGTAGGCGGTGAGCTGCACTGCCGCTACCTGAAGAATGGCGTTTCCCCTCTCGAAGTACTCGGTCAGGATCGCACCCACTTCGTGGTTTGCGCCGACCGTTCTCATCACTCCGAATGCACCGATCGCGATGCGCTCGGCCCCGTCCTCGTCGCGCTGCATCTGTTCGAGGGTCTGGCCCAGTTCGTCCAGCACGATTGCGCCGATCACATACTCGAGCTGCTCCTTGTCGTCGAAATAGCGATAGAAGGTCCCGTTGGAGACGCCGGCTGCCCGGGTCAGCTGGAGCACCGAAGTCTCGGCGATGCCCTGCTCCCCGAAAACCTTCATGGCGGTCTGGATGAGATGGTCGCGTCGGGCGCCCGGGTCCATGCGCGACCGCTTGGCGGGAGCACCGTCTGTGGGTTCAGCGGCACCCCGCCGACCGCCTCCTGATCCCCTCCTTGGTGGCATCCCGGGAGCGTACTAGCCCCGTAGACACCGATGGACGCAGAACCACCAACGGATGCCGGCCGGGAAAGGAGTGGTCTGCGCGACGCACGTACGCCGCGACGCCGGGAGCTCGGTAGGGGGCCTCCAGGGGGGGCGGGCACCCGGCCCGGTGAGGCGGACCAACACTTGTTGATAGTAGTCTCAACAAGGTGTTATTCTTGCCCGTAATCGCTTGCTGCAGGGCACCAAGCGGCAGCGGGAATCGGTCGGAAACGCATCCGCCCGCCAAATCGACAACCCGGGGAAAGGGACCCATGGAACGGCTGGGTATGGCATTCAGACGGCAGCGCACAGACCTCAGGAATCGGTCCGCTTCACGGATCTCGATCCTTATGGCCGCGTTTGCGGCGGTCTTCTGCGCTGTTACGCTGAACTCGGCCACGGCTCTCGCCGCGCCGGCAGAGCCTTACCTGGTCAAGGACATCAATCCCGGTAGCCCCGGCTCGGAGCCATACGACCTCACCGATGTCGGCGGCACCCTCTACTTCGTCGCCATAGGCAGCAGCGGCAGCGAACTCTGGAAGTCCGTCGGAACCGAAGGTGGCACCACCCTGGTCAAGGACATCAACCCGGGAAGCACTGGCTCGGACCCGTCCAACCTCGCTGAGGCCGGCGGCACGCTCTACTTCGCAGCCGACGACGGCATCAACGGCGTCGAGCTGTGGAAGTCCGACGGAACTGCAGTCGGCACGTCCCTCGTCAAGGACATAAACCCTGGCAGCAACGACTCGACCCCAGAGAAGCTGACCAACGTCGGCGGCACCCTCTACTTCCACGCCGACGACGGCACCAACGGCGACGAGCTCTGGAAATCCGACGGCACGCCGGGCGGCACCACCCTGGTCAAGGACATAAACCCCGGCGCCACCGGCTCGTCCCCGAACACCCTGATCAACTTAAGCGGCACCCTCTATCTCACGGCTAACGACGGCACCAACGGCTACGAGCTCTGGAAATCCGATGGCACGCCGGGCGGCACCACCCTGGTCAAAGACATAAGACCCGGCAGCACCAATTCCTTCCCGCAGTACCTGACCAACTTCGGAGGCACCCTCTACTTCAGAGCGTACGATGACACCAGCGGCTCCGAGCTCTGGAAGTCCGACGGCACCCCGGGCGGCACCACCAGTGTCAAGGACATCAATCCCGGCAGCGGCAGCTCAAGCCCGACGGAGATTGCCAACATCAATGGCACCCTCTACTTCAGGGCCGACGACGGAACCAACGGCTTCGAGCTCTGGAAATCCGACGGCACCACGATAGGCACGGTCCTGGTCAAGGACATCTGGCCTGGCAGCAGCAGCTCGGGCGCTACCCACCTCACCGAGGCTGGCGGGGCCCTCTACTTCCGCGCCAGCGATGGCATTAACGGTTACGAGCTCTGGAAGTCTGACGGCACCTCAGAAGGTACGGTCCTGGTCAAGGACATAAATCCCGGCAGCAGCAACTCGGGCACTGCCGACATCACCGAATTTGGCGGGGCCGTCTACTTCAGCGCCACGGATGGCACCAACGGCATCGAGCTCTGGAAGTCCGACGGCACCCCGGGCGGCACCAACCTGGTCAAGGACATCAGGCCCGGCAGCAACAACTCGTTGCCGGACGAACTCACCAGCGTCGGCGGCACCCTCTACTTCCAGGCCGACGACGGCACCAACGGCTCCGAACTCTGGGCCTTCGACCCGACTCCGCCCGAGACAACGATCGACTCCGGGCCGACGGGAAGCACCGCCGACCCGACCCCGGGCTTCGAGTTCTCTTCCTCCGAGGCCGGCTCGAGCTTCGAGTGCCGGGTAGATGCCGATGCCTTCTCTTCCTGCACGAGCCCCGAGTCAGTCGCCGCACTGACCGACGGGCCCCACACCTTCGAGGTAAGAGCCACCGATTCGGCCGGTAACACCGACCCGACCCCGGCCACCCGCACCTTCACTGTCGACACCACCGCCCCCGACACTGCCATCGACTCCGGCCCGACGGGGACCGTCACAACCGACGAAGCCACCTTCACCTTCTCCGGGGATCCGGCCCCAGACACGGCGAAGGTCCAGTGCCGGATCGACTCCGAGCCGTTCACCGACTGCTCGTCGCCGAAGACCTTCACCGGCCTCAGCAACGGCCCCCACACAGCCGAGTTCCGCGCCGAAGACGCCGTTGGAAACCAGGACCCGTCCCCGGCCACCCGGAGCTTCACCGTCGACACAACTGTCTACAAGGCCAAGATCGGCAAGGTCAAGGTCAGCGGCCCCAACAAGGCCAAGAGGGGCAGGAAGGCCACCTACAAGGTCAGGATCACCAACTCCGGAAACGCCACCGCCACCGGGGTCCGACTCAAGGTCAAGGGCCGCGGCCTCAGCTTCAACACCTCGGTCGGCAAGATCGGCCCGAAGAAGACCAGGACCGTGAAGGTCAAGGTCAAGCCGAAGAAGCCGGGCAAGGTCAAGGCCACTTTCAGGGTGAGCTCGAAGAACGCCGGCGGCAGGACCGTGACGAAGAAGATCAGGGTCAAGAGGTAGGCCTGCAACGCCGGGAGTTCGGTTGGGGGGCCTCCAGAGGGGCGGGCACCCGGCCCGGTGGAGCGGGCCAAAGCTTGTTGATAGTAGTCTCAACAAGGTGATATTCTGCTCCCAATCGCTTGCTGCAGGGCACGAAGCGGACAGCGGGAATCGGTCGGAAACGCATCCGACCTCAAATCGACGACCCGGGGAAAGGGACCCATGGAACGGCTGGGCATGGCATTCAGACCACAACGCATCGACCGAAGCAACCGGTTCGCTTCCCGGATCTCCATCCTTGTGGCCGCATTTGCGGCGGTCTTCTGCGCTGTTACGCTGAACTCGGCCACGGCTCTCGCCGCGCCGGCAGAGCCTTACCTGATCAAGGACATCAATCCCGGTAGTGACGGCTCAAGCCCTGAGATGTTTGCCAGTCTTGGCGCCACCGTCTACTTCAACGCCTACGAAGACAGCTTCGGGCACGAACTCTGGAGATCCGACGGCACCCCGGGCGGCACGAGCCTGGTCAAGGACATTTACCCGGGCGACGACGATTCGAGTCCTGAGAACCTGATCAATATCGGCGGCACCCTCTACTTCAGCGCCTACGATGGCAGCAACGGCAACGAACTCTGGAAATCCGACGGCACGCCGGGCGGCACCACCCTGGTCAAGGATGTCAACCCTGGCGCCACCGGCTCGTATCCAGAAAGCCTGACCAGCATTGGCGGCATTCTCTACTTCACCGCCGACGACGGCACCAACGGCAAAGAGCTCTGGAAGTCCGACGGCACACCGAGCGGCACCACCATGGTCAAGGACATAAACCCCGGCGCCACCGGCTCGTCCCCGAACACCCTGATCGACTTCAGCGGCACTCTCTACCTCAAGGCCGACGACGGCACCAACGGCGAAGAGCTCTGGAAATCCGACGGCACACCGAGCGGCACGGTCCTGGTCAAGGACATAAGACCCGGCAGCAGCGATTCGACTCCGGCCGATCTTGCCACAGTCGGCGGCACGCTCTACTTCAAGGCTAACGACGGCACCAACGGCTCCGAGCTCTGGAAGTCCGACGGCACCCCGGAAGGCACGGTCCTGGTCAAGGACATCCGGCCCGGAGCAAGCAACTCGCTCCCGAGGTTGCTTTCCAATGTCGGTGGCACCCTCTACTTCAAGGCTAACGACGGCACCAACGGCGACGAACTCTGGAAGTCTGACGGCACCCCGGAAGGCACGGTCCTGGTCAAGGACATAGACCCTGGCATCAGCAGCTCGGGCTCGCAAGAATTCACCGACGTCGGTGGCACGCTTTTCTTCAGCACCAACGACGGCACCAACGGCTACGAGCTCTGGAAGTCCGACGGCACCCCGGAAGGCACGGTCCTGGTCAAGGACATAAACCCCGGCAACGCCAGCTCGGGCGTGAACGACCCCGTCGACGTCGGCGGCATCCTCTACTTCACGGCTTTCGAACCCAGCAACGGCGCCGAGCTCTGGAAGTCCGACGGCACCCCGGGCGGCACGACGTTGGTCAAGGACATAAACCCCGGCAGCGGCGACTCGTTCCCGGGCGATACGACCAACGTCGGCGGCACCCTCTACTTCCATGCCAATGATGGCGCCAACGGCTCCGAACTCTGGGCCTTCGACCCGACCCCGCCCGAGACCACGATCGACTCCGGACCCAGCGGCACGATCACAACCGATGAGGCCACTTTCACTTTCTCCTCGTCCGAGGCCGGTTCCAGCTTCGAATGCGAGATCGACGGCGGCGCCTTCAGCCCGTGTTCTTCGCCGGTGTCCTACCCGGGCCTGAGCGACGGCCCCCACACCTTCGAGGTCAGGGCCACTGACGCAAACGGAAACCAGGACGCGACCCCGGCCACTCGGACCTTCACGGTAGACACCGCGGTTGATCCTCCGGTGGGCAAAGCAAAGATCGGCAAGGTCAAGGTGAAGGGACCGAGCAAGGTCAAGAAAGGCAAGAAGGCCACCTACAAGGTCAAGGTCACAAACTCCGGCAACGCCACTGCCACCGGGGTGCGTCTCAAGGTGAAGGGCCGTGGCCTCAGCTTCAACACCTCGGTCGGCAAGATCGGTGCCGGCAAGACCAGGACGGTCAAGGTCAAGGTCAAGCCGAAGAAGCCGGGCAAGATCAAGGCCACCTTCAAGGTGACCTCCAAAAACGCCGGCGGCAAGACCGTGAAGAAGAAGATCAGGGTCAGGTAGCGGTCCGCTCGTCCCACTCCACGGCGAGCAGCGAGTAGCTGCCGGGGAGGCCTTTCAACTCGACTTCGGAGTGTTCGGTGAAGAGCAGGTCGGAGGTGTCCGCCACCCCGTCGCTGACCTCGGCCGTGACCAGGATTTCGCCACCGCGCGCGAGGTCCGTCACGCGCGCAGCGAGTGCCACATTGCGACCGAACAGATCGCCGCCTTTTTCGAGTGCGGGGCCGGTGTGGATCCCGATCCGGACCGCCAGCGGCGCGCCACGCAGCTGCCGAGGCCTCGCGGAGAGCGCACGCTGGATCGCGATCGCGGAGCGAATCGCGTCTTCAGCTTCCGCGAAGGCGATCATGAATCCGTCGCCCTGCGACTTGACGACCAACCCTCCGTGCCCGGCGCAGCATCTCCGGACTATGGCGTCGTGGGCCGCGAGAACCTTGAGCCAGTTCTTGTCGCCAAAGTCTTCGTTCAGTGCGGTGGAGTCGACGATGTCGCTGAACAGGATCGTCAGCGTGCCGTCCGGAGCAGCCATTTGCCGGAGTTCGGGCTCCGCCTCCTCAGCCCAGCCGGCAAGGTCTTCGAATGAGCTCCGGATCACCTGGCCCAGGCCCTCTTCGCGCACGCGTGCCGCGGTCTGCAGGACCGCGAACAACGGAGTCAAGGCGTTCGCTCGTGGTTCCGTGCGTTTCGCCCGCTCCGATTCAAGCTCGGCTTCCAGGTACCCGGCGCGCCGGCGTTCTCTTTGCCACAGGAAGCCGAGGGCGATCAGAGCCACGACCGCGGCGATCACTGAAACGAGAAGGATTTCTGACGTTGAACTCAGGCGGCTGTACCGTACCCACAGGCGACGGGGACCGGCGTGTTTTCCGTCACTTCGGCGGCAGGGATGCGGCGAAGTCGGCGCCGGTATTGATCCAGCGGTCAAGGTCGCGGTCGTCTTCGACTCCCTCCGCCTCGACCGTCACGAAGCCGCGCATCGCCCGTCCGGTGAAGTCCATCGGGCCGACATGCTGCTCGCCGAGAGCAGCCTCTGCGTCCTCGTGGCTCAGCCTGACCATCAGCCGGTCGCCCATCACGCCAACCGCCATGTTTCCGCACAGGATCCAGGCGACGCCACCGAACATCTTCTTCTCGACCACTTCCTGCCGCTCCAGGATCAGCTCCCGGACGCGTTCCGCCAACTCCTCCGAATAGGCCATGCCCCGAGGTTAGCCGGGTCGGGCGTCTCGAACATGGAAATCGGTCCGGACGCGGCGGGCACCGGGTGCCCGGATTTCACCTGAGGCGGACTCTCGCGGTGAGGACACGAAGCTTGTTGCCGTCATGGCGCACCGTGAAGGACACTTTGCCACGCGCCCGCCCGGCGCTCTGACGCGGTGCCTTGAACCTGAACTTCAGGACGCTTCGCCGGCCGGGGGAGAGCCCCTTGGAGGTCCGGCAGCGGCGGCCTGCGGTGCGAAACCCGGCGCCGCGCACACGGGCGCAGACCTTGATCCGTGCGCTTCTGGATTGACCGGTGTTCCTGAGTCGCACCCTGACCATGGATTTGCCGCCGGCGCGGACCTTGACCTTCCTGGTCGACAGGCCGGTCACGATGCGGGCCTTACCCACCGAGGGCGCCAGTGCGGATGAAGTGACTGTCAGGGGTGCGGCGACCTGCTGCCGTCGGGATTCGGCCCGCGCAGTGGTGGCCTGTGGACCCTCGTAGTAGGAGGTCTTGGTCACTTCCAGGCTCTGGTACGTGTTCGACCTCGGGTCGGTGTTGGGGATCGGGGTGTTGATCCAGGTTCCGCTCGAGCCGTAAGCCGAAGGGTCACCCGCGCACTGTTCCTCTTCGGGTTCTTCGGGAACGGAGTCATCGAGGTAGTAGCTGGTGATGCCGAGTCCGTTGACGTCGGTCTCCATCTGCGTGATCACGTCGAGCGATCCCTGCTCGCCGCTGACCTGCTCCCACATCGGCTCGCCGGACAGAACGTTGTCGGGCAGGCCGGGCACAGGCGAATCCGGGACACCGTCGATCGTGACCCCTCCGGGGTTCAGTTGGTTGCGGTAAGTCATTCCGGTCGCCTCGGGCGAGTAGTCGGTGAACTGCATGACTCCGGGGATGGAGTGGACCCTTAGGAAGGTCCGTGCGTCGTGACGCCTTTGGTAGTAGACGTGTTCCCGCTGGGTATACGGCCCGCTGTTGGCACCGATGAAAGAGCGGATCGCCCGGACCGGTCCGTCCCGATTGACGAGGAAAGAACCCTCGGCCGAGGAGAAAGTGCCTGTGCTTCGTCCGCAGACACCGGGACCGAACTGGGCCTTCTCACGGTCGAGGATGTCGACTCCGGAGGCACCCGCCGTCTTCAGGCGGAGTTCGTCGTTTATCCAGCGGTCGGAATGTCCGGTTTCGTAGAAGTCGGTCTCCACCCTGCTGGTCTCGGGATTCGGGCCGTTTCTGAAGTCGTAGCCGGAGAGGTAGTCACCTGACGCCAGATTGAAGTCGTAGTCGACGTAATCCTGCCCGGCGCTCTGCTCTGCCGGCCCGTCGGACTCGAACAGGTAGACGTAGCCGGACTTGCCGGTCTGTGGATCCTCAACCCGCAATCCGGTGGCCCCCGTGCCGAGTGTGCCTTCGGGCCGGCCTCCGTAGGAAGCGGGGACTCGAGGTCCCGTATCCGCTGCCATGAGCGCGATCTCGTCATCCCCGTCGATCCCGGGGTCGGGGTCGGCGCCGGCCAGGGTGCCCGGGTCCGCATAGGCGTTGATCACCACCGGGCCGCCGCTCACGAAGCCGCCGGTGAAGGGGTAGAGCGACCGGAAGTCGACCTCCCGGCGCTCGTCCACCTGCACCGGCACCTGGTCCCAGCTACCGGCACTCCGGCGGAAGGCGACCAGGCGGTCGGGGTCGATTCCTTCGAGGCTGGGGAGATCGGAGCCGGTCAGGATCACCGGGTCGCGCTCGCGTTCAGGGATCGCGGCGAAGGAAGGCGCCGTGGTCAGCCAGAGGGCCATGAATGCAAGTACGAGCAGCGCGGCCGCCGGCCTGGCGCACGCGGAGCCGGTCGTGGCCGGTATGGGGGTCTCGGTTGCGGGCAAGCGTCCGTTCGTTTCTGTGCGGCTCAGGGCGGTCGGGGTGTTCAAGTTGAGTAACAGGCCAGTGGCGGCCAAGTAGCGCTGGTGTCCGGCAGCCGGTCCGGGGGCGGTCCCTGTTCATCCGGTCGGCCGGTGGTGCGCATCGGGACATATGGGGACTCCGGCCGGGCTGATAGTTTCGGCATTGAACCTTGATCGCAGCGGGACCCTGGGGGGATATCGGATGGCTTCGAAGCGCCAGCTGACTCTGCGTCAGAAGCATGACGCGACCCTTACCCTCGTCGGCCCGGAGCCGCTCGAGATCGGGCGGGACTTCAGCTGTGATCTCTGTCTGGGCGAAGACGACCAGGCCTCTCTGCTCCACGCCAGGATCACCCGCGATGAAGACGGCACCTACCGGATCCACGACCTCGAGTCCGACAACGGGACCTTCGTCAACGGTCAGCGGGTAGATCTGCCGGCTCCGGTCGCGCTCGGGATCGGCGACGAGATCCGGATCGGCTCGACCGAGCTTACGGTCGGCTTCACCGACAGGGCACCGCGAACCAGATCGAAGCGCAATCCCCTGCTGGTCGGTGCCGGCGCGATCGGCCTCGTGCTGGTCGGTTTCCTGCTCGCTCAGGCCGGATCGGACGAGCCGAAGTCGACCAGCGAACTGGTGGCCGAGGCTCGCCCTTCGACCGTCCTCGTGGTTTCGAAGATCGACGGCCAGCGGGTCGGCAACGGGACCGGCTGGGTCTACGACGCGGAAGAGGGTCTGATCGTGACCAACTCGCATGTGATCGACGGGGCCGAGCAGTTCGAGATCGGTGTGGACGGCGACCCGGACCTGCGCAAGGCGACGATCAGCGGAGTCGCTCCGTGTGACGACCTCGCCGTCCTGAAAGTGTCGGACACGACGGATCTGAAAACGCTGCCGCTCGGGTCGCAGTCGGAGATCGAGCAGGGAGACCGCCTGCTGACTCTCGGCTATCCGGGCAACGGAACCACCGAGGACGAGCTCCAGGTGACCGACGGCGTTGTTTCGGTGGTGCGGACCACCGCCGATGAAGACGCCTTCACCGACCCGGACTTCTCGGTCTACCCGAACGTGATCCAGACCGATGCGGCGATCAACGCGGGCAATTCCGGCGGCCCGAGCATTTCCGAAGACGGCGAGCTGATCGGCGTGAATACGCTCGGCAGCATCAAGGCCCAGAACCAGAACTTCGCGATCGGGGTCGACCGGGTCAAGGAGCTCGCCCCGACCCTGGCCTCCGGGGAATCGATCGGCTGGGCCGGCTTCGGCTTCATCGCGCTTCCGCCCGGGCAGCTCGCCGGTGCGGGAGTCCCGGACCTCGGTGGCGGGGCTCTGCTGGTCACCTCGGTGGTGCCGGGGACCGGTGCCGCCAAGGAGCGGATCTTCGTTGACGACCTGATCACTTTCGTCAACCGGGAGTTCGTCGAGAACCGCCGCCAGTACTGCGCCGCGGTCAGGGGGGTCGAGTCGGGCGAGGTCGTGCCGATCGAAGTCGCCGACAGCGTCACCGACTACTCCGACTTCTACAACCTCAAGGTGCCTTTCGAGTAGGCCCCGCCGGCTGACGCCCCTCGCTGTCTGATCGAGCCGGTCGGGCGGGATTCAGATGACCACCTCCAGGTCCCGCCGCAACGAGTGACACTGCCTGCGGCGATCACGGCCTGGCGAAGGCGGGGCATCGACTCAAGATAGTCAATGGTGCCGGCCCCGGGCTGCGGCGTCATCCGGGACCGTGCTGTAGCGTGGGACGCAGGTGGCTGTCGGTCCTTCGACCACGATTCACATTCGCGTCTCGCCGTTCCGGCCTCCTCTCGCCGGTGCCCTGTGCCGGCCCAGCCAACAGCACGATCGACTCGAGGATGTGACGAATCGAGTCGGTCAGAGCAAGGAGATTCGAAAATGAGAGCGATTCCCCGCGAAGACGTACCCGTAGTGATTGCCGATGGCGATCTCGAAGTGAGACTGCTCGACCAGGACGGGACCTCGGTCGGCTTCGTACGCCTGCCGGCAGGCGCGGACCTGAGGCCGGCCACGAAGGGCCTTCAGGATGACCTGTGCCCGTGTCCGCACTGGGGCTACATGCTCAAGGGTCGTGTCCGGATGCATACGACGGAAGGGCATCAGGACTTCGTCGCAGGAGAGGCCTTCTACTGGGCAGCGGGCCATGCCCCGGAGGCACTTGAGGATTCGGAATATGTGGACTTTTCGCCTACGGACGAGTTCGCGAAGGTCGTCGAGCACATCACGTCCGGTGCGGGGGAGTCGACCTGATCAGGAGGCAGTTGGCGCGGTCGAACTGACTGACTTGCGCGCGGACGGTTGACTCGTGACTGCCCGCGCGAGGCAGCCCTGCCCGGGAGAGTCCGCGGTCGGCCCCCGCAATCGGATCCGGGGCGGCCGTCATCGACCGCCCCGTTCCCTTCGCAGGCTCAGCGCATGTCGAAGCGGTCCAGGTTCATGACCTTGTCCCAGGCGGCGACGAAGTCATCGACGAACTTCTGCTTCGCGTCCTCGCTTGCGTAGACCTCGGCCAGTGCCCTCAGCTCGGAGTTGGAGCCGAAGACGAGGTCGACCCGGCTGCCGGTCCACTTGACCTGATCGCTGCCGTTTCGGGCCTCGAAGCTCTCGCCGTCCTCGGAGGCCTGCTTCCACTGTGTACCCAGGTCGAGCAGGTTGACGAAGAAATCGTTGCTCAGCGTTCCCGGTTTCGCGGTCAGCACTCCCTGGGGCGAGTTGTCGTGGTTGGCCCCGAGTACCCGTAGACCTCCGACCAGAACGGTCATCTCGGGGGCGGAAAGGGTGAGCAGGTTGGCCCGGTCGATCAGCAGGTACTCGGTCGAGAGCATCTGCTCGCCGGTCCGGTAGTTGCGGAATCCGTCCACGCTCGGCTCGAGCGCGGCGAATGACTCGACGTCGGTCTGCTCCTGCGAGGCGTCGGCGCGGCCCGGGGTGAACGGGACCTCGGCCTCATGGCCGGCGTCGCGGGCGGCCTGTTCGACCGCGGCGCAACCGCCGAGCACGATCAGGTCGGCCAGCGATACCCGCTTGCCGTCGTCGCGGGAGTCGTTGAACTCCCGCTGGACCGCTTCGAGGGTCTCCAGCGCCTTGGTCAGCTCGGCAGGCTCGTTGACCTCCCAGCTGCGCTGGGGCTCGAGCCGGATCCGGGCGCCGTTGGCACCGCCGCGCTTGTCGCTTCCGCGGAAAGAGGATGCCGAGGCCCAGGCCGTCGAGACCAGGCGCGGGACCGAAAGGCCCGAAGCGAGCACCTTCTCCTTCAGTGCCGCGATCTCCGCGGCGCCGATCAGCTCGTGATCCACCGCGGGCAGGGGGTCCTGCCACAGCAGCTCCTCCTCCGGCACTTCCGGCCCGAGGTAGCGGCTGACCGGACCCATGTCGCGGTGGGTCAGCTTGAACCAGGCCCGGGCGAAGGCGTCCGAAAGCGCCTCCGGATCCTCGGCGAATCGGCGCGAGATCTTCTCGTAAGCCGGGTCGAAGCGGAGCGCCAGGTCGGTGGTCAGCATTCTCGGCTCTTCATGCCGGGACGGGTCATGGGCCAGCGGCACCATGTCGGCCCCGGCTCCGGCCTTGGGCCGCCACTGCTTGGCCCCGGCGGGGCTCTCGGTCAGCTCCCATTCGTAGGCGAAGAGGATGTGGAAATACTCGTTGTCCCAGCGGGTCGGATGGTAGGTCCAGGTGACCTCCAGCCCGGAGGTGATGGTGTCCCCGTTGGCACCGCTGCCGTAGGAGCTCTTCCAGCCGAGACCCTGCTCTTCCAGCGGCGCGGCCTCCGGCTCGGGACCGACGTACTCGTCCGGGTCAGCGGCGCCGTGGGTCTTGCCGAAGGTGTGCCCGCCGGCGATCAGGGCGACCGTCTCTTCGTCGTTCATCGCCATCCGCCGGAAGGTCTCGCGGATGTCGTGAGCCGACTTCAGCGGGTCAGGTTCGCCGTTGGGTCCTTCCGGGTTGACGTAGATCAGGCCCATCTGCACCGCGGCCAGCGGGTTCTCCAGGTCGCGGTCACCGGAGTAGCGCTCGTCTCCGAGCCATTCGCTCTCGGGACCCCAGTAGACATCTTCGTCCGGCTCCCACACATCTTCGCGGCCGCCGGCGAAGCCGAAGGTCTTCAGGCCCATCGATTCGAGGGAAACATTGCCGGCGAGTACCAGCAGGTCCGCCCAGGAGAGCTTGCGACCGTACTTGCTCTTGACCGGCCAGAGCAGGCGGCGCGCCTTGTCAAGGTTGGCGTTGTCGGGCCAGCTGTTGAGCGGGGCGAAGCGCTGCTGCCCGGAACCGGCGCCGCCGCGGCCGTCGCTGATTCGGTAGGTGCCGGCGGCGTGCCAGGCCATTCGGATCATCAGCGGTCCGTAGTGGCCGAAGTCCGCGGGCCACCAGTCCTGGGAGGTGGTGAGAAGGTCCTCTATGTCCTTCTTGACCGAGTCGAGGTCGAGGCTCTCGAACTCTGCGGCGTAGTCGAATGAATCGCCCATCGGGTCGGCTTCGGCCGGGTTCTTCGCGAGGATCTTGAGGTTGAGGCGATCCGGCCACCAGCCGCGGTTGCCACCGCCCTGGGTGGGGTACGGGGCCCGGTCGTGGACTACCGGACAGCGGGCTTCGCTTTCTTCGTTCATCTCGCCGACTACGGCATCGGGGGTGTCAGACACTTGAGTCCTTTCGGGACGGGGTTGTTCGTTCTGAGGTCTTGCGGGAAGAGCATTCGGGGCAGAGGCCCCGGTAGACGACCTCGGCTTCGTCGATCGTGAAGCCGTGGTCCTCGGATGCGGTCAGGCAGGGCGCGTCGCCGACCGCACAGTCGACGTCGGCGATCGCGCCGCAGGACCGGCAGACGATGTGGTGGTGGTTGTCACCGGTGCGAGACTCGTATCGCGCGACCGAACCGGGCGGCTGGATGTGGCGCACGAGGCCGGCATCGGCCAGGATCCGCAGCCCGTCATAAACCGCCTGGTGGGAGACCTCGCCGAAATCCTCGCGGACCGCGTCGATGATGGAAGCCGTATCGGCATGCGGGTGTTCGTAGACGGCACCCAGCACAGCAACTCTCGGGCGGGTCACGCGCAGGCCGCTCTCTCGCAGTACGTCCTCTAGTTCAGCGGTCTCCGGCACGACCCGGACAATAGCGGTTTCCTGAATGATTCAAGTTTGGCCCGACGCGTCAGTTCACCGCTTCGCCAAGAAGGTCCGCCTGGGCGGGGTCGCCCGAGCAGGGGAACATGATCAGCTCTTCACAGCCCGCCTGTTCGAACCCGGCCAGGTAGGCCTTGACCGTATCTGCGTCGGTCGCGGCGCTGCCGGCGATCATCTGCGCGATCTCGTCTCCGAGGAAGGCGTAATAGTCCGTCAGGTAGTCATGGGCTTTCTGCCCGGCGTCGTCGCCGAGCGAGTAGTAGGCGAGTCCGGCAAGGCGGGGTTCGCCTTCGCGGCCGGCCTCGGTCCACGCCTTTTTCGCACCGGCGGCCATCTCGGCGAACTGCTCCGGCGAGGCTCCCCCGGCGATCCAGCCTTCGCCGTAGCGGGCCGCGCGCCTGAACGAGGCCTCGACCGACCCGCCGATCAGGATCTTCGGAGCGCCGGCCCCTTTCGGCCCGATCGCCTCGTCGGCGAATGTCTGCTCGATGTAGTCGAGGAAGACGTCGAGCTTGCGGCCGATCTCACTGTGCTCGACGCCGGAGGCTTCGTAGTCGTCGCCGCGTGCGCCGAGACCGATGCCCAGAGTCAGGCGTCCGCCGGATAGCTGGTTGACGCTCAGCGCCTGCTTGGCCGTCTGGACGGCGTTCAGGCGCAATGGTCCGAGCATGACCGAGGTCATGAGCTCGATCCTCTCGGTCACCGCCGCGGCTGCGGCGAGGGCGACGAGAGGCTCGTAGTTTCCGTAGACGATCCGGTCGATCGTGCCCAGGCTGCTGAAACCCTGCGCCTCCGCCCGGCGGGCGAATTCGACCAGCTCCTCGCCGCTGACACCGGCGACTGCATTCGGTAGTCCGATTCCGACTTTCATCTCTTCTCCTGTTTTCGACAACGACTGAGGCCGCTCGGGGCCGGTGACCCTGTCCGAACACCAACGTACCGCGCTTGGAGCTGCCAGTCCAACCGTGTCCTCTTACCCTGCCGGGCGCCGAGCGATGAACAGGACTGCCGTCCAGTCCTCGGAGGCGCTCCCTTCTGCGTGCTCATGAACCGGGGTGGAGACCACCTCGGCCCGCTCGACCTCGAATCCGTCGAAGGCGGCGGTGAGTTCATCGATCGTCACGAAGTCGAAGCCGGCGAAGTGCGAATGCCGGCTCATCGACGGGTCAAATTCCTTGATCGCGACGACACCTCCCGGCGCCAGGGCGCTGCGGATCATGCGCAGGACGGCACTGCGCTCTTCTCCTTCGGGCATCGCGAAGCTGCTGGTGATCAGGTCGTACTGCCCCGGGGGCTGCCACTTCGTCGCATCGGCCGTCGAGAGCTCCGCTTCGGCCCCGTGGTCTTCGAGTACACGTCGGGCCGCGGTGATCGCCTTGCCTGCGATGTCGATGCCGGTCACCTGCCATCCCAGCTCAGCCAGTGCGAGAACGAGGCCACCCGCACCGCAGCCGACGTCCAGCGCTCTCGCGGGCTCCAACCCGGCCGCTACCCGGAGCAGGTCGGGATCGGGAGCCTCGTAGTCGGCGGCCTCTCCGGTGTATATGTCGTTCCATTCGGTCGGGGGAGCCGGACCATCGTTCCGGACTGCCGTCTTCGTGCATCGATCCAGCCTACCGCCGGAACCCGGGGACCCGGAATCGGTCCTCGAATCCGGCTCGGTACGATCGCCTCTCGATGTCGGGGGAATCCGAAAACGGCGAGTTCGAAGAAGAAACGGTCCGGGCGCGGTCTTGATCTGACCGCGCAGCAGTGGGTGGTCGCTTTCCTGATCGGCCTGGCCACGATTTCGGCCGCCGGTTTCGGCTGGCGCGCCGCGGCCATCGGCAGCACCGCCGCCTTCGACGACCGTCAGTCGATATCGGAGACGATCGCCGTCGAGCAGGAACGGATGGACGTCGGACTCGCGGTCAGCGGCGATACCCGCAACTACACGCGGTATCTGTCCGACTACGCGATCGCGGCCGAACTCGAAAACCAGGCGCGGGGGCTCGAGCGGGCCGGTGACGGCGCCGCCGCCGGCGCGGCCCGTCAGGAGGCGCGAACGCTTCGCCGCGTTGCCACCGAGCGTGCCGCCGATGCGGGCGTCTTCGGCCAATCGACGATCGCTGATGATCTGAGCCGCCCGAGTCCGACCCCGCGGCCCTTCAGCTACGAGGAGCGGCTCAGGGCGCGGACGGCTGAAGAACAGACCGGTGTGGATTCTCCGGGCCGTCTGAACCCCGACCAGTGGGCCCGGGAGTCGGAGCAGATCCGCGACCGGATCAACGGGCTCGCGGTCTGGTCCCTGGTCGTCCTGCTGGCCATCCTGATGTTCACGATCGCCGAGGCGAACTCGGCCCGTCGCAGGGTCTTCTATGGTGCGATGGCCTTCGGCGTGATCATCCTGGTGGCCGGCGCGACCGCCGGACTCACGGTGGACTTCTTCGCATGAGCGCGGCAGATGGAGATCCGGACCTGACGGAAGCCGTCGAAACCGCGGACGAAGAACCGGCGAAGAGCCCACTGGGCCGCTGGATCGGCGTCTCCCTGGCCGCGATCGCTGTGGTCGGGGCCTGTATCGGCATCCTCCAGACCGACGCCAGCGTCAACGAGGCCAATACGGCCCGGGAGACGACCCGGACCGCGGTCGGGGCGATGCGGGCCGGCGTCTCTGAGCAGGGGGCGACGCTGCTCGAACAGGACATCGAGGCCGAGTCCGGCGCTCTGCGGCGCGAGCAGGACTTCCTCGCTCGCGAATCCGGCACCGGCACCGCACCGCTGACCGGCACCGAACTGCTTTCGATCCTGCCCGAAGGAGGTGACCTGCCCGGCGCCCGTGCACCCCGGGAGCTGCGGCGTCTCGCCTTCGAGAGCGAGAACCTCTCGCTGCGCCAGTCTGCCCTTGCCGAGACCCGGGTCACCTGGAACGATCGCAGCACCCAGTACACGACGACGATCGCGATCCTGGCCTTTGCTCTTTTCCTGGTCGGCTTTTCGCTTGTGCTCGCGGGCAGGCGGCGGCTGGTCTTCTATGTATTCGGGATCGTCGTCGCCTTGCTGACCGTCGCCATCACCGTCCGCATCTACCTGCTGCCGATACCCGAGACGCCGAACAACGCGATCGCGGCGACGGCCGCCGGCACGGTGGCATCAGACGACGGTGATCAGCGGCGCGCAATCAGGCTGCTCGACCGGGCGATCGATATCGACGACGACTACCCCGCTCCGTATTCGCGTCGCGCGGTGGCGAAGGCCCGCGAGGCCAACCCGGACTTCGTAGCCACCGGAGCCCTGACCGGAAGCGACGGCGCGCTGAGCGGAGCCGTCGAAGACGCTGAACGGGCTCTCGATCTCGGCGGCGACCGCGACATCCTGGCCTTCTCTTTCCTGGCGCTCTCGGCCCTCTACGCAGGCGAGTACGAGAAGTCGGTCGAGGCTGCCAATGAGGCGATCGCCCTGAACCCGGAGATCGCCGATCTACGCTTCATCAAGAGCGCGGCCGAGGTCGGTCTGGGTGAAAAAGACGCGGCAATCGCGACGCTGAGGGCGGCGGGAGAACTGCTGGAAGGCAGCGGTGCCTCGGACCGGGTCCGGGGACTGGTCGCCAATTATCTCACTTACCTCGAACAGGTGGTCAATCGTGCACCTGAACGTGCCGGTCTCGTCAGCTCGCTCGAGGAGCAGATCATCGGCACCGAGACCGAACTCAACCTGGACCGCACACTGAGCCGCGAGCTACCCGGACGGGGCTCTGTAGCGGTCGACGAACTGCGATACGAGGACGGGGAGTTCCAGGTCGATGTGAGTTGGAAGGACCTGCCGCCAGATACTTCGGTCACGATGATCGGTTTCGAGCGGCCGGCCCGGGACAGCGGCTGGGTGCAGCCGGCCGAGCTTTCTCTCTTCCGCACCCTCGGCGGAAGTGGCAGCGATGCCGGGCAGGTGAAGGTCAAGCGGCAGTGCGTACCGGTCGAGGTGCGGGTCGACGCCTATCTCGACGGTGCCTTCTACGAGTCGTTCACCGGACCCGGCGCCAGACCGACCTGCTGAGCGGCTCATACCCGGGCAAGGGGACCAGTGCGCTCACCAGCCTTCGCTGCCGGGCTCTCCCTTGATCGGGCCGGTGATCTCGTCGGTGATCCATCCCCCGTAAAAGCCGCCGGGCTGGGGACGGACCAGCTCGCCCGCCAGCCGGCACTCGACCATGGCCGGGTAGAAGGAGTAGTGGTCCGACAGCTTCTCGAAACCCGGTGAGGGCGTCGGATAACTCCAGACCGCGTGCTCGATGACCTGATCGCCGGCAAGCAGGTCGAAGTAGGAGGCAGGGCCTTTCCATTCGCAGAAGCTGCCGCGTCCGGAAGCCGGCCTGAGTACGCCGGGCGTGATGTCGGCGGAAGGCACGTAGACGGTCGGTGCACCCGCCGTCTCACATACCCGGAGTGCGCGTTTGCTCGAGGCGATGGTCTCGCCGTCCAGCGAGACGAGTACCTCTCTCGGTTCCGCGGTCAGCGAGGGGGGCCGCGGGTAGGACCAGACCGATTCATACGGCAGGCCGTTGGGAGCGTTTCCTGTCTTCACTTCAGGCTCGGGACGTCCGAATCCGGGAAAGCGGGGCTTCATGGGATCAGCGTATTGGTTGCCGCTCACGGGCTCGACCGGGTCACGCCCGGCTGCCGGGAAGGTTCGGCTCCGGGACTAGTTCAGCGTGCGCGCGAGCCGGCGCCGGTGACGGCTCGCCAGTTCGCTGGCCGGACCGAGTTCGGTGAAATAGCCGACCATCACTCTGCGCAGCAGGTCCCGCCGCTCGCCATCGGACCCTTCGATTTCCCCCTGGAGCAGGTCGAGCGCCGATTCCGGCCGGCCGAGGTCCCAGGCGGCGAAGGCCTCTCCCGGCGCGTCGTCCGATGCCGCGAGGCGGGCGCGGGCGTTGAGGCCGTCGACCACGAGGTCGCTTGCGGCCAGACTCCCGGTGAGGGCTTCGGCTTCGCCGGCCTCTCCCCGTTCGAGCAGCAGTCGGGCGAGTGCCGCAGTGGCTTCGGCATTCGCCGGAGCGGCAGAGACAAGATCGCGCAGGCTCGCTTCGTCGCCCGACTCGATTGCCGCCCTGGCGGCCTCGTCTTCTTCCGAGGGCACGATTCGATCGAGGAAAGCCTCGATCTGGGCAGGCGGCAGCGCTCCGGTGAACTCATCAACCATCTCGCCGTCCCTGAAGGCCTTGACCGCCGGAATGCCCTGGACCCGATAGGAGGCGGCGAGCTGCTGGTTGCTGTCGACGTCGACCTTGGCCAGCTCGACCTTGCCGGCCCGGTCCGCTACGGCCTTCTCGATCGCCGGTCCGAGTGTCCGGCAGGGTCCACACCATTCGGCCCAGAAGTCGACCACTACGGGCAGCTCCTTCGAGCGCTCGATCACCTGCTGCTGGAACTCGCTCTCGTTTACGTCCTTGACCATGGACCAAGGATAGAGGTGCCGATCTATCATCGAGACCATGGCCATCTGGCCCGACCGGATTTACAGCTGGGGCACCACCGAGGCCGAGAGATCGCGGCGGTACCCCTGCGACAAGCTGCTCCCCGAACCCGATGAAAGCATGTACCGCGCCGTCGACGTGGAAGCCCCGTCGGCCACGCTCTTTCTCTGGCTGTGCCAGCTCCGCCTGGCGCCCTACAGCTACGACCGGATCGACAACTTCGGCCGACAGAGCCCCGAGCGGCTGGTGCCGGGCCTCGACCAACTCGAGCCGGGGCAGAGCTTCATGCGCATCTTCGAGCTGGCCTCCTTCGAGCCGGGACGCTCGATCACGCTCGAGTCGGCCAAGCCGCGTGGGGTCAGGTCGGTGGTCAGCTACCTGGCCGAGCAACGCGCTCCCGAGCGATCGCGCCTTCTGGTCAAGTACAGCGTCGGGTACGGCTCTGCCTGGATCGCCGCACCGTTTCGTCTCATCCTCCCGCCCGGAGACCTGGTGATGATGCGCCGCCAGCTGTTGAACCTGAAGCGCCTGGCGGAACAGCAGTCGGTCGAGCCGGTTGAGTCGCCCGGCTGAGCCGCTGCCACTGCTCTAGCGTTGGGGTCGTGGCAACGGTTCGACCGGTAGATCCGACAGCAGAAGCAGGTCCGTTGAAGGGGCTCCTCATGCGGGTCTCGAATACAGCCTTCGGCCGGAGCGTCGGGATCAACCTCGCGGCGAAGGTGGATCCGCTGCTGCTGCGCGTATCGGGTGGCCGGGTCGCGACGACGGCATTTTTCCCGGTGGTCACCCTGATCACCAGGGGCCGCAAGAGCGGACAGGAGCGCCAGACCCCGCTGGTCTATTTCTCACAGGGCGAGCAGGTGATCCTGATCGCATCGAGCTTCGGCCGTGAGAAGAACCCGGCCTGGTACTACAACGCGACCGCTGAATCCCAGGTCGAACTGCTGGTCAAGGGAGACCGGCTGCCCTACACGGTGCGGGAGACCGAAGGCGAGGAGCGGGAGCGCCTGCTCGACCTCGCCGAAGAGCTCTATGCCGGCTATGGCGACTACCGCAGGCGGACCGCCGGTATCCGCGAGATACCCGTCCTCGCCCTGAGTCCTCGCTGAACGCCGACCGGATCCTCAGAGGGGAGCGTCGAAACGGTCGGGACGTTCCTGCCAGCGCTGCTCCAGCCCTTCGAGCAAGTCCCTGGTTGCTTCAACCGTGCCGATGTTGCCGCGAACCAGTTGCTCCCGTCCGTGGGTGCGCTTGGTGACCAGGTTCGCCGACTCAAGCACCGCAACGTGTTTCTGCACGGCGGTGAAGCTCATCGGGTATCGCTTGGCCAGAGCCGAAACGCAGATGCTCTGAGTCATCACACGCTCAAGGATGTCCCGCCTGACCCCGTTCGAGAGCGCCTGGAAGATGCGGTCGGTGTCGGTCCCTTCGTCCCTTTCTATAACCATATGGTTATACGTTAGCCAAGAGGCATATCGCCCCCGGGTGTGGCGGACGTGATGCTCTGCGCTCGGCTAGTTTTCCACCATGCGCTTCTCTCCGGATCGTCCCCTGAACGTCGCCCCGGCATCGGTACTCGACTACCGCGAACTCGCCCGCCGGCGAATGCCCCGCCAGATGTTCGACTACATCGACGGTGGCGCCTACGAAGAGGCGACGATGGCAAAGAACGTCGAGGACCTCCGGGATGTGCTTCTGCGACAGGTCGTCATGCGCGATGTCTCGGTCCGGGACCAGGCATGCGAGGTCCTCGGCCAGAGCCTTTCGACCCCGCTGATCCTGGGGCCGGTAGGCCTCGCCGGGATGTTCGCCCGGAGGGGCGAGGTTCAGGTCGCCCGGGCGGCCGAGGCCGCCGGAGTTCCGTTCGTCGAATCTACGGTCTCGATCTGCGGCATCGAAGAGGTGGCCGAAGCCGTCTCGACCCCGCCCTGGTTTCAGCTCTACGTGATGCGGGACCGCGGCTACGCCGAGGAGCTGATTGCGCGCGCGAAGGCGGTCGGTTCGCCGGTTCTGGTGCTGACCGTCGATCTGGCGGTGGTCGGTGCGCGCCACCGCGATACCCGCAACGCGATGGTCGGCGACCCGTCGAGCTGGGCGAAAGTCCGCCGCGGACTCGACCTTGCCACCCATCCGCGCTGGATCGCCGACGTGGCCCTGGGCGGCAAGCCGCTCACCTTCGGCAACCTCGAGAATGCGGTGCCCGACGCCTCCGTTCCGCAGGACTTCAAGGACTGGGTCGATTCGCAGTTCGACCCGAGCGTCACCTGGGAGGACATCGCCTGGGTCCGGCAGCACTGGGACGGCAAGCTGGTGGTCAAAGGGGTGCTCGACTCCGAGGACGCCCGCCGGGCGGCAGACGCCGGTGCCGACGCGGTCATCGTCTCCAACCACGGGGGTCGCCAGCTCGACGCCGTGCCGTCCACAGCCGTCGCCCTCCCGGCGGTCGTCGATGCGATCGGCGACCAGGTCGAAGTGCTGGCCGACGGCGGCATACGCACCGGGCTGGACGCGGTCAAGCTGATTGCCATGGGCGCCCGGGCGGTGCTGCTCGGCCGGGCCTGGGCCTGGGCGCTCGCGGCCAACGGTGAAGAGGGTGTGGCTCACATGCTTGAGGTGATGAAGGCCGACATCGACACCGCCCTCGGTCTGACCGGGCAGAACTCGGTCAACGACCTCGACGCCTCGGCGATCTACGAGGGTTAGGCCGAGCCGGGGCCGCTCATCCCTCGACTGCCGAGTCGAGCGCGTGGAGAGTTCTCAGGTAGACGAGGTTCATCAGGTTCGCTCCGAAACGCAGGGCCTCGCCGCGGAAGTCGACGGCATTCTGCAGGGCATCGGGATCCCGGAAGCCACTCGCGGTCTCGAGGTGGAAGCCGTCGAAGTAGGGGCCGTCGAACTCGATCAGACCGTGGTTGACCAGGCCCTGGTCCACCAACCGTTGGTCGGTGAGCATCTTCCACTGGTCGATCAGCGGTACGCCCGCCTGCCTCACGACCTGGCGGATCCTGTCGCTGGTCTCACGCGCGAAGTCCCACCGTCCGGTCAGTTCCGCGTGGTTCAGTGAGGGTGGCGGGGTGCAGACGACCGGCACCGGACCGCGTCGACTGATCGCCCGGATCAATTTGGCGACCTGACTGGCGGTCTGGTCCGGAGAGTGACCGTAGTTGGCGCCGTTCGTCCCCACGTTGACGAGTACCCAGCGCGGTCTCGTCAGCCGCATTTCGAAGTCCAGCATCGACTGCCGGGGCCGGCAGCCGGGGTCGGGTTTCCAGCCCAGGTCGCTCCTGAACTTCGAGGAGCGTTCGTAGAGGTGGGAGGCGATGATGCCGAATGCACCGGCGGCCGAGACCCGGGTGAATGAGTTGCCGGGCTCTCGCTGCTCGACCCCGGGAACCTGCACCGCGGGACCTTCGCCCGGTGGAAGTTCGACTTCGCGGTATCGGTGCATGGTCGGCTCGAGCCATTGCCAGTCGCCCCACTGCGGCGCCCGGCAGCCGAGTCCGTAGAGGAGGTTGTGGCCGACCAGGTTGGAGTCGCCGGCCTTCGCGAATACGCCTTCACGCATTCCCTTGCGCCCGGCCCGCGCGACCGTGGCGCGCAGCCGGTCGGCGGCCCGCTCGTCCCAGTGCTCGCCGAAAGCGATCTCGAATGCCTCTTCGGCCAGGCTGCTCATTGCCCCTACAGCGTGACGGCTAGCGGATCGGGGGGACCCTCTGCCGGATCTCGTGGAGCAGCCGCCTAGACAGTTCGGCCGGGTCCTCACCCGGTTCCGCCTGACCGCCGGACGGGCGGAAGAACTCGATCTTCACCCGGGGGCGCATCGGGAAGCGCCTCAGCCTGGTGCCGCCCTCGACGGCGACCAGGACCAGCGGGACTTCCGGGCGGGCCAGGGCGAGCCGGGCGACGCCTCGACGCGCTCGCAGATTTTCGCCCCTCGAGAGCGTGCCTTCGGGAAAGACCCCGATCGTCTCACCCCTGTCGAGTGCGTCCACCGCAGCCTCGATCGCTGCTACGTCGCTTTCGCCACGGCGGATCGGGATCTGGGCGGCACCGTCGAGTATCCAGGCGAGGATCTTCGACTTCCAGAGCGTGGACTTGGCGAGGAAGCGCAACTGTCGCCGCTTCCACATCATCGCCTCGATCATGACCAGCGGATCCAGCCAGGAGTCGTGGTTCGAGACGACCAGCGCCGGACCAGTCGCCGGCAGGTGCTCCAGGCCCTTCACCTCGAGCCGGACCCACCAGCGCAACCAGCGCAGCAGGTAGCGGATCGTCTGGTAGAGCTTCCAGCCATTCCGTTCACTCACGGCGGCCGAAAGGTCCCGCGTCGCTGACACATCGATCGTTTCGGTTCTGGCTCCTGCGCTCATCGAATGTGGACTCTAGAGGTCCTGATGCTCCATTCACGTCCGAGGTGAGTAGGTTGTCCCGAGCCTCAATGGAAGTCGATCCCACGAGCAAGCCTTCCCTTCGGGTCACCGCAGCGGTGGCGCTGATCGCGCTGTCCGGGGCCTGGTGCGCGGGCAACGTGGGCCCGGTCACCTCCGAGCTGGCTTCGGAGTTCGATGTCTCCCTGGCGGTCATAGGTGCCCTGGCCGGGACACTGTTCTTCGGCGCCAACGTGATCGGGCTGCTCTTCGCAGCCCGGGTCGGTGAGGGCCTCGGCCTGGTCCGGGCCCTGAGGCTGGCCTGCGGGATGGTCTTCCTCGGCAATCTGGTCTTCGCCCTCACTCCGGTTTTCGCCGGTCTCGCCTTCGGCCGCATCCTTGCCGGCCTCGGCTTCGCCCTGATCCCGACCGTCGGGGTCGTCTGGGCCCGCGAAGCCGGTGGTGTCCGACTGCTCGGGGTGTTCGGTGCGTCGATCCAGCTCGGTATCGCGCTTGCCCTTCTGACCGGCAGCCTGCTCGCAGACGCCGGTGTCGACTGGAGGGTCGGATTCGTGATCAGCGCCGGCCTCGCCGCGGTCGCTTTCATCTCGATTCCGCCCGGAGCCGTCTCGAAGCCGCTGCCAGAGCGGCGGCCCACCGGGTTCGTGCGGCTGGCCCTGCGCCACGCGCGGGTCTACCGGTTGGCACTGATGTTCTTCTCGATCTACGGGGTACCGATGATCCTCGGCGCCTGGTTCATCGAATACCTGTCCGGGGAAGGGGACGTCTCCAAGACGCTCGCCGGTCTGGCTTCGTTCCTGCTGTTCGGCCTTTCGGCGGCGGCCCGGGCCTACGGAGCACAACTGGCCGGTCGGGGCTTCGGTCACGCGGTGCTATCCGGGACCCTCGGCCTGGCGGCCGTCGGACTGGCCGCGGTGGCCCTGGAGCCGGTCGCGGTGGCCGCCTTCGCGGGTGCCACGCTGCTCGCGGTCGGCTTCGGCATCCCCTACGCCACCGCACTGACCGAGGCCCAGGAGCTCTATCCCGAGGAGCCGGCCGAGCCGCTCGCGCTGATGACGCTGACCGCGATGTTCCTGCCGATCATCGTGATCCCGATCGTCGGCCACGCGATCTCTCGTGGCGACGGCGACATCGCATTCGGTGCGCTCGCCATCTTCCTCGCGCTGGCCACCCTGGCCAACCTGCGTCGGACCGGCATTCCCCTGACCGACCCGCCGGCCGCAGCACGTCCCGTTTCTCCTTCTGATTGACTCGGGCCATGCAGAGGATCACCATGAGCAGGGACTTCGAGCAGCCGGTCGGCACCGTTTTCGCCTACTTCGACGACCTCGAGAACTTCGAGTCCCTGTTCGGTGCCCGGGCGACCAGGTTGAGCGAAGGTGAAGACGGCAACCTCAACGGGGTCGGCTCGGTCCGGCGGTTGAAGGTCGGGCCCGCACCTTCATTCGAAGAGACGATCACGGCCTACGTCCCGGGTGAGCTGATCGAGTACCGGATCACCAGGGGCTCGCCGCTCAAGGACCACCTCGGAGTCCTGCGCTTCACCCCGGTCGAAGCCGGAAGCAACCTCGAATGGACGATCGCTTTCTCCGCGGTCGTCCCCGGACTCGACCGCGTGATCGCCGAAGTCCTCAGGCGCCGGATCGCCCGGGGCCTGGCTCAGGCCGACCCCGGCGCCTCGAACTGAAGAACGTCGTCCGCCTGCGGCACGTATGTGGCTGCCGTTGAGGATGCCGGCCGGCTGCGTCAGGAACCCTGGCTGCCTGTGTCGTTGATTTCACCCGTTTCGGGTTAGGCTTCTGTCCGCCGCACGCCTATCGTGGGAGCCCGAACGGCTTCATGGTGCCGAACTTTCTGAGGAGACCTCGTGGAAACTGAGACGGAACCGAACGACCCTGCGAACGAAGAACATGGTGGCCACCGCAAGCTGTCGATCGTCCTGATCGTCCTGGCGGCGATCATCGGCATCGTCTCCGTCTTCGCCGTCTGGGCGCAGCGCCAGCTGCTCGATCAGCAGGCCTGGTCCCAGACGAGCGAAAAACTGATCGAGAACCAGGACATCCAGACCGCGCTGGCCGACTACATCGTGACCGAGGTCTACGACAACGTAGACGTCCAGGGCGACCTCGCCGAACGGCTGCCCCCGGAACTCGCGCCGCTCGCCGGACCGTTGTCGGGCGCCCTGCGTCAGCCGGCCCAGGACGTCGCTGTCAAGGCGCTGCAGCAGCCGAAGGTGCAGAACCTCTGGGTATCAGCCAGTGACGCGGCCCATCAGAGGCTGGTATCGCTGATCGAGGACAAGGGCCAGTACGTGTCGACTTCGGGAGGGGTCGTGACCCTCGACCTGCAGAGTCTGCTCGAGGCGGTGACGGCTCAGCTCGGAATCGGCTCCAAGGCGGTGGCCAAGCTGCCCGCGAGCACGGCTTCGATCGAGATCATGAAGTCGAACGAACTCAGTGCCGTCCAGACCGGAGTCAACGCCCTGAAGACCGCGGCCTGGCTCCTGACCGCGCTCGCGCTACTGCTCTTCGCGCTGGCCATCTACCTCGGGCGCGGGCGGCGCCGCGAGACTCTGAGAGACGTCGGCATAGCAGTCGTCGGCGTCGGCGTGATCGTGTTGTTCGCGAGGGGTATCGCCGGCAATGCCCTTGTGGGTTCGCTCAGCGGAGCGGCCTCGGTCGACTCCGCGGTGAGTGCCACCTATGACATCGCTACTTCGTTGCTGAAAGAGACCGCACAGTCGATCGTGATCTACGGGGTCCTGGTCGTGCTGGCCGCGTGGGTATCCGGTCCTTCGGCTCGGGCGACAGCGGTTCGCCGCTCGATGACGCCATGGCTGCGTCAGCCCCACTTCGCCTACGGAGGACTCGCCCTGATCCTCGTCCTGCTCTTCTGGTGGGGACCCCTGGTCGCCACCCAGAGGTTGCTCCCGTCGCTGCTGCTGATCGCGCTGGCGGTGGCCGGGGTCGAACTGCTGCGGCGTCAGGTCATCGCCGAATTCCCTGACCTGCTCAGCCCGGAACCGGGCTCAAGCCCGGGTCACCGGATCGCCGGCTGGTTCCAGGCCCTGCGAGGCCCGGAGGGCGGATCCGTCCCGTCGGAGCCGGTGCCGGCGGGCGCAGACCACATCGCCGACCTGGAACGGCTCGCCCGTCTGCGGGAGGCCGGGGCTCTGAGCGAAGACGAGTTCGCCAAAGAGAAGAAGCGCCTCGAGCCCGGGTCTGATTGACCCGGCCCGAGCAGCGACTGACCTTCAGGACGGATCTCGACCTTCCTTGAGGAAGGAGACGATCGCCTCAGCCGTCGCCTTCGGCTGGTCGAGCATCGAGAACGTATAGCTGTCTTCGATCAGCACGAAGCGGCTCTCCGGGATGATCGATGCCAGCTTCTCTCCGTCGGACACCGGGAAGAACTTGTCGTCGGCCGACCAGGCGATCAGGACCGCACGCGGGAATCCCTTCAGTTTCTCGGCCGCATCGACGGTCAGGGCCGGCTTCATTCCGGCAGCGAAGCCGGCGACGTCACGCATCACTGCGGGGTCATCGAATGCAGGCCTGAACCATGCTTCGGCAAGCTCGTCCGGGATCGGCCTGTTCGTCACCTGACCGAAGGAGTAAGGGATGCGTTTGCTCATCATCGGTTTCCGGGTCAGCGTCCAGAGCAGGGGCCGCAGCACCGTGGTGGATCTGGCAAGCAGCGGCAGGACCTTGAGGGCCGTGGGAGGGAAGTGGTTGAAGGCATCGGCCGAGGTGAGGACCAGGCGGTCGACCAGCTCGGGCTGCTCGGCGGTCAGGATCTGGGAGACGGCACCTCCAGAGTCATTGCCGACGATCACGGCTCTCTCGGCTCCGAGCGCCCGCACCAGGTCGGCGACCCGGCGGGCCTGTCCGACCGGGCCGCGGTCGGCGTCCTCGTCGAGCGGCAGGCGATGGGCACCGAGAGGAAGGTTCGGCATCACGCAGCGGTATCCGGCCGCGGCGATGGCGGGCCAGACCTGGTCCCAGAGCCTGCCGTCCACGAAGAAACCGTGGACGAATACGACCAGCGGACCGTCGCCGCCGGAATCCCGGTACTCGACAGCTCCCCCCGGGAGGTCGATCGTGTCTGTCGTGAGGTCTTTCATGAAAGGCTCCTGAAGCTTGTTTACACTTACCGTAAATATAATACAGACAGTATGTATGTAAATGGATGAACCCAGAAAACAGGCCGAACGCAGCGCCGCCACCAGGGCGGCTCTGATCGCTGCGGCGACGCCGCTTTTCGGTCAGCGCGGCTACTCGGGGGTTGGAACCGGCGAGCTGGCCGAGGCCGCCGGTGTAACCCGCGGTGCGCTCTACCACCAGTTCGCCGACAAGCGCGAGCTGTTCGCCGCGGTATTCGAGGGGGTAGAACAGGAACTGATCGAGCGCATCGCAGCCAGGATCAACGAAGCCGGCCCTTCCGACCCCCTCGGCGCCCTTGCAGAGGGAGCCGAGGTCCTGATCGACGCCGTGCTCGAGCCGGACTTCCGCCAGATCGCCGCCCTCGACGCTCCCGGCGTGCTCGGCTGGGAGGAGTGGAGGCAGATAAGCGAGCGCTACGGACTCGGGCTGATCGTCGCCGGCATCACGGCGGCGATCGAGGAAGGCTCGATCCGCAAACAGCCGGTCGCTCCGGTGGCCCACCTTCTGCTCGGCGCGCTCAACGAGGGCGCGATGTACGTCGCCGTCGCCGACGACCCCGATCAGGCCCGACGGGAGACACTCGCGGCACTTCAGGACATGCTCCAGTCCCTGCGGAACTAGGCAGCCGAGTCACTCAACGCTGTCGTGTTGGGCTGGCCTGATTCCAGCCCGCAGGAGATCAGCAAGTTGGGTATCTGACAACCCGAAGTACAGCTTTAGCTTAGTCGTTGCCGTGACCGCGGATCGGAAAAACGAACCAGGTTCGGCCGAGGCGCGGGCCGATTTCGTCTAGTCTCTTACGTAACACGTAAGGAGAGCCATTGACGCCCGGAGTATGTGTTTCGATCGATGAGGATGGGAATGACGCGGTGCTTGCCAGATGTTGGCGCGTACCCGGAGAATCGCGCGCCATTAGTGAAGCGCCGTTGCTGAGTGGCTCACTGCGGGCATGAGAGATGAGTCCGGCTGTGAGTAACACCTGGCGGCCCATTTCTTTGGCTCAGCAGACAGCCGACCGAACGGTCTGGGGCTTGAGCAGTGACTGATGTCTTCATCTCATACTCGAGACGCGATGAAGCGTTCGTGCGGCTTCTTTTTGATGCTCTGAGTGAAGCCGGAAAGTCGATCTGGGTCGACTGGGATGGGATTCCACCGAGCGCGGAGTGGATGCTGGAGATTGAGAAAGCGATCGAAGACGCAGAGTCGTATATCCACATTCTGAGTCCGGACGCTGTGGAGTCGCCGGTTTGTGGAAAAGAACTCCAGCATGCAAACTAACAACAACAAACGAATCATCCCGGTGGTGTGCCGGCCAGTCAGCGACGAGCGGGTTCCCGAGGCAGCGGCGAAGCTGAACTGGATCCGCTTCGCGGAGGACGGTTCGAACTTCGATGTTCGGTTGGCGGAGCTGATTGAAACCATTGAGACCGACCTCGAATGGGTCAGTGCCCACACTCATTGGCTTCGCCGGGCGACTGACTGGGAGCAGAAGGACCGCTCAACGAGCCTTCTGCTGAGGGGTGATGATCTCAAGAGGGCGGAAGACTGGCTGACCGGGGAGGAAACCGGCCGTGAACCGGCCCCGACCGCCTTGCACCGCGAATTCGTCCTAACCAGCAGACGTGCGGCCGCCCGCCGGCAACGGCGAGTGGTGTTCGCGGTGAGCGTGGGGTTGGTTGTCTCGCTGGCGGCGACCTTCCTGGCCGTGATTGCTCGCAACGAAGCCAACCAACAGAAGGAAACCGCCCAGGCGCGCTTGCTCGTGGCTGGGGCCGAATCTGCCTCCGAGGCTGATTCTCTGCTCAGCACCCGGCTCGCGGCGGCAGCCGTAAGAACTTCATCAACGATTGCGACTGGCGACGCGCTGCGGGCAGCGCTGGCGAGGAACGTGTTTGGCTCGACAGTCCTTTCAAGTGGGGACGGCACGGTGCGGAGCGCCAGTTTCAGCCCCGATGGTGAGGAGATCGTCACTACGAACCCGGGGGGCCGATCCATCCGCATCTGGGACGCGGGCTCCGGAAAGATGGTTCAGGACATCGACACCCAGGGTGTCACTGCCACCCGAGCCGTATTAGATTCCCAGGGCATCATCGTCAGCGCTGACGGCGACGGCTACGTGCGCACCATCGTCCCGGACGATGGAACTATTGGCTACACCCTCCCGGCCGAAGAGTTGCCGACCACTGAATCTGCCGGCGTCGGCCCTTTCGACGGCCTGAAGGAGCAGCCGGTAGAAGATCCGACCACTCCGGAAACGGCCTCTGCGACTGCCCTGTCGGTCGAAGTCAGCCCGGACGGGCGGACGATCCTTGCTTCTGGGATAAACGGCACCGTGCGGAGTTGGAGTGCTGCGGATCTCAAGAGCGCCGCCCGAAAAGGTTGGCTCGAAAGCGCGGTGGCGCGCGAGTTTCTGGGCCATGAAGGTGCGGTCTTCGATGCCACGTTCAGCGGGAACGAAGAATTCATCGTGACGGCCGGAGCTGACGACACGATTCGAGTGTGGGACGCAGTCGGCCAGAAAGAGCTCCTGTCGGAGGATGCAGGGCAGGGAGAAGTTCGTGCCGTAGATGTAAACCCTGGCGGCGACACGATCGCCGCAGGCGGCGCAGACGGTAGCGTCAAGCTCTTCGATCTGACCTCGGGAAAGCTCGAGACGCAACTAGATGGCCATACGCAAGGCGTTGTTGATGTCGACTTCAGTCCCGACGGAAGCAGTGTCGTCTCTGCGAGCGCTGACGGAACCGCTCGCATATGGAACGTGAACGACGGGAGTGGTGGCCAGGTGCTCACTGGGCACGTAGGTCCGGTGCTGACTGCTCAGTACGCTCCAGACGGTCGGCAGCTAGTAACCGCGGGCGAGGACGGGACAGCGCGAATCTGGAGCCTGGGGCTATCCGTCCCGATCCCCCTTGAACTCGATGGCGAAAGGGCCGCCGGTCTGTCGATCAGCTCAGAGCCGGTGCGTGTCGCTGTGGCTAGCCAAGACGCAACGGTCAAGCTCTTCGCTCTCGAGAATGAAGGCGGCGACTCAGGTGAAGGAGTCGAAACAGTGCAAGAAGCCTGGAGTTCCAAGGCACGGGGTTACGGGTCCGGAATTGACGGCTTTCCCCCAGCGAGTTCGATCTCCCTCAGCGAAGACGGCACAACGGCGGTAGTTGGCGGCAACGCAGGGTTGCTGGACGTCTTTGACGCGACATCAGGATCGTTGCGCAACCGAACTTTCAGCGGCTACGACCCGGTGGTCGCAGTTGATTCGACCGACGATGGCAAACAGGTGCTTTCGCTCTCGATCAACACCGAGGGCGCTGGTCCCAAGCTCCTTCTCTCGGACGGGGAGAGTGGCAAGCGACTGCGGCGGTTTGCCATACCGGGGGATTTCACGGTGGCTACGGATGCCGTGCTGAGCCCGGATGAGCAAATGGCTGCAGTAGCGGTCGGCAGGCTTGCCGAAGGTACAGGCGAGGTCAGGATCTTCTCGGTCGATGGGGCGAGCGAGGCAAAGACAATCAAGGCATTCGATACGGGGACTGCGAATGCCGTTGCGTACAGCCCTGACGGTCGCCGGCTGGCGATCGGGGGCGACGACGGCACCGCCAAGATAGTCAATGTCGAAACCGGTGAGCAAGCACTCGTGCTGAGGGGTCACCGCGGGCCTGTGCTCGACGTGAACTTCAGCCCCGACGGGGGTCTGATTCTCACAGCGGGTCGGGACGGTACGGCACGCTTGTGGAGTGCATCGGGGGGAACTCTGCTTCAGAAGCTTCCTCGAGGAGAAGGCGGTCTGCAGAGTGCGGTATTCAGCCCGGACGGGAGACTCATAGGAACCGCCGGCGAAGAGGCGCTTGTAGCTCCCTGCGGCGCACCGTGCCTCGGCGACGACGAACTGCTCCCGCTGGCCGATGAGCTCGCGGGAAGACTCAGCGACGACGAACTGGCCGAATACCTCGGAACCTGACCACCTCGCCTCAAAGGACTCTGAATGGACCCTGACGTACAGAAAGCCAACGACGCCTCGCGAAGGGGTGACGAGGCGGCCTACCGCCAGCACATGCGCGATGCCGACTTCAGGGACCACCAGCGCGAACGCGCGGGCGCGGCGAGTGCGGGGACGGGTGGCTGGCGCTCGGTAAACACCTCTGATTGGGACATGGCTACCGACTGGGTTCTTTTCCAGGTCTTCTTCAAGTACTTGTGGGCCCTTGTTTCCATTGTGATCCTTGCCAGCTGGTGGGTGGGATCAGCTGACGCCGTACGTTCGGTACTCGAAGCCGCTCCCTTCGGAGGCTGGGTGGCTGAGGGTCCTCGAGCCTCAGGGAACCCCTTCGCAGTTGGCCTTACTGTCCTTGGGCTGGTCGCGCTTGTCATTCTGGGGACCTCGTGGGCGCGCCGCAGGATCGCGAAAGGTGTTGCCGACCACAACATTCCGAAGGCTGCCCTGGCTGCCATATGTGCTCTGCACATCTGGGTGACCTCCTCGGGCATCGCTTTGATTCCCGTTGCGGTATACGTTGCGAACGCTTCGGACATCAAGGCAACGCGAAACGGGGATTCGATATCGGCGCTTGGTGGAATCTGGGCGATCGCGATCGTTACGGTGTTCATCGCCTGGTTCACCTGGAGCTCCTACAAGAGAGCCGTGGCCGACGAGCGGTTTCGTCGAGCCTGAAGACGGTGCTGACGTCGCCGGTAAGGGCTTCGATCCAGTCAGCCCAAGTCGACCGGCGTGAACGCCTTCAGATACCGGCGTCGCCGGGAGCGCGCACCAGCTCCAGGTCGCGAACAGGACAGCGGGGTTCCCTCGTGGAGGCGTGATAGTCGGCAAGCGCCTTTTCATCACGGTTGCCGAAGGCAGTATTCATCCTCTCCAGGTAATAGGCAGGGACAAAAGCTGTCCCGAGCTTCATCCCTTCGGCGAAGTCCTCGGCAGCCGAATCTTTCGGGTAGTAGGTCCAGAGGGGGCCGTCGAGTTGTTCGCTGATCCGCTCGGGCTTGATTACGATCCTGTCGTACAACCTGCCCTCGCGTTGGTCGAACCAGCCGAGCCGCGTCTCGTCAACCGGAATCGCAACGCCGTTGCACCGGATGCCTTCGGCCGGCTCCAGTCCGAGGGCTGCCACATAGATATCCGGCCTTTCGTCAGAGCCGGCATCGGCGTGGTACTTGTGATCGTGATCGGGATCGATATTCGCGGCCGCGAGGTCCCAATGGCGCCGGAAGCCCTCTACGAAGAGGTAAACGGGCGGATCGAACTCGCCAGGGAAGCGGGCGAGCAGCCAGTCGTTAGGGTCGGCGAGCGTCCCGTAGCCGAAGACATATCCGAGAATCGGTCTATCGCTCATCGAATTCCGCCCAGCCCTTCCATCGCGCCACCGGAACGTCGTAGTCCACCTCGAGTCCAGCGTAGGGTTCGTAGCTGAGTTCAGTTGCCAGGGGGAAGTCATGCGCCTCCGTGAACTCTCCACTCAACTCCGGGATCGTGCCCGATATCAGAATGATGATGACCGCTTCCGCGTCGGCCGGGTAGCTCTGGACGCTCTTGAGTGCCGTACCGGGCTCGCCGTCCCAATCAGATTCATCGACCGGGATCGCGAGTGTGTAGGGAACATGCGGATGGGCGATGGCGTAGTGCGGATTGGCAACTTTCAAAGGCCTGTGAACCAGCATCGTCGTATCGTATGACCGCATCTCGAAGCGTACGATCGCCGAGAAAGAAACGTTCAGCAGGCGGAAAGGAGTCGAGCTGTAGGCCCGCACCGCGAGGTGATGGCCGCCAGGCTCAAGTCGGGGGTCATCGGCAGCATTCGGCAGCACCGAGATCCGGTTTCGGACCGTGAACAGGTCCGGCGAAAGGAAGAGCTTGAGGACGATCGCACCCACGAAGAGAGCCGGGAGAACAAGTCCGCCGATCGCGGCAGCTACCTGGAGCCCTCCGCGATCCGCGCCCACCTCCAGGGTCAGCGATGCGCCTCCGGGAAAGGCAAGCAGTGTCAGGAAGAGCTCCTTCCACCAGGTAAAGAACCCAGGGGTCCCGGAACCGCTGTCGGTGATCTCAAAGCCGACGGCGAAGATCGCAGCGATAACCGCGACTGCGACAAAGAACTCGAGAACGAGAATCGGAAGTGAGACCTTCGCCAGGAAGGCGCGGATGCGGTCGACAGTCCGCGGGTGCACCCCGGATCGTTGCGGCCCGCCGAGAAGGATCCTGAAGCCGAACCTCCCCGCACGCGCCAGCGGATCTTCAGGTCTCTTCATCCGGTGACCATAACTACCGCCCCGGCGGTGGCCTGCGGGTCTTTCGTCGAATACGCATCAGCTTGCCGTATCGCAACATGGCTCCGAACACGTCCTAGCTCCGGTGTCGGGGGAATTGCTCAGAGTCACCTTTGGAGTCTTGATACTCCGCCGGAAAAGCGAACACGGCGGACTGTAATCAGATGGCGGTTGTTGCTCGCTCAGGCTAAAACTTCGAGCATCTCGACCAGGTGGGTGAGGCTGGCCTCAACGGCGAGTGGCAGCGCCTCTTCACGAGCCGTATTACAGGCTTCGTGCTCGCCGATCGCGTTGTAGATGATCGCCTGCACGGTGAGTGACCTGGCCAGATACCCGTAGTCCTCGCACCCCCTGCTGATCCCCTCGAGTTCTCGCAGTAGCTCCATGCCCCGCTCGACCTGTTCGAGCTGGATTTGAGCCGATGCCTGACCCAGGAGGGATTCCTGCAGGCCGGTCAGATTGTCAATCTCCCGGCAGATCCGCTCCTGCTCCCGGTAAAGCTCCATAGCCCGGTCGTGCTCGTCGCGGTCAAAGTGAATCTGGGCCTGGTTTCCGAGGCAGGCCTGCAGGCTGTCGCTGGTCCCAGTTTCCCGGCAGATCCCTTCCTCGGCCTGGTAAAGCCCCAGGGCCCGGTCAAGCTTGCCCCGGTCCTTCTGGATCTTGGCCTGGTTCACAAGTGAGATCCGAAGTCCATGGTGATTTCCAAGTTCCCGGCAAATCTGCTCCTCCTCCTGGCGAAGCTCCAGGGCCCGGTCGAGTTCGCCGCGGTCCTTTTGGATAAGGGCCTGGTTTCCGAGGCTGATCTGCAGGCCGTCGCGGTTTCCGAGTTCCCGGCAGATCTCCTCCTCCTCACGGTGAAGCTCCATCGCCTGGTCAAGCTCGCCTCGTTCTGCTTGGATCAGGGCCTGGTTTCCGAGGGAACTTCGCAGGCCGTCGCGGTTTCCGAGTTCTCGGCAGATCTCCTCCTCCTCCTGGCGAAGTTCCATCGCCCGGTCGAGTTCGCCACGGTTCTTGAGGAGTCTTGCCTGGTTTCCGAGGGAGAACCGCAGGCCGTCGCGACTTCCGAGCCCGCGCCAGATCCGCTCCGTCTCCCGGTACAGCTCCATCGCCCGGTCAAGATCGCCTCGGTCATCGTGGACGCTGGCCTGACCTCCGAGGGATCCTGCCAGGCCGGCGGGGTCGTCCAGGCCCCGCCAGATCCGCTCGGTCTCTTCGAAAAGCTTCATCGCCTGGTCAAGCTCGCGTCGGTAGTGGTGAATATCGGCTTGGCCTCTGAGAGAACTCGCCAAACCCGAAGGGCTGTCAAGTTCGCGCCAGATCCGCTCCCTCTCCTGGTGAAGCTCCATTGCAAGTTCAAGTTCGCCACGGACATAGCGAATGCTGGCTTGGCCTCCGAGGCACCCGGCCAGTCCGGCAGGATCGTTCAGCTCCCGACATATTCGCTCGCCCTCCCGGTTGAGTTCCATCGCCCGGTCAAGATCGCCGCGGGTGAAGTGAACATCAGCCTGGTTTCGCAGGGATCTCCTCAGACCGTCTGGATCCCCCAGCTCCCGGCAGGTTAGCTCCTGCTCCTGGTAGAGATCCATCGCCCGGTCAAGCGAGCCTCGCGCCTCGTGGATCATGGCCTGGTTTCCGAGGGAGATCTGAAGTCCATTGCGATGGCCGATCTCCCGGCAGATCCGCTCCTGCTCCTGGTAGAGATCCATCGCCTGGTCAAGATCGCCGCGGCCATCGTGCAGGTTGGCCTGGTTTCCCAGGGACCTCTGGATTCCTGCAGGATCGTCAAGGTCCCGGCTTATGCGCTCGTCTTCGAGGTAGAGCTCCATCGCCCTGTCAAGCTCGCCGCGATCCGCGTAGCTGTGAGCCTGGTTTGCGAAGATCCTCGCCAGCAGAAGATCCTGACCTTGCGAAGTTGCCTCCGCTTCAGCGAGTTCCAGGAAGCGAAGCGCCTGTTGCGTCGCTCCAAGCTGATCGAGCATGATCCCCGCCTCCAGCAGGAACTCCGCCCCCGCAGCCGAAAGCGCCGAATCGGGAACCGCCACAAACACCTCACCAGCTCGATATTCCGAGCCCGCATGGATCCTTGCCCACCAACGCCTGACCTCGAAGGAATCCTGATCCCAGAGGGGCCTAAACCACCGCGGTTCCACCAACAACTCTGAGAGCTCCTGCCAGTCCTCGAGCTCGACCAGGAGCCTGGGCCGCTCCTCAAGGGCTCTTGGGTCCGGCTCCTGTCCCGGCTCTGCCCGGAAGTAGTCGGCAAGTCTGCGACGAGCCTTGACCCTCGCGCCGGCCTCATCGAGGTACCGGCTCTCTATGGCCATCCGGAAGAAGCTGTGGGCGAAGTCGATCAGCCCGTCGCGGTCGATCATCATTTCGGACGAGTTGATCCGGAGATGTGACCAGAAGGCGGGGGGCAACTTCTTTCCTTCCTCGGCGAGCAAACCGAGCAGCTCTGCTTCCTGAAGGCCCTGGTGGGAGGCCCAGATAAGGCTCATCGCATCAGCCACCAGGTCCGGGCGAAGCTCGCCGAAGGCCTCCTTGTGGGCTGCCTCGTAACGGGCGAGCACCATCTCGAGCAGCTCGGGAATGGTTGTCGCCGAGGTCAGCCTTCGGATCCGGGCATCAAGCGATTCATGGCGACCATAAACCCGCAGCTCATCTAGGAGTATTCGCAGGTATAGCGGCGATGATGCCTGTGGCGGGTCGATGATTGCTTCGATCTGGGTATCGCTGAGCCTCTTGGCCTGGCCCCTGCCGAGGTATATCTCGATCAACTCATCGCGCTCTTTTCGCTCCAGCGGCCTGACCTTCAGGGACCCCTCAAGCCAGCCGCGGGCCTTCAGCTCATCTTGTACCTCACCCTTGAGGGTCGAGACGACAAGCCTGACTCCGTCCGGAATTTCGGTCGGAAGCCATCCGAGCCCCAGGGCGTCGTCTTCATCGGAGAGCTGGTTGAGGGCATCGAGTACCAGCACCACCTTGCCTTTGGCCCCGGCGGCGATAAGGCGCTCCCTGAAGATTTCATCGGGCTCTTTGGCTCCCTCGCCCGCTGCCTGATCACCGGCTGTCTCAGCTTCAGGCGCAGGCGAGCTGGACGCATCATCTTCGATCCCGAGATACTGGCCCAGTTCGTAGTTGAGCCGAGCGAGCATCGCTCCGAGCTCGGTCGACTTCCTCGAGCTGCCGATAAAATGAGCCAGGACCATGCCCTCGCTCAGGCGGGAGCGGTAGGCAATCGACCAGCTCGATAGCAACGCTGACTTGCCCGAACCGGAATCTCCAACCACGGCCATCACCCCGCCTTCGTCTTCATCGGCGAAGTCGCTCAGCTGATCAAAGTATGAGGACCTGCGGACGTAGGTCTTTGCTCTGGAGATCGCGAAGAACCGATGCAGCCTGCCTTCGGCCGCCTGCGGGTCAATTGCGCCCTCGTCGGGGAAGCTCTGCTCGACCAGATCGATCAGATCGGCCCTCACCCTGTCGGCCAGGTCCCTGGGGCCGCTGTAGTCAGTGGTGTGGGGGACGGTCTCTCGGATCGTCTGTTTGAGCGCTTTCAGACTCTCCCTTGCCTCTCCCTCGGGCTCCTGCCAGAGCTCGCGGGCGCCGCGGTCGGGTCTGGCGTCTTCGAGATAGCGTCCGGAGTCGATGTAGTCAGGGTCTCTCAGGTAAAAGTAGGCCCGTTCGTGCATTTCGGGGTCGTTCAGGACCCCGTGCAGGATCTCGAGCTCGGTTACAGACTTCTTTGCCGCGTGAGGGATCAGCCACGACTGGCTGTCAAGGAGTTCGGGCGGGATGCTCTCGGGTACCCAACCGTAGCGTTCTCCGAGAAGTCCGATGAAGTAGGGGTGACAGTCGCGGATCTCCCGAAGGCAGCGCGGAAGCACTTTGCCTTCTGCGACCTCCTGGTCAGTCAGGCCCCAGCGCAGGTCGATCTCGGTAAAGGCAACCGCCCGGCTGGCGCAGAGCTCCCGGATCTCGGGGAAGACCTCGCCGACCAGGATGTCTCGCTCGGCTTCCATGTCGGAGAAGGTGGAGGAGATAAAGACCCGGATCGAGCGGTCGGTGATCTCAGTCATCAGTTGGCTCCCGGAGGCTTGGCCAAGCGTCCACTGCTTGCGGCTTTCATGTCTCCCTTGAACTCCCGTCTTGGGTCAGGCTCTTTGGACGACTAACACCTGGTGACTACCGTAACGGTTGTGGTTTGGTTGTCAAGTTGGGTGTAACGTTGGTCGTGGAGTTCGTTGACTCCATCAGGAATAAACAACCTGGAGCGAGAATGAGGGGAGCAGTACGGGAGTTGGGCACCGGGCAAAGACTGACGGTGGCGGTTGCGGTGATTGGCTTGGCCGCGGTCATTCTTGGCTACTTCGGCTTTCGGCAGGCGGAGTCGGATCTCGGCTCGGTCGATGCGACCTATCAGGCGCTCCAGTTGCTCGCCCTCGAATACAACGGCCCGCAGGAGCCGCCTCTTCTGCTCGAAATTGCCCGCTTTCTGGGTGCGCTGGCGCTCGGTCTTGCCATTCTTCTCGCGCTCGTCGCCCTGGCGCGGGATCGCTTCGCTGTCTTTCTGATCAGCCATCTGGCCAGCCGTCACGCAGTGGTCGTCGGAATCGGCGAGCGCGGCAGCTACGTCATCCGTTCGCTGAAGGCCGACGGGATGCGGGTCGTCGGCATGGACCTCGACCGGGAGGGCCGGGCGCGGGCCGAGGATGACGGCGGCTCGATCGCTTTCATCGAAGCCGACGCCCGCATAAAGGGGGCATACAGAAAGGCGGCTGCCGCAAAAGCGAGGCATGTGATCTTCGCGCTCGGCACCGACTCGGCGAATCTCCAGGCGCTCGAAACATGCGTCGAATACATCAATTCCGAGCTCGGCGATGCCGAACACCAGCCGACCCTGCACGTTCTGCTCGAGGAGGAGGATCTTTGGCGCACACTCCATGGGACCTCACTCACCTGGAGTGGTGCCGGCGGCGCTGTCGAATTCATCTTCCTGCCGGATCGAGTCGGCTTGGCAATGGTCGAGCCTGTGTCCCTGGAGCTGGAGGTGGGGGACCCACCCGAACTTCGGCGGATGGTTGTCTGGGGCTCGGGTCCGAAGGCGGTCCGTACCGCCGTGCGCATGCGGTGCGGTCGGCGATCGTCGGAGGAGGCCGGCCGGAGCTCTTTCTGGCGGGCCCCACGGTCGATCAGCTTCGTGAGCAGTTGCTGGCCTCCGAGCCCTGGATCGCACCCTGGCTGAGCTCGCAGCAGCTCGGCGGGCAGGAGTCCGACCAGGGTCTGGCCTTCGTGGTCGGTGTCGAACACCCGGATGCGCTGGATGCCGCATCAACGCTCGCCGGACTGCTCGCCGGCGCCAGGATCATCGTCGAAGTACCGAAGGCGGCCGGCCGTACCGCCCTCAGGCGCAGCGGCTTTCCAATCGATGCTGTCGAGCTGATCGACGCCGAGCAACGGGTGCTCGGCATCGGCGTACTCGAGATTTCTGCGCGCGAGCTGCTGGCCCGGGCCAATCACGCCGATTACGTCGCGAGTGAGCTGGCCGAGCAGCAGCGCAAGCTCGCGGCCGGCGAAGAGGTTGAGCCGAACCCGTCGCTGATTCCCTGGAACGAAGGTGAGGAGTGGCTCTGGGAGAGCAACCGGGCATTTGCCGATGGGATCGGAAGCCACCTCGCCAAGATTGGCGGTGAGTTAGTCCCGCTTACCGGGCCGCCGGTGATGACCTCAGAACTGATCGCCGGTGACGAGATCGAGAAGCTCGCGGTCATCGAGCACAATCGGTGGTGGGCCGACAAAGAAGCCCATGGTTGGCGTTATGCCCCGGGGCCGAAGGATAAGGAGCGCAAGACCAATCCCTGCCTGATCGAATTCAAGAAGTTGCCCGACGACGAAAAGCGCAAGGATGTCGATCGGATCGAGGCGCTGCCGAAGCTGCTGGCGAAGATGGGCTACGAGATCCGGGTTTCGTCTGACCGGGGCCGCGACGCCGAGGATGTCTGAACGCGGAGACTCCGAGCCGGGACGCCGTCCGGCGCTGCCCCGGAGTCCGGTGGACTGCGCAGTGCTCTGACCCCGGTTACCTTCACCGTGGCCCTCGGTCTCGCTGCGGTCGTCCTTGGATTCTGGGGCACCGCCCGCGTCGACGGTGGCGGCTCAAGCTTCAGCGACACCGTCTACGGCACCATTCAGCTGTTCTACGTCAACGCGCCGTTTCCCGAGGAGGGCACCCCCTGGCAACTCGACGCGGCTAGGTTCCTGGCGCCGGCAGTTGTGCTCTTCACAGTTCTTGCCACGGTGATCGCCTTGACTCACGAGAGGACCTGGCGCTGGTACCTGAGGCACTATGGCAGCGGGCACCTTCTGATCATCGGGATCGGCGAGCGCGGCGCTCGTCTGGCGAGGACGATGCGCAGCTCCATCCGCGATCTTGAGTCTGACGAGACGGGAGGCCTACCGAAATCCAGCCTGCGGGGGTGGCTGCAGGCAAGGATGATCGGCCATGTGGTCGCTCTGGAGCGCGACGAGGCGCAGTGGAGAGCCTGCGCAAGACGGAATCGCCGCGATCGCAGGTGACGCAACCGACCCCGAGATCCTGCGCCGCTGCGGTGCGGCACGGGCGGGCGAGATTGCCCTGCTGGCTGGTGGGGATACGGTCAACCTGGAGATCCTCGCCGCGCTGGAGCGGCTCTCCCAGCCAGAATCTCGGCTCCGGTTCATGTGGTGCTCGAAGATCCTCGCGTCTGGATCACGCTCCACCGGGTTCCGCTCGATGAATCGGCTCCGCGAAGTCCGGTTCGCTTCGTCAGCGTGCCCGACCGCAGCGCGCGCCTGCTGATCCATGCGGCTCGAGATCTGCGCAGTTCCAGGGACGATGAGAGCCCCCCCGAGAGGATCGTGATCTGGGGAACGGGTCCGACGGTCTTTCATCTGGCCGTCGGCGTCCTTCGGTCCGGATTCGTCGGTGGAGCCAACCCGGAGATCGTCCTCTGCGGCGAAGATGCCGAAGACAACCTCCGGACGCTTGAGGAGCTCGAACCCTGGATGTCGAGCAAGGTTCGAATCACGATCGGCAGCAGTCGGCCGGAATGCTGGCGAGGCGCCCGGCTCGCTTTCGTCTGCGAGGAGGGAGAGGCCGAAGGAATCGGTACGGCGAGCACCCTGCGACGCTGGATCTCGGAGGCGGCCCCGATCCTGGTCGCCGTTCCGGATGCCGATGCAGCGACCGCCCTCAGGGCAGCGGGGGTGGGCCTTGACAACACCAGCCTCATTTCGATATCCGAGAGCCTCTACGGCCGCAGATGGCTGACCGACTGGGCATTCGACGAGCTCGCCCGGGCCCGTGCACGAGCTCTACCGGCGAAACGAACTCGAAAAGGGCGTCACGCTTGAGGAGAACTCGTCCCTCCTTCAATGGGGGGAACTTCCCGAGGAGAAGAAGGCTGCGAACCGGGACTTCGCCAGAAGGGCAGCGAGTGTCCTGAACGACGTGGGCGCCGAGTTGGCACCGTTGAGCAGGAGGGAGACCGGGGACTTGTTGCTGGATGAGTCCCAAATTGAACGAATGGCGATCGCTGAGCACGACGGCTGGGTGGCCGACCGCGAAAGGCGCGGGTGGAAGTATGGACCGGTGCGGGATGAAGAAAAGAAGGAGCATCCGACGATGATTCCCTGGGACGAGCTCGATCGTCAAAACCAGGAGAAGGACTTCGACAGCGTTCGAGGTCTGGCCGGGATGCTCGCCTCGATCGGATACGAACTGGTCATTGAGCCCAAGCCCGAAGAAGGCCTCGGGTCGGCAGCGCCGCGCCCGGTGGAGTAGCGGCTCAGTGGTTCCCGGGGAGGAGGATCCGGACCCTCTGACCGCAGCCGACCTGGCCGGTGAGGCAGGCGAGCACGAAGAGTGCCTGCGCCTCGGGGAGGAGGCGCTGCGGACTGCGGAGCTGGAGGGCTCGGAGTTGCACACGGTTCGCGCCGGCGAATCCCATGCCCGCTGGTTGATCGAGTTTCACCGCTGGCAGCGGGCTGCCGACCTGAGCGCTGCAGTCGCAGAGCGTGGCGAGCGAGAACTCGGTGAGGAGCAGCCCCTGGTACTGCGTGCCCGCGCCACCGAACTACGCGCCGCCGGTGCCCTGGTTGATCTGGGTGTCGGCTCGCGGCCGGATCCCTCGGAGTGCCTTGGTGATTGCGCGCGAATACTGGGCGAGCATGATCCGTCGGTGCTCAGCCTTCGGATCGAAGCCTTTCGCTTCGGCGCCGGCGATCCTGATGATCCAGCGACCGAGTTGGCGCTCGAGACCGAATTCGCTGCCGCCGGGGAGAGTCTGGGTCACAGCACCGGAGCCGTCCGGCTCTATCTCGATTGGGCTCTGGCCGTTTGGCGGACGGGCGACGACGAGACCTCAGTTTCGCGTGCCTCGGAAATAGCGGGTCAGGCCCGCAAGCGGCTGTCCGCGGAGCGCCACGATCACTATCTGGCGGTACTCGCTACCGGTCTCTGCTCGCTCTGGGGTTCGTGGCAGGGGACCGACACAGTCGATCCATACGAGACCGTTGAAGGTGCCCGCCTGAGGTACGGATGGCAGCACCCGGTCACGTTGCGCCTGCTCGAGGTCAATCGGGCACGGCTCGCAGGGCTGGGACTCTCGGACAAGTCCCTTCAGGTCGCGAACGATCTGGTCTACGGCTACGGTGAAATGCTCGGCTCGGAGGACCCGGCGACGCTTGCCGCCCTCGACGGGATGGTCGCCTCAGCCCGCGAGGCAGGGCTCAGGGATGCCGCTGCCCGGGCCGGCTCGGACGCGCTGGAGCTGCGTCGGAAAAACCTTGGCCTTGACCACGCGCTCACAATCCGTACCGCAAGACGGTTGGCTGAGGACCTGGTCGAACTCGACCGCTTGGACAGAGCGGTGGAGCTGCTGGAAGAATCGTGGTCGGCGGTCGCCTCGATGCCCTCCGCCGACGATGAGCGCCCACGCCTCGCGGCGAGCTATTCGAGTCTGCTGGAGCGCAGCGGCAATCTGGAGTCGGCGGCGCAGGTCAGCGACGCCGCCTGGCGCGCCTGCGTTGCCCGTTGGCGCGCCGAGAACCAGATGGCAATCGAATGTCGTCTCCGTTACGCGTCCTGTGTTTTCAGAATCGGCCGGGCCGAAGAGGCGCTTCGAGTGGCGGAGGAAGTTGAGAGTCTTTGCGGGGCGGACGGCGGACTCGCGAAACTCGGCCTGGAGTCAACCCTGGTCCGCGCCAAGTGCCTGTCCGCGCTCGACCGCGATACCGAGGCCGCGCCGGTTGCCAAGGAGGCCTGGGCGATCGCCTCACGGGACCTCGGTGAAGCGAATCAGGTCAGCGTTGAACTCGGCACTGTCTTCGTACTTGCCGCTTGGTATTCGGATGAGGTCGACCCTCCCAGCACCGCGCAGGCCGAGCGTGTCTGGCGGGGCTCGAAGGGCAGGATTCTGGATCACCTGAGTACCCTCGGCTCGCTTCTCGCGGGTCACTACGTCTGGGCTGAGCGTTCCGGCGACTGGCCGGATGAAAGGAACGGCCTCGGCTACCCGAGCGAAAGCGATCTCGACCTTTTCCTCGCAGTCGAAGAGAGGCTCGCCTCGCTCGATCCGGAAGGCAAGCTCTCATACACTTTCAGCGGCTGGCGCATGATGAACGCTCACGCCCTCCTGAGGATCGGGCAGCGGCAGCGGGCCGATGAGATCGCTACCGACGGGGTCGCAGGGGCCCGCCGATGGTGGGACGAGCCCAGTCTTGTCATTTCGAGCTCTACCCACCTGGTCGAGCTTCTCGACGAGATCGGTCGCCCCGCTGAAGCAATCCCGATTGCCGAGCGGCGCCTCGAGGCCTTGCGCAGTCAGCCAGATGACGAGTCGACGGGTCTGCACCTGCTCGCCAGGTACGAACTTGGGCGAGTTCTTCGAAACAGCGGCACCCCGGAGAATCTCGATCGCGCCGTTGAATTGCTCGGGTCGACATTCGCTGACTGCACTGCGGGTGAACCGGGTGCGTCGGCGCTGTACCGCTCGATCGGGCATGAAGGCGCTGAGGAAGGGTTCATCACGGGCGCGGCCCTGGCCCTGACAAGACTGACCAGGGCCGATCCGGGCAGGAATGACATCGAGGCCGGCTCGAAGCTTCTTGCCAGGGTTGCCCTTCAATACGACGGAGCTGTGGACGAAGGATGGGGCGCATGGCTGGGCAAGCTGAGACGCTGGGAGTGGCAGCCGATCCAGTGGTCGGGTGAGAGCGCGCAGGTCGTCGAAGTGCTCGAATCGCTCTGGAAAGAAGCGGTCGGCCGCGAGGCGAAGGCAAAGTCCTTCCTCCCCTTCAGGCGTCTTGTCGCGGCTTCCTGGCTGGCCGAAGTGAAGCGAGCTTCAGATTGACGGATTACCGGTCACAGCGACGTCTGCGCCGGTATCTCTCAGACGACTGCTGAGCTCTTCAGCCGCGGTGGCGGAAAGTCCGCGAATCATGATCGGACGTCGGCTGGCGTTTCGGAGCAGTTCGGCCGCCTCCGGAACTACCAGCTTCTCCGTTACCGCATCGACCAGCAACTCGGCTGCGGTCTCGTTTTCGTAGTCAATGGCCGTGATCACCAGCGCCTTGGCTTCGACGCTGCTGGTTCCGTAACGAAGCGAAGCCTGAAGCTCCACCGGTTTTCCGGAAGATGGTCGATCTTGCTCACTGGTGCCGGAGCTGGGCGAATTGGCTCCGGTGGCCTGCCAGGTGATCTCGTCATCCTCCAACCGGGCCCGGTAGCCGCCCGGGGTCAGCGTTGCGAGGGAGGCCAGAAGCCTGCCTTCAATGGCCCGCTTGACATGGCGGGCGCCATAGGCCGGGTCGTATCCGTCTTTGGCTACCTGGGCGACGACATTTTCGGGCACTTCGAGTACCCAGCCGCGGTCCCCGAGCGTCTCGATGGTCTTCGCGATCAGCGAACCGGCGATCTGCTCGATCACATCCCGGGGCAGGGCCCGGAAGACCACAACCTCGTCGATCCGGTTGACGAGTTCGGGAGGCATCGTCTTCTTCACGACATCCATGATCTTTTCGCGTGAGGCGTCGTCGGCAGCATCTTCGCCCGCCATGAATCCCACTGGCCGGGAGGCGCTGCTCCCCGTCCCGAGGTTCGAGGTCATGATTATTACTGCGTCAGAGAATGAGGCAACTTCGCCTCGCCCGTCGGTCAGGCGGCCGGCATCGAATATCTGAAGCAGCATCATCCAGACATCGCGGTGTGCCTTTTCGATTTCGTCAAGCACGATCACCGAACCCGGCCTTTCGCGGACCTTTGTAGTCAGCCAGCCGCTCGGGCTGTCGGAGCCGACGTAGCCGGGAGGTGGGCCGATCATCCTCGAAACATTGTGTTCTTCACCGTATTCGCTCATGTCGAGACGGATCACCCTGTCTTCGTCACCGAAGCGCGCTTCAGCCAGCGCCAGCGCCAGCTCGGTCTTGCCGACGCCGGTCGGGCCTACGAAGAGAAAGACACCGTCAGGTCGGTGGGCGCTCAAGTCAAGCTTTCTGCTGGTCAGGGCCAGTCTTTCCGAGACCACCTTCACGGCCTGCTCCTGGCCTGAGACACGCTCGCGAAGTGCCTCCGCGAGCTGATCACGATCAACCACCGCAGGCTGGGGGCTGGAGTGGTTGAGGTCGAGGTCGGCGGTCTCCACCACGGCCGATCGACGCATCCGGGCGTGGAGGCAGGCCGCGTCGAGACGGGCAACGAGCAGCCCCGGGTGTACAAGTTTGCTCGAGGGCGGTGCCGGTCCGGCCGCTGTCTCGACGATCGGCGCAGGCAGGGCGACTTCGTGGTGGAGTTCGAGCTGCACTGCCTGATCGCTGGCGATGGCGCGAAGCTCTCGACCCTCGATCTTTGGAAGCTCTATTCGCTCGAAGAGTTCGGTCAGCTCAGCTTCGCGTACCTCCAGGGCGGATACGGTCGAGCGGTCGATCGACGCGACCAGCCGCAGGGCAGGGTCATGAATCATCGCTCGCGCTGCAGCCAGAAGGTCGTTGTTGACGGTCGATCCGGAGACTCCCATGATCAGGTCGATGTCGTCGAATGCGATCACCGACGTCTCACCAGCCACCTCGCGCAGCTTCTGCAGTTCAACCGGAGTCAGGCCCGCAAGTCGCCCGCAGTCGATCCTTACGATGCTCTGGCGCCCGACTGCCTTTGCCGCGGCTGAATCAAGGTGAGCCTGCAAAGCTCCGAGGGCGGTCGAGCGCCCACTGCCTCGGGGACCTATCAGCAACGCAGGTCGGGGCTTCCTCAGACCAAGCGAACCCACCACCTGGTCGCAGACTTCTCTGAAGCCGACGACAGAGTTGTCAGCTTCGACCACCTCGGCGAACCGGTCCAGCTGATGCTCGATCAGATTCAAGGTCAAGGATCCGGCACAACTTTCGAAATCATGCGCAGCATGGTAGCCGGGATTCTGCGGTCAGACCCCGAGGTCTCAGGGTATGAAGACGAGCATTGCGACAAGCAGGAGCAGCGAGATGGTTCCCATTCCATAGATGCCGCCGAAGGCAGGCGGGCCACTCCTTAGTTTGACCGGCTTGGCGTTTCGCATTGCATCCACCATAGCGTTGCCTTTCCACACCTTCCAGGAAGAAAGTGCCAAGTTGCTTCGGAGAGGCGTTTGTGAAAGGCAGGTTTCCAGTCGGATGTGCTGTCATGGCAACGACATGGTTGGGTTTGACTCGAACGCCGGGTTGTGTAACGCTGGCAAGCCTGGGTTTCGAAATTCCAGTCGGTCTGAATGCCACTTGGGGGATAAGGGTGAATGTAAGTCACTTGGTGAGTTTCGCTAATCGGGCTGCCGGGCCGCGAACGTATTTACTCGATTCGGACATCTGCTCAGGGGTGACTCGCTATTTCGCTGCGTAGTTATCTGAACCAGACAGCAGTCGGAGGACGACTTCGGCGGCTGGCTGGGAGGTCCGAATGGAAACCCCTGCCCCCGGCTCTGGCTCTCATTCCTTATCGCGAGCGGGGTGCGAAGGCGGCATTGATCCTGGTCCATGGTTTCGGTTCGGACCAGGATGCATTCGGGAATCTGGCGGACCTACTTGGCCGACGACCCGAGCTGGACGGGTGGGACATATTCGGGCTCAGCTACAAAACCGGACTAATGCCAGACCTCAGAGGGGTCTGGGCAGCCGACCCGACCATTGAAATGCTCGGTACCTATCTGTCGAACAGGGCGAAGCTGAAGCCGCTCGAGGGCTACGGCGCCATCGCACTTGTGGCTCACAGCATGGGTGGGCTGGTGGTCCAGCAAGCGCTGGTTGACGATGACGAACTGGCGGATCGGGCCAGTCACGTCATATGCATGGGTACTCCCAGCGCTGGCGTCCCATCCGCTCGCTGGGGAGGCTTCCTGAAGCAGCAGGTTGGAGACATGGTCGAGAACGGCAGCTACATTCTCGGTCTCCGCAGTTCGTGGCAGCGCAAGTTCGAGAAGACGCGCCCATTCGAGTTGCTGGTTGTCGCAGGCGACAGAGATGCATTCGTGCCCGCCAGCTCCTCTCTCGATCCATTCCCCAGCGAAGCGAGGGTCGTGGTTCCCGGCAGTCACGTAGGGATCGCCCGCATCGAAGCTTCCGGATCGATGAGTGAGCAGGTTCTGGTCGAGTGCCTGGTCGGCGACGCCGCGCCCGGCGGGCCGTGGAATTCGGCTCGTGTGGCAGTTGAGCAGCATGAGTTCGACCGGGCGGTGCGGGAGCTGCTTCCGCAGGCGGCCGATCTGGACGAGCATCATCTCGTTGATCTGGCCCTCGCTCTTGAGGGTACGGACCGGCGGCCGGAGGCACTTGCACTCCTGAAGGCCCATGCCGGCAAGCACGGCACCGATGCGATGGGCACGCTGGCCGGCCAACTCAAGAGGACCTGGATGGCCAAGGGACTTCGAGCGGAGGCGGAATCTGCTCTTGACCTCTACGGCCAAGGGCTGGCCCAGTCCGAATCCGAGCAAGACCACGAGCAGGCCCTGTACCACGCGATCAATGTCGCATTTCTTGAGCTCACGTATCGCGATGACCCGGAGGCCGCCGCCGCCGCGGCCAGGACTGCGCTTGAGCACTGCGGGCAGTGCCCCCCCGGCTACTGGCGCTCCGCTACCGAAGGCGAGGCGTACCTTTATCTGGGCGAATGGCAGGCCTCGCTCCGGGCCTACGAGCAAGCGCTCGATCTTGAGCCTTCGGTCCATCAAATCGAGTCGTCTTATGCCCAGGCCTACGGCGTGGCTGAGGAACTCGGGCCGAAGGATCTGGAGGGTGACATCGATCGGATCTTTCGCGGTGGAGGCCCGGGGACCTCGCAGTGAAGTCGCTCGGACCTTTCGATCATCCGAGCGCTTGCGCGCCGGACTCGGTAGCCGCAAAGGGCGGCTTTGCTTCAGTTCTGGTGGCATCAGCTGTGGTCGCGATCTGCTCGTGCGCGCTGGCCGGTCCGGCCAGCGGCGCTATCAAGGGCAACGTCGTAGACGATCCGAATGGGATCCTTGGAAAAGCAACACCAAAGGTCAAGAAGGTCGCCAGTAGGACGGGGTTCAGGGTCTCGATAATTCCCGGCCTGGGGGATCGCACCTACGCAGAGGCGATTACGGGTCGTCTCTCGACCCTGGCACCGGGGGGTGCCCCTGGTGACCTGTTGCTGCTCCTGGTGCGGAACCAAAAAGTCGCGATTTTTGGTGTCCGTAACCGCTCGAAGCTGAGGAAGCGACAAGGAAAGCGCGCGGCAAACATGCTGCTGTTTCAGCGGCGACAGGCTTCGCTGAGCGCTACCCGTGCGTTTGGAATGCGTGGCGCCTCCGCCGCCGTGTTTGCCGGAGCTCGCGAGCTTCGCAGCGAGCGTCAAGACCCGGGAATCAATATCCAACGCATCGACATCGAATGGGGATGGGGTTGGCTCCGCCTGTTCGTTCCGCTCTTGCTCGCCTTTGCCCTCTTTAATCTGATTCGGGCGTTCAGAGCTAGACGGCGCCTCGAGGAATTCGCGGGCGGAGCATTGGCGATACGGGACCTGACCCCCGGCACGGCAATGATCTCGGGAACGGCGGACTCCGCCGACCCGCTTGCGTCACCGTTCACCGACTCGCCATGTGTCTACTACGAGTATTCCGTTTCAGAGGACTGGATCCGATCCGAGACCGATGGAACGATGAAGCTGGACAGTGGTGAAAATCGAACCGCCTTCGAGCTTCACGATGCCACGGGAAGCGTAACCGTCGTCCCGGACCGAGCCGATATCGATTCGCCCCCGCCGCTCAAGACGACCGTCGATCGGAACAGTCCCGACTACGACGTACCCGGCCTGGGCGGCCTGCCATTTCCATTTTCCAACGATTCAGCCGGCATCCGTCACTTCGAGGAGTCGGTTATCCCGGTGGGAGCTCAGGTGACCGTGCTCGGGCCGGTCACGGTCGGAGATTCGGGTCCTGTGATCGAGTGGAAGCACAGCCTGGGGCCGGGGCCATCCAGACCCTTCCTGATCAGCCACCACGAGCCGGGCTGGGCTGAGCACTACGAAAAGAAGAGGATGAAGCAGTTCTTTTCTGTCGCTGCGGTCACGCTCGGGGCGACGGTGTTCATAGCGGTGATCACGATCTAGTGCACCGCGGACCGGACCAGGAACTCACTATTTGGGGCATGACGGTCGGCCAGCCGGAGAAAGATGGGTTTGCAGCTATTCGGAGATCTCTCCCAGAAGGCGGTTGCTGATGCGTGCCGTAGTTTCACAGAGTGAGTCGAGATCCTCGGCATTGTCGAGGTGACCGTGCACGAACCCGCAAAGATAACCATCCCAAAGTTGAAAGCAGAATCCGTCGGGCGGGTGCTCGGACATCCAGACGATGAAGCTTGGGATGAACAACCGGCGCAGCCAGAGTTCGTCGTCACTGACACCGAACCTGATCGAGAACCTCCGGTTGAGGTCGATGCTCTCGAGGGGGAGGGGCTTCATCGCGCCATATCCGATGCTCCCGGTTGCGAGGTTCGAGACCGAAGCCGGCTCGCCGAAGAGCTTCAGCACATGCGAGGTTATGTCCGGCATCGAGACGATGACCACCGTAAATTCCATCTGTTCTGAGGAGCGTTCGTCACCCTGCTCGGAGTCGATCGCATAGGTGTAGTGGGAGAGCAGGGCGTTTACGGAGCCAGGTATCTCACCGGCCACCGTCCAGCCGCCTGATCTACAGTTGCCCATTCGCAGAAGGGGGGTTACCTGGGGCAGGTCAGGATCTCGCTCGTCAAGGCCCCGGTCCGCCGCGTAGGACGCAAAGAATTGCTGCTCTGCCTCGGTTGAGGCCTTTCTGAAGGCGATCACGCCGACAGCCATCAACGTCAGGGCTGCTCCCGCGATCGCCAGACCTGCGCTTCCGCCGCCAATCAGGACAAGCGCCAGTATGACGATCGGACCCAGCATGGAAACCGGCCTTTTCATCCTCGACTTGAAGCCCTGCAAACGTCCATAGCTGGCACTCGTTGGCTGCTCGCTCGCGGTAATTTGGTCGCTCACTTCGAAGTTCCGGACGGTCGACGCTTCAACTGTATTGGCCACAGCAGCGGCCGGCCGGGTGAACACTCGGTGACTGAAAGTCTTGCGCCGACGCTATACCGTCGCTTTCACAGCTGGTCTGATCGGGTGGACATATCGTCAGACTTCGACCGACCGGGCGTACTGAGAGCAATGGGCCAAGCGGCCGGAAGGAAGCAGGCAGATGAGCAAGACAGTCCTGATAACCGGAGCGTCGTCTGGAATGGGCAAGGAGGCTGCCAGAAAGCTCCTTGCCGACGGTTACGAAGTCTTCGTGGCGGCCCGCAGGGTCGACCGGATGGCCGACCTCGAGCAGCTCGGGGCGACCGCCATCGCGATGGACATCAGCAAGGACGAGGAAATCGTCGCCGCTGTCGAAGCGATCAACGCCCGAAGCGGCGGGGTCGACGTGCTGGTCAACAACGCCGGCTTCGGTTCCTACGGATCGATGGAGGAGACCACGCTGGAGGACGCCCGCTACCAGTTCGAGGTCAACCTCTTCGGCCTCGCGAGGCTGACCCAGCTGCTGCTGCCCGGCATGCGCGAGCGGAAGGCCGGCCGGATAATCAACATCTCTTCGATGGGCGGCAGGATCTATACGCCGCTGGGCTCCTGGTACCACGCCACCAAGCACGCCCTGGAGGGGTGGTCGGACTGCCTCAGGATCGAGGTCGCGCCTTTCGGAATCGACGTCGTGATCATCGAGCCCGGGGCGATCGACACCGAATGGGGCGGCATCATGGTCGATCAGATGATGGAACGCTCCGGGACCGGGCCGTATGCCGACCAGGCAAAGCGCATGGCCAAGGCTGCCGGAGAAGGAGGAGGCTCGCCGGTATCCGTGATCGCGGACGTGATCGTCGAGTCGGTCAAGACGAAGAAGCTCAGGACCCGCTACGTCGCCGGAAAGTATGCGCGACAGCTCCTGACCCTGCGCAAGCTGGTCAGCGACCGCATGTTCGACCGAATCATCAAGAGCCAGATCTGAGCGCCCGCCGGAGGCCCCGAATGCATGCCGAGGAACAGGAGCCTGAAGACCCGGGAACGGAGGGTGCGACCGAATCAGCAGAACTGCCACCGACGATGAAGGCCGTCGTACAGGACGAGTTCGGCCCGGCCCGGGAAGTCCTGCGGGTGGAAGTCAACGAACCCCTGCCGGAGATCGCCGACGGCGAAGTGCTGGTCAAGGTCGAGGCCGCCGGCGTGGACCGGGGCGTCTGGCACCTGGTGGCCGGCCTGCCATACCTGGTGCGCATCGCCGGCTTCGGGCTGCGGCGGCCGAAGCTCCGGATCCCCGGGTTCGACTTCGCCGGGCGGGTCGTGAGGGTCGGCAGCGGGGTGGTTTCGCTGAGGCCCGGCGACGGGGTGTTCGGCATCGCGAAAGGCTCCTTTGCCGAATACGCCTGCGCGGTCGAAGACAAGGTCGTGGCCCGGCCCGGGTCGGTCACGGCCGCTGAGGCGGCATCGGTACCGATCTCCGGCCTCACCGCCCTGCAGGCGGTACGGGACCAGGCGAAGCTGGGGCCTGGCGACAGTGTGCTGATCCTCGGTGCGTCGGGCGGCGTCGGATCCTTCGCGACCCAGATCGCCAAAGCCCACGGGGCCGAGGTGACCGGAGTCTGCAGTACCGCCAAGGTGGAGATGGTCCGCGAACTCGGGGCCGACCGGGTGCTCGACTACACCCGCGAGGACCCGGCTGAGGCCGGTCAGCGTTTCGATGCCGTGCTGGACATCGGCGGCAATCGTAAGCTCTCGGCACTGCGGCGCCTGCTGAAGCCCCGTGGCACGCTGGTCATCGTCGGAGGCGAGGATGCCGGCAAGGTGATCGGCGGCACCGACCGCCAGCTCAGGGCGATGCTGCTCTCACCTTTCGTAGGCCAGAAACTGAAGACCTTCATCTCGTCGGAGAACGGTCCCGATATCGAGGAGCTGCGGGAGATGATCGACTCGGGAGACCTGAAGCCGGCAATCGACAGGACGCTCCCCCTGGAAGAGGCGGCGGAAGCGGTGGCCTACATAGGAGAGGGCAAAGCCAGGGGCAAGACGGTGCTGGCGGTCGAGCAGGCCGGCGGATCATGATCGACCCGGGCGCGCGGTGGAAGCGATTGGGCGGGCCGGGCATGGAGCAGGCCGCCTGGGCTGGACTGCCGACCTTCGCGGGCCTTCCCTATTCGGAGGACCCGGCTGACCTCGAGGGCGTCGACGTAGCGATCGTCGGGGCCCCGTTCGACGAGCTGGTATCGGACCGGCCAGGGGCGCGCTTCGGGCCGCGGGCCATCAGGGTCGCATCCCCGACCGCCTCCTTCCACCTCGAAGAGCGGATCGACTGGGCCGAAGAGCTGAACGTGATCGACTACGGCGACGCGCCTGTCGTACCGGCCGATCCCGGCGCTTCTCTGGCGGCGATCGGGCAGACGGTCGGCGAGGTCGTCGCGGCGGGGGCCGTTCCGATCATCCTCGGCGGCGACCATTCGATCGCCGAAGCGGACGTCAAGGCCTGCGCCTCGGGCCATGGAGCGGTCGGCCTGCTGCACTTCGATACCCACACCGATACCGCCGACGAACTCCACGGCCAGAAGCGCTCGCACGGAACGCCGATGCGCAGGCTGGTCGAAGATGGCGTGGTCGATCCGCAGCGCTACGTGCAGGTGGGCCTGCGCGGCTGGTGGCCGGAGGCCAAGGACCTGGCCTGGCAGGAGAACCTGGGCATCACCACCTTCTTCATGCACGATGTCGAGCGCGACGGCATCGATTCCGTGGTCGATTCGGCCATCGAGGTGCTCGGAGCCGGTCCGGTCTTCCTGACCGTCGACGTCGACGTGCTCGACCCGGCTTTCGCCCCCGGCACCGGAACCCCGGAGCCCGGTGGCCTGACTCCCGCCCAGTTGCTGAAGGCCTGCCTCAGGGCCGGCCGGGACCTCGATCTGATCGGCGCCGATGTGGTCGAGACCCTGCCGCTCACGGTCGAGGATGCGACCGCCCTGATCGCGAACCGCATCGTCGCTTCGGTCCTTGCCGGAATCGCATCGCGTCGGCGCGACGGCGGCGGGTGATCAGCCCAGCTCGAGGCTGGTGATTCCGAAGATGCGCTCCAGCGGAAGGTCCGGAGCCGGGCCACGATAGATGCGGGCTGTTTCGAAGCTGCGCTCCATCCCGAGGCCTTCCAGGAGTTCCACCGCGGCCCGGTTCGGCTGGGGCACGTCGACTGCCACCCGTCCTCGGACCCGCCCGGCCAGGGTCAGGATCAGCGCCTTCGCGGTGGCGGGATCCCCGGCGAAGACCGGCCCGATCCGGTGCCCGAGGCTGGTCTTTCTCGATGCGGCGAAGCCCGTCAGGGCGCCCGAGTCAGCGCTCGTGACGACTGCGTCCCGGTCCTCGCCCGAGATCCACGCCCGCAGGAATTCCGGCCGTTCCCCGAAGCAGTGGCGGCCGTCGAACCGGACCAGTTCGTTGAAATCCACGTCCGTCGCAGGCCGGACCGTCTGTTCCCCGGCGTCGAGAGCGACTTCGATTCCAGGTCCATTCAGGCCGGGTGACGAGTAACGGGCGTTCCAGTAGGCGACCTTGAAGCCTTCGGTCTCGTAGTTGGCGACCTGCTGGGGGACGGCGTCGCCGCCGAGCGTGAAGCCCCCCAGTCGCGCGACGATCTCGTCGTAGAGGTTCTTGCCGACCCCGGTCCCCCGAAATCCGGGTTCGACGATGTAGAAGCCCATGAAGGCCAGGTCCGGCGAGCAGCGAACAGAAGAGATCGTCGCCACGATGCGCCCCTCGACCTCCGCTGCGAAGAAGCCTTCGGGGTCGGCGGCGAAGAAGGGCACCGCGTCGGACAGTCCGGGCTCCCACCCTTCCCGGTCGGCCCAGGTCACCGCCTCGCGGACTTCCTCCAGGCTCATCGCCCTGATCAGCATCGTTCCATTCAAGCGAAGCCGGGCCGGAGCCGACCTTCAGGCGCCGGTCAGGGCTTGACCCGGATCGCCCCGCGCATCAGCGGGTGGATCCGGCAGAAGAAGGTATGTGTGCCGACCGGCAGGTTCGCCGGGGTCGACCACGAGTTCCGGTTGACGGTCGGCGGGCCGCCGGTGCCGAGCTGGCCCGAGTCGAACTGGACCTCGCCGTCGGGGATCGGATAGGAGATCCCGGTCGACCTGTTGCAGGGTGCCTTGCATGAAGTCACCGAATGCCAGATCTCGTTCGCCGAGTCGCCGGCCGAGAGGTCGAAGGTGAAGGACTCACCCTTCTTGACCACCGGTGGCCGACCGAGGCTGCCGGGCAGCCGGAAGTCGCCTGCCTCGTAGGTGTAGCCGCCGATCTGGAACGGGCCACCCGACATCAGGCCGTCAGGAAGGTTTCGGGCATCGGGTCCGACCAGCGGGGTGTTCCCTCCGTGATCGTCGTTCTCCGGGTACTGCCCGTGGTTGAGCACGCCTTCGTAGTCGACGCGGGTCTCGTAAGGATTCGGGGCGTCTGCCGCAGGGGCCATGTAGACGACGTTGATGCCCATCGACTCGTACCACGAGGCGATCTCGGTTTCGTAGGTCGTCTGCAGCTCGAGAGTGTCGCCGGCCTTGACTTCGACCCGCCAGTCGTCGTCGGTGCTGTACATCGCCATGTCCCAGGAGACCGGCCCGGTGTCGTGGAAGTACTCGGCCTTCGAGTTGAACAGATGTACCCGGTTGCCCTCGACCCTGGGCTGGGTGGAGCGGCAGGCCTGGAAGGTCTTCCTGGCCCTCGAGTCGAGTTTCCTGACCTTCTTCAGTTTCTTCCGGCTCTGCTTCACCTTGCGCGTCAGGCGGTTGACCTTTTTGCGCTGCGTGGACCCGCGGTACTTGCGCTTCGCGGCCTTGCGCTTCTTCGCGATCTGCTTCTTGCGGGACTTGAGCTTGCCCAATCGCGCCGAGTAGTCCTTGCGCGGGGCGCAGGTCGGGCCGGCATAGGAGGCGCCGTCACGCTTCAGGTAGAGGTTGGTCGAGAGGCCGCCGGTGTGGACGTGCCCGGTGGTGGCCACCAGTACCCCGTCTTCGGTGATCCTCTTCTCGTTCTTCTGCCAGCCGGGCGGGTAGGGGTTGTCCGCGTCCTCGGGGAAGGTGAACTCTCCGTCGGCCCCGCCCGAATCCCGGAGCACGTCGAAGACCGGGTAGATGCCGCTCTCCACGTCCATCCAGATCGGCTTGGTGGGGATGATGCCTTCGGCCAGCGGGGAGCCGTCGGGGATGAAGTCGATCGTGTAGGTGACGTAGAGCGTCATCGGGTCGGGGACCAGGTTGTGGACCATGTGGTTGAGAATCCAGTTGTCCGATGCGCGGTAGCGCAGGCCGTAGCCTTCGGGCAGCTTGGCGATCGTCTTTTCCTCGCCGGTGGCGAAGAAGAGGCGCTCGCTCGGCGGGGCCGAGCTGTTGATCCAGACACCGTGGTGGAACATCACCCGGCTCGACTTCGGGATCGAGCCGTCGGCGTTGACGAGGTCGGGCTTGATGCGGGTGATCCAGCCATTCACCGCGGGCTTTTCGCTGCCGGTGATCGGCCGGTAGGCGATCCGGTTCTGCCCCGATGTGATGTCGAGCGGTCCTACCGTGTAGGTCGTCCGCTGGGTGCCGTCGGGCAGGATCTCGGTGCCGCCGATCCCCCCGGCCGAGGCCGATGGCGCCAGCAGCAACAGCAGGCCCGCAAGCACCGACACGAGAACCGCTGTGAAAGCGGCGACACGGCCACGACTGATCGCCTCGCGACCCAACTCCCTCTCAGACACCACGCCCACCCCTTCGGATCCAGCCCGGACTGTTTCCGGACTTGGCCAAGGATGATAACGAAGCCGTCAATCCCTAATGCAGCCTTCGTCAACTCAGCGCTCGCGGAGTTCGATCCTCCGGATCTTTCCGGTCAGGGTCTTCGGAAGATCATCGATGAACTCGATCTCGCGCGGATAGGCGTAGGCGCTGAGCGATCCGCGAACCGAGCCTTTGATCTCGGCCGCCAGTTCGTCGGAGGGTTCGTAGTCCTCGTTGAGCACGATGAAGGCCTTGACTATCTCTCCCTTCACCCCGTTCGGGTCGGGGGCGGCCACGGCCGCGGCCTCGAGTACGGCCGGGTGCTCGACGCAGGCGGACTCCACCTCGAACGGCCCGATCCGGTAGCCGGCCGAGATGATCACGTCGTCGGCCCGGCCGGCGAACCAGTAGTAGCCGTCCTCGTCCATTTCGGCGGCGTCCTTGGTGTGGAACCACTCGCCTTCGAAGTCGCGCTCCGTGGCTTCGGGGTTCTCCCAGTAGCGCAGGGGATAGTGAGGGTTGCTGCGCGCCCTCATGCAGATCTCCCCGCGCTCTCCCGGGCCGACCGGATTCTCGTCGGCGTCGAGGATCTGGACGTCCCAGCCCGGCATCGGCTTTCCCATCGAGCCCTCTCGGACCTCCATGAAAGGGAAGTTGCCGACCAGCGGATAGGACTCGCTGAGGCCGTAGTAGTCGAGAACCGTCACCCCGTACTGCTCGCGGAACCAGCGGATCGCCTCGGGGTTGAGCGCCTCGCCGGCCGAGCAGACCCGGCGGAATACCTGCGGGTACTTCTCGCCCGCGTCTTCGATCGACATCATCGCCCGCATCGCGGTCGGCGTGGTGAAGACGTTGCTGACCCCGTTGCGGGAGAGTGCCTCGAGCTGCACCTCCGGGTCGAAGCCTCCCTTGCGGGCGTAGACGTACTGCACGGCCCCGAGCCGCCAGGCGCCGAGCAGTGGGCAGATGCCGGCGGCCCAGGCCCATTCGCCCATGCCGTGGAAGATCTCGCCTTCCTCGATCTCGTGGCAGTACTCGAACTCCTCGTGGGCGAGGATGTAGCGGTGGGCGTGGAGGATGCCTTTGGCCAGCCCCGTGGTGCCGGAAGTGAAGAAGATCTCGGCCGGGTCGTCGGCCAGGGTGTCGAGGGTCTCGAAGGAGTCGTCGTAGCCGGCGAGCAGGTCGGCGTCGAGCTCGATCACGTGGTCGACCAGGTCGGCCGGCATACGCCCGGCGTCGGCCGAGTCGGTGACGATCACCTTCGCCCCGGAGGTCCGGATCCGGTGCTCGATGCCGTCGTCCCCGTAGAGCACCGACATCGCGATCAGGATGCCGCCTGCCTTCCAGGTTCCGAAGAAGACGGCCGCCGTCTCCGGCGAGGCCGGTACGCATACCGCCACCCGGTCGCCCTTGCCGACCCCGTGGGCGGCGAGCATGTTGGCGGCCCGGTTGGCCAGTGACTGCTGCTCTCCCCAGGTCACCTCGCGGCGGGTGCCGGTGTGGTCTTCGAAGATCATCGCCAGCTTGTCCGGAGGGTGTTTGTCGCAGATATCAGCGGCGATGTTGTAGCGCTCGGGAACGTCCCACTCGTGCCCGGCGCAGATCTCTTCATAGCGGCTCATCTCCGGCTGTTCCTCCTGGTCGCGGATTGCTCTGGGCGGAATCGTAGCCGGGTCATGCGGTTGCCCGGCCGCGGCGAGGCCCTATCCTCGGAGGCTGATGAAGGATCTGCTCTCATCTTTCGCCGCCGTGGGCCAGCGCACCGTGCGCCGGGGGCCGTTGGTTCACGCCGGTACTCCTGAAGTCGCGGAACCCTCCGGCCCTCCCGGCGGCCTGATCCGCGCCGCCGAGATCACCGCGCCCTGGCAGTTCGCCCGCCTCGCCCTCAAGACACCGCTCCTGAGGCAGGCTCCCCGGGGCGACGGCGAGCCGGTCATGGACGTACCCGGGCTGGCGGGCTCCGGAGGCGAGCGGGGCACCGCTTCGAAGCTTCCTTCGCCGGATCGGCTACGACGCGATGCCGTGGGGACTCGGCACCAACCACGGCAATCCCGAAGCCGACGCCGAGAGGCTCAGCCAGACGGTGCTGGCGACCGCGGAGTCGGCCGGCCGGCCGGTATCCCTGATCGGCTGGAGTCTCGGCGGGGTGATCGCGCGCGAGGTCGCCCGGCACGAGCCGGACGCGGTCAGCCGGGTGATCACCTACGGCACGCCGGTGATCGGCGGCCCCACCCATACGATCGGCGCCTCATCCTTCGGTGCCGAGGAGGCCGAGCGCATCACCCGGCTGATCGAAGAAGTGGAGAAGGAGAAGCCGATCACCGTGCCGGTGACCGCGATCTATACGAAGCGTGACGGCATCGTCGACTGGCGGGCCTGCGTGGACCGCCACTCGCTGGACGTCGAGCACATCGAGGTCGCCTCGACCCACCTCGGCCTCGGCATCGACCCCGACGTCTGGCGCATCATCGCCGACCGGCTGTCCGATCCGGATCAGCCGGGCTGAGTCACTCTCACCCGGGGCCGTCACGACCGGGCGGCTCATCCCCGGGCGGCTCATCCGGAGCCGACCCACCGAGCTCGCGGCGCAGGGCGGCAACCTCTTCGCTGAGCCGTTCGATCTTTTCGAGCATCGGGTCCCGGCGCGTGGACTCCGACCGTTCCTGGGCCTTCGATACGAAAGCGCTGGTGATCGTTCCGGTGACCACGGCGAAGAGCGATAGCCCGCCGATCATCAGAACCATGGCGAGGGCCTGCCCGGAGGCCTGCCCCGGAACCTGGTCCCCGTATCCGACGGTGGTGACGGTCTGGGTGGCCCACCACATTCCCTGCCAAAGAGAGCCGAAGCTCTCGGAATCGAACAGGGTCTGAAGGAAGCCGAAGACGACGATCGCCGCCAGCCAGGCGGTGGCGATCATCGCGGCCGCATAGCGGGGACGAAGGCCCTTCCTCTCGATGCGGCGCTCGAAGTAGTGGGCTTCGGGTGCGGCTCTTCGCGGCTCGTCTTCCATGCCTTCGCTTTCTCCCCGGAGCAGGGTAATCCTGCGCCGAGCCACTGGCCCCTCGCGGTCCGCCGCCGGCTCGGGCAGGCGGCCCGGAGCGCCTCAGTTCGGGTTCTCTTCGGCCGCGCGGACCGCAGCCTCGGTCGGCTGCATCAGGGCGCCGATGATCCAGAGGATCGGGAAGATGAAGCCGATTATGAAGAGAAGCCAGTGGCCTTTCCTCAGGGTCATGACGCCTGTCGTAAAGAGAAGAATCAGGTAAAGAAGTCCGAGGCCGATCCAGATCATGGTTTCCTCCGCCGTTGGTTGCTTGACCTTGAACATCCCGCATCGGAGGCCTGCGCGCGTCATCCCGACAGGTTGAACCCGCCGCCACCCGCCCCCGGCAAGCGGTCGGAAAAAGTACCTAATAGGCACCGAAAAGCCGACCGCTTGGCCGCCAATCTGGTCGCTGCCGCCGGCAATGGTCATTCACGTGGCTGCGCGGCTGGCCATATGCTGGTTCCGTGAGCACGGCACAGGCTATGAACCACGCGGACGCGGCATGGCTCCACATGGACCAGCCGACCAACCTGATGGTGATCACCGGGGTCAACTGGTTTGAAGAGACCCCTGACTGGGATCGCGTGCGGGAGCTGATCCGAGAGCGCTTCGTCGAGCCCTACCCTCGCTTCCGGCAGCGGGTGGTCGAAGGCACGCCTCCGGTCTCGGGGCCGCACTGGGAGGACGACCCGAACTTCGACCTCGACCTCCACCTCCACCGGATCGCGCTGCCCGCTCCCGGAGACCGGGCCGCGCTGGCCGACCTGCTCGCCGACATCACCGCGACCCCGCTCGATCGCAGCCAGGCCCTTTGGCAGATCTACATGGTCGATGGATACGGTGACGGCGCCGCACTGGTCCACCGCATCCACCACTGCATCGCCGACGGCATCGCCCTCTCCCGCGTGCTGCTCTCGCTCACCGATGATTCCGACGACCCCGATGCGCGGCCGATCGAGCCGCCGCCGACCGTGCGCGACCATGGCAAGGGCAGGAATCCGCTGCAGGCCCTCGCGGGTTCGGCCAGGGGGATCGCTTCGGCGGCGATGGGAGCGGCCGGCTCGGTCGCTCATGAGTCGCTCGAAGTCGCGAAGCACCCCTCGCACATGCTCGACCTGGCCAACGCCACCCGCGAGGATGCCGATGCCCTGGCCAAGGTGCTGCTAAGGGGAAACGACCCCAAGACCGCCCTGAAGGGTGAGATGGGTATCGCCAAGGGCGTCTCCTGGTCCGACCCGATCCCGCTGGCCGACGTGGTCGACATGGGGCATGCGACCGGCAATACGGTGAACGACGTCGTAATGACCGCCGTGACCGGGGCCTTCCGTACCTACCTCGACCGCCACGGCGAGTTCGTCGAGCAGGTCACGGCGATGGTCCCGTTCAACCTGCGGGCTCCGACCGAACCGCTGCCGGCAACGCTGGGCAACAAGTTCGGACTGGTCTTCCTCGGCCTGCCTGTCGGGACCCTGAGTCGGCGGATCCGGCTACGCAAGGTCCACGAGAGCATGAAGCAGATCAAGCAGTCGCATGAAGGGGTGGTCGCCTACGGCGTGCTCGACGCGATGGGTCGCACGCCGGAAGGACTGGAGCAACGGGTGATCGACCTGTTCACGGCCAAAGGCACTGCGGTCGTGACCAACGTGCCGGGCCCGCGCGAGCCGGTCTACCTCGCAGGAACACCGATCGCCGGGGTGCTGGTCTGGGCACCGTGTTCAGGTGACGTTTCGATGACGATCTCGATCTTCAGCTACAACGGCGAGCTGACCGTGGGGCTGATGGCCGACGCGGGCCTGATCCCGAATCCAGACGAGCTGATCGCCGACTTCGAGGACGAGCTGCAGGCGCTGCTCGAACTCGACCGCGGCTGATTGATTCCGGTTAGGGGGGTCGTAAGTTTGACCGCCGGACGGTAATCTTCGACCGACCAGTCCCCCGAGGAGGAGATCATGGCCACCACAGAGACCCCCGCCGATCAGGTCGGCGCCAGCGAACGGTCCCCCGATTCACCGCTCGACCCCGAACAGGCCGAGCGCATAGACGGCTTCGTCGAACGGGCGGAGGCGGCATCGAAGGCCTTCCGCGAACTCGACCAGGAAGCGGTGGACAGGATCGTCTGGGCGATGGTCGTGGCCGGCCTCGAGAACGCCTTCGATCTGGCGGCGCTGGCCATGGAGGAGACCCACTTCGGAGTGCTCGAGGACAAGGTCGTCAAGAACTTCATCGCGACCGAGTTCCTCTACGACTACCTCAAGGACAAGAAGTCGGTCGGGGTGATCGAGGAGGACCATGAGCGGGGAATCGAGTACGTAGCCGAGCCGATCGGCGTGGTGCTGGCCCTGGTCCCGATCACCAACCCGACCTCGACCGCGCTGTTCAAGTCGATAGTCGCCGCCAAGACGCGCAACGCGATCATCTTCCGCCCCTCGGCGCGCGCCTCGCAATGCGCGGTCAAGGCGGTAGAGATCCTCCAGGAGGCGGGCGAGGCCGCCGGCCTGCCGCCCGACGCCCTGCAGGTCATCCCCGACCCCACGCTCGACGTCTCGCAGCACCTCTTCCACCACGAGGGGGTCGACCTGATCTGGACCACCGGCGGCCCGAAGGCCGTCGCCGCCGCCAATTCCGCCGGCAAGCCGACCCTCAGCGTCGGTGCCGGCAACGCGCCGGTCTACCTGAGCTCGACCGCAGAGGTCGAGATGGCGGTGGTCGACATCCTGATCTCCAAGACCTTCGACGCTTCGGTGATCTGCCCGGCAGAGCAGACCTGTGTGATCGACGAATCGATCTACGACGACGTCGTCGCCGAGTTCCAGCGCATGGGGGCGAAGCTGCTGAACGAAGACGAGGTCGACGTGCTCTCGAAGCTCGCTTTCGCCCCCGACGGCAGCGTCGAGATCGGAGCGCTCGGACAGTCCTGCGCCAACCTCGGGGCGATGGGCGGCTTCGAGGTCGAAGAAGGGACCAAGGTCCTGATGGCCCCGCTGCCCTCCGACCTGGCCGACCTCGGCGCCCACCCGCTGATCCAGGAGAAGTTGATGCCGGTTCTCGGGCTGGTCCGCTCTCCTTCGGTCGAGCACGGTATCGCCGCCTGCGAGCTGGCGACCGAACACGGTGGGCTGGGACACACCTCCGCCGTATATACGAAGGACGAAGACGTGATCGAGCAGTTCTCTCGACGGGTCAGGACCGGACGCATCCTGGTCAACGCTCCGACCGCCGTGGGCGCCCTCGGCGGCATCTATAACTCACTGACGCCAACTTTCTCGCTCGGCTGCGGGACTTGGGGAGGATCGAACACCACCGACAATGTCAACTATCAGAACCTGCTCAACGTGAAGACCGTATCCCGACGCCAGGCGCCGCCACAGTGGTTCCGCGTTCCCTCCGACACCTACTTCAACGCCGGCTCGCTGGACAGCCTGCGCGAAATCAAGGCGAACAACTTCCTGATCGTCACCGACGCTGACGGTGAGGCACGAGGGGTGGCCGACGAGGTCCGCCGCTACCTCGACGGCGCGAGCGCCCACGTCTTTTCCGACATCCAGCCGGAACCGGATGAAGCCCAGGTTCGGGCGGGGATAGAAGTCCTGTCCCAGTTCGAGTCCGACTGCATAATCGCGGTCGGCGGCGGTTCCGTGCTCGACGCGGCCAAGGCCATGCGCCTGTTCCATGAGAGCCCGGACCTGACCCTGCAGGAACTCTCGCTGCCTTTCCTCGACGCCCGCAAGCGGGTCGCCCAGTACCCGAACGTCGAGCACTCGGTGAGGCTGGTCGCCGTCCCGACCACCTCCGGCACCGGTTCCGAGGTATCACCCGCCGCGGTAATAAGCGACGAGGGCCGCAAGCTCACCCTGGTCGATTACTCGCTGGTGCCCGACATCGCGGTGAACGACCCGACCCTTACCCTGAGCATGCCGCCGGCGATCACGGCTGACACCGGCGTCGACGCCTTGACCCATGCGCTGGAGGCCGGCGTCTCGATCTTCGCTTCGCCCTATACCGACGCCTTCTGCATGCAGGCGATCAACCTGATCATGGATGCGCTGCCCAGGGCGGTCGCCGACGGCAGCGACCTCGAAGCGCGTACCGCGATGGCCAACGCTTCGACGATCGCCGGGCTGGCCTTCTCCAACGCCTTCGTGGGGGTGAACCACGCGCTTGCCCACTCGGTCGGTGCCGTATTCGGTATCCCGCACGGACGGGCGAACGGGATCTTCCTGCCACACGTGCTGCGTTACAACGCCTCGATCCCGTCGAAGTTCATGCCGGCCCCCGGCTACTCGACCTACATGGCCCCCGACAAGTACGCCCAGATGGGCTGGGTCATGGGACTTGGCGGGGCCGACATGGACGAGCGGCGCCGGCGCTTCTTCCTGAGGGTCGAGCAGTTGCTCGACGAGGTCGGGATGCCGAAGTCGATCGCCGAGACCGGCGTGACGAAGGAGCAGTTCGACGAGGCCCTCCCGGAACTGGTCAAGAACGCATTCGCCGATGCGAGCCTGCGGACCAACCCCCGCATGCCGATGCTGGCCGAGCTCGCCGGGCTGCTGAGCGCGGCCTTCGAGGGCCGGCCCCGGGACTGACGGGGTTCCGGCAGGCCGGGCGGCTTTGGCCGGCTACGGCTTCCAGCCGGTGGCGCCGAGCAGTCGCCGCATCAGCGGCGGCGGGGTCAGGCGGTAGATCAGGCGCCCGCGCAGCGGCGTCATGCGCTCGCGGCGCTCGCGCTCGATCGATTCGGCGGCTTCCCGGGCGACGTCGGCCGGGGTCATGGAGCCGACCAGCCTCGCGATGCGCGGGATGCGCTCCCGTGAGCCGGGATTGTTGTCGAAGTAGGGGGAGTCGACCTCGAAGGGGGCCAGCAGCGTGACCCCGACCCCGCTGCCGCGCAGCTCGGCTTCGAGCTGGTAACTGAAGGCCCTCATCGCCCAGCGGGAGACTCCGTAGGCGGTGGCGCCGGGGATCGCCATGTAGCCGGCCGCCGAGGTCATGTTGAGGATCCAGCCTGATCCCCGCTCGCGCATGGCCGGAAGAAGCAGGCGGGTCAGCTCGTAGGCGGCCAGGTATGGAAGCCGCGCGGCCTCTTCCGCATATCCCGGCTCGGTCTCCCAGGTCGCCCGCCACCTTCCGGCGCCGGCGTTGTTGACCAGGATGTCGGGTGGCCCGTCGCCGCCGAGCAGCCGTTCTGCCAGCAGTTCGAGCTCGGCGTCGTCAGTCAGGTCGCAGACCTCGACCGTCGCCTCGGCCCCCGCCGCGTGGAGTTCATTCGCCAGGTCCTCGAGCTTCTGCCGTCCGCGCGCCACCAGGATGAGCCTCGCTCCGCGCCGCGCCATCTCCCTGCTGATCTCCGCGCCGATCCCCGAGGATGCGCCCGTCACCAGTACTCGCTTCCCGGCAATCTCCATGCCGGGACAATATGCCGAAGCTGAGGCCACCGTAACTTCAACGGGAGCCCGACACCCGGCATAATCGAACGATGAGTACGAGGATCTTGATCATCGGAGCCGGAACCGGCGGCACACTTGCCGCGAATCGCCTTCACGCCGAGTACGGGGAGGAGGCCGAGATAACGGTCATCGACGGCGATGGCGACCACGTCTACCAGCCCGGACTGCTGTTCGTGCCTTTCGGGATGGCCGAGCCGGAGGACATCGTGCGACCCCGCTCGAAGCAGATCCACGACGGGGTCAGATTCCTGCCGGGCGAGGTCGAGCAGGTAGACACCGATGCTCAGACCGTCCGGCTCGAAGACGGCACCGCCGTCCCCTACGACGTACTCGTCATCGCCAGTGGCGCCAGGCTGCTGCCTGAAGAGACTGAAGGCCTCACCGGCCCCGGCTGGGGAGAGAAGGTCTTCTCTTTCTACGAGATGGGCGATGCGATCGCCCTGCGCGATGCGCTGAAGGATTTCGAGGGAGGCCGTGTGGTCGTGAACCCGATCGAGATGCCGGTCAAGTGTCCGGTCGCCCCGCTCGAGTTCTGCTTCCTGCTCGACTGGTTTCTTCAGAAGCACGGCCTGCGCGAGAAGAGCCCGATCACTTACGCGACCCCGCTCGACGGAGCCTTCACCAAGCCGGTCGCATCGAAGGAACTCGGTGACCTGCTCGAGCAGAAGCGGATCGGCATCGAGACCGAATTCGCCACCGGCCAGGTCGACGGAGAAGGCGGCCGCCTGGTCAGCTGGGACGAACGCGAGATCGACTTCGACCTGCTGGTCTCGATCCCGATGCACGGCGGTGCTGCGTTCGTCGACCGTTCACCCGGCCTCGGCGACGACCTCGGTTTCGTCAAGACCGATGCGCATACGCTCCAGAGCGCGGCTGCGCCCAACGTATTCGCGATCGGCGACGCGACCAACCTGCCGACCTCCAAGGCCGGTTCCGTGACCCATTTCGAAGGCGAGACGCTGGTCGCGAACATCGAGCGCTTCCTCAAGGGGGAAGAGCTCGAAGGCAGCTTCGACGGCCACGCCAACTGCTTCATCGAGACCGGCTTCCACAGGGCCCTGCTGATCGACTTCAACTACGAGACCGAGCCGCTTCCGGGCCGCTACCCGGCCGGCCGGGCCGGACCGCTGCCTCTGCTGAAGGAGTCCCGGCTCAACCATATGGCTAAGCTCGCATTTCAGCCTTTCTACTGGCATGCTCTGCTTCCCGGGCGCGACATTCCCGGGATCGGTGCGCAACTGTCAATGGCCGGCAAGCGGCCGGTCGGTAACAAGAACGGAGATTCAGAATGAGTACCGAGACTTACGCCGGCAATCCGGTCGAGGTAGACGACGAAGGATTCCTCGTGGAGGCCTCCCAGTGGAACCAGGAGGTGGCCGCCGAGATCGCTGCCGCCAACGGACTGGGAGAGCTGAATGACCGCCACTGGATGGTCATCAACTACATGCGTGAGACCTACCTCGAGGAAGGTTCGGCACCTTCGATCCGCACCCTCGGAAAAGCCTCCGGCGTGCCGATCAAGGAGCTCTACCAGCTGTTTCCGAAAGGCCCGGCGAAGCTCGCCGCCAAAGTCGCCGGAATCCCCAAGCCCCGCGGCTGCATCTAGGAGGAATCGAAATGAGCCAAATCGCAGAGCAGGAAATCGCACAGGAGAACGGTCAGCCCGCCCCTGATCCGATCGAGAAGGTCTCGATCATCATCTCGAAGGGTTCACTGGAGGGTGTCTACCCGGGGCTGATCATGGCCAACGGTGCCCGCATGGAAGGGATCGAAGCGAGCGTCTTCTTCACCTTCTTCGGACTCGACGCGATCAGCAAGGCGAAGCAGGACAAGATCAAGGTTGCGACCGTCGGCAACCCGGCCCTCCACATGCCGACTGTCGCCGGCGCGATCCCGGGGGTCTCGTCCCTGGTGACGAAGAAGATGGCCTCCGAGATGGAGAAGCTGGACATCCCGCCGATCCCCGAATTCGTCGAGATGATCGCCGATTCCGGCGCGCCGCTCTACGGCTGCAAGGCGTCGGTTGACATGTTCGGAATGACCGAGGACGATTTCGTGCCCTACATAGATTCGATCATCACCGTCGGCGAGTTCTACGAGATGTCCGCCGGCGCCCAGATCGTCTTCACCTGAGTTCATGAAAAGGGCGGCTGCGGCGGCCGGTACATGGCCTGGCCCGTGACGGGTGAAACCGAGCAGCTGGCGATAATCGGCGGAGGGATCCAGGGCACGACGCTGGCTCTGGCGGTCGCCCGGCGCGGCGGGCGGTCGCTGATCCTCGAGAAAGGGGAGCGCCCGCTCAATGGGGCGAGTCTTCGAAACGAAGGCAAGGTCCACCTCGGCTTCGTCTATGCGCTGGACGAATCCGGCCGCACGACCCGGGCGATGGTCGAAGGTGCCCTCACCTTCAGTCCGTTGCTCGAAAGGTGGTGCGGCGGCATCGACTGGCACTCCCACGCCTCGGCCGGGTTCGGGTACGTCGTGATGAAGGACGGTCTGGCATCCGCCGACCGGCTCCAGGTCCACTACGAGAGCGTCCTGACGGAGATCGAACGCAGAGCCGACGATTTCGGTGATTCGTATCTGGGCCACGGCCTTTCCGGGGCAGAGGTGATCCGCCGCGAAGGATCCGCGCCGGCGATGGTGGACGGGGCCTCGGACGTCTGGTTCAGCACGCCGGAGCGGGCGGTCGATCCGCGGATGATCTGCCGGCGGCTGGAGGAGGCGGTGGCCGCTGAACCGCTGATCGAGGTCCGGACCGGCCACGAGGTCGAAGACTTCGAGAGGACTCCTTACGGCTTTTGTCTGGAGGTCGTCTCGAGATCCGGACGCAGTCGCCTGAGTTGTGGCCAGGTCGCCAACTGCGCCTGGGAGGGGAGGCCCCCGCTGGATCAGAAAGCCTTCGACGAACAGCCGGACCATTGCTACCGGATCAAGCACCAGGTCGTGGCGAGGGGAGGGGACGCAGGCGCCCTGATGCCGCTGACCCTGGTGCAGGGCCCTTACGGCGACCTCGTTCCGTGGCCGGGCGGTGACGTCTACGTCAGCTGGTACCCGGTGTCGAGGACCCACTTCGGGAAGGAGCCCGCAGTCGATCTCCGGGCCGACATCGAGGTCGCCGAGCGTACGAAGGAGGAGCTCGGGCTGCTGTTCCCGGGCCTCAAGCGATTCGATGTCGTAGACCACGGGCCCTGCTACATCATGGCCCGCGGCGATACGGATATCGGCGACCCCGACAGCGGTCTGCATGCGCGCACAACGGACGCGATCACCGAGAAAGGGGGCTGGTGGTCGCTCAGCTCCGGCAAGCTGACCTCCGCACCCCTGGCCTCGGAGCGCTGCGCGGCCTTGATGACCGATACCGCAGTTGAACTCTGAGCAGACGGCAAACGGGCCACGCCTGACCGTCGCGATCCCGCTCCACGGTGGTGGCCGCTGGATCGACGGAGTGATCCAGAACGTCGAAGCGGCGCCGGCGTCGAGCCGTGTCGTGATCAGCGACGCCTCGCACCTCGACGACTCCGCCGCCCGCCTGGCCGGGATCTTCGCCGGCGACACGAGGGTCGAGGTGGTCGAGCGCGAGGGTACGCTCGACTGGATCGACCACGCCAACCTTCTGCTTGAGGAGGCGGGCACCGAGTACTTCTGCTGGATGCCCCAGGACGACCTGGTCTTCCCGGAGGTCTACTTCGACCTTCTGGTGGGGGCCCTGGACGAAATGCCCACGAAGATCCTCGCCTTCCCTGAAGTCCTGCGCCGGGTTTCGGGAGGCCTCACCTCAAGGCGCGAGCCCGAGCCGGTGGCGTTCAGGCCACCTCCGCGGCTCCCCGCGGGTGGGCCGGCAGAGGCGGGTGCCATCAGGCTGCTGCGCTCCTGGAACCTGGGCCTTGCGTGGCGTGGTGTGTTCAGGACCGCCGGCGCACGCGAGATTCCACGGACCACCTTCTGCCCGGATGTGCTCTGGGCCTTCTCGATGGCGCTGGCCGGAGGGCTGGTCCGGGTCCCCGAAGCCCGCTACCTCAAACGTTTCCACCGGGGGAGTGCGCAGTGGTCGATGGACTGGGAGGGGATGGAGACCGCGAAGCGTCTGTATCGAATCGAACTGGAAGCGCGGCTGGGCAACCAGCCCGAACGGGTCGAAAAGGCGCTGGCCCAGGTCTCGCGCTACCTGTGGCTCTACCGCTACCGGCACCGGTACATGGTGATCAAGCATGAAGCTGCCAGGCTGCCGGGCCTCCGTCGAACCGTCGAAGAGTGAGCCGGCCCTTGGTGCGCAGCCACCGCAACTCTGACGTCAGGGTCGGTTACGGTTGGTGAGAGACGCTACGCAACGCGACGGAGGCAGTTCACCGATGATCGCTTTCCTGGAAATGCGAATGGCAGGCACGCCTTCCCGGGTGGCTTTCCGCCTGGCCGGTTTCGTGGTATCGGCGATGGTCGTCCTGGCGGTAGCGGCCACACCGGCGCCGGCGGCGACGATCGTGGTCGACTCGACCGATGATCACGCGACCTCGATCGTGGTCGACGGCAACTGCACTCTGCGCGAGGCGATCGGCTCGATCGGCGGAGCCGGCAAGGACGACTGTGAGTCGGGGGCCGATCCGGCGGTCGACCTGATCACCTTCGACGACCTCGGCCCCGGGCAGCACCTGATCGACGCCAACGGCGGCTTCATCATCAACTCTCCGGTCACGATCGACGCTTCCGGCCTCGCCGGCGAGGTCCGGATAGACGGCGACGGCGCGCCCGGGCCGTCGCAGCCCGACCACGGCCTGCTTCCGCGGGCCGACGGCATCGTCCTCAAGGGACTGACGGTCACCCGCTGGAATCAGACAGGGGTGAAGATCGACATCGAGACCTCAGGGCCCCCGCCCGCAGACGGGGTCCAGGTCCTTGACAGCAACATCGGCACCGACGAAGCCGGAAGCCCGGGGCTCGGCAACGGCTCCTCGGGAATCGCGGTCGGTCTCGACAACGGAGACCCCGACTACCAGCCCGACAACACGGTGATCCGCGGAAACGTGATCTCGGGAAATTCGAACGGAGTGATCGTGGCGGGGGAGGAGACTGACAACACACTGATCGCAGAGAACCTGATCGGTACGGGTCCGACGGGCACCGCCGCACTCGCCAACGGAGGTATCGGGGTCAGGGTGCTCGGCGGCGCCGACTCCACCACGATCGGTGGCCCGGCCACCGGCGACGGCAACCTGATCTCCGGAAACGGCACCAACGCTGTGGAGATCAGTGCGGTCACGACCGACGACATCAGCGGGACGACGATTCGAAACAACCTGATCGGCCTGGGGACTGACGGCAGCACCGCGATCGGCAACGGAGGGATCGGCGTCGCCCTCAACGGAAGCGTCGACAATACGGCTGTAACCGGCAACTCGATCTCCTCCAACGCCGGCGCCGGTGTACAGCTGGTCGACAATGCGGCCGGTGGGGTGGACAGCACCACGATCACCGGCAACCGGATCGGGACCGACCAGGCGGGCAATACCCTGCGCGCGAACAGCGAGGCGATCATCCTGACGGCCCCGGAAGGACAGGGCATCACCAATACGACGATCGGCGGCCCGGGCTCACTCGTAGGCAACTGCTCAGACCCCTGCAACGTGATCGCAGGCGGCAGGATCCTGGTGAACTCGCCGACCGTCACGAATACCGACATCCTCGGTAACCACGTCGGGGTTGACGGGGCAGGAACGTCGGTGCTGAACGACCCCGTCCCGGAGAACCGGATCGAACTCAACTTCGGTGACGATACGACCGTCGGCACCCCGGCTGGCCCGAATCTGATCGGCGGGGGCAACAACGCGGTCAAAGTCGACTTCAGCTACACCGGCGAGGCATCGATCCGCTCGAACCTGATCGGGATCGGCGACGGAGGCGCACCCGACCTCGGGGCGAACAACGCGGGCGTGCTGATCCAGGGTGCCGACGGCGTCGTCGTGGGTGGCACGCAGGACGGGGACGGCAACGAGATCGCAAACAACGGGACCGGGATCCAGATCGACAACGGTGGCACCGACAACCCGATCATGGGCAACTCGATCCACGACAACGGCGGGCTCGGCATCGATCTTTTCGGGGTCGGGGCCGGCGTCACTCCGAACGACGTCGGCGATGTGGACACCGGCTCGAACGACCTTCAGAACTACCCGGAGATCGAAGTGGTGGCCGGCGGGCAGCTCACCCGCATCCTGGGTCGTTTCATGAGCACCAACGCCGCTCTCTTCAGGCTCGAGTTCTTCGCCTCCGCCCAAGCCGACGACAGCGGCTTCGGCGAGGGCCGCAGGTTCCTTGGCGCGGCGGCCGTCACCGGGACCGGCACAAATTCTGCCTTCGATGTCTCGCTCCCCTCACCGACGGCGCCGGGCGAAGTCGTAACCGCGACCGCCACCCGCATAGTGGCCGGTACTCCCGAATCGACGAGCGAGTTCTCGGCCGCCCTGGAGGTCGACTCCTGCGGCGTTGCGGCGCAGGCGGTCGGAGCGGTCGTCGGCACCCCACAGGCCGACTCGCTCACCGGCACGCCGGGCGATGACGTGATCTGCGGTGGCCTCGGCGACGACGTGATCGCCCCGGGTGAAGGCAATGACGTCCTGCTCGGTGGTCCCGGGACCGACGTCGTGGACCACTCGACCGCCACCTCGCCCGTGACCGTGAGCCTGGCCGAAGGGGCCTCGACCGGACAGGGAAACAACTTCCTTAGGGGGATCGAAGGCGTTACCGGATCCGGCCTTCCGGACAACCTGATCGGCAGCGACTCGGCCGACATCATCAATGGCGGCGGCGGCGGCGACCTGATTTCGGCCGCCGGTGGAAACGACACCATCGATGGAGGCGAGGGCGCCGACGACATTTCGGCTTCAGCCGGGTCCGACACCGTAGACGGCGGCAAAGGGAACGACAGAGTCGACGCCGGAGCCGGTAAAGACCGGGTCAAGGGCGGCGGCGGCAAGGACACCGTCCGTGGCAGGGACGGCAAGGACAGGCTCGACGGCGGGGCCGGCCGGGACCGGCTGGTCGGAGACGGTGGCAACGACAGGTTGCTGGGAGGGGCCGGTCGCGACAACCTTTCCGGAGGTGATGGAAAGGACGTGCTGAATGCGGGCGCGGGCTCCCGGGACCGGGCCCGCGGAGGGGCCGGCCGGGACGTGCTGAAGGGCGGTGCGGGCCGGAAGGACATCTGTGACGGCGGCGCCGGCAAGGACCGGGCGAAACGGTCCTGCGAAAAGAAGAAGCGCATCCCCTGAGGCCATGGCCGGCCGGGACGGGAGTTCCCTGATTCAAGTAACTTGAGGCGCCTACCTACGCCCGAACTTGAACAGGAGTATCGATGAACCCCGAAGCAGGAACTGAGGACAGCAGCAACGACCTCGTGCCGATTACCGTCGCCCGTGGTGACGGCATCGGCCCCGAGATCATGGACGCCACGCTGCGCATTCTCGAAGGCGCCGGCGCCCGGCTCGACATCGAAGAGATCGCGATCGGCGAGACGGTCTACGAGGCCGGCAACACGGCCGGTATCGCACCGGAGTCCTGGGATTCCCTCCGTCGCACCAAGGTCTTCCTCAAGGCGCCGATCACCACGCCGCAGGGCGGCGGTTTCAAGTCGCTCAACGTGACCGTGCGAAAGACCCTCGGCCTGTTCGCCAACGTGCGGCCCTGCGTCGCCTACTCGCCTTTCATCCCGACCCTCCACCCGGACATGGACGTGGTCGTCGTGCGCGAGAACGAAGAGGACCTCTACGCGGGCATCGAACACCGCCAGACGGACGAAGTGACCCAGTGCCTGAAGCTGATCAGCCGTCCCGGCAGTGAGCGCATCTGCCGCTACGCCTTCGAGTACGCCAAGCTCTACGGCCGCAAGAAGGTGACCTGCTTCACCAAGGACAACATCATGAAGCAGACCGACGGCCTGTTCCACAAGGTCTTCGACGAAGTCGCGGCCGAGTACCCGGAGATCGAGTCCGAGCACTGGATCATCGACATCGGCGCGGCCAAGCTCGCCGATACCCCCGAGGCCTTCGACGTCGTCGTCATGCCGAACCTCTACGGCGACGTGCTCTCCGACGTCGCCGCCCAGATCGCGGGCTCGGTCGGACTGGCCGGCTCGGCCAACATCGGCGAGGACGTCGCCATGTTCGAGGCGATCCACGGTTCGGCCCCGCGTCGTGCCGGCCAGAACGTGGCCAACCCCTCCGGCCTGCTGCTGGGAGCGGTGATGATGCTGGTACACATCGGACAGGGCGACGTCGCAGAAAAGGTCCACAACGCCTGGCTCGCCACGATCGAGCAGGGCATCGGCACCTACGACATCGCCGGGGAAGGCAAGGAGCCGTACAGCACCTCAGCCTTCGCCGACGAAGTCATCAAGAGGGTCGGCGAGAAGCCGCAGACCCTGCCGGCGGTCACCTACCCGTCGGGCGACAGCCGCATCGCGGTCGCCACCAGCCCGGTCGAGCCCGCCGAGAAGACGATGGACGGAGTTGACGTATTCGTCCACGAGCGCAACCGGGATCCGGAAGCCCTCGCGGCCAAGCTGAATGAAGCGACCGAAGGCAGCGCGCTGAAGCTGAACATGATCAGCAACCGCGGCCTCAAGGTCTGGCCCGACGGTGCTCCCGAGACATTCTGCGTCGACCACTGGCGCTGTCGCTTCGTCGCCCCCGAAGAGGGAACCGCCGAGAGCAGTCAGGTGGTCGAGGTGCTTTCGAAGCTCGAAGACGCCGGCGTCGACTTCATCAAGACCGAAGGCCTCTACCGCTTCGACGGCGAACTGGGCTACTCGCTCGGTCAAGGCCAGTAGGCCCGGCAGTTACAGCCCGCTCGACCGGGGCCTGACGGCCCTGGCCGAGCCGGCTGTTGCCGACTGCCGAAGAGACGCCGGCCGGTCAGTCGATCGAGAACCAGGCCCGCACTTCGGCCTCGTGGTCGACGTAGGGGTCGCCGGAGAGGTCGACCACGACCTTGTCGAGCTTGCCGCCGGTGAAGGGGAATGGCGCTTCATAGGCAGGGGTGACTGCGGAGGAGCTGTCCCGCCCGGCGCAGATTCCGTCACCGGTCAGACAGAAGGCCCCCGGCTGGGTGACGATCTTGCCGGAGCCGATCGCCTCGTCGTCGCAGTAGAGGGTCAGGGTGCCTTCAGCGCCCGGCATCTTCGGGTCCCGACTCGGGCCCTCGACCACGAAATCGGCCGCGTAGACATGCTCGCCGGACGTGATCTCCTTTTCCGCCACGACGTCCTGGAGAGTCGTTCCGACCCAGTTGAAGGTGTAGCGCAGCCTTCCGTCCTTGATGTAGAGGCTGTGACCGCCGGGGATGCCACCGGCCGCCCAGAGCACACCTTCGGCCTCGGCTGACTCGACATCGACACCCGCGGCGATCTTGAAGGAGCGGCCGTTGATCTTCGGGCCGGCCGATTCCGGCACATCCGATGCGCCCGGGTAGAAGGTGTACCGGTCGCGCGGCGGCGCGGGGGTGGGCCGCTCGGCAAGGACCTGCTCGATCGCCGAGCGGTCATCCAGCGGCAGGCCGTTGTAGATGCCGGCGTAGTAGAACCAGAGGCCCTTCATGGTCTCGAGGCGTTCCGGCTCCCTGGCGGCCAGGTTGTTGGTCTGTGAGCGGTCCTCCTCGAGGTGGTAGAGCTCCCACTCGTCGGCTTCGAAATCCCCCCAGCCCGAGAGCGGCGGGTGGACGGTGCAGGCGAGCCAGCCCTCGTGGTAGAGCGAGCGCTGGCCCAGCATCGCGTAGAACTGCGAGCTCTTGCCGGGTGCGTCCGGATCGGTCAGCGCCGCGGCGAAACTCTCGCCTTCGATCGGATTCTGAAGGTAGCCGTTGATCGTCTCGGGGGGCTTTATGTCGAGCAGTTCGTAGACGGTCGGCACGACATCGACCGCATGGACGTACTGGTCCCGGAACCTGTCGTCGGCCTCGATCTTTGCCGGCCAGGCGAGCAGGCACATGTCGGAAGTACCGCCTTCGTATCCGGCCCAGCGCTTCCAGTAGGGGAAAGGTGTATCGAAGGCCCAGGCCCAGCCGGTGTTGTAGTGGTTGTTCGAGGCCGCGGTGCCGAGCTCGTCGATGTGCTCGTAGGTCTCCTCGGCCGTATCTGCGATGCCGTTGAAGAAGCGCCATTCGTTGAAGCTGCCGTTCGGGCCGCCCTCGCCGCTGGCCCCGTTGTCGGACATCGCGACGATCAGCGTGTTCTCCAGCTCGCCGGTCTCCTCCAGGTGGTCGAGCACCCGGCCGAGCCGGTCGTCGTAGTAGGAGATGTAGCCGGCGTAGACCTCGGCCATGCGGGTGAAGAGCCGCTTCTCGTCGTCGCTGAGCGAGTCCCATGGACGGACGGTGTCGAGCATCGGCCAGTCCTGGCCGTCGGGCCCCTTTCGCTGCGGCTCGTCGTGGGGGTTGATCGGCGAGAGTTCGGTCTCCTCGGGCAGGATCCCCAGTTCCTTCTGGCGGGCGAGGATGCCGTCCCGGATCGCTTCGTAGCCTTCGTCGAAGACGCCCTTGTAGCGGTCGGCCCATTCGGTCGGCACCAGATGGGGCGCATGCCCGGCCTGGGGGGCGAAGTACATGAAGAAGGGCTTGTCCGGGTCGATCACTTTGGCGTCCTGGATGAAACCGATCGCCTTTTCGGAGAGGTCATCGGCGAGGTGGTAGCCCTCGTCGGGGCGGGCAGGCGGGTCGATCGGGTGGTTGTCGTAGACCAGGTCGGGGTAGAACGAGTTGGTCTCGCCGCCGAGCCATCCGTAGAAGCGCTCGAATCCGCGGCCGAGCGGCCAGCGCCCCTTGTAGGCGGCGAGGTTGCACTCCTCGCCCGGGGTCAGGTGCCACTTGCCGACGCAGTATGTGTTGTAACCCCTGCCTGCGAGTACCTCGGAGATGAAGCCACTCTCGAACGGGATACGGGTCGATATCCCGGGGAAGCCCGAGGCGAACTCGGCGATCGTGGCCATGCCGTTGGTGGTCGCGTTTCGGCCGGTCAGCAGCGAAGCCCGGGTGGGGGAACAGAGGGCGGTCGTATGGAAGTTGGAGAAGCTCACGCCCATGTCGGCGATGCGCTTCATGTTCGGTGCCTCGACCGGCCCGCCGAAACAGTCCATCGTCGCGTAGCCGACGTCGTCCCAGGCGATGAACAGGACGTTCGGCGAGCCTTCTTCGGCCCTGGGCGCCAGATAGGGACCCCAGTCCGGCTCGGAGTCCCGGATGTCGAGTGAGATCTTTCCGTTGAAGTGCTTCCCGTGGTTGGCCATGAGCGGGACGTTAGGACCCGGCGCAACTCACGACGTCATTCGGATCGGGTGACGGCGGAGAGGATCGGGGTTACGGCCGAAGTCGGCGGGGCGGCCAGGATCAGTCCGAGCGTGCCGAACGGGGCGCCGCTATCGACCGTCTACCAGTTCGGGTCAGCTGCGTCCAGGAGCCCCGTCTCCCGCGCTGCATCGACCGCTTCGGCTCTCGAGCCGACGCCGAGCTTCCGGTAGATCGAACGGGCCTGGGTCTTGACCGTATTCTGCGATACCCGGTTCGCCTCTCCGATCTGCCGGAAAGAAAGGTGGGTCGGCAGGTAGCCCAGCGTGCGCATCTCCGCCCGCGTCAGGGGAGTGGCCACCGAGTCGTTTTCAGGGGCCGAGTCGTGGTCTTTCCGGAGCAGGTCCAGCGATTCCGCGAGGACCGAGCCATCGGCGGTCGGGTCGAGGTGCGCTGCCGCCTCTTTCAGCATCTCGGAGGTGACATCCCTGAGTCCGAGCTTGAGTCCGGCTCGGCCGAACGCGATCCGGGCCTCGGCCTCGTACCAGGGCGGAAAGCTCTCCAGCATCTCCAGCAGTCGCAGGCCGGCCGTCAGGCTTTCGGCCGCCCTGACGCTCTGGCCCCGGGCGGCCAGAACCATCGAGTCGGCGGCGTAGACGAGGGTCATCGCGGGGTACTCGGCGAGCCCGCAGCGGTCAACCTGGCCCCTCGCCGCCGATACCAGCCTCGAGGCGCCATCGAGATCTTCGTCCTCCAGGGCGATCACCGCCAGCTGGGCGAGGGCAAGGGACTGGATGACCGGCGATTTCGAGGCGCTAGCCCGCACCGCCTCTTCGAGCACCGGGATCGCATCGCCGGGATCGCCGAGCAGGTGCTTGGACACCCCGAGGTACAAGCCGGCCGCCCCTCTCCAGGGGCTTTCCGGGTCCACGTGCGCCATCACGTACTCGGCGTCTGAGCCCATCGCCCCGATTCCGTTCTTCGGGTATGTCGCTCTCAGCATCGGCAGGTCGATATCGACCTGAACCGGGCAGTCTGCCTGCGGTCTGGTGCGCTCGGCGAGACCGAGCCAGTATTCGGCTCGCTCGCCGGACCCGGAGAGCATGCTGGTGTGGGCCGCAGTGAACAGCAGGCCGTGGCATTCACGGAAGTGATCCGGCCCGACGTCGTCCAGCCACCTGTTCAGGGTGGCGACCCTGCCGCGACCGGTGAGGTCGGGTACCGCCTCCCAGATCAGACAGCCGGCCAGACAGATGTCGTTCGAAGCAATCGCATGCTCGACGGCCGGCTCCGTCTCGGAGTTCTCCCGGTACCAGCGGCTCGCATTCGTGTGGAGCCCCGTGACCCGAGAAGGTTCACTACGGAACAGTTCGGAGCGCAGCATGTCGGTGAGCAGGTGGTGGTACCGGAACTCTTCGTCCTTGCGGTCGAGCGGGATCACCAGCGCGTTGGAGCGGGCCAGGCCCCGGAGGACATCGGCCGAGCCCGTCCTTCCGAGGATCGCGTCGCAGGCAGGACCCGAGAGTGTCTTCAGCAATGAGGTGCGGGTCATGAACTCGACCAGCTCCGGATCGCTGACCGAGAGGAACTCGTCCCGGAGGTATTCGGCCACCGCGCGATCATCGCCGGCGAAAGCCTCGATCGCTTCGCCTGAATCTTCGGCACCGTTCAACGCCAGCGAAGCGAGCTGGAGGGCGGCGGGCCATCCCTCGGTGCGTTCATGGATCGAATCGAGCTGGTGTTCGTCCGGATCGAGGCCGGCATCGTGGAGCAGCCGCCCGCTCTCCCGGCGGGTCATCGCCAGATCGGTGGCTCCAAGTTCGACCAGCTCGCGGTTTGCCCGCATCCGGCCGAGTTGAACGGGAGGGGCCGATCGTGATGCGATCGCCAGCTGGGCCTCGGCCGGCAGCACTCCGGAGAGGCCCGCGAGCAGGGCCATGGAATCCTCGCTCCTGAGACGGTGGGCATCGTCGATCACCAGCACGAATTCGTGGGTCTCCCCGGCCATCGCATTGCCCAATCGGGCCAGGGCGCGGTCCGGCCAGGCCGCTTCCAGCTGCAGCGCGCCTTTGGTCTCCTCGTCCATCGGCCTGACTACGGCGAGTGCATCGGCGATCTCGCCGACCAGGTGAGCCGGATCGTCGTGTCGCTGATCGCAGGCGATCCAACTGAAAGGCCGCCGGTCGGCATCGGCCCAGTGGCGGAGAGTCGTCGACTTCGAGTAGCCCGCCGGGGCGCAGAGCAAGACCAGCCTCGCCGGAGGAGAGAGCAGCAACCGGTCGGTCAGCCTGGCCCTTTTCATTGGCTCGGCCGACCCGCCGGAGTCGCTGTTGTGATCCCGCTCACCTGGGGAGTGTAGCCGGGGCCGGTTTGCCCGGTGGACTGCGGATGGAAGGCTCGGAGCCGGATTCGGGGTTCACCCCATCGGGGTTAAGCGAGCCGTCAGCGCGGGTCTATATTCGACCGCGTCCAAAACGAAGGTCGGCCCGCCCGGGTCGACTACCGGCCATCTGGGTCCGGAAAGACGAGAAAGGTGTCACATATGAGGGGTGCAGGACGGGTTGTTTTCGCGGGGATCATGTTGTTGATCCTCGGCGTTCTTAACGTCATCTACGGCATCGGGGCCCTCGATAACGCGAACGTCTTCGTCAACGATACGAGACTGATCTTCAGCGATCTGAACACCCTCGGATGGGTGCTGATAATCATCGGTGTCTTCCAGTTGACCGGTGGCTTCTCGTTGCTCGCAGGCAATGCCTACGGCCGCATCATCGGAGTCCTGGCAGGCAGCATCGGCGCGGTGATGGCGCTGATCTCGGTCGCCGGGGCATTCCCCTGGTGGTCGCTGGGCGTCTTCTTCCTCTGCTGCTGGGTCGTCTGGGGCATCCTCGTATTCGACGAGGACCAGGCCGACGCGGGCATCTGACCGCGATGAACTGTCGCCTCGCACCAGCCGAGTAGCGGTGCCGATGGCGATTCGGGTCCGGCGCCCTCGAGGCGCAATCTCCCCGGTCCCCACACAGAGAGGGCCCGCCACGGTGGCGGGCCCTCTGTCGTTCCGATTCAGTGTTTTTCCGAAGATCGGGGTCCGCGCGCGGCCATAGGCTTCAGCCGTGCCCGAGCAAGCTGCCCCGCCCGAGTCCCTCGCCTCCCTGATCGCCCGTTTCGACCCGGATGTGCTCGAGATCCCGGGCGGAGCCGCGCGTATCCGGCTTGGCGTGGAAGGCGAACCGGAATGGGATGCGGTGATCACGGCAAACGGCGCCGACCTTTTTCCGGCCGGCGACGAGCCCTGCGACGCCGAGCTGATCGCCGACGAGCAGACCTGGTCCAGGATCGGCGAAGACATCGGCTTCGGCATGTCGGCCTTCAGCGACAGCGCGCTGAAGGTCCGGCGCAACCTGCATCTCGGCGTGGGCTTCCTGGCGGCGACCAGCGGCATCGTCGATCCGGGCCGGATGGAGTTCGGCTCCACCCTGACCGACGAGGGGCAGATCTCAACCCTGACCGCGGGCCAGGGCGAGCCGGTCATATGCATCCACGGCCTTGGTGGAACCAAGGCCTCCTTCCTGACCACGATCGGGGCGCTGTCGGGGGAGCGAAAGGTGATCGCAATGGACCTGCCCGGCTTCGGGGACTCGGAGAAGCCCCTTGGCGCGGCCTACGACGCCCCCTTCTTCGCCGACGCGGTGGTCGGACTGCTGGACGGGCTGGGCATCGAGAAGGCTCACCTGGTCGGCAACAGCATGGGCGGCCGGGTGGCGATCGAGGTCGGACTGCTCCACCCGGAACGGGTCCGCAGCCTGGTCCTGCTGGCTCCCGCGCTGGCCTGGCTCCGCGACCGCCGCTGGCGCTGGCTGCTCCGGGGTCCCCTTCCGAAACTCGGGCTGGTCCAGCCGGCGCCGCGCGTCATCACCGAGCCGCTGGTTCGCGGACTGGTTCCAGGCGGCCGCAAGGGGTGGACCGCGGCCGGCGTCGACGAGTTCCTGCGCTCTTTCCTGACCCCGCGCGGTCGGGTCGCCTTCTACGAATCGGCCAGGAACATCTACCTCGACGAACCCCACGGCGAGGAAGGTCTCTGGACCCGGATGGAGCGGCTCGAACCGCCGTCGCTGTTCGTCTGGGGGGAGAAGGACACCCTCGTGCCGATCGGTTTCGAGAAGCATGTCGAGCGGGTCCTGCCGGAGGCCGAGCACCTTGAACTCGCCTGTGGTCACGTTCCCCAGATGGAGGAACCCGAACAGACACACGATGCGATGGCCGAGTTTCTGTCGCGTCACCGTTAGTTTCTGGACAGCTCTCGCTGGATCGGTTAGGTTTGTCCCAGATCGATGAGGAGCGGTCGGTGATGGGCCGGTTCCTCGAAGGATCGACAAAGCCGAATACCTTGAACCAAAGTCTCGTACCCAGTCCCGAGTCCAGCCCCAGTCGCGTCGGCGTGAGGATCGCCTTTGCCCTCTCCGTCGCCCTCGCCGCCCTGTTCGTGCTGGCCGCTCAGGCTTCGGCGAACTTCACCGACCCCGCCGCCGGTTCGAAGCTGCAGTCACCGCCCACCGACTTTGCGGGTGACGCCGATTCTGACTTTTTCACCTACGACTCTTCGATCCTGCTCAGGCTCGAGCGCACCGGCAGCTCCCCCGGACCGGTGGGCACGGCGACCGGCCCGCTGAATCCCGCCGGTCAGTTCGACGTCCCGGCCTCGGACTTCGGCCCCCCGCTGGCGGACGGCAAGTACCGGGTCGAAGCGATCCAGCGCGATCTCTCTGCACCCGTCGATCCGGATGACCTGGCCCACAACCGCTGGTTCTCGAACTTCTGGGTTGACTCGCTACCCCCCGACACCCGGATCGACTCGCCGGTTCCGGCGCCTTCGACCAACCTTCCGAGCCTGACCTTCACTTTCCACGCCGAGGACGTGAACCCGCAGGACTCGAGCGGCACCAGCCTCGAGTGCCGGGTCGACGCCGGACTCTGGCAGTCCTGCAACCTTCCAGCCTCCGACCCCGCCTCGCCGCAGCGTCCCGGCCAGTTCACCGCGACCGGCATGGCCGAAGGCAGCCACACCTTCGAGGTCCGGGCCATCGACGGGGCGGGCAATGTCGATCCGACTCCTGCGACATCCACCTGGATCGTCGACCAGACCGACCCGACCATCAGCATCAGCAAGCCGGCGATGCGTGAGCGCTTCGTGCTCGACCAGAACGTGGACGCCATCTTCAGCTGTGACGACCCGCTCGCCGGCGGTCCGCCGCCGGTCGCGTCGGGCATCAAGACATGCTCGGCCCCGAACAAGGTGCCCACCGGCCAGCTGGGCAACTTCCGCTACACGGTCAATGCCGAAGACTTCGCCGGCAACACTTTCTCGTTCACCCATTCCTATGCGGTCGATCCGCCCCGGTACGCCGACGTGATCAACGCCGGCAACCCGATTGCGTACTACCGGATGAACGAGGCGCTCGGGTCGGACCCGATGCTCGACCGCTCCGGTAACGGCAATGACGGCGAGTACAAGAACGGGATCGCGCTGAAGCGGCCCCCCGCTCCTTCCTGCCACGTGCGACCGCACCCGCCCTACACCTGTGACCTGACTTCAGATCCTCAGGACTTCGCCGCCTGGTTCCCGGCCAGGGACGGCTACGGCTTCACCAACAACATCGCCGCCCCTCAGAACGCCTACACGCTCGAGGCCTGGATCAAGCGGGCCGACCACGGTGACGGCTCGGTCGTCGGCCACGGCGGCGGCGGGCAACTCTTCGTCAAGGACGGCAGGCTGGCGCTCCGGCAGGTCCAGGACACGGTGCAGTCTTCCGGACCGGTGCTCACGCCCGGGCAGTGGTTCCACGTCGCGGCAACCTGGAACGGCAGCGTCACCAGGCTCTACGTCAACGGCAGCCAGGTCGCATCCTCGAACTCGGCAAACAAGCCCCCTTCGGGAATCAGCACCTTCTACGTCGGCTACGGCGACCAGGCCCCCTGGTTCCACGGCAGCCTCGACGAAGCCGCCTATTACGGTCAGGCGCTGTCGGGTTCGGCGATCCGCAAGCGCTGGGTGGTCGGCACCGCCAAGGACGTCCCGTCCCCGGTCGGTGGTCCGCCGATCCAGCGACCCGAAGCCCACATCGATACGCCGGCCAACGGTGGCCTCTACGCGCCGACCAAGGTCCCCGACCTCGACTTCTACTGCAGTGACCTCGACGGCCCGGCCACCGTCGCGAGCTGCACCGCCAGCGTTGACGGCAACCCGGCGCTGGACGGCTCGGCTCTTCCGGATACCCCCGGACCTCACACCGTTGTGGTTACCGCCGTCGATACGGACGGCCTTACCCGCAGCCACACCCACAGCTACACGGTCAAGACCTTCGCCGAGATCTTCAACTCGGATTCGCCGATCGCCTACTACCGGCTCGGCGATGCGACCGGTGATCCGATGAAGGACTCCGGCCCCCAGGGCCGCGACGGCATCTACAAGAACGACCAGGAGTCTGGCCCCGTCGGGATCTCCGGTGACGGCGACCACGCCAGGCGCTTCTTCGGGGCCGGCGGTTACGGCTACGTGAACGACATCGCGGCACCGCGCTTCCAGAGCACTCTGGAGGCCTGGGTCAACCCCGACGACCACCGCGACCAGTCGGTGCTCGGCCACGGCGACGCCGGTGAGATCTACATCGAGGGCGGCCTGTTCAAGTTCCGTCACATGGGTACTACCGTCTCGGCCGACGTCGGACCGGCACCCGGTCGCTTCACCCAGATCGTCGCGGTATGGGACGGCGTGACGATCTCGCTCTTCGTAGACGGCGAACTGCGCGGACAGACCGAAGCGACCAAGCGTCCGAGTTCGATCTCGACCTTCTACGTCGGCTACGGCGAGATCAAGCCCTGGTTCAAAGGCTCTATCGACGAGGTCGCCTACTACGACCGGGCGCTGACCCCGGGGCGCGTACTCGAGCACTTCCTGGCCGATCCGCCGCCTGAAGGCGACGATCCGGTGTCGAGCGAGGATCCTTCCGCCGGTGGATCCTCCGGTGGTGAGCCTTCGGGAGGTCCCGTGGGTCCCCCGGCCGACCCCGGTTCTTTCAAGTACCAGCCGGGCTCGTCTCCCGTGGTGGCTGCTCCCGACAAGGCTACGAAGTCGAAGCGCGCCGCCGCCCGCAAGGCGAAGGTGCGCAAGGCCAAGGTCCGCCGGGCCAAGGTGCGCAAGGCCAAGGTACGCAAGTGCCGCGCGCTCAACGGCAAGAAGGCCCGCCGGGCCTGCCTGCGTCGCATCTGAGCGCTCCCGGAGCCGACCAGTCCCGGGATTCGCCCGCGCCCTTCGCGGGTAGGGTTACACGGTGGCTGGAGAATCCATGACGGGTCGAATCAACGGTGGCCGGGGCCGGCTGGCCCTGGCCTGGGACTCGGTCAAGGCGAGCTTCGGTTTTCCCTCGGGCGTGGCGATGGTGACTGCCGTATTCGTGGGCCTCGCCCTCTCGTCTCTCGATGAGGCACTGAACGTCACGGTGCCGGTACTGACCTTCGACAGCCAGTCGGCCGCCCGCGGCCTGCTGGAGACGATCGCAACGGCGACCACGGCGGTGGCCGGGCTCAGCTTCTCGGTGACGGTCGTGGCGATCACGCTCGCCTCGAACCAGCTGAGTCCGAGAGTCCTGAGGACGTTCCGCAGCGACCGGCTCAGCCAGATCACACTGGCGCTCTTCCTCGGGACCTTCGTCTACTGCATCGTGGTGCTGGTCAGGATCGGGGTGAACGGCGTGGACGCCAAACCGCCGAACCTCTCGATGACCGTCGCGGTGCTGCTGGCCCTGGCCGCCTTTGGCACCTTTGCCGGCTTCATCGCCCACATCCTCAGGATGCTGCAGCCTTCGTCGGTGATCTCTTCGATCCAGTCAGACGCAGCCTCGGCGACCGCTGATCTCTATCCGTCCGGTCCGGGAGCTCCCGATTCGGATGACCAGGCCGCGCTGCTCGCCGCCTCGGCTCTGGACGGTGCCACGGTGACAGAGGTACGGGCCGAGGCCGCCGGATACCTGACCGTGGTCGATACCGCTTCGCTGCTCAAGGCGACGGACGAGGCCGGCGGGATCGTCAGGCAGAAGGTCATGATCGGCGACTACGTAGTGCCCGGCCAGGTGGTCGCCGAGGTCGGAATCGTCGTGGGTGAAGGGCAGAGCGGTGACGAGGGACCCGCAGAAGAAATCGCGACTGCGGTTCACGGCGCTTTCGTCCTGGGCCGCCAGCGCACGTTGGTCCAGGACATCGCCTTCCCGGTGAGGCAGCTGGCGGACATCGCCCTCAAGGGCCTCTCGCCGGGGATCAACGACCAGACCACCGCCGAGAACGCGATCGACGCCATGGCTTCGTTCCTGGTCGAGTTCTCCGGTTGCGAGCGACCCTCCCTGGTCAGGGTCGACGATGCCGGAGAGCCGCGGCTGATCGCGATCGCACCCGACCTCGACGATCTGATCCGGCTCGGCTTCGAGCAGGTGAGGATCGCCGCCTCGGGCGATCCGACGATCTCGGCGCGAATGCTGGTACTGCTCGACCTGATCGAAGGTGCCGCTTCCCGAGAGGGAATCGAGAGCACCGAGGTTTCCAGGCAGCGACGCCTGATCGAGAACGAGGCCGGCTGAGCTGCCACCGCCCGGACGGGCGGTAACCGGTGCCGCCTAGCGGGGAGGCGGCCTGTTGGTGGGCGGCCTGCCCCCGCGGGTCTGGTCCTTGCGGTTGATCATCGCCACGGTGAACGAGAGCACGAGGATCACCGCGCCGGTGATCATCAGAATCACGCCGACCGTGTCCATGTCGATGCCCGACAGGTTGAAGTTGGTCGCGTATTTGAGGATCGCACCTACGGCGATCAGGAAGATGGGTCCTCCGAAAGATACGTACATGGCCTCAGCCTACCGGTGAGGTCAGCGGTATTCGGGGTTCTCGAATCCGAAGCGCTCGCCGGCGTCCCATTCGGGGCGCTGATTGCCACCCACCGGGAAGCCTCCGGCATCCTTCAGCAGCTTCGCCATGTGGAGCAGGTTCCAGGTCATGAAGGTCGTATTCCGGTTGGTGAAGTCGTTCTCGGGCCCGCCCGAGCCTTCGTCGAGGTAGCTCGGACCCGGTCCGGCTTCGCCCAGCCAGGCGGCGTCGGCCTGCGGCGGGACCGTATACCCGAGGTGCTGCAGCGAGTAGAGCACGTTCATCGCGCAGTGTTTGGCCCCGTCCTCGTTGCCGGTGACCAGACAGCCGCCGACCCGGCCGTAGTAGGCGTACTGCCCGTCGTCGTTCAGCTCGCTGCTGCTTCCGTAGAGCCGCTCGATCACCCGGGTACAGACCGACGACTTCTCGCCCAGCCAGATCGGGGTCAGGAGCACCAGCACGTCGGCGGCCATCACCTTCGCCTGGATCGCCGGCCATTCGTCACGGTCGGCTCCGTGCTCGCGCATGTCGGGGTAGACCCCGGGGGCGATCTCGTGGTCGACCGCCCTCACGGTCTCGACCGCGACGCCTAGCTTTTCCATGATCCCGATCGAGATGTCGGCCAGGCCCTGCGTATGAGAGAGCGCCGGCGAAGGCTTCAGGGTGCAGTTGATGAACAGGGCCTTGAGCTCCGGGAAGTCCTGGTTCGTTTCGGTTGACATACACAGCACCGTAGCCGAGCCATCGGGGTCTGCGGTGCCGCTACCGCACTCCGAGGAGGTTGATGCGTCATGATTCATCCATGGGAACCGTGCGCAGGGTAATCGCATTCATGCTGCTGTCCGCCGCGACGCTGATGCTGTGGGCGTCAGCGCCGGCATCCGCAGCCGACACGATCACGGCCGAGGTGGACTGCTGCACCTTCGAGCCCGGTCCGTACTTCCAGGACCTGGGTGAGATCCCGACCTTCGTGAACCCGCCCATGGCCAATCCTCACAACGTGACCTCGACCGCCTCCGGCCCGGACGGAGACGCTCTCTTCCGCTCCCGGACGATCGGCGCGGCCGACTCGACTCCGGTCAAAGGCACCCAGTACCTCGAAGCCGGCACCTACCCCTTCTTCTGCACCCTCCACGGGCCTTCGATGAGCGGCGAACTGATTGTGCAGGGCGGAAAGGGTGAGGTGGCACCGAGACCGTCTATCAGGGTGTCGATCCCTCGCCAGCGGCTGAAGAAGGTCCGCAAGTCGGGCCGTCTCAAGGTCAAGGTCCGGGCGGCCACCCAGAGCTCGGGCATCGGCATCAGCCTCAGGCGTGGCAAGAAGCAGATCGGATCGGCCTCCGGGATCAAGCTCGCGGCGGGCGCCGCCCGCACGGTGAAGGTCAAGCTCGACCGCAAGGGCCGCAAGGCGATCGCCAAAGGAAAGAAGATCGCTCTCTCGGCGACCGGCACCGTCGACTTCGGCAAGTCCTCCCGGTCAAAGCGCAGCCTGCGCTGAGCAGTTTCGAAGGGTGGGCCTGCGGTTGCGGTAGATTCCGTGACGGCGGTCTCGGTGGAGGGTCGCCGCAACCGAGCGCGGGAGCGTGAATGAGCTTCAGGGTGGAGTCTGTGTGCATCGACGGCATCGGTCGTCGTCCGGTCGTTGTGGCAGCGGGCCTGGCCCTGGCCGCCATGCTGCTGCTGGCGCTCGCTCCTGCGTCAAGGGCCGTAGTGCCGCCGCAGACCGAGATCCTCCCCAACGGGGTCGAGCGCATCACCTATTACGTCGGTGAGGACGGCGGCCCGCTTCAGGTGACCTCAGGGCAGAACCGGATCGACTACGACCCGATTTTCGGCCTGCAGAAGCCTTCGCGAAACGGTTGGATAACCAGGATCGAACCCAACCTGGTCAGGCCGGACGGCTCGATCCCCAAGTCCAGCAAGGTGATGTTCCACCACGGTGTCTGGCTGAACGCGAGCCGCGACGACGCAACCGACGACTCGGTCGGGGCCAGCTTCCCGGAACGCTTCTACGCGACCGGTGAAGAGAAGACGGCGATGGAATTGCCGCCCGGGTTCGGCTATCGCTACGAGAAGACCGACCTCTGGATCCTCAACCACATGATCCACAACCTGGTGGTCGAGCCGATGGAGCTCTACGTCACCTATACGATCGATTTCATACCCGACGGTTCGCCGCTGGCCGAAGGCATCGAGCCGGTGCGGCCGATCTGGATGGATGTCGAGAACGGCACCGAGTACCCGGTATTCGACGTCAAGCGCGGCAGCGGCGGCAAGGATGGGGAATTCACCTATCCGGCCGACGCCGGTAACCCCTACGGCAGCGGCGCGAGAGAGAACGAGTGGGTGGTGGACCGGGACGGCGTGCTGGTGCAGACGATCGGCCACGTCCATACCGGCGGGCTCTCGACCGAGCTCTACCTCAACCGTGACGGCGCGAAGTACTCGGGCCCCAGATGCAGGAAACCCCGGAAGATGACCCGGGCGCAGAAGAAGAAGTGGAGCAAGAAGCGCAAGCGTGCCTTCAGGAAGAAGCAGAAGCGCATCCGCAACTGCCGGTCGAAGCAGCCCAACGTGAATGGAGACCGGGTCGAACTGTTCACCTCGCAGGCCAAGTACTTCGGCAATCGCCGGCCCGTTTCCTGGGACGTGGCGATGTACGGCACCAGGCCGGACTGGCGGGTGGAGGTCAAGGCAGGCGATACGCTCGAGCTGCAGACCACCTATGAGACGAAGATCGCCTCGTGGTACGAGTCGATGGGCATCAACGTGGTCTACATGGCCGACGCCGATGTGGCCGGCAACGACCCTTATTCGAAGAAGGTCAGCTACCGGGGAGTGCTCAACCACGGTCACTTCGAGGAGAACAACGACCATGGCGGCAAGGGACCGACGGTCGGGCCCGACCCTCGCCGACTGCCCGACGGCATGCCGCAGTCGCAGCCGCTGATGATCGGCGGCTACACCTATGAAGCCGGTGACTTCCGCATCCCCGGTGCGGTCGGGCGCCCGCCGGTCGTCGAGCGGGGGGAGCAGCTCACCTTTGAACTCTCGGATGGAGACCAGGCGAACCAGATCTGGCACTCGCTCACCTCCTGCAAGGCTCCTTGTAACAGGTCCACCGGGATCTCCTATCCGATCCCGGACGGAGAGTTCCAGTTCGACTCCGGCCAGCTCGGTCTGGGTCCGGCGCCGACAGTGAACCGTGACACCTGGTCGACCCCGAAGAACATGCCGGTCGGGACCCACACTTTCTTCTGTCGCATCCACCCGCTCATGCGCGGTGCCGTGAGGGTCGTCAAACCGGGGTCCTGACCGCCTTCCGGCCGAACGCGGCCGGGGGCAGCGTCCGGATCGTGTTTAGAGGCCGTTAAGGCGGCCTGTAATGATTTTCGAATGGTTATCCCAGTTGCTTCGCCCGAGTCCGCAGGAGTCGAACAGTGAAGCGCCTGGCGCTCGCCGCGGCGAGCGCGGCTCTGATGGCCGCCGCTCTCACCGCCTCCCCGATCGCTGCCGCTCCGGCTCCCGCCGGCGCCGCGGCGTCCGGAGCCGCGTCGGTCTCGGTTGACAAAAGGTTCAAGGCGAAGAAGAACATCCGCATCGCCGCCTACAGCTCGCCCTTCGGCAAGATGCTCTACTCGAAGAACCGCCAGGCGATCTACATCTTCGAGAAGGAGAAGACCAGGAAGAGCCGCTGCTACGGACCCTGCGCCGAGGGCTGGCCGCCTGTCCTCACCAAGGGCAAGAAGAAGGGCAAGCCCAAGGGCATCAGGGGTGTCAAGCAGAAGCTGCTCGGCACGACCAAGCGCCGTGGCGGGGCCAGGCAGGTCACCTACAACGGCAAGCCCCTCTACTACTACTACGACGAGCTGCCCGGCCAGGTCTTCTGCCACAACGTGATTCAGTACGGCGCCAACTGGGCCGTGATTCGCCCCAACGGCAAGATCGCCGACTGATGCCCCCCACTTCCTCCGCCAGGGTCGGCCTGAGGCGATTCGGCCTGGCCGTACCGGCGCTCGCGCTGGCGCTCGCCTTTTCGGCCTGTGGTGGTGATGACGACTCGGCCCCTGTCGCCGCAGAGTCTGCGCCGGCCACCGAGACCGCTCCGTCCACTGAGGCCGCGCCAGCCGACGAGACACAGCAGGGCGGCGACGGCGCCGGGCAGAAAGCTCAGGCCGCGAAAGGCATCACCGTCGCGACCGGCGATTCGCAGTTCGGCGAGGTTCTGTTTGACGGGGACCAGCGTGCGATCTACTACTTCGACAAGGAGAAGACCTCCGAGAGCGAGTGCTACGGCGACTGTGCCGTGGCCTGGCCACCGGTGCTGACCGACGGCAGGCCGGTCTCGGACGGGGGTGCGCAGAAGCAGCTCCTCGGCACCACAGAGCGTCGCGACGGCAGCACCCAGGTCACCTATGACGGCCGGCCGCTCTACTACTACGTGGATGACCCCCCGGGCGTGGTCCTCTGCCACAACGTGGCCGAGTTCGGCGCTCTCTGGCTGGCCGTCCAGCCGGACGGGGCTGCTGTCCCGTAGCCGGCTTCGCTTCGGGCGGTCCTGTCACCGTCTTCAGGTGCCGGAGACCGTCAGCGCGGCGAGCCGATTCCCTGACGGTCCCGGGTTCCTGCCGAGAGCAGGTCGGCTGATCCGATGAAGCTGCGCTCGACGCTCGCCTCGAGCATCGCGATCTGATCCTCTACCGCCGCACGGCGGAAGTCCGGCACGACCTCGAGCAGGTCTTCGAGCAGGGCCCTGAGCCTCCTCATGATCTGGATCGAGTCAGCCCCGAAGAGGCGGGTCTCGTCGAGTCCGATGCTGAGGAAGTCCTCCCAGGAGGGGGCCGGAAAGACCAGTCTGACGACCCCCGATTCGTCGACGACCTCTCCGGGCAGAAGCCTGCGGCCGGCGACCAGGCGCAGCAGCAGTTCGATCTGATCCAGGGCCTGGACCGAGGTGGTCGGATCGTTGACACCCGGCGAAAGCGCCTTCGAGGAGATGTCGGCGAGCAGTCTGAAGACGAAGGCCGGATCCTGGCGCATGTTTCGTTCGTCTCCGGCCGCGACCGAGCGGCGCAGGTCGTCTTCGTCGACCGTGCCGTCTCCGTGGACCTTGAAAAGCGGCCCTCCGGGGACGACGAGGTCGCCGATCGATGTCACGAGTTCGATTGTCACGCCTGCCTCGCGGGCCATCTCGACCAGACCCTTGTGGTCGATGCTCTGGAGGATGCCGGGCTCCTGGTCGAAAGTGATCACCCGCGGCTCCCGGGAAGTCCCCGGCAGGGCGGTCGCCTGCTGTTCGCCGCCCTCCGGTACCGGCTGGGAGTAGACGTCACCGATCGCCTTGGCTCCTTCGTCGCCGACGATCTTGACTACGGCGGCGACCCTGAGCCCCTGGGTGGTCTGGCTGATCAGCCGCAGGAAGAGGAACATGCTGATCAGCAGCATCACGATCGAGACCGAGACCGAGAAGTCGGGGATGAAGGTGTCGTTGCTGACCGGTTCGATCGTGCGCAGGACGAGCAGCGCGTAGATGAAGGTCGCCATGAACATGCCCAGCGAGATCTTGGTCGTCGGGTCCCGCAGGAAGCGCCTCAGCATGCGCGGGGAGAACTGGCTGGAGCCGAACTGGACCGCCAGCAGCAGGATCGAGAAGACGAAACCGGTGAAAGTGATCATGCCACCGGCCATCGCCCCCAGCATTCCCTGGGCGGCGCTGGCGCCGTAGTCGACCCCGATCACGACTCCGGTCGCTTCGTCGATGTCCGGGAAGGCCACGCCCATCACCATCGCGACCAGCACGAAAGCCGCGGGTACGACCCAGATCGAGTTCCGGAGGAACTCGATCAGCTTCCAGCGGGTCCGCCAGGAAAGCAGCCCCAGACCTCGCCCTTCGTTAATCAAGCGCTATCGCTTCATGTCCAGGGTCGATTCGGCGAACAGCTCGCCGTTGGCGAAAATCTCCGTACTGCCTCTGACCGAACGCGAGTTCATCTTTCCGCTGAAGGACCAGGTGATCTCTCTTGCGCAAGGGGAGAAACCGGTGCCGCTGATCCTGCCCTTGCGGTGGTTGTAGATGATCTTCACCTGACCCTGCCCGTTGTTCCAGGCCGCCTTGAATCCGCCGTTGTTCCAGCGGTTCTTGCCTTTGCCCTTCTTCATTTTGACCGGACGGGGGTCGATGCTTTCGCAGCCGAAGGCCGCGCCGCCGAGCCTGAAGGTTCCGGTCATGACCGGCTTCTTCTTCGACCCCTTGACGTTCAGCCGGATCGAGGCGGGGCCGCTTGTATCGAAGGTGAGGTTGTCCCAGGTGCCAGACCACTTGCCCTTGAACTTCTTCGGGACGAATTTCTTGGCCTTCTTCTTCGACAGACCGGCGTCGCCGGCCGGCGTTGCAGCCGAAAGGCTCGTGCTCCCTGCTCCTGCCAGCAACGCCGCCACCACTGCCGCCAGAAGAATCTTCCCCACCCGCATCATCTGAGCCCCTCTCATCGCTTTCGATCTCCGCCGAGTCTATACCGAGGCTGTTCTGTGTTCGGCTAGACCGGCTATGGGTAGTGTTCCTGGCATGAGTACAGAGACCTCAGCGGCCCCCGAGGCCGGCGCCGACCCACGGAAACTGTCGAAACTTCGCCGCCTGAACCTGATCGCGACCGTCTTCTTCGCCGCGCAGGTGATCGTGCTGCTGATCATCTCCGAACCCGCGAAGCTCCCGGTCGTCGGCACTTTCCTCACCGACGCGCCGGGTTCAGCGGTCTGTACGGGACCAGGAGCTCGTTCGACCTCAGGATCGATCTGGTCGTCGCCCTCTTCCTCGCCCTGGCCGCGATCGACCACTTGGCGGTCGGTACCTTCGCCCGACGGTGGTACGAGAACAACGTGAGCCGCGGGCATCAACCCGGCCCGCTGGTGGGAGTACTCGATCAGTGCCTCGATCATGGTCGTACTGATCGCGATGCTGGCGGGAGTCAGCAACGTGGTCGCCCTGTTCGCCCTGTTCGGGGTCAACGCGGCGATGATCCTTTTCGGTCTGGTCATGGAGCGGGCCAACCTCGGCCGGGAAAGAGGTCGACTGGTCCCCTTTCATCTACGGATGCGTGGTCGGCGCCGTGCCATGGATCGCGATCGCGTTCCAGTTCATCCTCGCCGACGTCCGAATGGCGGCGTGCCCGGTCTTCGTCTACAGAATCTTCGTCTCGCTGTTCATCCTCTTCAACGGCTTCGCCGTGAACATGTGGCTCGGCTACCGGGCCAACGGCCGTTGGCAGGACCCGCTCTTCGTCGAGAAGGTCTACATAGTGCTCAGCCTCGTCGCCAAGACGGCGCTCGCCTGGCAGGTCTACCAGGGCGCACTCGCCGGAGCCTGAGCCCGGTGGCCGGCAGGACGGCCTGGGTCCTGGCCGACCAGATCTCGTTTGATAACCCGGCGCTCGAGGACGCAGACAGAGTCCTGATGATCGAGTCCCTGGCGGGAGCCGGGCGGCTGAGGTTCCACCGGCAGAAGCTCCATCTCGTCTGGTCGGCGATGCGCCACTTCGCTCATGAAGCGAAGGAGCGCGGTGTGGAGGTCGACTACCTGAGGGAGCCGAGCCTGGAAGATGGTCTCATCAACCACATCAGGCGGTTCGAGCCGGAGACCGTCGCCCTGTTGGCCCCGGCAACGATCGGTGCCGGAGAACGACTGGCGGCTCTGGACTCGAGGGTGGAGGTGATCGATGACGGTCTCTTCCTCACCTCTCCGGAAGAGTTCGCGGACTGGGCCTCGGGAAGAAAGCAGCTGAGGATGGAGGACTTCTACCGTCGACAGCGTCGCCGTTTCGACCTGCTGATGGACGGGAACGAACCGCTCGGAGGGTCGTGGAACTACGACGCCGACAACCGCAGGCCTCCGCCGAAAACAGAGCGGGCGCCCCGGCCGTACCGCCCACGCGAGGATGAGATCGACGATCAGGTCCGGAAGGACCTTGACGCGCTCGCGGACAGGCTGGAGATGTCGGGAGTGGACGGCCCGCGGATCTTCCCTGCGAGCCGGGCCGAGGCCCGCCGGGCACTGAAGTCGTTCTGCGAGAAACGCCTGCCCGACTTCGGGCCGTACCAGGACTCGATGCTCGGTGGCGAGCGCTTCATGTGGCATGCGATGATCTCCAGCTCCCTGAACCTCGGCCTACTCGATCCGCTGGAATGCGCCCGCGCGGCCGAGAAGGAGTACCGGGAAGGCCGGGCTCCGATCAACTCGGTCGAAGGCTTCGTGCGCCAGGTGATCGGGTGGAGGGAGTACGTCTGGGGCGTCTACCGGCTGCGGGGTGAGGAGCTCGCCGGTGAAAACCACTTCGAGGCTCGGGCGCCGGTCCCGAAGGCAGTGGCCGAGCTCGACCCCGACGCGACCGACATGGCCTGCCTGAAAGATGTCCTCACGGGTGTACGGGACACGGCCTATGCCCATCACATCGAGCGTCTGATGATCCTGGGGAACCTCATGCTGTTGCTAGGGGTCGAACCACAGGCGGCGACCGACTGGTTTCACGGCGCTTTCATTGACGGCTACGAATGGGTGATGTCACCGAATGTCGCCGGCATGGCCCTCTGGGCCGACGGAGGAAAGATGATGTCGAAGCCGTATGCGGCGTCGGGTCGCTACGTGGATCGCATGTCCGACCACTGCCGCGATTGCCGCTACTCGATCAAGCGGCGCACCGGCGAAGACGCCTGCCCGTTCACGGTGCTCTACTGGGACTTCCTCGACCGAAACCGGGAGTCACTGTCCGGCAACCGGCGGATGTGGATGCCGATGAAGAACCTCGACCGGATCGATCCGGAGGAACTCGAGGCGATCCGCGAACGGGCCGTCCGGATCCGCTCGCTCTAGACTCACTGCCGAGGAGCCAGAGGCCCAAACCGAGGAGAGGAACCGATCCATGGACAAGCAAGTCAAGTACATGCTCGACGAGTCGCAGATCCCCGACCACTGGGTGAACATCGCGGCCGACCTTCCTGGGGAACCACTGCCTCCGCTGAACCCCGGTACCGGCCAGCCACTCGGGCCGGAAGACCTCGCGCCGCTCTTCCCGATGGGGCTGATCGAGCAGGAGGTCTCGATGGAGCCGGAGATCGGAATCCCCGAGGAAGTCATCGACGCCTACCGCCTGTGGCGCCCGACACCGCTGATCCGCGCCCGGCGCCTGGAGAAGGCGCTCGACACCCCTGCCCACATCTACTTCAAGTACGAAGGGGTGTCGCCGGCCGGTTCGCACAAGCCCAACAGTGCGATTCCGCAGGCGTACTACAACAAGCAGGAAGGCGTGAAGAAGCTGGCGACCGAGACCGGCGCCGGCCAGTGGGGTTCGTCGCTCGCCCTGGCCTGCGAGATGTTCGGCCTCGATTGCGAAGTGTTCATGGTCGGCGTCAGCTACGACCAGAAGCCCTACCGCCGGGCGATGATGGAGACCTGGGGAGCGAGTGTCCACCGCAGTCCGTCCCAGCTGACCGAGGCCGGCCGCTCCCAGGCCGAGCATGCCACGGGAAGCCTCGGCATCGCGATCTCGGAGGCGGTCGAGGTCGCCGTGGCTTCCGAAGACACCAAGTACGCGCTCGGTTCGGTGCTCAACCACGTCTGCCTTCACCAGACCGTGATCGGTCAGGAGGCGATCGCCCAGCTCGAGATGGCCGGTGAGTACCCCGACGTCGTCGTCGGCTGTGTCGGCGGCGGCTCCAACTTCGCCGGGATCGCCTTCCCGCTGCTTCGCAAGAAGCTCAAGGAGGGTCTCGACACCCGGTTCATCGGGGTCGAGCCGGCGGCCTGCCCGACCATGACCAAGGGTGTCTACGCCTACGACTTCGGCGATACCGTCGGCATGACACCGCTGATGCCCACCTATACGCTCGGCCACGATTTCGTCCCGCCACCGGTCCATGCTGGCGGCCTGCGCTATCACGGGGTCGCGCCGATTCTCGGAGCCCTGGTCAAGGAAGGGCTGGTCGAAGCCCAGGCGATCCCGCAGACCGAAGCCTTCGAGTCGGCGATCACCTTCGCCCGGGCGGAGGGGATCATTCCGGCCCCGGAGCCGACCCACGCGATCCGCGCCGTCTTCAACGAAGCCGAGGAGGCGAAGCAGCAGGGCGACGAACGGGTGATCCTGTTCAACCTCTGCGGCCACGGTCACCTCGACCTCGCGGCGTACCAGTCCTACCTTTCGGGTGAGCTGGTCGACCTCGAGTTCTCGCAGGCCGAAATGGACCGGGCCCTCGAAAGCCTTCCCGAAGCTCCGTCTGTCGCCTGATGCCGGATCCCGCGAAGGACACCAGCGGCGCCGGGACGATCGTCGTCGTGGCCCTGCTCAAGATCAAGCCGGGGCAGAGCGAAGGGGCGATCGAGGCCTTCCGTCCGGTGATCGAGAACACCCATCGCGAACGGGGATGCCTCGCCTATGCGCTTCATCGTGACCGGGGAGATCCGGATACGATCGTGCTGATCGAGAAGTGGGCTTCTCAAGAGGACCTCGATGCCCATTTCGTCCAGCCCTACATGGCCGACATGGGTGACCTCGCCTCGAAGCTCCTGGCCGAGCCCCCGCGTATTCTCTTCTGCGAGCCGGTGGAGATGGGCGACCCGTCCAAGGGCACCATCTGAGACCTTCGGGGGCGGAAGGTTTGCGGTGAAACCCGGTTGACGGAGCGCCGCGATCGGGTAACCCTTGACGCATGGATGCTTACCGACTGGTCGAATGGCAGAAGCCCCCCGAGCTGCTCCAGGTCGAGGTCCCGGATCCCGGCCCCGGAGAGGTTCTGATCAAGATCGGCGGATCCGGCCTCTGCCACTCGGACCTGCACCTCATGGAGTGGCCCGCGGGGGCGCTGCCGATCGAGCCTCCTTTCACCCTGGGTCACGAGAACGCCGGCTGGGTCGAGACGCTCGGCGAGGGCGTCACCGGCTTCGAGCCGGGCGAGCCGGTCGCCGTATACGGCCCCTGGGGCTGCGGACACTGCCGGGCCTGCCGCCTCTCACGCGAGGACTACTGCGAGAACCAGCAGGAGATCGGGGCTTTCGGTGGCGGAATCGGCCTTGACGGCGGCATGGCCGAGTACATGCTGGTCCCGTCGAGCCGTCTGCTGGTGCCGCTCGGCGACCTCGACCCGCGCGATGCGGCACCGCTGTCGGACGCGGCGCTGACGCCGTACCACGCGATCAAGCGCTCGCTTCACCGTCTGGTCCCCGGTTCGACCGCCGTCGTGATCGGGATCGGCGGGCTGGGGCAGATGGCCGTGCAGATAATCGCTGCGCTCAGCGCCGCCCGGATCATCGCGATCGACGTTTCGCCCGACAGGCTGGAGGTGGCCGGGGCACTCGGGGCCGACCACACCCTGCTGGCCGAGGAGTGCTCGCCCGAGCAGATCCGCAGCCTGGCCGGGGGCCGCGGTGCCGAACTGGTGCTCGACGTTGTCGGTTCCGCCGAGACCCTGGCGCTGGCCGGTGGGCTGCTGGCTTTCGAGGGTGACCTGACCCTGCTCGGTCTGGCCGGAGGCACGATCGAGTACGGAGCGATGTCACTGCCCTGGGGCGCCCGCATCGCCACCACCTACTGGGGCACCGAAGTTGAGCTGATGGAGGTTCTCGAGCTGGCCCGGGCCGGGAAGATCGAAGTGAGGACCGAACGAATCGGTCTGGAGGCGGTCGCCGACACCTACGAGCGGTTGAGGCGAGGCGAGGTCGACGGCAGGGCCGTCGCCTGCCCGAACGGCTGATCCGCCGGATTCAGCCTTCCGCCGGATCCGGTTACGCACCCCGGGGGACGACCAGCACCGGGCAGGCGACCTCGTGGAGCAGATCGGAGCTGACCGAGCCGAGCAGGACCCTCCTCAGCGGGCCGTAGCCCCTGGAGCCCAGGCAGAGCATGTCCAGGCCCTCGGACGAGCGGTTTCGCAGCGCCGGAGCCGCCGGTCCCTCGGCCATGATCCTCTTCACTTCGACGCCGTCGGGTACCGATTCGGCGGCTGAGGCGAGGATCTTCCTCGCCGACTCGCGGGAGGCCTCGCCCAGTTCCGAAAGCGCATAGCTCGCACCCCAGAAGCCCCAGGGCTCGGCCAGGTCGGTGGCGACCGTGATCAGCTCCAGATGGCCTTCCGGCCCGGCGATCTCGAGGGCGGCGCTGAGCGCGTGGCCGGATTCCGGAGAGCCGTCCACGGCCACCCCGATCGTCTTCAGTCCGGCTTCGCTCTCCCTGAAGCCGGCCGGCGCAAGGGCGACAGCGCAGGCTGCTCCCTGCAGCAGCACCCTGGCCTTGTGGCCGGCCCGGACGGTGCCAGGGTCGGTCCGGGTGCATCCGAGTACGAGCAGGTCTCCTTCGAGCGTCTCGGTCAGCTCCTCGAGGCCGCGGGCGGCGGAGCTGCTTCTGATGATCTCGGAGTCAGCCCCGAGTTCGGCCGCCGCCTTTTCGATCCCGGCCCTGGCCTGCTCGGAGAGGTTGGTGAAGGCGTCGGCCGGAAGGGCCGGCACGAGGCTGCCGCCGGTCGGTTCGGGGATCACCCCGACCAGCACGAGATCCGCCCCGAGGCGTTCGCATAGCCGTTTGGCCAACGCCAGCGCATCGCGCGAGCCGTCGCTTTCATCAAAACCGACCACGATGCGTTCGAACACTGTTTCCTCCTTGAGTTGCGACTGGCGCTGCCCTCAGGGCGCTCAGCCGAGCGCCTGATCCCAAGCTATCAACCGGGGGAGGACGCGGCCGGGGTGGTACCCGCCCCGGACCTGCGGGGCTGCTTGCCGAGCCGCATGCCGAGCAGCACCAGGGCCGGCACGGTGGTTACTGCCACGGGCACCTGAAGCCAGAGCTCGCCCGCGTCGGAGCCGGCGCCGAAGGTGTGGAAGATGCCGAGGATCCAGAACACTGCGACGAAGCGGTGGGCTACGCGCCACCGGTTCGGACCGATCCACCGCCGGACGTAGTAGCTGAGCCCCAGCAGGACGATCCCCCACCCGGCAATGATGCCGACTCCGGTCCAGAAGGTCCGGTATTCGAGCTGGAACGGAACCGCGATACCGGCGACCCCGGGATCCAGCCAGGGGTCGCCGAGCAGCAGCAGGCCGTGGGCCAGGACGAGCACGATCGTCGCCATCGAGAGCGCTTCGTGAACCGGCTTGATGTCGGTGAACCGGCCGAGCTTCAGCGGCCGTCCGCGGCCGGCGAGCAACCCGGTTGTCACCGCGAAGGCCGCCAGCAGAATCGCTGCGATGCCAGTGCCGCGGCTGAGAATCCACCAGATCTGGATGCCGTTGCCGCTCATCGAACGGCCCTGCCGGTCAGCCCATCGATGCCGACCGGTACCACGCGATTGTCGTCGAGCACGACTACGCCTCCGTGCACCAGCCACCGGGCGGCGCCCTGCGGCCCTGACAGCAGCGCCGCTTTCGCCCTGACCTCGGCTTCCACACCGGTCGGAGCGATTGCGGTCACCTGCGTCACCCCGGTCCAGGCCGGGCTGCCGGTGGCCGGATTGATCAGGTGGTGGGCGGGCCTGCCGTCCGGGTCGATCCAGGAACGCCGGGTGATGCCGCTGGTGGCCACCGCACCTTCTGAAAGCCGGAGCGTCGCGACCGACGGTTCACCCTCGAAAGGTGAGGCAACCTGGATTTCGCGCCCGATTCCGGCTGTCCCACCGAAACGGATGTCTCCCGCGCAGCTGACGGCGAACGATTCGAGTCCTTCGAGCTCTTCGGCTGCGACGTCTGCCGCCAGGCCTTTGCCGGTGCCGCCGCTGTCGAGCCGGATTCCCGGGGGTCGGTTGACGGTGCCGGCCTCGAGGTCTGTCGAGACCTCATGCCATCGAGAATCGGGGTCGGCTTCACCGCGTTGCCGACTGTCTCCACGAGATCTTGCAGGCAGAACGGATGCCTGCCGTTGCGTCTCTTCGGGGTCGATCGATTCGGTGTAGCCGGCAAGCTCGACCGCGTCCAGGCAGGTCGCATCAACCAGTCCGCCGCTGAGCTTTCCGGCGTAGCCGACCACTCCGGCGAATCTGAGCATGATCGGACTGGCAGGTACTGAGCTGCGTGGATCCCGGTTGAGCCGGCTGAGTTCACTGTTGGTCTCGAATCTGGTCAGGCGGCACTGAAGATCGCGGATCGCGCTTTCGGCCCGACCGGGCCCCTGCGTGGGACCGTCCCCGATGGCCTGGATCCATACGACACCTCCGAGGGCCTCGAATCGCCTGGCATCCCGGGTCTTCACCTGAGCTTCTCGGCATTCCATGACTTGCGCGGATCCTCTGGTGACTCAGGACTGGCTGGTGATCAGCGGGATTTCCACTGAAGGCGCAGACGAGGGCGAACTCTGGCCAGCCGGCGAGCCACTCCCCAGCACGGCATCCGCCGCACCGGTCGCTGCCTTCAGCACGGTCTCGGCGACGCCGCGCTCGTCGGCGTCAGAAGGGTTGCCATCGCCGTCATCGTCTGTCGCGAGGGCACCTGCTGCGCCCAGGGCGGCGTTGATGATCATGCCTGTGGCCCCCGGCCCGTCCGAGTCGCCTTCACCCGAGGTGGTCCCCGCCATCGCCACCTGGCTCGACTCCTGACTCGGCGGCTGGTTCAGCTGGGTGCGGGCGAGCACGACTCCGCTGAAAACGGCGGTGAGAGTAGCGGCCGAGATCGCCACCCGACGCCGGATCTTCCGTACCCTTGCTGCTCTTGCCTGCTTTTTGGCGCTTGCGAGTTCCATGGGTGTGAGTGGTTCGTTCATGAAGCAAGGGTGACCGCCCGGGTCTAGCCTGAAGTAAGAGCTGCGTGAGAGTCTTCTTATCTTTGCGATCGTCCGGGGTTTTGCCTCTAGCATCCTCCGTCGATGCGGATACTGGTCGTAGAAGACGAACGCGCGATCGCCGACTTTGTCGCCCGGGGCCTCGAATCCGAGGGCTACGCCGTGACTTGCGTCCATGATGGCCAGGAAGGCGAGGCCCTGGCGCTGACCGGCAGATTCGACCTGCTGGTGCTGGATCTCATGCTCCCCGGTCGGACGGGGATCGAGATTCTCACCTCTTTCCGGGCCTCCGATTCTGATACTCCCGTGGTCCTGCTCACCGCCCGCGCCGAGGTTTCCGATCGTGTAGCCGGCCTGGACGGCGGAGCCACCGACTACGTGACGAAGCCGTTCGCCTTCGAAGAGCTCGCCGCCCGGGTCCGGGCACATCTCCGGCGTCCGGGCCAGGCGAAGACGACGGAGCTGATAGCCGGTGGGCTGGAACTTAATCTGCTGAAACGATCCGTCAACCGGGAAGGCAGGGAGATCCGGCTCTCAGCGCGTGAGTTCGACTTGCTCGCTTTCTTGATGAGGCACCCGGGGCAGGTGCTCTCACGGGAGCAGTTGTTGAACGGAGTCTGGGGCTACGACTACGACCCTGGGACCAACGTCGTCGGCGTCTACATCGCCTACCTGCGGCGCAAGCTGACGGTTGACGGGCTCGAGGATCCGATCGAGACCCTGCGTTCGGTCGGCTACCGCCTCCGAGAGACCCGATTATGAGCCGCCTCCCGGCGATCGGCCTTCGTGGCCGGCTGGCTGTCTCGATTGCGCTGATACTGCTCATCGCTCTTGGTGTCGCCTACGCGGCCGTGTACAGAGGCACCGGCTCCGACCTCCGGGAGCAGACCGACGCAGACCTCGAACGTGAAGTCGGCAATCTGGCCCGTACCCTCAGCGGCGGTGAGCCGCTGAATACTTCCGGCTACACGGCCCGGGCCGAGGAACTTGTTCGTTCACAGCCATTCGCTGCGACTTCGCGTCTGATCGCAGTTTCGATCGAAGGTGGCGGTGTCGCAACCAACCAGCCGGAACTCCTCGGACCGGCTCTGGCTCTGATCGGCCCGGAAGGCGGCTCACCCTCATATCCGGTGCCCATCCCGGCCGACGGGACCGAAGAGGAGCACGATGAAGAGTCCGGGGAAGACGAAGAAGTCGAGCGATCAGGTGCATTCGGACATCGGGAGGAGTCCGACGACCTCGAAAGCGCACGGAGGCTGCTGGCTGCCGGCGAAGGCTTTACGACCGTCGAAATCGAAGACGTGGGTGACCTGAGGTTGCTTGTCAGGCAGGTTGCCCTGCCGGACGGCGGCGGTGCCACGATCCGGGTGGGCCAGGCACTCGCCTCAGTCGAACGGGCACTCGACGGCCTGAGTCGGACGTTCCTGATTGTCGGAATCCTCACTCTGGTCGTCGCGACGGTGGCCGGCTGGTTTCTCGCGAGCCGGACGGCCGCCCCCGTCAGGCGGATCGCGGGAGTAGCGGAGGGGGTGGATGGCGGTGACCTAACCGCCCGCATGCCGATTTCGGAGACCCGCAATGACGAGGTGCGCCGCCTTGCCGAGTCTTTCAACCGCATGCTGGACCGACTCGAAGAGGCCTTCACCGGCCAGCGCGCCTTTGTCGCTGACGCCTCCCACGACCTCCGGACACCATTGACGATCGTGAAAGGACAACTGGAGGTACTGGCCCGGAACCCGGATCCTGGTCCGGAGGAGATCAGGCGGGTGACGCTCCAGGTGACTGCTGCCACGGCGCGAATGGAGCGGCTCGTGGATGACCTGCTGCTTCTCGCGAGAGCCGATTCCGGGATTGAAACGAGCTTGGAGCCTGAGGAACTGGCGCCGCTGCTCGTCGCTGAAGTCGAGGGTTTCAGGGAGACGAGCGAGCGCGTGTTCGAAATCGGAGAGGTTTCGGATCGCCCTGTGGAGATCGACCGGGACCGGATGGCACGGGCCATTTCCAACCTGATTTCCAACGCGGTGGCTCATACCGCGAGGGGCGGCCGATTGCGGGTTTCCGCGGTTGACCGGGGGCGCATGGTCGTGATCGCCGTGGAGGACGACGGACCCGGTGTGCCCGCCGGAATGCGCGACCGGGTGTTCGACAGGTTTGCCCGCCTCGACAGTTCAAGGTCCAGCGACAGTGGCGGCTCGGGGCTCGGACTGGCGATCGTCAAGGCCATAGTCGAATCACAGGGCGGTACGGTCGGCTGCTCGGATTCCGAGCTGGGTGGGGCCCGGTTCACGATTTCGCTGCCCGCCGCCTGATCTGCCCGCGGTCCTGAACCGTCATCATTCGACGGATGCTCCTGCTGGTCCTTTTCGGATTCATCGCCGGTGCCGCGACTGCGGTCTCCCCGTGCATACTGCCGGTGCTGCCGGTGGCGCTCGCCGCCGGTTCCACTGGAGGCCGCCGCCGGCCGATCGGAATCGTGGCGGGCCTGACGGTCTCTTTCACCTTCGCGATCGTGGCCCTGGTCTACCTGCTGGATGCACTCGGCCTGCCCGACCAACTGCTGCGCAACCTTGCCATCGCTGTGCTGTTCGGCTTCGGCCTGATGCTGCTGGTGCCGGCCCTGTCGAGTCGGGCCGAAGGACTGATCAGCCGGGTGACCAGCCGGTTCCAGCCGAAGAGCGGCGGGGGCGAGGGCTTCTGGTCAGGAACCCTGATCGGCGCCAGCCTCGGCCTGGTCTACGCCCCCTGTGCCGGTCCGATCCTGGCCGGGGTCATCACCGTCTCCGCCTCACAGCCGTTCACGGCAGGACGCCTGGCCGTGGCCCTGGCCTACGGGCTCGGCTCGGCTCTCGTTCTCTACCTGCTGATGATCGGCGGACGCAGGCTGACCAGGCCGCTCGGCCGCCAGACGCCGCGTCTTCAGGCTGCGATGGGCGCGGTGATGGTCGTTTTCGCCCTGGTCATGGCCGGGGAGTACGACCTCCGGTTCCAGAACGAGATCGCCGACAACCTTCCCGCGGTCGTGGTCAACCCGACCAGGTCGCTGGAGTCCACCTCCTCGGCCCGGGAGGCCCTGGCCGATGTGCGCGGCACCGGCAACAGCCCCGGGGCCCGGAGGATCGCCGACGGCGTCAGAGAGGCCGAAGAGCGCGACGAGCTGCCGGACTCCGGCCTGCCGGTGATCGCGGCGGCGCCGGACTTCGTCGGCAACCAGCGATGGTTCAACACCCCTGGCGATGCTCCGCTGACCATGGCGTCACTGCGTGGCCGGGTTGTGCTGGTCGATTTCTGGACCTACAGCTGCATCAACTGCATCCGCACCCAGCCCTACCTCAAGGCATGGGACGAGCGCTACCGCGATCGCGGGCTGACCATCGTCGGAGTGCATTCGCCCGAGTTCCCCTTCGAAAGGGACGCCGGCAACGTTGAGGAGGCGATCGAGCGGGCGGGGCTCGAGTACCCGGTGGCTCAGGACAACGACTTCCAGACCTGGAACGCCTATGCGAACCAGTACTGGCCGGCCGAGTACTTCATCGACGCCGAGGGCCGGGTGCGTTACGCCCACTTCGGCGAAGGTGAATACGAAGAAAAGGAGCAGGTGATCCGCGACCTGCTCGCCGAGGCCGGGCGCAATCCGGGGGGCGGGTTGTCCGGCGCCGACGGAGAGAGCATTTCTGAAGGAGTGACCACCCCCGAGAGCTATCTGGGCTCGGCCCGGGCAGAGCGCTTCACCAACGGGCTGATCCTCTCCGGGGTCAGGGACTTCGGTCGCCTGGAGGAGCCCGGGCAGGACGAACTCTCGTATGGCGGGCGCTGGAATGTCGACCCGGACTTCGCGATCGCCGAAGGCGGCAGGCTCGAACTGCGCTTCGGGGCCAAGCGGGTCTTCCTGGTACTCGGTTCGCCCGGTGGCCCGCGCCGGATGCGCGTACTGCTGGACGGTTCCCCGATCCAGCCGCGGGATGCCGGCCGGGACGTATCGCGATCCACTGTGAAGATCACCCGCGAGCGGCTGTACGAACTCGTCGATCTGCCGCGGACCGGTAACCACACCCTCACCCTGATTCCCGAACGGGGAGTCCGGGCCTACGCCTTCACTTTCGGCTGAGCGGCGGGGTCAGTCCTTCGACCAGGAGGAGGCTTCGCTGGAGGTGGTCAGTACCTCGAGGATGTCTCCGATCGCGTGTTCGCGGTCGAGCGGATGCCTCAGCGGGATATTCGGATTCAGCTGGTAGCTGTTCCGGCGACCCTCGCGGGTCCGGTCGAGATATCCGGCTTCGACCAGGTCAGCGACGATGCGCTGCGCGGCGCGCTCGGTTATGCCGACGAAATCGGCCACGTCCCGTAGCCGGATGTCGGGGTCCCTCGCGACGCAGAGCAGCACGTGGGCATGATTGGTGAGAAAGGTCCACTCGGTCATTCCCGGTCAGCATAGCGCTGCGATCGGCTTTTCCGGTGGGGAAATACATGTCTCGCGACATACGAATTAGAAATCCTCTATTATCTGTCGCATGAATCGTCCGAAGCAGTCGAAGCCGTTTTCGGGGGCAGTCGTCGGTGACCGGGGGGACCTCAGTTGAGCGCCCTGCTGGTCGCCGCAGCGATCCTGCCCGGTATCGCGGTCATTTTCGGGATGGCGGCCGGACCGTCGCGGAGTGAAGCGGTAGCCCGGGTCGGGGTGGCCCTGAACCTTGCCGCACTGGCGATCGCCTTCGCCGTATTCACCTCGGTCTGGCTGGACTCGCCCGTCTCCGCTGTGATCGAGAACGGCTCGGGAGAGGCGGTGCTCGGCCTGGTCGCTGACCGGGTCACCTCGGTGCTGCTGTTGCTCGTACTCGGGTGTCAGCGCCGTGGTCCAGGCCTTCTCCGGCCGCTACCTGAGCGGTGACGTCCGGGCCGGCCGATTCTTCAACGGGGCGAACCTTCTCACCTTCGCGACCGCCCTGATGGTCACTTCGATCACCTTCATCGGCCTGGCTGTCGCCTGGACGCTGGCAGGGATCTCGGTAATCCTGCTGCTCGCGATGTACAGCGGCTTCGATGCCGCGAAGGAAGGCGTGCGCCGGGCGATCCGGATCTTCCTGATCGGCGACCTCGCGCTCTGGGCGGCAGTGGTGCTGGCCACGGTCGAGTGGGGGTCGCTCGACCTGCGCACCCTCGGGCAGTCCGGCCCCGAACTCGCCGGCGCCTCGCTCCTCGTGCCGGTCGCCTGCCTGCTGGTCGTCGCGGCCATGGCGAGGTCCGCCCAGCTGCCACTCCAGAGCTGGCTGCCGGCGACCCTTGCGGTGCCGACGCCGGTCTCGGCCCTGCTCCATGCCGGAGTTGTGAACGCCGGTGGCATCCTGCTGGTCAGGATGAGCCCGGTCTTCGGTGCCTCCTCCGAGGCAACCCACCTCGCCTTCTTCGCCGGGGCCGCGACCACGGTCTACGGCACCGCCCTGATGCTCTCCAAAGCTGACATCAAGGGCGCCCTGGCCCACTCGACCATGGGTCAGATGGGTTTCATGATCATGACCTGCGGGCTCGGTGCCTACGCCGCCGCGATCTTCCACCTCTTCGCGCACGGCATGTACAAGGCGACCCTGTTCCTCGGCTCCGGGTCGGCAGTCCACAGCCACGTGCGCCATACCAAGGCGCCTCCGGTCGCGCCGGTGAACGAAGCCGCGAGGGCGTTCACGATCGCCCTCTCGCTGGCTGTACCCGCCGCCCTGCTGGTCGTCTTCGCCGAGCTGCTCTACCCCGACCGCTCGTCCGGGGCCAACGCGCTTCTGCTCTTCGCCTGGGCCACCGGATCCTGGATCCTCTACGGATGGAGCAGGCGGCACGCCTCGCTCGGCGGCGCTCTCTCCGGTGCCGGGCTGGTCGCGCTGACCGCCGCCGCCTACGTGCTGCTGCTCAGTTCGGTCAGCGAGTTCATGGCTCCCGCCCTGGCCGGGGCCGGCGATGCGGTGGTCTCGCCATGGTGGGTGGCCGGCTTCTTCGCGATCCTGCTGCTGGCCGGCCTGACCACGCTGGCCCGCCCCGGCAGCCGGGTGGCCGAAGCCCGCAAGACGCTCTATGTAATCGCGCTCGGAGCCGGTCAGGTGACCGGGCCGCGCAGCCGTACAGTCCGCTCCGAGATGCCGGTCAAGGCCGGCTCCGGAGGCCTGATGCCCGATTCCCAGGGAGCTCGCCCGTGAACGCAGCCATGACCATGACCGGCCCGAACACGACCCAGGCGGTGGAACGCGCCAGGCTCGTCTCCGACATAAGGGCTGCCGGCGAGGTACTCGCTCAGGCCTGGCCGATCGAGACCTTCATCGCGGTCAACCCGCTCGGTGGATTCGAGGACAGGCCCTTCGCCTCGGCGGTGAAGGAGGCGGGCGAGCTGCTCGGCGCCCGCGGAACCCTGGGGGAGGAGGCCTTCCGCCGTTTTCACGCTGAAGGAAGGATCACCGACGCCGACCTCGGCGCCGCCCTGTCCCGGCGACTGCCGGAAGCGATCTCGGCTGATCCGGTCCAGATCGGTGAGCGCCGTGTGCGAGCTTCGGAACTGCTGATCGGCGACCTCCTCGAAGGGCCCGAGGCGCCGCCACCGGCCCGTCGCGAGACGATGATCAGCGAGCGTCTGGTCGCCCGGGATCGCCGCCGAGGTGGACAACCAGACATCGAAGTGGTGCGGAGCCTTTCTCGATACCGGTCAGGCCGGTTGGCAGATGCCCGGTCGCGAAGCCGGCTTCTACGCTGCCTGGCGCGACCTCGCTCCTCGCGACCGCAAGCTTCCGGCGGCCGTCAGGGCGATGATGGAGGACCTGCCCGAGCGGCCGGACGACGCCCTGCTGGCGGCGCTCCAGAGGCTGTCGGTGCCGCCTTCGTCGCGTCGCAGCTACCTGCGCGCCCACCTCACCCGCATGCCCGGGTGGGCCTCCCAGGTTCGTTGGCACGGTGAGCACGGGGGCTCGATCGACCTGGTTTCGCTGCTCGCTCTGAGGCTCTCCTGCGAGGCCGCGCTGCTCGAGGTCGAGCTGGGCGACCGCCTCGGCGAGACCGGACGGCACGTCGCCTCCCCCGGCAGAGCCGGCCAGCGACCTCGCGGCCGAATCGGATGAACGCGCGAGAGATCCAGCTCGAGCGCCTCGGCCTGGCCGGGCTCGCCGGCCGGGATGAGATCGAAGCCGTGGCCAGGGTGCTCGCCCGGATGCCGTCCGGCGAGAGGTCGCTGGTATGGCTCGACGCCTACGAGACCCACTACCGGGATCCGCTGATCGAAGAGCTCTCCGGCGAGCCCGCACTGCCGGAGTCCGACCGTCCCGATGCCCAGCTGGTCTGCTGCATCGACGCCCGGTCGGAAGGCCTGCGGCGTCACTTCGAGCAGACCGGCCCCTACGAGACGCTCGGCTTCGCCGGCTTCTTCGCAGTCGCAATCCGCTACCGCGACCTCGCCGGCGGCGACCCGAGTTCTCTCTGTCCGGTCCTGCTCGAGGCACGCAACGAAATCCACGAGGTCCCCGCCGGCGGCGCCGAAGGGCAGGCCGGACGGCGACTGGCCGGTCTCCAGGCGATCTCCGGTGCCGAAGACAGCTTCCACGCCGCCGAGAGCAACCTGACCGCACCATTCGTGCTCGCCGAGACCACCGGCTGGGCTTCCGGTCCGGTGGCCGCGGTGAAGACCTTCTTCTCGCGCGGATTCGGGCGGATGCGCACCGGCTTCCATCGCCAGGCGGCCCCTCCGGCGCCGACTGTGCTCTCGGTGAACGAGGGATTCAGCTACGAGGAGAGGACCCTGTTCGCCGAAGTGGCGCTGACCATGATGGGCCTGACCGAGCGCTTCGGCAGACTGGTGCTGCTCTGCGGGCACGGCAGCACCACCGAGAACAACCCCTACGAGGCCGCTCTCGACTGCGGCGCCTGCGGCGGCAATCGCGGCGCCCCCAATGCCCGGACCGCAGCGGCGATCCTCAACGGCCCGGACGTGCGTGAGCACCTGGCGACGAAGGGAATCGAGATACCCGATGACACCTGGTTCGCCGCCGGCGAGCACGACACCGCCACCGACCGCGTCACCCTGCTCGACCGCCACCTCATCCCGAGGAGCCACCAGGTCGAACTCGACCGTCTCGAGGAGGATCTCGGCGCCGCCGGAGCCGCCCTCAGCGCCGAGCGCTGCGGGATCATGCCGGGCGCTCCGCAAGGGGCCTCGCCGGGTTCAGCCGCCCGGCACGTCGAGGGTCGCTCGACCGACTGGGCCCAGGTCTTCCCGGAATGGGGGCTGGCCGGCAACGCCGCCTTCATCGTCGGTCCGCGCTCGATCACCCGCGGATTCGACCTCGGACGCCGGACCTTCCTGCATTCGTACGAAGCCCGGGTCGACCGCGACGGCGAGGCGCTGGAGACGATCCTCACGGCCCCGATGGTCGTCGCCCAGTGGATCAACTGCCAGTACTACTTCTCGACTGTCGATCCGCTGGCCTTCGGTGCCGGCTCGAAAACGATCCACAACGTGGTCGGCGGGGTGGGGGTGCTGGCCGGTCACGGCGGCGACCTCCAGCTCGGCCTGCCCTGGCAGTCGGTCGCCGACGGCGAGCGGCTGGTCCACGAACCGATGCGCCTGCTGACTATCGTTCAGGCACCGCTCGAGCGGATCGACTCGATCGTCGATCGAAACACAGTTCTTCAGGAGCTCTTCGGCAACGAGTGGGTCGCCCTTGCGGCCCGGTCCGAACCCGGGGATCCCTGGAAACGACATACACCCCGCGGCTGGGAGCCGTGGATCGACCCGGAGGTGGCAAAGTGAAGAGCCGAAGTGACCTGAGCAAGATGGGCAAGATCGAAGTGGTGGTGTCGGGTTCCGACGCGCCGGCGGTGCGCGAAGTCTTCAAGGCGGCCGGGGTGACCGGCTTCACCAGCGTCTCGGGGGTCTCCGGGCTCGGCCACGGCGGCTATCACCAGGGCCGGCTGCTGTTCAACGACCAGGCGACGCTCGAGATGCTGATAACCGTGGTGCCGGACGAGAAGGTCGATTCGCTGGTGGCCGGCCTGCGCCCCCTGCTCGAGGAGTCCTCGGGCGTTATGTTCCTCTCCGATACCTACGTGAGCAGACCGGACTACTTCACTTGAGCCAGGGCGCCCGATCCCGGGAAGATCCGCCCGGCCGGCGGGCCGCGGCGCCGGGCCCCGGCCGGGTCGGCATGGTCGGGGCCGGTCAACTCGCCCGGATGACCCAGCAGGCCGCGATCGCGCTCGGGGTCGAACTGGTGGTTCTGGCCGAAGACGAATCCGATCCGGCCGTGCGGGCCGGGGCCGGGTTCGAGATCGGCTCACCGACCGAACTCGACGACCTGCGCCGGCTGGCCGGGCGTTGTGACGTGGTGACCTTCGACCACGAAGGCGTGGCACCCGGCTTCCTGAGACAGCTCGAGTCCGAAGGCGTGACGCTCGCTCCGGGGGCCGACTCGAAGCTCCACGCCCAGGACAAGCTCCACGCCCGCCGGGCGCTGGCCGGTCACGGCTTCCCGATGCCGGACTTCGTCGAAGCCTCGGGCATCGGCGAGTTCGATCAGTTTGCCGCCGCCCACGGCTGGCCGGTCGTCGCCAAGGCGCCGCGGGGTGGATACGACGGCCGCGGGGTCTGGATGCTCGAGGACCGTGGCCAGGCCCGCGACCTGCTCGGCGAAGCTCCGGGGCCGTTCCTGCTCGAGCCGATGCTGGAGATCGAACTGGAGATCGCGGTGATGGTCGCCCGCTCGGCCGCCGGTGATCTGGTCGCCTACCCGGTGGTGGAGACCGTTCAGAGGGATGCGATGTGCCGTGAGGTGATCGCGCCGGCGGCGATCCCGGCCGAGCTGGCCCGGTCCGCCCGGCAGATGGCGAAGGACATCGCAACGAGCATCGGGGCGACTGGCGTGATGGCGGTCGAGTTCTTCGTCACGCCCGGCGGCCTCCTGGTCAACGAACTCGCCTTGCGGCCACACAACTCCGGCCATTATTCGATAGAGGGCTGCGTTACGTCGCAGTTCGAGCAACACCTGCGGGCGGTGCTCGGCCTGCCGTTGGGAGAGACGACACTCACCGCGCCTTCCGTGGTCACGATCAACGTGGTCGGGGGCGAGACGCCGGAGGGCCCGGAGTCGCGCCTCGCCGACGGTCTGGCCGTACCCGGCGCTCACCTCCACCTGTACGGCAAGCAGACCCGGCCTGGCCGTAAACTTGGCCACGTAACGGTCTGCGGCCAGGATGCCCGGGCGACCGCGGAAGCGGCTCGCTCAGCGGCATCCGCTCTCGAGGGGAGTGCGAAGTGATTCAGCTCAAAGTAGGCATCGTCATGGGCAGCGACTCGGACCTTCCGGTGATGGAAGAAGCCGCGACGGCGCTGGAGGAGTTCGGGATCAGCCACGAGATCAGGGTCGTTTCGGCCCACCGCACCCCGCACGACATGCTCGAATGGGCGTCCGCGGCTCGCGGGCAGGGCTTCGGGGTGATCATCGCCGGAGCCGGCGGTGCCGCCCACCTGCCCGGCATGATCGCTTCCGCCACCCCGCTGCCGGTTATCGGCGTGCCGGTCCCGCTCAAGTACTTCGACGGACTCGACTCGCTGCTTTCGATCGTGCAGATGCCGGCCGGGGTCCCGGTCGCCACGGTCGCGGTAGGCGCCGCCCGCAACGCCGGCCTTCTGGCCGCGAGGATCCTTGCCGTCGGTGATGCCGAAGGGACCGACGCCGTCGAGCGCGCGCAGGCCGAACTGGCCGACACCGCGCGCGCCAAGGACCAGCGGGTCCGCAGAAGTTTCGAACCGTAAACGCCGAACCCACCTGGAGAACGTTGCTCAACGAGAAGAGACTCATAATCACCGGTGTCGTCAACGACGACAGCATCGCCTTCACCGCGGCCAGGAAGGCCCTGATCTCGGGAGCGGAAGTCCTGCTTACGGCCTTCCCGCGCGACCGCCAGCTGACCGACGAGGCCGCCGCCAAGCTTCCCGGAACGGTCGAAGTGGTCGACCTGGACGTGACCAGGGCCGAAGACTTCGAAGCGCTTTCCGAAAAGGTCGGGTCGAAGTGGGGGGGTCTCGACGGTGCGCTCCACGCGGTCGCTTTCGCCCCTCGTGACGCGCTGGCCGGCGACTTTCTCGCCGCCCGGCCCGAAGGCATCAACCTCGCCTTCCATACCAGCGCCTACTCCTACGCCTCCCTCGGAGCGCTGCTCAAGGAGTTCGCCCCGCCGGAGGGTGGCTCGCTGGTCGGGCTGGACTTCGACTCCGCCGGCGCCTGGCCGGTCTACAACTGGATGGGCGTGGTCAAGGCCGCGCTTGAATCGGTCAACCGCTATCTGGCCCGGGACCTGGGACCACTCGGCATCCGTTCGAACCTGATCGCGGCCGGTCCGCTCCACACCAGGGCTGCCGGCGGGATCCCGGCATTCGACCGGCTGCTGCACGCCTGGGAGAGCCGCGCGCCGATGAAGTGGGACCCGTACGACCCGGTGCCGGTCGCCGATACGGTCGGATTCCTGCTCTCCGATCTGGCTCGGGCGATCACCGGCGAGATCCTGCATGTCGACGCCGGTTACCACGCGATGGCCGGGCCGCTCAGGGACGCGGAGTTCCCGGCTGACGAGGCGCCGGCGGGCAGCGACGCCTGAGGCACGTTCCCGCAGGGGCCGGTCCACGGGCCGGTCCTGCCCGAGGCTCAGCCGCCGGTGGGGTCGACCACCAGCCGCGCAGCCGCGGTCGGGCGGATCAGGGCCGGAGGTCATATGGCCGCCCGCGACAGCGCTTCGTACCTGGCGCCTTCGGGCGACAGGGTCGAGCGGTAGAGCGTCACCGCTTCGCCGCTGAACTCGAGCGCTGGTGATACGGGCAGGCTGCGGGTGCCCGGGTCGACTCCGCGACTCAGCCTGACCGCGGTCAGGTGCGGCAGGAAGCGGCGCTGCGGCTGCCACCCGACCGCGTCGCCCAGAGCCGCAGCCAGCCGCGAGTGGCAGGCTTCGAGCTCGCCGAGGCTGTCGTGTATCTCCAGGGCCAGAGCGCGGGGCTTCTTCCGCGGCAGCCAGACAGGCGCGCCGAGCGAGAGCCCGCCTGCCGGACCCGCGCTCTGCCCGACCGCTTCTGCGATCGCCTCGACCTCGTCTGGTCGGCAGTCACCGATGAAGGCCAGCGTGACATGGCAGTTGCCGGCCGGAACCGGCCGCATCTTCGATTCGGCGCCCGCCGCACGGCGCGCCCAGGCCGCGACCTCCTCGCTAACGGCGGAAGGTGGATCGAGGGCGACGAACAGTCGCAGGCCGGTCTTGCCGGGGTTGGTCGTGGCCACGGGCCGAGATTAGTACCTCTTTTTCCGGCTCATGCGATCATCACCGTCATGAGGGGCGGCCATGGTTGAACTGGGGGTGATCAGTGCGGTCTTTCTCGCCTATGCGCTGGTCTCGCGGGCGCTGCTGTGGGCCAACGTCTCGGCACCGATGGTCTTCGTCGCCGCGGGGATCCTCTGCGGACCGGAACTGCTCGGCTTCGCGACCTTCGATCCGACGGGCGAGGCCGGCCTGATCGTCGCCGAGGTTGCCCTGGTCATCGTGCTGTTCTCCGACGCGTCGAGAAGCGACCTGAGCGAGTTGCGCGAGGACGGCGCGCTCTCCGCCCGGCTGCTGGCGATCGGAATGCCGCTGACCATGATGACCGGAACCGCCGCGGCCGCGGTGCTGCTGCTCGGCCTCGAGTTCTGGGAGGGCGCCGTGATCGCCGCGATCCTCGCGCCGACCGACGCGGCGCTCGGCCACGCCGTGGTCTCCAGCCGGGCCGTGCCGGAGAAGATCAGGCAGACGATCAACGTCGAGGCCGGCCTCAACGACGGCCTCTCGATCCCATTCCTCTTCCTGTTTCTCGGGCTGGCTGTAGACCAGGCTTCGCTGGACGCCGCCGGCTGGTTCACCTTCGGCATCGAGCAGATCGCGATCGGTGTTGCCGTCGGCTTCTTCATCGGCGGCGGCTCGGGCTGGCTGGTCGACCGGGCGATCGAGCGCCGGGCCATGACCCACACCTTCAAGCGCCTCTCGCTGGTCGCGATCGCGATCGGGGTCTGGGCACTGGCCGACTCGGCCGGCGGCAACGGCTTCATCGCCGCCTTCGTCGCCGGTCTGGCGGTGGCCCGCTTCCAGGAGGACTTCGGCGACCACATGCTGAGCTTTGCCGAGCGCGAAGGCAGGCTGCTCAGCCTGGTTGTCTTCTTCGTCTTCGGCACGGTGGCGATCGGCCTGCTCGGCGAAGCCACCTGGGGAGTGATCGGCTTCGCCGCGCTCTCGCTCACCCTGGTCCGGATGGGTCCCGTGGCGATCGCTCTCGCCGGCACCGGCCTGAGCAGGTCTTCGATCGCCTTCATCGGCTGGTTCGGCCCGCGCGGACTGGCCTCGATCATCCTCGCCCTGGTCGTGGTCGAGGAGGAACCGGATCTGCCCGGCCTCGATCTGGTCATCGCGGCGACCACGGTCACCGTCCTGGCCAGCGTCTTCCTGCACGGGATCTCCGCCCGGCCACTTGCGAGGCTCTACTCGAAGAAGCTCGAAGGCCTGCCGCCCGACGCCCCGGAGCTCGACCGTACCGGCACGGTCAAGCCACGGCGGTTCTGACGGGCACCCCGCTCAGGCGGCCGGCGTGACTTCCCACTCGAGGCCGAATTCCTCGAAGCCGCGCAGGAACCTCTGGGGGTCGAAGGCCTGCGAGGGCGCCAGGGCCCCGCTGGCTTCGATTCCACCCGTGGCGGCGATCGTCGCTCCCTTGACGATCAGCGCCGCGGTCAGGCCGTAAATGTCGCGTCCCGAGATCTGTCCGCGCGATACGCGCCCGCCGGCGACCGCTTCGCAGGCGATCGTGAAGTTCGACCGGTTGCGCTGCTCGGCGCTCGCACCTTCGGGAAGCCGGGGGATCAACCTGGCGGTCAGGTTGTTCAGCGGCGTACGCATCGCAAGGCCCGCCCCGCGGAAGAACACCGGCAGCAGTACCGCAGCCGGTCCGGGTGCGAATGAGTCCGCGCTGAGCATCGTCTCGACCCGCTTCGTATCGATGTGCCGAGGCACGGTCACGTGTTCGCCGGCCGGGTAGCGGGTCATCTTCAGCTCGCCCAGCGGAGCCCCGAAGTCGAAGCTGCCCCTCGGCACGCTCTGGGGCGCGGGCTGAAGGCGGCCCCCGCGCCACTCGACGTCGCCACCCTTGATCATCTCCAGGGCCGAGAGCATCGTGCCGCGGGTCGGCTGCATCTTCGCCCTGTAGGCGAGTCGCAGGGTCTCGAGCGTTCCCATCCCCGAGGCGGTCAGGGCGGCGATCATGTCCCCGGGCACGTAGTCGAATCCCATCGCCGGGATCACAGCCACGCCGGCCTCCGTCGCCGGGCGGTCGTAGCGCTCCCAGGCAAGTCTCATGAAGGGCTGCTCGCCGGTCGTATCGAGGTAGTGGGTCGCCGTATCCACGGCGGCGCGCATCACCGGCTCGCCGTGAAGGTGGAACGGTCCGGCGCAGGCGATCACCGCCGAGCAGTCGGCGAGCAGGTCCCGCAGGCCGCGCTCGTCCTCCAGCGATGACGGCGTGGACTTCGGCCTCCGAGTCCAGCTCCGCGGCCAGCCGGTCCAGCTTCTCCCGGTTGCGTCCGGCGAGCCGGAACTCGACCCCGGCCCGGTCGAGCTCATGCGCGATCAGCCTCCCTGTGTAGCCGGTCGCCCCGTAGACGGCAATCGGCCCCGACTGATTCTCAGCTTTCTTCATCGGCGGCATTGTATGCCCGAAAAGAGGAATTTCGATTCCGGAAAGCGCTTGCGGCGAAACAATCCCTGCGGTATCGTGTTTCGAGGAGAGACAGGGCAGCGGGAATCTCGGCACGATCGAAGGTCGAGCGAGCAGGAGCGCAGCCACAAAATGCTGGGAGAAGGACTACCTTGATGAAGCATCGCCTGCTTGCCGTAGTTGTCGCCGTACTCGGTTCCGCCATCGGACTCGGGGCAACCGCCGCGTCCGCCTGGTCCTCCGTTCCCGTGCCCGCCGTGACCGGTCCGGTTCCGGCGACCGCGGATTCGTACCCGTTCCTCGCCACCGACGTCGACCTCGACTCCTACGGCTACGTCGAGGAGGAGTACTTCATCGAGGGCGACGGCTACACCTACGATACGAGCGGTCCTTTCGACCAGGATGCCGTGCGCAACGACGGTGACGGTACCTACCCCTTCAAGACACGCCTCGTCGTCCGGCGCCCGGCCAACCCGGCCGATGCCAACGGCACCGTCGTAGCCGAATGGAACAACGTCACTCTGACCCAGGACGTTGAGTGGAACTGGTTGGGTGACCCCGAGTTCATGCTGAAGAACGGCTACACCTTCGTCGGCGTGACCGCCCAGAACACAGGTGTCAACTCGCTGCTCAACTTCGATGCGGCCCGGTACGCAGGGCTCACGGTCAACGGCAACGGCACCGTGCCGACCGGCCCCGGGCTCGATTCGGACGCCCTGTCCTACGACGTCTTCGGGGCCGCCCTGAACGCGATCAAGGGCAACGGCACCGGAGTCGACCCGCTCGGCGGAATCAACGCCGGCACCGTCATCGCCTCGGGTGAATCCCAGTCCTGTGGCCGTCTCGCGACGCACCACAACGAAGTGAACCCGCTCCAGGGGATCGCCGACGCCTACCTTCTGACGGTCTGTGGCTCGCTGGTCCGCGACGACCGGCCCGAAAAGCTGATCCGGGTGCTCACCGAAAGCGAGAACCGCACCCCGCGGCCCGAGGCCGACTACCCGGATACGACCTCGATCCGCCACTGGGAAGTCGCCGGTGCCTCGCACCTGCCTCGACTGGCCGGGCTGAACGCCGAGGCGATCCTCAACCGCGACTTCCTGCCGATCACGGTCCAGTGCGAGAAGCCGCCGCTTTCCACTGTCCAGATGCCGTTCACCGTCAACCGGGCGATCAAGGGCCTGGTCGACTGGGTCGAGGATGGAACCGTCCCTCCGGTCGCACCCCGCGGTCAGTACGACGGTGACGACCAGCTTGTCCGCGACGAGGTGGGCATCGCGCAGGGAGGCATCCGCTACCCGGAGCTCACCGTGCCGACCGCCGTCAACGACGGCGTCAACTCCGCGGCACCGGGAGGTTCGATCTTCTCGGCCTTCTGTGGGCTGCTCGGCTCGAGTACCCCGTTCAGCGACGAGCAGCTCGCTTCTCTGTACACCGACTTCGCCGACTACGTCAACCAGTACTGCGGACGCGACCGACGACTTCCTGGACGACCGGCTTCATCCTGCCGGAGGACGCCGAGCGGCTGAAGGCGATTTCGCGTCAGTTCCCCGGACTGCAGCCGACCGCCCCGATGGCCACCGGCAAGAAGAAGACCAAGAAGAAGGTCGGGCTTACCTGGGTCGGCACCGAAGCGCCTGACACCACGTTCCTGGTCGAGCGCAAGTCGGCCAAGGGCGGCTGGAAGACCGCAAGCGAAGCCGAGGGTGCCAACCCGGTCCTGAAGAAGGAGCCCCAGGGCACCCACAGCTACCGGGTGAGGAGCACCACCACGATCCCGGCCAACAACTTCTTCGAGGAAATCGTCCGGACGACGCCGTTCTCGGAAGAGCTGAGGAACGTCAAGGTCGACCGCACCGGCCCGAAGAAGCCGAAGATCAAGGTCAAGGGCAGGAAGATCGGCAAGAACAAGTACCGCGGCAAGGTCCGGATCAAGGTCGTTGGCAAGCCCGATCGCAAGCTGCCTGACGGCAGCGCCGGAGTCGGCCTCAACAAGAAGTCGGTCCCGAAGGTCAAGAAGATCCGCAAGAAGGGCAAGACCGTGGTCAAGGTCAAGACCCGGGACAAGCTCGGCAACAAGTCCAAGACCGCCAAGGTGGTCATCCGCATCAAGTGATTCGAGGCAGCCGCAGGGCCGATCGCCAGGAAAGCCGGATCCCCGGCTTTCACAGCGGTCGGCCGGCGGCTCACCGACGGGCGGCGGCCGAGGACGGCTGTCGGCTTGGACTGGACCGCGGGGCTGAAATGACCGAGGATCAGGCCCGGGCACGCTGTGCGGAGCTGGCTGAGACCAGCCCTGAGCGCATGACCCACAGCTGGATCGCCAGGGAGGGCGAAGATGGCGGCTGGTCGGTGGTCAGGCTGGCGATTCCCCCTTCGGCTCCGCCGGTCGGAACCGCCTCAAAGTCACCTGAGTCCAAAGGTATCCGCGATGATCCCCGCAGTGCGACCGAGCAGAACGTCCCGCCGCACAGCATGGGCTTCTAGCAGCCTCCCAGGCGTCACACCGGACACATCAGGCCCCCCGATCACCGGTCCTGAACGAAGTCTGACCAGCCGGACAGGCCTTCCGGGTTTTTGCGGTCCTCGTGCTTCTCCGGGCGACCTCAACCGGAGCGCCGGCCACCGGGAGGGCGAAAGCAGGAGGGTCCTTGACCGGGGTCTACGTGCCTGGGCCCCGATGCCGGTCAGCGCCGGGTGGAGGCCCGTCGGCCGGTCGGGAACCTGGTCGGGGTTTCGAGTCCTGGTGGACGGTCGGGAGAGGCCGGGGTTTCTGTGGTGACGGTCCGCACTCGCGCCGACGCGCCATAAGGTCGACAGGGCCGTCCGCCGGCTGCGATCAGTCAGGGCTCCTGCTTGGCTACGCCGACTCCTGGCCGAACGTCAGCTCCGGAGTTCGCTCGGCAGACGCAGGTCCAGGCTCCGGAGTTAGATTCGGCCGCGGCTCTCGGGTCACACGTCTTCGGTCTGGTGCTTCGGAGGCCTGCGGTCGGTTGAGTGCTGAGGATCGAGGTCGGTGAAGAGCGACTCGGAAACTACGCCCGGAACGCGCTACCGGATCTGATTGCCCTCCGTTCACGTCTAACGAAAGGGGGACCCTCTCGGGTCCCCCTTTCGTTAACGCCATTTAGCCCGCGATGGGCCCGCGATGCGGACCTAGCGGAGCTGATCTCCGAGCGGGGCCACACCCGAGCGGCCGAGCTCGTTGCCGTCGGCATCAAGGGCGGCCACCTGGAATACGGCTCCGGCTGCCGGGATCTCGATCATCGTCTCGAGTCCCTTCCAGTTCGAGCTGCCGACCTCGGTCAGACTGCCTTCGCTGGCACCGGTGTAGACCTTCCAGGCCTGGACCGCGGTCGAGCCGTTCCAGCTGGCGTAGACCTTGGCACCGCCGCCGTCAGCTTCGCTGGCGATCGCCGGGCGGTCCTGCGGGTTGCCGCTCCACGGAGCCTTGAAGGACCGGTATGAGTTGACCGCCGAGTTGAAGAAGGTCGCATCCCATACGACCTCTCCGTCCGGGGCGAACTCGGTCATCTGGGAGACCTGCCCCCAGCCGGCGAACCAGTTTCCGTTCTCGAGCGGCCTGGCGCTGCCCTGAGAGAGGGCGACTACCGGATCCGGCTCGTGGGTGTAGCGCTTGACCAGTGAGGCCTTGCGGTTCTTGCCCTTGCCGGACAGCTTCAGGATCAGGATGCTCGACTCGTCGTTGACGACCGGCAGGTTGGTGTTGGGCCGGTCGGCACCGTTGTCGAACATGGAGATGTTGCCGTTGGGCAGCCGCTCCATGTCGTGCTGGTAGCCCCACTGCGCTCCCGACCCGATCTTGAAGTCGTTGGTCTTCGGCTTGACGCCGTCACCGCGCAGCCTCCACTTGATCTTGCCCGTCTTGCGGGACACCCGGTAGATGGTGCTGGTCCGGCGACCGGAGACCAGAACCGAGTTCCCGTCAGCCTTGGTCGCGTTGATGTGCAGGTAGTCCCACGGTCCGCCGTCTTCCGGCGGGGAGGTCTCGCTGGCCTTCAGGCCGACGGTTCCCAGTGCGTTCCACTCCATCAGGACCGCACCTGTCTTGATGTCGATCTCCTGAACCACGTTGTTGAGGATCTTGCCGTCCTTGGCTCCTCCGACCGGGGTCAGGTCGTAATTGACACCCACGTAGGCCTGGACGAGTGCTGTGTCCTGGCCGGTCAGCTCGAACTCGTGGATGTTCGCCGCATATCCGTTGCCCGGCGTGATGCTGGCGATCTTCTTGTACTTGTTGTTGAGGATCTCGTAGGCACCGACCTGCGAGAAGCCGGCGACACCCGATGCCCCGAGCCAGTAGGTCAGCACAGGGCGACCCTTGTAGGTCTGGGGCTGGAAGTTGTAGTACTCGCTTCCCTTGCTGGCGATGCCGGACGGCCGGTACCAGCGGATCCGTCCGTTGTTGTCGGCGATCGTGGCGCCGTCCTTCTTCGGGGCGAAGAAGACCTTGCCGTCGGAGGCTTCCGGCTTGTTGACCAGGACGTCGAGCGTCGGCGGCTTCAGTTCGGGCCGTGACTTGAGTCCGTCGTTCGCCGGGGGGTTACCCGGACCCGGGTCGCTGTCGTCGGCGCCGTAGAAACGCCCGATCCTGACCCAGAAGTCACCCTTGTTGGTCAGCTTGATGCGCTTGTTGGTGAAGACCCTGACCTTCTCGCCGGGCTGAAAGGACTTCTTCGGCACGATGCTTACGCCCTTGCCGTCGGAGTGGCGAAGGCGTGTATGGCCCACCTTGCCGGTCTTCGCGCCGACGATCCGGACCTTGCCGAGGTTCTTCGGCTTGAGGCCGCGGAAGCTGAAGGTCGTCTCGTCAGAGGCGACCGGGGTCTTCGGGGCCGGGAATACCGATACCGGCTTGGCCTGCTTGGCCTGGGCCGTTCCGGCGAGGGCGCCGAATGAGAGCGCGACCGCCACTGCCATCAAGACAGAGACCAACCGCTTCTGGGGACTGAGAGACAAGGTGACTCCTCCGTTTAGATTTAGTTAAGGCTCGAGAACCCTACAACCCCGCCCGATGTCCGTAGTAGCGGCCGGCGCAAAAAAAAGAGGGGCCCCGCGAAGGGCCCCTCTTTGTCAATCGTCGCGCCGGCCTTGCCGGGACGCTCGCGCGAATCAGCGGGACTGCTGGCCGAGCGGGATCAGACCCGACTCGTTCAGCTCGTTGCCTTCCGCATCGAGGGCGACGACCTTGACGTTGGTATCGACGTTCGGGATGGGGATTTCCGTCTCCAGTCCGGTCCAAGGCGAGCTGCCGACCTCGGTCAGGCTGCCTTCGCTGGCGCCGGTGTAGACCTTCCAGCTCTGGACTGCGGTCGAGCCGTTCCAGCTGGCCCATACCTTGGCACCGTCGCCGTCAGCTTCGCTGGCGATCGCCGGGCGGTCCTTCGGCTTGCCGACCCACTTGGACTTGTATGCCCGGTAGGAAGGCGCTGCCGACGAGTTGAAGGTCGCGTCGAAGGCGACTTCCCCGTCCGCGGTGAACTCGGTAAACCGCTTCAGCTGACCCCAGCCGATCACGAAGTTGCCGTTCGGCTGCGGGTTCATACCCGCCTGTGACAGGGCGACAACACCGTCGGGATGCGTGTACCGCTTGACCAGTGACGCCCTGCGAACGCCGTTCTTGGCGCTCAGCCTAAGGACGAGTCCGCTCGACTCTTCGTTGACCGGCGGGCCGTAGCCATTACCGGAGCCGTTGTCGAGCAGCGAGATGTCGCCGTTCGACAGGCGGGTGATGTCGTGCTGGTAGCCGAACGAGGTGCCCGGACCCATCTTGAAGCTGTTGGTCCTGGGCTTGAGTCCGTCACCGCGCAGACGCCACTTGACCCTGGCGTTCCTGCGGTCGATCCGGTAGATCGTGCTCTGTGAGCGGGCCGATATCAGGATCGAGTCGCCATCAGGCGCTGCGGCGTTCACGTGGAAGTAGTCCCAGACCGTGCCGTCTTCGGGGATGGTCTTCTCGGCCGACTTCAGGCCGACGTTGCCGAGGGCATGCCACTCGAAGAGGACCGCACCGGTCTTGATGTCGATCTCCTGCACGATGTTGTCGAAGACCTTGCCGTCCGTGGGTCCGCCGACCGAGGTCATGTCCCACTTGACTCCGCGGTAGGCGAGTACAAGGGCGGTGTTGCGACCGGTCAGCCGGAATTCGTGGCCGTCGGCCTTGTATCCGTTCCCTGGTTCGAACTTGGCGATCCGGTTGTAGCGGTCGTTGAGGATCTCGAAGAATCCGACCTGAGAGAAGCCGCTGACGCCGGACGCGCCCTTCCAGTAGGTCAGAACCGGCTTGCCGTTGTAGGTCTGGGGCCGGAAATCGTTGATCCTGGTTCCCGGACTGCGAAAGCCGGTCGGCTCGTTCCAGCGGACCCTGCCGTTGCCGTCAGTGATCGTCATGCCCTCACGCCGGGGAGCGTAGAAGTACATTCCCGGGGCGGCCTTGTCGGTCTTCGGGGTGACGACATCCAGCACGGGGGGATCGAGATCCGGCCGCGAGTTCAGTCCGTCCGTCGGAATCGGCAAGCCGGGCCCGCCTTCGTCCTCGTTGCCGTAGAAGCGGCCGATCCTGACCCAGAAGTCACCCTTGTTGGTCAGCTTGATGCGCTTCTTGGTGAAGACCCTGACCTTCTCGCCGGGAACGAAGGATTTCTTCGGCACCAGACTGACGCCCTTGCCGTCCGAATGGCGAAGGCGCGTATTGCCGACGCGACCCGTCTTCGAGCCGACAACCCGGACCTTGCCCAGGTTCTTCGGCTTGAGGCCGCGGAAGCTGAAGGTCGTCTCGTCAGAGGCGACCGGAGTCTTGGGGGCCGGGAATACGGATACCGGCTTCGGCTTTGCGGCAGATGCCGGGACGGCCGAAATGGCGAGGCCCAGCAGCATCGCGACTGCAACAGCGGCGGCGCCGGCCGCCTTCAGTGGCTTGGTGTACAAGGGAGATCCTCCAGAGATGTCAGGGTGTAACCGGAATTGTTATTTACGAAATACAGAGTGTACTTATCTTCTCAACCCGGCTGGAGGCCAGAGTTGCGCTCCCCACCCGGGGAATTCCTCAAGGGCGCCCCGGCTCGAAAAGAAGGGCCCCTGGCGGGGCCCTTCTTCGTCAAGCGGGTACCGGCGCTCAGACGCCGATCGATGCCCTAGCGGAGCTGATCTCCGAGCGGGGCCACACCCGAGCGGCCGAGCTCGTTGCCGTCGGCATCAAGGGCGGCCACCTGGAATACGGCTCCGGCTGCCGGGATCTCGATCATCGTCTCGAGTCCCTTCCAGTTCGAGCTGCCGACCTCGGTCAGACTGCCTTCGCTGGCACCGGTGTAGACCTTCCAGGCCTGGACCGCGGTCGAGCCGTTCCAGCTGGCGTAGACCTTGGCACCGCCGCCGTCAGCTTCGCTGGCGATCGCCGGGCGGTCCTGCGGGTTGCCGCTCCACGGAGCCTTGAAGGACCGGTATGAGTTGACCGCCGAGTTGAAGAAGGTCGCATCCCATACGACCTCTCCGTCCGGGGCGAACTCGGTCATCTGGGAGACCTGCCCCCAGCCGGCGAACCAGTTTCCGTTCTCGAGCGGCCTGGCGCTGCCCTGAGAGAGGGCGACTACCGGATCCGGCTCGTGGGTGTAGCGCTTGACCAGTGAGGCCTTGCGGTTCTTGCCCTTGCCGGACAGCTTCAGGATCAGGATGCTCGACTCGTCGTTGACGACCGGCAGGTTGGTGTTGGGCCGGTCGGCACCGTTGTCGAACATGGAGATGTTGCCGTTGGGCAGCCGCTCCATGTCGTGCTGGTAGCCCCACTGCGCTCCCGGCCCGATCTTGAAGTCGTTGGTCTTCGGCTTGACGCCGTCACCGCGCAGCCTCCACCTGATCTTGCCCGTCTTGCGGGATACCCGGTAGATGGTGCTGGTCCGGCGACCGGAGACCAGAACCGAGTTCCCGTCAGCCTTGGTCGCGTTGATGTGCAGGTAGTCCCACGGTCCGCCGTCTTCCGGCGGGGAGGTCTCGCTGGCCTTCAGGCCGACGGTTCCCAGTGCGTTCCACTCCATCAGGACCGCACCAGTCTTGATGTCGATCTCCTGGACCACGTTGTTGAGGATCTTGCCGTTCTTGTCGCCTCCGACCGGGGTCAGGTCGTAATTGACACCCACGTAGGCCTGGACGAGTGCTGTGTCCTGGCCGGTCAGCTCGAACTCGTGGATGTTCGCCGCATATCCGTTGCCCGGCGTGATGCTGGCGATCTTCTTGTACTTGTTGTTGAGGATCTCGTAGGCACCGACCTGCGAGAAGCCGGCGACACCCGATGCCCCGAGCCAGTAGGTCAGCACAGGGCGACCCTTGTAGGTCTGGGGCTGGAAGTTGTAGTACTCGCTTCCCTTGGTGGCGATGCCGGACGGCCGGTACCAGCGGATCCGTCCGTTGTTGTCGGCGATCGTGGCGCCGTCCTTCTTCGGGGCGAAGAAGACCTTGCCGTCGGAGGCTTCCGGCTTGTTGACCAGGACGTCGAGCGTCGGCGGCTTCAGTTCGGGCCGTGACTTGAGTCCGTCGTTCGCCGGGGGGTTACCCGGACCCGGGTCGCTGTCGTCGGCGCCGTAGAAACGCCCGATCCTGACCCAGAAGTCACCCTTGTTGGTCAGCTTGATGCGCTTGTTGGTGAAGACCCTGACCTTCTCGCCGGGCTGAAAGGACTTCTTCGGCACGATGCTTACGCCCCTGCCGTCGGAGTGGCGAAGGCGTGTATGGCCGACCTTGCCGGTCTTCGCGCCGACGATCCGGACCTTGCCGAGGTTCTTCGGCTTGAGGCCGCGGAAGCTGAAGGTCGTCTCATCAGAGGCGACCGGAGTCTTCGGGGCCGGGAATACGGATACCGGCTTCGGCTTCTTGGCCTCCGCGGATGCGGTCATCAGGCCGAAAGATGCCAATGCGGCGAGCGCAAGAAGGGCGGACAGAAGTCGTTTCTCAAAGCGGAAAGTCAAGGATTCCTCCATTAGGTTTCGTTTACTACTTGAAGGTGGAACCCTCCCATACCGTGAAAGTAGCGGTGTTCTTACCCTTCTTTCTGGACCAGGGTGCCAGGCCCGGAAAGCCCGGCTTTCGCCAACCGGGAGCAGCCGAGAGAGCTGGCCTCAGCGGTACGAATGGAACGGCCGCCTGAGCAGGCTGGCCTCGAGTGCGGCCCGGCCCAGGGCGGAGGTCGCGATCGGATGTGACCTGCCTCCGCGTTTCACTACGCGCGAGCGTGCGATCTCCCGGCCGCCGCCGTCGATCGCGGCCACCTGGACCATCCGGTCGAGCGCCGGCACGGGGATCGCCGTTTCGAGGTTCTTCCAGGGTGAGCTCCCGACTTCAGCCAGGCTGTTCCTGCCAGGCCCGGTGAAGACCTTCCACCGGCGCAGACCGGTCGCTCCGTTCCAGCTCGCCCAGACCGTGGACTCCTCACCGGTCCGGCCGCTGGCGAGGGCGGGGCGGCCGGCGGGAAGGCCCCGCCATTTCGATTTGAAGGCCCGGTAGGAGTTGGATTCCGTTTCCCCGAAGGACATGTCGAAGGCGATTTCCCCCTGCGGTGTGAATTCGGTGAACCGGGGCAGCGAGCCCCAGCCGGCCACGAAGTTGCCGTTGGCCTGCTTTTCGGCGCCACCCTGGGAATCGGAGACCAGCCCCTCGGGGTGCTCGACCCTCTCGACCAGGGTCGCCGTGCGTTCGCCTTCGTCGAAACCCAGGTCCAGCACCATGGCGCCGGACTGCGGGTTGACCGTCGGCAGGGTCGACTGGACATCGTCACGGGACTGCGAACCGTTGTCGAAAATCGAGATGTCGCCGTTCTCCAGCCTGCGGGCGTCGTGCTGATAGCCGAATGAAGTTCCCTGCCCCATCCGGAAGTCGTTGCTCCAGGACTTCGTCCGGTCTCCCCGGAGACGCCACTTGATCCGGGCCGTCTTCCGGTCGATCCTGTAGATCGTGCTCTGGCGCCGCGCCGACAGGAGTATGGAGTTGCCGTCGTCAGCGATCGAGTTCGCGTGGAAGTAGTCGTAGGGCCGGCCATCGGTGGGAATCGCTTCGGCGCTGGTGGCGAGGCCGACGTTTCCGAGGCTGTGCCACTCGAAGAGAACCGCACCGGTCTTCAGGTCGATCTCCTGCACTATGTCGTCGAGGACCTTGGTCCGGGCCGAGCCGCCCTGGCGGGTCGCGTCCCAGCGGACGCCTCGTACCGCGAGGATCAGCGCGGTACCCCGCGGAGTGATCTCCAGTTCGTGAAGGTCTGCCTTGTTGCCGTTGCCGGGCGTGAAGCGGGCGATGCGCCGGTAGCGATCGTCGAGGATCTCGAAGGTCGCCAGCCGGAATTTCTCCCGGGAGTCGGTGGAGGCCTTCCAGTAGGTCAGAACCGGTTTGCCGTCAAGGGTCTGCCGGCGCAGGTTGGCGACGATCTCGCCCTTGCCGCCGTGGCTGGTGGGACGGAACCAGACGACCCGGCCGCGATTGTCGACGATCGTCAGTCCATCGCTCCTGGGCGCGATCAGGAACTTCCCCGGGGACACCGCATCCGTGCGGGTCAACAATTCGAGGTCCGGCGGGTCGAGCTCCGGGCGGGAATTCAGGCCGCTCGTGGAAAGCGGCACCTGGGGGCCCGCCCGACGCCGGTCATTGCCGTAGAACCGCCCGATCCTGACCCGGAAGTCGCCACCCCTGGCGAGCCTGATGCGCTGGTCGGTATAGACCCTGACGTTCTCGCCCGGGGTGAACCGCCCTTCGGGAACCAGGCTGACTCCCCGGCCGTCGGAATGGCGGAGGCGGGTAGTGTCCATCGGCCCGCTGCGCGAGCCGACCACCCGGACTCGACCGAGGTTTCCCGGCCTCAGGCCCCTGAAGCTGAAGGTGGTCTCATCGGAAGCGACCGGGGTACCCGGGGCCGGGAAGACGGAGACCGGCGTGGCCGCCCTGGCGGGGGTCCCGCCGCCGAGGCCCGGTAGAACCAGCAGGGAAGCGGCGAGGGCCGCGGTCGCTATCCGGCTCGATGGCGGCTTCGGCATGATCCGGTCAGTCGCGTACGAGCTTCTTGTAGGTGATGCGGTGCGGGCGGTCGGCTTCCGGGCCGAGGCGCCGCCGCCGGTCTTCTTCGTAGGCATCGAGGTTGCCTTCGAACCAGACGACTTCGGAGTCGCCTTCGAAGGCGAGAATGTGAGTGGCGACGCGGTCCAGGAACCAGCGGTCGTGTGAAATCACCACCGCGCAGCCGGCGAAGCCGAGCAGCGCCTCTTCCAGGGCCCGCAGCGTGTCGATGTCGAGATCGTTGGTCGGCTCGTCGAGCAGCAGCAGGTTCCCGCCTGATCGCAGCAGCTTGGCCAGATGGACCCGGTTGCGCTCGCCACCGGAGAGAACCCCGACCTTGCGCTGCTGGTCCGAGCCCTTGAAGTTGAAGCCGCCGACGTAGGCCCGCGAGTTCATCTCGCGGCCGCCGACGTCGATCGTCTCGTCGCCGTCGGAGATCTCCTCCCAGACCGACTTCTCGGGATCGAGCGCATCGCGGGACTGGTCGACGTAGGCCAGGTCGACCGTCTCGCCGAGCCGGATCGAGCCGGAATCCGGCTGTTCGTCACCGACGATCATCCGGAACAGCGTCGTCTTGCCCGCACCGTTGGGGCCGATCACCCCGACGATGCCGGCCGGCGGCAGCTTGAAGGAGAGGTCCTCGATCAGCAACCGGTCGCCGAAGCCTTTCTTGATCTCCTCGGCTTCGATCACCACCCCGCCCAGTCGCTGACCGGCCGGGATGTGGATCTGGACCGAGTCCAGGCGCACGTTCTTTTCTTCGGCCAGCAGTTCCTCGTAGCGGGCGAGACGGGCCTTTGACTTCTTGCGCCGACCCTTGGGGTTCTCCCTCACCCATTCGAGCTCCGAGGCGATGGTGCGGGAACGGGCGGTCTCCTTGCGCTCCTCCTGGGCCAGCCGCTCCTGCTTTTGCTCCAGCCAGGAGGAGTAGTTGCCCTCGAAGGGAATCCCGCGACCGCGGTCCAGTTCGAGGATCCAGCCGGCGACGTTGTCGAGGAAGTAGCGGTCGTGGGTCACCGCCACGACCGTGCCTTTGTACTCCTCGAGGAAGCGTTCGAGCCAGGCGACGGACTCGGCGTCCAGATGGTTGGTCGGCTCGTCGAGCAGCAGCAGGTCGGGCGAGCTGAGCAGCAGCCTGCAGAGGGCGACGCGCCGCCGCTCGCCACCGGAGAGCTTGCTCACGTCGGCATCCGGGGGCGGCAGCCGCAGCGCATCCATCGCGTTGTCGAGCATCGTGTCGAGGTTCCAGGCGTCGGCGGCGTCGATCTTCGCCTGCAGCTTCCCGAACTCGTCAGCGGTCTCGTCGGAGTAGTTGGCGGCGAGTTCGTTGAACCGGTCGAGCAGGTCGCGCGTCTCGCGCACGCCGTCTTCCACGTTGCCCTTGACGTCCTTGCTCTCGTCGAGCTGCGGTTCCTGCTCGAGCATTCCCACCGTCGCACCCTGGCGGAGCTGGGCCTCACCCTGGTATTCGGTGTCGGTGCCGGCCATGATCCTGAGCAGGGTGGACTTGCCGGCGCCGTTGTAGCCGAGGATCCCGATCTTGGCCCCCGGCAGGAAGTTGAGCGAGATGTCGACCAGCACGTCCTTGTTCGGCGGATGGGACCGGGACACCTTGTACATCGTGTAGATGAAGTCAGCCATTGGCGCAACCCTAGCCGCAGCGGCCCTCGGCAGTCGCGGCGGCTGCCGGGTGCCCGGGGGGAAAGTGCCGCTACGCTCAAGGAGTGAGAGTCGAGATCTTTTCCGACGTCGCCTGCCCGTTCTGTTACATCGGCAAGCGGCACTTCGAACGGGCCCTTGACGCCTTCCCCCAGGCGGACGAAGTCGAGGTCACCTGGCGCAGCTTCCAGCTCGATCCGGCGGCGCCGAGCGAACCCCACGGCGATACCCACAGCCTGCTCGCGGCCAAGTACGGGATCACCGTCGAAGAGGCCCGGGCGATGAGCGAAAGGGTCGGATCGATGGCCGCAGCGGCCGGCCTGGATATGGACTTCGAAGGGGTGGTCCACGTCAACACCTTCGACGCCCACCGGCTGGTGCACCTGGCGCGTTCACTCGGCCGCGAAGACGAGGTGGTCGAGGCGCTGTTCGCGGCCTACTTCACGCACGGCGGGAATCTGGCCGACCGGGAGGTGCTGACCCGAATCGCCTCGGGGGCCGGCCTCGAAGCCGGAACCGCGTCGGAGATGCTTGCGGGCGAACGGTTCAGGACCGAAGTCGGGGACGAGCTGGGGGAGGCCCATGAACTCGGCCTGACAGGTGTGCCGGCCTTCGTGATCGACCGTTCGCTGCTTGTCTCGGGAGCCCAGCCGCCGGAGGTCATCCTCGGGGCCCTCCAGCAGGCCCGCGAGAACCAGGCGGGCGAAGCGGTCAGCTGAGCGCCGACGGGCCTTCGGGAGCCTGGTCTTCGGCGGCGTACTCGTCGAGCAGCCGCAGTTCATCTTCGTGCTTCGGGAAGAGGAAGAAGACCACCGCTGCTCCCAGCGCGATCGCGGCCATGCCGGCGATGTAGGCCCACTGATCACCCTGCAGGAAGGACTCTCTCGCGGCGGCGATGATCTGTTTGGCGTACTGGGGGTACTGCTCGGCCGTATTGGCGGCGCTGGAGAACGAGTTCTCCAGTTCGGCCTGGGTCTTGCTCGAGACCTTGTCGGAGTCCGGGGAGGATGCGATCAGGGAGGCGAACTTGGCGGTATAGCCGGCGGTCAGGACCGAACCGAGCATCGACTGCATGATCGCCCCGCCGAGGTCTCGCTGGAGGTCAGAAGTGGCCGAGGCCATCCCGGCCCGCCGCACCGGGACCGAGCAGGTCAGGGAGTGGGAGGCCGGGGTGCCGGCGAAACCGACACCGGCGCCGACCAGGGCGTAGCCGAGGGCGATCTTCCAGTAGGCCGCGCCTTCGTCCCAGAGGACAAGCATCGCGACGAAGCCGAGGAAGCAGAACAGGTAGCCGACCAGCAGGGTGACCCTGGCCCCGTACCTTTCGACCATCTTGGCCGAGCGGGGAGCGATCAGGACCAGGAAGAGCGCAGCGGGAAGGATGGCCAGGCCGGAATCGAGGGTCGAGTAGCCGAGCACGTTCTGCAGGTACTGCTGGCCGATGAACATCGCCGCCATCAACGTGCCGAAGACGATGATCCCCGCCACTGCGGCGACCCAGAAGATCCGCCGCGCGGCGACCTCGAGGTCGTAGAGGGGGTTTTTGGCGCGGCGTTGGCGGATGAAGAAGCCGGCTGCTGCGGCCAGACCGACCGCCAGTAGTCCGAGCATGGTCGTGACCGCGTAGGTCGGCGGTACGAAGTTGATCGCCAGGACGACTCCTGCGACCATAAGGATCGAGAGCATGCCGCCGAGGTGGTCCACCGGGTCGGTGGTCTCGTTGACGTGGGAGGGGACCAGTTTCCAGGCCATCACCAGCGCAACCAGGGCGAGCGGAATCGTCACCAGGAAGACCGATCCCCATTCGAACTGGGTCAGCAGGGCACCCGAGATCAGCGGACCCAGCGCCGAGATCGCACCTCCCAGGCCTGACCAGAGCGCGATCGACTTGGTCCGGCCCGGACCCGACCAGAGTGCGGTGATCAGGGCGAGCGTCGTCGGGAAAGCCATGCCGGCGGCGAGGCCACCCAGGACCCGGGCTACGAAGAGGACCTCGATGGTCGGCGAGAAGGCAGCGAGGATCGAAGCAGGTATCGCCAGGGCGGTGCCGAGTATCAGCATCGTCTTGCGCCCGTAGCGGTCGCCGATCGCGCCGAAGTAGAGCACCGAGGTGGCGAGGCCCAGCGAGTAACCCACCGCGACCAGGTTGAGGCTGGTCTGGCTGGCGTCGAAGGCCTTGCCGATGTCCGGAAGGGCGACGTTGGCGACCGCCAGGTTGAGGTTGGCCACCGCGGCGACCAGGATCAGCGAAGCGAGGACCAGGCCCTGCCGCTTCGGTGCCGATGCTTCGCTCAGGACCGTCTCACCCCCATGGCCGGGAGACTACCGCTGCGCGGCAGACCGTTCACCTCCGGCTCCCGGCGAGATCAGCTCTGTGCGGCGAGCCAGTCGGCGATCTTGTTGCCGATCAGCTCGCCCTGGTCCTCCTGGAGGAAGTGCCCCGCGTTCTCGATCACCGTCAGGGGCTCGGCGGTGGGGAAGAGCGTCTGTACCTTGCGGCCGACCGGATCGAGCGGCAGCGCCGGGTCCGAATCCGCCCAGAGCAGAAGCGCGGGCCGGTCATCCGAACTCAGGTATTCGGCGGTCGCCTGGCCTTCGGCGGCACCGGGGGCGTCGGGCTCGAGCGGGATCATCGGCGGGAAGGTCCTCGGCCCGGCCTTGGACTCTTCGTTGGGGAAGGGGGCCGTATAGGCGGCAACCACCTCGTCGCTGAGTTCGGTGGCGCAGGCCCCACGGATCAGCATCTCGATCCGGATGTCCCGGTGGCTGGCGACGAAGTCCCGGAAGTGAAACCAGTTGTCGCTCATCTTCTGGCGTCCGTTGAATACCCCGGTATCCATGGCGACCAGGCGGGAGAACCTCTCCGGGCGTTCGATGGTCGCCGTGCGCAGGCCGATCGGACCGCCCCAGTCCTGGCAGACCAGCGTGGTGTCGGTGAGGTCGAGTTCGTCGATCAGCGTGACCACGGCGTCGGTATGGCGGTCCATCGTGTACCAGCCGTCATCTACCGGTTTGTCGGAGCGGCCGAAGCCGGGCAGGTCCGGCACCACGCAGCGATAGCCGGCCTCGAGCAGCGGGCCCATCACCTTGCGGTACAGGAAGCCCCAGGTCGGTTCGCCGTGGAGCATCAGGACGGGCGGGCCGTCGCCCTCGTCGATGTGGGCCAGCCTCACGCCCTGCCATTCGCGGTACTGGGGCTCCCAGGGGAAGTCGGGGAGGTTCTCGAAACGTTCGTCAGGCGTGCGGTAGGTCTCCATTCGGCGAAGCCTATCCCGGTCGGCTCAGTCCCGGTTCGGATCGGCGGAATCAGGCGGCATGCCCTCGACCGGATCGGAGGCGGCTCCCGCGGTCTGATCGGCCAGCGAGTTGCCGGTCAGGCAGTTGTAGAGGGCGGCCGGGCCGATGACGAGGATCGGGTTGACCACTGCCGCCAGCGCAAACGCCGAGACTGCGGCACCGAGCAGGCCGGTCCCGAACGGTGCCGCGACGAGCAACGCCAGGGTGGCCGCCATCAGCAGAATCAGCGCCAGCAGGAGCAGGAAGAGGAATACGCGCCAGGCGTTGCCGCGGACCAGTTCGCGGCTGCGCTGCAGGCTGCCGAAGACCGTGGCCCGCTCGACCACGACTGCCTGGATCGCGACCGACCAGATCGTGATCAGGATCAGGCCGGGCAGGATGAACAGCAACAGTCCGACCGCGACCATCACCCCGGTCAGCAGGGTCAGCCAGATAAGTCTGGCCAGGACCGGCAGAATGCCGCGCCAGAGGTCGGCCGGCCCGTCGCCGGCCCCGGGAACGCAAAGCAGGTAGACGACCATGCCGGTGTAGGCGACACCGACCAGCAGGGAGAAACCGAGCGAGACGGCCTGTCCGAAGGCTCCGCCGGCACCGGCCAGGGCGATCAGCACCGAGAGCAGGGCGAACAGCAGCGTCAGCGTGACGATCGGCTGCCGATTCGCCAGAAACCGCTGCTTCATCTCGGTGAGTACACCTTCGATTGACAGGGACGTGACGGGCATCGGGGTTTCGCAGCCTACAACCTGCCCACCGGATCCAGAGCCGGGGGACCCCGTCCACGCCCGCCTGGTTCGGCCGGGCGTCGGCAGGTCCGGAGAGCCTCAGGGGCAGGGCCGGTCGGCCCGCGGGTCGGGCACGAACTCGACCACCGATTGGAGGGCGATCTCCATCGAGGTCGGTTCGATCGCGTTGGTACCGCTGTATGGCCGCTCGAAGGTGTAGACGAGGTAGATCGAACTGATCAGCAGCATGGCCAGCGGAAGCAGGTAGATGAACTGCATCAGGAATCGCTCCCGGCCGATCACGATCGCCGCAAAGAAGCAGATGATCAGGCCGCCGCCGATCAGGAACATCCAGAAAATCAGCGGCAGTTCCTCGCTGCTGGCCTGGAGTCTCGAGGCCCGGGCCTGCCCGAGCTCGCGCACCCTGTCGAGCGAGCTGGAAAGCGCCGCGTTGGTGGTCCCGCTGCGGCCCAGCCCGCCCAGGGTCTGGAACAGCCGGTCGTTGGCGGCCCCGGCCAGTTCCGATCGCTGCCCTTCGGCCATCAGCGGCCACTCCTCGTCGATCACGGCCCGGGCGTAACAGATCAGCTCGTGGCCGATCCGGTCGCGGCTGTCTGCGTCGAAAAGGGTCGCGGCACGCGAGAGCGCCCTGACCGAGTTCGCCTCGGCCCCGGCGTCGGCGCTCGTCTCCTGGTAGCCCTGGAGAGCGAAGGCCAGGACGAAGCCGACGACCAGGGCGTAGAGGGTGCCGGCGAAAGCGAATACGGATGAGCTGTTCTTCTCCCATCCGGTGACGTAGTGAGGGATCAGCAGCTTGACCAGCAGGATCGCACCGAGGCTGACCAGCACACCCAGGACGATGATGCCGGCGATCACGAGCAGGATCATCAGTCCACCGCCTGGATTGCCGCAACCGGTACGTCGATCGCCCGGCCGAGTACGAGTTCACCGTTCTCGACCCGGTAGGCGCCGTAGAAGGTCAGCGAGGTGTCTCCGTAGGAATCGATCGAGTAGCTGCCCAGCGCCGAGGGTCGTTCGCTGATCGAAAAGAAAGCGTCACGGGTTCCTTTCCGGAGGGTCGAGATTGCCTCGGTCGCGATGTCGCCGCGTACGCCGGTCCGGATCGAGTCGAGTACCGCGTTGCCGGCTTCGTATCCGAATATCGCGACCGACTCGGCGTCGCGGCCGTACTGATTCCGGAAGGCGCTGAGGAACTCCTCGCCGCTCACCGCGTAGTTGCCGGCCGGCAGGGTCGGGGCGGTGACGTAGGTATCGAGTTCGACGTCGCCGAGGCCCTCCAGGAAGCCGCTCAACGAGATGCCGTCGCCGCCGAAGAGCTTGACCGACGGATCGCCGCGGTGGACTGCCTCGAACAGATCGAGTCCCACCGGGATGTCGGATCCTGCATAGAGCAGGGCGTTGCTGCCCGAAAGGTCGACCCGGCGTGTGATGGCGGCGAAGTCGGTCCCCGGTCCGACCCTGCCGCCGGTCTCGATGCGGGCCGAGCCGGTCCCGGCTGTCCTGATGAAGTACTCCTCCAGTCCCCTGCCGTAGGTGCCCCCGTCGTTGACCACGAAGACCTTGTCCACCGACTCCTCCTCCATGAACTCGGTCAGCGCCGCCGCCTGCACGATGTCGTTGGGGATCACCCTGGCGAAGGTGCGGATGCCGGTTGGCCGCAGTTTCTTCGCCAGCTCGGGCGAGGGTCTGGTCAGCTTGACCGCGGTCGAGCCGGAGCTGACGTGGAGGATGCCGGCCTGGTTGAGGATCGGCATCGCGATCTCGGTGGCGCCGGAGTCGTACTCGCCGATGTAGGCGATCGTCGCCGGGTCGGACGCCGCGCGCCGGGCGTTGGCCCGGACCAGTTCCGGGTCGAACTGGCCGTCCGGATCGGCGTCGTTGAGCCCGACCACTTCGATCTCGGCGCTGCCGATCGCCCCGCCCTGGTTGGCCACGGCGATCTCGACCGCCCTGACCGTATCTTCGCCGCCGCGCCCGCCGGTCATCGGCTGGCTGACATAAATCCTCAGGGTGCGTTCGGGTTCTTCGGCGGTCTCGGATCCGCAGCCGAACGTGACCGTCACGACGGCGAAGGCCGCCATCGTGAGGGCGGCGATCCGGGAGAGTCTTCTCTTGAGGGAAGGATTCAAGCCGAAGGAAGTCAACCGCATAGGCGAATCCGGTGGCGGCTCCGCGAGGTCGTGGTTCACGCGGCAGGCCTCGCCGCTGTGCGACCTTGGATGTGGCCGGTAACCGCGCCCGCCTAGGATTGATCGCAACCCGAACCGAAAGGCACCAGTGGCAGAAGCGCAGTTCCCCAAGGAAACCGACAGCAGCGGAGCCTTCGTACGGCAGAAGAGCGTATTCAGGTCGAGTGTCACCGCCGACGGTTCGAGCGGCCACCCGGTCGAGGCCGGCCGCTACCACCTCTATGTATCGCTGGCCTGCCCCTGGGCCTCGAGGGCGATCATCGTAAGGAAGCTGAAGGGGCTGGAGGAGGCGATCTCGCTGACCGTCGTCGACCCGGTCCGCGACGATCGCGGCTGGCGTTTCACCGATGAGGACCCGGACCCGGTCAACGGCTTCGAGTACCTGGCCGAGGCCTACGAGCTGAGTCAGCCGGGCTTCGACGGACGGGTCACCGTGCCGCTGCTCTGGGACAAGACCGAAGGCCGGGCGGTGAACAACGAGAGCTCGGAGGTGATCCGCATGCTCAACTCCGAGTTCAACCAGTTCGCCACGAATCCCGAGCTCGACCTCTACCCGGAGCCGCTGAGGGCAGAGATCGACCCGATCAACGAGCGGGTCTACGACAGCATCAACAACGGCGTATACCGCTGCGGCTTCGCCTCCACCCAGTGGGCATACGAGGAGGCGTTCATCGACCTCTTCGAGGCGCTCGACTGGGCCGATGACCTGCTCGCCGAGAGGCGCTACCTGGCCGGCGATTCGATAACCGAAGCCGACTGGCGCCTGTTCGTCACCCTGATCAGGTTCGACCCGGTCTATGTCGGACACTTCAAGTGCAACCAGAGGCGAATCGAGGACTACGAGAACCTCTCCGGTTACCTGCGCGAGCTGTACCAGTACCCGGGGATCCGCGAGACGGTCGACTTCGATCACATCAAGCGCCATTACTACATCACCCATCCGGGGATCAACCCGACCCAGGTCGTCCCGATGGGCCCGGAACTCAACCTCGAGTCCCCGCCCGGCCGCGACCACCTCTAGACGGCCGGGGAAAGCCGGGCGGTGCCCCGGGGCAGCCGCTATTAATTGACCATGGAGCCGCCGGGAGACAGGTGAAGCACCTGGTCAACAACCCGATCCGCAGCTACGACTTCGTGCAGAAGCTTGAGTGGTTTCTGATCTCGGCGGTGACGATGATCCTGGTCATCCGGACCCAGCTCTGGCTGACCAACTATCCGCAGCTCGGCGGCGGCGGACTCCACATCGCCCACCTGCTCTACGGCGGGATATTCATGGCCCTGGCGATCTGGATATCGCTGATCTACCTGAACCGCTGGGCGCGAGTCGTCAGCGCGATTCTCGGTGGCATCGGCTTCGGCTTCTTCATCGACGAACTCGGCAAGTTCGTCACCGCGGACAACGACTACTTCTTCAAGCCGGCTGCGGGGATCATCTACCTGATCTTCATCGTCATGTTTCTGGTGATCAGGGAGCTGTCCCGCCGCCAACTGCTCGATCAGCGGACGGCCCTGGCCAACGCTCTTTCCTTCCTTCCTTCGACCGTGACCGGGGAGTTCCGTCGCAATGAGTACGAAGTGGCGACGCAGCTGCTCGACCGCGCCGACCAGAGCGACCCGCTGGTCGAGCAGTCCCGGCGCTACTTCGACCAGGTCGCCATCGCTCCGACCCGTCCGCCGTCACGCCTCTCGCGCTGGGCCTCGGCGCAGCACCGGCGGATAACCGCGTTCACCGAGAGGCCGCACTTCGAAGGCCTGGTGATCGTGGCCATGGTCGTCTGGGCGCTGCTTTCGATGCTCGGTGCCGCTGCGATCGAGATCGACATCGGGAACACCAACGACGGCGCCTCGGTCCCGGGCGAAGAAACCAGCCTGACCGCCAGCCTGCGCTCAGTCTCGATCCTCGTCTCGGTCGGATTCGTCGCGGTCGGGGTCCTGAGGATGCGCCGCGGTCAGCACCAGCGCGCCTACCGGGCGTTCAGCCTGGCCCTGCTCGTCTCGATATTCGTGACCCGCTTCTTTTCGTTCCTCGACTCCCAGTTCGCCGCGGTCTTCGGGCTGGGGGTGGACCTGGTGCTCTACGCGTCGATAGCCGAGCTGGCCAGTCGCGACAGCGAGCGCAAGGCCAGGTTCGCCGGCCTCGGGGACGCGGAACTGGTCAGCGGTAAGAATGGAGCCGATGGCGAAGAAGAAGAGCCGCCGCGAGCGGCGGCCGAGACCTAAAACACCCACCTCCAGCTACACGGATTCGGAGGGCAACGTGCTGGTGCTGCGCCAGCAGCTCTCGCCCGGCTCGATCGCCAAGGTGAAAGAGGAGATGAGCAACGCCGCGGCCAATGTCGACGACATCTGGCAGCGCCGGACCGAACTGCTGTTCGAGCGGCTGGCCGTCTCCTGGGAGATCGCCGGCCTGCCGCTGGACGACCAGAAGATGCTGCTCGGCCGCTACCGCATGTCCGACCCTGAAACCAAGCGCTGGGTCCGCGAGACGATCGGCGCACACCTGAGCGAGTTCATTCCAGCGCTGGACGACTGAGCCGGCCCGACTCAGGGCTTGAGGCGGTGACCGGACGAAAACAGGTACTGCGCCCAGCCGACCAGCAGGAGGGTGATGGCCCCGACGACACCGAGCGATACCCAGGGGCTGACGTCGCTGGCTCCGAGGAAGCCGTACCTGACCGCGTCGACCACGTAGAAGAGCGGGTTGAAATGGGAGATCTGCTCCCAGGGGGTGCCGAGCCGGCTGACCGAGTAGAAGACGCCGCCGAGGAAGATCAGCGGCAGGATCACGATGTTGTTGATGAACGACTGGTTGTCCCAGGACTGTGCGTAGATGCCGACGATGATGCCGAGGGCACCGAAGGCGGCGATCAGCAGCAGGACCGCCACAGCGAGGACGGCCGGCTGCTCGAGCGGGGCTCCGGTGATCGGCAGGGCGAGGGCGGTCAGTGCGACACCGATGGCCAGGGATCGCATCGCGCCACCGATCAGGTAGCCGAGGTGGACCTGCCAGGCGCTCATCGGGGCGGAGAGGATGTCGTCCAGGTAGCGGTCGTTCCGCGCCTGGAAGATCGTGCTCGAGTTGTTCGAGTAGGCCGCCTGCGCCATCGCCATCGCGATCAGGCCCGGGACGATGTAGACCCGGTACTCGAAACCGTTGACCTCCGAGATGCTGTCGCCGAGCGAGAGACCGAAGACGACCATGAACAGCAGCGCGGCGATCACCGGCGCCAGGATCGTCTGACGCCACAGCTTCAGCACCCGGTGGCACTCGCGACGCGAGAGCCAGGCCAGCCCCCGCCAGGGATGTGGCTCGACCGCCGCCGGCGGCATCGGCGTCAAAGGACCTCGATCTCCTCGGCGAGCCGGATGCGGCCACCGGCCACGGTCTTCAGGTAGACCTCCTCGAGTGTGTCCACTCCGTGGGTGCGCTTGAGGCCTTCGGCGGTGTCCCTGCCGACGATGCGCCCGCCGCTGATCAGGGCGATCTCGTCGCAGAGGGCCTCGGCCTCCTCGAGGTAGTGGGTGGTCAGCAGGATCGTCGTGCCCTGGGCATGCAGCTTGCGGATGTAGCTCCAGAGCTCGTGACGGAGCTCGAGGTCGACCCCTGCGGTCGGCTCGTCGAGGATCACCAGCCGCGGCCGGTGGAGAAGTGCCCGGGCCAGCAGCAGTCGCCGACGCATCCCGCCGGACAGCTTCGGCGCCTCGACGTCCCGTTTTGCGGTCAGGTCGAAGGCCTCGATCATCTGCTCGGCCCGCTCGGCCGCCTCGGTCCGGTCCATGCCGTAGTAGCCGCCGTGGTAGAGCAGGGTCTCGAAGACCGTCAGGAACTTGTCCAGGTTCGGTTCCTGCTCGGCGATGCCGATCATCCGGCGGGCCTTCATGCCCGATCCCGGCAGGCCGAAGACCGAGATCTCTCCTCCGCTCGTCCGGATCAGGTTGCAGACCGCCCCGATCAGGGTCGTCTTGCCCGCCCCGTTCGGGCCGAGCAGCCCGAAGAAGCTGCCGTCCGGCACCTCGAGGTCGAGGTCGTCGAGCGCAAGGGTGCCGTCCCCGTACCGTTTGGTCAGGCCTTTGATGCCGAGCGCGGCAGGGGTATGTGGGGCGTGCTTGTCCATCCTTCTTGGCGACCGCGGGACGGTGCCGACTGGCGCGACGCAGCCCGATCCGGTTCAGGCCGACCCCTGACCATAGCGAGAGCGTCTTTCCGCCCCGCCGCGCCCCTTTGCTTCGCCGCGCCCTGCCGCCCCGCAGCGCCCCTTCGCCCCCGCCGCCGTTCCCCCGCGAGCCCGGCAGCGACCGCAGCCCGAACCCTGCCACCGGCGCAAGCGGTCCGGATTTCGGTTGATAATCAGGCGTTATCCTGACCGCTTGCCGATCCGGCGTCGGCCGGGGCCGTCACCATGTGGGTATGGGCGCTCTCGACGGACTCCTGGTAGCCGACTTCAGCCGTGTGCTGGCCGGGCCGCTCGCCGGGATGACCCTCGGTGATCTCGGTGCCGACGTGATCAAGGTCGAGCCGCCGGCCGGTGACGAGACCCGGTCGTGGCAGCCGCCGACCGACGACGAGGGCCGCTCGACTTACTTCCTCGGTGTCAACCGGAACAAGCGATCGCTGGCCCTCGACCTGAAGGACGAAGGGGACCTCGGGCTGGCCAGAGAACTCGCCCGTCGTGCGGACGTCCTCATCGAGAACTTCCGGCCCGGCACCATGGACAGGTTCGGTCTCGACCACGGCACGCTCGCCGTCGACAACCCGGGCCTGGTCTACTGCTCGATCACCGGCTTCGGCCGCAGGGAAGGTGCGTCCATGGCGGGCTACGACCCGCTGGTGCAGGCGGTCAGTGGACTGATGTCGGTCACCGGACCGGCTGACGGGGAGGCGAGCAAGACCGGGGTTGCGCTGGTCGACGTGATCGCAGGCCTGAACGCGGTCAACGGAATACTCGCCGCGCTCAGGGTCCGCGATCGGGACGGGATCGGCCAGCGGGTCGAGGTGAACCTGCTCTCGACCGCCCTGGCAGCGCTCGCCAACCAGGCTTCCTCCTTCCTCAATACGGGACTCTCGCCCTCCCGCATGGGCAACGTCCATCCCAGTATCGAGCCGTTCAGCACCTATGCCGCGGCCGACGGACTGCTGATGATCTGCGCCGGCAACGACCAGCAGTTCCGCCGGCTCGTGACGACTCTCGGCGCTCCCGGCCTGGCCGAAGACGAGCGCTTCACCAGCAACAGCGACCGGGTCGCCAACCGGGATCAGCTCAGGCCGGAGCTGGAGTCGCGCCTGGGCCAGCGCTCGGTCGCCGACTGGACCGCGGCCCTCGGGGCGGCCGGGGTGCCCGCCGGGCCGGTCAACGACGTCGGCGGCGGCTTCGGCCTGGCCGAGTCGCTGGGACTCGATCCGGTCGACGACTTCGAAGGGGTACGCAGCCCACGTTCACCGCTGGGGCTCTCGGCGACCCCCGTCGCAACCAGCCGCCGGCCGCCGGCGCTCGACCAGGACGGGGACGCGATCCGGGCGTGGCTGGCCGACTGACCCGGCCCCGGATGCGACACTCTGCAGATGGATCTCGAGTCTCTGGAAACCACCATGGCCGAAATGGGCCAGCCGTCCTACCGGACCTCGCAGGTATGGCAGTGGCTGGCCGGCGGCGCCGTCTCCTTCGATGAGATGAGCAACCTGCCGGCCGGACTCCGTTCCGACCTGGCGGAGCGGCTGCCGATCTCGACCCTCGACGTCGACGCCACTGCGAAATCGGTGGACGGCACCGAAAAGGCGCTCTTCATCACTGACGACGGACGGCCGGTGGAGGCGGTGCTCATGCGTTACCGCGACGGGCGCCGTTCGCTCTGCCTCTCGAGCCAGTCCGGCTGCCCCCTGACCTGCACCTTCTGTGCCACCGGCACGATGAAGTTCGGCCGAAACCTGACCGAGTCCGAGATCCTCGACCAGGCCCTCCACTTCCGGCGGACCGAGGCCGTGAACCACGCCGTATTCATGGGCATGGGTGAGCCGATGATGAACCTCGACAACGTGCTCGCGGTCTGCGAGCGCCTGCCAGACGTCGGTATCGCCAATTCACATACGACGATCTCCACCGTGGGCTGGCTGCCGGGCATTGAGCGGGTCATCACCGAGGGCCCCGCGGTCCGCCTGGCGCTGTCGCTCCACGCACCGAACGATGCGCTGCGGTCGCAGATCATGCCGGTCAACGACAGGTACTCGATCAGCCAGGTGGTCGAGGCCTGCCGCGAGTGGCGCCATACCCGCAAGCGCAAGGTGTTCATCGAGTACCTGATGCTGGACGGGGTCAACGACAGCCAGGACCTCGCTCACGAACTGGCCGACGTGCTGCTTCCGAAGAACGACTTCAAGGTCAACCTGATCCCCTACAACCCGAGTGGCGACCAGTACCGGGGCTCTTCCCGCGAGGCGATCGAACGGTTTCGACACACCCTCGTCGGCCGGGGGATACACGCCACGGTCCGGCTCACCCGGGGTCGTGACATCGACGCCGCCTGCGGTCAGCTCGCCGCCAAGGCAGCCGCCTGAACCCTCCCGCGGCGCCTGAGCTCAGCCGGCTGCTTCGATCCGGCGCTGGCGTTCCAGGGATTCTTCGATCACTTCGAGCGCCGCCTCCTTGGGGTACCAGCCGTCGACGTCGACGTGCTTGCCCTCGGGCTGCTTGTAGACCGAGAAGAAATGCGAGATCTCGTCGCGCAGCTGTTCCGGCAGCATGTCGAGTGACTCGACCCAGCTCCAGTTCGGATCCTCGGCCGGGACGCAGAGCACCTTGTCGTCGATCTGGCCCTCGTCCTTCATCCGGAAGATTCCGATCGCGGTGGCGGGGATGATGCAGCCCGGAAAAGTCGGCTCCGAAACGCAGACCATCGCGTCAAGGGGGTCGCCGTCTTCGCCCATCGTATGAGGCACGAAGCCGTAGTCGACCGGGTAGACCATCGAGGAGAAGAGAAAGCGGTCGAGTTTGATCCCGCCGAGTTCCTCGTCGTACTCATACTTGTTGCGACTCCCTTTCGGGACCTCGACGATGATGTTCAGATCACTCACTGTTGGTTTCCTGACTGCTTCGGGGGTTTTCGGCCTGCCTGCCCCTCGCTCCGTCTACATCTTCCCCGATTGCGCATCTCGGGGGCGGCCGGGTTCAGCCGCCCGGCAGCATGCCTTCGGAAGGGTTCAGCCGCCGAGCAGCATTCGCTCGGAAGGTTTCTCCACCGGGCGCCAGGGGCTGTTCCATTCGCAGACACCCTTGACCAGCCGCTCCGCCTCCTTCGGACCCCAGGTTCCCTTCTCGTAGGTCTTGACCGGAGGAGGGTCGTCCAGCAGGGGCTGCACGATTCGCCAGGTCTCCTCGATCGCGTCGGCGTGCGTGAAGAGGTCGTAGCGACCGTGGATCGCGTCGTCGAGCAGTCGCTCGTACGGTTCCGGTTCGGTTCCGGGTTCCTTCTCGAACAGCACGTCGAGATCGGCCGGCTCGAACATGTCCTCGCCGGCCGCCTTGGCGATGAAGCGCATCCGGGCACCGGGTTCCGGGTCGATCCGGATCACCATCTGGTTGTGGCCCGGCTTGTGGCCGTCGCCGATCCCTACCCCGGGCGGCCGCTTGAAGACGACCCTGACCTCGGTGTGCTTGACCGGCAGGTACTTGCCGGTCCGCAGGTAGAACGGCACCCCGGCCCAGCGCCAGTTGTCGATTTCGAGCTGCAGTGCGGCGTAGGTCTCGACGGTCGAATCGTCGGCGACCTCGGGGATGTCCCGGTAGCCCTCGTACTGGCCGCGCACGCAGTGGGCCGGGTCGGCGGCACCCATCGACTGGAACAGCTCGAGCTTCTTCGCGCGGATCGAGTCGTGCTGGTTGGAACTGGGTGGCTCGATCGCGATCAGCGCCAGTACCTGGAGCATGTGGTTCTGGACCACGTCGCGGATCGCCCCGACCCCTTCGTAGAAGCGCCCACGGTCCTCGACCCCGAAGCTCTCGGCCATCGTCATCTGGACATAGGCGACGTTGTCCCGGTTCCAGACCGGTTCGAGGATCGAGTTGGCGAAGCGCAGGTAGGTGATGTCCATGACCGGCTCTTTGCCCAGGTAGTGGTCGATCCGCAGGATCTGGTCTTCGCTCAGGTTCTGGGTCAGGTCGGCCTGGAGGGACCGTGCGGAGTCGAGGTCGTGCCCGAATGGCTTCTCGATGACGAAACGGCCCTTCGAGGTCAGCCCGGCGACGTGGAGCTGGTGGATCACCGGCGAGAAGAGGCTGGGCGGGATCTCCAGGTAGAAGATCGGACGCTCGTACTGTTCGAGCTCCGCGGCAAGGGTCTCGTAGGTCGTCCGATCGTCGAAGTTGCCGGCGACGAACCGCATGCGGGCGGCGAGCCGGCCGAAGACCTCCTCGTCGACCTCACCGAGCGTGTCGACGATCGATTCGCGGGCACGCTGGCGCATCGTCTCGTGGCCCCAGTCGCTGCGGCGGCCGACGCCGATTATCGGGCAGTCGAGCTTGCCACGGCCTTCGAGCCGGTACAGCGCCCTGAAGGTCATCTTGCGGGCCAGGTCCCCGGTGATCCCGAAGATCACCAGAGCATCGCTCGCCACCAGTTCGTCTGCCTCGCCGGATTCCGCTTTCTTGCTCATGCCGTGGAGGGTACCCGGTGATCCGGTGCCCGTCGCCGGTTCCGGCGGCCGTCGGTACCCGCGCTTAGTATGCGGTCATGGAGCTAGGAATAGTCGGTCTCGGTCGGATGGGGGCGAACATCGCCCGGAGGTTGATGCGCGACGGTCATACGTGCGTCGTCTACGACGTCAACCCGGAGGTGACCAGGACCCTCGGCGAGGAGGGCGCGATTCCCGCCTCGGACCTGTCCGACCTTGCCTCGAAGCTGACCCCGCCGAGGGCGGTCTGGATCATGGTCCCGGCCGGCGAGATCACCCGCAAGACGATCGCCGACGTCGCCGCCCACCTCGAGTCCGGCGATACGATCGTCGACGGGGGCAATACCTACTACCGGGACGACATCCGGATCGCGGCGGAACTGGCCGAGGAGGGGATCGACCACCTCGACTGCGGGACCAGTGGCGGAGTCTTCGGCCTCGACCGTGGCTACTGCCTGATGATCGGTGGGCCCGAAGACGCCTACCGGCGCATCGAACCGATCTTCGAGACGATCGCCCCCGGGGTCGGCGACGCCGAGCGTACGCCGGGCCTGAGCGGCGACCCTTCGCCGGCCGAGAAGGGCTACCTCTACTGCGGCCAGGCCGGCGCCGGGCACTTCGTGAAGATGGTCCACAACGGGATCGAGTACGGGATCATGGCCGCCTTCGCCGAGGGCCTGAACATCCTCGAGAACGCCGACGCCGGCAAGGTGAGCCGCGAGGACGACGCCGAGACCGCGCCCATGGAGAACCCCGAGTACTACCAGTACGACATCGACATCCCCGAGGTTGCGGAGGTCTGGCGCCGAGGCAGCGTCATCGGTTCATGGCTGCTCGACCTGACCGCCGCCGCGCTGGCCGAATCGCCGGACCTCGCAGAGTTCTCGGGCCGGGTGTCCGACTCGGGCGAAGGCCGCTGGACCTCGATCGCCGCGATCGAGGAGGGGGTGCCGGCACCGGTCCTGACCGCGGCGCTTTATGAACGGTTCTCCTCCCGCGGCCTCGGCGACTTCGGCGACAAGGTGATGTCGGCGATGCGCAAACAGTTCGGCGGCCACGACGAGAAGCCCGGGGCAGGCCCGAAGGACGGGCAAGGCTAGGCACCGGTGTCGGGGACCCGGAGAACCGGAGGCGCGGGATGCTGACCAGGACGGTCGCCGGGGCCGACGAGGCCGCCCGCGAAGCAGCGGCGTTCATCGAGCTCGCCGCCGCCGCGGCGATCGCCGAGCGCGGCCGCTTCAACTTCGCGGTGAGCGGCGGCAAGACCCCCTGGAAGACCCTGGAGCTGCTGGCCGAGGGCTCGATGCAGTGGTCGAAGACCAACCTCTTCCAGGTCGACGAGCGGATTGCCCCGACCGGCAGCCCCGAGCGCAACCTGACCCACCTGGTGCTCAGCCTGCCGCTGATCTGCCAGGCGGCGATCCGGCCGATGCCGGTCGGCGACAAGGACCTGGAGACTGCCGCCGGGGCCTATGCCTACTCGCTTCCCGAGCACCTCGACCTGGTCCATCTAGGCCTCGGGCCCGACGGTCACACGGCTTCGCTGGTCCCCGGTGATCCGGTTCTCGAAGTGCGTGACAGGGACGTGGCTCTGACCGATAGTGAGTACCAGGGAACCCGCCGGATGACGCTCACCTACCCGCCGATCGAACGGGCGCGCAAGGTGCTTTTCCTGGTCACCGGCGAAGGCAAGGAGGATGCACTCGGCCGCCTGCTCGCCGGGGACGACTCGATTCCCGCGGGGCGGATCCGCAACGAGAACCTGTTCACGATCACCGACGTCGACCTCGACCGGAGCGAAACGGCTTGAAGTTCGAAAGAGGGCTGGCCGAGCGCTACGGGTTGGCGCTGATTCTGCTGGTCATTTCGCTGACCTACTCGATCGCGACACCTGAAGGCGAGTGGCAGCGCGTCGTCGGGTTGGTGCTCCAGAGCACGGCCCTCTACGCCACCCTCGCTGCCGCCGAAGTCGACCGGCGCATTCTGCGCGCCTTCGCCATCGTCTTCGTCGGCGCGTTTCTCGGCGCCGTCGCCCAGGCGGGGTTCACGGACGGCGACGGCGCCGGCTTCGTACGCGTCTGTGTGCTGGTGATCCTGCTCGCATCGCTGCCTCTGGTCGGGCTGGGGGTGATCCGTCAGGTTCGCGGCGACCGCAAGATCAGCGTCCAGACGATGATGGGTGTGCTCTGCGCCTACCTGTTGCTGATGAGTGTCTTTGCTTACAGCTACGGAGTCCTCGGCGAGTTCGGCGACACGGCTTTCTTCAACCAGGGTGAACAGTGGAACCGGATCGGCGATTACATCTACTTCAGCCTGATCACCATCACCACCGTGGGAATGGGTGACCTGACCCCGGCGACCGACCTCGGCCGATCCCTCACCGCGGCCGAGGCGCTGATCGGCCAGATCTACATGGTGACCGTGGTCGCCGTGATCGTCTCGAACCTGGGACGAAAGGGTCCTCCCGGCCCCGCATCCGACACCGACTCCGCGGACAGGGGCGGCACGCCCTGATGGACGACATCCTGCTCGGCCTCTCCCTGGTCGTGGTGCTGTCGATCCTCGCCCGGCTCGCCGGCTCCTGGGTCGGGGTGCCGGCCATCGTGCCGCTGCTCGTGGTCGGTGTGCTCGCCGGGGTTTCGGTCACCGGCCTGATCGACCCCACCGCCCTGCTCGGCGACTCGCTCTCACCGATCGTGCAGATCGCGGTCGGCATCATCCTGTTCGAGGGCGCGCTCAGCCTGAAGAGGGAGGAACTCGGCGCGGATGTGCGCCCGGCGGTGATCAGGCTGCTCACTTTCGGCGTCATCCTCACCTGGCTGCTGGGCGCCGTCGCTGTTTCCCTGCTCTTCGACGTACCGAGGGAGATCGCGGTGCTGATCGGAGCGATCCTGATCGTCTCCGGCCCGACGGTGGTGCTTCCGATCCTCGACTTCATCGCGCCGGACGCCAGAGTCAGGGCGGTTCTGAAGTGGGAGGGGGTCCTGGTCGACCCGGTCGGGGCGATCATCGCCGTGGTCATCTTCGGCTCGCTGGCAAGCAGCGGCGGCAAGCCGGTCATCGACGCGATCGAGATCGCCTCCTCGCTGGGGACTGGGCTGCTGGCCGGTATCGGCGGGGCCATGTTGCTGATGCCGATCCTGGCCACGCGCAGGCTTTCCGGCAGGGACAAGGTCGCCGCGACGCTGATGATGGTTGTCGGTGCATTCGCCGCCGCTGACGCGATCTTCGAGGATTCGGGACTGGTCGCGACAATCGTGATGGGGGCTTTTCTGGCCAACCAGAAGCGGGTCAGGATCGACTACATCGCCGAGTTCAAGGAGACCCTGGTCCCCCTGCTGATCGGCGTTCTGTTCGTACTGCTCGCGGCCAACGTGGACATCGATGATGTGATCGACCTGGGCCTGCCGGTGGTCGGCCTGATCCTGTTCCTGGTCCTGGTGGTCCGGCCGCTGGCCGTCGCCGGGTTGACCGGGCTCGGCTTCAGCCGCCCCGAGAAGACCTTTTTCGCCGCGATGGCGCCGCGAGGGATCGTCGCGGCTTCGACCGCGTCGGCTTTCGGGCTGAAGCTGACCGAAGACGGCGTACAGGGTGCCGAGCTGATCATCCCGATCACTTTCGCGGTGATCGCCGGCACCGTTTTCATCTATGGCTTCGGCTCGCCGCCGCTGGCCCGCTACCTCGGCCTGGCCGGCAACCGGCCGCCTGCCATGCTCCTGGTCGGCGCGCCGCGCTGGGGTCTCGAACTCGGCTCCGCCCTGACGGGGGCCGGAGCCAGTGTCAAGGTCTGGACCGAAGACGCAGACGAGGCGGCTGCCGCGACGCGGGCCGGCCTGGTCACCTTCGGCGGGCCACTGGACCCGCTGGCACCGACCATCCAGACCGTTTTCGAGGACCTTGCCGCGATCGCCCTGGTCAGCCCTGACGATACGCTCAATCAGGTTCTGTCCTGGGAACTCGCAGACGTGCGTGAGCCGGACGAGGTCTACCGGCTGCGCTCGCCCGCTGACGTCGCGCCGATCGTGCCGACCGAGGCCACACCGCTCTTCCACGACATCGGGGACGCGGCCGAACTCGACCGTCGGATCGAAGCCGGCCAGCGTATGGTCGTGCTCGATCCGGGCGAGGCAACCCCGGACGGGGCCATCGCCGTCGCCTCGATCAGGCCCCCGAAGCACCGGCGCGGTGCGACGATCAGGCTTTCTTCAGATCACGGTGGCCGGCTCCAGCATCCGACCTCCAGGGTCGTCGCGCTCGGTCCGCCCGGCGCTTTCGAGGCCGCGGCGCCGGCAATTCCGGCCTGGGCCGACTCCGGGCCTCAGCCTGAGCCGGCTCCGGACCCGGGGGTCGCGGGAGGCTCGGCCCGCCGGTAGAAGTCGACCCATTCGTCACAGATCTCCGCCATCGGCACTCTTCGCCGGGCTTCGGTCCGGGTCAGTGCCATGCGCCCGAGCTTGGTCTCCCGGGAGTACCCGGTCAGGTCCTGGATCGTCGATGGCTCGAAAGCCCTCGCGGTGAACTCGACCGGCCCTTCCTCCTCGACCTCGATCACCCCGCCGGGCCAGAACTGGCCGAAGCTGCCGGTCGCCTGGTTGGAGATCCGCTGCCCGTCGATCGCCGGCGCGAGCTTGCGGGCGTAGCCCGGGGCCGACAGGGTCATGCCGTCGGGGGTGAAGTACTGGAGCGATATCCGCCACTGCCCCGGGGTCAGATCCAGCGTCATCGTGGCCTCTTCGCCCTGTGCCAGCTCGGGGGACGGTTGCCAGTCGTCGGCCAGTCCGAGCACGGTCTGAGGCAGCAGTACCGCTTCGCCGTCGAGGCCGGAGAAGTACCGACCACCCTCGTTGCTGCAGTCGACCTCGCGTGCGGGCAGGGCGTTCTCGTTGAGGATCGGGCGGTCGAAGGCCTTCCCGGTCCGCTTCCAGAGCTGGAAGTAGGCGTTCTGGTCGACCAGTTCGAAGAATGGCGGCGCCTTGCTCGTGAAGGCCGCGGCCGTCGTGATCATGAAGTCGTGGCTGTTCAGCGTCTCGGCGTCGAAGGAGTCGAAGTCGATCGCGCTCTGGGATGCCCCTTCGAAAGGCTTCTTGCGGTCGGCGGTCACGTCATCCTCGGGGAAGTCCTCGAGCGGCAGGCTGACGTCGGCTCCGGGCAGGTAGTACGGGGCGAAACGGTCCTGGTCGCCGTAGAGCACCGACTTGCCCGCGACCTGCTCCTCGAAGGAGGCCAGGGTCTGCGCCCGGCCCGGCGGGGGTACCGAGGCGTCCCTCAGCACAAGCAGGCTCGAAGCCGATGCCATCAACACGAAGACGACCGCGAACGAAGCCCAGCCCAGCCTGAGCAGGCCGCTGCCGCCGGGAGCGTCCGGGCCCGCTGAGTCGGCCGGACCCCCGGATGCCTTCGGCCGCGCCGGCGGGCCACTCAGCAGCGCGGTCAGGGTCATCACCATGACGATCGGGGAGCTGATCACCAGGGCCTTGGCCAGCGAGTAGTCGCCTACCCAGGGCAGCGAAGCGAGATAGAAAGCGACGCAGGCCAGGAAGGCGATCGGGTAGATCGAGCGCGGCTGCCGGTACCACCACCAGAGGGCGAGGGCCGCCGCGCCGATGCCTACGAGCCCCATCAGTCCCGGCAACGGAGTCGACATGGCGCCGTCCAGACGGTAGTCGGAGGTCAGCCACACGCCGAAGGCCTCGACCGCCGAGACCGGTCCGAAGGCATTGCTGGTCGCGACCTCGGCGAAGGCGTCGCCGAAGCCGAACGGCCCGAGGAAAGCGAGTACCAGCCAGCAAAGCCAGCACCAGAGCCGATCCGGCCGCGACGAGCGGTCGTCGCAGGAAGGCGAGCACCGAGGCCGGGCTCAGCCTGGCCCGGAAGGCCGGGTCCGAGATCAACCAGGCGGCGGTCACCGCGACCGGGAAAGCGAGGCCCGGGAAGCTGTAGGTGAAGACGACGCCGGCCAGCAGGACGAGCAGCGGGGCGGCCGGCCTGAGCCATTTTCGACCGGCACCCTGGACCGGGATGACCGCCGGCAGGGCGATCGTGAAGGCCAGCAGCAGGGTCGCGGTCGCGGTCTCCTTGAAGGCGGCCTGGGCGAAGTAGGAGACCATCAGGTAAGGAGCGGCGACCAGGATCGCCGCGAGCAGGCGGCGACCGGACCTGAGCCGCTCGAGCGCGTACCAGCCGGTCATCACGGTCAGCACCGGGATTGCGGCGACCAGACCGATGAAGGCCGTTCCCAGTCCGATTCCCGGCAGGTAGCTGAGCGACGTCGCAAGTCCGTGGGGACCTAGCGGATAGCCCGGGCTGGGCTCGGTGCCGAAACCGCCGCGGAGCGACTCGGCCCAGGCGAGGTGGAGCCCCAGGTCGTTGTTGTAGCCCATGCCGAGCAGCCCCCAGCGGCCCGAGACGATGAACGGAACGGCGGTCAGCAGGAGGGTGATGGCGACTGCCGCCCACAGCCACGGGGTTCGGGGGAGCTTCCACGAGGACGGCTTCCTGAGCAGCCAGGCAGAGACCGCAAAAATCGCGACCAGGCCGAGCACGAGGCCGGGTCCGTTTCCGGGGAAGCGGGCCAGCAGTCCCTCGACGGCGACGACCACGGCGAATCCGACCGCCGGTTCGATCCCGCTCCACTCGCTGCGTCCCGCGGCGACCATCACCGCCCGGCCGGCGAAGAGACAGAGTGCCACGATCAGAACCGCGGCCGCATAGGTGGCGAGAATCGTCAAATCAGGACTTGCCCTCCGGAATGACGGTCTGCGCTGTCGGCCGTTTGCTCATTCTTCTAATCTGCCTCGTGATGCCCACGAACTGGAAAGTCCTGATGGTCGTGATCGCCGTATTCCTGTGCGCCTCAGTGGTGATCGGAACCTACAGGCTCGTGACCACTCCGGTTGAACTCTTCGGTGCCAACTTCGAGGGACTGCAGCAGTCCGAATTCCCGAAACCGCCCGACTCCTGACCACTCTCCCCGGGTTGTTTACACCGCCTGGCGGTGTCGGCGCTACGATGGCCTGGTACTGAAGACAGCGACCCGGGAGTCCCGATGCCTCTTTTTAAGCGAATAGTCGTAGGAACTGATGGTTCGGACTCGGCCAAGGAGGCGGTCAGGCAGGCTGCCAGCCTGGCGGCGCTCACCGGTGCCTCGCTCCATGTCGTCAGCGCATACGAACCAGTGCCCAAGCGCCGTGTCGATTCCGAGCGCGAGGGGGCACCGGCCGACGTCCAGCACGAATTCGGCCCTCGTGAAGACGTCAACTTCGCCCTCGACGGGGCTGCCGCGATCGCGCGGGACATGGAGGTCGAAGTGAAGCCCCACGCCCGCGACGGGGATCCCGCCGACGCCATCCTCGGGGTCGCCGAAGAAGTCGAGGCCGATCTGATCGTGGTCGGCAACAAAGGCATGACCGGGGCCCGTCGCTTCCTGCTCGGTTCCGTCCCGAACAAGGTTTCGCATCACGCGGACTGCAGCCTGATGATCGTCCGCACGACCTGAGCGGCCCGGGGTTCAGGCGCCGGGGTCGACCGTCGGGTTCGTCGCCCGGCCGAGGTCGAGGATTCCGGCGCCGAAGCCCGAGGCAGGCTCGTCTTCGGCGAACTCGGGCAGCCTTGCCGTCGAAAGCAGTCGTTCCTTGACCTGTCGCGGACCGCGTTTTTCGGCTCAGTGCATCGCTGGCCAGTACCGCCGCGGCTCCGGCGGAAACGTGGGCGGCCGACATCGAGGTGCCGACCCAGATCCCCTCGATCCCGAACCAGCGTGGGTCACGAGCGATCATCGCCACCTGGAAGATGCTCCGGTTCGACGAGCTGAACGGGCAGTCCTTCACGCGGGGAACCGCCGCCCGGGGCGACCAGGTCGACTTCGCTCGACCTGAAGCTGTAGGAACCGACGCAGCCCGACTCGGTACTGCCGCCGACGGAAATCACGCCGGGTGAGGTCGCGGGCGCCGAGGGGCATTCCTGGGCGCCGATGTTGCCGGTCGATCCGACCAGCACGACGCCCTTGCGGTGGGCGAAGCGCAGCGCGTCCTCCAGCGCGGGTATCGAGTCGCCGCAGGCGAAGTTGAGCGACATGTTGATCACCCGGGCACCGTTGTTGGCCGCCCAGCGAATGCCCTTGACGATGTTGAGCGTGGTGCCGAAACCGTTGGCATCCATGACCCGGACCGGGATCACCCGGGAGCGGAATGCGATTCCGGTGAGCCCGCGGCGGTTGTTGGTCGCCTGCGCGATCGTCGCCGCCACGTGGGTGCCGTGGCCGTTCAGATCGAGCGGGACACGGTCGCGCTCGACGAAGTCGTAGCCGGGACAGGAAGGTCTTGCCGCGAAAGTCGGGGTTCTTCCTGAATCCCCGGCCTTTGTTCCGGTAGGCGACCCCGCTGTCGAGCACCGCGATTCGAACCCCGCGGGCTCCTGGTCTGCCGGCCTTCCTCAGGTGCTGCCAGGCACGGATCACATTGGCACCGCCTCGTGACTCCCGCGTGATCGAAGTCGCTCCCGGATAACAGAGGCTGTAGCAGGGGAGCATGTTCCACTGGCGCTTCTGCCAGCCGCCACGCGGTCCGCTCTTCGAAGGGTTGCGGTCCGGGTCGTTGGGAAGCCAGCCGGAGACGCGGGCCACGTAGTTGGCGCTGGCCGACTCGATCCCGGGTCGGTCCTCGAGGACCGCCGCGACCTGCTCTTCGTCGGCGCCGGCGGGGATCTCGATCGCCTGCGGTGTCGCTTCGCCGCGGAACTGGACCAGGACCTGACCCTCGACGTACTCTTCGCCGGGTACGACCGCCTGGGATCCGGCGGATTCGGCGCCGGTCGCGGTTTCGGCGCCGGCCGGCTGAGGCAGGGTCCAGAGCACCACAGCAAGAGGAAGGCCGAGGCGGCGAGGAGGGGGGTCAGGTGTCTGTTCGGAGTCCGGGGCATGAAGCGCCGTGCCAAAGGGCCCGACATCTGAAAGAACACCTCGAAAGCCGCATAGTTGCTGGTTTCGTAGGCTGGCCGGGTGGATACGGACGAATCGCACATGCAGTCGGCGATCGCCGAGGCCCGGGCTGCGACCCTCGGCGGCGACGTGCCGATCGGGGCCGTGATCGTCCGTGCGGGAGAGGTGATCGCGGCTGCCGGCAACCGGCGAGAGGCGGACCTCGATCCGACTGCTCATGCCGAACTGATCGCGATCCGTGCGGCGGCTGACGTCCTCGGCGGCTGGCGGCTGCCCGCTACAACCCTCTACGTCACGCTCGAACCCTGCGCCATGTGCGCCGGCGCGATCGTTCTGGCCCGGATCCCGAGAGTGGTTTTCGGGGCGACAGACCCCAAGGCCGGTGCCGCCGGGTTCGGTGCTCGACGTACTCGGCGAGGAGGCGCTCAACCACCGCCCGGTGGTGGCCGGCGGCGTACTGGGCGAAGAATGCGGGCGACTGCTGAGCGAGTTTTTCGCCTCTCGCCGGTGAGCCGGATCCCAGGCTTCTGAAGCCCCGGGAGCGGAGAGGGTGGGATTCGAACCCACGAGGCGAGAGATCCCGCCCACGCGAGTTCCAGTCGCGCTCCTTAAACCACTCGGACACCTCTCCGGGGACCGGCAGGGTACCAAAAGACCGGGTGACTCCAGTCTTCACACGGGCCGGGCTGGGTACGGCCCCTGCCCTCGGATTGTTAGATTTGGCAGCCACCCTGGAGGGGTGCGAGAGTGGTTGAATCGGGCAGTCTCGAAAACTGTTGTGCGTTTCGGCGTACCGTGGGTTCGAATCCCACCCCCTCCGTTCAATTTCTGCTGTAGTGTCCCGTCGCGATGATCAATCTGAAGAAGTCCTCTCTCGTACTCTCGACCGCGGCCCTTCTCTCCGCCGCCGTGATCGCAGGATGCGGCGGAAGCGACCAGCCCGAGTACTGCGACCGGGTTGACGATCTGCGGAGTTCGGTCACCGCGCTGACTGACATCTCGATCGATTCGAACACGCTCAACAACGTGGAGAGCGACCTCCAGACGGTCCAGACCAATGCCGAAGCCGTGGTCGACGCCGCCCGCGAAGACTTCCCCCAGGAGACCGACGAACTCGAGACGGCGGTCAACAACGCCTCGGATTCGGTCCAGGAACTTCCGTCCTCGCCGTCGGCCGGCGAAATCGCCGCGCTGGCGACTCGAGGTCGCCGCGGTCGGTACCGCAGCCTCCAGTCTCTACGACGCCACTTCGTCAGCCTGCGACTGATCCCGGCTGCGGCCGGCCCTCCTGCTGTTCCGGGGCGGACGCTTCAGGCACAGCGGCGCGCCCGGAGGGCGGCCGAGCAGATAGGAGCAGACGCCCGCGAGGGTGACGGTGGCGACGACCAGCAGCAGCGGGCCGGAATCCTCGGTGAATGAGCCGACCAGGCCGCCGGTCACGCCGCCCACGAGGGCCGCCGGCCAGATCGGCCCGGCGAACGGCTCGAACATGCGGCGGTTGCGGATCGCGAAGGCGGTGGCTAGCAGGCAGATCAGCGTGATCAGCGGCATCGCCTCACGCCAGAGCTGCTGCCAGGCCAGGGTCGAGCGGCGCTCGACCGTCTCGACGAATCCGGAGGCCGAGTCGAGCGTGAGCACGCTGTTGCTGAGATGTCCCTGGCCGCCGGCGGTCAGCGCGTCGAGCGCAGCCAGCAGGGCGAGTCCGATCGCCGGGCTGAGTACGAGGATGGCGATGCGCTTCGCGTCCATCCGGCCGGGCAGCATCATCATCGCGGCGACCGCACTGGCCCCGGCGACGATGAAGGCGGCGCCGACCCCGGCGCCGAGTCTTCCGGAGCCGAGGATCGCTCCGAGGACCAGTCCGCAGGCGAGCACGATCAGGGCGTTTCGCCGGGACTTGGGCTGGTTGGTGAGTGCGGCTGCGATGCCCGCCAGCAGCAGGACCATCAGGCCGGACTTCAGTTCGTTGCCGACGCCGTAGAAGCGCGAGCCGAAGCCCGGGTTGGGGCCGAGGATCGAGCGGGTGATCAGATGGGATCCGAGCGCCAGGTCCACGGTGAACACGCTCAGGCCGATCACTGCCGGGATCAACGGTGCCTTCGGCCACGGCATCAGGCGGTCGCTCAGCCAGCCGAGACCGAGGCTGCCGAAGACGATGATCGAATACTCCAGCTCGCGCGAGGGATTGCCGAGGGCGGCCGGGACCAGGATGACCGTCGGAATCCAGAGGATCGCCAGGCCGCCGATCCTCCTGACCGGCAGGCGGCTTCGCTCGATCCCGACGATCGCTCCGGCTGCGAGCAGGAGCGCCAGCCAGCCGGCGGCGACCAGCAGCAGCGCCGGATTGCGCCTCGGGCCGAGTTCGTCGAGCCGGTCGCGGAAGGGCGTCAGCTCCTCGGGCTGGCGCTCGCCATCGCTGCGCATCACCCTGCCCTTCATCTCATCCGGGATATCGAGCCCGAGGTGGTCGAGCACCGTCGGGGCGATGTCGATGCCGGCGACCAGGTTGGGCAGGTTCGTGGTGTCGGAGGTGAGTCCGCCGGGGGTTTCGCCGAGTCCGGCGGCAGCGATCGGAAGCAGCGGAAGGATGGCCGCCTCGGGTGGCGACTGCATCGCGATCACCAGCTGGCCGGGGTCCCGGCTGTCGACGATCTGTCTCAGTTCGGCCAGGCCCCGTAGTCCCGGCGAGGCGTTGACCACGGTCAGCCCGTAGCGGTCCGACAGCCTGGCGACCTTCCCGGGAACCGCCGCCACCAGTCCGGTCGAGTAGCCGGCCGAAGCGATCCGGCCGCGGCGATCTGCCGCCGGGATCGCGGCCTCGGTCTCACCCGGGGAGCTGGAGAGCCAGGCGGCTCCTCCCGGTATCGACCCTGCCAGCAGACCGGGTTCGATCGTCTGCGGGGCCGTCTCGGCGCGCCTCAGAATGGCCGGCCAGTTGCTCAGCTTTGCGGTCCTCAGGGATGGCGTCACATTGCTGATGCTGATCCCCGGCGGCAGCGGCCGGACCGGCAGCAGTCGACCGGCCAGCGGGACTTCCGTCGGTGAGTAAGTCGAACGGGAGACCCGGGTTCCCTGGCTGATGTCGAGCAGGGCCTGCCCGCGCCTGTAGGAACCCTGCGTGGCGCTGGTCAACCCGAGTGAGAGCTGCGGGATGGAAGCGAAGCCTTCGACCATCGATTCGTCGTAGCCCGGCTCGGCTGCTTCCGGCTGGGGGATCAGCACGAGCACCGCGGATGCGTCCGGCTTCGGCGTGGCCGCCCCTGCCGGAGAAAGGGCCAGGGCCGTGGCGGCAAGAAGGGTGATCGCAGCGAAGAGAGCCGCGACGGTGCGGTCGATCACGGCGGCCAGTCTATTGGCCGGGTCGCCCTCTCGGCAGGCGTCGACCGCGGTCCCGGCGCTAGGGTGGGCAAATGAGCGATCAATCTGAACCGACTACGTCCGCACGCATCGGCGCCCTCGCACAGGAGCTGATGGAACAGGTCGAACGCGACACCCCGGGCGCGCGCCTCGACCAGCTGGTGATCTCGGCGGTGCTGAGCGAAGAATCCGGTGAGGAAGAGCAGACCATGCATGTACAGCTCGTCTCCGATTCTTCCGATCCGCTGTCCGTTGTGGGGCTGCTTACGGTTGCGCTCGATCTGGCCAAGGGCCAGCTGACCGGAGAATGAAAGAAAGCGCGGCCGGAAGGCTCAGCGCGAGTAGTGCTCGACGATCAGGCGCTCTTCGATCGGAGCGGCGATGTCGTTGCGGTCGGGGAGCCGGTTGACCGTCCCCTTGAGTCCGTCGTGGTCGGCCAGCAGCCATGCCGGGGTGGGGCCGGCCGTATCGGTTGACTGGCGGGCCATCGCCTCGATCGAGGAATCCGGCTTGACGGCGATCTGGTCGCCGGCGGCGACTTCGTAGGAAGGACGGTCGAGTCGCTTGCCGTTCACCGTGATGTGCTGGTGGACGACGAACTGGCGGGCCTGGGCGCGGGTCGCGGCGAGGCCGAGCCGGTAGACGACGTTGTCGAGGCGGCATTCGAGGTGGCGCATCAGGTTCTCGCCGGCCATGCCCTCTTCGCGGTTGGCACGGTCGAAGAGCTTGGCGAACTGACGCTCGCGAAGACCGTACATCGACTTGGCTCGCTGCTTGGCGCGCATCCGGACGGAGAACTCCGAAGCCCTGCGCCGACCGCGGCCGTGCTGGCCGGGCGGATAGGGGCGACGCTCCATCGCGCTCTTGCCTCCGAGGGCGCGTTCGCCCTTGAGTCCGAGGTCCACGCCTTCGCGCCTTGACAGCTTCTCTTTTGGTCCGGTATATCTACCCATGATTGCGGCGTAGAACAGTAGCCGATTCGTGTCTGCTCCGCTTTGGCCCTGCCCGGCCCTGACTCCGCCGTCCCTCTTCTCCCTGACTGGCTGCCGCCTGCGGAGCCGAGCCCGGTGGTACGGCTGGACGCATCCCTATAGTCAGTGGCGGTCCAGAGAACATGGCCGAATCCCAAAGAGGAAAACTGCTGATAGCCGCTCCGAGCCTGTTCGATTTCTTCAGGCGCACGGTCGTGCTGATCGTCGAACACACCGAACAGGGAGCCTTCGGCGTGATCCTCAACCGCAGGGCCGACGCCGACGTCACCGAACTCGTGCCGGACCTGGGACCGCTGGTCGAGAGGGGCGCCCCGCTCTGGGTCGGAGGTCCGGTCGCCCCGGACTCGATCGTCGTGCTCGGCGAGTTCGAGCAGCCCGAGCAGTCGGCCGGCGCGGTCACCGGCCGGATCGGCGTGGTCGATCCGGACGGGGAGTCGGAGGTGTTGCGCGCGAGGGTCTTCGTAGGACACGCCGGCTGGGGCCCCGGCCAGCTCGACGAGGAGATCGAGAACGACGCATGGATCATCGGAGAACCCGATCCCGAAGACGTCTTTGCGGTCGGCGACCTCTGGTCCGACGCGGTCGCCCGTCGTGGCGGCGACTTCCGGCTCCTTGCGACCATGCCTGATGATCCGAGCCTGAATTGAGAGACGTCGAACCATCCCGCAGCGATCGCGCCCTCTCCCGGGAGGATCTCGACGACGACCCGATCGCCCAGTTCCACCTCTGGTTCGAGCAGGCCGCCGCGGTCAACCCGATGCCCGAGGCGATGTGCATCGCGACGGTCGACGACCAGGGCCTCCCCGACGCACGCATGGTGCTGCTCAAGGGGGTCGACCACGACGGCTTTCGTTTCTTCACCAACCACGAAGGGGTCAAGGCCGCCCAGATGGCAGCCAATCCCGCCGCCGCGCTCGTCTTCCACTGGGTCGAGCTCGACCGCCAGGTCAGGATCCGGGGACCGGTCGAGAGGGTGAGCGAAGCCCAGTCCGACGAGTACTACGCCTCGCGGGGCCGGGGTAGCCAGATCGGCGCCTGGGCCTCGCCCCAGAGCCGGCCGCTGGGCGATCCGAGGTCGGAACTCGACGAGCTGACCCGCAAGGCGGAGGAGCGCTTCGAGGGTGTCGACCCGATCCCACGGCCCCCGTACTGGGGTGGCTACCTGGTCCGGCCGGTTCAGATCGAGTTCTGGCAGGGGCGTCGTGCCCGGCTTCACGATCGCTTCCGGTACCTGCCCGAGGGCGAGGGCTGGTCGATCCTGCGCCTCGCTCCCTGACCCGGGGCAGGGGCGATTTGGGAAAGCCCGCCGGTACCTGTAGCTTCTGATCTGATCCGGGCGGGGATCCGTCTACTTCGAAACCACCGGGAACCGGGAGAGTCTGATGAACGCAGGGAGAATCGGCAGGGCATCCATCTTCGCCCTCATCGGGGTCGTGGCCGGCATGGGCCTCTGCGCTTCGCAGGTTTCGGCCGAGACCAGGAAGCCGAAAGCGCCCGCGAAGACGGCGCCGGCGGGCTTCGAGGCGCGCGGCAGCGTCGGTGAGGTCTACGTCCTCGGCGCCCGGGCAGGCGACCGGCTGATGCTGATTTCGCCGCGGCGACGGGTGCTACGGACCTCGACTGCCGATCGGTTCGGCAGCAAGATCTTCTCGCGAGTCAAGCCGGGTCCCGGCTACACGGTGCGGCTGCGCAAGGGTGGCGAGGTCTACGGCACGAAGAGATTCAGGGTGCGCCGGCCGGACGCGAACCCGAAGCCGGCCTTCTACGAGAAGACCGAACTCGAGCAGGGCCTGAACTACGTAAGGATGCGGGATGGCATAAAGCTGGCGATGACCGTCCGCCTCCCGGTCGGCAAGACGATGGCCGACGGACCCTTCCCGACCTATGTGGAGTACTCGGGCTACCAGGTGGCCGCACCGAATTCGCTCGTCGATCAGGTCATAGGCGGTGGGCCGACCGATCCACTCGCCCCCGCCACATCCACCGCGGTCGGGTCTTTGCTCGGTCCGCTGCTCGATTTCGCCGTGGTGTCTGTGCAGATGCGCGGCTCGGGCTGCTCCGGCGGCGCCTTCGACCTGTTCGGGCTGCCGACCACCTACGACGGCTACGACGCGATCGAGACCGTCGCCGCCCAGGACTGGGTCAAGGGCGGCAAGGTCGGGATGGGCGGTATCTCGTTCTCCGGAATAACCCAGCTGTTCACTGCGGGGACGCAGCCGCCCTCGCTCGCCGCGATCTCGCCGCTCTCGGTCACCGATGAGATCTACCCCGCGGGCGGGATCTCCAACAAGGGATTCGCGGCGTCCTGGATCGCCGACAGGATCCGGGACGCCGAGCCGGCACCGGACGGCGGGCAGGCCTGGGCGCGCATCCTCGCCGATCCCGAGAGCCCGGACTTCGACCCGACCTGCGCTGCCAACCAGAAGCTCCGCCTGCAGACCCGGGACTTCAGGGACCTCAACCGCGAAAACGAATTCCGCACCCCTTCTTTTTTCGCGGATCGCACTCCCGGCGCCTGGATCAACCGCATCGAGGTCCCCACTTTCCTGGTCGGCGCATTTCAGGACGAGCAGACCGGGGGCCACTTCGTGGACAGCCTCCGAAAGTTCCCGAAGAAGAATCGGGACGTCTGGCTCAATCTGAGCAACGGAGTGCATGCCGATTCGCTCGGACCGAGCACGATCACCCGCTGGGTCGAATTCATGAACCTCTTCGTCGCCGATCGGATCCCCTCGGTCCCGCCGCTGATCCTCGGGCTCAGCGGGGCGCTCTACGAATTCCTCGCCGACGCCCCGGCTCTGCCGGTCGAGCAGTCGCAGTTCGCCGATTACACCAGCCTCGAAGAGGCCAGGGCCGACTTCCGCAGCAGCTACAAGCGGACACGACTGCTGATGGACAACGGTGCCGCAATAGACGGCATGCCCGGCGCGATCGGCGCCACATGGGAGCTGAACTACGGCAGCTGGCCCATCCGTCGGACCGAAGCCCGCAGGTACTTCCTCGGCCGCAAGGGAAAGCTGAACCGCAAGAAGTCACGCAGGTTCGCGAAGGCGGCCTACACCGGTGACCCGTCAGCGCGCCCGAGGCAGACCCTTAACGGAGCCAACGAATCGGACTCCTGGGTCGCCCAGCCCGATTATGAATGGGCGCCCGTCTCCGCCGGCAACGGACTCGGCTGGATCACGCCGGTCCTCGGCAGGGACACGGTCATCGGCGGCGCATCCAGTCTGGACGTCTGGGTCAGGTCGTCAGCCCGCGACACTGACCTCCAGGTGACCCTGACCGAGGTCCGGCCGGACGGCAAAGAGACGCTGGTCCAGAACGGCTGGCTCCGGGCCTCGCACCGCAGGCTGGACCGCCGCCAGTCGACCGCGCTGAATCCGGTGCCGACTCACCTGCGCAAGCACGCCCGAAAGATGCGCAAGGGCAAATTCGAGCTGGTCCGGGTCCCGCTATTCCAGGTCGCCCACGCCTTCCGTGCGGGCTCGAGGATCCGGATCAACATCCAGGCCCCCGGCGGGGACCGGCAGATCTGGGACTTCGACACGCTCGAGGACGGTTCGATCCGCAACGTGATCGGACTCGGCGGCAAGTACCCGTCGAAGATCGTCCTGCCGGTGCTGAAGGGCGCCACGGCCCAGGGCACTCCGCTGCCGGTGCCGACCGCACTGCGCGGCCAGCCCAGTCGCGACTATGTGCCGGCCGGCAACGGCGGCTGATCCGGCCGTCTCCGGCCTCCGGGCATCAACGACGGCCGCGGGGAAACCCGCGGCGGTCGTCGTTCTGCCGGCTGCCGGGAAGCCGCAGCGAGGACAGTCGTGAAGCACGTGAAGACCCTCGGGATAGACCTCAGTACGGATCCCGCGAAGACCTCCGCCTGCCTGATCTCGTGGGTTCCCGGCCAGGCCGGCCGGGTCGAGCGGCTGTTGAGCGGAAAGCGGAAGTCCACTCCGCTGGAGGACCCCGATCTGCTGCGACTGATCGGTGAGGCGGACCTGACCGGCATCGATGCGCCATTCGGCTGGCCGGTCAGGTTCACCGAGGCGGTCTCATCGTGGTCCGCATCCGAAGGCTGGCCGGCCAACGAGCCTGACGAGGAAATCACCTACCGGCTGACGGATCGCCGGATCGATCAGCCCCGAAGGCCCCTCGCCGTGACCGCGAACTACATCGGCGCGACGGCGATGCGCTGCGTCCGAATCCTCGATTCGCTGGGATCCGGCGTGGACCGGGCCGGGACTTCGGGTCCGGTGGCCGAGATCTATCCCGCGGCGGCCCTTCACCGTTGGGGCCTGCCGGCGCAGAGGTACAAGCAGAACAAGTACGAGGCGGAGCGCAGGTCGCTGGTCGCCGACCTGTGCCGGGGCCTGTCCGGGGTCTGCGAGGTCGGAGCGCAGTTCCACGAACTATGCGAGCAGGACGACAACAACCTCGATGCCCTGGTCGCCTCGCTCGCCGCCCGCGCGAGCATGATCGGCAGGACGATCCTCCCCGAGGGCGACGAAGAACTCCGGCTCGCCCGCATCGAGGGCTGGATTCACGTCCCCGACTGCGAGCTGGGCGACCTGGCCGGCTGAGTGGCGGGTCCGGGCCAGCCAGACCACACACGCGACCAGTACGCCGGTGATCAGAGCGCCGAGCCCGGCGAGCAGCGGGCTGATGAGCCAGACCGGCGCGGCCGTCTGGCCCCGGCGCGAGCAGCATGGGTGCTGTCAACGCCCCGGATTCGTGAGCGGCAGCTTTCATACGACCTCCTCCACTTGCGCACCCGGAGGTGGGGCTCTAACCTGTCTGCTCCGGTGTAGCCCCCGTCCGTCCGGCCCCGGATCAAGATGTCCCACCGACCAGCCGAAAAGCGTTCAAAGCTGCCGTCACTCATCGTCGGCCTGCTGATGCTGCTCGCCGTGGCCCTGCCGGCCCGGGCGTCGGCCCTGACGCTTCCACCGCCGGACTTCTCCGCACCCGATACCTCACCGATAGTCAAGCTGGCCAAATCCGAGCTCGCCAAGCGGGTTGCCGAACGCCGCGGGGACAACGTGCCCAGGTACCGCAACGGCAAGGGCAGGGTGGCCCCCTACAGCATCGGCGATCAGTGGTGTGTCGCTTTCACGACCTGGGTCTGGCAGCGAAGCGGTTTCGACGGCTACCTCGGCACGAATTTCCTGCGTACTTCCCGCGACCGGACCACGGTGGCGATCCAGGTCAAGGACATGACCCGCTGGGCACGCCGCAGCGGCTTCTTCTCCTTCCGCGCGATGCCCGGATTCGCAGTCGTCTACGGCGACCGGCACATGGGCATCGTTCGAAAAGTGGACCGTGACGGGCGGGCCGTGGTCTCGATCGAAGGCAACAAGCGGAACCGGGTGAAGAACGTCAGGGTCCCGATGGATGAGGTGACCGGCTACATCAGCCCGTTCCCCGTGATGGCCCCGCTCAAGATCCCGCGCGCCTCGAAGTTCGCCGACGTCGATTGACCGGTGCCGGTGAGTCCGGCCCGTTCGAGTCGATGCTGACCGGCGGTCATCCGAATTCGCTCGGCCGCACGGTCGAAGTCGTCGATCTCGTTCTCGAAGACAGGTCGCGGCTCGAGGAGCTCTACCGCTGCTACTTCTCCGACGACGAAGTGGTGAGGCTCAGGGTCTCGAGCTGCATGAAGCGGGTCTGCGCCGCCGAGCCCGACTGGCTGGTCCCGTATCTGGACGACCTGCTCGAAACGGTCAGCCGCATCGACCAGGCTTCGACGCAGTGGACACTGGCCCAGCTCTTCCTGATGCTGGGCGGGCGCATGAGCCCCGGGCAGCACCGAAAGGCCGTCGAAGTCATGAAGCGCAACCTCACCGCGGGTGGCGACTGGATCGTCCTGATCCAGACCGCCCGGACACTCGGCGACTGGGCGGCCGATGACGCCGAGCTCAGGGCATGGCTGCTGCCGCGGCTCAGCGAGATGGCGGAGGACCGCCGCAAGTCTGTCTCGAAGAAGGCTGACCAGATCCTGGAAGCCCTTTCCGATCCCTGAGCCGGGAGTTCTGTTAGGTTGCCCTAACTTGTCCGGCAGCAACGAAAAAGAGGGCGAGTCCCGCCCAACCGGGACCGCCGACGGGGACCGCTTCTGCGATGAGGCTACCGGCCGTCGCTGGAAGCTGCCGCTTTCCTCGCGCCTCGCCTGGTACCTGCTCGGCTTCGGCATCGTTTCCGGCCTCGTCTACCTGATGGCCACCGGCAGCACCGGCCCGGCCGATCCGTCGGAGGCGACCCGCGGTGAGATGAGCCACGGGACCGCCGTCTTCAACTCCTCGATGATCGTCTTCCGGGAAGGACTCGAGGCGGTCCTGATCCTGGCCGCGGTCACCGCCAGCTTCAGGGGCGCCAACCTCCAGCACCGCAGGCCTGTCCTGGCCGGTGCCCTCGTGGCCTTCGGCGCTTCGATTGTCACCTGGGCCGCCGCCGGCGCAGTCCTCCAGCAGTTCTCCGGGCTCGGCATGCGGCTCGAGGCGATCACCGGCTTCCTCGCCGTGATCGTGCTGCTGATCGTGCTCAACTGGTTCGTTCACAAGGTCTACTGGTCGGGCTGGATCGCCAAGCACAACCGCCGCCGCAAGGAAGTGATGGGCGGGGCCGGGATCGGTGTCCTGGTCGGCCTGGTCGCGCTCGGCTTCACCAGCGTCTACCGCGAGGGTTTCGAGACAGTTCTCTTCCTGCAGAACCTGCGGGTAACGGTCGGCTCCGCCGTCGTGCTGGAGGGCGTCGCGATCGGCCTCGCCCTGACCGCCGTGGCCGGAACCTTCGTCTTCATCCTGCAGCGCAAGCTGCCCTACAAGAAGATGCTGATCGCAACAGGTGTGATGATCGGCTTCGTTCTCGTCGTCATGGTCGGTGGCACGGCGGCGACCTTCCAGGACCTCGGATGGCTTCCCAAGCATGAGCTCGGTGCCGACGTGATTCCGGGTTGGGTCGGTGCCTGGTTCGAGGTCTACCCGACCTGGGAGACGATCGGCGCCCAGGTCCTCGCCGCGGCTTTCGTGATCGGCAGCTACTACGCGGCCGAGCACATCCAGCATCGCCGCGCGGCGAAGCGTGGCGTGCCGGTCGCCGCCAAGGCAGAAGCCCCGCCGGCGACCGTCGACCAGCCGGTCTCCTGACCCGCCGAACCGGCCCGCCGGCACCCTTCAAACCGGCGGGACCCGGGGTCCCGCGCCGGTCGTGCCAACAGCTCAGCGTGAACCGCGCGGTATGTCCAGCAGGCGGCCCAGTCCCGCGAGCAGCTTCACCGGCAGACGGTCGCGCGCCCGGGCCGGGACGAGAGTTTCCGGATACTCCAGGATCACGGCGGAAAGGCAGATGAACAGCCGCGGGTCGCGTTTTCGCCTTATCCCGGCTTCCTCGAGCGACGCATGCATGCGCTCGATGAACTCCTCGAATCGTTTCGCCGGCCGGTGCCAGTTCTTCACCCTGACCGTTGCCCCCGACCGGTTCCTGAACGTATGCATTGTGCCGACTGGAACCGAGGCCGACTCGCCCGGGCCGAGGGTTTGCCATTCGCCGTCGACCATCACGTCGAAGCTTCCTTCGATCACTTCGTAGCTTTCGACCTGTCCCGGGTGCACGTGGGGAGGCGGGGGTACGCACCCGTCGGGCAGGACGAACTCCATCTCGACGTACTCGCCTCCGGTGGTGTCGGTGGGTGCCCTGACGATGTAGGCGCTGCCCTCGGGCATGTCGAACCGGTCTCCGGCACTCGCCATGCCGCAAGCCTACAATCGATCCTGATGGTCAGCAAGAATCACCGGGACGGCCGGGAGATCGTCGAGGTGCCGGACCTCGCAGCCTGGCGACGGTGGCTGCGCAACAACCATGCCGAAGCTGATCCGGTGTGGGTGACCAACTCGAAGAAGCAGGGTGAGGTCGCCGCCGTGACCTACTCCGATGCCCGCGACGAAGCCCTCTGCTGGGGCTGGATCGACAGCACGGTCAACCGGCTGGACGAGCATCGCTATCTCACCCTTTTCGCACGCCGAAAACCGCGCAGCGGCTGGTCGAAAGTGAACAAGCAGCGGGTCGAAGAGCTACGGGTCGAAGGGCGCATGCAGGAGCCTGGCGAGGCCTCGATATCCGCCGCGATCGAGAACGGCTCCTGGACCCTGCTCGACGCGATCGAGAACCTCGAGGCCCCTGAGGACCTCGCCACCGCGCTGAAGGCCGACCCGCTCGCGGCCAGAGGCTACGACTCGATGCCACCGGGCATGAAGAAAGAGACGATCCGCCGGGTCGCCCTGGCAAAGCGCCCCGAGACCCGGGCCCGCAGGCTCGCGCAGGCCGTCGAAGCCTGCCGCGAGCGGGCCGGCGGCAAAGACGGCAACTAGTACCCGGCCGGGTGGGCGGACCATTCCGCCCGGACAGGTCCTGCCGGTCAGCCGGGCCGGCCGATCCAGTCACCGATCAGCCGGTTGACCCGCCCCGAGTCTTCAAGGTGGAGGAAGTGGCCGACGCCCTCCACGCATTCGAACCTGCTGCCGGCGGGAAGTCGCTCGGCATGCATCTCACCAAGGGCCGGCTGGGCGCAGCCGTCGTCGGCGCCGTGGAGGTAGAGCACCGGGGCGGCCGGCTCCATCTTCAGAAGTTCGCCGATGCCGGGGCCGAGCGTATCCCGGTAGTAGCGCAGCGCCGCCCGCCTGCGGCCCGGGCCGGCCAGCGACTCGAAAACGTGCTCGAGGTCCTCGGTGGCGTCGTAGCCGGGCGACCAGTCCCGCCACAGCCTCGGGATCAGCCAGCCGAGAGTCCGCTCCGATCCCGGGAGCTGGTTGAACAGGAAGTACCAGCTCAGCGCCAGCTGACGGGCGGCCACCGGCAGGCTGCCGATCGAGCGCAGCGGCTCGACGACTGCCGCCGGCGGGGGCACCGACATCGCCACGTACTCTCGAGAACCTCTCCGGCTCGCTCGCCGTGACCTGCCAGGTCGCGACCGCTCCCCAGTCGTGTCCGACGAGGACCGCCCGCCCGTCTCCTCCCAGAGACTCGTGCAGGGCCAGCAGGTCCCCGGCCTGGTCGGAGACCCGGTAGCGGTCGTCCGGTGCGAGATCGCTCGGTGCGTAGCCGCGGGTGAACGGTGCGACCGCCCGCCACCCCCGTGCGGCCAGATACGGCCCCAGATGGCGCCAGGTCCAGGCGGTATCGGGGTAGCCGTGAACGAGCAGGGCCAGCGGATCCGAAGGGTCGCCCCAGGCCAGCATGCCGAATTCCAGGCCGGCCGCTTCGATCCTCTCTTCTTCGGGCCGCTCCATCGGCCCCTAGCCTGCCACAGGACGACCGCGAGCCGGCCCGGAAGGAGAATCGACGCGAGCCGGTAGCCTCTCTTCGGTGAGCGGTTTCGACACCCTCAGGCTCGAGTCAGACGGCCCCGTCTCAAGGGTGTGGCTGACTCGCGCTGAACGTCTGAACGCGCTCAGCCCTGCCGCACTCAGCGAGCTGATCCAGGCGGCGACGGAGCTGGCCGCTGAGCCGGACCTCAAGGTGGTCGTCATCGGCGGCGAGGGCCGGGCCTTCTCGGCCGGTTTCGACCTCGACTCCGCCGGCGGCGAAGAACCTTCAGCCGCCACGATCGACCTCGGTCGCCAGATGGCCGAAGCGATCGAAGCCATTCCCGCCCTGACGATCGCCCGGATTCACGGCCATTGCGTCGGCGGCGGTCTGGTGCTCGCGGCTGCCTGCGACCTGAGGCTGGCCGCCGAGTCGACCAGGTTCTCGATTCCCGAAGTCGACTTCGGCATCCCGCTCGCCTGGGGCGGAATACCGCGGCTCGTGCGTGAACTCGGGCCGGCCATCACCAAGGAGCTCGTCCTGACCTGTCGTCCGTTCACCGCTGCCGAAGCCAGGTCACTCGGATTCCTGAACCGGGTCGTGGCCGACCAGTCGCTGGCGGCGGAGGTCGAAGAACTGGCCGCCGAAATCGCCTCCAAGCCGGGGATGCTGATCCGCCATACGAAGCGCCACGTGAACGCGATGGTCGAGGAGGCGTATCCGACCAGCCAGAGCTTCCGCGACGCCGAGGTAACCATGGCCGCGCTCAGGGACGAAGAATCCCTCGCTGCGGCGATGCGCTACCTGAAGGATCAGGGCCGCTGAGGGGCCCGCCCGGAGGGCGGCTCAGGCGCTTGCCCGCATCAGCTTGCCGGACAGCGCCTTCGGCAGCTTCGAGGCCAGGCCGACAGGCTGCTCGCCGGTCCGGTTGCGGCACCGCTTCAGTGCCTGGGCGTAGCGCCAGAAGTCGACCTGCATCGTATGCCGGGCCGAGCGCACGTAGCGCCTCTGCATAGCGGCCTGGTCAGCGGCGATCCACTCCTTCATCTCGTCTTCGGGCGGCAGCACAGCGGCCCCGGTGATCAGGTCCCCGGCCCACTCGGCCTGCAGCTCCATCAGCGGGATGTTCGAGCCGACCGTCTGGACGAAGCCGATGAAGAAGAGGCCCGGCAGCTCCGGGGTGAGTACACGCTGGTAGAGCGGCATCGTATTCCCGGCCGGGTCGTAGACATCCGGGTCGAAGAAAGGCAGGGAGATCCGGTAGCCGGTGGCGTATACGAGCAGGTCGACCTCGATCGAACTACCGTCCTCGAAGTGGACGGTCGAGCCGTCGAGACGCTCCACTCCGGGCTTCATGTTGACGTCGCCGTGTCCGACCCGGTCGCAGAATTCCGAAGACACCGTCGGGTGGGCGGAGAGCAGCCGGTGGTCCGGCTTCGGCAGGCCGCGGCTCTCTGGGCTTCCGGTCGTAAAGCGCTGGATCACCTCGTAGATGCCGCGTTCGAGCGGGAATGGAACGTAGGCATTGACCGGCGAGCCGAACTGGTCGATCGGCCGGCCGAAGGCGTACTTGGGCAGCACGTGGACTCCGTGCCGGGTCACGACGGAGACGCTCTTCGCCAGCTTGCAGGCATCGCAGGCGATGTCCATCCCGGAGTTGCCGACTCCGATGACGAGCACGTCCTTGCCTTCGAAGACTTCCGGCGTCAGGTATTCGTGCGCATGGAATGACTCACCGGTGAACTCCCCCGGGAAGTCGGGAATCGAAGGCTCACTGTGGTGGCCGTTGGAGACGAATACGTGGCGGTAGGTCTTGGTGCCTTTCGGCGTGGTGACCTGCCAGCCGTGGGAGCCCTTGCGGCCCGGTCCCGGAACCGGCTCCACCTTTTCGACCTCCGCGTTGAAAGTGACCCGTCCGGTCAGGCCGTGGCGGTCGGCGAAGTCCTGGAAGTAGCTGGCCATCAGCTCGTGCGACGGGTAGTCCGGCCACTCTTCCGGCATCGGGTCTGACGGGTACTGCGTAAGTGGTCTGGAGCTGTTCAGGTGGAGCGTCTCGTAGGCGGCGGCCCCGCCGTTGTCGTTGTCGATCCGCCACAGCCCGCCGATCATCGAGCCTTTCTCGAACCAGTCGAAATCGATCCCCCGGTCGACCAGCGCCTTCGCCGTCGCGAGCCCCGAGGCTCCGGCTCCGATCACACACGCGTCGGCGTCGAATTCTGCGCTGGTCTCTGTGGCACTTTCCTGCGACTGGCTGCTCACCTGGGTTCCTCCATCCGGATCTACGGCGGCCAATGCTAGTGGCAGCCGGACGCGGGTCGCGAGCGGGTCTGCGGGGAGTCGGATCGGATCACGAACGACCCGACCCGGGACGGACCACCTCCCCGAAACCAGCGTCCCCGGGACAGGCGCCCCTGACGCCGGCATCCAGGCTCACCGGTGAATGGGCACGGCTGGTTTCGAACCAGCGACCTCTCGCGTGTGAAGCGAGCGCTCTCCCGCTGAGCTACGCGCCCGGGAGAGGGCATCATAGTTGGAGCGGCCTGATCCAAGCGGTCGGACTTTCGGTTGCTATTTAGGCTTTTTCCCGACCGCTTGCCTGTCGCCTCACGCCCCGGGAGGGGCGCCGCGACGGTTGTCCGCGGGAAGCGGTGACGGAATCGGCTAGGATCCGTGACGGACCGTGCTAGGCGGGGAGTTAGCGGTGCCTTGTCACTTGCAATCCGCTTTAGCAAGGCCGAAAGCCGTTCCGAGGGGCTGGCCATCGGGGTCAGTACACCGAGGGAGGTGTTGACGGTCAGGTCCCGTGCGACGCAAGCCCGTGAATCAGGTCAGGTCCGGAAGGAAGCAGCCTTAAGCGGAAACTACGGGTGCCACGGGTCAGCCTTACCCGAGCCGAACTCGATGGATACGCCCGGTGACTTCGTTTCGAAGACGGATGCACGGTCCACTTTTTGCCCCTCACCCGCCATCTTCGGAGCGGGAACCCGACTGACGGTCGCCTCCGGGTGTCAGAATCGGACCCATGAGCACACGCGTATGGAACGTTTACCTGGCCGGCGAGATCCACTCGGACTGGCGGCAGGAGGTGGCGGAGGCCTGTGAGGGGCTTCCGGTCGCCTTTACCGCTCCCGTCACCGACCACCCGGCCTCGGATGCGGCGGGTACAGGCACGCTCGGCGAGGAGTCGGAGCAGTTCTGGGCCGATCACAAGGGCGCCGGGGTCAACTCGATCCGGACCCAGACCCTGATCGCAGACGCCGACGCGGTCGTGGTGCGCTTCGGGGACAAGTACCGCCAGTGGAACGCAGCCTTCGATGCCGGCTACGCCTCGGCCCTGGGCAAGCCGGTCATCACCCAGCACGATCCCGAATTCGACCATGCCCTGAAGGAAGTGGACGCCGCCGCGCGAGCGACCGCCCGCACGCCACAACAGGTGGCCGCCGTCCTGCGATACGTGATCACCGGCGAGCTGCCCGGCTGAACGGCAGCCTCAGGCGACCGCATCCCGGCTGAGGATTTGCTTCAGCCGGCGAGGCAGCTCGTATAGAGCTTCCAGGACCGGTTCTCGGCGACGAGTTCGAAGCCGGGTGGGGGTTCGGTGGCGGCCCGTCCGGGCTCGCCCGGGTCGAGGATGAAGTTCTCGACCGTGAAGTCGCGGGCGGGGGCGAGGAAGAAGCCACGGTCGGGCTGCTCGTCGGCGGCGGCGACCGAGACGATGTCCGAGGGCCGGAGATCGAGCCAGAAGGCGAGGCGGGGGACGGCGCGGTGGTTGGGCACCGAGATCGGCAGGCAGGATTCGACGCCAAGCTCTCCGGCAAGGTCGTTCGGCGGGATGAAGGCTCCTTCGTCGACCAGGGCCTCGAGATCCCGCTCGACCAGGCTCTGGTTGGAGAGGTCGCGGTCGACCTTGCTGAGCAGGTCGTACTGGTTCGGCAGCCAGGCGATGTAGAGAAGCACCACGAAGACCGCTGCCACCTGCCACGGCCGTCGCCAGCGGTGGCCCGGCTCGAGCAGCCGCCAGCCCAGAACCGAGGCGGCGGAGAAGATGAACAGGATCGACGCGGCCAGCATCGTGTAGCGCGGGATGATCGCCAGGCCGGCCGCGCCCATGATCGCGAAGGCGATCAGGGCGGCTCCCGCGGCGGCGAGGCCGAGCGCCACCCGGCGCGGCATCGTCTTCAGGCACAGCAGCACCCCGAGCAGGGCACCGACCATGCCGGGCCACTGCATCACCTCTCCGAGGCGGCGCGGGCCGAACAGCACGACGTCGATCGGGCCGGTATCGCGCTCCAGCGTTTCCACCGTCTCGCGGGTGCCGGTGAACGAGTAGAGCGGGTTGCCGGTGGTGATCAGGTCGAAAAGCACCCATATGACCGGGCCGGCCGCGGCTAGGCAGGCCATCAGCACCAGGTCGCGGTCGATGCCGCCCGGGCGGAGCTGGATGCGCAGCCGGCCCAGGTCGAGGCCGGGCCGCCGCTCCGACGCGGTGTCGTCGGGCCCGTGCTTCGCCGGCCTGAGGTGGAAGTCGAGGGCCAGGTAGAGGAAGTAGAAGCCGGCGAATAGCCACGCCTCGGGGCGCAGGAGGCCGGCCAGGGCGAGCAGTACGAGGACCGGCCAGCCGGCCCTGGGACGCCGGGTCTCGATCAGCAGGGCGGCCAGGACGAAGACCATGTACGGGATGTCGATGTAGGCGCGCAGCCCGTTGCTCAGGACAGGGGCGCTGGTCATCACCAGGAAGGCGGCCAGCAGGCCGATCGGGCGGTCCAGCCAGGCTGCGCCGAGGCGGTAGATCAGCCAGGCGAGCAGACCCAGGCTGACATAGGCGAGGATCACGGCGACCGTGATCGCGCCGTCACCGAGCGGGTAGAGCACCGTGCCGAGCAGGTCGTAGAGCGGGTGGGGCGTGGGGGCCAGCGGCGCCCCGTAGTCGGGGCTCAGCCCCTGGGCGATCTCCTTGCCCCACAGCAGGTAGTAGATCGTGTCGTAGTTGGGGAATCCCTTCGGGAAGATCGCCAGCAGGACCGCCGAAATGGCGGCGATGAAAGCAAGCGGCTCCGCCCACCGCCGGACTCGACTCGACTCTGCCATTCGGGCATTGTCGCGGTAACTCCGGCTGCCTGCGGCGTCCCGTGTCGCGGGTAGACTGGATTTTCTTCCGATGAGCCAGGCAACTTCCCTCTACCGGCGCCACCGTCCCGCTTCCTTCGATCAGGTGGTGGGCCAGCGCCACGTCGTCAGGACGCTCTCGAACGCGATCGAGTCCGACAAGGTCCACCACGCCTATCTTTTCGTCGGCTCGCGCGGGACCGGAAAGACTTCGATGGCGAAGATCCTCGCGGCCTCGCTCAACTGCGAGCGCGGCGGGCCGACGCTGACCCCCTGTGGCGAGTGCGAGTCCTGTCGCTCTATCGCGGCCGGCACCTCGGTCGACGTGATCGAGATGGACGCCGCCTCGAACCGCTCGGTCGACGACATCCGCAGCCTGCGGGAGCGGGTCGCCTTCGCCCCGGCGGCCGGCAGCTGGAAGGTCTACATCCTCGACGAGGCCCACATGCTGACCAAAGAGGCATGGAACGCTTTCCTCAAGACGCTCGAGGAGCCGCCGCCGAACACGATCTTCATCCTCGCCACGACCGAGGCCCACAAGGTGATGCCGACGATTGCCGACCGCTGTCAGCGCTTCGACTTCCAGCGGCCCTCGGTCGAGCAGCTGTCCGAAGTGCTGAACCGCGTATCGGTGGCCGAATCGATCACGATCGAGCCGGCTGCCATCTCGATGATCGCCCGCTCCGCCTCGGGCAGCTTCCGCGACGCGCTCGGAACCCTGGACCAGCTGCTCGCCTACAGCGGCGACTCGATCGCGATCGACGACGTGCTCGAATTGCTCGGGGCACCTGACGCCGACCTGCTGTTCGGCGTGGTCGACTCGGTGGTCGCCGCCGACCCCAAAGGGGTGCTGCTCTCGGTCGACTCGATGGCCCGCAGCGGACGGGACCCGGCGAGGTTCGCCCGCGACCTGCTCGGGCACCTGCGGGTCCTGCTGGTCACCCGGACCACGGGCGAGATCCCCGAGGCCTTCGCGGTGACCGCTACCGACGTGCCGAGGCTGACCGCACAGGCGGGGGCGATCGGCTCGGCCAACCTGATCCGCACGATCGACGAGATCGCCGCCGCCCTGGCTTCGATCCGCAACGGCGACGAAGCCCGCCTCGCGGTTGAAGTCGCGCTGCTGAAGGCGGCTCAGCCGGACCTCGACCCCGGAACGCAGGGGCTGGTCCGTCGGCTCGAGCGCCTGGAGCAGGGGGCGCCCGCGCAGCCACCCAGGGCCCGTCGTCCCCGCCCGCCACCGGCTCGGTACCGGAGTCGTCGACCCCTCGCCCGCGGCGCCCGAATCGCCTGGGCCACCCGAATCTCCGGAGCCGGGCGGACTTGCCGCGCCGCCCGAGGCTGCCGTGGCACCAGAATCGCCAGGGCCGCCCGGGGCTCCCGTGGCGTCAGAGGCCCCCGTGGCACCAGAAGCTCCAGCGCCGGCCGAAATCCCGACCGGCGCCGGGCCGGTCGCCCCCGTTGTCGAAAACGAGGCGGAGCATCCCCCCGAGGGCCCCGCAGACCTCAAGGCGGTCGCACCCGTGCCGGAGGGGGCCGGACAGGCGCCCGCTGCGGCCGACCCGGCCGCGGAGCTCGACCGGCTCGTCCGGATCTGGCCCTCGGTACTCGACTCGCTGCGGGGGCTGGCTTCCGGCCCGACCGCGTCCTACTTCGAAGGAACCCGGCCGGTCACCTGCGCGGACGGGCGGATCACGATCGGTTTTCCGCCCGGATCCCAGTTCAACCGCCGAAACGCGGACAAGCCGGAGCGGCGCGGGCAGCTGGTCGAAGCGGTCACGACGGTCACCGGCGAGCAGTACCTGCTCGAATACACGGAGCTCGGATCGGAGGCGGACGAAGCCCCGGAGGAGTCACCGCCCGAGGCGGTCGACGAAGAGCAACTGGTAGAGAGAGTCAAAACCGAATTCAACGCGGAAGAGGTCATCTGATGGCAAAAAGAGGAATGGGCGGTATGGGCGGCGGTATGGGTGGCATGGACATCAACGCGCTGATGAAACAGGCGCAGCAGATGCAGAACGAGATGATGCAGGCGCAGGAGTCGCTCAAGGACGAAGAGGTCGAGGCCAGCGCCGGCGGAGGCATGGTCAAGGTGAAGATCTCGGGCGACCTCGTGATCAAGGACGTGAAGATCGATCCCGACGCGGTCGACCCCGAAGACGCCGAAATGCTTGCCGAGATGGTTCAGGCGGCGGTCAACGAGGCGATCCGGGCCGCTCAGAAGCTGGCCGAATCGAAGATGCCCGAGGTGCCCGGCATGCCCGGCCTCGGCGGCGGCGGCATGCCCGGAGGATGAGCGAAGGTCCGGCACCACTCAGTCGCCTGACCGCCGAGCTCTCTCAGCTCCCCGGGATCGGCAGGCGCACCGCCCAGCGGCTCGCTTTCCACATCCTCCGCTCCGACGAGGCCGACGCACGCAACCTCGCCCAGGCGATCGTCGAGGTCAAGGAGAAGGTGGGGCTGTGCGAGGTCTGCTTCAACCTGGCCGAAGGGCCGCGCTGCCGGATCTGCGAAGACGCCGGCCGCGACGATTCGGTGATCTGCGTGGTCGAAGAACCGGCCGATGTGATCCCCCTGGAGCGGACCCACGAGTTCCGCGGTCTCTACCACGTGCTCGGCGGTGCGCTGTCACCGATCGACGGAATCGACGAGAGCGACCTTCGCATCGCCGAGCTCAGGAGGAGGGTCGAAGCAGGCGGGATAGACGAGGTGATCCTCGCGACCAACCCGACCACCACGGGCGAAGCGACCGCCCAGCACATCGGCGACCTGCTGCGGGCTCAGACCAGAGTCAGCCGCCTGGCCAGCGGGCTGCCGGTCGGGGCCGACCTCGAGCACGCCGACGAAGTCACGCTCGGCAAGGCGATGGCCGGCCGGCTCAGCCTGGACTGAGCGAGACCGCGGGCCGGGGCCGGCACGCGTGGCGCGTCAGCCGACGCTTTTGAGCAGGGCGACCTGCCGGCAGCGGGCGAGCAGGGTGCCGTCGCGGGTCCAGAGCTCGCCGTCTTCGCTGAAGTGGCCTTCGACGGCCTCATCGGCATGCAGTCGGGTCAACACCCAGTCCGAGGGAAGGGAGCCTTCGACCGGAAGCTCACGGGGGAAGTGGACCGTGTACTCGAGGGTCGGGGCCACCGAGCGCTCGGTGATTGCGACAAAAGGCGCCGGCCACCAGATGTCGAGCATCGCGGCGGCCAGCTCGGGGCTCATGGGCTCTTCTTCGACCAGCTTGATCCAGCCGGCCGTATCGGCTCTGTCGCCACCGCTGAGCGGCAACCCGCCAAGCACCGGAATCGCCCGGTAGCGGGAAAAGACGGCGACCGGGGCAAGGCTCGTATCCATCTCTTCGCCCTGCTCGGGAGGCAGCACATCGGGCATCTCGGTGTGGACGAAGGACGGACCCCGGCGGTCGGCCGAAAAGACTGCCATCGCCTTGCCCTGGACCTCGCCTTCCTGGATCAGCCGGGCCGACAGGAACATCGTCGAGTGGCCCTCTCTCTCGACGGTCACTTCGATTTCGGCACTGCCGGCCGAGGGCGTATTCAGGAAGTGCACGGTCAGCGAGCGCGGGGGCTGCGGATCGCCGTTGCCGACGATCGATTCGGCCTCGATGCTCATCGCCCGCAGCAGGAGAGCGGCGACGTAGCCGCCATTCGGTCCGCGGCCGATCCACCACCGGTCGGAGAGTTCGACCGCGTAGCGTCCCGGCGCGATCGCTTCGGCGGCGGTATCTGACTCGAATACGGACATGGACCGGGGCAGATTGACAGATCCGGATGACCCCGGCTCTGCAGTCCTTCCGGCAGCCGTATCCGTATCCTGAAGCCGATGCCCGAGAAGGATGACATCGTCGTAATGAAGTTCGGCGGCACCTCGGTGTCCGGGCCGGACGAACTCAAGCGTGCCGCCCGCCGGATCGTGGCCGCACGTGAAGCCGGGAACCGCGTCGTCGCCGTGCTCTCGGCCAGGGGCAAGACGACCGACGAACTGGTCGCCGCGGCCTACGAGATCTCCGAGCGCCCGGACGCCCGCGAGATGGACATGCTGCTCTCCACCGGAGAGCGCGTTTCCTGCGCGCTCTGTGCGATGGCGATCACCGACATGGGCCACGAGGCGGTGTCTCTGACCGGCTCCCAGGCGGGAATCGTCACCGACTCTTCGCATACCAGGGCTCGCATCATCGATGTGCGCGCCGACCGGATCAGGAAGGCGCTGGGCCAGGAGCGCATCGTGCTCGTTGCCGGCTTCCAGGGGGTCTCCACCGACAGCCACGACGTGACCACGCTGGGGCGCGGCGGCTCCGATACGACCGCGGTTGCTCTCGCGGCCGCCCTGGGGGCAAGTACCTGCGAGATCTACACCGATGTGACCGGCGTCTTCAGCGCCGACCCGCGCATCGTGCCCGACGCCCGCAAGCTCTCGGTCGTCTCCTACGAAGAAATGCTCGAGATGTCGGCCTCCGGAGCCAAGGTGCTCCAGCTGCGCTCGGTCGAATACGCGCGCAACAACGGCGTGGCCATCCACTGCCGCTCAAGCTCCGAAGACCTCCCCGGTACGCTCGTGCTACCAGAAAGCGAGACCATGGAACGACCCCTAGTAACCGCCGTGACCCACAGCGCCGACGAAGCCCGCGTCACCGTAGTCGGCGTGAAGGACGAGCCCGGAGTCGCCGGCCGTATCTTCACCGCTCTTGCCGAGGCCAACGTCAACGTCGACGTGATCATCCAGAACGAGCCGATCGGCGACGACGCCCTGGCAGACCTTTCCTTCACGGTCGAACGCGAGGACCTGCCGACCGCGGTCGACGTGATCGCCGAGCTCGGCAACATCTCCAACAGCGTGCGCACCGACGAGCGCATCGGCAAGGTCTCGATCGTCGGCGCCGGAATGCGCAGCCACCCCGGTGTCGCCGCCAAGGTCTTCGAGGTGATGGGCAGCGAGCGCATCAACATCGAGATGATCTCCACTTCGCCGATCAAGATCTCCTGCGTGATCGCCGCCGAGAAGGTCCCCGACGCCGTGCGTGCCCTCCACAAGGCCTTCGAACTCGGCGAGAACGCCATCGTGCCGGAGGACCCGACCGGCGAGCACCGCCCGACCGTTCCGTCCTGATGCCGGCCGACGGCTACAGGGTCGGAGTCCTCGGCGCGACCGGGGCGGTCGGGTCGACCATCCTCGGCGTGCTGGCCGAGCGTCGCTTCCCCGCCCGCGAAGTCGTGCCTTTCGCCTCTGAGCGCTCGGCCGGCAAGGCGATCGAGTTCGGTGACGAGACTCTCGCCTGCGTGGTTCCCGGGGACGAGACGATCAAGGACATCGACATCCTGATCTCTTCGGCCGGTGGCTCGATCAGTGCCGAGTGGGCACCGCGATTCGTCGAGGCCGGCGCCGTGGTGATCGACAACACCAGCTACTGGCGGATGCATGAAGACGTTCCGCTGATCGTGCCCGAGGTCAACCCCGACGCCGCCGAGCACCACAAGGGCATAATCGCCAACCCGAACTGCACGACCGCCGTGATGATGGTCGCGATGGCGCCGATCCATCGCGCCGCCGGGCTGGAGCGGCTCGTCGTATCGACCTACCAGGCCGTTTCCGGCACCGGCCAGAAGGCGATTGAGGAACTGAAGGCCCAGTCGGGCCAGGTTCTGGCCGGGGAAGAGGTATCCCCGCCGGCGGTCTACCCGCACCGGATCGGCTTCAACGTGCTGCCCCAGGTCGAGACCTTCAAGGACGGCGACGACTACACCACCGAAGAGCGCAAGGTGATGGCCGAGACCCGCAAGATCCTGGGGTTCGGAGAAGAGGTCGGGATCTCGGCGACCTGCGCCCGGGTGCCGGTGATCACCGGCCACTCGGAGTCGATCAACCTGCAGACCCGCGACGATCTCAGCCCCGGGGACTGCCGCGCGCTGCTGGCCGAGGCACCCGGCGTGAGCGTGGTCGACGAGCCCGGCAGCGGCCGTTACCCGATGGCCTCGGATGCCGCAGGCCGCGATGAGGTCCTGGTCGGCCGGATCCGCCGCGATCCGAGCCATGAACGCTGCCTCAACCTCTGGCTGGTCGGCGACAACCTGCGCAAGGGCGCCGCCACCAATGCGGTCCAGGTCGCAGAGTTGCTGGTCGATCGCGGCTGGCTGAACCGCGCCTGAGCCTGCGGCCCCGTTCGGCCGTTGCCTCCGGCCGGCCGTGACCTCTAGCCCGGCTTGAGGGCGCGGCCGAGCTGCTCGACGGTGACCACGCCGGCGAGCCTGCCCGCCTGGTCGGTGACCATCAGGGCACCGAACTTGCGCATGTCCTGGTTGCCGAGCAGCGACTCCAGCGGGGCGTCTTCGCGGATGTGGAAGCCGCCGCTGCTGGTCTCGAGGTGTTCTCCGACCGTGGTTCCGGCCCGGTCGATCTCGGCGACCGCCTCGGCTTCGTCCCGGATGATCACCCCGGCGAAACGACCCTGGCTGTCGGTGACCGGGAACCAGGACCACTGGTAACGCAGGAAGTACTCATCGAGCGCCTGGTGGATCGAGGTCGACGTGTGGATCGAGACCGGGCTCTCGTCCATGACGTCGCCGACCTTGATTCCCTCGAGCCGGCTGGTCACCGTGGTCTCGGCGGTCGCGGCCTTCGCAGAGCCGTTGATCAGCACTCCGATCAGGGCGAGCCAGACGCCGCTGAACACGGCACCCTGAATCGCCCAGAGCAGGCCCAGGGCGATGAACAGGTATCCGAAGATGCGACCGAGTCCGGCTGCGAACCTGGTCGCCGAGCTGCGCTTGCCGGTGACCTTCCAGGCGATCGCCCGGACCACCCGGCCGCCGTCCATCGGGAAGGCGGGCAGCAGGTTGAAGACGAGCACGATCAGGTTTATCGCCGCAAGCCAGGCGACCATCGACATCAGGCCGCTGGTATCGGCGCCGACCTGGAGCCGCACCGCGTCGCCGAAGGCGCTGGTGCCGGAGACGGCGATCCCTACGGCGACCAGGACGACCGCAATCAGGGCGGTGACGACCGGTCCGCCGATCGCCACCTTGAACTCGGTTCCGGGGCTGTCGGATTCCCGGTCCATCTGGGCGACTCCGCCGAAGATCCAGAGGCGGATGGTGCTGATACCGATCCCGTTCCGGATGGCGACGACGGCGTGCCCGAACTCGTGGAGAAGGATCGAGCCGAAGAAGCCGAAGGCGCTGGCAACCGCGAGCAGGTAGGGCTCGATCGAGCCGGCAGGCTGGTCGAGCAGGCTGCCGTAGAAGTCGGACAGCCAGAAGATCACGAGGAAGAGGATCAGGAACCACGACCAGTCCACCGCGACCGTGATTCCACGGACCCGGAAAAGAGTGAATGTGCTTCCGCCACCGAACATCTCCTTCAATGGTAAGCGGTGAGCCTGTTCGCACCGGGGCGGGTAGGTTTGTCTGACTCTGGAAGCGGCTAAAAGACAGACCGACCCGGGCCCGGAACCCGGTACCACCGCCTGGATCCGGGACCTGCTCGAGCAGCTCGAAGCCATCGAGCGGCCTTCGGCCTCTCCCGGCGAGCGCCTCGCGGCCGAATGGATCGTCGAGCGGTTCGGCGAACTGGGTGTCGGTGCCCGCATCGAGACCGAAGCCGCCCACGGCACCTACTGGTGGCCGCTGGGGATCGGCACGGCGTCCGGGCTGGCCGGTGCGCTGGCTGTGCTCGGTGGCCGGAGGGGGCTCGGCGGCCTTCTCGGGCTGCTCGGCCTGGCTGCGATAGCCCGTGACTTCCCACCCCATGAGCGGCCGCTGCGGCCGCTGCTTCCGGAGCGGGAGGCCAGCAACGTCGTCTGTGAGCTCGGCGATCCCGAGGCCGAGCACACGGTCGTACTGGTCTCGCACCACGACGCGGCCAACTCGGGGCTGATCTTCCATCCGGGCATCCCGGACCTCGTCGCCCGGACGGGGATCTTCAGAAAGCTCGATACCAGCCCCATGCTGATGGCGCCGGTTCTCGCCGGGCCGGCCCTGGCGGCTGTCGCCGCGGCAACCGGGAACCGCAGGCTCGCTGCCGCCGCAGCCCTGCTCTCGGCCGGCTCGACCGCTTCGATGGTCGACATCGGAATGAGGGGGGTGGTGCCGGGCGCCAACGACAACGGCACCGCGGTCGTCGCCCTGCTGGAGCTGGCCCGGCGCTTCGTCGCCGAACCACCGCCCGGACTGCGGATCATCCTGCTCTCGGCCGGGGCCGAGGAGTCATTCAGCGAAGGCATGAGGGCCTTCGGCAAGCGCCACTTCAAGGACCTGCCGACCGACTCGACCTTCTTCATCAACCTCGACACCGTGGGCTCTCCGCACCTGACCGTATTGCGGGGCGAAGGTTTCCTCAAGATGTACGACTATCCGGGAGAGGCCCTGGAATTCGCCGACCGGACCGCGGAGTCGCTCGGCATACCGCTGTTCCCGAACCTCAGGATCAGGAACGGAACCGATGGCCTCGAGCCCGTCGCGGCCGGGTACCCGGCAGTCTCGATCTGCTCATGCACCGAGCACAAGCAGCCGGCCAACTACCACTGGCCGAACGATATCTCCGAGAACGTGGATTTCGGCACTGTGAACCGGGCGATCGATCTCGCCGAAGCGATGACCCGCAGACTCGGCGAGCGCTGGGTCTGAACCCTGCCGTGTCCGCCCCGGGTCAGACCCGGGGGAGGCTTCGGCCGATGACAGCTTCGAAGTCGGTGCCGGCGGGCAGGGTGCCGAAGGCACCGCCCCAGTCGCCTTCGAGGCGGGAGGCACAGAAGGCGTCGGCGACGGCCGGGTCACCGTGGCGGACCAGCTGGGAGCCCTGGAGGGCGAGCGCCATCCCTTCGACGACGCGGCGGGCCCTGACCTCGAGCGTCTCCGGGGAGGAGGTGATCGAGTCGCGCAGCCGCCCGGTGAAGCGGTCGAGCCGGGCGTCGGCTCCGCGCGCCTCTTCGATCTCTTCGAAAAGCACCTCGGTGCTGGCCGGACTCTTGACCATCGCCCTCAGGGCATCGAGGCACTGCACGTTGCCCGAACCCTCCCAGATCGACATCAGCGGGCTCTCGCGGAACAGGCGCGGCATCCCGGACTCTTCGGCGTAGCCGTTGCCGCCGAAACACTCGAGCGCTTCGACCGCATGTGAAGGCGCCCGCTTGCTGACCCAGTACTTGAGCACCGGGGTCGCGATGCGCTTGAACAGTTCGGCCCGCTCGTCGCCGGCCGCCGCTTCGTCGTAGGAGCGGGCCAGCCGCATCACCGAAGCCGTCGCGGCTTCGGACTCGATGCTGAGGTCGGCCAGGACGTTCCTCATCAGGGGCTGTTCGATCAGGGGCCGGCCGAATGCCGACCGGCCGGATGCGTGGTGGAGCGCCTGGGCGACACCGCTGCGCATGCCTGCGGCGGCGCCGATCGCACAGTCGAGGCGGGTGTGGCCGACCATCTCGATGATCGTCCTCACCCCGTGACCTTCTTCGCCGACCATCCGGGCCCAGGCCGAGCGGAACTCGACTTCGGACGACGCGTTCGAGCGGTTGCCGAGCTTGTCCTTGAGCCGCTGGATGTGGAAGCCGTTGCGCTCGCCGTCGGGTGTGAAACGGGGCATCAGAAAGCAGGAGAGCCCGTTCTCGGTCTGGGCAAGTACCAGGAAGGCGTCGCACATGGGGGCCGAGCAGAACCACTTGTGGCCGGTCACTTCGTATTCCGCCCCCGGTCCACCGCCGTTCAGCGGCACGGCCCGGGTGGTGTTGGCGCGCACGTCCGAGCCTCCCTGCTTCTCGGTCATCGCCATGCCGGCGACCGCGGCGGGCTTGGTATCGGCCGGTCGCAGCTCGCCGTCGTAGTCGAGCGCCAGGAAGCGCTGCTCCCACTCGGCCGCGACTTCGGGCTGATGCCTCAGGGCCGGGATGACCGAGAAGGTCATCGATATCGGGCAGCCGACTCCCGCCTCGGCATGGGTCAGCTGGGTGAACATCGCGGCCCGGGCCACGTTGGCGCCGATCCGCGGCTCCCGCCAGGGCAGCGCGTGGATGCCGTGGGTGAAGCCGAGGTGCATCAGCTGGTGGTAGGCGGGGTGGAACTCGACCTCGTCGACCCGGTGCCCGAATCGATCGTGGCTCTTCAGTTTCGGGGGGAAGTTGTTCGCGTCGGCCCCCTGCCGCAGAACCTCGGCCGAGCCGCAGATCTCGCCCAGCTCCGAGACGCGGCCGGCCGCCCATCCGCCACCTTCCCGCTGGAGTGCTTCCTTCAGCGGCAGGTCGATCTCGAACAGGTTGACGTCCTCGAGTGGGGTCGCCTGGTTGAAGACCTCGTGGGTTGCTCTCATCGACCGCCATGATCGCACAGGGGGGAGTTACGGAGGTTGCCCTCAGCGGTAGCATCGACCGCGACCCGCCAAGCGAAAAAACGTGGAGTAAGAAGGGGAGTTCCCGAGTTGTCGAAGATCAAAGTCGCCAATCCGATCGTCGAACTGGACGGCGACGAGATGACCAGGATCATCTGGTCCTTCATCAAGGATCAGCTGATCCTGCCTTACCTGGATGTCGATCTGAAGTACTACGACCTCGGCATCGAGAGCCGGGACGCGACCGACGACCGGATCACCCTCGATGCCGCCGAGGCGATCAGGCGTCACGGGGTCGGGGTCAAGTGCGCGACGATCACCCCGGATGAGGCCCGGGTCGAGGAGTTCGGCCTTAAAGAGATGTGGGTATCGCCCAACGGTACGATCCGCAACGTCCTCGGAGGGGTGATCTTCAGGGAGCCGATCGTGATCTCGAACATCCCGCGACTGGTGCCGGGCTGGACCAAACCGATCGTGATCGGCCGGCACGCCTTCGGTGACCAGTACAGCTCGACCGACGTGGTCATACCGGGTGAAGGAAAGCTGACCATGACCTTCACCCCGAAGGATGGTTCGGAGCCGGTCGAGATGAGCGTCTACGACTTCCCCGGCAGTGGTGTGGCGATGGCAATGTACAACCTCGATGACTCGATAAGGGACTTCGCACGGGCTTCGATGAGGTACGGGCTACAGCGCGGCTACCCGGTCTACCTTTCGACCAAGAATACGATCATGAAGCGCTACGACGGTCGCTTCAAGGACCTCTTCCAGCAGATCTACGAAGAGGAGTTCAAAGCCGAATTCGAGGCCGCCGGCCTTACCTACGAGCATCGCCTGATCGACGACATGGTCGCCTGCTCCCTTCGCTGGGAAGGTGGCTACGTCTGGGCCTGCAAGAACTACGACGGCGACGTCCAGTCCGACTCGGTTGCGCAGGGCTTCGGCTCGCTCGGTCTGATGACCAGCGTGTTGATGAGCCCCGACGGCCGGACCGTGCTGACCGAAGCCGCCCACGGCACGGTGACCCGGCACTATCGCCAGCACCAGCGTGGCGAAGCGACGTCGACCAACCCTATCGCGACCATATTCGCCTGGACCCGGGCCCTGGCCGCGCGCGCCCGCATGGACGACACTCCCGAGGTCACGGAATTCGCCGAGACGCTCGAGCGGGTCTGCGTCGAAACGGTCGAAAGCGGGAAGATGACCGAGGACCTGGCCCCACTGGTCGGACCCGACCAGCCGGAAGAGACCACCCAGGACTACCTAGCTTTGATCGACCAGAACCTGCGGGCGGCAATGGCATGAAGGCCCGCCCCTCAAACAACCAAGGAGAAAACGAATGAACGCCCCAGTCAAGGTCACCGTCACCGGTGCCGCCGGCCAGATCGGCTACGCCCTGCTTTTCCGGATCGCCAGCGGCCAGATGCTCGGCCCCGACACTCCTGTCCACCTCAGCCTGCTCGAGATCCCGGCAGCGGTCACCGCGGCCGAAGGAACCGCAATGGAACTCGACGACTGCGCTTTCCCGCTGCTTCACCGGATCAGCATCACCGACGACCCGAAGCAGGCCTTCGACGGAGCCAACATCGGCCTGCTGGTCGGCGCCCGTCCGCGTGGTCCCGGCATGGAGAGGGCTGACCTGCTCGAGGCCAACGGCGGGATCTTCAAGCCGCAGGGTGAAGCGATCAACGCCGGTGCCGCCGATGACATCAGGGTGCTCGTGGTCGGCAATCCGGCCAATACGAACGCCCTGATCGCGGCATCCGCCGCTCCGGACGTACCGATGGGACGCTTCACCGCGATGACCCGCCTCGACCACAACCGGGCGATCGCCCAGCTGGCCAACAAGCTCGCGAAGCCGGTCAGTTCGGTGACCAACATGACCGTCTGGGGCAACCACTCGGCGAGCCAGTACCCCGACCTCTTCCACGCGAAGGTCGACGGCGAAGATGCCCGCAAGCTGGTCGACGACGACGCCTGGATCGAGAACGAGTACATCCCGCGCGTCGCCAAGCGTGGCGCCGAGATCATCGAGGCCCGCGGTGCTTCGAGCGCCGCCTCGGCCGCCAACGCCGCGATCGAGCACATCCACGACTGGGTCCTCGGCACGCCCGAGGGCGACTGGACTTCGATGTCGATCCCGTCGGACGGTTCGTACGGGGTACCGGAGGGGATCATCTCCAGCTTCCCCGTGACCTGCTCCGGAGGCGAGTACAGCATCGTGCAGGGACTCGAGATCGACGACTTCTCCCGCGCCAGGATCGACGCCAGCGCCGGTGAGCTCCAGGAGGAGCGACAGGCGGTCGCCGACCTCGGGCTCATCTGAGCCAACCGCAGTTCCTTACCTTCTTTCAGTACGCCTCCGTCCCCCCGGGGGCGTACTGAATAGTTGGTAACCCTCTTCAAATACCTGGATAACGGCTGTCACCGAGTTACGGCTGTGTGATTGCACACTGAGCCGAAGTGATAGAAGTAAGTGAAAGCCACTACATCAGGAGAATTTGGAAAATGTCAGGTATTGAAGACGCAATCAAGCGCATCGAAGAAGCGGCGGTCAAGCAGCGGGATCTGACCGTTGAAGAGAGCCGTGCGATCAAGGAGGCCGTCGCCAAGGCTTCCCGCGAAGCCCGTGAGAACGTGAAGTCTGAGTACCAGCAGCGCCGCGCCCAGGTCAAGAAGGAAGTCAAGGAAGCCGAGAAGGCGGTCAAGGAGGCCAAGGCCAGGATCGAGAAGGCGCTGGGATCCGAAACGCAGGCCAAGCAGACCCGGGCCCCACGTGGTTCACGCGCGACCACCCTGCACAAGTTCTTCAAGGAGAACCCCGGCTCGACCGTTTCCGATGCGGCCAAGAGTCAGGGCGTTTCGCCGAACGGCCTCTACCCGGTCGCCCGCAAGCTGACCGAAGAAGGAAAGCTGAAGAAGGACGGCTCGAAGTACACGGCCGCCTGAGCATGCGGGCCGTCTGAGCGCCGAGCAGACCCGCAGGGGAAAGGGGTCGCCCGGCGGTGAGCCACATGGCTGACAGCAGGAAGAAAGTCATCGTCGCAAGGCAGCTGCTGCCGGCGGGACTTTCTCTGCTCGAAGGCGATTTCGATCTGGCGCAGGGCGGGCTCGATGCCGATCGCGGGAGGCTGCTGGGCCTGGTGCCCGGGGCCTCGGCGATCGTCGCCGATCCGACGGTGCGGATCGACGATGAAGTCCTGGGCGCCGCCGGGCCACAGCTGGAACTGGTGGCGAACTTCGCAGTCGGCTACGACAACGTGGACCGGGATGCCTGCGCTCGTCGCGGGGTCCTGCTCACGAATACGCCCGGCGTTCTGACCGACGCGACGGCCGAGCTTGCTCTTGCGCTGACCCTGGCCGCCGCCAGGCAGGTGCCCTCGGCGGAAGCCGGCCTCAGGCAGGGCCGCTGGACCGGTTGGGATCCGGCCGCCTTCCGCGGGTTGGAGCTGAGCGGCTCGACCGTCGGTGTGGTCGGCATGGGCCGGATCGGCTTCCGTTACGCCGAACTGATGGCCGGGCTGACCGGGTCCCTGCTCTACGTTTCGAGGAAGGCCAAGCCCGGGGCCGAGTCAGGACTCGGGGCGCGCAGGGTCGAACTCGAAGAGCTGCTGGCCGAATCCGACGTGGTCAGCCTCCACCTCGCAGCCGCGCCCGGAAACCGGCACCTGATCGACGCCGGGGCCGTCTCCCTGATGAAGCCGACGGCGATCCTGGTCAATACCGCACGCGGTTCGCTGCTCGATGGCGATGCGCTGGCCTCGGCCCTCGTCGAAGGACGCCTCGGTGCAGCCGGCCTCGATGTCTTCGAGGCCGAACCGGAGGTCCCCTTGGCGCTCAGAGAGGCACCGCGCACCGTGCTTACCCCGCACATCGGCTCGGCGACATTCCGCTCCCGCGACGCGATGGCCGAACTGGTGGCGCGCAACGTGATCTCGGTGCTCGGCGGACAGGGTCCGCTCGACGAAGTGGCGCCGCCCGGCTGAATCAGGGCGGTAAGCGCGCCTACTGCTGCTTGCGCTCGGCCTTGCGGGTTCGTGGCACCGTGCGAAATACATAGTCCCAGAGGGGACTGGATACCCCGTAGCCGTAGCGGTGGTCCTGGAAGTGGTGGCGCATGTGGTGCTCGCGTACCTTGCGGCCTACCCTGGTCTTCGGCACGAAGTGGTGGACGTAGTAGTGCGTGTAGTCGTAGATCAGGTAACCGATCAGGAAGCCGGCGAAAATGGTGAAGGCGGCCGGGGTTCCGAAAACCAGGACGAAGAGGCCGAGGAAGATGGCCGCCAGTGGCAGGCCCACGGCAGGTGGCATGACCAGGCGCATGCGGTCGTTGGGGTGGTCGTGGTGAACGCCGTGGATGATGAAGTTGAGCTGGTCGCCACCCTTGAACTTGGGGTGCCAGTGGAAGAGCAACCGGTGGAGCCAGTACTCCGAAAGGGTCCAGATCAGCAGCCCGGCAAGGGTGAGGCCGATCACCGGCAGCGCGCCCGAACCCTGGTCGACCGCCAGCCAGTACATGATCCCGATCACCGGGACGAAGATCAGCGCAGGGACCGAAGGGTGGACCCGCGAGAAGAAATTCAGGAACCCGTTGTCGAACAGGTCAGGGGACGCGGAGAGCTTCGATGTTCGTTCAGATGTACCCATGAGCAAGCGCTAATGCTAGCGTGAACTACCCCCGAAACTGAAAGATCCGGACCTGAAAATGGAAATGACTGCCACCAGCACCGCCATCGACTTCAAAGTAGCCGACCTCGCCCAAGCCGAGTACGGACGCAAGGAGATCCGCCTCGCCGAGCACGAGATGCCCGGACTCATGGCGACCCGCCGCGAATTCGCTGATTCCAAGCCGCTCTCCGGCGCGCGTATCACCGGCTCACTGCACATGACGATCCAGACTGCGGTGCTGATCGAAACTCTGGTCGAGCTCGGCGCCGAGGTGCGCTGGGCGAGCTGCAACATCTTCTCGACCCAGGACCACGCCGCGGCCGCCGTGGTGGTCGGCCCCGACGGCACTCCCGACGACCCTTCGGGCGTCCCCGTGTTCGCCTGGAAGGGCGAGACCCTGGAGGAGTACTGGTGGTGCACCGAGCAGGCCCTGACCTGGCCCGAAGCCGGAGCCGACGGCTCGGTCGGACCGAACATGCTGCTCGACGACGGTGGCGACGCCACGATGATGATTCACAAGGGCGTCGAATTCGAGGCCGCGGGCTCCGTCCCGGCACCCTCCGATTCCGACCCGGACGAGTTCAAGGTCGTGCTCAGGCAGCTTTCCGACTCGCTCGCAGCCGACGACAGCAAGTGGACCGAGATCTCGAAGGGCGTCATGGGCGTAACCGAAGAGACCACGACCGGCGTCCTGCGTCTCTATGAGATGAAGGAAGCGGGCCAGCTGCTGTTCACCGCGATCAACGTCAACGATTCCGTGACCAAGTCCAAGTTCGACAACCTCTACGGTTGCCGCCACTCGCTGGTCGACGGCATCAACCGCGCCACCGACGTGATGCTGGCCGGCAAGGCCGCAGTGGTCTGCGGATTCGGCGACGTCGGCAAAGGAAGCGCCGAATCGCTGCGCGCCCAGGGTGCCCGCGTGATCGTCACCGAGATCGACCCGATCTGCGCCCTCCAGGCCGCGATGCAGGGCTACGAGGTCCGGCGGCTCGACAGCGTGCTCGAAACCGCTGACGTCTTCATCACCACCACCGGCAACAAGGACATCATCACTGCCGAGGACATGAAGCGCATGAAGCACCAGGCGATCGTCGGCAACATCGGCCACTTCGACAACGAGATCGACATCGCCGGTCTGGAGTCGATCGAAGGGATCGAACGGATCGAGATCAAGCCGCAGGTCCATGAGTGGCGCTTCCCCGACGGACACTCGATCATCGTGCTCTCCGAAGGCCGGCTGCTCAACCTCGGCAACGCGACCGGACATCCGAGCTTCGTGATGTCGAACTCGTTCACCAACCAGGTGATGGCCCAGATCGAGCTGTTCGCGAAGGCGGACGAGTACGACCTCGGCGTGCATGTCCTGCCCAAGCACCTCGACGAGAAGGTCGCCCGGCTCCACCTCGACGCCCTCGGCATCGAGCTGACCGAGCTCAGCCCGGAACAGGCCGACTACATCGGTGTTCCGGTCGACGGCCCCTACAAGTCGGACCACTACCGCTACTAGGCAGAAACCACGGCCCGGCGCCGCACGGTCTGGCCACGGTTTGCCGCCATATCCGGGTTAAACCGTGGCCAGAATGAGGGTGGCGGCCGCTTCGGTGGCCGGGTAGGGTCGGTTCATGTCTGATTTCGAGGTTGAAGTGGGCATTCGGGTGGAGCCCGAGCGGGTCTGGCGGGCCCTGACCGATCCGGTTGAGATCCCGCAGTGGTTCGGCTGGGACGCGGATTTCTTCGAGCTCACTTCCGACTGGCTCGGCTGGTGGCAGGGGCTGGTCGAAGGTGGCGAAGCGGTCGTCCACCCGGCGTCCGGCGGCGCTTAAGTGCCTGCCCGCCCCGTGTCTCCCCCGGGCGACTTTCGGCGACCGCCCAAAATGCGGGGTTGTTGCAGCGGTGTGAAAACCGGAATGCTGCGATTTGCGGAATCGCCGGCGATGCGATCGTGGGCGTCCTGCTTGGATGCCCCGAGTGGCCGGCCGAAAAAAAGATGCTCCCAAGTGTGAGGACTGCTACTTCCGCAAGAAGATGCTCTGCGCACTCGACCTCGAGGAGCCCTGCGTCACCTTCCGGCCGAGCCGTCCCGAAGGGCTGGTTCCTCCCCGGCAGCCGGTTCTGCTGTTGAGGCCGCCGCGCTGGGCGGACGACCGGAGGATCACCGCCGCCGGCGCTGCGAAGCCGGCCTCCCCGGCGCCCGCCGGGACCAGGGTCGCTTCACCCGCCACCGCCTGAGGTCCGGCCCGGTCGCCTGAAAGCGACCTGCCAGCGGACTGCCGCAAGTACGGCGATTCCGCCGGAGGCATAACCTTTCCGCGATGAAGTTCTCCGTCCTCGGAAAGTCACCGGCGTGGCAGGATGCCGGCGGAGCATGCAGCGGCTACCTGGTCTCCCAGGACGATTCGACGATCCTGCTCGACTGTGGCAACGGGGTCTTCGGCAAGATGCGCAAGTACTGCGACTACGTCGACATCGATGCGATCTTCATCTCCCATCTGCATGCCGACCACTTCCTCGATCTGATCCCCTTCGCCTTCGGCCTGACCCATGCGCCCCGCCAGCAGCCGGTACCGGTCGGCGAATGGCCGGGGACCGACAACCCGGCCCGGCCGGTCCTCTACGGGCCACCCGGTGCGCGCGCGGCCTTCAGCCATGTCTGCGAGATCTGGGGAATGTGCTCGCTGATCGAAGACGCCTTCGACTTTCGTGAATTCGACCCGTCCGAGCGCATCGAGGTGGGCGGCATGACCGTTTCCTTCAGGGAGGTTCCCCACTACATCGAGACCTGGGCCATCGAGGTCACGGGGCCGGGTGGCGGCAGACTCACTTACGGGGCGGACTGCCGGCCGAACGAGGCGCTGGTCGATTTCGCCAGGGACACCGATCTGCTCATCGCCGAGGCTACGCTGCCGAGGCCTGAGAGGCACGGCGTGAGGGGTCACCTGACGCCCGGCGAGGCCGGCGAGCACGCCGCCGCCGCCGGCGCGAAGCGGCTGCTGCTGACCCACATCTCGGACGAGCTCGACCCCGAGTGGGCAGTCGCAGAGGCGGCCAGGGCCTTCGATGGACCGCTGGAGGTAGCTTCCGAGGGGATGGAGATCGACCTTTAGACTGTCTGTCCATGTCTGAACGTGACCTCTTCGCAAACTTTGCCCGGATGCGCCGGGAAATGGACGAAATGCTCGGCGGCACTTGGGGGCGGACCACCTACATCAGCCGCCGCGCCACCGGATTCTCACCGAACGTGGACGTCTACTACTGCGGCAATCCCCAGCGCGCCGTGGTCAAGTGTGATCTGGCCGGCATCGACCCGGCCACGGTAGGGATCGAGGTCGGCGGCCGCCAGCTGAAGATCGTCGGCGAGCGCGCCGTACAGGAGACCGAAGGGCGGGTCTACCAGCAGGTAGAGATCCCGACCGGACCGTTCAGGCACATCGTCGAGCTGCAGGTCGACGTCGATCCCGACCGGGCCGAGGCCTCCTATGAAGACGGAATCCTGCGGATCGAGCTGCCTCTGCGCGATGACGCGCAACTGACCCGGAGGGTGCCGGTCGATCACCGCCGGTCCGGTGATTCCAGTGGCTGACGGCAACCGATTCGGCCCGGCCTCCGCCGCGGGCAAGGAGTCTGTGCCCGTGCTCGAGGTGGTCGAGAGCGGCCAGGAAGAAGCGGCGATCAGGGCCAGCGAGGATCTGCCCGACGCGATGCCGGTGCTGCCCCTGCGCGATACGGTCGCCTACCCGGACACGCTGGCGCCGCTCGGTGTCGGCCAGGAGCGCTCGATCAAGCTGGTCGACGACGTTCTCGCGACCAACCGGATGCTCGTGATGGTCGCATCGACCGAGCCCGAAGAGGATGCGCCCACGCCCGACCAGCTCTACGACGTCGGCGTGGTGGGCATCGTCACCCGGATGCTCAAGGTCCCGGACGGCTCGATCCGGGTCCTGGTCCAGGGCACACAACGGGTCAGGCTCGGCCCTTACGTGGCCGAAGAGCCCTACCTGGTCGCCCGGATCTCCGAACTGCCGGACGAAGTCGATGACACTCCCGAGCTGGAGGCACTCAGCCGGAACGTCCAGCGCACCTTCTCCGAGATCATCGAACTGATCCCCTACCTGCCGGAGGAGCTCCAGATGGCGGTGGCCAACGTCGACGAGCCTTCGGCCCTGTCACACCTGATCGCCGGGGCCCTGCGAATCCCGACCGAAGAGAAGCAGTCGCTGCTCGAGGAGGTCGACGTCTCGAAGCGGCTGCGGATGCTGTCGGGGATCCTCGCCCGCGAGCTCGAGGTGATCCAGCTCGGTTCCCAGATCCAGTCCGAGGTCCAGTCTTCGATCGACAAGGGCCAGCGCGAGTACTTCCTGCGGGAACAGCTGAAGGCGATCCAGGCCGAACTCGGGGAAGAAGACGAATCGGTGGCCGAGGCCAATGAACTCCGCGAGCGGATCGAAGAAGCCGGGCTGCCGGAGCAGGCGCTTCAGGCAGCCGAACGCGAGCTCTCCAGGTTGGAGAAGCTGCCGCCGGCCGCGGCCGAACACGGTGTCATCCGCACCTATCTCGAGTGGCTCGTGGACCTGCCCTGGAACCACGAGACCGAAGACAACCTCGACATCGACCACGCCGAAGAGGTCCTCAACGAAGACCACTACGACATGGAGAAGATCAAGGACCGGATCCTCGAGTACCTGGCCGTGCGCAAGCTCAATCCGGAGTCTCCCGGGCCGATCCTCTGTTTCGTCGGCCCTCCGGGCGTCGGCAAGACGAGCCTTGGCAAGTCGATCGCGAGGGCCCTCGGCCGCGAGTTCGAGCGGATCTCGGTCGGCGGAGTCCGGGACGAGGCCGAGATCAGGGGCCACCGCCGGACCTACGTCGGGGCGATGCCCGGCACGATCGTCCGGGCCCTGCGTGACTCCGGCTCACGCAATCCGGTCTTCATGATCGACGAGATCGACAAGATGGGCTCCGACTTCCGTGGCGACCCCTCTTCGGCGATGCTCGAGGTTCTGGACCCGGCCCAGAACGACTCCTTCCGCGACCACTACCTCGACGTCCCGTTCGACCTGTCGGACGTGATGTTCATCGCGACGGCCAACGTGCTCGACACCATCCCGGGTCCGCTGCGCGACCGCATGGAGACGATTCAGCTTTCCGGCTACACGGTCGACGAGAAGCGTCACATCGCCCGCCGGTACCTGGTACCGAGGCAGATCCGGGCGAACGGACTGAAGCCGAAGCAGATCGCCTTCACCGATCCCGCCCTGACCGCGATCATCGAGGAGTACACACGCGAAGCCGGCGTACGCAACCTCGAGCGCGAGATCGGAACCGTCTGCCGCAAGGTCGCGAGGGTCTTCGCCGAGAACGACGGTCAAGGCAAGAAGGTCAAGGTCTCCGGAAAGCGGGTCCGGGAGCTGCTCGGCCGCCGCCGGGTCTTCTCCGAGACCCGCCGCCGGACCAAGATTCCCGGTGTCTCGACCGGCCTGGCCTGGACCCCGACCGGCGGCGACGTGCTGTTCATAGAGGCGACGGCGATGCCCGGCAGCGGCAAGCTCGTGATCACCGGACAGCTCGGCGACGTGATGCGGGAGTCGGCCCAGGCGGCGCTCTCCTACGTCCGGGCCAACGCCAAGAAGGTCGCCCCCGACGCCGACGTCAAGTGGTTCGCCCAGCACGACATCCATATTCACGTCCCGGCCGGAGCGGTCCCCAAGGACGGACCTTCGGCGGGGGTGGCGATCACGGTCGCGCTGGTCTCGCTGATCACCGGCCGGCCGGTCCGCAACGACGTCGCCATGACCGGCGAGGTGACCCTGACCGGCCAGGTCCTGCCGATCGGAGGGGTGAAGGAGAAATCGCTCGCCGCCCAGCGGGCCGGGATCAAGACAGTCATCCTGCCGAGCCGCAACGAAGGGGAGGTGGACGAGATACCGGAGTACGAGAGAACCGCCGTCCAATTCGCCTATGCGGGCAAGGTCAGCGAGGCGCTGGAGATCGCACTGGAGGACAAGTGACGGCATCATCGCTATCCTCGGATCAGACCTTCAGACGAAATAACCAGACTTGAACGAAAGAAGTGAGGGGCGAATGAGCAAGGCAGACATCTCAAGCAAGGCCGGCAAGGCATACAACTCCGCCCGTGACAACACCTACGTGCGTCGTCTGATCGAAGACGAAGAGCTGCGGGCGAGCATCATCGCCGCCGCGGTCGCCGCCAAGAGCGCCTACGGCAGGGTTCAGTCCAGCAAGTCCTCGACCGTTGAAACGGTGACCAACGACCGCAAGGTCAAGCGTGAGCTGAGCGAGGCGGCGGATTCACTGCGTGACGCCGCCGAGCGGCTCCGCGAAGGGCCGAAGAAGAAGCGCCACCCGATCCGCAACCTGATCGGCCTCGGCCTGCTCACCGGCGGACTGGTTCTGGTCTTCAGCGAATCGGCCCGCAAGACCGTCCTCGACGCCATCTTCGGGGCCGAGGAGGAGTTCGTCTACACCTCGACCACCTCGGTGCCGCCGGCAGAGTCCGCCGCACAGACCAACGGCACACCGGTAGCGGACTAGCCGAAAGAAAGATCGCGGCTGTACCGGAGCGGGGCCCAGCGCCCCGCTTCCGTTTGTGCCGCAAACTCATGGAACGCCGGGAAGACATACGAAACATCGCCATCGTGGCCCACGTGGACCACGGCAAGACGACCCTGGTCGACGCCATGCTCTGGCAGTCGGGCGCCTTCCGCAAGGGCCAGGACGTAAACGACCGGGTCATGGACTCGATGGACCTCGAGCGCGAGAAGGGCATCACGATCCTCGCCAAGAACACGGCGGTCCGCTACGGCGAGGTCAAGCTGAACATCATCGACACCCCGGGTCACGCCGACTTCGGTGGCGAGGTCGAGCGCGGCCTGACCATGGTCGACGGCGTCGTGCTGCTGGTCGACTCCTCCGAGGGTCCGCTGCCGCAGACCCGTTTCGTGCTCGCCAAGGCGCTCGAGGCCGGGCTCCCGGTGATCCTCGTGGTCAACAAGGTCGACCGCCCGGACGCACGCATCGCCGAGGTCGTCGACGAGGTCTACGAACTGTTCATGGACCTCGGCGCCGAAGGCGACCAGATCGAGTTCCCGATCGTCTATACCAACGCCAAGGCCGGCTGGGCCAGCCTGACCGAAGGTGAAGAGGGCAAGGACCTGGGGCCGTTGATGGACCTGATGGTGGACCACATCCCGGCGCCGGAGTACGACCCGGACCACCCGCTCCAGGCCTATGTGACCAACCTCGATGCCTCGCCGTACCTGGGCCGGCTGGCGCTGTGCCGGGTCATGCACGGGACGATCCGGTCGGGCGCCGCGATTGCCTGGTGCCGGGCCGACGGTCGGATCGAGCGGGCGACCGTCTCCGAACTCTTCGTCACCGAGGCTCTCGAACGGGTCCCGGCCGACGAGGCCGGACCGGGAGAGATCATCGCCGTGGCGGGCCTGCCCGAGGTGACCATCGGCGAGACCCTCGCCGACCCCGAAGATCCGCGGCCGCTGCCGGTGATCGAGGTCGACGAGCCTTCGCTCTCGATCGAAGTCGGCATCAACACTTCTCCCCTGGCCGGCCGCGAAGGCAGCAAGGTCACCGCCCGCCAGATCCAGAACCGGCTCGACCAGGAGTTGCTCGGAAACGTCTCGATCCGCGTTCTGCCGACCGGGCGCCCGGATGCCTGGGAGGTACAGGGCCGCGGCGAGCTGCAGCTGGTCGTGCTGCTGGAGATCATGAGGCGCGAGGGATTCGAGCTGACCGCAGGACAGCCCCGTGTAGTGACCCGCGAGATCGACGGCCAGATCCACGAGCCGATGGAGGCCCTCCAGATAGATGTGCCGGAGGAGTTCGTCGGAGCGGTCACCCAGCTGCTGGCGGCCCGCAAGGGGCGGATGGAGAACATGCTCGCCCAGTCCGACACACGCAACCGGCTCGATTACGTGATTCCCGCCCGTGGTCTGGTCGGCTTCCGCACGGAGTTCCTGACCGAGACCCGTGGCACCGGCATCATGAACCACGTCTTCCACGGCTGGGAGCCCTGGGCCGGCGACATCACGACCCGCAGTACCGGCTCGCTGGTCGCCGACCGCAAGGGTTCGACCGCCGCTTTCGCCCTGTTCGGCCTGCAGGAACGCGGCGGGCTCTTCGTCGGGCCGGGCGAGGAGGTCTACGAAGGCATGATCGTCGGCGAGCACACCCGATCCAACGACCTCGACGTCAACGCGGTCAAGGAGAAGCAGCTGACCAACATGCGCTCGGCCACCTCGGACGTCCTGGTCAGGCTCACCCCACCGAAAGAGCTGACCCTGGAGTCGGCGATCGAGTTCCTGCGCTCCGACGAATCGGTCGAGATCACCCCGGAGTCGCTGCGGCTGCGCAAGGTCGTGCTCGACGGCACCGAGCGGGCCAAGGCCGCCCGCAAGATCAAGAACCTGTCGCGCTGAGGCGCAGTAGAAAGACAACGGGTGGCGAGGCCCTGCACCCCGCCACCCGTTTCCCTACCCCGTTGCCGCCCTGCCGTGCATCCCTCCCGGCCAAGCTGGACTGGTTATGGAACCATCCACCAAGGTCAGGGTTGCGGTTCCCGGGGGATTTCTTTGTCGCTCTGGAGCTCGCATGGGTGTGTCTCCAACGGGCCTCTTCGGGCGGACGCTGGGACCGGATGGCGCCTGCCGAGGGTGGAGTCGGCAGTCCTCAGGCGTCGAGCCGCTGACGAGCCGACCGCACTTCGTCGACCGCCTCTTCCCTGGTCATGCCGAGACCGATCAGCAGGTCGGTTGCGGTCGCCCGCACCTGGGAGATGATCACGCTGACCGCCAGGTTCGAGGTCTCATCCAGAGCCGCGCTGGCGGTCGCCGCCGCCCTCAGGGCCGCCTCCCGTGTGGCGGAATGCCTCGGGGCGCCGCCGAGGTGCTGGTCCAGCGAGCGCACCGCCGCTGCCAGGTCCCGGATTCCCTCCGTGGCGACCGGCGGTATGTGCTCGTCGAGGTCGATTGCCCTGACCGCGGCCCTCGCCAGGACCCTGGTGTTGCGGATCATCAGGTCGATCGGCTCGGCCGCGGTGGCCAGCTGGTCGACTCGCCCGCGTGAGCTCCTGCGGATCGGGGAGAGCGAGATCGTCTCCTGCCCGGCCTCGACCGCGATCATCATCTCCCTGACCGCGGGATCGAGCGAGCGGGCACGCTCGAGCGCGGCGATGATCTCTTCCTTGCTCGAGTGCTCGAGTGCATCGGCGATGTCGACCAGCGTGCCCGAGAGCCGAGACAGCAACGGCTCCAGGTGCCGGCGGACCAGCCGCACCGGGTCGACCGGGGTCAGCGCATTGGCCCCCAGCGCGATCGATCCGCCGATCAGCGCGTCGACGAAGCGGGTCAGCGTATCTCCGACGTCAGGCGCCGTCAGGGTCGCGACCAGCACAGCCGAAACGGCAGCCTGGTTGACCAGCATCACGCTGCCACCGGAAAGCACAGCAACTGCCATGGCCAGGCCGAGGATCAGCACGAGCTGCCAGGTGCCGGTGCCGGTGACGAGGACGATCAGATCGGCGACGGCGATGCCGAGCGCAACACCCAATGCGACCTCGTAGGCTCGCCGGCCGCGTCGCTCGATCGCCAGTCCCAGGACCAGCACGACCGCGATCGGAGCGAAGAATGGCTGGCTGTGGCCGAAGACCTTCGTGGCGATGAGCCAGGCCAGTCCGGCGGCGACACAGACCTGGAGGATCCGCCACCAGGCGAAGCGCAGCGCGGCGAATCTCTGGTCCACGGTCCTCCGGAACCGGGCCTTGCGTGTATTCAGCGGATGGGTCGCGGTCGGAGACACTCGCTCCAACTATGCCACCTGGGCCAGAAGCCGAGGGTCGGTCACCTCATCGGTCCGGAGCTCGGCTCTGGCTCAGCGCTCCAGCGCTTCGTAGGTCGAGGCGAAGCGCCGGGCGAGCACGTTCCACGAGTAGGAGCTGCGGATCTGCTCGTAGGCGTTCTGTCCCCGCTGCTTGCGCTCGTCGGTGTCGTTGACGGCTTCGACCAGTGCGTCGGCGAGCGTGTCGATGTCGTCGGGTTCGACCATCCAGCCGTTCGGGCGCCCCGGCTCGGTGTTGACGAAGGTGAGCGGACCTCCACTGCGGGTGGCGATCACGGGCATCCCCGAAGACATCGCCTCCAGCAGGACAAGGCCGAATGGCTCGTTCACCGACGGAACGACGAGGGCGTCCGCACAGGCGAGCCCGTCCGGGAGCTCGTCGTGCCCCCTCCAGCCGAGGAAGAAGATGTCGTCTGCGCCCTCGCGGCGAGCCACGGTGTAGGGATGCTCTTCGCCCCACTCGCCGGGTGAGCCGCCCCAGATCACGAGCGGGGCGGGTTTGTTGAACCGGAGGCGTGCGCGGCCGTAGGCCCGGACCAGCAGGGGCACCCGCTTAAAGTCGAGGAAGCGGCCCAGGTACAGAAGCACCGGGGAGGGCTCCCCGGTCTCGGGATCGGTGAACACGGCCAGATCCCGTTCTTCGTAGCGGATGCTTCCGGGCTCACCCGACTCGTCCCAGCCGAGCGGTTCGGTGACCAGCCAGCGGTGCCAGCGCGAGAGCCGCTCATCGGGGCTGACCGGACGACGGTCGAAGCGTTCGGTGTCGACGCCGTTCGGAACGATCTCAACCCGGTCCTCGTCCACACCGAGCAACCTGAGTGCCTCGTCGCGGTCGTGTGGAGAGATCGCCACGATGCGGTCCGACTTCCTGCCCAGGGCCACCAGCATCTCCGCCCAGTGAGCGCCGAAACGCCAGTGCGGCCAGTCGGTGTCTTCAAACAGCAGCCGCTGCTCGGGAGAGAGACCACCGGTGCCCGGCATCTCGCCGGCTTCCGCCCGGTCGGCCATCCCGGGCAAGGTGGTGCCGAGCGCCTCCGCCAGCTCCGACAGCCTGCCGATCCGGTCGATCATCTTCAGTTCGGTGCCGTGCAGGTGGGTGAGGACCGGCCGGTCCGGCCAGCGCCTGTGGACGGCCGCCTGGAGGGGGGTGAGGTGATGTAGGTGAAACAGATGCGGGTCCGGCCACGCCTCTCCGAGGATGCGGACCCAGGCCTCGATCAGGTGCTCGCCGATCTCCGGTGAGACCGCCGCAAAGACCCGGTCCGGGTTGTCGCCCCCGTCTTCGAAGGAGGGGTGGAGCGGTACCTCGACCTCGAGCGGGTCGTGGCCGGCGGCATGGGCTTCGAGGGCCGGCCCGTAGTCGGCTGCCTCGACCGAAAGGCCTTCGAAGAAGGTACCCGCGTTGGTCTGGGTCCCGGCTTCGCCGAGTGACCCGCAGGCCAGTGAAACCTCCCAGCCGGCACCGTCGAGTGCGCGGGAGAGGTACCGGACGACCTGCGCCGAGCCCCCTCGCGGGTAGAACAGAAGTCCCATCGACACCTGCTGCTTGGTCGGCCTCATCTGGCGACGGTATTGGAAGTGTTCGGACCCCGTCGGTCCGACGCGGTACTCAACCCAGCTTCGGGGACTTCCAGGGTTCGGTCAGTTTGCCGGCGATCAGGGCCGGGAGGCCTTCGATCGGCACGCGGTCCTGGGTCAGTGAGTCGCGGTCGCGCAGGGTGACCATGTTGTCGTCCTTGGTGTCGAAGTCGACGGTGATCCCCCAGGGGGTGCCGATCTCGTCCTGGCGGCGGTAACGCTTGCCGATCGATCCGCCGGCGTCGTATTCGGTCTGGATGCCGGCGGCGCGCAGGGCGGAGTTGATCTCCTTCGCCTGCTCGGGCATTCCCTCCTTGTTGAACAGCGGCAGCACGGCGACCTTGACCGGGGCCAGGCGTGGGTGGAGCTTGAGCACGGTGCGCTCGCGGCCTTCGACCTCTTCGGTGTCGTAGGCGTCGACCAGGAAAGCGAGTGCGGCGCGGTCGGCGCCGGCGGCCGGCTCGATCACGTGGGGAAGGTAGCGCTCGCCGGACTGCTGGTCGAAGTACTCGAGCTTCTCGCCCGAATGCTCCTGGTGCTGGGTCAGGTCGAAGTTGCCCCGGTTGGCGACGCCTTCGAGCTCGGACCAGCCGATAGGGAAGAGGTACTCGATGTCGCTGGTGCCCGAGGAGTAGTGGGAGAGCTCATCGGCCTCGTGCGGCCGGACCATCAGGAAGTCGGGCCGTATGCCGAGGTTGAGGTACCAGTCGCGGCGGATCTCGATCCACTGGTGGTACCACTCGTCGACCTCGGCCGGCGGTACGAAGAACTCCATCTCCATCTGCTCGAACTCGCGGGTGCGGAAGATGAAGTTGCCCGGGGTGATCTCGTTGCGGAAGGACTTGCCGATCTGGGCGATTCCGAAAGGCGGCGACTTGCGGGCGAAGTTGAGCACGTTCTTGAAGTTGATGAAGATGCCCTGTGCGGTCTCGGGCCGCAGGTAGACGGCGTTGCCTTCTTCGGCGACCGGGCCCATGTGGGTCTCGAACATCAGGTTGAAGTTCCGCGGCGGACTGAGCTCGCCGCCGCATTCGGGACACCGCAGCTCGGCCTCGGCATCGCCGCCTTCGGCTTCGACCGCCTCGCGCAGATGGTCCTCGCGCCAGCGCCGCTTGCACTTGCCGAGGCACTGCACCAGCGGGTCGGTGAAGCCCTCGAGGTGGCCCGACGCCTCCCAGACCTTCGGGTGCTGCATGATCGCCGAGTCCAGGGCGACGATGTCGTCGCGTTCGGTCAGCATCGAGCGCCACCACTCGTTCTTGACGTTGTTCTTCAGCAGAACGCCGTAGTGGCCGTAGTCGTAGGTCGAGCCGAGCCCGCCGTAGATCTCCGAGGACGGGAAGACGAAGCCGCGGCGCTTGGCCAGGGCGACGATTTCTTCCATCGTGACTTCGGTGTTCTTCTCTGCTGAGGGTTCGTCTGCCATGGGGTCGAAAGGTATAGGGGACGCATCCGGCGGCGCGCTGCGATAATCAATCACCCATGCCGATTTACGAATACCGATGCGACAAAGGCCACGAGGTCGAGGTCATGCAGTCGATGAGCGAGGACTCCCTGACCGAATGTCCCGACTGCGGGGCCCCGACCCGCCGCGTGCTCCATTCTCCGGCGATCCACTTCAAGGGTTCGGGTTTCCACAACACCGACTACGGCACGCGTTCTTCGAACAAGGCCAAGCAGGCGGCCGACGCCGCCTCGAAGGACTCGGGCTCGGGCGGCGATTCGGGCTCTTCATCCTCCGGGAGTTCCTCTGGCTCCTCGGACTCCGGCGGAGGCGACAAGAAGTCCGATTCGAAGCCGGCCAAGACGGCCCCTTCTTCCGACTGAAGGCCTCTCTTCGAAAGCGCTGCCGATTCGCCTGTAGGTTGAAGCCATGAGCGATGGGGTGCAGACGGGCTCGGGAAGGGTCGTCCGGCAGCTGAGCGGGCTGGACTCGGAGTTCCTCGCGATCGAGGACGATCGTAATTTCGCCCATGTCTCCGGTCTCGCGGTACTGAACCCGGCCGATTCGCCTGGCGGGATCCTGACCCTGGCCGACGTCCGTGACCTCGTCCTGGAGCGGATCCACCTGCTGCCGCCGTTCAGGTGGCGGCTCGAGGAGGTGCCGTTCCGGCTGGACCACCCGTGGTGGATCGAGGATCCGGACTTCGACATCTCGTACCACGTGCGTGAACTGGCCCTGCCGTCACCGGGCAGCGACCGCCAGCTCTCGGCCCAGGTCGAGCGCATCATCTCCCGCCCGCTCGACCGCGCCCGTCCGCTCTGGGAGCTCTACCTGATCCAGGGCGTGCATGGAGACCGCGCCGCGGTCCTCACCAAGATCCATCACTCGGTGGTCGACGGTGTGTCGGGTGCCGAGATCCTCTCGATCCTCTTCGACCTCGAGCCCGGGGGGCGGGTGCTGCCCGAGGATCCGCATCCGGTCGAGACCTCACCCCATCCCGGCTCGTTCGGCCTGCTGGCCAAAGGTGCGACCAGGCTGCCCGGCCGGGCGGTCCGCACCGTCCGAAACGTGCCCGCGACCGTCATGAACGTTGCCGATGTGCCGCCGATCCGGGCGATCCCTGGAGTCCATGCGACCGGTGAGGTCACCGGCAGGATCCGGAGCCTGCTCGGGCGAGAGAAAGACGACCCGGCGCGGCCCGGCCTGACTGCACCGCGCACGCTGCTCAACGACCGGATCTCGGGACACCGCCATTTCTCCTTCGGCACCCTTTCGCTACCCGAGGTCAAGGCGGTCAAGAACGCCTACGGGGTCAAGGTGAATGACGTGGTGATGTCTCTCTCGGCCGGGGCGCTGCGCAGCTTTCTGCTGGTCAACGACGAGCTGCCGGACCAGCCGCTGATCGCGATGGTGCCGGTCTCGGTCCGTGGCGAAGACGAAATCGGCACCTTCGGCAACCAGGTTTCGGCGATGATGGCCGCCCTGCCGACCGACGTGGCCGACCCGGTCGAGCGCCTCAACTGCGCCCATGCCGAGATGGCCGTGGCGAAGCTCCACCACGCCACCCAGCCGCCACACTTCATCGCCGACGCGACCGAGATGGTGCCGCCGGTGCTGTTCTCACGCGCCGCCCGCATGGTCGCCGAGCTCGGCGCGAGCTCCCACTTCGACCCTCACTTCAACGTCATCGTCTCGAACGTGCCCGGGCCGCCGGTGCCGCTCTACATGGCCGGCGCCAGGCTCGAGTCCCACTACCCGGCATCGGTGATCATGGACGGCGTCGGTCTCAACATCACCGTGCTCAGCTACCTCGACCGGCTTGACATAGGCATAGTCGGCGACCGCGAACTCGCACCCAACTTCGACCTTCTGGTGGAGGCGATGGCCGACGAGCTCAAAGAGCTGCTCCGCCGCGCCTGATCCTTACTTCTTGACCAGCTTCACGGTCCGCTTCTTGGTCACCGTCGAGCAGCCGCCTCCCGGCTTGTAGGTCAGGGTCAGCTTGACTTTGACGTTGCCCCTCTTCTTCAGATTCCTGAGAGTCTTGCCTTTGGCCTTGACCGTCACTTTGCCGGTTCCTTTGCCGCCGACGTTGCGGGTGTTCTTCTTCACCTTCTTGCTCGACTCGAGCACGACCTTGCCGCCGCCGCCCGCGGTCACCGCGAGCTTGGCTGTGCCCTTCTTCTTCTTGCGGGTCAGCTTGCCGAGCTTCAGCGATTTCTTCGGGCAGAAGGTGGCGCTGGGTGTGTAGTCCCGGTTCATGAAGACCTCACAAGTCAGGGCGCTGCCGGTACACGGGCCGGTCCAGCCCGTGAAGCGGTTGCCCGAGTCCGGATTCGCAGTAAGGGTGACGGATGACAGCGAAGTGAAGTCGCCGTCGCAGTCGTTGCCGCAGGTGATTCCGGACGGGCTCGAGGTCACTTTGCCCTTGCCGCTGCCCTTCTTACTGAGGGTCAGGTTGTAGGTCATCGGCTCGAAGATGGCGGTGGCCGAGTAGTCCTCGTCCATGAAGAGGTCACAGGTCAGGGAGTCGTCCGAACAGGGGCCGGTCCAGCCGACGAAGCGGTTGTCCGGGTCGGGTTCCGCGGTAAGGGTGACCGTGCTCAGCGAAGTGAAGTCCCCGGAGCAGTCAGTACCGCAGTCGATCCCAGCCGGACTCGACGACACCCTGCCCTCGCCGCCGCCCTCCCTGATTACTGAGATGTTGTAGCTGGGCGTCTGCGTTGAGGCTGCCTGCACGATCTGATCGGCGCCGTTGTCCAGCCTCCAGGCCGCCGTCGCTTTGCCGTCGGGGCCGACGGAGAGTTGGGCCGTATCGGCATCAAGGCCGGTCGGCGAGATGATCTGTGGCTCGGCGAAGCCGGTGTCAGGCGCCTTGGCTGCCGCCGCCACGACCGTTTCCGCACCGGCCTCCTCGCGCCAGAGGAGGGTGACGGTCGAGTCTGGCGCGACGACCACGTTGACGTTCTTGTTGGTCTCGTTGTCGGGGTCGGAGACGTCGACTGGCGTCGCAAACGAGCCACCGGCAGGGCGGATGCTGCTCTGCACCTGTCGCTCGAGCGGTGCGACATTCAGGAACCAGGCCGCAGCGGCAGTTCCGTCCGACCCGATCGCGATCCGGGGATCACGGACGAAGTCGGATGTGCCTGAAAGGTTGGTCCCGGGGGCGAATGCACCCCCGGGTGGCCGGACCCGCGCCCGGACGATCTCGTCGGATCCGCCCCTCAGCGTGAACAGGACAATCGTGGTGCCGTCGGGCCCGATCGCCACGTCGGCCTCGATCGCTTCGGCAGCCGCCGGACTCAGCAGTTCGGCCGCGCCGAAGGATCCGCCGGCCGGCCGGGTTGCCGCATGAACCCGGAGGTCGGCGCCGGACAGCGCGACCCAGATCACCGTAGCTGCGCCACCTGGTCCGGCGGCAGGAACAACCGAAGACAGGCTCGTACCTGCTCCGGAAAGGACTTCGGCGGGACTGAAATCCCCGTCTGGCGGACGTGTGCTCGACTCCGCGACGTCCCCGGAGCCGGTCCCGCGTTTCCAGGCAACTGTGGTGGTGCCGTCGGGCCCTATTACGACCCTTGGGCTTTCGGCGTCGTAGGCGTCGGTCGAGAGGTTCTCGACTGGACCAAATTCACTGCCGTCGGGGGCCAGCGTGCTCGTCTGGATCTGCTGCCTGTCGACCCCGTCGCGGGCCCAGACCACGGTCACGCTTCCGTCGGGGCCGACCGCGACGTCTTCGTCGTCGGGGCTCTCGCCGGTTCCGGGGATCTCGACCGCCGGGCCGAACTCACCGACCGGGGGGCGGACTCGGACTGCGATCGAGCGATCCACGTTCTCCCGCAGCCAGACCACGGCGGTGGTGCCATCAGACCCGACCGCGGTCGCGAGACCATTGGCGTCTTCGCCCGTCGCCGAGAGGTCAGCGGCCGGCAGGACCCACGGGCCCTGAGGTGCCGCTTCGGATCGGGTTGCGGCGAAGGCTGAGGCCAGAAGCAGCAGGCCCAGTCCGATCATGGCCAGAAAGCGCTTCGAAATAATGATTCCGGATTCACAGTTGCGATCAATCTTCATTCCGGCCTCTCCCTGCTGCTTGATGTACCTGTCGGCGTTCGGGACTTCGCCCGGCGACCGTTCTCCTGCCTTGAATATAGCCGTGACCAATCCCCTTGACGCAGTGACCTCTTGCTCCTGTCCACCAGCTTGATCCTGCGCCTGGCCTTGGAGGTGTTGCCGGCGTTGTCGCTGGCCCTCACTGTGACCGTCGCCTTTGAAGCCTTCTTTCGAATCACCTTTCTGACCAGCTTCTTTGCTCTCTTGTTCAGCTTGACCTTGAGCCTGACCGCTTCACCGCCTCCGCCGGAGGCCCGCCTCCGCTTCAGCTTGAGCTTCCTGGTCTTCTTGACCTTGCCGTTCTTCTTCAGAACCTTGACTTTGATGTTTCCGCTCGCGACCAGGCTGCAGGCTTCGTCGAGGCAGGTGGCTTTGACAATGATCTTCTTCGGGCTTCGCTGGACCTTGCGAGCTTTCAGGCGGAGTTCTGGAGCGACCGTGTCGACGACGGGAGGGTTCGTGGCTTTGGTGTAGGTGAAGTTCCGGGTCGCGGGCGTTGGATCGATGTTGCTGAAAGGTGCCGGATCGGTAGCGGTCACCGAGAAGGCGTGGGCACCTTCGGTCAGGCCGGTGTAGGTCTTGCTGCCGGAATCGCATGGCTCCGGCGTGCCGCCGTCGAGCGTGCAGGTGAAGGTGGAGCCTGGCTCGTTCGACGAGAAGGTGAATGTGGCCGAGTCGGAGTCGAGCACCTCGTCTTCTGCCGGTCCGGTGTCGATGCTGGTTTCCGGGGCCGTCACATCGACACTGGCAGACCAGAGTTCGACTCCGTTGGGGCCATCATCGTCACCACGGAAGTAGAGGTTCTCGCCAGAAATGATCAACCGGTTGATCAGCGAACCGCCGGTCGGGTTGATGTCGGTCAGGCGCTCGGTGCCGGAGGCCGTAAGGTCGGATCGCCAGAGCTCCGTGCCATTGGTGCCGTCATCGAAGGAGAAGTAGAGGTTGCCGCCGAAGGACCTGTAGTCGGTGATGAAGTTGGTGGTGGTCAACACCAACTCCGTGCCCGAGGTCGTCCCGTCGGACTTCCAGAGTTCGTTGAAGTCTTTGGTGAAGGCAAGCACGCCGTCCACAACGACCGGCCCGCCGGTAATGCCGATGGCCATTCCCGGTGAAACCCGTTCCGTGCCAAGTTCTGTGCCATCGGTCTTGTGCATCTGCCAGGTGCTGCTGAAGAACAGCTCGCCGCCGAATTCGGCGAAACCGACTCCGAAATCGAGGCTGCCGTCTGCCCCGACCCTGATGTCTTTGACCATCTCGGTGCCGGGTCCGGTCCCGTCCGAGCGCCAGAGTTCGAGTCCAAGCGAGCCGTCATTGGCCGCGAAGTAGGCTTCGCCGTCGAATTCAAAGATGGCTCCAGGTGCCTGAGTTTCGTAGGGATTGCCACCCATTCCGTCACCCGGGCCGGGGTTGATGTCTTTGACTTCTTCGGTACCGAAGAAGGTGCCGTCGGAGACCCAGAGTTCCTTGCCATTGCCGGTTGCGGAATCGTTGAAGGTGAAGAAGAGTTGGTTCCCGATCGCGGTCAGGTTGTAGGCCTCGTTGAACGCAGCCTCCAGATCCCTGACCATCTCCGTGCCCGGACCGGTGCCGTTGGATTTCCACAACTCGTAGCCGTTCACACCGTCAGAGTTGGCGAGGAAGTAGAGGGTGCCGTCCACGTTCACCATTCTGATCGGGTCGCCAGAGTTGAAGCCGGCAGTATTCAGATCCTTGACCAGCACGGTGCCCGCTTCGGTTCCGTCTGTCTTCCACAATTCGCGGCTGGCCGCGGCACTCCCAGCGGCCGCGAAGAACACTTCGCCCTTCATTTCCGTGAAGTACGACGGGCAGCCGCAGAAATGGAGGACCCCATTGTCTTCGGGGTAGATGTCCTTGAGCATGTAGGTACCCGCTTCGGTTCCGTCAGAGCGCCACAGCTCCGTTCCGTGCACGTCCCCGTCGGAGACCAGGACTCCATCGCGAGCGGAGAAGATCAGGACCCCGTTGAGATCGGCCCCGCCGGGTTGTTCGACTCCGTTGCCTGCGCCGAGCGGATCGCCGTCGTCCGGGCCGGCGTCGATGTCCTTGACCTGACCAACGACCACCGGGCCGAGCGCGGCCCGGGCGGTTGTGTCGAGCCCGAAACCGAGCAGTACGAAGGCTGCGGCCAGCAGGATCAGGCGCGGGATCGTCGCGAATGATGGATACAGGCCGGACTCCCTGGTCAACTTCCCCGCTCTTCTCTCCGCCGGTTTCGGCGGATATCCCCTGCTTTTCGGGCTCCGTCCCCTGTCAGCCGAGCTTGCCCAGCAAGCGTATCAATCGATATCAACGGCAAACGCTTCACCAGGGGAAACCGCCCGGGCGGCCCGGAGTTGCGCTCAGCCTTCGAGCTTGTCGGCGGCGCGCTGGCGTTCTTCGAGCGGGATCTCGAGGCTGCCCCCGGGTCCCGGGCCGGAGGGGATCAGCACGTCGGGCTCGGCAGATCCGGCGAAGGCGGTGGAGAGGGCGAGCTGCGGCATCGCGATCAGGCCGAGGTCGGAGATGAACGCCTTCGGCGCGGTCCAGCCGATGATCGGGCCCTTGATGAAGTTGTAGGGCAGCCGCAGGGGTGAAGTGAGGCGGCCTTTGATCCCGTTGAGGATGTTCTGCTGTGCGGCGGCGCGGTCGAGGTCGTCGTAGCCCTCGGAGAAGGCGCTGGGACCGGAACCGGGACAGGGGCTGGGCTTGCGTGTCCTGGCGTAGGCGAGGGCGTCCTCCCCGTTGAGGGTGTTCGAACCCTCCTCGAGCTCGATCGTCCAGCCTCCGTTGGCTTCGCCGCCGGAGATGTCGGCGCAGAGGGGGATGTCGAGGTCCACCTTGACCCCGCCGATCGCGTCGATGAAGTCCTCGAAGCCCTCGAAGTTCATGATCACGACGTGGTCGATCGGGATCCCGAGGAAGTCGGAGACGGTCTCGACCTGGAGTGCCGCGCCGCCGAAGGCGTAGGCGGCATTGATCTTCTGTGCGGAGTTGCCCGGAATTTCGGCGAAGGAGTCCCGCGGGATCGAGAGCTTGCGGAACTGGCCACCACCGGCCCTGACCACCATCAGGGTGTCGGCCCGGGCTCCGGCGCAGCCGTCGGCGGGCGCTTCGCCGCGGGCCTGCTGCTCGTAGCAGCGCTCCTCCTGGGCCGCGCCCGGCTCGAGGGTGTCGGGGCTGCGGGAGTCGGTGCCGATGACCAGGATGTTCTGGGCCTGTGGCAGCAGCCACGGACTGCCCTGGAGCGCCGACTTCGCGTCGCCGTCAAGCTTCATCGACTGGATCTGGGCGGATACGGCGAATGCCGCGACGCTCAGCGCGAACCAGCCGATCGCTGCGAACAGGATCCACTTGAGCCACGGCCGGCGACGCCGCGAACGCCTGCGCGGGTCAGGCCGGTCGTCGGGCGGCGGAGTCTGCCGGTAGACGGGGTAGGGCACCTCTTCGGCCGCGCGCCGGCGCTGGTCAGGCGGCGGTTCGGGCTGCCGGCGACCCTTGGCCGCCTTGTCCTTGAGCGAGTCGAGGTCCGGCTTTCGAAACCGGGAGAATATGCCCCGGCGAGAGCGGTAGACGTTGTATTCGGGTCGATCTGAGGGTCGCTTGTCGCCGTCGGATGGCATAAAGGTCTAAGAATGGTGACTGATGAACGGACTTGAGACGATCGGGGCTGACCTGGGTGGCACGAATCTGGCCGTCGGGGTGATTGACGAGGCAGCCGATGTCCTCTGGGAGGACATGGTTGCGTCCAGTGGTTATTCGCAAGAAGCGGTCATTGACCTCCTCAGCGCCGAAGTCGCCAGGGCACGCGAGATCCGGCCCGAGGCAGCCGCGGTCGGCCTCGGTATCCCCGCCCGGATCGATTTCGAGCAGGGTCACGCCATCGATACGGTGAATCTCGAGTTCGAGGAGTTCCCGGTGCGCGACCTGATCCGCGAACGGACCGGCCTGCCGGCCTACGTCGACAACGACGGCAACCTGGCGATGATGGCCGAAGCCCTCTACGGCGCCGCCAAAGGGGCGAAGCACGCGCTGATGCTGACCCTCGGCACCGGCGTCGGCGGCGGTATCTGGATCGACGGCAAGACTTATCGCGGCGCCAGCGGCGCTGCGGCCGAGATCGGCCACACGGTGGTCGAGATAGACGGCCCGCGCTGCCAGGGGAGTTGCCCCGGCCGCGGCTGCGTCGAGGTCTTCGCTTCCGGCACCGGGATTGCGAAGCTCGGGAACCAGGCTGCGACGGACAGCCCGGACTCGGCGCTCGGAAGGCTCGCGGCTGCCGGAATGGCGATAACCGCCAGGGAGGTCAACGAAGCGGCCTCCGCCGGAGACGCGGTCGCGATCGGTGTCGTCGAGCGCGTCGCCCACTATCTCGGCACGGCGCTGGTCTCCCTGTCCAACATCTTCGAGCCCGAGGTGATCGTGCTGGGAGGCGGTGCGATGGCCTTCGGCGAACTGCTGCTGGAGCCGACCCGGCGTGAGGTCTCCGCCCACGCCCTGAGTCCGATGGACCGGACCCCGATCGTCGCGGCCGGCCTGGGCCCGGCCGCGGGCATGATCGGGGCCGCGGCGCTGGCCCGGATCGAGCTCGAGGCGGCGCGCTGATGCCCGGTCGCCTGACCGTCTGCCCGACTCCGATCGGCAACATGGATGACGTCACCAAGCGGGTGCGCGACGCGCTGGTCTCGGCCGACTACATCGCCTGCGAAGACACCCGGCGTACCGGTCGCCTGCTCGAGCGCATGGAAATCAGCCCGCGGCCGAGACTGGTCTCCTACCACGAAGGCAACGAGGCCTCGAGGGCTACCGAGCTGGTCAAGCGGATCGAGCGCGGCGACCGGATCGCACTCGTCAGCGACTCGGGAATGCCCGGAATCTCGGACCCCGGGCACAAGCTGATCCGGGCCTGCCACGACCGCGGCCTCGAGGTGGTCGTGCTGCCCGGCCCGTCAGTCGTACCGGTGGCCCTGGTCGCTTCCGGGCTGCCTTCCGACCGGTGGCGGTTCGAGGGCTTCCTGCCGAAGCGGGCGGGCGAAATGGAGAGGGTCCTGAACTCGACCGAGACGGTCATCGCCTTCGAGTCTCCGCGCCGGATCTCCAAGACCCTGGCCGCGCTGGCGGCAATCGCGCCCGAGCGCGAGGCGGCGGTCTGCCGGGAGATGACCAAGCTCCACGAAGAGGTCAGCCGCGGAACCCTCTCCGAGCTCGCGCTGCGCTACAAGGAAGAGGTCAAGGGCGAGATCGTGCTGGTCATCGGGCCGGCCGGATCAGCAGCCCACGGACAGGACATGGCCTTTGCGGTCGAGGCCCTCAAGCGCCTGGTCCAGTCCGGGGCCCGGCCGAGGGCGGCCGCCACCGTCGTCGCAACCCTCACCGGCACCCGGGCCAACGACCTCTACAAAGCGCTGACCGGCCGCGAACCACGTCGATGAACCGCGTCGCATTCGCGACCTGCCACCCCCGGCAACCGATGTGGGAGGACGACCTCGCCGCCGCCGCGGTACTGGAAGGCGCCGGGGTCGAGGTCGAGTTCGTCGCCTGGGATCAGGCCGGTACCGACTGGACCCGCTTCGACCGGGTCGTGGTCCGCTCCACCTGGGACTACGACTCAAGGCTGGGCGAGTTCCTGGACTGGGCCGACTCGATCGGCTCCGGGCGGCTCAGGAACAGCCCGGAGATGATCCGCTGGAACTCCGACAAGCGCTATCTGGCCGAGCTCGACGGAGCCGGCCTTCCGGTCCCGCCGACGCTGCTGGTCGCGCCGGGCGGCCGGATTCCCGAGCTCGACGGCGAGTTCGTGATCAAGCCGCTGGTCGGCGCCGGGGCAAGGGATACGGGCCGCTTCAGCGCGGAAGCGGCGGCGGATGCGATCGACCTGCTCGACCGCCTGGCCGGACGCGAACAGATCGCCATGGTCCAGCCCTACATCGAGGAGATCGAGAGCGAAGGGGAGACCTCGGTCGTGGTGGTCGGCGGCCGGGCTTCCTGGGCGGTCAACAAGGGCTCCTTCCTCGCACCGGACTCGGTCGTGCCGGCCGATCCCGGGGGCGTAGCCGCGGCCGGCCGTGACGAGCGGCTCGTGCGTCCGGTCGAGGCCCGGCCTGACCAGGTCGATCTCGCCCTCCGGACCGTAGGCTGGCTCTCCTCGCGCTTCGGCGCAGCCCCTCTCTACGCGAGGGTCGACATGGTCGGCACGGCACCGGCCGGACCGGTCCTGCTGGAGGTCGAGCTGATCGAGCCGTCCCTCTACACGGGGCGGGCCGCCGAGCTGGATCTCCCCGGGGCGGAGGCTTTCGCCGCCGCCGTGGTCGCCGATCTCGGCTGAGCCGCCCTATGCTGGTCAGCCCGTGAGTTTCTACGTCACCACACCGATCTTCTACGGCAACGGCGAGCCCCACCTGGGCCACGCCTACTCGACCATGGCCGCCGACATCCTCGCGCGCCACATGCGCCAGCGCGGCGAGGAGGTTTTCTTCCTGACCGGTACCGACGAGCACGGCGAGCCGATCGCCCAGGCGGCCGAGCGCGAGGGCATAACGCCCCAGCAACTGGTCGACCGCAGCGCCGAGCAGTTCCGGGACATGGTCGGCAAGGTCGACTCGACCAACGATTTCTTCATCCGCACCACCGACCCGGGCCATGTCGAACGGGTCCAGCAGGTCGTTGAGCGGGTCAAGGAAAACGGTTTCGTCTACCACGGAACCTGGACCGGCTGGTACTGCCCGCGCTGCGCCGACTTCAAGAACGAGTCCGAGGTCGGCCCCGGCGACACCTGCCCGATCCACGAGATCCCGTTGACCAGAGAAGAGGAGGACAACTGGTTCTTCAGGCTCTCCGCCTTCGAGGAGCGCCTGGAGAAGATGTACGTCGAAAACCCCGGCATGATCCAGCCCGACTTCAGGCGGAACGAAGCACTTTCTTTCATCCGCGGCGGGCTGCGCGACGTCTCGCTCTCGCGGTCGAAACTGAGCTGGGGAGTTCCCCTGAGCTGGGATCCCGACCAGGTGATGTACGTCTGGTTCGACGCCCTGCTCAATTACTACACGGCCCTTGGCTACGCCCGCGATGGCGAGGACCTGACCGACATCTTCTGGCCCGCGTCATGGCACATCCTCGCCAAGGACATCCTCAAGTTCCACGCGGTCTACTGGCCGGCCTTCCTGATGGCCGCCGGGCTGGAGCCGCCGCAGCGCATGTTCATCCACGGCTACCTGCTGATGGGTGAGAAGAAGATGTCGAAGTCGCTCGGCAACGTGCTCGACCCCTTCGAGGTGATCGAGCGCTTCGGCGCCGACGCGCTGCGTTACTACTGCTTCCGCGAGGTCAGCTTCGGCCAGGACGGGTCGATCTCGACCGCCGGTTTCGAGTCCCGCTACGAGACCGAACTGGCCAACGACTTCGGCAACCTGGCCTCACGCACGCTGGCAATGGTCGACCGCTACCGCGACGGTGTTGTACCGGTCGCCGGGGCCGACGCGGCTCTGAGCGCGGAGTTCGAGGGCCTGGTCGACCGGGTCTGCGCCCTGCTCGACGAGGCCCAGATCGGCCAGGCGCTGGAGGAGATATGGGTCCTTGTCCGGCGGCTCAACCGTTACGTCGAGGAGAGCCAGCCGTGGGTCCTGGCCAAGTCGCCCGAAGACGCCGGGCGCCTGGACCAGGTGCTCTACGGCCTGGTCGAGGGACTCCGCGTCCTGACGTTGCTGCTCCATCCCTACCTTCCGAACTCCTCGGCGACCCTGCTCGCCGCACTCGATCACCAGGGTCTGAACCTCGATGCCTTCGGATCGCTCGACGGCGGTTACACGGTAACCCGGATCGACCCGCTCTTTCCCAAGCTCGATTCCCCCGGGTAGGATCCCCCGGTCAAGCACTTGGTCGATACCCACTGCCATCTGAGTCGTTGCGATGACCCGCCCGAGGAGATCCTCCTGCGGGCCTCCGGGGCCGGGGTGGACCGCCTTCTCACGGTCGGCCTGGACGAGAGCAGCAACCGGGAGCAGATCGCCCTCGCCGAGCGCTTCGAGGGCGTCTACGCCGCGGTCGGCCGGCACCCGAACGATGCCGACGGCTACGACGCCGCAGCCGAGGCGGACATTCGCGAACTGGCCGCTCACGACAGGGTCAGGGCGATCGGCGAGACCGGACTGGACTTCTACCGCGATACGGCCGAGTCCGGGAACCAGCGTCGTGCCTTCGAGTCCCAGATCGGGATCGCGACCGAGACCGGCCTGCCGATCGTGATCCATCTGCGCGACCGCAAGGACAGCGACGAGGCAGCGGCCGAGACCTTCGCGATGCTGGAGGAGGCCGGCCCGGACCTGACGGTCGTCCTCCACTGCTTCTCGGTGCCACAACGGGTCGAGCAGGCGATCGAGCGCGGCTGGTTCTGCTCCTTCGCGGGCAACATGACCTACCCGGCCAACGCCGCCTTGCGGGAGGCCGCGGCGCAGGTTCCCGAGGAGTTGATCCTGGTCGAGACCGACGCCCCGTACCTGACCCCGCAGTCGCGGCGCAGGCACCGGAACGAGCCCGGCTACGTGGTCGAGACCGCCGCCATGCTGGCGGAGATCCGGGGGCTTTCGCCCGAGCGGCTCGACCGGATCGTCACCGAGAACTCCAGCCGCCTCTTCGACTGGTGAGGCTCGGCCAGAACTTCCTCGCCGATCCGAACCTGCTCGAGGCGATCGTCAGGGACTCCGGGGTCACCGGTTCGGACTGTGTGCTCGAGGTCGGCGCCGGGGAAGGGGTGCTGACCGATCGGCTGGCGGCGGTAGCCGGACGCGTGCACGTGATCGAGATCGATCGCGGGCTCGAACCGGGCCTTGCCGCGACGACGGCCCTGGACAACGTCAACCTGATCTGGGCCGACGCCGTGCGTTTCGATCTCGGCTCGCTCGAGCCGCCCCCGACGGCGATGGTCGCCAACCTGCCCTACTCGGTCGCCACGCCGGTGATCATGAGGACGATCTTCGAACTGCCTTCGCTGAGCCGCTGGACGGTGATGGTCCAGCGGGAGATCGCCGACCGGCTGCGAGCCGCGCCCGGCTCCAAGACCTACGGGGCGCCGTCGGTGCTGGCCCAGTTGACCGGCCCGGTCAGCATGATCAGAAAGGTGAGCCGCGAGGTCTTCAGGCCGCCACCCCGCGTTGATTCGGCGATCGTCTCGATCGAGCGCGACGGACCCGGCCCCGACCAGCGTGTCCGGGCCCTTGTACGGGCGGCCTTCAGCCATCGCCGCAAGGCGCTGCCACGATCGCTCGACATGGCGGTCCCCGGACTGCTCGAGCCCTCCCGGGAGGCGCTCGGCCGGCTCGGCATCGACACCGGGGTTCGGGCCGAGGCGCTCACTCCACCACAGTTCGAGGCACTATCGGGGATGATCGATGCCCGCCCGCCGGAGTCCTGATCCTTGAGCACCCACCGAGCGCCAGCCAAACTCAACCTCTGCCTCTACCTCGGACGTCGACGGCCGGACGGCTACCACGACCTCGCTTCGATTTTCGAGCCGCTGTCGCTGCACGATCTGCTGGTCGTGACCCCGGCGGCCAGGGACGAGGTCATCTGCGAGGCGGTACCGGGAGAGAACCTCGCCACCCAGGCGCTGCGGCTCCTGCGTTCGGAAGGGTGGACGGCCGAGCCGGTCAGGATCGAGATCGAGAAGCGGATCCCGGTCGCGGCCGGCCTCGGTGGCGGCAGCGCCGACGCCGCCGCGGTACTCCGACTGGCCGGGGGAGAGGTCGAGGACCTCGCCGGCATCGCCGCATTGATCGGTGCCGACGTGCCGTCCCAGATCGATCCGATGACCTGCCTGGTCGAAGGCATCGGCCAGCGACTCACCTCGCTGCCGGAGCCGGCCGAACACTGGGTCGTGCTGGTCCCCGGCGAGCGCGGTCTCTCGACTGCTGAAGTCTTCGCCGAGGCCGACCGGCTCGGAGCGGGACGCACGGAAGAGGAACTGGCGGAGATCTCGGGCCGGCTATGGGCCGTGGCGAGCGGCAGCGTCTCCCCGTTGGCCTACCCGGGCCTGCTCAGAAACGACCTCGAGCCCGCAGCGATGTCGCTGAGGCCGGAGATCGGCCCCGCGATGGAGCGGCTGACCATGGCCGGCGCGGGGTTCGTCGGTATGACCGGGAGCGGCCCGACCGTGTTCGGGATCTGCCCCGACCTGCAGGTGGCCGAGTCGGTGGCCGCCGAAGTCGGCCCCGAGGCGATCGTCTGCCGGGGAGGAGTGGGGCTTTGAGGCTGCCAGAGTCGCGTCGGGGCAAGTGGCTCACCCTGGCCGGGCTCGCGGTCGCGGGGCTGGTCCTCTTCCTGCTCTACCGGCGCTTCTTCCCGGAATTCGACCTGCAGCAGCTGCTCGACGATTTCGCCAACCTGCTCGGCGACTGGACCTACCTGATCGTCGGCCTGCTGGCCTTCCTCGAGACCGGCGCCTTCGTCGGCCTGCTCGTCCCGGGCGAGACCGCGATGATCGTGGGCGGTGCTGTCGCCGGGCTCGGAGTCATCAACCTCTACCTGCTGATCGCGATCGCCTGGTCGGCGGCCTTCCTCGGCGACAGCTTCAGCTTCATGCTCGGGCGCAAGCTCGGACGCGGCTTCGTATTGAGACACGGGAGCAAGGTCGGCGTGACCCGCGAGCGTTTCGAAGGCGTCGAGCAGTACTTCGAACGCCACGGTGGCAAGACCGTGCTGATCGGACGCTTCGTCGGCATCGTGCGTGCACTCGCTCCTTTCGTAGCCGGAACCTCGGGCATGGGCTACCGGGCCTTCGTCCCGTACAGCATCCTCGGATCGGGCCTGCAGGTGACCAGCAACATCATCCTCGGCTACATCTTCGCCCGCAGCATCGACTCGGCGGCCGAATACGCCGGCCTCGTCGCGGTGGTTCTCGGGACGGTTATCGCGATCACCGTCACTTCGGTGGTCAGCTTCCGCTTCTTCAGGGTTCCCGAGAATCGGGTGGCCACGGTGAGGTGGATCGACGAGCACCGTCTGACCCGGCCCCTGGCCACGCTCGGGCGGCGCCTCCAGCCGCAGTTCAGGTTCCTGGTCGACCGGCTGACCCCCGGCGGCAGTTTCGGACTCGAGTTCACCACGCTGGCCGCCATCCTCGCGGTCTCTTCTTTCGTCTTCATCGCTTTCGCCAGCATCTTCAGCGGGGATCCCGCGCCCACCGCCGGGGACCTGAGGGCCTTCGACATCACCGACGCTCTGCGCAGTGGCTGGCTGGACGACTTCTCGAAGGTCTTCACCTGGCTGGGCTCCTCGGCCCTGCTCGCTCCGCTGGTCGCGATCACCGCGACCGTGCTGGCGGTCAACCGCCGGTGGGCCGATTTCGCCGTGCTCCTGCTGGCTTCGATATCGATCGTGGTCGCCGTGGACCTGTTCAAGGATGAGATCGCCCGGCCACGACCAGAGGGCGGGCTGGTCAGCGTAAGCAGCTACTCGTTCCCCAGCGGCCATGCCGCCTATTCGGTCTTCTATACGTGGCTCGCTGTGACCGTCGCCGTGCGGATACGCCCGGACATGGCCCGCAGTACGGCCCTCGTGCTGGCCGGGCTGTCACTGACCGCGCTCGTCGGCCTGAGCCGGGTCTACCTCGGTGTCCACTACCTCAGCGACGTCACCTCCGGCTGGGCGCTGGGGGCGTTCTTCTTCGCCTTTTACGCGGCCGTAGCCCTGATCGTCACCCAGTTGCGCCAGAATTGAGGGGATGCTCACCGGGGTTTCAACCAATGCGATCTTTTTCGGCGCCGCAACCGTGGTCAGCCTGGCCGCCTATGTCGGCCTGATCCTGATCCCGTCGCTCAGCGCCTACGGCCGCTGGCCGGAGAAGTTCGCGGCCGGATTCCTCTCGCTGTTCATCTTCGGGACCCTGGTCACGATCGGGGTGGTCGGCGGGCTGGCCTACGTCTTCTTCTCGAACGACATCTCCGGCATCTTCCCCTGGTCTGACGGGTGAGCCCGGCCGCCTCGAAGAAGACCCGGGGCCTCTCCGCCCTGGCCGCACCGGTCCTCGCCGGACGGGGTCTGCCGGGTCTGGCCCGTGCGGCGGCCGACGCGATCGGCACTCCGGTCGCATTCCTGGACCGGTCGGGCATCGTGCTGGCGGTCGCCGGGGCGACGCGTGACCAGGAGAAGCGCCTCAACGGATCCGGCGAAGGCGTGTCCAGGCAGGATCTCGAGATCGGCGACGAGAAGATCGGCGAGGTCCGGTACATCGGGGATCCCGAAGACGGCGATCTGGTCGAAATCCTCCGGGCACTGGCCACGCTCGAGGTCGAAAGGGCGCGCTCGGCCGACTGGGAGAACGAAGGCGCGGTGACCGAGCTGGTCGCCGGCCTGCTCGACGGATCGCTCTCCCAGGCCGACGAACTGGCTGCCCGGGCTGCCGAGGCCGGCTGTGACCTCTCCCGTGGTGGCGGTGTGCTGATGGTCAAGGCCCACTCCGGTTCGGCCCGGGAGGGCGATTGGAGGTCACGCGTGGTCGATCTGACCGTGCGGACGATCCGCGCGGTGGCACCGGGTTCGGTGGCGGCCATGGGTGAGGTCGAGCAGGGCTCGATCGTCGGGGTGATCGTGCCGACCACGGACGACGAGAGGCTGCTCAAGGTCGAAGAGGCTCTCGAACGCGAACTCCCGCGCTCTCTGAACGGCCTGACCGCGACCATTTCCAGGTCGCGGCTCGCCGCCGGGGCCGGGGACTTCGAGCGCGCCGCCAGGGAGGCCCACCTCGCCCTCAACGTGGGAGAGGCCGAAGGCCGCTCGCCGATCGCGTTCGAGGATACGGGCGCCTACCGGCTGCTGCTCGGGACCACCAGCGAAGAGCTGCACAGCTTCTACTCGGAGACCGTAGAGCCGCTGGTCGCCTACGACGAGCAGTACGAGACCGACCTCGTCGCGACCGTCGAGGCCTACCTCGACAGTGACGCCAACGTTCCGGCCACGGCGAAGAAGATGTTCACCCACCGCCACACCATCCGCTACCGGCTCGAGAGGATCCGGGACCTCAGCGGCCACGATGCGACCGCCACCGAAGGCCGGGAGAGGCTGGGGCTCGGCATCAAGGCGATGCGGGTGCTGGGCATAGCAGCACCGCGGGGCCGCTCGCGCGAGCGCAAGCCGGCCTGACCGGCCGATCCGGATCCGCCGGAATCCGGCAGAGCCGGGCCGCCCATCGGAACCGGGCAGAAAGACGAAACCCCCGCCTGCCGGCGGGGGTTTCGGTGAAGCGGATCTCTGCTTCCGGGGCCTACCGGATCTTGCCGGTGCGCTTGATCGTGATCTTGCCCGACTTCTTGCCGTTGATCAGCACCTTGGCCTTGAGGCTCTTCTTCTGCTTCTTCGAGCCCTTCTTCTTGAACAGCTTGCGGCCCTTGCCGGTCATCTTCAGCTTGACCGTCTTGGTCTTGCCCGGGGTCGTCTTGATGTTCTTGCCCTTGGCGACGGTCTTGCCCTTGGCCTTGAGCACGACCTTCGCTGTCGCGCAGGAGTCGGCGGCTGCGGCACAGGTGATCTTGACTGTGACCTTCTTGCCCTTGGCCTTGCCCTTGCCCTTCAGCTTCGCGTCGCGGACATCCGGATCCGGATCCGGCGTGCAGTCGGGCGGCGTGGTCCCGGTCGTACCGTCCGGACAGGGCGGCTCGATTTCATCCGCGTACTGAGCGATCGTCTGTGATCCGATCGCGTCGTAGCCCGGCGCCAGGGCCGCACCGGCCCGGTCCGGCAGGACCTTCGTGGCTGGAGCCGTGACCAGGCCACCGAGCGAACCCGGGGCTTCGACCACCGGGATCCGGAGCTCCAGCTTCGAAACGGTCACTTCCTGCTGGTCGTTCGAGGTCCTGGCGTAGTTGCTGAGGAAGCCGGGTGTCGGATCGGCCGAGTCCCGTCCGAGCAGCTCCAGCCTCAGGCTGTGGCCCTCTTCGACTTTCCATGCTCCGGGGTGGAGCTGGAATACCTGGAAGCCGGAGGCGTCCGGGCGCCAGGTCCCCCTGGCGACCAGCGTCTTGTTGCCGGCACCGTCGAGGTCGACCAGCCTGGCAGCGATCTGCGAGTCAGGCCCGTTGGCGACCGAGATCTTCGCCAGAACCGTCGCCGAACCCATCACGGTGTAGCCGCCGGCCGGTGCCGGATCCGTGTCGTAGCTCGCCGAGCCGGGCTCGACCGCGTCGGATTCCGTCGAGCAGGCATTGCCGGCACCGAGCGGATTGAACGTTGCGGCGATGGCGCGGTCCCCACTGTCGGTGCCGATCATCTGGCTCGCCTCGTCCTTGAGGACGATCTCGCCAGGGGCGAGCGAGGCCCAGTCGTCGGCCGTGAACGGGCCACCACCGTCGGTGCCGTTCGGGCAGGTCTGGGTGTAGGCGACCACGTTGCTCTCCGGGGCCGGGCCGATGTCCTTCATGTAGTGGTCGATCCAGGTCTCTTCCAGAGTCCGGAGCGCATCGGTGACGTTGGTCTGGTTCTGACCGCGGGAGTGGCCGAACGAACCGGCGAAAATGCTCATCGGAGTATTCGGGAAGTTGGCCTTCGTACGGTTGTAGTAGCGGATCACTTCGTCGACCGGGAAGAGGTCGTCGGTGAAGCCGCTCGACATCAGCAGGGGCGCGGGAGCCTGGCTGCTGTCGACGTAGTAGGAGGAGTGGTAGTTGGTGATCTCCTCGATCATCGCGTCGTAGCCTGCGCCGGCATACGGCTCACCGGCGTCGAGGATCGCCCTCCAGGTCGCGAGGTCGGCACTCGGGTCGGTCCCGATCGGCGCGACGCGGGCCGAGAGGTAGAGGCCCTGGACGTAGGACTCCTTCATGATCCCGCCCTTGCCGTTGAAGCTGCCGTCCTCGAGGTAGTCGAGGGTGTCGCCGTTCGGTGCGAGCGACTGAATCAGGTCGGTCCAGGGGATGTTCGGGGTGGCGACGGCCGTGCTCATCGGGGTGCCGAGCGGGCTCTCCCAGTCGACCAGGCTGCCGTTGAGCATCATCATCCGGTCCTTCAGGACGGCGAAGTGCATCGATTCGCTGCCTCCGTATGAGCCACCGGTGGCGGCGATCCTGTTCGGCAAGACCACGCCGTCATCGACCAGGCGGCCGAGGAAGGTCTGCGCGTCTCGGATCTCGTAGCGCGGGTCCATCAGGCGCACGTAGCCGGTGTCACAGCTGGCACCGCCCGCTGTGATCGAGCCGGCGCTGCGGCAGGACTCGCCGCTGCCGCGGTTGGTCAGCGTGAAGACTGCGTAGCCCTTGTTGAGCCAGCGCTGCACGTTGGTGCTGCCGAAGTTGCTCTTGCTGCCTCCGTATCCGTGGTAGACACCGACCACCGGGAACGGACCGTCGGACGGTCCGGGAGGGAAAGCGACGTTGACGTCGAGCGGAACGCCGTCGAAGGTCGTGACCGTGCTTCGGACTGCCGGCAGCGCACCGACTCCGCCCGAAGTGATCGAGCCGGGGACCGAGCCGCACCAGCGCTGACCGGTCGAGCCGGCCACGTTGCCGTCGGAAGTCACGGTCGCACAGGGCAGGTCGCCTCCCATAACGTCGGTGATCTCGGCGCTGGCCGCCGGGGCGAATACAAGAGCCGCCGCGGTGGCGACGATGACTGCGAGCTTGCGCATGAAGTGCTGCTTCCTCTCCTCGTTTGCAAGGACGGCCTCCCCGCCCTTCGCTGAACAATACAAACCCAATACACCTGACTTGTCGCGGCTAACGGTCGGCGTCACTCCGGGGGGAGGACTCGAACCTCCATTACCGGGACCAAAACCCGGTGGGTTAGCCAGTTACCCCACCCCGGAACGGACCGGTGACTCTACCTGCGGGGCGGCACGTGCTGCAGAGGGCAGTGACCGTCAGACGCCTCCCGCGCGGCTAGAGTGTCGGCCATGGAACCCGCGAGCGAGCAGAAGTCCGTCCTGTCCATCAACTGGGGGCTTTTCATGGGGGCGGGAATCCTCCTCATGCTTCTCGGAGCGGTGGCGATCCTGATCCCGGCTGTCGCCTCGTGGGGAGTGACCATTTTCATCGGCTGGATCCTGCTGTTCGGCGCCGTCTTCCTCTTCGGTACCGCCTTCAGCTTTCGTGAAGGCGGCAGGCTCGTCGTCAGACTGCTCTGGGCCGTGGCGACGCTGATCGCCGGCCTCTACCTGCTGATCGACCCCGGAGAGGGCACCAAGACCCTGACCCTGGTGCTGGTCATCTACTTCATCGTCATGGGTGGGTTCCGCCTGCTTGTCGCCGCCCGCGAGCGGGGAGAATCCGGGGCCGGCTGGCTTGCCGTCAACGGTGCGCTTTCCCTGTTGATCGGACTGTTCATCCTGCTCGACTTCCCAAGTTCGGCGGACTGGGCGATCGGGCTGCTGGTCGGGATCGACTTCATCTTCACCGGCTGGGTGCTGATCATGATCTCGATGGCCGGCAAGCAGGCCGGCCGGGAAGCCTGAAGGGCCTGCCGACTTGGCAAGAGACGCAAAGGCCGTGAGCACTACAGCGCTGATCATGGCGGCGGGTCAGGGAACCCGCATGAAGTCCTCGCTACCGAAGGTCCTGCACCCGGTCTGCGGCCGGATGATGATCGCCTGGCCGGTGCTGGCCGCCCGCGAGGCAGGCATCGGCAGGGTCGCGGTGATCGTCTCGCCGGGGTCAGACCTGGAGGAGAGCCTGCCGGACGGAGTCGAGACCGTGGTCCAGCCCGAGTCCGACGGAACCGGCGGCGCGGTCCGGGCCGCGATCGAAGTAGTTCGAGAGTCGGAGGAGGTCCTGGTGCTCTCCGGCGACGTGCCGCTGGTCTCGGCCGAGGTGATCGCCTCCCTGCTCGATGACCATCGTGGCAGCGACGCCGCCGCTACCGTGATGACCGCCGTGCTCGACGACCCCGGTGCCTACGGCCGGGTGGTCAGGAACGACGCCGGTGGAATCGAGAAGATCGTCGAGGTCAAGGCAGCCGGCGACGCGACCCCCGAAGAACTCGAAATCCGCGAGATCAACTCCGGCATCTACTGCTTCCGGGGCGAGGCCCTCGCCGGCGCCCTCGGCCGGATCACCAACCACAACGCCCAGGGAGAGTTCTACCTGCCCGACGTGCTGCCGGTTCTCAGCGGCGAAGGTCTCGCCGTCAGGGCCCACATCGCCGACGACCCCGCGGTCAACCTCGGGGTCAACAACCGGGCCGACCTCGCCCTGGTCGAGGCCGAGGCCCGGCGCAGGATCCTTCGCACGCACATGATGAACGGGGTGACCATCGTCGACCCGGCATCCACCTGGATCGACGCCGACGTCACGATCGGTACCGATACTCGCATCGAGCCCGGAACCAGCCTCCGGGGAGCCAGCGAGATCGGAACCGGCGCGTTGATCGGCCCCCATTCCACGATCACCGACTGCGGCATCGGCGACCGCTCCCAGGTCGTGCATTCGATGCTCACGCTCTGCGAGGTCCTCGAGGACTGCCTGGTCGGTCCCTTCTCCTACCTGCGGCCCGGGGCCCGGCTGGAGGACGGGGCCAAGGCCGGCACTTTCGTCGAGGTCAAGAACTCGACCCTCGGCCCCGGTGCGAAGGTGCCACACCTCTCTTATGTAGGCGACGCCGAGATCGGCGAGGGAGCCAATCTCGGTGCCGGCACGATCACCGCCAACTACGACGGAACCCGCAAGCACCGCACAGTGGTCGGGCCGGGGGCGAGGGTCGGGGTTGACACCATGCTGGTCGCCCCTGTAGAGGTTGGCGAAGGGGCCTATACGGGTGCAGGCGCCGTAATCAGGGAAGATGTGCCCGCCCGGGCTCTAGCAGTGAGCAGTGGCGATCAGCGAAACATTTACGAATACGCCGAGCGCAGGAAGGCGCGCGAAGCAGAAGGGGACCAAAAGTCGTGAGCATGATCGAGCCGAAACCCGCCTTTGCGACCACCATCCCGCACGACTATTCGAAGCGGGCGATGGTCTTCGGAGGCCGCAGCTCCCAGGATCTGGCCTCGAAGATCGCCGGCAAGCTTCAGCTCGGCCTCGGTGACGTCACCCTGAAGACCTTCGCCGACGGTGAGATCTACGGTCGCTTCGAAGAGTCGATCCGCGGTGCCGACGTCTTCCTGGTCCAGTCCACCTGCGCCAACGACGAAACCGGGATGACCCCGAACGACGCGCTGATGGAGTTGATGATCATGGCCGACGCTGCGCAGGGCGCCTCGGCCCATCGGATCATCGCGGTGATGCCCTGGTTCGGATATGCGCGCCAGGACAAGAAGTCGGCTCCCCGCGAGCCGATCACCGCCAGGGTGGTCGCCCGCATGCTCGAGGCGGTCGGGATCGACCGGGTCCTGACCATGGACCTCCACGCCGGCCAGATCCAGGGCTTCTTCACGGTGCCGGTCGACCACATGACCGCGATGCCGATGCTCACCCAGTGGTTCACCGACCAGTACCGGGCCGAGGACCTCGTCGTCGTCTCACCCGACGCCGGCCGGGCCAAGGCTGCGCGCAACTTCGCCCGCAAGATCGGGACCGAGTGGGCGATCATGGAAAAGGAGCGCCCCGCCCAGCAGGTGGCCGAGATCGGCTACGTGGTCGGCGACGTGAAGGACAAGATCGCGATCATCTCCGACGACATGATCGACACCGCCGGCACGCTCTGTGCCGCCGCCCGGACGGTGCTCGACGAAGGCGCCAGGAGCGTCATCGCCTGCGCCACCCACGGGGTCTTCTCCGGACCCGCATTCGAGCGCCTGCCGTACGAGAATTCCGGCATCGAGCGCATCGTGGTCACCGATACGATCCCGCTGCGTCCGGGGGCCCCGGACAACATCAGCGTGCTGACCGCGGCCGGGACCCTCGCCGACTCGATCAACCGGATCTTCACCGACGATTCGGTCTCGGAGATCTTCTCCGGCGAGAACCAGCTTTTCTAGCTCCGCGCCTCGTTCCGCTGCGGGTGGCCTTCCCCGAGTGATGCCCGGGGGCCTAGAGTTCGAGCGATGTCACTGATCCGGATCGGACACAAAGGAGCCGACGCGCTGGTTCCCGGAAATACGATCGCCAGCTTCGAGAGGGCGGTCGAGGTCGGCGTGGACCTGATCGAGTTCGACGTGCTCTGGCTCGAGGACGGCCATCCGCGACTGCCGCGGACGCGGCGCTCCCCCCTGGTGGTATCGCATGACTGGCACGCCGCCGAGGCATCGCCACCACCGACCCTGGAGGAGGTCCTTCAGGCCTTCACCCTGCCCCCTCTCGACGAGGTGGCCTTCAACCTGGACATCAAGCTGCCGGGTCGCGAGGGCGAGATCGTCGAGGCACTGGTCAGTTACGGACTGCTCGACCGGGCCCGGATATCGACGATGGAGACGGCGACCCTGAGGGCTCTCAGACAGCTCGAACCCGCCCTGCACCTCGGCTGGACGGTCCCCAGGGTGACCCGCGACTGGACCAGGAGCACCTGGTTGAAACCTGCACTGCTGGCCGGCGTGACGGCGGCCCGCAGACGAATGCCGGACACCGTGAGAGAAGGGGTTCCGGAGCTGGGGGTCGAGTCGGTCTGGGCCTTCTACGGGGTCGTTTCCCCGGCCCTGGTCGAGGTTGCCGGTGGGGCCGGGGTCGAGCTGAACGTCTGGACGGTCGACGACCCCGATCGCATCGCCCGCCTCGAGGCGATGGGCGTCACCGGCATCTGCTCGAACGACCCCCGTCTGCTCCAGGCCGGAGCGGGGGCGGGGTCCGGAAACGCCTGACCGACAGCCGCCGGCAGCAGTATCCCGGCTGCACCGCTCAGATCGTCGAGTTGCTCACGACCGGGCCGCGCCCGGATCCGCCGGCCCCTTTGATCTTTACAGCGCCTTCGAGGTCCTCGGCGGTGAATCCACCGACCGCCTTCTCTTCGGCCACGTAGCGATACAGGGCCACACCGAAGATGGTCGAGAGCACCTGCTGGACCAGGGCGGCGATCACGAAAAGGACGAGTCCGACGGCGATCAGGACCGCACCGCCGACTCCGCTCGTGGCCCACAGGGCGACTCCGCCGACGATCAGCAGGACGGCCGGCAGAATACCGAACAGCGCGACCGCGGCGCCGATCGTCACCACGCCGGTTATCTGCTCTCCCCACCGGCTCTTGACCAGCTGGGCGCAGCGCTTCAGCGTCGCGACCGGGCCGGTGCCTTCGATCGCGATCACGGGTATAGCCAGAAAGGTCAGGATTCCCCAGGCTGCCGCCGCCAGCCCGCCGAAGATCGCACCGAAAACCCCGAACCGCTCCTGGATGGCCCGGATCACGGTCATCACGAATACCGAGACGAAAGCCCAGCCGGCCGCCTGGGAGGCCCGCGATCCTGCGACCGCCATGCCTTCGCGGAAAGTGACCGGCTCGCCGGCCATGCGGCGGTCGGCACTGTGGGCGAGTCCGATCGCGAAGTAGACCGAGATGTAGGCGGCGAGAAAGGCCCCCACCGCAACCAGCACACCACCGATTACCTGGGATTCCTGGTCGATCAGGTACAGGCCGGGCCCGATCACGACGGCCACCACGAGCAGGCTGAGCAGCCCGCTGGCGATGGCGAACCTGACCAGTCCCGGATCCTCTCGGAACACGGCCCAGCTCTTCTTCGTCAGCCGCCAGCCACTCTTGATGCGTTTGAACAATTCGGGCCCCGTTCCAGATCCGCGCTTCGACCAGTACCGACAGGCAGCCTAGCGTCGAAGCGACGCTACGGGCCGGCCGGAGGTTGACAGGTCTCGACCGGGTACGAACCTTGCCGCGGCTGCTTCAGTCGCGGCGGTGGCCGCCGGCGATGCCGGGGATCCGCTCGACCCCGTGGGCCTCGAAGTACTCCCACTCCTGGCGGCCGAGTTCGGTCATCGGCTCGTCGGCATAAACCCATTCGCAGACGATCCGGTACCAGTTGCGACGGGCGCGCAGTTGGCCCAGCACGGCGATCACGCCGATCTCCATCCGCCGGCCCATCATCTCCTCGGCGGGGATCGACTCCTTGCGCATCAGCTCGAAGTACTCGTTGCGCGGGTCGTGGGTGACTTCGATCATCCGCATCACGACAACCGGGTCGACCTCGATCTCGTCGTCCTCCATATACCAGCCGCCGATCGCCTTGACGTGGCTCATCAGCCGTTCCGCGTCGAGCTTCGAGGGCTTCTTGATGAAGCCGAGGTCGTGAAGGGCGATCTTCAGCCCTTCGGGGTCGTCCCGGGTCGCCGCGTCGAAGGCCTTCTGCTCGAGCTCGATCTGCTCCCGGTCGAGCTTCTTGGTCATGCCGAAGTCGAGGAAGGCGACCCGGCCGTCCTCCATCAGCAGGTAGTTGCCGGGGTGGGGGTCGGCGTTGAAGTGCTGGAGGTGGTAGATCGAACCGAAGCTTCCCCGGAAGATGATCTCGCCGAAGCGGTCCCGCTGCTCCTTGTCGAGCTGCTTGATCTGGTCGAAGTCGAGGCCTTCGACGAACTCGGTTACCAGGACCCGGCGGCGAGAGAGCCTGGTGATCACGTCGGGGACGTAGATGAACGGATGCCCGGCGTAGGCCCGGGAGAAGGAGCGCTGGTTCTGGGCCTCGAACTCGTAGTCGAGCTCCTCGAGGACACGCTCGCGCATCTCCTTGATCACCGACTTGGCGTCCAGGCCGGGGGCCAGCACCTTGGCCAGACGGACCAGGACCCCGGCGTTGCGAAGGTCGGACTCGAGTGCCTCGGCGACGCCCGGATACTGGATCTTGACCGCCACCTCGCGCCCGTCGAGCAGGGTGGCCCGGTGGACCTGGCCGATCGAGGCCGCAGCCACGGCCTCCTTGTCGAAGCTGGAGAACATCGAGTCGATCGGCTCTCCGTCGTACTCCTCTTCGAGCACCGTGACGACCTGTTCCCAGGGCATCGAGGGCGCGTCGCTCCTCAGCTTGGCCAACTGCTCCTGGTAGACCTCGCGGTACTCCTCGGGGATGAACTCGGTGTCGATGAAGGAGGCGAACTGGCCGATCTTCATCGCCGCACCCTTCATCTGGCCTAGCGTTTCGACCATCTTCATCGCCGCTTCGGCGTGGCGTTTGTCGAGCTTCTCCTGGGAGGAATCACCGCCGCGGACCAGGTTGCCGGCCTTCGTCCCGGCGTACTTGGCGCCCTGGGCGCCGACGATCGTGCCGAGCTTGGCCGAGCGCTGAACGCGCCCCTTTGGAATCTTCGTTTCGTCCGCCATACAAGAAGAGTACGAGGTTCACTATGCTGCCCCGTCCAATGTCTTCTGATAGAGCAACTCTCAACGCCTCGCCCCGCACCGATTTCGGCACCCGCACGACGCGTCGCCTGCGCCGTGAGGGCAAGCTGCCCGGAGTCGTCTACTCGGAGGGCTCAGAGGCCGTCTCCTTTCAGGTGGAAAGCCGCGACGCCCGCGTCGTATTCGCTTCCGGCCAGGCCCTGTTCGACCTCAAGATCGAGGGCTCGGACCCGGTTCCGGTCGTGATCAAGGAGCAGCAGCACCACCCGGTGCGCGGCGACCTCCAGCACATCGACCTGCAGAAGGTGCGGCTCGACGTCGCGATCCAGGCCGAAGTCGCGGTCGAGCTCGACGGCATCGACGATGCGCCCGGCGTCAAGCAGGGCGGCGTCCTCGAGCACGTCACCCGTGAGGTGACGGTCGAAGCGCTGCCGACCGCCATCCCCGACTTCATCTCGCTCGACGTCTCCGCCATGGAGATCAACGACAACCTGACCCTGGAAGACCTGAAGGCCCCCGACGGAGTCGAGCTGATCGCCGACGAGCCGGCCGAGGTAACGATCGTCACCCTGTCGCCGCCCCGCGTCGAAGAGGAACCCGAGACCGAGGTCGAAGAGGAACCGGGCGTCGTCGGCGAAGAGGCCGAGGGCGAAGGCGAGGGCGAAGCACCTGCCGAAGACGGCGGGGGCGACGACTCCTCCGACGGGGAGTAGGCGCTGTCCTTTTTCCGGAGGCCGGGAAGCCGCGAAGGCGGCGACCCGGGCCCGGGCGACCCGGGCGCCTCTGAGCCGGTGCTCATCGTCGGCCTCGGCAATCCCGGCCCGAAGTACGAAGGGAGCCGTCACAACGCCGGCTTCATGGTGCTTGACCGCCTGGCCGAGCGCTGGGGGATCACCCGCAGCAAAGAGAAGTTCCGCGGCATCCTCGGCGAGGGCCGGATCGCGCCCGGTGGCCCGAGGGTGGTGCTGCTCAAGCCGCTGACCTTCATGAACGAGTCCGGCAAGTCGGCCGGACCCGCCGCCGGTTCCAGGCATATACCGCCCGGGCGGGTCATCGCCGTGCACGACGAGATCGACCTGCCGTTCGGGGAAGTCCGCACCAGGCTGGGCGGCGGGCTGGCCGGACACAACGGCCTCAAGAGCCTGAAGAGCGGTTTCGGAACCGCCGATTTCTGGAGGGTGAGGGTGGGGGTTGACCGTCCCGACAGCACCGATCCCGACCGTGTCGCGGGTTACGTACTGGGCCGGTTCAGCGAGAGTGGCGCAGAGGTCCGCGATCTGATCGAATCCGGGGCGGACCAAACCGAAATACTGGTAGAGAAACTGAACGCCGCCGAGAGCGGCGAAGAGGAGATGAAGAGTTGAGCCTGACCAGCTATCACGTCGAAGACCACGTAGCCCTCCTGCAGATGGACCGCCCGAACCAGATGAACGCGATCAGCACCGAGATGCTGGGCGAGCTCCTGATGCACCTTGCGGTCGCACGCGAGGACGAGAGCGTCCGTGCGATCGTCTTTTCCTCCACCGACTACAGCTGCTTCTCGGCCGGGGCCGACATCAAGGAAGACCTCGACGAAGAGGGCCGGGTGACGCGGATGCAGCAGTTCGCCGATCTCTACGACGCGGTCGTCCAGTGCCCCAAGCCGACGGTCGCGGCATGCCACGGCTATACGGTCGGCGGTGGAGCCGAGATCGCGATCGGATGTGACATCCGGATCGGTGGATCCAACCTTCAGATGCGCTTCCCGGGTGCCGAGCTGGGGGTACCGGTCGGCCCGGCCCGACTGGTCACGCTCTGCGGACTCTCGGCGGCCAAGTTCCTGCTGCTCACCTCGAGTGTGATCAAGGCAGACGAAGCCTTCAGGCTGAACCTGGTCAACCGGGTGGCCCCCGGTGCGGCAACCGAGAACACGGCGATGGACATGGCTTCACAGATCGCGCAGTACGACCCCGAGGCCGTCGCCAACCTGAAGCGCATGCTCCATCGCTGGGACGACATCGAGGGCCGTTCGTCCGAGGAAGGCCGCGGCCAGGTCGAGTGGCAGCGCAACGGGCCCGGCCTCGGCGGCTGACCGGAGGCGCTCCTCTCCGAGAGAGTACGATCGCTGACCGCTGTCTCTCCGCCCTGCCATAGACCTTCTCCTTGACGACCCCCGGGTAGCCGCGCTATCCGGGAGGGTCCGTGCTGCCACGGAGGCAGCCGCAAAGGGCGAGGCCGGCGCGCAGGTGGTCGCGCGTGTCTCGACCCCGCTGAGGCCGGCTCTGCTCGCCTCCATGCTCGAGGACGACCAGGGGCTCGAAGACAGGCCGGTGCTGATCGTCACCGCCGACGACCGCTCGGCCCGGGACATGAGCAGCCAGCTGCGGGCCTACCTCGGCGATCGCAAGGTCCGCTCCTATCCTTCGCGCGGCACCGGCTACGCCTCGCAGGTCAGTCCGCCGCCGCATCTGATCGGCCTGCGGATCGACGCTCTCGACTCTTTCGGCCGCCAGGAGGCGACGCCGCCCGTGGTCGTCGCCAGCGCGATCGCGCTGGCCGAGGCCGTTCCCGGCTCCGGGCTCCGCCCGGCCGGCTTCACGATCGCGGTCGGGGAGGAGCACGATCCGGCGGTGGTCGCCACCGATCTCTCTGCCGCCGGTTACGAGCGCGTCGACCAGGTGACCGAGCGCGGGCAGTTCGCCGTGCGCGGCGGAATCCTCGACGTCTTCGCCGCGACCGAGGACCGGGCGGCCAGGGTCGAGTTCTTCGGCGACGAGATCGAGTCGATGCGCTGGTTCTCGACCTTCACCCAACGCTCGCTCGGTGACGCCGCCGAACTCGAACTCGCTCCGGCGGCCGAGCTCGACATAGAGCACCGGGAACTGGCCGAGCTGGCGGTGGCCGAGGCTCTCGAGGAAGGGGTCGCCCCGGATCTGGCCGAGGTGCTCCCGGTCTCCGAGTTCCGCGCCCCACTGGATCTGATTCCGGAGTCCACCGCGGTGATCCTCGCCGCCGAGGAAGAGATCGAGCCGGCGCTGAAGGACCACTGGGAGGACGCGACCACGGCGATGCATGCCGCCGATGCGCGTCACCTCTACGAAGACGTGTCGGGCCCGCTCTCGGAGCGGGCGGCGATGGTCATTTCGCGCCCGGTCGACGGCGACGGTGTCGGCGAGACGCAGGCCGAAGACGGCGACAGGTCGGAAGCCGGTGCGGGCCAGGTCATCCCGGAGCCGCTGCGGGCCAGCTTCGCCGAGACCCCGGCCCGCAGCGTGAGCGAAGCCGAGGCCGAACTGGTCAAGCTGGTCGCCTCCGGATACCGCACGGTCGTCGCCTTCGACTCTCGGGGGGAGGCCGAGCGCACGCGATACGGCTTCGAACGGATCGACGCGAAGATCCTCGACGCCGGCCGCCTGCCGGCCGACCCCGGCGTGACCCTGGTCGAGGCCCGGATCAGCGAAGGATTCGTCTCCCCGGGTTCAAAGATCGCCGTGATCCCGTTCCGCCGCCTGCTCCACCGGCGCCGGCGGGCCGACGAGCGGGCGCCCGAAGGGGTTCGCGGCCGGCTGACCTTCTCGGAACTCCGGGTCGGCGACTACGTGGTCCACGAGGATCACGGCGTCGCCCGCTTCGCCGGCTTCGAGACCCGCGAGGTCGGAGGGATCACCAGGGACTACCTCTACCTCGAGTACAAGGGCGAAGACCGGGTCTATGTGCCGACCGACCAGTTCGCGAAGCTCTCGCGCTACTCGGGGTCGGCCGGCTCGCCGACGCTCTCTGCCCTCGGCGGCAAGAAGTGGCTGAACATGAAGGCCCGCGCCCGTCGCGCGGCGGCCGAAATCGCCGGAGAGCTGGTCAACCTGTACGCCGAGCGCCGGACCCGCCGGGGCCACGCCTTCTCGGCCGACTCGGAATGGCAGATGAGCCTCGAGGCGGCCTTTCCCTACCGGGAGACGGCTGACCAGATCGAAGCGATCGAAGCGGTCAAGGCGGACATGGAATCGGATCGTCCGATGGACAGGCTGGTCTGCGGGGACGTCGGCTACGGCAAGACCGAAGTGGCCATCCGGGCCGCGGTCAAGGCCGCCTCCGACGGCAAGCAGGTGATGATCCTCGCGCCGACCACGATTCTCGCCCAGCAGCACCTGGGCACCTTCAGGGAGCGGCTGGCAGACCTGCCGTTCACGGTCGACGGGGTCAGCCGGCTTCGCCGTCCGGCCGAAGTCAAGCAGGTGATATCCGAATGGTCCGAGGGGGGCGTGGACATCCTGGTCGGCACCCATCGGTTGCTCTCCCGTGATGTCCGGGCCAAAGACCTCGGCCTGATCGTGGTCGACGAGGAGCAGCGCTTCGGGGTCAAGCAGAAGGAACTGCTTCGCCAGATGAAGCTCAAGGTGGACGTGCTCTCGATGTCGGCGACACCGATCCCGCGCACGCTCCAGATGTCGATGACGGGGCTCCGCGACATCTCGGTGATCGAGACCCCGCCCGAGGGGCGCCGGCCGGTCCGTACTTATGTCGGACCGTGGGACGAGGCGCTGGTCGAGCGGGCGATCAAGCGGGAGGTGGAGCGAAAGGGCCAGGTCTTCTTCCTCCACAACCGCGTCGAGTCACTCGACGACGCAGCCGAGAGGCTGCGCGCGCTGGTGCCCGGGCTTCGTGTGGTGATCGCTCACGGGCAGATGGAGGAGGGTGTGCTGGAGGAGGCGATGCTCACCTTCATGCGCGGCGAGGCCGACTGCCTCGTGGCGACCACGATCATCGAGTCCGGTATCGACATCCCGGCGGCGAACACGCTGATCGTCGAACGGGCGGACCACCTCGGTCTGGCTCAGGCGTACCAGATACGCGGCCGGGTCGGGAGGTCCCGGGAGCGCGCCTTCGCTTACCTGCTCTACCCGACCGAAGAGTCGCTCACCGGCGAGGCATCGACCAGGCTGGCGACGCTGGCCGACCACACCGAGCTCGGCTCGGGCTTCAGGATCGCGATGCGCGATCTCGACATCCGCGGGGCCGGCAACCTGCTCGGTGACGAGCAGTCCGGCCACGTTGCCGCGGTCGGCTTCGAGCTCTACTGCCAGCTGATCGACGAGGCGGTCGAGGAGATGTCGGACCGGGAAGAGGGCGAAGAAGCGGCCGAGCCGGTCCGGCTCGATGTCGGGGTCGACGCCTACCTGCCGGCCTCCTGGATTCCGTTCGAGGCGGCCAAGATCGACATGCACCGGCGGATCGCAGCGGCCCGCCGGACCGGCGACCTGCGCCAGATCCGCGACGAGATGATCGACCGCTTCGGTCGCCTCCCGGAGGAGGCGGAGAACCTGCTCGCCCTCCAGGGAGCCCGGATCGGACTGGGGTCCGCCGGGGCTTCAGCCGTGCAGTTCCGGGGCGGCAGACTGACCGTGGTCGGCGTCGAACTCGACTCTGAGGCGGCCGAGTCGCTGCGTGAGCAGGTCGAGGGGGTCGCCTACGACTGGAAGGCCCAGGAAGTCTCGCTGCGCGTCGACAACGACCCCCGGCCCCGACTGGAGGCGATCAGCCGGCTCGCCGATGCGCTCGGCAAGGTCCGGATGGATATGCTCTCCAATTCGTTGTGAGGTCATCTGTTTCAGCCACTTCAGGAGGGTCTACTGCATGAGCGGTGCGCGCAAGTCAGGTCTGATCGTTTTCGGGGCGGTTCTCGTCCTTCTTTTTGCGGGAATCGCCGTTGCTCAGGGCATCGGCAACCCCAGCGTGCCCGACGGTGACATCGCACTTGTCGAAGACGTGCCCGACGGCATCGGAGAGATCAGCCAGGAAGAGTACGACCGCGCATTCCGCCAGACCTGGAAGCGTGGAGGCCTGCAGCAGGCCCCCGAGGCCGGCGACGCCCAGTTCGAACAGATCGAGGAAGCCGCCATCAACGACCTGCTCGACCAGGCCTGGCTGACCGGCGAGGCTGCCGAACTCGGGGTCACCGCCACCGACCGTGAGATCGACAACGAGTTCCAGACTATCCGCGAGGACCAGTTCCCCAGCGAGGCTGCCTTCCAGAGGTTCCTCGAGGACAGTGCCTTCACCGAGGAGGAGGTCCTCGACCGGGTCCGCCTCCAGGTACTCAGCCGGAAGATCGAGGAACAGATCACCAGCGACGTGACCGAAGTCCCCGAGGGAGAGATCGAGGAGTTCTACGAGAGCTCGAAGGAGAACTTCACGACCCCCGAGACGCGTGACATCCGGTTGATCGTGACCGACAACCAGGCCGACGCCGACGAGGTCGAATCCCAGCTCGAAGAAAGCTCCGAGAACCAGGACTACGCCAGGCTGGCCCGGGAGTTCTCGACCAACGGCAGCAGCTCCCAGGGCGGCAGGACCGTGGCGACCGAGGGCTCCTTCCCGGACCCGGCCGGCTCCGAGGTGATGAGCGCCGAAGAGGGCGCGACGCTCGGCCCGATCGAGGCCGGCGGCGACTTCTACTTCTTCAAGGTCGACCAGATCAACCCGGAAGAGACCCAGACGCTCGACGACGTGCGCCAGCAGATCCGTCAGCAGTTGCTGCCGGCTCTCCAGCAGCAGGCGATGAGCGATTTCGTCTCCGACTACAACGCCAAGTGGACCTCGAGGACCTTCTGTGCCGAGGACTACACGGTCGCCCGCTGCAGCAACTTCGAGGGCGACGGCCGCCTGGAGATCGCCGACCCGGCCTGCTACGAAGACGGTGCGGCTGACGCCGATCCGGCACTGTCGTGCCCGGCCGCCGTCGGCCTCAGGGCACCGCAGCCTCCGGGCAGTGCCGTGCTCGATCCGCTGGCACCGGCCGCGGCGGGTGTGAACCCGCCGCAGGGCCCCGTGCCCGCCGGCGACCCCGCCGATGCCGCGGCGGCAGCCCAGCAGATCCCGCAGGGCGTGCCGGGTGGCGTCCAGCAGGTCCCGGGCCAGTAGCCCGCATCGGGCCGGCACCGGAGTGAGCGAGTGAACGGCCAGGAACTGGCCGCGGCTCTCGCGCGCCTCGACGAGGTGACCAGGACCCTGCGGGTCGAGTGCCCCTGGGACCGCGAGCAGGACGCCCGCTCGATCGTCCCTCATACGGTTGAGGAGGCCTACGAACTGGCCGAGGCCGCGCGCAGCGGCGATTCGGCGGCGATGCGGGACGAACTCGGCGACGTGCTCTTCCAGGTCGTCTTCCTCTCGCTGCTGCTGGAAGAGCAGGGTGAAGGCGACCTCGCCCTGATCGCCACCCAGCTGAGCGACAAGCTGATCCGCCGCCACCCTCACGTCTACCCGCCTGAGGAGCCGGGCGCCGGTGAGGCGACCGGAAAGGGCGGGACCGAGGCCGCGTCAGCCGATGCCGGAGATGCCGCGGACCCCGGGAGGATCAAGACGGCCGACGACGTGCGCAGACAGTGGGACCGGATCAAGCAGGACGTCGAAGGACGCACTTCCGAGAAGGACTGGCGGAAGCCCGGCCTTCCCGCCCTCGTCTACGCGAGCAAGGTCCAGTGGAAGCTGGACCCGGTCGAGCGCCCGGCCAACGCCGGGGCCGACAACCCCGACCGCGAGGCCGACGAGGCCGAGGTCGGTCGCATGCTCTGGCAGGCCGTCGCCGAGGCCCGCCGTCGCGGCGTCGACGCCGAACTCGCCCTCCGGACCGAAGCCGAGCGCCACGCTCCTCGCACCTGACGCACCTGACGCCGAAGTACACCTGAGGCTGGTGGTCGGAGGGCGGCCGGGGGGAGGATCTCCCGCCTACCCCGCCAGCCCCACTCGACCCTCCCCCCGGCCGCCCTCTCGCCGCAGCGCACGGTGCGCTCCGTCCAGCCGCCCCCGAACCGGCGCAAGGCGTCCCGGCGCGGGGAACAAGTGCCGGCCCCGGACCGAGACGTATTTCGGCGGCGTTCCGGCGATGAGGAGGCCGACAGGGGTCGCTGTATGGGTTGGCGGGGTAGGCGCAGCGACCCCTGCCGGCCTCCTCATGACTACCGGCGTGCTGCTGAGGGGCTCGCGCGCGTCTCATGGCCCCGGTGACCCAAGTCGCATTAGACTGGCGCTCGATGAGTGCTATCGAAGCGGTTCACGCGCGTCAGATCCTCGACTCCCGAGGTAATCCCACGATCGAGGTCGATGTGCGGCTGGTGGAGGGGCAGGTCGGCCGCGCCGCTGTGCCCTCGGGTGCTTCGACCGGCGTCTTCGAGGCGGTCGAGCTTCGCGACGGCGGCTCCGAATACCTCGGCAAGGCCGTCGGCAAGGCTGTGGACAACGTCAACGGCGAGATCCAGAAGGCGCTGGCCGGCTTCGATGTGACCGACCAGGCGGGGCTGGACAGGCTGATGATCGATCTCGACGGGACCGAGAACAAGGGCCGCCTCGGCGCCAACGCCATCCTCGGTGTCTCTCTGGGGGCCGCCCGGGCCGCGGCCCTGCTCGAGAACCGTCCGCTCTACGAATACCTCGGCGACATGTACGGGAGCGAAGGGGCGAACCTCCTTCCGGTGCCGATGATGAACGTCCTCAACGGCGGTGCCCACGCCGACAACTCGGTCGACTTCCAGGAGTTCATGGTGATGCCGGCCGGCGCTTCCAGCTTCTCCGAATGCCTGCGCATCGGCACCGAGGTCTTCCATTCGCTGAAGAAGATCCTGAGCGGTCACGGATTCGCCACGGCGGTAGGCGACGAGGGAGGGTTCGCGCCGAACCTGCCCTCCAACGAAGCCGCGCTGGAGATCCTGATCGAAGGCATCGAGGCGGCCGGTTACAGGGCGGGTGAGGATGTCTTCATCGCTCTCGATCCGGCGACCAGCGAGATCTACGAGGACGGCGTCTACCGGCTCGAGCACGAGGACCGATCGCTCGATTCCCGGCAGATGGCCGACTACTGGGCCAGTGCCTGCGAGCGCTTCCCGATCGTCTCGCTCGAAGACGGCATGGACGAAGAGGACTGGGACGGATGGAAGGTGCTGACCGAGCGGCTCGGCGACTCCGTACAGCTGGTCGGCGACGACCTCTTCGTCACCAACCCGGTCCGGCTCAAGCGCGGAATCGACTCTGCCACTGCGAACTCGATCCTGGTCAAGGTCAACCAGATCGGAACCCTGACCGAGACGCTCGAGGCGATCCGCATGGCCGGCGAGGCCGGCTACTCGGCGGTGATCTCCCACCGCTCGGGGGAGACCGAAGACACCACGATCGCCGACCTCGCGGTGGCCACCGAGGCCGGGCAGATCAAGACGGGCGCGCCTTCGCGCTCGGACCGGGTGGCCAAGTACAACCGCCTGCTCAGGATCGAGGAAGAACTGGGAGACTCCGCCCGTTTCGGCGGTACGGCGGTGTTGAAGCGCCGGTCTTGAAGGAATTGACCCTCCGCCCGCGAAGGGTCGGAGGTGTCAGCACGTTCGCGGTCAATCGCCAGGCAGTCCCGGCCGCCCCGCCGCCGCCCGGCGCCGCGCCGGAACGCAGGGCAGGAGGGTGCGGGCAGGATCCAGTGGGATCGCCTCGGTCGCATCGTGCTCGTGGCGGCCGTATTCCTGATCGCCGTCCTGTACGTCGGGCCCACCTACAACCTGGTCACCACCTACATGAACGCGGGCGACGTCAAGGAGGAATTCCACCGCGTGCTCGACGAGAACAAGCGGCTGAAGCGGCTTTCGGAGCAGGCGGGCAGCGAGGTCGTGCTGCGACGCGAAGCCCGTCGCCAGGGCATGATCGTGCCGGGCGAGCAGGCCTACGTGGTCAACGGCCTCAACCGCTGAGTCCAGGCGACCCGGGCGGGCCCCGATGAGCGCCGCATCCTTCTACTTCGGCCTCGCCCAGATCGCCATCGTGCTGGGTTCACTCGGCTTCGCGGCGATCCGGCTGCGCAAGCACCTGCTGCCGGGATGGGACGAGGCGGCGGGCTACCTGGTCGCGGCGGTGACAGGTATCGGCATGCTCGTGGTGCTGGGGGAACTGCTGGGGGTGGTCGGCCTCTTCCGCGGCTGGGCCCTGGTGCTCGGGAGCCTTCTGATCGCCGGCGCTGCCTGGCTGGGACTCCCGCCCCGGCCCGACCCCACGACCGATCCGGGGGCGCCCGAAGGAGACGCCGAGGTATCCACGCCGCCGCGGCCTGCGGTCGCCGTACACGGCTTCTGGCTGGCCCTGCTGACCACCGCGGTTCTGGTCGCCCAGTGGGCCGCCTTCACTTCCTACAGCCTCGATGCGGGCATCTCGAACTTCGACTCGGTCTGGTACCACCTGCCGTTCTCGGCCGACCTCTTCCAGAGCGGCTCGACCCTCAGCTTCCACAAGCCCGAGACAGTCTTCACCAACTGGTTCTACCCCCAGAACTCGGAGCTCGTCCACGCAGCCGGCATGGCGCTGAGCGGCCGGGACTTCTTCTCGGTCCTGACCAACATGGGATGGCTGGCCCTGGCCCTGCTGGCCGCCTGGTGCATCGGCCGCCCCTACGCGAGGCCCCATCTGACCCTGATCGCCGCCTCGATCCTGCTGGCCGCCCATACGATCGTTGTGCGGGAGCCCGGTACGGCCAAGAACGACATCGTCGGCATCGCCCTGCTGCTCTCGGCGCTGGCGATCCTGATCAACCGGGGTGCCGATCCCTCCGACACCCGGGGCCGCCTCGGGCCGGGATGGGCGATGGCCGCCGCCGGCCTGGCCGCCGGGCTCGCTGTCGGCACCAAGGTGACCGCCCTGGCCCCGGTGGCGATGATGACCTTTGCCGTGCTGTTCTCCGTCCATCAGGGCACCCGCCTCAGGTCGGCCGCGGTCTGGTTCGGATCGGGGCTGGTCGGCGGCGGCTTCTGGTACCTGCGGAACCTGCTCGCGACCGGCAACCCGATACCGCAGGTGGAGAGCCTCGGGCCGATCAACCTGCCAGGCCCGGAGCGCCTCCAGCAGGGCAGGGAAGACTTCAACGTATTCCACTACATCACCGACTCCGAGATATGGAGCGAGTACTTCTTCCCCGGACTGGAACGCGGCTTCGGTGAACTCTGGCCGGTCCTGCTGGCGGTGGCGGTCTTCGGCCTGCTGGCCCTGATCCGGCGCGGTCCGGGAAGGCTGACCCGGGCTCACGGTTTCGCCGCCCTGCTGGCGATCATCGCCTACGTCTTCACCCCCCTCAGCGCGGCCGGGCCGGAGGGGTCTCCGGACGCCTTCTCGATCAACCTGCGCTTCCTGGTACCGGCTCTGTCGATGGCCCTGGTGCTGATCCCGCTCCTGCCCTGGTTCGCCCGCCCGCGGCCTCAGCTCGGCTTCGCCGTACTGCTGCTGGCGCTCTTCTTCGTCGACGGCCGGGGCGATGCGCTCTGGTCGCAGTCCGGCCGCTGGTTCGGCATCGCGGTCGCTCTGGCAGTCGTGGTCCTGCCCGCCCTGATCTGGCACTACAAGGGGGGGCTCGGCCTGGCGGAGGGGGGAGGCTTTCGCTGTCCCGCGGCCGCGACCGGATGCTGGCCGGACTGGCCGGAGCGGCGATCGCCGCCGGACTGCTGGTCGCCTGGCCGCTCGCCGACGGCTACTTCGACTCCCGCTACTCGGACTTCGAGCCCGAGGCAGGGCTGGCCGAGCCCTATCGCTGGGCCGGCGGTATCGAAGACGCCGAGATCGGCCTCGCCGGCACCACGGCAGGCTTCAGGCAGTACGGCTTCTTCGGCGAAGACCTCTCCAACCGCCTCACCTACATCGGCAGGGAGGCGCCGGCCGGCGGCTTCGAGGTGATCCGGAACTGTCCCGAGTTCCGCGAGGCGGTCAACGAGGCCGGGCTGGACTACCTCGTCACTTCACCGTTCCTCAACTTCAACGGGGAACGGGAGCCGATCTACTCGCCGGAGCGCGACTGGGTCGCTGACGATTCTTCGCTCAGCCGGGTGGTCGGCCCCGGGCCGGTCGAGGTCTGGAGAGTCGAAGGCCGGCTCGATCCATCGGCCTGCGATCCCTCCGGCCCGGGGCCGGAGTCCACGCCAGGTCTGGTGGCCGGTTGAGCTACCCGCTCGAAAACGCCCTCTTCAACTGGGAATCCGGCATCGAGCGCCTGCGCGAACTCGAGCGCGAAGGCACGCTGCGGGCGGATCAGGTCACCGTGCCGGTGAGGCTCGAGCTGAGGCGGCGGCTCGGAGCGACATTCACCTCGGCCGAGCTGGCCGATCTCTACGGCTCCGGAACCGACTGGGTACTGCAGCTCCCCGGGGTCGACCCGGCCCAGGCGGACCTCCAGGAACTGATCGACGCCGCCTTCTGGCTCCACCTTCAGGCTGCCGGGGACTTCGGCGGCGGCCGCCGGATACAACTCGACACCTGAACCCGCCCGATCGGCAGGTGGACTGCCGCCGGGGATCAGTCCTTGCGGCGGATGACGATCTGGTCGGCTTCGACCGTCACGGTGACGTCCCGCTTGCCGGCCCAGCTCTCCTTGTAGGCGGCGATGTCCTGCACGGCGGGGTCCAGCCACAGGCCGTAGCCCTCCTCGCCGTGGTCGAAAGTGCCTTCGAGTTCGTTTCCGGAGGTCTCGCGGCGGCCTCCGCCACGGCGTCCCCGGCGCCGGCGCCGGCGCGGACGACCTTCGGCTTCGCCGCCGTCTGATTCTTCGTCCTCGTCCGAGCCTTCGTCCGAGTCGTCTTCATCGGAGTCCTCGTCGGAGCCGGATTCGCCTGCGGCTTCTCGGGCGGCAGCTTCTTCGGCCTCCTTCTCGGCCTCCTCCTTGGCGCGGGCTTCTTCCTCGGCAGCGGCTGCCTCGATCTCAGCTTCGATTTCGTCGCGCAGGTCGACGTCGGTGCCGTTGTCGGTGTCGCCGTCGGGCGAAAGATCGTGCTGGCGGCGGAATTCCCTCAATTCAGAGGCGCTGACCTCGAGTTGGTGGGCGATCCAGGCGTCGGTGCGGCCTTCCCTGACCCAGGCGCGGATCTGGTTGAGCTGGGGGCGTAGTGAGCGTCTTGACATAGGCGGCGAGTTTATTCATACCGACAGGACTGCGTCGCTAGGCCGAAAAGCCGACTCGACCGACGGGTTAGGGTTAGTCATGAGACCGGCCCGATCGATATGGTCCGGCTACAGTGTCTACCTAGTATTAGGTATACCCCGAAAACCAGAATCCTGAACGGAGTCCAAGATGTTGGTTCTGACCCGCAAGAGAGAACAGAGCATCATCATCGGCGAGAACGTCGAGATAATGGTCCTCGGAGTCTCCGGCGACAAGGTCCGGCTGGGTATCACGGCGCCGCGTGAGATCGAGGTCTTCCGCAAGGAAGTAATCGACGAACGCGGATCAGGTGTCGTTTCCGCCGAGTCAGACGAAGAGTAGGGTCAACGGGACCCAGGCAGTCCCGGGCGAAACAGCCCGGGGGTAGGTAGCTGAGGACTCAGGTCATCAGCAGCGTGAGTGCCTCGAACATCGCGACGGTCACGACTCCGACCGTGGCGGTGAGGCAGACGGCAAGCACGCTGAAGCGGACCTTGCCCTCCTGCTGACTCTTCGAGACGCGCCGCTGGCGCGAGCGATTGGCGGCGCGGTGGCGGAGCTGTTCACGCCGACGCTGCTCCAGCACCTTCTGCTGCTCGAAGGCGTTTTCAAACTGGTTGAGGCTCTGTCGCATTCTCATAGAGGGGACCCGCTCGCCGGTTGAGATCCGGAAACAGGGTGTCCTGAAGTTAGCAAACCCTGACAATTCCGCAAGTCAGACGCAGGCGCCCCAGAGGCCCCGGCCGCTATCTCGCGCCTGTTCTTCGATTCTCTCGAAACGATCGGATTCCGCATCGTTCGGGGGAATCGTGAGGGTTTCCGCATATCCGCCGCGGAGCAGCTCGGCGTTCAGCATGACATTGCTCACATAGACGTATGCGAGCAGCCGGTCGAAGCGGTCGCGCAGCTCGGGGCCGAACACCAACCGGACCTCGCCTCCGGCCAGGAGCCGCTGGTTGGCCTGCTTCGCCTCTTCTCCGAAGCATTCGACCGGGCTGTCCGGCTTGACCGACTCGGGAGTGTCGATGCCGATGTAGCGCACGTACTCGCTCTCGCCCTCGTAGAAGACCTTGGCGGTATCGCCGTCGACGACCCGGTCGACCTCGACAGTGACCTGCCTGGCGGCCGTGCCGCTGGTCGTCGAGCGGTCGGCGTCGGAAGGCTCGTCCGGATCCCGGCCGGCCAGGTAGACCATCAGCAGCCCGACCAGACAGAGGACAAAAACGACAAGCCCGAACGCCCCTCTCGGGACGTCCGGGCGTGACGGGCCGCCGAACACCCTCAGGGTCCTAGGGGGTGCGCTTCACGTTCGCCAGAAGGGTTTCCTTGATCTGGGCGATGATCTCGAGCGCTTCGTTCCATTCGCGCTGCCAGACGTTCCGTCCGAAGATCACTCCCGATCCACCGGCGTCCATCACCGACTTGACGTGGCCGAGTACCGTCTCGTCGTCGACCTTGGAGCCACCCGAGAGCACGATCAGGGACCGGCCGGCCGACTCGACGCACTGCCGCATCGCTTCGTCCTGGGTCACCTGCATCTCGTTGTACGGGGGCTGGGCGTCCTTGTCCTTTTCGGGGTTGATCACCGGGTAGTTGACCTTGACCACGTCGGCGCCCATCTCCATCGCCATCCGGGCCGCGTAGTCGATCGCATAGAAGGAGGTGGCACCGCCCTTGGCGTCGATCGCTTCGCCGCGCGGGTAGGACCAGACGACCAGCGGCATACCGAAGCGGTCGCAGTCCTGGCGGACCTGCTTGAGCTGGGCGAGGTCTTCGTCCTGGCGCGGCGAGCCGACGTAGAGCGTGTATCCGATCGCGTCGGCGCCGAGCCGCACTCCGTCTTCCACCGAGGCGTTGCAGGCGGAGAAGGCATGCGTCGAGGACGGGATGTCGGTCTTGCCGTTGACCTTGAGGATCAGCGGCACCGAGCCCGCGTAGTCGGGGTAGTACTTCTCGGCCATGCCGATCTGGCAGGCCAGAGCCGAGTAACCGGCTTCGGCAGCAAGCCGGAACTGGTAGTCGGGGTCCTTCGAGGCGGGGTTGGGGAAGAAGTCACGGGGTCCGTGCTCGATTCCCTGGTCGATCGGAAGCAGCATCAGGGTTCCGTTGCCCGGGCCGAATTCGTAGAGCAGGCGGTGGAGGCGGGCACGCTTCCCGGGGGCCAGGTCGGCCAGCAGGGACTTCTGTTCGGTCAGGCTTTGGGCTTCCATGTACTGCTCGGACCTCCTCGGGTAAATATTTGACTGTGCCCTCAGTATGCCACTGGAGAAGCCCCCCGGTCGGTGTGGTTATCCTCGCAGCAGCGCGCAATGAACGAGACCGAACTCAGAGTCGTCTGCAAGTCCTGCGGAGCAGAGGTGAGCCCGTACGTGACCGAGTGCCCGTACTGCGGCGCGAGGGTCCGCAAACGGGCCCCGAAGCTCGAGCGCCGGGACGGAGGTTTCGAGGCGACCAAGTCGAAGCGTGAGCTCCGCCAGGAACGCCGGCGGGAGCGCCAGGAGCGCCGACGCGCCCGGTTCGAGGGCCGCCCGGTGGCGACCTTCGCGCTGATCCTTATTCCCGCCGCGGCCCTGATCGTGAGGATCGCAAGCGGCGGTGACCTGACCGGCTTCGGGGCCGTGGTCGTCCCGTTCGACTCGGGTCCCTGGCGTTTCCTGACGGCCCAGTTCGCCTACCTCAGCGTCGGCTACCTGTTCGCCGTCGCACTCGCCCTCGCGATCTTCGCGCCCGGACTCGAAAGGCGCCTGGGATCCCTGCCGACGGCGGTCCTGCTGATCGCCTGCGGTGCCCTGGGAACCACCGGTGCCTGGGCGATCGAGGAACAGACCGGAACCTTCGGCGTGATCGCCGGCGGCAACGGCATGGCACTCGGCGCCATCGCCGCCTGGTTCGTGATCCGCCGGCGTGAGGCAACCCGGCTGGAGGAGGATGTCGACGGCATAGGCGTGCTGATCTGCGCGGCGGTGATCCTGCTGCTGCCGATGGTCGTCGAATCGGCAGACTTCTGGTCCGGCCTGACCGGTGGGGCGATCGGCGCCCTGGCCGGAGTCGTGGCCGCGAGAGCACTGGCCCGGACATGAGCGAATCCTGGAGCGAAGAACAGCTCAAGCAGGCGGTTGCGAGGCTCTCCGACCGCGAGAGCTTCGCTGAAGCCGAGCGGGTCGTCGCCACGGTCGCCCCCGACCTGCAGGGCGTGCTGGTCAGCGCCCTCGGGGCCGGCGGCTGGTTCGGGGAGTCGCATCAGTCGGAGACGCTCAAGGCGGCGACCATCCCTGACGAGGACGCCCGCCTGACGGCGATCCGGGCGCTGCTGACCGAAGAGACCCACATCGGAATGATGGTCGGAGTCGCGGTCGGCTGGGCCTTGCGAGCCGACCTGGAAGATCAAGCTGAAAACCAAGAAGAAGGAGAGGTCTGAGAATGGAGATCCACTACCACGGTCATTCCTGCGTCGAGTTCCACGAAGGCGACATCAGGTTGATGGTCGACCCGTTCCTGGCGCCGAACAGTCCGGTCGCCAAAGCGAGCGCCGCCGATGTCGAGCCGACCCACATCGCCCTGACTCACGGGCACGCGGACCACGTTGCCGACGCGGTCGAAGTCGCCGGGCGCACCGGGGCCCAGGTCGTGGCGATGGTCGAGCTGGCCAACTGGCTCCAGGAACAGGGGGTGGAGAACGTCTCCGATCCGAACCTCGGCGGGACGGTCCGCTTCGACGGCCTCTCGATCAAGCTCGTCCCGGCCTGGCATACGAATACGGCTCCCGGATCGGCAGAGCACCCGTTCAGCGCCGGCTACGGCACCGCTCTCGGATCGGCTGCAGGTCTGATCATCGAGCTGGGCGGCATGACCATCTACGACGCCGGTGATACCTGTCTGTTCGGGGACATGGAGCTGATCGGCAAACGCCACGGCGTCGACCTGGCCCTGCTGCCGATCGGCGGCCACTACACGATGGACCGCGAAGACGCCGCCTATGCGGCCGGGCTAACCGGTGCGCGTCAAGTGATGCCGATCCACTACGACACCTTCCCGCCGATCGAAACCGACGTCGAAGCCTTCAGCGAAGACCTCAGCTCCAAGGGCATCGAAGCGGTGATCCTCGAGCCGGGTACCGGCGTGACCCTCTAGGGGTTCGCCGAAGAACCGGCCGGCGGCAAGGTGGTCGCCCCGGCTCCGGCTGTTGGCAGCCCGCCTACTCCTGGGGGGTGCCGGGGGCGGCGGTCTCGCTGTCGGCGGCCGGTGCCTGAGGCGCGGCGCCGGGATTCGGGGCCGGGCTGGGGGTGCTGGGCAGCGGTGCCGCCGGCGTGGTCGCCGGCGGAGCCGGCTTGTTGATCGTCTGGCCGACGGTCGAGGGCTTGCCTTCGACCGGAACCTGCGGGTCGACCGCTGCGGGCGGCGGCACTTCGGTGGGCACGTCGACCACCTTGCCGTCGAGCCCGTCGTCAGGCTTCTCGCTGTCTGCCTCATCCGGCTCTCTGCCTCCGGTTTCCTCGACCGGCGCCTCGGCGGGCTCCTCGGCCGGAATCTCCTCGGTCTCAACCGGAAGCGCGACCGGCACTACCGGCGGTTCCGAATCCGCACCGGACTTGACCGCCAGCGCCGTTTCGGCCGCTTCGTCGGTCGCCGGAGCGGGCTCGGTGACCTGCTTGACCGGGGGAGCGGCGGCGATGACCCTGGAGGGGGCTTCGACACCTTCATTGGCAGTGTTGGTCGAAACCTGGCTCGAGACTTCCACGGCCCCGGCGGTGATGACCGCGGCGGTCACCACTCCGGCCAGCGCCTTGATGCCGACCGCGCTCGTCACGGCACCGATTCCGGACGCGGCGCCCGCAGCACCGGCGGCTGCTCCGGCGGCGCCGACGGCGGCACCCGCAGCTCCCGCAGCTCCCGCGGCACCTGCGGCTCCCGCGGCACCGGCTCCTGTGCCGACGGCGGCAGAGCCTGCGGCACCTGCTCCGACGGTGGCTCCGGCTCCACCTGCTCCGGCACCGGCACCTGCTCCGCCGAAGCCGATCTTGGCTGCGATCGCTGCCTTGAGGGCGAGGATCGGACCGACCGGCATGATCATCGCCAGAACCTTCGAATCTGAACGCAGCTGCTTGCGGAAAGAATCACATTCCTCGCAGTCGCGCACGTGCCGGCGAACCGGTCCGCTGGCCTTGGTCAACCCTTCGGCCGCTTCGGCTAGTTCGACCCGGACTTCACCACAGGTCAGCATGCGGGCCTGGCTCGCCTCTGCGAGAGAGATCCTGGCGCGGACCAGCAACGACTTGACCGAGGGTACGGTCGCGTCCATCGCTTCGGCGATCTCTTCGTAGGAAAGTGCGTCGATCTCCCGGAGCAGCAGGGCGGCGCGCTGGCTCTCGGGCAGCTTGGTCACGTCGTTGAGCAGCTGACGGAACTCTTCACGGTTGTGGACCTTCTCGGCAGTCGAGCCGGCCTCGACCATCGGCACCATGTCCATCGATTCCTGGGCGTCGGCCTTGGGCTTGCGAAGGTGGTTCAGCGAGCGGTTGCGCGCGATGCGGTACAGCCAGGGGCGCAGGTTGATCTCGCGGTTGTCGGCAATCATCGCCTTGTAGGCGTTCACGAAGACTTCCTGCAGGACGTCTTCGGCGTCCTCGGTCGATCCGATCATCTGGCGACAGAAGCCGAGAAGCCGGGCCTGGTAGCGGTCGACGATGATGTCGAAGGCCCCGGAGTTTCCGCTCCTGACGAGCGCGACAAGCTGTTCGTCTCCCTTCAGCTTGAGCAGGGGAGACTTACGCGTGAGTAGACCCCGACGTGCGGCATGGCTGAGAGTTGAAGCTTCCACGGTTCTCCTTGGGACTGGTAGGCCGGAGGACTGACCCGGCTTGACACTGATAACACCGTAGCAACGCATATGTAGCGCTCTCTAAAGAAGAATCCTGACGAATATGGGTCTCACCTTTACTATCCGGTTGCCCGGATGGCGGAACGGTAGACGCCGCGGCCTTAAAAGCCGCTGCCCTTCAGGGGGCGTGCGGGTTCGAATCCCGCTCCGGGTATTCTTGGGCCCGGCGCTCCCGGAGGAGCTTTCATCCACGAACCAGACGGGGGAACCTGTGACATCTGACAGACCGCACAAAGGCTGGGTCCGTTTCTTGACGATCCTCGTCGGCTTCCTGACCGTGCTTGCGATCCTTTCGACCTGGGTCGACCGTCAGATATTTGACTCCCAGGAGTGGGGCCAGACCTCCCTGGAGATGCTCCAGGACCCGGCGATCCAGGAGCAGGTTGCCGCTTTCGCGGTCGACGAGCTCTACGCCAACGTGGACGTCGAGGCTGAACTCGAAGAAATCCTCCCGGGCGACCTCGGGTCGCTCTCGGGCGTGGCGGCCGGCGGTCTGCGCCAGGTTGCCGACCAGGGCGCCAAGCAGGCGCTCAACAACCCACAGGTCCAGAACCTCTGGGAACAGGCGAACGTCACGGCAAACGAGACGCTCGTGGCCCTGATCGAAGACGACGGCACGGTCCTCAGCACCAGCGGCGGCCAGGTCACGCTCGAGCTCAAGCCACTGATCGTCGAGATAGCCGACCAGGTCGGGCTCGGCCAGCAGGCCCGGGACAACATCCCCGATTCGGTTGGTCAGGTCGAGATCGTCGATTCCGACCAGCTTTCTTCAGTCCAGACAGCAGCGACGCTGATTCACGGCGCGGCGCTGATCAGCGCCTTGCTCGGCCTGGCGCTGATCGGACTCGCCGTCTATCTCTCGCCCGGCTATCGCTGGCTGACCCTGATCTGGATCGCCGGCGCCCTGATCATCGGCGCGGTGATCGTGCTGATACTCCGCTCTGTGCTCGGAGGACTGCTCGTGCCGGAGCTGGCCACCCCAGAGGTGCAGCCGGCCGCCGACGCGGCCTACGGGATCGCCACCGGCCTGCTCAGATCGATCGCCATGAACGTGATCTGGGGAGCGTTGCTGCTGATCCCCCTGGCCTGGCTGGTCTCTCCGACCAAGTCGGGTGAGTCGGCCCGCTCTTTCCTCGCGGTCCCGTTCGGCCGTTACCCGGGCGCCACGTTTGCCCTACTCGGACTGGTCGCGTTCATCTTCCTGCTGATGGGGGCCGGCGACCAGCGCGGCTTCCTCGTCCGGCTGACCATCGTGAGCATGGCCGGCGTCGCGGCCTACCTCTTCCGTCAGCGTCTGGTCGAGGCCTACCCCGACGCCGGTCAAGGGGGCTTCGAGGACCTCGGGGGTCGCCTGCGTGAGAAGGCGGATGCAATCTGGGCGAAGCGGCCGACCAGCCTGCCCGGTCGAGGAGGCAAGGACGCGGAAGGCTCCGCGGGTCCCGGCGCGGCGCCGGGGCCGCCCGAGGCCGACACTGCCCAGCTTCCCACCCAGGCGCAGACCGAGGTCCTGTCGGCTGCGGGAGAGACCGATTCCGAGGATTCGAAGTGGGACCGGCTCGAGCGACTGGCCGGGATGCGGGACCGCGGGATCCTGACCGAAGAAGAGTTCGCGGAAGAGAAGCGGCGCCTGATGGGCGGCGGGGAGTAGCGGTCCAGCGACTGCTCACATGGGCCTATGAGAAAGCGGGTCCGCGCTACCCGACGCTCTTCGTCGCCGCAGAACTGCAGTCCGCCTGGCTGATCGCTTTCGGCACCCTCGGAGTCTTCAGCCTCTACTACGACGAACCGATCGGCGAGTACGTCGAGCTCGCCTCGGCGGTTCTCGCCCTCACAGCTCTGGTGATAGGGATCAGCCTGGTTCGTGCCTCGCTCTTCATGCGACCTATCGGCCGCTGGATCGCCAGTTCCGAAAGGCGTGACAACCCCGTCCTGGCTACCAGGGCGTGGGAGGCGGCGGTCGGCGTTCCTTTTGCGGTCGCCGTCAGGGAGATGATCTGGCCCGTGGTCTTCGTAGCGATCCCCGGGGTCGTCGGATCGATCATCGTCTTCGACTTCAATCCGCTGTCGGCGATCCCGTTGATGGCCGGATCGCTGATCGCGATCGGTTACGGAGGTGTTCTTCACTACTTCGGCATGGAGAGTGGCATGCGGCCGGTGCTCAAGGACATCAACCGGCAGCATGCCCCGTGGGCGCGTTCCGAGATCAAGGTCCTGCCCCTGAGGGTCAAGCTGATGGCCTCGCTTCCGTTGATCAACGTGATCGCCGGGCTGACCGCCGCGGCGCTCTCCGGCAGCGGAGGCGGCGGAGCCGGTCTCGGCGTCGACGTGCTGATCGCGATCGGCGTCGCCGTGGCGGTCAGCCTGGTCCTGACCTTCATGCTCGCCGGCTCCGTGATCAGGCCGATCAACGACATAGAAGAAGGCATCGAGGCGGTCCGCGAAGGCAGGTTCGGCATCACGGTCCCGGTGACCACGCCGGACGAGATCGGAAACCTCTCGGCCGCCTTCAACCAGATGTCGAAGGGCCTCGCCGAGCGCGAGCGGATCCGGGCTGCCTTCGGTACCTATCTGGACCGCAACGTGGCTGACCACATCCTCAGCGCCGAGCCCGGTGCGGCCGGAGCCGAGATGGAAGTCTCCCTGCTCTTCTGCGACGTTCGGGACTTCACCTCCTTCTCGGCTTCTTCCGACGCATCCGAGGTGGTGACCAGGCTGAACCAGCTCTTCGAGGCCGTGGTCCCGATAATCGCCGGCCACGGTGGCCACGTGAACAAGTTCATCGGGGACGGCCTGCTCGCCGTATTCGGAGCCCCGGAGCCGTATTCCGACCATGCCGAGCGGGCGGTCCGCTGCGCGATCGCGATGGCACAGCGGGTCAACCATACGAATGACGGGCTGCTCAGCATCGGGATCGGGGTCAACTCGGGAAGCGTCGTCGCCGGTTCGATCGGCGGCGCCGGCAGACTCGACTACTCGGTCATCGGTGACGCGGTCAACGTCGCCTCGCGGGTCGAGAAGGCGACGCGCGACCTCGACGACGAGATCCTGATCACGGATCAGACCCGGCGGGCGGTGGGCGAAGCGATCGAACTGGCCGGCCGGGGGCTGATCACGCTTCGCGGCAAGCCGGAGCCGGTCCGGGTCTGGGCCCCGGTGGTCGAGACCGCCGAGCGCCACCTGCCGGCCAATACGACCGTCGGCTGAGCGGGCGCCCTCGAGGCCCCGCCGGCCTCAGGTCGCGGTTGACTCCGCGGCGGCCCGGATCGCACCGCCGTAGAGGATGTCGTGTTCGGAGACCTCGACCTCGGTCAGGTCGAAGGCCCGCATTACCTCGATCAGGATGACCAGCCCGGCGACGATCGCCTCGGCCCGGTCGGGGTGGAGCCCGGTGACCTGCCGGCGGGCTGCGAGCGGCATCGCCGAGAGCCGGGAGAGCCAGTGCTGGATCGTCGGCAGGTCGAGGACGTGGCCCTCGACCGCACCCGGGTCGTAGGGCTCCAGGCCGAGATCGATCGCCACCAGTGAGGCCGGGGTGCCGGCCACCGCCACGGCGTGTTCGATCGGTGGCAGCTCCTGGTCGGCCAGTGAGCCGGCGATCAACCTGTCGACGTCGTCAGCAAGTCGCTCGAGCTCGGAGGCCGAAGGCGGGTCGCTGGTCAGCATGCGTTCGGTGTGACGCACGACGCCCGCCTGAAGTGAGCGGTGAAAGACGGCCTCCCTGCCCCGGCCGACGATCAGTTCGGTCGATCCGCCGCCGATGTCGGCCACCAGCAGCACCTCGTCACCGGTGCGCCCGGCCGTGGTGCCGAGGTAGGTCGTCTGCGCCTCGGCGTCACCGTCGAAGATCCGGGCCGACAGGGCGAAACGCTCACGCAGTTCGGCGACGAAGGCGTCACCGTTGTCGGCGTCCCGGACGGCGCTGGTGGCGATGACCGAGGTCTTCCTGGCGCCGTGTCCATCGATCAACTCGACGTAGCCGGCCACGGTGTCGCAGACCGCCTCGATCGCCTCAGCCGAGAGCATCCCGGAGTGGTCGACGCCCCTTCCGAGTCGGGTGACGGTGGTGCGGCGGTCCACTTCTCTCACGCTGGTCCCGGTCACGTCGGCGACCAGCAGGCGGGTCGAGTTGGTGCCGATGTCTATGACCGCGACCCGCTCGCCCTCGGGCCGGACGGGTTCGTTCTGTTGAGGGGTGGCGGACAAGGTGCAAGAGTAGTCGCTGGGCGCGCAGCGATAGGTTTGCGGCCCAGCAACCCGAGGAGCTCGCAAGTGTCAGAAGCATTGAACGGTTCAGTCGTCCTGGTCACCGGTGCCAGCAGCGGTATCGGCGAGGCGACCGCCCGCACCCTCGCGGCACAGGGTGCGAAGGTCGCCCTGGTCGCACGCAGGGCCGAGCGTCTGGAGAAGCTCGCCTCCGAGATCGCCGGTCACGGTCACACCGCCCTGGCAATCGAGGCTGACATCACCGACCAGCAGCAGGCGATCGCCGCGGTCGAGCGCACCGTCGGCGATTTCGGCCGACTCGACGTCCTGGTCAACAACGCAGGCGTGATGTTGCTGGGCCCGATGGCGGACGCCCCCACCGAGGAATGGGACCGGATGATCGACATCAACCTCAAGGGGCTGCTCTACATGACCCACGCCGCGACCCCGCACCTGCTCGAAGCGGTCGAAGACGCGCCCCGGGGGGTGAGCGACATCGTCAACATCAGCTCGGTCGCCGGCCGGGTGGCTTCGGCCGGAGCCGGCGTCTACAACCTGACCAAGTTCGGGGTCGGGGCGGTCAGCGAGTCGATGCGCCAGGAACTCAGCCGCAAAGGAGTACGCATCACGATCATCGAGCCGGGCGCGGTCTCGACCGAACTGGTCGACCACCTCAGGCCGGAGATCCGCGATTCGGTCCGTGAACGCTTCGACGACATCAAGACGCTCGAGGCCGTAGACATCGCCGGTGCGATCGAGTACGCCGTCACCCGCCCGGCCCACATGTCGGTCAACGAGATCCTGATCCGCCCGACCGCTCAGCGCTGACCGGATCGCCCAGCCGCGACCCCGGCCCCGGCCTGAGCGCCACCGTTCACGGTAGTACCCGCTATCCGGGCACGATCGACTCCATCCAGCGGCCAGATCCCTGCAGCTGCGCCGCTGCGATCGGCATTCCAGGGGACGAGTGCTAGAATTGCGGGTCCGCCGCGGGGTGGAGCAGTCAGGTAGCTCGTCGGGCTCATAACCCGAAGGTCGCCGGTTCGAATCCGGCCCCCGCTATGTCCTTCGGGACCACCGCCAGACCCTCTCTCGCCAGAGGGTCTTTGGTGTTAAGAGCCTTTGCGACCTCCTCCGAGACCGTCGCCGAGATCTCTACGCGCCCTTCGGTCTTGTTGGATTATCCGGTCGGGCGTGCTGGTCAGGCGATCCTGAGAATCAGCGTGCGCACGCCTTGAAGCCGTAATCAGAGGCAAGGGTGCGTATCTTCGCTTGGGCATCTTCAGCGGCGTTCACGTCGGTAAAGCCCGGATCTTCTTCCCCTAGCTCGACGAACTCGTCGTATGCGTCGAAGATTGCCGCAACCTCTTCTTCGTCACCCTCAGGAGGGGTCAGCGTGCGAAGCTGCTCGACTCTGTCGCGCAAGACCGCGAGCGCTTCTTCAGCTGCCGCGACCCGAGCTTCGGCTGGATCGAGGTCATCGGGGAGGTTCTCGTCGATCGCGGCCATCTCGGCCTCGCCGGCGGTGCAGATGGCATCAGCCTCGGCGATGTAAGCCGCTCTGGTTGGTGCGGCTTCGGTCGGTGCCGGCTCGTCGGAGGAGGAGCCATCATCGCCACCGCAACCGATGGCGAACAAGGCGGCAACTGAGATCAGCGCTGCGAGGGAGAGAAGTTTCTTATTCATCTGACCGTTCATTTCTGGATTGGAGCAAGGGGCGGCCTTCTAGTTGCGCGGCCGGGGGCCAGAGCATTATGGAGCAGGCGTGGATGACCCGTCAGTGGGTACCTGGTGCAGGATCCGGATCGCCTGGCCTGCCGGATCCGCAGGGTGGCGGACTCGGATCAGGCATCCACCTGCTCCAGTATCCGGGCGTCCCCCTGAGAAACGAAGCGGGCCCCCGCTATGACCGCAAGGTCGACACACCGCCCCCTCTCGCCAGGGGGTCTTTGTGGTCAAGGGCCCGACCGGTGTCCTCCCGGGCGGTGTCTTCGGAGATCGGGCCTGACGGCCGTCAGGCCTTTTCCCGATCGGACGTTCCTGTGCCCGGAGGGCGAGCGGGACCGCTGGGGCTCTCGGCCTGCCCGGGGGCCGGTGGGCGGGCCGGTTGCCGGATGTCCGGCTAGGGCAGAATGTAGCGCATGAACCGCACATTCGTAGTTGGAGTCGGAATGACCAAGTTCGAGAAGCCCGGGAGCAAGGAGGGCGACTACCCCGACTGGGCGAAGGAGGCGGGGGAGAAGGCGATCGCTGACTCCGGCATCGCCTACTCGGATGTCGAGCAGGCCTTCGTCGGCTACTGCTACGGCGACTCGACCGCGGGGCAGCGGGCGGTCTACGGCCTCGGGCTGACCGGTATCCCGGTGGTCAACGTGAACAACAACTGCTCGACCGGTTCGACAGCGCTCTATCTCGCCCGGCAGGCGGTGAAGGGCGGCCTCGCGGACTGCACACTGGCCCTCGGCTTCGAGAAGATGGAACTCGGCTCGCTCGGAGTGAAGTTCCTCGACCGCACGAACCCGATGGACAACCACGTCAAGGCCCTGATCGACCTGCGGCCCTGGGAGGACGCGCCGCCGGCGCCGCAGATGTTCGGCGCGGCCGGTCGTGAGCACATGGAGAAGTACGGATCGAAGCCGGAACACTTTGCCTGGATCGGCTGGAAGAACCACAGCCACTCGAAGAACAACCCTTACGCCCAGTTCCAGACCGAGTACTCGCTCGACGAGATCAAGGAGGCCCGTGAGATCTACTCGCCGCTGACCAAACTGCAGTGCTCGCCGACCAGCGACGGAAGCGCCGCGGCGATCATCGCCTCGGAGGCCTTCGTGGAAGAGCACGACCTCTGGGACCAGGCGATCGAGATCCTCGGACAGGCGATGGTCACCGACATGACCAGCACTTTCGACAGCGAGTCTTCGATCAACGTGGTCGGCGCCGACATGAGCCGGGTTGCCGCCCGTCAGGCCCTCGAAGAAGCGGGGCGCGACATCTCCGAAATCGACGTGATCGAACTCCATGACTGCTTCAGCGCCAACGAACTGATCACCTACGAAGCGCTCGGGCTCGCGGCCGAAGGCGAGGGCCACAAGCTGGTCGAGGCCGAAGCCACCACGTACGGCGGTGACGGGCCGGTGGTCAACCCCTCGGGTGGCCTGATCTCGAAGGGCCATCCGCTCGGGGCGACCGGGCTGGCCCAGGCGTCGGAGCTGACCTGGCAGCTTCGTGGCCAGGCCGAGGACCGTCAGGTGGACGACCCGGGCTTCGCGCTCCAGCACAACATCGGTCTCGGCGGAGCCGCCGTGGTCACCGTCTACGGGCGGCCTTCATGAGCGCGCCGACGGCACTCAAGCCGATGCCGCGACGGGCGATCTTCGACGACGAGCAGGAGGACTATCGCGAGAGCTTCCGTTCCTTCCTCGCGGCCGAGGTCAGCCCGCACTTCGACCAGTGGGAGGCCGACGGCATGGTTTCCCGCGACCTGTTCGTAAAGGCGGCCGAGCACGGCTTCATGGGCATGGCGATTCCCGAGCAGTACGGCGGCGCCGGGGTCGAAGACTGGCGCTTCAACGTCGTCCTCACCGAGGAGGCGATCCGGGCGGGGGTCGGTGCCGCCTTCGGCGGGCCGATGCTGACCACGGATATCTGCCTTCCGTACCTGCTGACCACCGCCAACGAAGAACAGAAGGCGCGCTGGCTGCCCGGCATCGCCAGCGGAGAGACGGTGATGGCGGTCGCGATGACCGAGCCCGGTACCGGGTCGGACCTCGCGGCGGTGCAGACCAGGGCCCGGCGTGAAGGCGACTTCTATGTGCTGAACGGCCAGAAGACCTTCATCACCAACGGCCACCATGCCGACCTGGTCATCGTCGTCGCCAAGACGGACCCGGAGGCCGGCCATGCCGGCATCTCCCTGCTGGTGGTCGAGGCCGATTCCGACGGCTATGCCAGCGGCAACCAGATCAACAAGCTGGGGCAGCATGCCTCCGATACCGCCGAGCTCTTCTTCGATGACGTCCGGGTCCCGGCCGGGAACCTGCTCGGGGCAGAGGGCACCGGCTTCGTGCAGCTGATGGAGAAGCTGGTCCCCGAGCGCCTGATCATCGCGGTCGGCGCGCTTGCGGCGGCCGAGGCGGCCTTCGAGATCACGCTCGAGTACGTGAAGGAGAGGACCGCCTTCGGCAGACCGGTCGGGAGCTTCCAGAACTCGCGCTTCGCCATGGCCGAGATGAAGACGGAGCTGGCCATCGGCCGCGCCTTCGTCGACCAGTGCATCGCCAAACACTGTGCTGATGAGCTGTCGATCGAAGAGGCGGCGATGTCGAAGTGGTGGACCACGGAGCTGCTCGGACGGGTCACAGACAGCTGTCTCCAGCTCCACGGCGGATACGGCTATACCGAGGAATACGCGATCTCTTCGGCCTGGGTGGACGCCCGCATCATGCGCATCTACGGCGGTACCACCGAGATCATGAAGGAGCTGATCGGCCGCGGCATGGGCCTCTGACGCCGGAGGCTCCGCGGCGCGCCGATATGTTCGGGGGGTGAATACAGACCGCTTCAATCCGCTGGCCGCAAAGACCGAGCAGATCGCCGAGGGGGTGTGGCGGCACGCCGGCGACATCCGGCAGGGCATGAACGTGTACCTGGTGGCCGAGGAAGACCGCCCCGGCGTCTTCGCATTCGACTCGGGGACCAGGATGATGGCCGGCGGGATCCGCAAGGCGGCGGCGGAGCTCGGTGGCCTCACCAGGGTGGTCCTGGGCCACAGCCACGTCGACCACCGGGGCTCGGCCGCGAAGCTGGGGGTGCCGGTCTACTGCCACCCGGACGAGGTGGCCGACGCTGAGGGCGACGGCGGGGTCCACTACCAGCCGCTCGGTGAGGTCCCCGTCTTCTACTCCCGCTGGCTCTACCGGGCGACCTACCCGATCTGGGACGCGGGCCCGGTGAAGATCGCCGGCACCCTCGCCGAGGGCGAGCGGATTGCCGGCTTCGAGGTCGTCCACTTCCCCGGCCACGCGCCCGGACAGATCGGTTTGTGGCGTGAGAGCGATCGGCTCTGCATCTCCAGCGACACCGTCTATATGACCGATTCGATGCGTCCGCTCGGTCACCACCCCGGCATCTACCCGCCTCATCCGGTCTTCGACAAGGACCCTGAGCAGACCCTGGCCAGCGTCCGCAAGCTTGCGGCCCTGGAGCCGGCGGTGATCGCCCCCGGGCACCTCGAGCCGCTCAGGGGAGAGCCTGCAGAACTCCGGGCCAGGCTGGAGAAAGCAGCCGACGAGCGCACCGGCTGGTGAAGGCCGGCCCGGCTGCTGCCCCGGTGGCAGGACCCCGGCTCGGTACCGCCGGGTTTGGAGTTCCTCTCGAGGGGTATGAAAGGACCATGACCGGCAAGCGGACCCCGAAGCGGACTCCGAAACCCCCGGCCGGACGGTGAGCGTGGAGATCGAGCCGACAATGTTCATCGTCGTCGCCGTCTTCATCGTGACCATCCTGGCCGTGGCCTACGGTCTGAAGACCCGCAAAGGCAGCGGCATCAACGAGCACCCCGGCCCGACCTCGCAGGATCCCGAGCTGGACGTTTCCGATCGGGATCAGCCCGAGGCGGAGCGCCCGGACAGCACCGTGCTCGACCAGCACGGCCAGAAGTAGCGGCGGTCGACCGGATCGACCGGTAGTTTCAGGTCATGGGTCGGAGAAGGATAGTCGGCTGATGGCCGCAACTTTCGCGCTGCTGGCAGCCTTCTGCTTTGCCCTCGCCGCAGCGCTCCAACAGAAGGGCCAGTTCCAGCTTGCCGAGAGGGGTCTGCGGGTGAGTGGGGTGGCGAGCCTGTTCCGGATGCTGATGGTGCCGGTGTGGCTCCTCGGGACCATGACCCTCCTGGCCGGGTATGCGGCCCAGGGGGTCGCGCTGGGCGAAGGCAGGCTGGTGGTGGTGCAGCCCCTGCTGGTCATGACCATCGTCTTTGCCCTGCCCCTCGGCTACTGGATCACCCAGCAGTTCGTCGTCCGGCGACAGGTCCTGGGTGCGCTCGTGATCATCGTCGGGCTGATCCTGTTCGTACTGGTAGGCAACCCCGACAGCGGGGTGAGCTCGGCCTCGGCGCTCGCCTACCTGGCGGCGATCGTCGCGGTCTCGATCCCGGCGGCCCTGCTGGTCTTCTACGGCACGAAAGCATCGCCCGCCGCGAAGGCGGCGACGTTCGGCGTTTCGGCCGGTCTGCTGTTCGGGCTCTCTGCGTCCTTCGCCAAGGCGACGATCGATCAGCTCTCGGGCGGCATTCTCGACGTCCTCACCCACCCCGAGGCCTACGCCCTCGTGGGGATCGGCCTGGTCGCTTTCGGTGTCCAGCAGCTCTCCCTTTCGACCGGGCAGTTCGCTCCGGCGATGGCCGCGGTCGCGGTCTCCAATCCGGCGATCAGCGTCATCCTCGGCGTACTGCTTTTTCAGGAGAGCCTGACCCGTCCCGCCTGGCATGTGCTGGTCGCCGCGCTGGCACTGGTGGCCGCCTTCTTCGGTGCCTACATGATCACCGCCGCCAACCGCGAGCGGGAGATGCCGGGCGTCCGGGGGCAGGCGCCTGAGGAATCAGAGCCCCAGCAGTCCGCGCAGTAGCAGCAGCGCTCCCATCGTGGTCGAGGCGGAAACCAGGATCGTGTGGGCGTGGCGCCTCGCCCACCGGTTGATCGAGCCGACCCGGTCGCGGGCCAGTTCCGGGGCGAATACACAGAGCGCAAGGGCGCCGATCGGTATCGCAAACCAGATCGCGTTGTAGATCAGAACCTCTCCCAGGCCGACCAGGACTCCGACCCGGTGGGTCACGATCACGTTCAGCGCGACCAGGTAGAACAGGCCGGGAACGTGGGTGAGCGGCCCGGCCAGGGCGACCGTCTTCACGGTCAACCTCTGTTCGAGGCTTTCGGCCCAGCGTCCTCCCGGTTTCGGAGCATCCTCTGAATGGGGCCCGCCGATCAGGCCGGTGAGGGTCGCGGCCGCGAAGGCCAGCAGTACCACGCCGGCGACGATCTCCGCGATGGCTTCGGTCCGGTCACTGCCGGTACCGAGGTCGACCCCGTTGAAGGCCCAGACGACCATCAGGCCGAAGCCGACCGTGAAGGCCAGTCCGGAGAGTGTGTAGACGATCATCAACCGGCGCGCGCGCCCGCTGGAGAGGATGGCGTATACCGCCGCAAGGCTGGTCGGCCTGATCGTGCTGACGACTGCCAGAAAGATGATCTCGAAGGTCATGCGACTGCCACCGTAGCCTGATCGCGCCGCGCCGTCACTACAACCCGGGCATCGCCGAGAACGGAAGCATGACAGGCGAGGGGGTGGACGGCGACCCGGCAGGCCTCGGTCTTCTACTGATCCCGTA